>NZ_BRVN01000064.1 GCF_026011735.1 Dietzia sp. NCCP-2495 | reverse complement strand
CCTAGTGTCGCGCGTGTGAAGTAGTTTTACGGTTGGGTTTGTGAAATCATGGGGCATGGCGAATCGACCTGCCCCGGCATTGATGTTGCGTCCCGGCGATCGCGAGGAGCTCGAGAGGATGACCCGTGCGCAGTCGATGTCGGCGGGGATGGTGCAGCGGGCGCGGATCGTGTTGCTGGCCACGGAGGGTCGGCGCAATGCTGAGATCGCGGAGCTGGCTGGAGCGTCGCGTCCGAAGGTGAATCTGTGGCGATCCAGGTATGAGGACAAGGGCATCGCGGGCCTGGTCGATGAGAAACGTTCTGGCAGGCCGCGCACGATTGATCACGCGGCGATCGTGACGGCGACGTTGATGCCGCCGCCGAAGAGTTTGGGCGTGACCCACTGGTCGTCGCGGTTGCTGGCGGCGCGGTTGAAGGTCTCGGCCTCGACGGTGGTCACGGCGTGGCGAGCCTATGGGATCAAGCCGTGGCGGGCCGAGTCGTTCCGGTTCTCTACCGATCCCGAGCTGGTCGGCAAGGTCACCGACATCTGCGGTCTGTACCTGGCGCCCCCGGAGAACGCGATCGTGCTGTGCGTGGACGAGAAATCTCAGATCCAGGCGCTGGATCGGACGCAGCCGATCTTGCCCATGCAGCCGGGACTGATCGAGCGGCGCAGCCACGACTACGTCCGGCACGGCACCACCACCTTGTTCGCGGCGCTGGATATCGCTACCGGGCAGGTCACCGCCGCCCTCAAGCC
>NZ_BRVN01000063.1 GCF_026011735.1 Dietzia sp. NCCP-2495 | reverse complement strand
CCTGCCGCGGCACCACCGGACGACGACGACACCGCGCCCGCCCCACCAGTAGCAGCACCGGCTCCGGGGACCGATCCTGCTCCCAGCCCGGGCGAACCCGCGATCGGCCCGCCCGCACCCGGTCCTGCGGCCGAGCCGAGTCCGGCCAGTGTCCCGGCCCCGCCCATGCGCATCGCGCCCGCACCAGCGGCAGCGGCACCACCGCCTCCGATCAGGCCAGCGGCATTGCCGAACCCCTGCCTACGATTCCGGCCATTATTCGATCCACGACCGCCTCGGGCTCCGGCCGCGCCCGCCCCGGCACCGCCACCGGCGCCGTGTCCGGTGGCGATGGGGGCGAATGGTGCCCCGGCCGCGGTCGTCGCCGCGTTCACACCACCCGCGCCACCGGCGCCCGCTCCACCGGTGCCACCGGCACCACCAGGCCCGGCCAACACCGCCGCACCAGAGTCGCCGCGTGATGCCAGCAGAGCCTGCTCAGTTGCTGCATCGACCGTGGGCATCGCCCCCGCCGCTCCGGCCACGCCTGCACCGTTAGCCCCTGTGCCGGCCCCGCCGCCGGCTGCGGCTCCACCTGTTCCTCCGGGTGCGGAGCCGGCATACGCCGCGACAGCGTCGGCGTTCGGTGCTGCGGCCGGGGCGGGTCGGGGAAGGTCGTCGGTGTTCCAGATCCGCGCCATGTCGATCCCCGACGGACCACCCAACGCAGCACCGCTGACGACGCGGTAGGCAGAGGTGAAGTCGATGTCGTCGAGGTTGGCGTCCATCACCGACGGACTGTAGGTGGTGTTGACGATCGCCC
>NZ_BRVN01000062.1 GCF_026011735.1 Dietzia sp. NCCP-2495 | reverse complement strand
TGAATCGCCCCGGGTTTGATGGAGACATCGATTACCCGGGAAGGGATCATTGGAACCATGGGAGCACCTCGCAAGTACCCAGACGAGCTTCGTGAACGAGCCACACGAATGGCGTTGGAAGCCTTGGCCGACCCCGATCGCTCACACGGTGCGATCGTGCGGGTCGCCGAGCAGCTCGGCGTGCACCGCGAAGCGCTACGGACCTGGGTGCGCAAAGCCCAGGCCGAGGGCCAAGACGCCTCGTCGGTGTCCGCCGATCGCGACGCCCGCCTGGCCCAGCTGGAGAAGGAGAACCGCGAGCTACGGCGGGCAAACACGATCTTGAAGCAGGCGTCGGCTTTCTTCGCAGCGGAGCTGGACCGTCCACAGCGCTGAAGGTCGAGTTCATCGACCGCCACAAGGACGAACACGGTGTCCAGCCGATCTGCGACGCCCTGGCCGAGACCAGCGCCGCGATCGCGCCTTCGTCCTACTACGCCGCCAAGACCCGCCCGCCCTCAGCTCGGTCGGTTCGCGACGCCGAACTGACTGCCGCGATCACCACGATGTACGAGGAGAACTACCACGTGTACGGCGCCCGCAAAATGTGGAAGGAGATGGGCCGCGCCGGCCACCAGGTCGCCCGCTGCACCGTCGAACGCCTCATGAGAGCCGAAGGTCTCAAAGGGGTCCAACGGGCCAAGTCCCCGCGCACCACCCGCCCGAAGGCCGAGACCGAGCGGCCCGCTGACCTGGTGGAACGCAAGTTCGTCGCCGAGCGACCTAACCAACTGTGGGTCGCCGACATCACCTACGTCCGCACCTACGCCGGGTGGGTGTACGCGGCGTTCATCATCGACGTCTATTCGCGGATGGTCGTGGGGTGGCAGCTGTCCAAGAATCTGTACACCGACCTGGCCTTGGACGCGTTGAACATGGCGATCTGGCAGCGCACCCACGCCGGCGACGACCTGGGCGGGTTGATTCACCACAGTGACCGCGGCGTT
>NZ_BRVN01000061.1 GCF_026011735.1 Dietzia sp. NCCP-2495 | reverse complement strand
GACGAACTCGGCGATCTCGGCGCGGTTGTATCTGGTCACGTCGTCCACTCCCTGTGGTCCTCTAGTTGTCGACCAGGCGGAGCGCCTGGGTCGGGCAGTACTTGACGGCGGCCTTGACGGCCTCGAGCTGATCGGCGGGGACCTCACCCCGCTTGGCACGGACCTTGGCCCCCGAGCCCTTGCCGACGGTGAACCAGTCGGGGGCCTCGGCCTGGCACTCGGCGTGTCCCTGGCACAGGTCGAAGTCGACCTCCACTCGCATCTGACTCTCCTGTTCCCTCAGCGCTTCCGCTTGCGGTAGCGGACCACGCACGGCTGGGCCAGCTGGACGACCATCTTCGAGTGGTCGTTGTGGTAGCTGTCGGCGGGCTGGGCGAGTTCGAACTCGTACTCCCGCAGCAGGACCGAGAAGATCGCCTTGATCTGCAGCTGGGCGAACGCGGCACCCACGCACCGGTGGCGTCCGGCGCCGAACGGGATCCAGGTCCACCTGTTGACGATGTCCTCCTGTCGCGGCTCGTCGTAGCGGTCCGGGTCGAAGGAGTCGGCGTCGGGGAAATCCTCGGGCAGCCGGTTGGACACCGCCGGTGAGGCGGCCACGGTCTGTCCCGCGCGCACCACGTAGTCGCCGATCCGCACGTCCTCCTGCGCCACGCGCATGAGGATGATCAGCGGCGGGTGCAGCCGCAGCGTCTCCTTGAGGGCGTTCTCGACCTTGGGCATCTGCCGCAGGGCGCCGAACGAGTACTCCGCCCCGTCCGAGTAGATCTCGTCGAGCTCGGCCAGCACCTCGGCCATGTAGTCGGGGTTCTTCAGGAGTTCGATGAGCATCCAGGCGCTGGTGCCGGAGGTGGTGTGGTGGCCGGCGAACATCATCGAGATGAAGATGCCGGTGACCTCGTCGGGGGTGAACCGGTGGGTCCCGTCCTCGTCCTTCACCGACACCAGGACGTCGAGCAGGTCGCGATCGTCCTTGTCGGCGGGCGGGTTGGCGATCCGCTCGTCCATGATCGCCGAGACCAGGTCGACCAGGCCCTCGCGGGCGGCGTCGCGCTTACGGAAGGACGGGATGTCGGCGTAGGGGTCGATGTAGGCGTGCGGGTCCGTGCCCTGTTCGAGATCGTGGTAGAGGTGCGCGAACCGGGCGTCGAGCTGCTCGCGGAACTT
>NZ_BRVN01000060.1 GCF_026011735.1 Dietzia sp. NCCP-2495 | reverse complement strand
GATGTGGCGTTTGAGGCAGCGCATGATGTCTTTCTTGGACAGGCCTTGCGCGGTTCGTCGGTCAACGTAGGAGCGGGTGCGTTCGTCCCAGCGCATGCGGCTCAGTGCGATGGTATGCAGGGCGTGGTTCGCGGCCCGGTCGCCACCGCGGTTGAGTCGGTGTCGGTCTCGTCGTCCTGAAGAGGCAGGGATCGGGGCCACGCCGCACAGGTGCGCGAACGCAGCTTCAGAGCGCAGCCTGTCTGGGTTGTCGCCCGCGGTGGCCAGAAGCTGCCCGGCGACGTCAGGTCCCACGCCCATGCGGTTCATCAGGGTCGGAGCTGTCTGCGCGGTCAGGGCTTTCAGCTCGACGTCGAGGTCGGCGATCTCCTCACTCAGTGCCAGGATCCGGCGGCTCAGAATGCGTAGTGCCGCCTTGGTCGCGCCGAGGGGACTAGCGAGGTCGCCGGGACGGAACCGGGCGCAGACTGCGGCCAGCTCGCGGGCGGGCAGGCCACGCAACTGGGCTCGCAATTCCTCCGGAGCGGTGATCACCAGCTGCCTGGCCTGGTTGATCGCTTGGGTGCGGGCCTTGACCGCGGAGCGCCGAGGCACACGCAAGGCCCGGACGGCCTCCACGATCCCGTCGCGGGTCTTCGGCACGCCAGTGGCACGCCCGGAGGCGACCGCGGTAGCAGCGGCATAGGCGTCTATCGGGTCGGACTTGCCCTTCATCCGCCGGGTCTTGCGGTCGGGTCGGTCGACTTCGACCACCGGTAGTCCGGCCCGGGCCAGCACCCGAGAAAGCTCGGCGCCGTAGGCTCCGGTGCCCTCGACCCCAACGGCCTGCACGGTGCCGTGGCCGCCGAGCCATGAAAGTAGCTGCCGGTACCCGGAACCCGTGGCCGGGAACTCTCGGTCGGCCAGATGCCGCCCGAGGGAGTCGATCACCGCCGCGTGATGGGTCTGGCCATGCGTATCCACTCCGGCGATGACATGCACGTGCTGATCGGACATCATGGTCACTGCTGCCTTTCTCGTTGATCCCGGTGGGGCAGCACGCGCCGGCCAGGCGGGCGGACAAGACAGTGGCGGGGCTTCTGAACCAAGCTCCTATGAGGTCACAAACGCCCGTCCGGTCGCGTGCGTAGCGATCCCCCGAGCGGGCCGACAAATCCGCTTCTAGTCAGCCACCGCGACGGTCAG
>NZ_BRVN01000059.1 GCF_026011735.1 Dietzia sp. NCCP-2495 | reverse complement strand
TGGTGCATGAGTAGGTGACACGGTTAGTCACGCGGCCTGAGGGGCCTCGTGGTTGATGATTGTCTCGAATTCGATGGGGGTCAATCTGCCGAGGCGGTCTTGTCGTCTGCGGCGGTGGTAGGTCCGTTCGATCCAGTGCACGATGGCCGCGCGGAGCTCGTCTCTGGTGGCCCAGGATCGGCGGTCGAGGACGTTGTTCTGTAGCAGCGAGAAGAAGCTCTCCATGGCCGCGTTGTCACCACACGCACCGACCCTGCCCATCGACCCGAGCATGCCGTGCCGGGTGATGGCCTTCTGCATCTTCTTCGAGCGAAATTGCGACCCTCTATCGCTGTGCAGAACGCAGCCGGTCACGTCGCCCCGTCTGGCGACGGCGCTGTTGAGAGCGCTGACCGCCAGGCGGGATTTCATTCTCGAGTCGATCGAATATCCGACGATTCGCCCCGAGTAGACGTCCTTGATCGCGCACAGGTACAGCTTGCCCTCGGCTGTCCAGTGTTCGGTGATGTCGGTCAGCCACAACTCGTTCGGACCAGCCGCGGTGAAGTCCCGCTCCACGAGGTCGTCGTGCACGGGCGGGCCGGCCTTGCGATGCCGACCCCGTCCCTTCTTGCTGATGTCGCTGGTCCAGCCGCCGGCGGAGCAGATCCGCCACGCCGTCCGCCGACACATCTTCTCGCCTGCGGCTTCGGCCTCGTCGGCGAGGTAGCGGTAGCCGAACTCCGGGTCTTCGCGGTGGGCGTCGAACAGGGCGTTGGCCCGGTACGCCTCGGCGAGCTCGGCATCGGTGATCGGGTTCTTGCGCCACCGGTAGTAGGGCTGGCGAGCGATCTTGAGTACCCGACACGCCACCGAGACGGGGATGCCGTCAGCGGCCAGCTCACTCACGAGCGGGTACCACCTTTTCCCGGCAGATTCGCTTGGGACAGGTACGCCGCCGCCCGGCGTAAGACCTCGTTCTCCTGTTCAAGCAGGCGCACACGCCGCTTGGCCTCGCGCAGCTCACGCGATTCGGCCGACGTGGTGCCAGGCTTGATCCCGGCCTCCACGTCGGCCTTGCGAATCCACTTCTGCAACGTCATGGGGTGGATCCCGAAGTCGGCAGCGATCTGCTCGAGCGTCACACCGTCTTCACGATTCTGAGCGACGCGGACAACGTCGTCGCGGAACTCCTGAGGATAGGGCTTGGGCACAACAACATCCTTCCAGGCCACCCCGTCAGGGCAAGCCAGATCAGATGTCACCTACTCATGCACCAGCCCC
>NZ_BRVN01000058.1 GCF_026011735.1 Dietzia sp. NCCP-2495 | reverse complement strand
CCTAAACTTTCTCCCCATGGAGAAGCAGACGAGTCCGTCAGGGCGCACTCCGGGACGTCGTCCGTCGACTACGCGCAGCTCGATCGTCACAGTCGCGCTCGAACTGTTCTCCCGATGCGGGTACGAAGCCACGAGCGTGGATCAGATCGCCGAAGCGGCTCACATCTCGAGAAGGACCCTGTTCCGATACTTCCCCGGAAAGGCCGCCATCGCCTGGGGGGAGTTCGACGAGCAGATCAATCACATGCTCGATTATCTCGATCAGGTGCCGGACTCCACGCCGCTCCGCGATGCACTCGCGGACGCCTTGGTCGAGTTCAATACATTTCCCGATTCTCAAACCGAGGTACACCGGACCCGTATGCGGTTGCTACTCGACGTCGACGAGCTCCAGGCGCATTCAACCTTGGTCTACGCGGACTGGCGTCGAGCAGTCGCCGGTTTCGTGGCGCACCGACGCGGTGAGACCGAGGACGATCTCGTCCCCTCATCGATTGGTCACGCCGCCCTGGGGATCGCCCTGTCTGCCTACCAGCTATGGGTTCGCGAACCCCATGCGGACCAGTCCCGCCTACACGAGCTCCTCAGATCGGGCGCCCAGATACTCGCGTAGACCCACCAGAAGATGTAGACGGCTCGGCCAGGCCCACAGCCACATGGGCCTTCCAAACCAACTTACCGGCGAGTAACATAGTCGCCATGACCAAGAACTCTCCCGCCACAACCATCAGCGACGCTGCCAGCACCGCTACCTACAAACTGTGGCAGCAGGCGAGCCGACTTCCCTTCGGTTCTCGCTTGTTCACGGCCGCAGTCAGCTTCAAGGCGCCCTACTTTCGCACAGCCCTCCCCCATGTCACCGAGATGCGTCCGGGCCGCTGCGTCGTCCGCGGGCCGGGCTGGTGGGGCAACCGCAATCACATCGGAACCTTCCATGTGATCGCAGCGTGTAATCTCGCCGAGTTCGCGATGGGGATGCTCGCGGAGGCGACGGTTCCGACCACTCACCGGTGGATCCCGGTGGGCATGAACGTGCGCTACCCGGCAAAGTCGACCGGTGGATTGACGGTGACTGCCGAATGGGAAACGATCCCGGACTTCGACTCCATCACGGCCGGCCAGGACATCGAGGTCCCCCTGACCTTCCTCGACGACGCAGGCGTGGAGCCGGTGACCGGGTCCATCACCATCCGAGTGTCACCCAAGAAGAAGCGCTGAACCCACACAACTACACCGCGATCACGGTCTGTGGTGTTGGTGACGGCCGGTTCCCGCACAGCGGGGCCGGCCGTTCTGTATTTCTCTCCGTGACTGCTTGTACACGATCTGCGGGCTTCTAGCGCTACCTGGTCACGCCTAACCCGCGGGTCGATAAATGGAATCCGTGA
>NZ_BRVN01000057.1 GCF_026011735.1 Dietzia sp. NCCP-2495 | reverse complement strand
GGCAGATTCAACTGGTCGTCGCAACACCCCAGGTAATGGAGGTGGATTGTGGGTAGGCCTGCAGGATGGATGAAGGAGCTCACGGGAAGGTCGGCGTTGAAGTCGCCGGGCCGGCCCTCGCACCGTCGTGAGGTGGAGCGGTTGTTCTGGAAGCAGATCGCCACGGGGGTCACCAGCGAGCAGGCCGCCGCGGCGGTCGGCGTGTCGAGTGCCGTCGGCACGCGGTGGTTCCGCCATCGTGGTGGCATGCCGCTACACCTGGCCACGGATGTGTCCTCCCGGTACTTGTCCTTCTTTGAGCGCGAAGAGATTGCGGTGATGGTCGCCGAGGGTAAGGGGGTACGCGAAATCGCCCGCACACTGGATCGCGCGCCGTCGACGATCTCGCGCGAACTGCGCCGCAACGCTGCCACTCGCGGCGGCAAGCTCGAGTACCGGGCATCGGTTGCGCAGTGGAAGTCGGAGATCTTCGCCGCCCGCCCCAAAGAGGCGAAGCTGGTCGGCAACGAGCCCCTGCGCGAGTACGTCCAGGACCGACTGGCCGGCAGGATCACCGACAGTGACGGAGCCCCGGTCGACGGGCCGGAGGAAGCAAAATGGGCGGGCCGCAACAAGCCGCATCGAGGCGATCGCCGGTGGGTCAAGGGCTGGAGCCCCGAGCAGATCAGCAACCGCCTGAAGGTCGACTTCCCGGAAGATGAGTCCATGCGCATCTCCCACGAAGCCATCTACCAGGCGCTTTACATCCAAGGGCGCGGTGCTCTCAAGCGGGAACTCGTGACCTGCCTGCGCACGGGCCGCGCTCTGCGGGTGCCGCGCGAGCGCACCCGTTCGGCCACGTGGGCGCACGTGAACGACAAAGTCCTGATCAGTGAGCGCCCCGCCGAAGCCGAGGACCGGGCCGTGCCCGGGCACTGGGAAGGCGATCTGATCATTGGCCTCAACCGCTCCGCAATCGGCACCCTTGTTGAGCGCACCACGAGATTCACCATGCTCGTGCATCTGCCCCGCGAGGAGGGCTACGGGCAAACGCCACGAGTGAAGAACGGGCCCGCGCTGTCCGGATACGGCGCCGAGAGCATGTCGCGGGCGCTGGCCAGGACGATCACCGACCTACCCGAGCACCTCCTGCGCTCGTTGACGTGGGACCGCGGCAAAGAGCTGTCGGCGCATGCCCAGTTCACCGTTGAGACCGGTCTGCCGGTGTTCTTCGCCGACCCCCGCAGCCCCTGGCAGCGGGGCTCTAACGAGAACACGAACGGATTGCTGCGCCAGTACTTCCCGAAGGGCACCGACCTCTCCCGCTGGACCGCAGAAGACCTTGCAGCCATCGCACACACCCTCAACACACGGCCACGAAAGACGCTTGGGTGGCGAACTCCCGCCGAAGCCCTTGACGAACATCTACAGTCACTACAAACGTCAAGTGTTGCGACGACCGATTGAAT
>NZ_BRVN01000056.1 GCF_026011735.1 Dietzia sp. NCCP-2495 | reverse complement strand
TGGCTCTTCCGGATTTAGAGTGCGTTGATCCGATCCTGGAGCTGTCCGGAGTGGATGAGTGACCGCAAGATGTAGTGCTTGAGGTTTCGGAAGCCCAGGGCGATCCCGCGGAGGTGCTCGAGCCTGCCGTTGATGGCTTCGACGGGCCCGTTGGAGGCTCCGGTGTCGAAGTAGGCCAAGATCTCGCGGTGCCGTTTCCACAGAGACCGGCCCAGCTGTGCGAGCTCGGGCAGCTTTTTCGGGACGCCGGCCCGGATCGATTTGAGCAGCTTGTACATCGCGATCTTGCCGTCTCGGCGCCGCGGGTGTTCGTAGGCGGCGATCAATGCCTGGTAGACGCCGTAGGTGACCTCGACCGCGGCGTGCGCATCGTTGGCGGTGAACGCCTTGAACAGGCGCACCTTCTGCTTGTCAGTGAGCAGTTCGGCCCGGGTGTTCAAGGTCCGCCGGATCCCGTACAGGGGGTCACCTGTGCGGCCGCGGTGCCCGGTGGTGTCCTGCTGGATCCGCTGGCGGCACAGGGTCATCTTCTCGGCCGCCAGGTGCACGACGTGAAACGGGTCCATCACCGTCCGCGCTTCGGGCACAGCCTTGGCGGTCGCCGAATGGTAGCCGGCGAACCCGTCCAGGGTCACCACCTTGATCCGGTCACGGAACCCCTGATCACGGGCGTCCAGCCAGTCAGTGAGGACCTTCGCTGAGCGGCCGGAGATCATGTCCAACAGCCGGGCCGGACCGGTACCATCCACCACCGGGGTGAGGTCGACCAGGACGGTCACAAACGACGAGGTCCCGTCACCGCGGACATGCTTCCACTTGTGTTCATCGACGCCGAGAACGCGGACCCCGTCCAGGTGGCCGGGCTGGTCGTAGACCATCTCGCGGATCTTGGAGATCGCCAGGTCGTTGACCAGGTCCCACCCCAGTCCGAGGGACTTTGCCACTCCAGCAACGCTGGTGCGGTCGATCGCCAGGCGCTGCAGGATCCAGCGGGTGCAACGTCGGGTGGTCTTGGCCCGCGGCTCGGCCAACTGCGGCATCCGCTGCTGAAAAATCTTCGTTGCACAGGCTTCGTTGTCGCAGGTGAACCGCGGTAGCCGGATGTGCAATCTGGTGGGATGCCCCACGATCGGTACATCGGTCACCTCGCGCACAACATGATCACGCAACCGCCCTGCAATCCCGCACTCATCACAGACGGGGTCAGTGGTGACCGGAGAGCAGAACAGGTGGGTGATCTCGTCGGCAACAGCGGCGTCGGTGATCGTGACACCGAGCTCAACGGTGCGGCAAATGGTGTCGGCGAGCAGGCTGGCGGTAGCGTTCAAGACGGGTCCTGGGGTGTTCGATGCGCGGTGTGAGAACCTGCATCTTCACACGCCCCAGGACCCCTACATCTTGTGCCTCACCGCATCACCGGCAAACCCCACCTACGCACGCCGGAACCGGAAGAGCC
>NZ_BRVN01000055.1 GCF_026011735.1 Dietzia sp. NCCP-2495 | reverse complement strand
ACGACGACAACGACTACGCCGGCTCCGTCCCGTCTGAGGGTTTTCACTCGCCTGCCGATTCACCTTCCTCTGACGGTTCACCGCCCTCCGCCGACTCTCGCCCCTTCCCCGGTTCCTCCTCCGCCGCTGATTCTCGCCGCTCGACCGATTCCCGCCCCGTCGCCGGTGCGCCTTCCCCTGCTGACTCCCGATCCCGATCCCGATCCCGATCCCATTCCCGGTCCCAGTCGTCTGCCAGCCCTGATTCCGGTCCGGGGTCGTATGCGGATGCGCCGTCGACGGGGTCGGGTTCGGGGCGTATTGGTGCGGTGTCGGGGTCTTCGCGTGCGGCGCGGGTGGCGTGGGAGGCGGAAAATCGTGCGGTGGGTCAGCGTCTGGTGGCGGCGCATCAGGTGATGCTCGACTGTCTGGCGTTGCCGGAGTGCATCGAGGATTTTGATCGTCCTGGTCATTCTGTGGTCGATGCGGACGTGATGGCGCGCTCGCATCTGATCGCGATGTTCCCGGTCACCGACTATGTCGCCGAGGCGATGTTGTCGCTGGCCGCGGACCTGCATTTCCGGTACCCGGCCATCCTCAAGGCCATGCTGGACGGGCGGATGGACCTGGCCGCGGCGAAAGTACTGGCCGAGCAGATGAGCACCGTGGATGACGAGTTCGTGTTGCGGGTGCAGCAGGAGGTGGTCGACGACTATCTCGACGCGGTCGAATCCGGTAAGCGTCCCACCCGCAAAGCCATCCGCTCCCGGATCGACGAGATCATCTCCCGCCGGGACCGGGCCGCGGTCCGCGAACGCAAAGCCGACGCCGGACGCGACCGAGGCGTGAGCATCTCCAAGGGCCGTGATGGCATGTCCTCGCTGTACGCCCAACTGCGTGCCGATGAGGCCGCCGTCCTGGCCGAAGCCCTCGAAAACAAGGTCGCCGCCGACAAAGCCGCCGAAGACGCCGCCGCCGAAGCCGAAGCAGCGGCTGAGGCAGCACACACTTCCGGCGCCAGCGACACCACCTCCGGCGCCCAGCCCGGCCAGCCCGGCCGGGATGGCGACGAGCCGTACAGTCACAAGCAGCGCATGGCTGATGCCCTGATGTCGTTCGTCTGCGGCGACGCCACAACCGGTGACACGGACTCTGATTCCGGCGCCGCATCCGGCAACGCTTCAGACACCACCGGCACCGGCACCGGCACCGGCACCGACACCGACACCAGCACTGGCAGTGACGCTGGCACTGGCACTGGCACTGGCACCGACACTGGTGCTGGCGCTGCGTCCGCCGCTGCTGCGGGCGGTTCTGCGGGGTCGGTGGTGTTGCGTCCGAAGGTGACGATCATCGCCCCGGCCGGGCGGGGTCGCTGGTTCGATCGGGCTCATGTGGAGTTCGCCCGCAGCGGCGAGGCCGCTCTGTTGGCGGTGCTGGAGATGTTCGCCGCCTCGGATGCCGCGAGCATCCAGTATCTCGATCCGGCAGCCGGGGTGGCTGACGATCCCGATCAGGCGTTGCGGTACCGGCCCGGTACGGCGTTGGCCACCCGGATCCGGATGCGTGACGGTAGTTGCCGCCACCCGGGCTGCACGGTGAAGATCGAGGCCTGTGACCT
>NZ_BRVN01000054.1 GCF_026011735.1 Dietzia sp. NCCP-2495 | reverse complement strand
CCGACTTGGCTCAATTTAGTGCGGAAGGTCGGGGGCGTTGAGTCGGTCGATCAGGTCGGCGATCTCGGTGGTTACCGGGGAGGCGGCGTGGACGGTTTGCCCGGCGATGGTCAGCTCGAAGGTGCGGTAGCGCTTGAGGGTCCTGACCAGGCGCTTGATGGATGAACCGGAGCGTTTCTCCAGCAGGTGACCGACGGCCATCGCGGCCATGACGACGGTCAGGTGGGCCTCGATGGACTGGCGGGTGTGGTGGTAGATCGGCCTGGCTTTCAGGTCTGATTTGGACATCCGGAACGTCTTCTCGATCTTCAGCAGCTGCCGGTACGCCGAGATCACCTGCTCGGCCGTCAGGTCCACGCGTGAGGTCTGGTAGCCCTTGACTCCGGCCAGGGCCCGATTCTTCTCGACCAGGGCCCAGTTGACCTGCTTCTTCGGTGCCTTCAGGTCCACGAACCGGTTGCGTTTGATCGCGATCTTCCCGGTGACGGCTTTCTCGGCTTTGTCGACCTGCTCGGCGATGCCCTTGAGAGTGCGGCGAGCCCGATTCCACGAGTACTGGTAGTAGGTGATCGAGTGCGGTACCCCGTCGGGGCCGCGCCCGGAGCGGTCCGCAGTACTCCAGATCTGCCCATCGGTGTACTCCGCCTCCGGATTGGCTTTCCTCCACGCCTGTAGGGGGTACGGCACATCCGGGGTGCGTACGCCGAGGATGTAGTGCAGGCCAGCATCCACGATGGCCTTCTTGTTGCCGTCGGAGAACATGCCGGCGTCGGCGACGACGGTGATGTCGTCCACGTTGTAGGTGCCAGCGAAGCGTTCGAGCATCGGCAGCATCGTGCGGGTCTCGGCCAAGTTCCCCTCGAAGGCCCCCACGGCCAGTGGGAACCCGGAGGCATCGGCGAGCAGGCCGACGGTGATCTGTGGTTCCAGCCGTCGCTCTTTGGAGAATCCTGGCTTGCGGAAATCGTCCGGTTCGTCGGTCTCGAAGTACAAAGTCGTCACGTCGAAAAGCACCATCACCCCAGGTCCGATGCCTGCGTGGGCCGCGCTGGCTGCGGTCAGCCGGTCCCGAAAACCGGGCTCGGCATACGACGGGAGACGCCGCTTGATGGTGGCGTAGCTGGCCGAGGCCACCCCGATTTCCGACAGGGTTTCCACCGAGTCCAGCTTCGAGCCCGGCTGCACGAGTCTGGCCATCACCAGATCGGCGAACACCGAGTCGTGATCGGTGGCGGCATCGAAGCCGAGGGCCCGGTAGGCGCCGGTGATGGCATCGATGAGGTAGCCAGCACGCTCACCGGTGACCGCCAACGGAGACTGCTTCGACCCAGTCCCCGCCGGCGTGACATCGATGCCCAGGTCAAGGGATTGTTGCTCGCCCTCGATGATCTCCTGCGCCTTCGCCCGAAGCAGCGTCAAGTCCTCATCAGTGTGGGCCGAACCGACGTGTTTGAGTTTCTTGGAGCCGCGGTGCTCTGAGTACACGACCTGCACGGCTCGCGCTCCAGAGGCGGTCTTGACCGTGCGGACATACGGGCTCACACCAGGAGAATCTACCGGCCACCCCCACACCACCCTCTTAGTGCGGAAAAACCCGAATCTGAACACCCATACCCGCAGGCCAACGCGTCAATATAGTCTACGTCACTTCAATTTGAGCCAAGTCGG
>NZ_BRVN01000053.1 GCF_026011735.1 Dietzia sp. NCCP-2495 | reverse complement strand
GAAAATCGTGCCACCGGCCTGCGGTACAAGGCCGCCCACGAGGTGATGGCCCGCTGCATCGACCACCCCGACTGCGCTGACGACGCCGAGGTACCCCGCCCCGGGCGCGCGGTCATCGCCCCCGAAGTCATGGCCGGCAGCTACCTCGTGCGGGAACTGGCGATCTCATCCGACCGCGCCGAGCGGATACTGTCCTTCGCCGCGGACCTGCATTTCCGCTACCCCGCCATCCTGCAGGCCATGCTCGACGGCCTCATGGAAGAACGCACCGCCCAGGGCCTGGCCGCCCAGATGTCGTGCGTGCACCACGATCACCTGGCCCACATCCAACAACACGTCGTCGACGACTACCTGGCCACCCTCGCCTCCGGCACCATCGTCGGCGATCACGCCCGCAACGCCCGCGCTGACGCGATCATCGGCCGCTACGACCCCGACGGCATCCGCATCCGCAAAACCGACGCCGCCCGCCGCCGCGGCGTCTGGTTCCGCAAAGGCCAGGACGGCATGTCCACCATGAACGCCACCCTGCGCTCAGACGAAGCCGCCGTCCTCGCCGAAGCCATCGACGCCAAAGTCGCCCACGACCTCGCCGCAGAAAAAGAAGCCGCAGCAGCCGCAGCCGCAGCCGCCGCAGCCGCCGCAGCCGCCGCAGCCGCTGCGGATGCGGATGCGGCCGACAACGCGGCCCACGACACCGACACCACCGGGCCTGCCGCCGACGATCAGTCAACGCACGACCCCGACATGGACGCCGACACCTCCGACTACGAGGACGACGACGAGGGCGGGAACGGGGACGAGGGTGATCACGTGTACACCCGCGCCCAGCGCCGCGCCGACGTCCTCATGGCCTTCGGCTGCGGCGACACCGCCACCGGCACCAACACCGACACCGACACCGACACCGGTGCTGGTAGTGCCGCTGCCGCCACGCCCGAGGCCGCCGACGATGTCAGCGACCAGTCCAGCACTGCCGGTGATGACAGTAACGCCGACCCGACCGGGCCGACCGAGCCGACCGGGCCGACCGGGCCGGCTGGGCCGAAGGCCCCGACCGGTGGCACGGGTTCGGCGTTGGTGTTGCGGCCTAAGGTCACCGTCATCACCCACCCCGGAGGCGGCACCGCCGGAGTGCAGTTCGCCCGTACCGGCGAAGCCGCCCTGCAGGGACTGCTGGACCTGCTGGCCACCTGCGACGGCGCCACCCTCGAACCAGTCGACCCGACCCCCGGCTCAGCCGACCGGCCCGACACAGCCCTGGTCTACAAACCCGGCGCCGAACTCGCCCGCCGGATACGCCTACGCGACGGCACCTGCCGACACCCCGGATGCACCATCCCCGCAGAGGACTGCGACCTGGACCACTGCATCCCGTACAACCACACCAACCCCGCCTCAGGCGGACACACCGTGGAGGCAAACCTCGGTGCCCTCTGCCGACGCCACCACCGGTTCAAAACCTTCAACGACTGGCAGTACACCATGACAGCGGACGGGACGTTGACCATCACCACACCCGACGGCCGCACCATCACCACCCACCCCGCCGGACCCCTGGCCACCTACCGGAGCCAACACACCGCCGACGAGAACACCGCCTGGGACCGGCAACAACGCCGCCACACCGACCCCGATAAACCCCGCCGCCGCACCCGAACCAGCTGGGCCACCAAAACCGGCTGGGCACGCCGCGCCGAACGCCGACAGTTCACGCGCGAACAGGACCGCATCGCCTCGCGTGCCGCCCAGATCCAAGCCGAACGCGACGCGATCCTGGCCGACATCCTCGCCGCCTACAGCAAGGCCTACAAAGAACGCCCCGAA
>NZ_BRVN01000052.1 GCF_026011735.1 Dietzia sp. NCCP-2495 | reverse complement strand
TCCCCTAATGTGGCATTCCTTCAAGTACGCAGATCAGCGGGGTACAACTGTGCAGAGGATCGACGTTTCTGGACGCCACGTAGTGAACGGATCGCCCGCAGCGCTCGTCGACGCTCGGGCGCGCCATCAGCTTGTCGAGGATGAGATGTGACACCCCCTGAGACAGGCTCCGAAGGCCGGACGGGCCTCTCTGTTCGACGCGCCATCGAGCCACACGGCGTGATCGTGCCGGCGCGAATGACTGGCGACGAGCCCCTGACTGCTGGCGGCAACAATCTCCCGGGCGGGCCGGTGATCGACTTCTGGCGATGGTCGATGTCGAGCCTGCTCGACAACACCGTCCGCGGACTGTTCGCTGAGTATCTCGTCGCTCGCGCGCTCGCAGTGGCGAGCAACGCGGTGCGCGTCGAATGGGACGCCGTCGACATCGTCACCGAAAGCGGACTGCGGGTGGAGGTTAAATCGGTGTCGTTCCTCCAGAGCTGGGCGCAGACTCGTGCCTCCACCCCTACCGTCAGCATCCCGGAGACCCGCGCGTGGGATGCGCACACCGGCCAGCACAACCCCGAGTATCGGCGTCAGGCCGATGTGTACGTTGTCTGCGTCCTTGACGTCACTGACGTGGCCGACCTGGACCCGCTGAACCTGGACCGCTGGCGCTTCCTCGTCGTACCTACCCACGTTCTCAACACCCAAGTCCCGGGGCAGAAGTCGATCGTCCTGCACCGCCTGGCCGCCTTGCCCGGCGTCACCGAGTGCACCTACACCGAGCTACGGGAGACCGTGGAAGCAGCGGGAACGCCCTGATCTAGGACGAGGGTCGACCGTGCCTCCCCGGCCGGGGGGCCATGCCGATAACTCGGATTCCGTCAAACTCGCAGTTCACAAGCGTGACATGAACCGTCGATCCAAGACTGACCGTGCCGATTTTCTGCGCAGATTCGCGCCTCACTCGCCAATGAGCGACTACAAGCGCTGTGCCAACTATGGTCTCATGCTAGCGGATAAGCTAGCATGAGGTAGTGACAAAGGCGGACAAGCTCCGGGCAGCAATCGAGCGCAACCCGAAGTCGGTGTCCTACAAGGATCTGTACGCCCTGTGCCTGCAAGTCTTCGGTGAGCCTCGTCAGCAGGGCACCAGCCACGCGGTATTCAAAATGCCCTGGCCGGGCGATCCTCGGGTGAACATCCAACGAGGCAAGAACGGTCAGGCCAAGCCCTACCAGGTCAAACAAGTACTAGCAGCGATCAAAAAGATGGAGGAGCAGTCATGAGCGATATCGATGTCCGTCGCTACTCGTACCGAGTGCAGTGGTCCCCCGACGACAACGAGTACGTCGCCACCGTGCTGGAGTTTCCGTCGCTGTCCTACCTCGAGCAGGATCAAGCAGACGCCCTCCAGGGCCTGGTGGAGGTCGTGGCCGGCGTCGTGGACGACCTCACCGCCGCAGGCGAGAGCGTGCCGCAGCCATTCGCCGAACGCTCCTACAGCGGCACCATCTACGTCCGCACCTCAGCAGAAGTCCACCGCCGGCTAGTGATGGAGGCCGCAGAAAACCACGTCTCCCTCAACCAATGGGCCGCCCAGCGACTCGCCAGCGCATAGCCCGACACCTGCGCAATAGGGGCGAGCGCCGATAAGACGCGTTTCGACAATCCGCAGCCGGCACGGCTCGCGATGGCAGAATCCAACGCCTGTCAAGCCCCGGGTTTTATAGAGGGTGGTTATCTGGCGTCGACGAGGTCGTCGACGGGCTCGGGTGACGGTTCGACCGCCGCGTGTTGGGCTTCGTATTCGGCGGGTGGGACGTAGCCGATCTCGCCGTGAATTCGGCGGTGGTTGAACCAGTCAATGTACTCGGCCACGGCGATCTCGAGGTCGTCGATGTCGCGCCACGGCCCCTTGTGGCGGTTGCGGATGAGCTCGGCTTTGAACAGGGAGTTGAACGCCTCGGCGAGGGCGTTGTCGTACGAGTCGCCGCGTGAGCCCACCGAGGCCACC
>NZ_BRVN01000051.1 GCF_026011735.1 Dietzia sp. NCCP-2495 | reverse complement strand
CCCAACACAACACCAAATCCCCAGGTCAAGCTACCTTAATAGCGCCACACAACGCCGAGACCAGATGCACCAAGCAGAATCCTGAAAGGCTGACCGGGTCGTCACGCCAGTGGCCACCATCACTTATCGTGACCATTCCGATGAGCGCCAGTACCTCGGATCTGAACTTGGTCTCGGCGTTGGACGCGAGAGATCGCGTCGACTTCATCCGTGCCATGGTCACTCCGAGCGCTGGGCAGTACCACTTCATCGCCAAGGGTCATCGCCATCGCCACCGAGCACCAAGAGAACTCCGACTCCCGTACGGACGCCGCCATCGACCAGGTCCGCAAAGGTTTAGAGGCCCTTCTCGCGGGCCATGCACTGTACCGCATCAAGATGGCGATGAAGGACAGCGTCGCGGCATTCCTGTATGTCGATTCTGACCCGACCTGAACGCACTGCTCGTCCTCCGGATCCGTCTAACCATCACTTTGTAGTCGAAGTACAAGGGACATCGGGGCGGCGGTTTCAGCGCCTCCAACGCGAACACCGATTGCCTCAGCTCGCGCGTCTCCGCGCCCCTGGAGGAACTGTCCACATTCCTTGACACAGCCCACATGGACGGCCATGCAGTTGTGGCGGCGTATCACGATCTGTGGAACGTCGAGCAGTCCTTCCGTATGGCCAAATCCGATCTGAAGGCGCGGCCGATCTTCCACCGAACCCGCGACTCAATCGAAGCGCACCTGACAGTGGTATTCGCCGCCCTTGCGGTCGCCCGCTACCTACCGAACATCACCGGCACACCGATCAAGAAGATCGTCAGCACCCTCGAACCCCTGCGCACCATTGTTGTCGCCATCGGCGACCACGAGATGGTCGTCGAACCAACCGTCAATGAAGACGCCCGCAACCTCATCGACGCCATCAACGCGGGTCACTAAAAGTTGTGGAACTCAGGCCTGACGCTCTCGTGTCGTTCGGAGTAGTCTTCAACCCGGTTCGAACACACGTCGTCGACCACACACTCGTAGAACTCGCGTCCACCGGTGTCACTCCGGGTGCTATCGGCGAGCCACGAACAATTCCGTCACTCGGCGACGACCCCAGGGACGACATCGTCATCGTGGAGCGATGACCCGAAAACAACCGCGATCAGTGCCGAGCGCCGTACGAAATGGCTTCCACCCCTTGTTCGCCGATATGATGCGCCCCGTCGTCGCCGGCACGATCGCTTGGCCAGCGTCACCAGCAACGTCAACACGGAATCAATACCCAAACACGACGGTCGACCCGAAGGCGCCGGCCTCTGCGTCATCCTTGTGTGCCTCAGCGAGTTCGCCAGAGCTCGCAATGGGTGGCAAGCCTCAGGCAGTAAGGTCGACGCGCGATTCTGACGCCTTTTAGGTCACCGGGGCGGGGGGCAATCGAGCTACCAGCGCCCCGCTCCCCCGGATCGCGCTGAGGGACCTCCGTGACCTGTGAGTACGTCGCCCAGCCCGACTGGTCACCGTGCCCCACGACGACAACAACAAGTCCGACCACGACAACGACGACGACGACGGCAAGAGCGCGAGCTCCACAAGGTCGGTGCCGTGCCGGGTCTACGTCTCGAGCCCTGTCCGGCGAGTTGTGGATGCGTGCCCGAGCCGCGCCCGGATGCGTGGGGGCGTGAGGAACGAACTGGTGACAGGTTCGGTTTAGGCCGCGAGTGTGAGCGGCTCGGCTAGCTTGGCTTCGAACTCGATGGGCGTCAAGCCGCCGAGGGTGTCCTGGGCTCGTTGGCGGTGATACGTCCGCTCGATCCAGACGACGATTGCGAGCCGCAGCTCCTGCCGCGTTGTCCACCGCTGCTGGTTGAGCACGTTCGTCTGCAGCAGTGACCAGAACGACTCCATGGCAGCGTTGTCGCCCGCGGCACCGACTCTTCCCATCGATCCGACCATGTCGTGGCGGCGCAACTCGCGGGCCATGGCCCGGGAGCGGAACTGGCTGCCCCTATCGGCGTGCAGGATGCAGCCGGCGACCTCAGCACGCCGGGCGACGGCGTTTCGGACAGCATCGACAGCGATTTTCGCGGTCATGCGGTCTGAGATCGAGTACCCGACGATCCGGTTGGAGAACACGTCCTTGATCGCGCAACAGTAGAGCTTGCCTTCGCTCGTCCGATGCTCCGTGATGTCCGTGAGCCAGAGCCGGTTCGGTGCGTCGGCGCGGAACACTCGTTGCACGTGATCGTCGAACACGGGCGGGCCGGCCTTCTTGCCCTTCCCGCGCCGCCGGCGCTGCGCAGACGAGAGAATCCCGGCCTGCGAGCACAGCTTCCACGCCGTCCGGCGGCTCATCCGCCACCCCGCTCGCCGCGCTTCGTCGGCGAGGTATCGGTACCCGAACGTCGGGTCATCATGGTGCGCGTCATGCAGCGCGTTGATCCGATACGCGCGGAGCACATCCGCTTCCCTGATCGGGGCATTGCGCCATTGATAGTAGGGCTGTCTTGCGAGCTTGAGGACCCGGCACGACACCGTCACGGGAGTCCCCGCGTCGGCGAGCTCAGATACGAGCGGGTACGTCATTTTGGGGAGCCACCGAGGCGCAGGTTCGCCTGCGACAGATACGCCGCCGCACGCCGGAGGACCTCGTTCTCCTGCTCCAGCAACCGGATCCGCTTCTTCAGCTCCCGAGCCTCAGCCGCGTCCGCGGCGGTCTGGCCGGGCCGGTTGCCTTCCTCGACATCGGCCTGGCGGAGCCAGTTCTGCAGCGTTGCTTCGCTGATACCGAAGTCGGTGGCGATCTGTTTGATGGTGACGCCGCTCTCACGACGACGAGCGACCGCGACAACGTCTTCGCGGAACTCTCTGGGGTACGGACCGGGCATGATGACATCCTCCCCGCCAGCGCCTCCCGGCACTAACGATCAGTTGTCACCGATTCGTTCCTCACGCCCTGGAGCCCGTTAGGTGGGGTTGGTGC
>NZ_BRVN01000050.1 GCF_026011735.1 Dietzia sp. NCCP-2495 | reverse complement strand
TCCGGCCCGGCGGATCAGGGGGTGAAGGCAGCTCGCAGGGCGGGCTTGTCGATCTTCCCCACGGGGTTCTTGGGCAGAGCAGAGATGATCTCCACATCCACGGGAACCTTCACCCTGGTCAGGTGCTGGGAGCAGTGGGCGATCACGGACTCGGGGGTCAGCTCGGCCTCCGGGTACGGGACGACATACGCGACGGGCACCTCGCCGAGGACGGCGTCGGGTCGACCGACCACCGCCACCTCGAGGACGCCGGACAGACTGCCGATCGCGCTCTCGATCTCCTTCGGGTAGAGGTTCTCGCCGCCGCGGATGATCATGTCCTTGATCCGGTCGACGATCGACAGGTAGCCGTCGTCGTCGAGGACTCCCACGTCGCCGGTACGCACCCACCCGTCGACCAGGGTTTTCCCGGTCGCTTCCGGGTTGTTCAGGTACCCGGCCATGACGGTCGGCCCGGTGACCAGTACTTCTCCGCGGGAGCCGGTGGGGACGTCCTCGAGGGTGTCGTTGACGATCCGGATGCGCTGGCCGGGGATCACGGGGCCGACGGTGCCCGGCTTGCGGAGGCCGTCGATCGGGTTGACCGCCGAGGCGCACGTGGCCTCGGTCAGTCCGTAGCCCTCGATGATCGGTGCGCCGAGGAAGTTCTCGGCGGCCTCGAGGAGTTCGCGTGTCGCGGGCGCGGCGCCGCACACGGCGAACCGGAGTGACGACATGTCGGGATCGCGGCCCTCGGCCTGGGTGAGGAGCAGGGCGTAGATGGTCGGTACCGCGGAGAAGAAGGTCGGTCGGAGCTGTTCCACGCGGTCGAAGAACGTGGAGGCGGAGAACGTCCCGACGATCGACAGGCGAGCACCGACCCGCAATGGCGACAGGAGGCTGACCATCAGGGCGTTCGCGTGGAAGAGGGGCAGGATCAGCAGGCAGTGGTCCTCGGCGGTCATCTGCATGACCTGGGTCATCATCGAGGTCATCGCGTCAACGTTGGAATGAGTGAGCATGACGCCCTTGGGGCGACCGGTGGAGCCGCTGGTGTAGATCACCAACGCCAGGTCATCGCCGACGAGCGAGGCGGCGGGAACGGTCGCCCCGGTGGACGTGCGTAGGTCATCGACGCCAATCGACGGCCGACCCGCATCGGGTGCGTCCGGACCGGCGTTCACCACGAGGACCGCTCCGGCGTCGGAGATCTGGTGGTCGGCTTCCGAGGCGGTGAAGTTCGGGTTAATCGGGGTCGCCGCGGCGCCGAGGTGCCATGCGGCGAAGATCGCCAGCACAAGCTCGCTACGGTTGGGCAGCATCACCGCCACGATGTCTCCTCGGGAAACGCCGTGGTCACGGAACTGCTGCGCCACAGCCTGCACGCGTGCGTCGAGCTCTCGGAACGACAGCTGTACGGAGTCGTCGCCGACGGCAGGTGCGTCGCCGAACTTCGCGGCCAAGGGTCCTGGCAGGTATTCGAACTCCACGTGCGCTCCTCGACGGTGACCGATGTTGCCTATGTGACCTAGGACACTACGGCCGCAGAGCTGCGTGTTCATCGTCTGATGTGACGAACTTAACCCTGATGATTGTGCACGTTGCATAAATTGCGGCCCGTCGAGGTCACATGCCGTTGTGGTCCGCTGGCCTGCAGAATCGACCCATGGCGAAAGAGGGCGGGATTCGGGGGAACCGGGTGCGGCGCCGGGACGTCGTACAGGTTGTGGGGAAAAGTAGAGCAGGAGGTGCCGCGCTGGTCGCGGCGGCAGTCGTCCTGTCCGGGTGTGGGGCGGGCGACGGTAAGGGCACGACGACGGCGCCGACTTCCGCCACCGAGCAGCCGGGCAATCCATGGGACCTGCCGCTCGAGCAGCGACTAGCCCTATTCGACCCATGCGCCGAGATTCCGATCGACGCGATTGAGCACGGAATCGGCCGACCGGCAGAGCAAGTCCGGGGCTACGAAAGGCACCGCCCCGGAGACCGCATGGCCTGCAACTGGCGGACAGACGACGCCGAACTGACCATCCTCACAACGTGGAAGTCTCCAGAGGACTACCTCGCAGATCGTGAACTCACTGTCGTCAATACCCGTGAAGAACTCAACGGGCGCGTGGGGATGAGACTCGTGGACGCCATCGGGGATCCGGACAGATGGTGCCTTCACCTGCTCTTCACGGAGCGGGGTGCGGTCTGGATTCAAGTCCACTTGAACAACTTTGACAAGGAATTTGACGGCCAGCGAGTCCCCAATGCGTGCGCTGTAATGGACCAGGTAAGCGAGCCGCTGATGGAGCATCTTCCGGAAGGCGACTTCCACTGACCGTCGCACGCGAGCCAGAGGTCCCATCACCACTCTGGTGGCCTGACCTGCAGAATCAACCCATGGCGGAAATGGGTGGGATCAAGGGGAACCGCGCGACGTCCCGGGGCGTCGTACAGATTGTGGGGAAAAGTAGAGCAGCAGGCGCCGCGGTGGTCGCGGCGATCCTCGTCCTGTCCGGGTGCGGGACGAGCGACGGCGAGAAATCGACGACGACAACGGCGACGCCGACTTCGACTTCCGCCACCGAGCAGCCGGGCAATCCATGGGACCTGCCGCTCGAGCAGCGGCCGGCCCTGTTCGATCCGTGCACCGAGGTTCCGGTCGAGGCGATCGAGCAAGGACTCGGCGGGCCGGTAACGCCATTCTCTGAGATCGAAAGTCACAGCCCCGGAGATCTCATGTCTTGCGGATGGAAGACAGAAGAAGCTTATTTAATAATGCTCTCAACGTGGAAGTCGCGAGAGAAATATCTCGCTGACCGGTCATTCGATGTCGTCAGTGCCCAGGAGGAGCTCAATGGGCGCGTAGGAATGAGAATGTTGGACGCCACGGGGGACCCGGACAGATCATGCATTCAACTGTTCTTTACCGGGCGCGGTACGGCCTGGCTTCAAGTCCATTTGAACGACGTATTCCTGGAATTTTCTGGTCAACGACGCGCCAACGCATGTGAGGTCATCGACCAGGTGAGTCAGCCAATCATGACGTACCTACCGAAAGGTGAATTCTAATGACCGTCGTGCTTGAGCCCGAGGCCTCGGCATTGTGTTCGCAGGCATGCGAACGATTCGCCACTGCAATTGGCGAGCTTCGTCTGATCGATACTGTCTTCGAGCAGGGTGATGGTGCATCGACCTTTCCCACGGCGCGCCAGCTAGGTGCTGTCTATGGCCTCTTCACGGATGAGGACCTCAAAACGCTCCTTTCGGGGTTTGTTGACCAAGCAATGGCAATGGTGGCGCTCTTCAAGGCTGCTGGTGGGTTGATCGAGGCCCAGGATGAGGCGTTGGCTGGGGCGTTGTCGAAAGCCGCGGCCGAGCCTGCAGGGTTGCAGAGTGTGGGTCTGATCCACGGCTCGGGGCCTGATGGGTTCATTCTTGACGACCAGTGCGTGATGGGTGGGTACGGACGGGTCGGTCTGGAAGACGTGTCGGCGTCGCCGTTGGAGTACATCGCCCAGTGCTCGGAGGCGTTGCAGCCGCAGCAGTATCTGGATATCCAAACGAAGGCCACCTCGGTCGCCGACGGGCTCGACGATGCGGCGACCACTTTGCAGGGTGAGTTGAGCGCGGTCCTGGGTCACGGGTGGCAGGGCGAGTTCGCCGAGAACGCTCAGTACTCCGTCCGTGGGCTGGTCCAGTCGGCGCACAGTCTTTCGGGGGCGTTGCGGCAGGTCGCCGACAAGGCCGCCAGCGCCCACCACGGATTCGAAGCCACCCGCACCACCATCGCCGAGTACGCCGCGCAAGGTCAGGCCGCAACGACGCGGGCGAGTATGGCGGGCCTGGTCCAGGGCCCGGCCGACGGTGGAGCGGCTGCTGCTTCCGCCCGTGCTGCGGCGCAGCGTCAGGCAGCTGAGGAGCAGGCTC
>NZ_BRVN01000049.1 GCF_026011735.1 Dietzia sp. NCCP-2495 | reverse complement strand
CGCCGATCCGTATCCGGCCTACAGAGCCCTCCGCGAGACCGACCCTGTCCACCACCACGTCGGCGACGGCACCGCTGCCCGCCCAGACTTCTGGGCCCTGTCCCGCTATGCGGACGTCGACGCCGCGGTCACTGCACCGGGCCTTTTCTCCTCCGCCAGCGGTCTGACGTTCTACCCGGACGAGATCGCCATGCTCGGCCTGGCCCCGACCATCGTGATGATGGATCCGCCCGAGCACTCGACCAAGCGCCGCCTGCTGGCCGGAGCCTTCTCCCCGAAGCGGGTGGCGGCCACCGAGCCGGTCATCCGCGAGTTCGTCCGGGGCCGCCTCACCGACCTCGGCGCGCGCTACTCCGCCGGCGAGACCGTCGACCTGCATCGCGACTTCTCCTCGCAGGTGCCGACGTTCGTGCTCGCGCACCTTTTCGACCTTCCGGAAGCCGATCGTCCGCTCTTTGACCCGTGGGTCACCGCACTCACCTCACTCCAGGAGGAGGGCTTCCGCCCCGAGGGGCTCGAAGGCGATGCCGTCGCGGCCGTCGCGGCGATGTTCGAGTACTTCGGTGCGCTGATCACGGAGCGGCGTGCGGACCCCGGTGATGACCTCATCTCGGCGCTCACCCGGGCCGAGATCGATGGCCATACCCTCACCGACTGGGATGTCCTGGGGTTCTGCTTCGTGATCGTCGCCGGCGGGAACGACACCACAGGCAATCTCATCTCGCACACCGCCGCCCTGCTCGACCGGCACCCCGACCAACGCGCGATGCTCGCCGCGGACCCCGGCCTCATCCCCGGCGCGCTCACCGAATGTCTGCGCTACGAGTCCAGCGTGCAGGCCCTGGCTCGGACCACCACTCGCGACGTGACGATCGAGGGCACGACGATCCCGGCCGGGGAGAAGGTGATGATGCTGTACGGATCGGCCAATCGCGACGAGCGCCACTTCGGCCCCAGCGCCGATCGGCTCGACATCACGCGCGAGGACACCGGCCATCTCGGGTTCTCGCGCGGACCGCATTTCTGCATCGGCTCCCACTTCGCCCGGTTGCAGGCCCGGCTCGCGGTCGAGGAACTCTATGCGGCTCACCCACGCCTGGGCGTCGACCATCACAACGCCGTCCGCGCGCTATCGCCCTTCACGCGCGGCTACGCGTCCCTGCCCGCCACGAACCTGTCCGCCACCGCCTGACCCCGCGCGTCAGGTGCCGCAGTAGGTGACATGTGGAGCGGCGCCCGCCGGAGACGGCTCGGTGAACCGCTCGAGGCCGGGCCTCTCGGTAAAGGGATCGGCGACGACGACGAGGAGCTGCTCCACCGGCCCCAGATCCCCTGCCGTGGCCGCGTCCAGCGCTTCCTCCACCAGGTGGTTGCGCGGGATGTAGACGGGATTGGCGAGCGCCATCTCCGGAGCCGAGGGATCGAGAGCCCGCCAGCGCGCGAGCCAGGCGTCGACCGGGCCCTCCCCGGAGCCGGGATCGGCCTCCGTGCAGCTGCCCGCCGGTGCGGCGGCGAACAACTCACGCAGGCCGGCCTCGTCCCCGCGGGCAGAGGCGGTCAGGTGCCGGAAGAAGTTCGTGAAATCGACGCGCGTGGTGGCCAGCAGCACCAGCAGGTCCTCGATGAGCACGCGGATCGTCTCGTCGCCGGCTGTGCTCTCGCCGAGCCCCAGCTTGGCGCGCATCCCCGCGGCCCACGCCCGCTGGTATTCGCCGGGGAAGGTCGTCAGCACCTCGGTGAGCTGGCGGACCGCCTCATCCTGATCGGGATCGATGAGTGGGATGAGGGTCTCGGCGAACCGGGCGAGGTTCCACTGCACGATCCCCGGTTGGTTGCCGTACGCATAACGACCGCCGGTGTCGATCGAACTGAAGACCGTGGCCGGGTCGTAGGACTCCATGAACGCACACGGTCCGTAGTCGATCGTCTCCCCGGAGATCGTGGTGTTGTCCGTGTTCATGACACCGTGGATGAATCCCAGCAGCATCCAGCGGGCCACGAGATCGGCCTGGCGGCGAAGCACGGAGGCGAACAGCTCCAGGTACGGGTTGTCCGCGTCGGCGGCGTCGGGGTGGTGCCGGGCGATCGTGTGGTCGGCGAGTCGACGCAGGACCGAGTTGTCGTCGTTGTCGTCGTCGTGGTCGTCGTTCTTCTCCCTGTCCTGCGCGGCGAGGGCTCGCGCGAACTGAAACGTGCCCACCCGCTCGTGGCCGGCCGCGACCCGGGCGAGCACCGCGCCGGGCAACGGCTGCTCGCGGTAGACGGTGTTGCCGGTCGCAGTCACCGCCAGTGAGCGGGTGGTGGGCACGCCGAGGGCGTACATGGCCTCGCTGATCACGTACTCGCGCAGCATCGGGCCGACCGCCGCCAGCCCGTCCCCGCCGCGGGCGAACGGGGTGCGCCCGGAGCCTTTGAGGTGCAGGTCACGGCCGTCTTCGAGCTCACCCATCAGCAGCGCCCGCCCGTCGCCCAGACGCGGTGAGTATCCGCCGAACTGGTGCCCGGCGTAGGCCTGTGCTGCCGGCGTCGCACCCTCGGGGACGTGGTTGCCGACCAACATCCGCACGCCGTCGTCACCGCGCAGCCACTCGGTGGCCAGCCCGAGCTCGGCGGCCAACGACTCGTTGAGGAGCAGCAGCTGCGGCGCGGCCGCCTCCGCCGCCTTCCAGGGCACCACCAACTCGGCCAGGTCGGTGGCGTAGCGGGCGCCGAGACGCGGCGCTGCGGACTTCGTGGTGTTCATGCCCCGACGATACGGATCACGGCGCCCTTCCCCCGCGTCGTCTCCGAAGTGCAGCCCTCCGCCTGTCCGGGCACCGCAGCTCCAGTCGAGACCAGAGCACAGCGCCCAGCGCCCGGAGCCACCGCGATCAGAAATACTGGGACCCGCCGTCCACGCTGAGGTGCTCGGCGGTCATGAACTTGGACTCGTCGGAGGCCAGGAACGCCACGACGTTAGAGATCTCCTCCGGCTCGGCCCAGGTCTGCTCGAGGAACGTCGACCCCATGAGGTTGAGCGGCGGGTTGGACTCGCCCACCTTCTCGAGCGTGGACACCATGTCGCCGCCGCCCATCGGGGTGGCTACGCCGCCCGGGTGGACACTGTTGACGCGCACGTTCTTGGGGCCCAGCTCCGCGGCGAACGCGCGGGTCATGCCCACCACCGCGTGCTTGGAGGTGGTGTAGTGGACCATGAACGGCTGGACCTTCTTTCCCGCGTACGAGCTGATCAGCACGATCGAACCGCCACCGGCCGCGATCACGTGCTGAGCCGTGGCCATGACCGTGTTCCAGACGCCGGTCACGTTGATGTCCAGGGTCGTGCCGAACGTCTCGGGGGTGACGGTGTCCCAGATCTGCGGGATGCAGATGCCGGCGTTCGCCACGACCGTGTCCAGTCGGCCGAGCTCGGCCACGCCGGCGTCGACGGTCTTCTTCATGCCCTCGAGATCCCGGACATCCCCGACCGACAGCAGCGCGCGTCGCCCCTGCTCCTCGACCAGCCGACGCGTCTCGGCCAGATCCTCCTCGGTGGCGGGGTCGTACGGGATGGCGTCGATGATCGGCGCGGCGATGTCCACTCCGATGATGTCCGCGCCCTCGGAGGCCAGCCGGACCGCGTGCGTGCGCCCCTGCCCCCTCGCGACTCCGGTGATAAACGCGACCTTGCCCTTGAGCCTGCCTGCCATTGCGCACTCCTTCTGGTCGTGTGCCCTACGCCACAAACGTACGCATTTCCCACGCGCCTAGAGTGGGAGCGCAAACGAAGCAGGGAGACGGCCGATGACCACCAGGATGACGAGGACAACGACGACAACGCCGGTCACCCGTCAACTGGCCCGCGAGGCCGCGGCGGGCATCCTCGTCGTCGTCCCCTGATGCGGATCCTCGTCACCGGCGGCGCCAGGTCCGGCAAGTCCCGGCACGCGGCGGCGCTGTTCACAGACGACAACGCACCCGTCACCTTCGTCGCGCCCGGCCGCCCCGCCGACGAGCTCGACGACGCCGACTGGGCCGCGCGCGTCCGGCACCACCGCGCCCACCGCCCGGCCCACTGGCGCACGCTCGAGACCGGCGACGTCGCGGCGGCGCTGCGCGAGAACCCCGGCCCGGTGCTGGTGGACTGCCTGGGCACGTGGCTCACCGGCTGCGTCGACGAACTCGGACTGTGGGAGGCCCCCGTGGACGAGGCGCGCGTGGCGATCGATGACCGGGCCCGGGAGCTGGCGGCTGCGGTCGCCGCGCATCCCCGCGTCGTGTTGGTGACGAACGAGGTCGGCTCCGGTGTGGTGCCCACCCACCGCTCCGGCGGCGTGTTCCGCGACCTGCTCGGCGCGCTCAACCAGACAGTCGCCGCAGCCTGTGACGAGGTGCACCTCGTG
>NZ_BRVN01000048.1 GCF_026011735.1 Dietzia sp. NCCP-2495 | reverse complement strand
TCCCCCATCGCGGTAGATCGAAAGGATCTCGTTGGTGATGTTGTCGACTCTTCGATAGCCATACTCATCGACGTCCGCAGAACCGCTGGAGAAGTCGAACCCGTCCCCTACGGCGTCGACCTTCTCGTACGTCCATCGGGGGAAGAACTGGCCACCGCTGCCTGCTCCGGTGACGTGAAGATCCGGCAGCTCATTGAGCATCACAACGCTGAATGGCACGGCTGATCCATTGCCCACTTGGTAGAAACCGATATTGGTGTGGTGGGGGGTCGGGAACACCGAGGCGAGTTGGTAGACCATGTCGTTGACTCGTCGGTCGTAGTACACCCACTGTGGGCTGAACGGCCTGTAAGTGGACTGGAAGACGAATCCGTTACTCCACTCAATCTGGGCCCCGCGAGTTACTTGCTGCTTGAGTGAGCGATTCCAGCTAATCTTCCCGGTGGCCGTATGGCGAGGGTTCTCCTGTAGAAACCGGGTGAGGTCTTCGTCGATGAGCTTCACCCTGCCGGGGTTCTGCTGCTCGAACTCTGACTTCACGGTCCCGAACTGATCGAGCAGGTTCTCGATGTTGCGCTGTAGTTTTTCGCGGGAGTAGTTGTAGCACCAGGCGTCCCGGCCCGATGACAGACCACGCGAGAACGTGCTGAAGACGGAGATCTGGCCGGGTTCGTGCTTCTTCGTTCCGATGGCGGGCCAGGCGGTAAAAGTTTCGTCCCGTTGGTCGACCCAGTCACCGTGAGCATTGGGGGCAATGGATGTCCAGTCGATGGTTTTCAGCTCGGAGTCAGCAATTGCCCGGAGCTTGTCCTCTCGGGTGAGATAGTCACCGATGCTGCGATAGTGAACCTCACAGGGGCCAGTATGAGCTGGGTTCTTGACTCCGATCCAGATGGCGATAGTGGCTTGTGAGCCCGCACCGAAGATCTGCCCTCCTTCCTCCTTCCAGTTCGATTTACGCATGTTCCCCCGGAGGTTCAGCACGTAGATGTGGCTGTACTCGTCGGCGAGGGTAAGGCGGATACCGTCGGCGGTGTTTCCGTCAATCCATCCGCCGTTAGAGACGAAGGCGACGATGCCGGTGTCTCCGATGCGGTCGGTAGCCCAGCGGAAGGCTCGGAGGTACGAGTCGTAAAGGCTGTTCTTGTTGGTCCCGGTGGAGCGGGCCGCGTAGGTCTCGGCGATCCGGGCATCGAGGGAGGGGTACTTGACGTTGGCGTTGAGGTCGTTCGCCGACCCCTGCCCGACCGAGTACGGGGGGTTACCGACGATGACGTTGATGGGGGTGGCGAGCTGGCGGGTGATGCGGTCGTTGTTGGCGGGGAAGACCTTGAGGTCGAGTTCGTCGCCGTGCTCGTGGATCTGGAAGGTGTCAGCGAGCACAATGCCGGGGAAGGGCTCGTAGTCGCTGGTGTCGGTGTGCCCGGCGATCGAGTGATACGTGGTTTCGATGTTCACCGCGGCGATGTAGTAGGCCAGCAGCATGAGCTCGTTGGCGTGGATCTCCCCCGCGTACTTGCGGGCGAGATCCTCGGGGCGGATCAGTCCGGATTGCAATAGCCGGGTGATGAAGGTGCCGGTGCCGGTGAAGCCGTCGAGGACGTGGACGTCCTGGTCGGTCAGTCCTCGACCGAAGGTATCCCGGAGGGCTTGGTCGGTGGCGCGGAGGATGAAGTCGACGATCTCCACTGGGGTGTAGACGATGCCGAGGGCGTCGGCCTGCTTGGCGAATCCTAGCTTGAAGAACCGTTCGTAGAGCTCGGCGATGACCTGCTGCTTGCCCTCTGCTGAGGTGACTTCGGAGGCGCGGACCCGCACCGAGTCGTAAAAGGAGTCCAGCTTGGCTGTCTCGGCGTCGAGGTTGGCTCCGGAGAGTTGGTCGACCATGGTCTGCATGACCTTGGAGACCGGGTTCTGGGCGGCGAAGTCATGGCCCTCGAACAGCGCGTCGAAGACAGGCTTGGTGATCAAGTGCTGGGACAGCATGCTGACCGCGTCGTCCCGGCCGATCGACTCGTTCAGGTTCGCTCGGAGCCCGTCGACGAAGTCGTTGAAACCCTGCCGTAGCTCGGGTCCGGCAGCTGCGAGGGCTGCGTTGATGCGGGTGATCTGGGCGGCCGCGATGTCGGCGACATCTGCGGCCCAGTCCTCCCAGTAGGTGCGGGTGCCGACCTTGTCGACGATCTTGGCGTAGATCGCCTCCTGCCACTCCGACAGAGCGAACAGCGCCATCTGCTTGGTCTGCTCAGCGTCCCGATCGGAGTCGGTGCCGTCGGCGTCCTTGTCTCCGGTCCCCGCGAGTTCTTCCTCGACGGGCCCGACGTGGCCACCTAGGAGTTGCTCGACTCCCTGCCCGGACTTCTTCGCGTCCTTGGAATTCAGAGCGATGGAGTTGACCATGGCGTTGAAGCGGTCGTCATGAGCACGGAGGGCGTTGAGAACCTGCCAGACGGTCTTGAACCGCTCATTGTTGTTCAGCGCCTCTGATGGCTTGACGCCCTCCGGAACGGCGACGGGCAGGATGATGTAGCCATAGTCCTTGCCAGGAGACCTGCGCATGACCCGACCGACCGACTGCACGACATCGACCACCGAGTTGCGGGGATGCATGAACAGCACAGCGTCCAGAGCCGGTACATCCACGCCCTCGGACAGGCACCGGGCATTGGTCAGGATGCGGCACTCATCGGCTGCGGGCTCGGCCTTGAGCCAGGTCAGCTCCTCGTTGCGCTGCAGAGCGTTGTAGGTGCCGTCTACGTGATGCACCGAGCACCGCAGGCCCCGGTTGGTGTCAGCGATGTCCTGACCCTCGTCCTCGGCGTCACGCAGGAGGTCTTGGTAGGACTCCACGACTCGGGGCAGCATCTCGGCGACCTGCTTGGAAGCCTTGATGTCGCGGGCAAAGGCCACCGCTCGCCGCATCGGGGGCTCACCGGGAGCGAACCCCTCGCCCGTCGGGGAGTGTCCGGCGCGCTTGGCCAGTCCGTTCCAGAGGCCCACCAACCTGGAGGCATCGTCCAGGCGCAGCTCACCGGCATCCGCGAGATCACTCTGGAGTCGACTGGCCATCACAGACTCGTCGACGGTGAGCACCACCACCTTGTAGTCGGTAAGCAGTCCGCGCTCGACGGCGTCGCCGAAGGACAGGCGGTGGAGCTCCGGGCCGTAGGTGTCGACGTCGTCCATGGAGACGATCTCCGCGGAGTGCGCGTCGGCCTTCTCGCGGGTCTTGTCGTCGAACAGTCTCGGAGTGGCGGTCATGTAAAGACGGCGCGAAGCCTTGAGGAAGTCGGGGTCGTGGACCGCGACGAAGTTCGAGGGGTCCTCGCCTGCGAGGGTGACTCCGGTCGTGCGGTGGGCCTCGTCGCAGATCACCAGATCGAAGGCGTCCACGCCCAGCCGCTGGGCCTTGGAGACCACCGGGAGTGACTGGTAGGTGGTGAATACCACGGTCAGTCCTGCGGCTCGCTTGCGGTGGCTCAGCTTCTCCGCAAGCTGCTCGGGGTTGGTGGTCACTGGGATCGCGACATCGGAGGTGTCGAAGTCCTCCGCGGCGCGGGAGACCTTGGTATCCGAGCACACCGCGAACGCCCGTAAATCCAGCTCCGAGCGGGCGGTCCACTCCCGCAGAGTCTGCGACAGCAGCGCGATCGAGGGCACCGCGAACAGGATGCGGGCCCTGCCCCCGTTGTCCTGGGCGACCTGCTCGGCGATCTTCAGCGAGGTGAAGGTCTTACCCGTCCCGCAAGCCATGATGAGCTTGCCTCGGTCATTGCCCTCGGCGTAGCCGCGGAATACCGCGTCCAGCGCCTCCTGCTGGTGCGGGCGCAGGCTGTACGGCGCGGACGGGGCGAGGTCGACCTGCAGCTCCCCCTGGGGCCAGGCGATGTCCCAGTCGATCGCCGACTGGGCGATGTCCTCCAACGAAATCCGCTGTACCGGGGTCGTCTGCCCGTCCAGAGCATCCTCGGCGTGCTTGCCCCACTTGTTGGTGGTGGAGATGATCACCCGGTTGGCAAACGGAGCCTTGCCCGACGCAGTGAAGAACGAGTCGATGTCACCCTTAGCCAGCGTGTGCTCGGGCTCGTAGAACTTGCACTGGACCGCCGTGTACTCGCCGGTGTCGCGCTCCCTGGCCACCAGATCGATCCCAGTGTCGACCTTGCCGTCCCGGCCCGGCCAGTCCATCCACCGCCACACCTGGTCGTACTGCTGCGACAGCATCGGGTCCAGCTCGAAGTAGCGCACCATAAGCTGCTCGAACTTCGTCCCCCGCTCCACATTCGTCGGAGCCTTACGGAACGCCTCGATCACCTCATGCACAGTCGCCATGGGTCTGTTCTTACTAGACCCGCCCGTCCCCGTCTCAAGGAGCACCCCGAATGGTCCTCCGGCACCCCGCACCGAACTTTTCCGAAAACTTGCGTTGAGCCTGAGGCAACCACACCGACGACCGCCTCGCGGACGCTCCACGAGCGACTCAGCGCCTGCGATCACCCATCGGTCGGGAAGGTCCAACCCGTCCGAGCTGCGATACCCACTCGTCCAGCGGAGCCACCCGCAGGAGAACTGAGCCAGCTGCCCGCCGAGTCTCCTACCCCGCACCGTCGTCTTGTGTTCCACCTACGCACGAGCCACTGCCATTTGGGCCGCAACCACCGCTCAGAGAAGAGTCTCGAATCTTTGGAATCGAGACCCTTAGGTGAGGAGCGCGCCCGCCGAAGGAACGCCCTGGTCGCCCGGTCTCAGAAGTCCGTCTCATTATTAGTGTCGCAGAAGTAACGAACCCGCCGACTTCTGCGACAGATTGGTATGAGCACCAACGGCGAGCGCCTCGGGTACGCACGAGTCTCCACGACCAAGCAGCATCTCGATCAGCAGATCGACGCGCTCCAGCACGAGGGAGTCGACCACATCTTCTCGGATAAGTGGACGGGCCGGAGCAATGATCGACCCGGCCTCCGGGAACTCTTGGAGTACGCACGCCCGGGCGACACGGTCGTGGTCGTAGCTCTCGACCGCCTCGGTCGTTCCCTCACCGGGATCATCGAAACCATCGGCGAACTCCAGGAACGCGATATTAGCCTCGTCTCCCTGCGAGAAAGTTTGGACTTCACTACTCCGACGGGGAAGATGATGGCCGCCATATTCGCCGCGCTCTCGGAGTACGAAGTTGACCTCAAGTCCGAACGCGCGGCGGCAGCCCGTGAGGCCGCTGCCGCCCGCGGGCGACACACCGGACGCCCTCGGAGCATGACCGAGGATCAGGTCGCACTCGCTCACCGGATGAAGCGATCCGGGGAATCCGCAGCCACCATCGCCGAGACCCTCAAGATTTCGAGAGCAACGTTGTATCGGGCTCTGAGCCGAGTTGCTTGAGCGGGCACTTATCC
>NZ_BRVN01000047.1 GCF_026011735.1 Dietzia sp. NCCP-2495 | reverse complement strand
GTGAAGTTGTGTTCGGCGGTGACCTACTCTCCCACACCCTCGCGAGTGCAGTACCATCGGCGCTGGCAGGCTTAGCTTCCGGGTTCGGAATGGGACCGGGCGTTTCCCTGCCGCTATGGCCGCCGTAACTCTGCGAAACAAGGCTCCACACACTGTGTGTGTGGGTGTGTTGTTTCAGATACTGCACAGTGGACGCGAACTTTTGCTCTAAAGGACTGTTTGTGTGTAAGTCCTCGGCCGATTAGTACCGGTCACCTCCACGCATTGCTGCGCTTCCAGTTCCGGCCTATCAACCCCATGGTCTGTGGGGGGCCTTAACCCAGCTAGTGGGTGAGAAACCTCATCTTGGAACAGGCTTCCCGCTTAGATGCTTTCAGCGGTTATCCCTTCCGAACGTAGCTAATCAGCGATGCTCCTGGTGGAACAACTGACACACCAGAGGTTCGTCCGTCCCGGTCCTCTCGTACTAGGGACAGCCTTCCTCAAGTTTCTTACGCGCGCGGCGGATAGAGACCGAACTGTCTCACGACGTTCTAAACCCAGCTCGCGTGCCGCTTTAATGGGCGAACAGCCCAACCCTTGGGACCTACTCCAGCCCCAGGATGCGACGAGCCGACATCGAGGTGCCAAACCATCCCGTCGATATGGACTCTTGGGGAAGATCAGCCTGTTATCCCCGGGGTACCTTTTATCCGTTGAGCGACACCGCTTCCACTTGCCGGTGCCGGATCACTAGTCCCGACTTTCGTCCCTGCTCGACATGTACGTCTCACAGTCAAGCTCCCTTGTGCACTTGCACTCAACACCTGATTGCCATCCAGGCTGAGGGAACCTTTGGGCGCCTCCGTTACTCTTTGGGAGGCAACCGCCCCAGTTAAACTACCCACCAGGCACTGTCCCTAACCCAGATCATGGGCCGAGGTTAGACGGTCAATACGATCAGAGTGGTATTTCAACAACGACTCCATACACACTGGCGTGCATACTTCACAGTCTCCCACCTATCCTACACAAACCGAATCGAACGCCAATACCAAGCTATAGTAAAGGTCCCGGGGTCTTTTCGTCCTGCCGCGCGTAACGAGCATCTTTACTCGTAATGCAATTTCGCCGAGTCTGTGGTCGAGACAGCAGAGAAGTCGTTACGCCATTCGTGCAGGTCGGAACTTACCCGACAAGGAATTTCGCTACCTTAGGATGGTTATAGTTACCACCGCCGTTTACTGGGGCTTAAATTCTCAGCTTCGCCCACAAGGGGCTAACCGGTCCTCTTAACCTTCCAGCACCGGGCAGGCGTCAGTCCGTATACATCGACTTACGTCTTCGCACGGACCTGTGTTTTTAGTAAACAGTCGCTTCTCTCTGGTCTCTGCGACCACCCCCAGCTCCGACCGTAAAGATCATCACCGGGCGTGGTCCCCCTTCTCCCGAAGTTACGGGGGCATTTTGCCGAGTTCCTTAACCACAGTTCTCTCGATCGCCTTGGTATTCTCTACCTGACCACCTGTGTTGGTTTGGGGTACGGGCCGTGTATGAACTCACTAGAGGCTTTTCTCGGCAGCATAGGATCACTGAATTCCCCACAACGGGTACGCATCAAGTCTCAGCCCTTAATGTGACACGGATTTGCCTGTTGTCACGGCCTACACTCTTACACCAGTACAACCACTGACTGGCCCAGCTACCTTCCTGCGTCACCCCATCGCTTGGCTACTACCAGATCAGGTCCCGCGCATCCCCACCACGCGACCCGAAGGTCGTCTAGATGGTTCAGGGCGGTTAGTATCACTGATTCACCATGGGCGCGCATACACGGGTACGGGAATATCAACCCGTTGTCCATCGACTACGCCTGTCGGCCTCGCCTTAGGTCCCGACTCACCCTGGGCAGATTAGCTTGACCCAGGAACCCTTGGTCATCCGGCGGACGAGTTTCTCACTCGTCATTCGCTACTCATGCCTGCATTCTCACTCGTGTGGCCTCCACACCTGGATCACTCCGGCGCTTCCATGGCCACACGACGCTCCCCTACCCACCCACACACCTGCCCAAAAAGGGAGGTACACGTGCAAGTGCCGCGGCTTCGGCGGTGTACTTGAGCCCCGCTACATTGTCGGCGCAGGACCACTTGACCAGTGAGCTATTACGCACTCTTTCAAGGGTGGCTGCTTCTAAGCCAACCTCCTGGCTGTCTCAGCGATCCCACATCCTTTTCCACTTAGTACACGCTTAGGGGCCTTAGCCGGCGATCTGGGCTGTTTCCCTCTCGACTATGAAGCTTATCCCCCACAGTCTCACTGCCGCACTCTCACACCTCGGCATTCGGAGTTTGGCTGACGTCAGTAACCTTGTGGGGCCCATCGGCCATCCAGTAGCTCTACCTCCGAGGTGAAACATGCGACGCTGCACCTAAATGCATTTCGGGGAGAACCAGCTATCACGGAGTTTGATTGGCCTTTCACCCCTACCCACAACTCATCCCCTCAGTTTTCAACCTAAGTGGGTTCGCGCCTCCACGACGTCTTACCGTCGCTTCACACTGGCCATGGGTAGATCACTCCGCTTCGGGTCTAGAGCATGCCACTCACAGTCGCCCTATTCGGACTCGCTTTCGCTACGGCTTCCCCACACGGGTTAACCTCGCGACATACCACTAACTCGCAGGCTCATTCTTCAAAAGGCACGCCATCAGCCCGAAAGCCTCTGACGGATTGTAAGCACACGGTTTCAGGTACTATTTCACTCCCCTCCCGGGGTACTTTTCACCATTCCCTCACGGTACTAATCCGCTATCGGTCACCAAGGAGTATTTAGGCTTACCGGGTGGTCCCGGCAGATTCACAGCAGATTTCACGGGCCCGCTGCTACTTGGGAAACACAACACACCACCACGCCAGGCTTTCAGGTACGGGACTCTCACCCTCTACGGCCGACCCTTCCAAGTCGTTCCCCTAACCCGCGACAAGCAGTGCCTGATCCGGCAGAACCAGGACATCACGCTCCCACAACACCACACACGCAACCCCTGCCGGGTATCACACGCATGCGGTTTAGCCTCCTCCGCTTTCGCTCGCCGCTACTCACGGAATCACAGTTGTTTTCTCTTCCTGCGGGTACTGAGATGTTTCACTTCCCCGCGTTCCCTCCACACACCCTATGAATTCAGATGCGGGTAACACGCCATCACGCGCGCTGGGTTCCCCCATTCGGACACCCTCGGATCACAGTTCGTTTGGCAACTCCCCGAGGCTTATCGCAGCCTACTACGTCCTTCATCGGCTCTTGGTGCCAAGGCATCCACCGTGTGCTCTTACACACTTACAACACAAAACAATTAAAGATGCTCGCGTCCACTGTGCAGTTCTCAAACAACACACACCAACCCCACCCACACCCCACGGCCACAAAAACCACAAACCAGGTGCTTCGGGAATCAGTGCCAGAAAGAAACAACCAAACCCGAAGGCTTGACGGTGTTGTTTCAGACACCCAACAGTGTGTTTCATCCCGGACCCCACTCCCCCACCACGCCGGCCCCTGAAGCCGACACCAGTTGAGATCAACGCGAGATCCTGCGCGATAGTGTTCCACCCAATCGAGCCACCAGCCGATCCACACTCGGGACCGAAACCGGCGCAAACTCTGACCACACAACACCCACAGAGTGCGTGTGGTGAGTGCTCCTTAGAAAGGAGGTGATCCAGCCGCACCTTCCGGTACGGCTACCTTGTTACGACTTCGTCCCAATCGCCGATCCCACCTTCGACGGCTCCCTCCCACAAAGGGGTTGGGCCACCGGCTTCGGGTGTTACCGACTTTCATGACGTGACGGGCGGTGTGTACAAGGCCCGGGAACGTATTCACCGCAGCATTGCTGATCTGCGATTACTAGCGACTCCGACTTCATGGGGTCGAGTTGCAGACCCCAATCCGAACTGAGACCAGCTTTAAGGGATTCGCTCCACCTCACGGTATCGCAGCCCTCTGTACTAGCCATTGTAGCATGTGTGAAGCCCTAGACATAAGGGGCATGATGATTTGACGTCATCCCCACCTTCCTCCGAGTTGACCCCGGCAGTCTCTCACGAGTCCCCACCATCACGTGCTGGCAACATGAGACAGGGGTTGCGCTCGTTGCGGGACTTAACCCAACATCTCACGACACGAGCTGACGACAACCATGCACCACCTGTATACAAGCCACAAGGGAAACGACATCTCTGCCGCCGTCCTGTATATGTCAAGCCTAGGTAAGGTTCTTCGCGTTGCATCGAATTAATCCACATGCTCCGCCGCTTGTGCGGGCCCCCGTCAATTCCTTTGAGTTTTAGCCTTGCGGCCGTACTCCCCAGGCGGGGCGCTTAATGCGTTAGCTACGGCACGGAAGTCGTGGAAGACCCCCACACCTAGCGCCCACCGTTTACGGCATGGACTACCAGGGTATCTAATCCTGTTCGCTACCCATGCTTTCGCTCCTCAGCGTCAGTTACTACCCAGAGACCCGCCTTCGCCACCGGTGTTCCTCCTGATATCTGCGCATTTCACCGCTACACCAGGAATTCCAGTCTCCCCTGTAGTACTCAAGTCTGCCCGTATCGCCTGCACGCCCCCAGTTAAGCTGGAGGATTTCACAGACGACGCGACAAACCGCCTACGAGCTCTTTACGCCCAGTAATTCCGGACAACGCTCGCACCCTACGTATTACCGCGGCTGCTGGCACGTAGTTGGCCGGTGCTTCTTCTGCAGGTACCGTCACTTGCGCTTCGTCCCTACTGAAAGGGGTTTACAATCCGAAGACCGTCATCCCCCACGCGGCGTCGCTGCATCAGGCTTCCGCCCATTGTGCAATATTCCCCACTGCTGCCTCCCGTAGGAGTCTGGGCCGTGTCTCAGTCCCAGTGTGGCCGATCACCCTCTCAGGCCGGCTACCCGTCGTCGCCTTGGTAGGCCATTACCCCACCAACAAGCTGATAGGCCGCGGGCTCATCCTGCACCGAAAAACTTTCCAACCCCAGACCATGCGGCCGGGACTCATATCCGGTATTAGACCCAGTTTCCCAGGCTTATCCCGAAGTGCAGGGCAGATTACCCACGTGTTACTCACCCGTTCGCCACTCGTGTACCCCCGAAAGGGCCTTACCGTTCGACTTGCATGTGTTAAGCACGCCGCCAGCGTTCGTCCTGAGCCAGGATCAAACTCTCCATAAAAGCTTCTCAGCAAAAAAGAAAAGCACAATCCAAGCAAACAAAAACAAACCAAAACTGGCTGTCCTGTAAAAACGCGACCCCCAACGACAGGGAAGTCCAAGGGCCGCAAACCAAAAAAAATTTGGCACTATCACAAACAAAACACACTGTTGAGTTCTCAAACAACACCCACACACCACTCCACCACACCCTCAAAAGAGTCCAGCTTCACGGGGTGAAAACTGCTCGCCACCCCAACTCGGGGCAACTCCTCCAGCCTAACAGACCC
>NZ_BRVN01000046.1 GCF_026011735.1 Dietzia sp. NCCP-2495 | reverse complement strand
ATGTCGGAGCCGAACGCTGGTGATACAGCGGGCGTCGCGGCAGGTTCGCAGGAGTGGACCTGTCAGGATGGGCGAGTGAACACCCGGGACCTGGACCTGCCAACCAACTATGGGCACCTCGTCGAGGATCTCAAGAACAGGGTCCGACAAGCACGCCTCACGGCGCAGCGACGGGTCAACACCCAGCTGATCGAGTTGTACTGGTCCCTCGGACGGATTCATCGACGATCTCGACGGCACCGACCTTGGCGACAAAGCAAACACCATCACTTTTGCGTTCGAGGGCAAAGACTATTCCATCGACCTCAGCGATGCTAACGCTGACACTTTTCGCGAAGTCTTAGAGCCGTACATCAACGCCGGCCACCGAGTCGCCGGGAGCAAAGCCAAGACCTCGCGCAGAACCACCACTTCAGCCAATGAGTCCAAGCGGGTTCGCGACTGGGCCCGATCCAACGGGTATGACGTCTCCGACCGCGGACGCATACCCGCTGAGGTGATGCAGGCATACACCGCCGCCAACTAACCAGGCAGCACAGCGCCGGCCCGCCGGCGCCGTGCTCCGATCAACGCCACAAGTCACGCCGACCAGAAGCACCCAGCGAACTAGTCACGTCTCAAAACGCCGCGCCACTAGGCATTATGTTCACGCCGATAACTTACCTTATGACAAGTAAATGGTCTTACCTGCGCTCGCCGCGCATAGCCGGTGCACTCCACAGCGCGTGGAAGTGGTGCACAGGTCCGTGACCGGAACCGACATCGAGCTCGTCGGCGCGCTGAAGAGCTCCCGTGAGGTAGTCCTTAGCCAGGCGCACGCTTGCGACGACGTCGTTATGCGGTACTAGCGCGGCGATAGCGGCGGATAAGGTGCACCCGGTGCCGTGGTCACTGTTGGTGTCCACACGGGTCGTGGATAGTTCCACCGTGGTCGCGCCGGTGAGGATGTCCACGCTCGTTCGTCCTGGCAGATGCCCGCCTTTGAGGAGCACCCAGGGTGCTCCGAGCGTACGCAGGGCCGGCAAAAGCTCACGCATCTGCTCGACATCTGCGATCGCGTCCGAAGCCCCGGTCAGGTCCGCAGCCTCAGGGAGATTGGGGGTGAGAATCGTCGCTCGCGGCACTAATAGATCACGAACCGCGGAGACGGCGTCCGGGTCAAGCAGATGGTCGCCGCTTTTGGCGACCATCACCGGATCAAGCACTACGGGGCAACGCGGATACGCATCCAGTGCCTCAGCGATACTCACAGCGATCCCAGCGTTGGCGACCATGCCGATCTTGACCGCATCGACACGCACATCGTCAAACACCGCGGCGAGCTGATCCGCGACGAAGGCCGGCTCGAGCGCAACGAATCTCCGCACGCCGTGCGTGTTCTGGGCGACCACCGCAGTGATCGCACTCATGCCATAAACACCGAGAGCAGAAAACGTCTTCAGATCCGCTTGAATACCCGCACCACCACTCGGGTCCGTCCCGGCAATCGATAGAACATTCGCGATCATCAGCACCAACCTCGTCTCCGGCATCCCTGAACCGAACGAGGGCGAACGCAAGTTGTCCCAAAGCGCCTGCAACGCAGTGCTTAACGTCGACATTCCTCCGCGAGTCCGAACTCGATCAGGTTCTTCGGGTTTGATCTCAGCCCCAGCGGGCACCCCGTGTCGAGCGCCAGCATACCTAGTCCCATGGGGCAATCATCCACAGCCAGGTGGCCAGGCCCCGATGCCCTGAGCAGAGCGGCCACGAGGCTCGCGCAAGGATGGACGTGGGCCCAGGCGTTCAGAGATCGTGCGTTCCCGACAGAGTCATCATGTCGCCAGTGAGCATCACGTGCCGCTCTCGTTCCCGTAGATTCTCGCGGCAAGTTCGGCGACCTCGGCGACATCCTCGCTGAGGTCTAACTGCCTCTCGTCGAGCTCGTCGAGTCCGTACCAGCGCGCCTCTAACGCGTCATCACCGGCAACTAGTGATCCTGAAAGCCAGCGACACAGCACCGCGACTAGAACGAAATGACTGGTCACAACACCACGTTCATCGAAGTCGAATGCGTCGACGGTGGTGACGATGCGCATCGCTTCGGCCGTGATCGCGGTCTCCTCGGCCAACTCACGGAGTGCAGCCTGGCTAATTGTCTCACCGAACTCGATCTTCCCCCCGGGAAATCCCCACCGTCCGGCGTCCGGCGGATTTGCGCGCCGGACCAGGAGAACCCGGCCATCCATGACAACGACTGCGATCACCGCGACCACCGGACGGATCGATGCGGTCCTGGTCATACTCGCGTCAGCACTCACAGAGAACAGTGTGACCTAGGGTGATCGCTACGCCGTTCGCCCGAGTCTGCTTGACTCCGGCCACCAGGGCCCGACCACAAGACACAAACCTGATCTCGAGCCACTCCCCTGGCCTCCGCCCCGAACACCTGAGGAGCATCCGGACCCACTCACGCGCAATCGCGATCGGGAGCGAGGCCTCTCCAGAGCAAACGCAAGCTGTGTCTCGTTTGACGATCCCCTACCGCGACACCTACCCCGTGTGCCCCGCGTCTGGGACTCGCGCAGCTCGCACCATGGCGGTGGCTCATACAGCTGTTGCACAGCAGTGCGGCGCAAGAGAAGTGCACGCATCAGGGCCTTGCGCGACACTGGCGGAACGGAGATCGGCCACAGTCCGTGCCGTGCCGATCCAAGCCGGGGCCATGCACTGAGGACGGCCGCGGCGGACGCCTGGGGCACGCGTGGTTGCATTCGTGGCAGAGGTGCGGGACCATAAGGGCGAGCAGAGACCGACCCTTCCTATTGGAACAGTCGGCTTACCCCCTGGACATATGCTGCGGCACCCAGGGGGTCGCTCTTATTTGCGGCCAGTTCGATCGTCACCGTTTGCCCGTCGAGGCGAGTGACGAGGTCTTCGTCGTGGGTGATGTACCGACGATAAGTGTGACTGACCAGGTCGGGTAGCCAGAGTAGGTTTTCGATCGATGGAGATACGTGCATCACCGGGAAGTGCCTGCCGATCACGCCACTCTGGCGCGCCTGCTTAATTGTGTACAGGTCCCGGTCGGTGTCCTGATGCCTGTGTTGGCGCTCCAGGACGACCAGCTTTACCTGCGAGGGGGCGGCTCGTTGATGGTCCTCAACTGCCCCGACCCCGGGGGGTGGGGCCTGGGATCCGAGTGCGGCGAGTAGCGCAGACAGGCTCACCGCGCGCATGCCAATGGCCTGGTCGTCTGGACCCGGGGTGTGACAGACGGCCAGAACGCAGGGGTCGCGATAGTCAGCGAGATAGTCCGTAAGCGCCTCAATCTTCGGGAGTCCGTCTTGGGCCTGCTGCGCCTCGACGGTATGCCACCAATTGCCGCCGACGATGCGGTGCAGGTCTGCGCGAATATCCGCGTGATCCTCGAGTGCCAGTAGCACCGCGGCCAGTGCGTAGAAGGGCTTCTCCCCTGGTCGACAATCATTGGGAAGTCGATACGCCTCATCCACGAACGCCACCCGCTCTCCGCCGGCCAGGCTTCGATAGCGAGCGGTCAGTTGGTCGAGATCCCCTCTGTTCCGCGGGTCCATCCCCCCGTCAGCCTTCGACCGTTGAAGGCGATCCCGCAGTGCCGCCGGACTGATGGTCGCGCCGGCGTGAGGGATAGGTTGCCGCGTCAGCCAGACGTTGCAGCTGGTCGGTGCTCAGGAGATAATCGGACAGCTCAAATCGCGGCTTCTGTTCGTGGCGGATGAGCTGATACTCGCCAAGGAGCCGCCGGTAGAGGTCCAACCTCGGCCCATGGGAGTTGCCGTGGTCGTGATCAGGTCCCAGCACGGGTAGCACTTCAGACCAACGGGTATCGCTGACAAGATGCCGAACGTAGTCAAGAAGTCGAGTTTCAGCCTCGATCTGGTAATCAAAGCCGTCAAACCGCAACAGCCGTTCCGTTTCGTCGTCGACACTCTGCCCAGCACCCCGAAGCCGCTGGATGCTGACGGTGATGGTTCGAAACATGTCCAGCAGATCCATCACGAAAGTGCACTCGTCGGCCGTCATCTCGGGGTGAGTACTGATGAATACGTCGCTGTATTCGGTGACGTACCCACCTTCCAAGATTTGCGCACGTCGGCGCTGATAACCGGGGTCCCCCTCCACCTGGGCGCAGTCTTCAGTGGGGGCGTCTTCATGCTTGAGCGGCATGACGTGAGCGAGGATTCGATGCTGCAGGGCCAGCATCTGCCGCTCGTAGGTGGTCAGGGTGCGTGGAGCAGTCTCCGTCCACCGCCCCCGGGGGTCATCTCTAAGAATCAGGCCCTCCAGGGTCGATCGGACCAGGTCGGACAAACTCACGCCCCGACTCCGCGCGAGCTCCTCCAGCTCTGCACGCATTGCATCCTCTACGCGAAACGCGATCGTAGCCACCCTGCCCCCTAGAGCCCCGTCCAATGACATGTTTAACTGTTTGACAGAGCGTATCACGGTGTAACGATTGAGATCGATCCGCCCAGACGACTGTCTTATCGAGCCACGGCTTTGCTAGACATCAGTTGACCACCGCGCACATGCCCATTTCGCGCCTGCTCGCTGGACTTGCGTTGGAGGCTCACTTCTTACTAGGTCGTCTCGACACAAGGCTGCTGTGGGGATCGACTTAGCAGGGACTTGGTGTCGTACCCAGATGACACAGTGACCAGAACGGCCGGGCCTCCGCCTGGCCGCCGTGCATTCACTCCCCACGGAGAAGGAGATGCAAGATGCCTGGAATGACATTCCACGCAGAGCGGGTACTCCGGTGGTTAATCGACCAGCCAGGACAGCGAGCCAGCACGCTTCCTGACGAAGTGGTTCCCCCTTCACTCGCGGAGACCGTTTACAGCGAGCTTCAACTTGCCGATCTAGTCCACGCCACCCTGACCCTAGATGGTCAGTTCGACTTCATTCTGACTACGCGTGGCCGTGTAGAAGCCAACCGGATGCGCGAGAGCTACCGCTCTTCACTTGCGCAAAGGCGGGTTTTGGAGTGGCTGGCGGCCCATCCCGAGACATCCCCAGAAGCGCTGATGAAGAGTGGGGGCGCTGCGGACTTCACCGGGCCGCTCTCCGCGCGAGAGGTCAGTCTGGCAGTCGAGGAACTCGAGTCAGGCGGTTACCTCGAGGGGACCAAAGCCTGGGGTGGATCAATGATCCGAGCGCGTCTGACCGCAGCGGGCCAGCGACTCCTTAGAAACCAGATGAGTCTCGACCAGGTTCAACTTTCCGGAGGAATGACGACCATGAACGTTTCGGCTGACAACTATGGAACCCAACATATTGGGAACCAAGCGATTGGCGGACAGGGCCACTCGATGACTGCCCATTTCGGCTCTGAGGTGTCGGTAGAGGACATCCTGGCGGCACTGAGCCAGTTCCGGAGTCACGTTGAAGATGCCGACCTGCCGGAGGTCGAGAAGCAAGATCTGCTCGAGGAAATTGGGGCGATCGAGAGCCGCGGACCTAGGCGTGGCCTTGAGTGGGTCAGGGCTCAGCTAAATGCGTTGAGCACCGCTGTCTCAGGCACGCTGGGGTCGGAGAGCGCAGAACTGCTTGTACGCATGATCTCGGAGTCGTAAAGCTCTCCGACACTTCCCGCCCTTCGCCGCAGGTTAGCTACGGCGTTTCACTGGTGGCCCCTTCGCCAGCTCTCTGGAGAGCCCGATAGAGCGTCGATCGGCCCACTCCTAGGTCTCGGGCTATTGCCGACGGCCCCTCCCCCGCTTCGACGCGGGCGCGGGCCCTGTCGATCTGCTCGTCAGTCAGGACGCGTTTGCGTCCCTTGTACTTGCCCTTCGCTTTGGCGATGGCGATGCCCTCGGCCTGGCGTTCCCGGATGATGGCCCTCTCGAACTCGGCGAACGCCCCGAGCAGGGAGAGCATCAGGTCTGCGCGAGGATCCTGGGCGCCGGCGGCGTAGGTGGCCCGCTCGTGGATGAACTCCACACTCGCCCCCTTAGCCGTGATCTCGCCGACGATCTGCTTGAGATCAACCAACGAACGAGCGAGACGGTCCATCGACGCAACAACCAGCTCGTCACCATCTCGCAGGTATCCGATGCACTCTTCGAGCTTCACGCGATCGGCACGCGAGCGGGCGGACTGTTTCTCGATATAGACCCGGTCGCACTCCCCCACCGCCTCGAGCTGACGCGCCTCGTTCTGATCGGCCGCTGACACCCGCACGTACGCCACCCGCTGCCCACGAGGACGCGAGGCCCGGCGAGTCGGCTTCGGATCCTGTCTTGGCTTTGGCTTCCGCTCGATGATGTTCTCAGAGTCCGTCGACTCCACCCGAAAATTCCAACCCAACTCGTCCCGGCGACGAAAGCGGGTCCGCACGCTCCCGCGGCTGACGATGAGCACCTCCTCGCCACCGTCACCCGAACGGTTCAGCAACGTCCCAATCCGGTCAGCCATCGAAAAGACCCTTTCGCCCGGAATCTGTATCAATAGATCCTAGACCCTACGGGAAGACGTGTCATAAGTGTCGAACTAGACCCTGCGACACAGCGACAATTGTTGGCGGGTTGTCGTCCCGCACGGGTGTACCTTAGAGAGACGGCGCAGGTGGCGCTACGGACACGACAACCGCAACCCGGGAGCTCCTGCGCCGAAGTGCGAAGTCACCCAGCGTTGCGAACTAGCCGGACCCTTAGGTACTCACCCAAGCGGCTTTGGCAGGCTTCAATCGTTGTCACTTCCCAGCCCAACCTAACCGCTTCGGGGTGCAGTTCGGCACAAACTTTTCCATCGGCGATAAGTGCAGACCCAGTGAACTCAGTGACGTTGGGAACGTTGGCGGTGAAGGTGTACTCCGCAGCAGAGATGCGAAGTTTGTTCAACCGGTCATTCAGATCGTGCTCGCCCGTAAAGAACTCCGATCCCCACGGAAACCGGCTCGCCGGAAGTGGGGACGGATCCTCGGAAAAGAACGCCTCAAGCTCTGAACGCCACCGCTTGCGAGGAAGCGAGTCCAGCCCCACGTCCGCGACAAACTCGAGGTCCCATCCGACGCCTGCGTACAAGTTCCTTCCACCGTCCAGGAGCACATAACGTGCGCGCGCCCCGGAGTCTTGGAGCCAAGACACATACCAGCCGTCTTCGTACTTGTGCTGACCGATTGCCCCAAGCCGCGAAGCCTGTTTCCGCTGCGGGGACGGATTCTTCGGAATGAACCGGATAACCCCGCTACTGCCCGCAATCGCTCTCCTCACCGCTTCGGCAAGCGCATCGATGGCAGCGACGGTCACGTTGACGCTTTCTGTCTCGACGTCAAAAGGGCCAATGGCACTCCCTTGCCCCAGACCCAGCCGTAGACGCACCAGCGTCCAACCAGCCTCGGCCATTAGCCGGTTTCTCTTCTCGTCGGCAGCTCTCTTCTTGTCGTGGCCAGCCGGCCCATCCGGCGACCCCGTCGGATCGACCTCTACAGCCACACGCTGCCCCTTGAGGATGAGGTCCGGTGTGAGAATCGGCCAGTATCCAGCTTCGGGATCCAGCCCGGCTTGAACGCCGTGATGAGGATCGAGAAGTTCGATTCCGTGGCCCTCCAACATCGTCCGAACTCGCTCCTCCACCTTCGAAGAGTGAACCCGCTTCCTAGGCACGATCTCACCAAGTGGATATTTGCGCGTTACCGCCCGCTTGGCTCCGGCCTCCGAGTGAGGGCGTGAGTGGAGTCCTTCAACCATGAGTTGTCTCCGATCGATGTGCGGCTGAACAAGTGCGGCCGGTGACCTGACCGCGCCCCTCGAGGTTTTGGACACCCTTGCACCTGCCTACGACAACTAGGCCCGCCACACGGGTTCGTACGCGCTACTGCATCAATGGCTACGCAGTCGGTTCTCGTATCCTCGCGG
>NZ_BRVN01000045.1 GCF_026011735.1 Dietzia sp. NCCP-2495 | reverse complement strand
TCCCCTCCACCCGGGGCCCGGCCCGATCAGGCGGTGCGGTACTCGCGGCGACGCAGCACGACGGTCACGACCAGGGCGGCAGCCACCACCACCGCCGCGACACCGAACGTCGACGGGCCCACCGCCAGATGCGACACCGCACCCAACACCCCGCCGATCACCAGCGCCGACCACAGGAACACCTGCTGCCAATACGGCGCCCACGACCCGCCGAAGAGCGCGTCGACGAGCCGGTGCGCCGACTTCACCACGGCCCCGGTCATATAGGTCACCCCGAGCGAGACCTCGCCGCGCGTGTGGAAGACCGAGTTCATGGACCCCATCGCCGCCGCTGCCACCGCGATACCGACCGGCACGGCCCAGATCGTGGCCGAGGTGGTCAACTGCAGTGCCATCGCGACGAGCAACAGCACCAACACCAGTGTCAGGACAGCGGGGCGGTCGTCGAGATTACGGCGGCGCGTGACCAGCGCGCCGCCGACCGCACCGAGGAAGAACGACACGAGCAGCACCGCCGCGATGCCCGCCCCGCCCAGGTTCCTCTCGGCGACGTGCACGACCATGCGGGTGGAGTTGCCGCTCATGAACGACACGAAGTAGCCGCCGGCCGCGAGGAACCCCACGGAGTCGACGAACCCCGCCGTTCCGGCGAGGACCACCGCGAGGATCTTCTCCCGCCTACGCAGGCCGATCATCGCGACGGTCCTCGATTCGCCTCAGGGCACGGGCACAGCAGACCCGCGCCACGTTGCTCAGGCCTGGGTGACGCCGAACGTCGCCGGCAGGGTCCTCTCGTGGGCGGCGCGCAGCTCGTCCATGCCGAGGGAGAACTGGTCCTGCACCTCGAAGGTGCCCGAGTCGGTGTCGGTGACGCCGATGCGGGCATGCGGGATGTTCTGCGCCGTGAGCATCTGCTGGAAACGGATCTCCTCGCCACGGGGGACGGAGACGATCACGCGACCGGAGGACTCGGAGAACAGGTACACGAACGGGTCGACGTCCGCCGGCAGCACGACCCTGACACCGCACTCCCCTGCCAGCGCCGCCTCGACGAGCGCCTGGGCGAGACCGCCCTCGGACAGGTCGTGGGCGCTGGTGATGAGTCCGTCCTTGGACGAGGTGGCCAGGATCCGGCCGAGTGTGGCCTCCCACTTCAGGTCGACCTTCGGCGGCAGTCCACCGAGGTGACCGTGGGCGACCTGCGCCCAGATCGACCCGTCGAGCTCGTCGCGGGTCTCGCCCAGCAGGTAGACGCTCTCGCCGGGGGTGTCGCCGAACGCGGTCGGGGTGCGGCGGGCAACGTCGTCGATCACGCCGAGCACGCCGACCACCGGGGTCGGGAGGATCGGGGTGGTGCCCGTCTGGTTGTAGAACGAGACGTTGCCGCCGGTGACCGGGATGCCGAGCTCGGCGCAGCCGTCGGCCAGGCCGTGCACGGCCTCGCGGAACTGCCACATCACGCCCGGATCCTCGGGCGAGCCGAAGTTCAGGCAGTTGGTCACGGCGACCGGGGTGGCGCCGGTGACGGAGACGTTGCGGAACGCCTCTGCCAGCGCGAGCTGCGCGCCGGTGTACGGATCGAGCTGGGTGTAGCGGCCCGACGCGTCGGTCGACAGCGCGATGCCGCGACCGGACTCCTCGTCGATGCGCAGGACTCCGCCGTCGGCGTGCTCCGCGAGGATCGTGTTACCGCGCACGTACCGGTCGTACTGCTCGGTGATGAAGGCCCGGGAGCACAGGGCCGGGCTGGCGACCATGTCGAGCAGTGTCTGGCGCAGCTCGTCACCGGTGGAGGGCCGGGAGAGGCCCGCGGTGGTGTCGGCCTGCAGGGCGTCCTGCGTGGCCGGGCGCTCGACGGGGCGCTCGTAGACCGGGCCCTCGTCGGCGATCGTCTCCGGCGGGGCGTCCAGGACGATCTCGCCCTGGAACTCGATCGTCAGGCGGTCGCCGTCGGTGACCTCGCCGATGTCGGTGGCCAGCACGTCCCAGCGGCGGCACACCTCCATGAACGCGTCGACGTTCTCCGGGGTCACCACCGCGCACATGCGCTCCTGCGACTCACTGGAGAGGATCTCGGCCGCGGTCATCCCCTCGGCGCGCAGGGGGACGTTGTCCAGCACGATGTGCATGCCGCCGTCGCCGGCCGCCGCGAGCTCCGAGGTGGCGCAGGCCAGGCCGGCACCACCGAGGTCCTGGATTCCCACGACGAGCTTCTCGCGGTACAGCTCGAGGCAGCACTCGATGAGCACCTTCTCGGCGAACGGGTCGCCGACCTGCACGCTGGGCAGCTTGCGCGGCTTGACCGGGTCACCGTTCTCGTCCACGTCGAAGCTCTCGGACGCGAGGACCGAGACGCCGCCGATGCCGTCGAGGCCCGTGCGGGCACCGAACAGGATGATGCGGTTGCCCTTGCCCGAGGCGAACGCCAGGTGCAGGTCCTCGACGCGCATGACTCCGGCACAGAGCGCGTTGACCAGTGGGTTGCCCGCGTAGGACTTGTCGAAGACCGTCTCGCCACCGAGATTGGGCAGGCCGAGGCAGTTGCCGTAGCCGCCGACGCCGGCCACGACACCGGGCAGCACGCGCTGCGTGTCCTCGGCATCGATCGGACCGAAGCGCAGCTGGTCCATCACGGCCACCGGGCGCGCACCCATCGCCATGATGTCGCGCACGATGCCGCCGACGCCGGTCGCGGCACCCTGGTACGGCTCGATGTACGAGGGGCTGTTGTGGGACTCGACCTTGAAGGTCACCGCCCACCCGTCGCCGATGTCCACCACACCTGCGTTCTCGCCGATGCCGGCGAGCATGCCCGACCGCATCTCGTCGGTGGTCGTCTCGCCGAAGTAGCGCAGGTGCACCTTCGAGGACTTGTAGGAGCAGTGCTCCGACCACATAACGGAGTACACGGCCAGCTCCGCGTCGGTGGGTCGGCGGCCCAGGATCTCGCGGATCCGTGCGTACTCGTCCTCCTTGAGGCCGAGCTCAGCCCACGGCTGGGCGAGATCAGGGGTGGCGGCAGCGTGCGCGGTGGAATCGACGAGATCGGTCACGAGGGCGAGTCTAGTCGGGATCGCCCGACCGACGAATCCACTCCCTTCAAGGGGGCGGGAACCACGTCCGGTCGATCCAGTCGGGCCCCACGTCTAGCCGCTCCGGGCGGTCGAACGCCCTACGTCGACAGGACCTCGAACACGAGACCGCCGCGCTCGACCCGCTCAAGGAGCGCATCCCCCATCGACTGCGCGGTAGTGAGCTGGCCTGCCAGCGTGGGCAGGTCGTCGAATGCCAGGCACAGCCCGGACTCAGCCAGCATCATCGACGTCTCGGTGTATCCGGGATCCCCACCGGAGACGCGTGTGACCACGCGGCGTCCGCCCGCCATCGCCACGAAGGTCACGTCGAACGACGACCGGGCGCGGCGGGACTCACTCGGGCCGGCTCCCCGGTCGATCCGCTTCAGGATCTGCGATCGCAAAGGACCGACCTGCGAACCGATCGCCAGTGCCCCCACGCCGACCATGCCCACGGTCGCAGTGACCGGCGATCCGACCGAGGCGTAGTGCGAGTACGTGAAATCGGGACCGTAGCTTGGCAGCGCCGCCGCCGAGCGTAGGACGATCTGGGGGTCAATCGTGGGCAGCGGCACGAGCCACCTCTCCAACACGTCGTCTCGATGCGGCTTTCCCGGGATTGACTTGATGCGCCGCCCGTCGGGCCGCCCCTGCTTGTCTCGACGCGCCTTGGCCGTCCTGCCCGCTTCACGCAGTCGGGCGAACTGGCCGATCGCGGAGTGGAAGGTTCCGCCGGAGAACTGCGCTTCCGCTCGGACCGCTCCATACACCACCGCCGGCACGCCCTCGGGCACCTGCTTCATCGTGTAGAACACGCCCATGTCATGCGGGATTGAATCGAATCCGCAGGCGTGCACGAGCCGAGCCCCGGTGGCCTTGGCCACGTCGTTGTACTTGAGGTACATCGCGTCGACGAACTCCGGCTCTCCGGTGAGGTCCACATAGTCCGTGCCCGCCTCGGCGCAGGCGGCGACCAGCGGTTCCCCGTACTCGAGGTAGGGCCCCACGGTCGTGATGACCACGCGGGCCGACTCCGCCAACTCCGCCAGCGAGGCGGGATCCTCGGTGTCGGCGATGACAACGGCGGGCGCGGGAACGTCGGGCATCGCGAAGGACATGCGCGCGACACAAGCGTCCAGCTTCGTCCGATCGCGTCCCGCCACCGCCCATGCGCCGCCCTCGGGCATGTGACGCAAAAGGTAGTCGGCGGTCAGCCCTCCGGTGAAGCCGGTCGCGCCATAAAGCACGACGTCGTAGGGCCTGTCGGCCTTGTCGGTAGGAGTCCGGAACTGATTCGTGGTTTCGCTCACCACTCGGTTCTACAGCATCAGCCCCGCCCCGCAAGTGCGCCCGCCATGGCTGCCAGGCTCAAGAGTCCATTCGGTATGACGTACAGGAGCGCCAGAACCGTGTCGATGGCGGACGAGCCCGTGGGGTTGGCGTTAAGGCTTCCGAGCTGCATGCTCAGGGGCGCGGGGATGGGCGGCCTGTAAGGACGTGGTCACGCCCACGGCACCCTGCGCCACACCAGCGACGAAGAACAGATCCCCGGAAGTCAGTCTGACAATGTCAGGTCCGATTCCCGGGGATCAGGTCGTGATCTGGGGCCCGATCAGGCCTTGACGACCGCGTCCAGCGCGGACAGGAACAGACCGAGGCCGTCATCGGAGGGGCCGGTCAGCGGATCGATCGCGTGCTCGGGATGCGGCATGAGACCCACGACGCGCCCGTTCTCGGAGGCGATGCCAGCAATGTTGTTGGTGGAGCCGTTGGGCGCCTCGCCCGCGTAGCGGAACACCACGCGACCGTCGCCCTCGAGCTGCTCAAGGGTCTCGGCCGTGGCCATGTACCGGCCCTCACCGGACTTGAGCGGGATGAGGATCTCGGCGCCGGAGTCATACCGCGAGGTCCACGCGGTCTGGTTGTTCTCCACACGCAGCCACTCGTCGCGGCAGACGAAGTGCATGTCACGGTTCCGGCCGAGCGCACCCGGGAGGAGGCCGGCCTCGCAGAGGATCTGGAAACCGTTGCAGATGCCGAGCACCGGCATGCCGCCCTTCGCGGCGGCGATGACCTCACCCATGACGGGGGCCATCGACGCGATCGCGCCGCAGCGCAGGTAGTCGCCGTAGGAGAAACCGCCGGGAACCACCACCGCGTCGACGCCCTTGAGGTCCGCGTCGGCGTGCCAGAGCGAAACGGCCTCGGCGCCGGAGCGGGTCACGGCGCGGGCGGCGTCCACATCGTCAAGGGTGCCGGGGAAGGTGATGACACCGATGCGGGCGCTCACGCCACGACCTCGGCGCGCACGACCTTCCAGTCCTCGATCACCGTGTTGGCGAGGAGCGACTCGGCGATCTCCTCGAGCTGGGCGTCGGTGACGTCGTCGGCCACCTCGAGCTCAAAACGCTTGCCCTGGCGCACGTCGGTGACACCGGCGTGGCCGAGGCGTCCGAGGGCGCGGTGGATGGCCTGACCCTGCGGATCGAGGATCTCGGCCTTGGGCATGACTTCGACGACTACTCGGGCCACGGTGGAGAACTCCTCGTTCAAGCGGATTCGGCGGTCGGACCAGAGGGTCCGGGATTCACCGTCGATCCTACCCGCACGGCGGCACAGCGCCGAACGGTCAGGCGGCGCCGACCAGTGCGACGGAACGCCACTCGTACCGGGCCGTGCGGGCACCGTACTGGGCGGTCACGAGGTCAACCGCGTCGAGCAGGGCCGTCCGAGGCGTGGTGCGGGCGGCCTGCTTCGCGGAGATGTTGAGCCGCACGAGCCCGTCCCCTGCGGCGATACGCCCGGACGCCGCCACCAGTGCGCGGCACCACCAGCTGTCGGCGACGAAGCCCTCCCCGATCGAGAGCACGCGCCCGCGCTCGGTCGCCCCGCGGGTGAGATCGTGCACGGCGGACAGTTCGGCGCACATGCGGAAACCCGCGCCGGGCAGCGCCTTGAGGCAGCCCGGGGAGGCGTTCCAGCGCGGGGGCGCGAAGATCCGCGTCCGCAGTCCCATGTCGGCCATGAGCCGGTCGGCGGCGGCGAGTCGCACGGCCGCCTCGGCGGGCCCAATGGACGCGAACTCGGGGCGCCGTACCTTGGTCGCGGCGTCGTCGTATCCGCCCAGCACGATCGAGTCGCCCTGCTCCCGCCGGTACCGCAGCCAGTCCTGGGTCCCGTGGTCGGCCGCGAGCTCGTACTCGTGCCCGCGCCGCGGTGCGACCAGCAGCGAGACGGGAACCGAGCGGCGCTCGAGCTCACCGACCAGGGTGATCGCGCCGTCGAGGGTGGTGTCGCGAATGCCGGAGACGGAGACGACGAGGCGAGGTGTCATGGCCGCATGGTGACAGTCCGGGATGACAGGACGACGACGACAACGTGTACAGCGCATGTCCGTCGGCGGTCGCCGACCCGATCACCCGGGCAGATCGCCACAGCCTGAGCACTCAGCCACAGCCGGAGTCACAGCCGCAGCCGCGCACTCAGCCACAGCCGGGCACTCAGACTGGCAGGTACTCCTCGATCGCCTCCACGAGCTCGGGTGCCCCGGGCTCGACCTTGGGACGGAAGCGACCCACGACGTCCCCCTCGGGCGAGATCAGGAACTTCTCGAAGTTCCACTGCACGTCGCCGGCCTCACCGTCGGAATCGGCGACCTTGGTCAGCTCCGCGTACAGCGGGTGACGACCCTCGCCGTTCACGTCACCCTTCGAGGTCAACGGGAAGGTGATGCCGTACTTGCCGGAGGTGAACTCCTTGATCGCCGCCTCGTCGCCGGGCTCCTGACCCATGAACTGGTTGCAGGGGAACCCGATCACGAAGAAGCCGCGATCGGCGAAATCGTCCGCCAACTCCTGGAGCCCCTCGTACTGCGGCGTCAGCCCGCACTCACTGGCGACATTAACCAGAAGGACCACGTGACCTGCGTAATCGTCCATCGACACCTGCGTGCCGTCGATGGTGGTGAACTCGATGCCGGAGACATTGACGCTGCTGTTAGTCATGTAGCCCACACTACGTTGCCAGTCCGACACCCGCCCTCGCACGCACGGGAGCCCTCGCGCACTGGACGGGCCGGATCCACCTACGGAATTGCCGAACCCATTGACAAATCGTTGGGTTTTTACAACACTTTATGACATGAGCCCAGTCAGGAAGGGAGAGAAACTCCCCATCTACAACAGGATCTCCGTGCTTCGCGCCGAGCATCAGCTCAGCCGAGCCGAGCTCGCCGAGCGGATCGCGGTGAACCCCCAGACGGTCGGAGCGCTCGAGCGGGGCGACCACTACCCCAGCCTCGACCTGGCCCTGCGCATCTGCGCGGTGTTCGACCTCCCGGTCGAGGCCGTCTTCTCCCGCGAGGAGTTCCGTCCGATGTCGGCCGAGATGTACAGCCGACAAGCAACCAGCCGCAACCGAGAGGAACCGTGATGACCACGCACCATCCCGACACCGGCACCCTGACCGCAGCGGAGAAGCGCTACGAGATGACCGTCTCGCGCACCGCCGACAGCCTCACCAGCTGGCGCACTCCGGCCCGCCGACGCCTCCTCGTCCAGCTCAACTGGGCATGCCTGGCGATCATGGCCGCGATCGCGGTGGCCGGCTATTTCTGGTTTCCGGTCCTGCTCGCGTGGATCCCCATGACAGTGGCTATCTGCGTGGTGTGGACCATGCTCCGCACGACGATCGACGCCAAGGACTCCGCGCCGGCCCGCTATCTCGACGAGTTCGAGACCGCCACCCTGTTGGACGCCCGGTCGCGGGCACTCTCCCTGGTCACGGGCGCCCTGTTCGTGATCTCGATGGTCCTGATCTTCGTCTCGAGCTTCGAACTCGGCGACGGATTCCGACTGGCCTACATGATGGGCGGCCTGGGGATCATCACGTTCCTCGCCGGAGCAGTTATCCCCGCCGCGGCAATGACCCGCACGATGCCCGACTGAACCCGCCCCAGCCCAGCCCAGCCCAGCCCAAGAATCCGCTACTCCGCCTGTACATCCGCTACCGCAATAGGGG
>NZ_BRVN01000044.1 GCF_026011735.1 Dietzia sp. NCCP-2495 | reverse complement strand
ACCACCACAACACCAAATCCCCAGGTCAAGCTACCTTAATAGCGCCACCAGTCACCACACCGGGCCAGTGGACACTGCCCGGCGTACGGCGGCCTCGTCGTCGTCGACCTAGTGGTCGAGCTAGGCGACCAAACCGGCGACAAAACCTGCGACTAAACCGGCCGTCTCCCCATCACTCGGCCCCCTACCCGCGCTGCCTCGGGTCCTCCCCGGCCGGCAACCGACGCCGGCTGCGCCCCCGCTAATCGCGCGTCCTGGCGTCGAAGGCCTTGATCGCGATCGGCGCGATCAGAACCGTCAGTCCCACGATCCAGATGAGTGACGCGATCACCGGATGCTGCAGTGGCAGGGCGGCATCCGGGCCGACGGCCGGCGCATTCCCCCAGAGTTCGCGCATGGCCTGGACCACCGATGAGAGCGGATTCCACTCGGCGAACAACCGCAGCCACGTCGGCATGGACTCCGGCGGCGCGAACGTGTTGGCCAGGAACGTGATGGGGAAGGTCGTGGTGAACATGACGCCGTTCACCGCCTCGATCGTCTTGAGACGCGAACCCACGACGATGCCGATCCAGATCATCACGAAGCCGAATCCGAGAAGGATCAGGTACCCCAGTACGGCGTCGACGAGGCCCGTGCGGATGCGCCAGCCCACGATCAGGCCGGTCAGCGACATCACCACGACACCGATCGAGGAGTGGATGAGGCTCGAGGCACTCCGCGCGATGAGGATCGACGCCCGCTGGATCGGCAGGGTGCGGAACCGGTCGATGATGCCCTTGTTGAGGTCGTTGCACAGGCCCGCTGCCACGACGAACGAGGAGAACGCCATCGTCTGCGCCATGATCCCCGGCAGCAGCCATTCGCGGTAGTTGCCGCCCGCCACCGCGATCGCGCCGCCGAACACGTACGCGAACAGCAGCACGAACATGACCGGCTGGAAGGTGACATCGGCCAGGTTTTCCGGCTGACGGCGGATGTGGAGCAGGTTGCGTCGCACGAGCGCGGATACCTGGCGGCCGAACGTCGGCCCGTCGGGACGGGCCGGCACGACGAAGGTCCCCGTGGAGGACGGGGACGACGACGAGGAATTGGGATCGGCAGCGGTACTCATGCCCGGGTCTCCTTCGTGCTCACAGTGGTGTCAGGCGACTCCGGATCTGGCTCGTCGGGGCCGGGTTCGGCCCTGCGACCCGTGAGCGAGAGGAACACGTCGTCGAGGCTCGGGCGCTGCAGGCCGATGTCGTCGAGCTCGATTCCCGCCTCGGTGAACGCGGCGGAGATGCCCGCCAGTGCCGCGACCCCCTCGGACGGTGCAGTGAGGCGGCGGGAATCCCGATCGACGTGCAGTTCATCGATTCGCCCCTCCAGCACCTGCACCGCCGCGTCGACGTCGTCGGGCCGGGACACCGTGATCACGAGGCTGGCGGCACCGGAACGGTCCTTGAGCTGGAGCGGGGTGCCCTCGGCGATGACCTTACCGTGGTCGATCACGATCACGTTGTCGGCCAACTGATCGGCCTCGTCGAGGTACTGGGTGGTGAGCAGCAGAGTGGTGCCGTCGCGGACCAGGTCACGCAGGACGTCCCACAGTTCGTTCCGCGAGCGCGGATCCAGGCCCGTCGTGGGCTCGTCGAGGAACAACACCGGCGGTGCTGCGACGAGGCTCGCCGCCAGGTCCAGTCGGCGACGCATCCCGCCGGAGTAGCTCTTCGTCACCTTGGTGGCGGCATCGGTCAGGGAGAACTTCTCCAGCAGCTCGTCGGCCCGGGCGCGGACCTGCTTCTTGGACAGACCGTAGAGGTCTCCGATGAGGCGGAGGTTCTCCCGACCGGTGAGGAGCTCGTCCACTGTCGCGCCCTGCGCTGTGAGCCCCATGGCCTTCCGGACCGCGGCCGGCTCGCGGGTCACGTCGTGACCGGCCACCCGTGCGGTGCCCGAGGTCGGTGGACTCAGGGTGGTCATCATGCGGATCGTGGTGGTCTTGCCGGAGCCGTTGGGGCCGAGCAGGCCGAGCACGGATCCGGTCGGGACGGAGAAGGAGATCCCGTCGACAGCGGTGAAATCGCCGAAACGCTTCACCAGCGAGTCGGCCTCGATCGCGGGCCCGGTGCGTGTCACTGACGTGGGAGGTGAAGCGTTCACCTGAAAAGATTGTCGCCCCGCGGACCGGTAGTCAACAGCCTCGGACAACTTTCAGGTCAGTTACTGTCACCTGGTGCCCCGGCGCTCCTAGACTCGGCACCGTGCCACGTATCTCCATGACCTCCGTCCACGTCGACGACCAGGAACGCGCCCTCCGGTTCTATACCGACATCCTCGGATTCGACGTGAAGGTCGACATGCCGGTGGGTGACTTCCGGTGGCTGACCGTCGTCGATCCCGACTATCCCGACGGGACGCAACTCCTCCTCGAACCCGACCAGCATCCGGCCGCGCGTGCGTACGTCGCCGCACTGCGCGCCGACGGTATACCCGCGGCACAGTTCGAGGTCAGCGACATCCAGAAGGTCCACGAGCAGCTGGTCGAGCGCGGAGCGACGATCACCCAACCTCCCACCGAGATGGGTCCGGTGTGGACGATGCTCGTCGATGACACCTGCGGGAATCTCATCCAGCTGGCCACCTCTCCCGAGATGTAGGGACAGGTATCTATTTGGGGAGGTAGACGCCAGCCCCCGTATCGTGGACGGGTATCGAGCGAGACGCGCTACCACCCGAGTAAAGGATGACCGGAACCCATGAGCCCCATGTCGACCATCCCGCCGACGATCGCCCGCTCCTGGCTCCTCCTGCCGGCGGACAAGTCCGAGCGTTTCGACGCCGCCGTCAACTCCGAGATGGACGTCGTGGTTCTCGATGTGGAGGACGGCTGCCGCCAGTCCGAGAAGGAGCGCGCCCGCCGCGAGGTCCGGCAGTGGCTCGAGGCCGGGAACCACGCCTGGATCCGCATCAACGACGTCCGGTCCCCCGAGTGGGAGAAGGACCTCATGGCGCTGGGGCACTGCCCGGGGCTGGACGGCGTGATGCTCGCCAAGACCGAGAATCCGGAGCACGTCGCCCTCACGGCCGCGCGGCTTGCGGAGAACACGCCGATCGTGGCGTTGGTCGAGTCGGCCGACGGCCTCGCGCAGGCCGCGGAGATCGCGGCGTCCGAGCAGGTCGTCCGCCTGGCCTTCGGCGTCGGCGACTTCCGCCGCGACACCGGCATCGGCTCCTCGCAGATCGCGCTGGCCTACACGCGGTCGCAGTTCGTGGTGGCCAGCCGCATCGCCCGGGTCGCTCCGCCGATTGACGGACCCACCATCTCCAACGACACGCAGGTCCTCATGGAGGCCGCCGAGCACGCGGTCGAGATGGGGATGACCGGCAAACTGTGCCTGCGCGTGGACCAGGCGCCGTACATCAACGAGGTGCTGGCACCGTCCGCCGCAGACGTCTCCTGGGCCGAGTCCGTGATCGACGAGCTGGGTCCCGGCGGCGAGCGCGCCAAGGACGGCTCGGACCTGCCGCGTCTGGCCCGGGCGCAGAAGATCTCACGCCTGGCCCAGGCCTTCGCCGGCGCCCACTGACCCGCCAACCCGGACCACACCAAACCCGGAAGGGGGACATCCCGGTGACCACGCCGCCCGCACCGGTCACCGAGGAGATCCGCGCCTTCCAACAGGGCTTCGGCAGTCCCCCCGCCTTGGCCCGTGCCCTCCGGCAGACCCGATTCCTGGTGGCCGTCGACGCCGACGGGATCGCAGTGTCGTTCCGGTACCCGGTGGGCGGAGAACCGGGCCCACGCTGGGTGTGCGCCTTCACGACCCCCGAACTGGCGGAGTCGTTCGCGGAACGGCACGGCGCGGGGCCCGGCGGAAGCGCCGGGTGGCGGTGGCTCGTCAGGGCGGGTGCGGAACTCCTCGACACCCTCCTGCCACAGTTCACCGAGCGCACCGGCCTGTTCGTCGATCCGGGCTCCGAGGACGCCATGTCCTTCCCGCCGACCACCGAGTTCGTCCCCCACGCGGAGTGGGCGGTGGACCTTGATGACTGACCCCGCCGCAGACCCCGCGACCGACGCCACCCTGCTGGCCGCCGCGCGTCGCCAGCCGGAACGCTGGGCTCGCGGCGCGGGAGGTACGACGGTCGGCGAGGGTGCGATCGACCTCGCCAGCGGCGGGTCGTTCGCGGTGGTCACCGAGGTGGATCTGGACGGAACCCTCCCCCTTCGCCTGGTCCGCGCGTACGACTCGGACCCCTCCCGGCCGGCCGGGGTGTTCGGCCCCGGGTGGTGCTCGACGTTCGATGTACGACTTCTCGTCGACGCCGGCGGAGCGGCTCTGGTTCTGCCCGACGGCGCGCTGGTCCTGTTCCCGGCGACCGTCACCGCGGCGACCGACACCGCTGCGACCGACACCTCGGCGACACTCAGTGCAGGGAGCACGACCGGCGCGGACACGCGGGAGGCCACGCACTCCACGAGCGGGCCACTGATGTGGCTCGCGGGTACCGGCCGCGGCGGGTTCCGCGTGTTCGACCCCGCCACCGAGTGGACGTGGCACTTCCCCGGTCCACAGACTGACGACGAGCGGACCAGTGCGACCGGCTCAGGCGTCTCACGCGGTTCACGCACCAAGGACAGCCCCCATGTCCTGCCCGTCGAGGCCCTCACCGACCCGTGGGGTAATCGGATCCGCTGGAGCCGGTACGACACCACCCACCTGCTCGAGCACTCCTCGGGCACGTCCCTCGCCGTGGTGGTGGCAGGTCCGGACCCGGCCCAACCAGACCCGGCCCAGCCGGACCCTGCCCAGCCGGTCGTGAACGGGCGGCCGGTGGCGCAGCTCGTCGTCGTCGACCCCGATTTCTCCAACCCTCCCCCGGTGCGCGCCACCGTGCCCACCTCTCCCCCCGCGGCGCCGCGGCGGTGGACCGACGGTGACGTACTGGTCGTGCACACCCGCGCCTCCGACGGCGCGGAGATCGATCACCGCATCGCGCCGTCCGGGGCGGGGACCCTCACCACCACGTCGGTCGACGGCCGCGTCGCGCGGGTGGTGGGGTTCGACGCGTCCGGAAGGGAGCGTCGGCGCTCGACCCCGGCGGGCGTGCAGGTCACCGACGTCAACCACCGGGGACAGCCGGTGCGCACGGTCGCGGGCGGTCGGGAGTTGGTGCTGACGAGGTCGGACTCGGGCGCGGTGGTGCGCGCGGTGACCGACGAGGGGACGTGGGTGGTGGAGTCCGTGGCCCCGTCCCGGCCGGTGGCGGTGACGGGCCCCGACGGCGCACGCCGGACCGCGACGTGGGACCGGCGGGGGCTCCCCGTCACGCTGACGCTGGGGTCGCGGCCCCACACGTTCGAGACCGGGCCGACGGGGGCGCTCGAGCGGATCGGGTTCCCCGGCGGTGGGACGACGCAGGTGGAGAACACCCCGGCGGGACTCGTCCGGACCCTGGTGGACCCCGACGGCCACGTGGTGACCATCCGCCGCGACATCCTGGGCTCGCCGGTGGCGGTGGCTGTCGAGGGCGCCGGGACGTGGCAGCCCGAGGCGGACGGTCCTCCCGCGCCGGCCCTCGCGCCGGCTCCCGCCCCCGCTCCCGACGTGGACGACGCAGTGCAGGTGTCCCTCACCGCGGCCGGGCGGGCGGAGTCGCTGACGGTCGGAGGCTTGAGGGCGACCCTGCGGCGCCACCCGGACGGGTCGGTGGCGGGGGCGACGTGTGGACGTGCGGTGTCGGGTCAGGTCGCGGGAGGGTCCGGCGCCGCGGGCGTCGATGACGGGTATGACGACGACGGCGACGCATTCCTCTCCCTCCCCGGACTCGATCTCCCGCCGACCTCGACTCCCGCGTCGTCGTCCCCGGAAGCGCTCGACGGATTCCACCCCGACCGGCTGGTGTGCGACCCGGACTCGTGCGTGGGGGTGGCGCTGGCCGACCCGGCTGGTCAGGTGGCACTGCTCGACCCGCCGGGGACGCCCGACGCAGGAGAGCAGGTGCGGGTCCTGCATCCGGACGGACGGTCGGGCACGGTGGCGACACCCACGCGTCACGTGACGGGATCCGCCGGGGTGCCGGGCGACCCGGTCGCCGAGTCAGGCGGACCGTTCGAGGCGCTGCGGGCGGTGCCGTTCCTCCGCGGCCGGCCGGTGGCCTGGATGACGGTCCGGGACTGGATCCGCGAGGTGGACGCGCTGGTGGCGCGGCCCGGTGGCGCGGTGTCGGCGGCGTTGATGACACTGATCACATCCGACGGTCCGGAGCGGCGATAGGGGTCCCGTTCTGTCGTAGTGGGCAGGTAACGTCATGTCTCGCATCGTGTTTCACATATCCGTGCCCCGTGGCCGGTCAGCACCACTTGTAGGAGGTACACGCATGTCAGGCGAGTTCTCGACGCGTACCGAGGCGTTGAACGCGGCGTCGGAGGGTATCTCCTCCACCGTGGGCGCTCTGGGTGAGTTGGGGTTTGATTCGGCGGGGAATGTGGGGCGCGGGTTCTCCCGTGCCGGCCTGACGCCGGAGGAGGCGGGCAAACAGGACGTGCAGAAGGCGTCGGAGGAGTTCGCCGAGCGGTGGTCAACCGGGGTGCGGAGCCTGGTGCAGTCGGCCAACAACATCGCGGAATCCCTCGACTTGTCGGCGGGTCTGTACAACTCGATGGAGGAGCAGATCTCCGGCACGTTCAAGGTGATGGTGACCAACACCATGGGCAATCCGCACCTGTCCGAGGACGAGATCCACGAACGGTCGTGGGGCGAGACGTGGGCGGACAATCCGGTCAATCACATGATGAACCCGGACTACAGTGCCGAGTCGTTCCAGCAGGCGTCGGAGCATATCGACCAGAACAACGAGGCGATCAAGCAGATGGCGCCGCAGGCCGCCTCCAACCTGATGTGGGTGAACAACCCGATCACTGGCGGCACGTATGCCGATGAGTCCGGTTTCCCGCCGCCGGCATGGAATTCGGGCGAATCGGAAAAACTCCAGCAGCAGGCTCAGGGCGCGGGTGACGGCGCTGGCGCGGGCGACGAATCTCGCTAGCTGATTTCTGGCCCCAGAGACACTGATGGGTTTTTTCGATGCGATCAACTCGGCCGGTGAATGGGTCGAGGACGCGGCCGAGGAGTCCGTGGAGTGGCTCGGTGACCGGACCGAGGACGGTCTGCGCTGGTCCGGTGACCGGGTGTCGGACCTGGGGTGGGATTCCGGTGGAGAGGCCCTGCACGAGGCTGCCGACGAGGTGGCCAGTTTCACCGGCGCCGAGCTCAATGAGCGGGAACTGGGGCAGACCGAAGATCCTAAGGAGCTGATCCGCGGTGAGCCGTCGGCGATCGTCGACAAGTCCACCACCCTGACGGAGATGGGTGAGGGGATCGGCTCGACCGGTGAGGCGTTGGCGGCGATCAAGGTCAACGACTGGGCCGGCGACGGGGCCGAGGCGTTCGAGGCCGTCTACAGCCAGCAGCCCGGGTTGTGGTCCGAGGCCGCGACGGCGTTCGAGTCCGCCTCGGGTGCGTATGAAACGTTCGCCGGGGTGTTGAAGGCCCAGCAGGGCAAGGCCCGTCAGGCGATCGCGAAGTGGAAACAGGCCGAGAAGCTCGAGAAGATGCATGCGGCCAAGTCCTCCGAAGACAAGGCGTCCTCGACGCTGGACGAGAAGGCGGCCGCGCTCAAGGAGGAGGCCCAGCAGATCCTGCGGGCGGCGCGTATCGAACGCGACAATGCCGCCGGTGTGGCCTCGGGCGAGTTGGCTGCCGCGGCCGCCACCGCACCGCAGGAGCCGCCCTTTCTCACCCGGATGGCCCAAAACGTCCAGGACCTGCAGGCCGTGGGCACACAGTGGGGCCTGTCGTTCGTCGAGGGCGCCACCACCGCCGTGTCCGGGACGGTGGCATTCATCCGGTCGGTCAACCCGACCGACACCTATAACCTCACTCACCCGGCCGAGTACATGTCGTCCATGTCTGACCTGGGGACCGGGATCGTCTCGGCAGCCGCCGACCCGGGAGCCGTGGTCGACGCGATGGTCAACGAGGCCAAGGAGGACCCGTTCAAGTTCCTGGGCAGCCTGGCCCCCGACGCCGCACTGGCCGCCATGACCGGCGGCGGCTCGGTCCCGCTGCGGGCCGTCCGCACCCTGGAAAAGGTCAGCGACCTCGCCCCAACCAACCGTCCAAGCACCGGCGGCGGAACCCCCTCCACGGGCGGTACACCAGCCCCACGCCCCGACACACCCGGGACCCCCAACAACCCCGGAGCCCGACCCGACAGCCCCACACCCACCAACACCGACACCAGCACCGGCGCAGACCAGCCCCGCCCGGCAGGACCCGACAACGGTCCCGGCCCAAGTCCC
>NZ_BRVN01000043.1 GCF_026011735.1 Dietzia sp. NCCP-2495 | reverse complement strand
TGGATCGCGGTTGGGGCGGCGAATCGTGGCGAGGATATAGAGGACAGGCCGCGTGCGAGCACCGATCGTTTCCGCAGGACCTATAGACTGGGCCGGTCGGATTGGCGCCTGCTGGCGTCGGCCGAGCGCGAGACGAAGAGGAGCCCATGACGGACACGACGTTGCCGCCCGAGGCTGGGGGACACGACCGGATCGAACCGGTCGACATCCAGGCCGAGATGCAGAAGAGCTACATCGACTACTCGATGAGCGTCATCGTCGGGCGAGCGTTGCCGGACGTGCGGGACGGACTCAAGCCCGTGCACCGCCGCATCCTCTACGCGATGTGGGACAACGGCTACCGCCCCGACCGCAGCTACGTGAAGTCGGCCAAGCCCGTCGCCGACACCATGGGTAACTTCCACCCGCACGGCGACTCGGCGATCTACGACACGCTCGTCCGCCTGGCACAGCCGTGGGCGATGCGGTACCCGATGGTCGACGGCCAGGGGAACTTCGGCTCCCGCGGCAACGACGGCGCGGCCGCCATGCGTTACACCGAGTGCAAGATGACCCCGCTGGCCATGGAGATGGTCCGGGACATCGACAAGAACACGGTCGACTTCCAGCCGAACTACGACGGCAAGACGCAGGAACCCGTGGTCCTGCCGTCGCGCGTGCCGAATCTCCTCATCAACGGCTCCAGCGGCATCGCCGTGGGTATGGCCACCAAGATGCCGCCGCACAACCTGCGCGAGGTCGCCGAGGCCGTCTACTGGATGCTCGACAACCCCGAGGCCACCGAGGAGGAGGCCCTCGAGGCGTGCATGGAGCGCATTAAGGGACCGGACTTCCCGACGGCCGGCTTCATCGTGGGCGACCAGGGCATCAAGGACGCCTACCGCACCGGACGCGGCTCGATCCGCATGCGCGGCAAGACCTCCATCGAGGAGGAGGGCAACCGCACGGTCATCGTGATCACCGAGCTGCCCTATGAGGTCAACCCGGACAACATGATCCTGTCGATCGCCGAGCAGCTGCGCGACGGCAAGATCGCCGGCATCTCCAAGATCGACGACGAGTCCTCGGACCGCGTCGGCCTGCGCATCGTGATCACGCTCAAGCGTGACGCCGTGGCGAAGGTCGTGCTCAACAACCTCTACAAGCACTCGCAGCTGCAGACGTCGTTCGGCGCCAACATGCTCTCGATCGTCGACGGTGTGCCCCGCACCCTGTCGATCGACCACTTGGTGCGCCTGTACGTCACGCACCAGATCGAAGTGATCGTCCGACGGACCCAGTACCTGCTCGACGAGGCCGAGAAGCGCGCCCACATCCTGCGCGGACTGGTCAAGGCGCTCGACGCGCTGGACGAGGTCATCGCCCTGATCCGCGCGTCGGAGACCGTCGACATCGCGCGCCAGGGCCTCAAGGACCTCCTGGATATCGACGACGACCAGGCGCAGGCCATCCTCGACATGCAGCTGCGGCGTCTCGCGGCGCTCGAGCGGCAGAAGATCATCGACCAGCTCGCCGCGATCGAGGAAGAGATCGCCGACTACAAGGACATCCTCGCCCGGCCCGAGCGTCAGCGCGCGATCGTCGGCGACGAGCTCCGCGAGATCGTCGAGAAGTACGGCGACGACCGTCGCACGGTCATCATCCCCGCCGACGGCGACGTCACCGACGAGGACCTCATCGCCCGCGAGGACGTGGTGGTCACCATCACCGAGACCGGCTACGCCAAGCGGACCCGCACCGACCTGTATCGCGCCCAGAAGCGCGGCGGCAAGGGCGTCCGCGGTGCCGAGCTGAAGCAGGACGACATCGTGCGTCACTTCTTCGTCTCCTCAACGCACGACTGGCTGCTGTTCTTCACCACCAAGGGCCGCGTCTACCGAATCAAGGCCTACGAGCTGCCCGAGGCCAACCGCACCGCCCGTGGCCAGCACGTCGCAAACCTCCTGGCGTTCCAGCCGGAAGAGCGCATCGCCGGCGTCATCCGGATCAAGGGCTACCAGGACGCCCCGTACCTGGTCCTCGCGACCAGCAACGGCCTGGTCAAGAAGTCGCGCCTCGAGGACTACGACTCACCGCGCTCCGGCGGACTCATCGCCGTCAACCTGCGCGACGGCGACGAGCTTGTCGGTGCGGCTCTGGCCGGACCCGACGACGACCTGCTGCTCGTCTCGGAGAAGGGCCAGTCGATCCGCTTCCACGCCAACGACGACACGCTGCGCCCGATGGGCCGCGCCACGTCCGGTGTCATGGGCATGCGGTTCAACGACGGCGACGCGCTGCTGAGCATGTCGGTCGTGCGGGCCGACACCTCCGAGCAGGAGAAGTACTTCCTGCTCGTGGCGACCGAGCGCGGCTACTCCAAGCGCACCGCGCTGACCGAGTACACCGCACAGGGCCGCGGCGGCAAGGGCGTGCTGACTCTCCAGTTCGATCCCAAGCGCGGCAAGCTCGTCGGTGCGACGATCGTGGAACTGCAGGACGAGCTTTACGCCATCACCTCCAGCGGTGGCGTGATCCGCACGTTCGCCAAGCAGGTCCGCAAGGCCGGACGCCAGACCAAGGGCGTGCGCCTGATGAACCTGGCGGAGGGCGACGCGCTGCTGGCAATCGCCCGCAACGCAGACGAGCCAGACGAGGAGGACCGGTCCGAGGCCGAGTCCGTCGAGGAGGCGTAACCCATGACCGAGCCGACCGACCCGGGCACCGACGGTCCAGCACCCAAGGGGTCCGCCCCGACACCCGGCTACGGGGCCCCCGGCACCACGCCGGAGACGAGCGCGTCTGACGCGGCCACGTCGTCTCAGGGGCCGGGCTCGTCGTCGTCGACTTCGGCGGCCTCGACTCCGGCCGACGCGGCTCCGACGTCCTCGACCACGGCGGCCTCGACCACGGACGGATCGACCGCCGAGACCACCCGGTTCCCCGCGGCCGCCGCCCCCAACCGGGCCGAGGGCTCCGGCGGGGTCTCCCGGGCGTATTCCGGCGGAGCGGCGGGCCAGGCCGCGCCGATCATCTCGCCGGCGGAGCGCCGCGGACCGCTCGAGTCGACGCTAGTGCTGCGCCGCATCGACCCGTGGTCGGCGTTCACCACCGTGCTCGGCCTGATGTTCGCGCTCTTCCTCGTGTGGATGGTCGCGATCGGCGTCACCTACCTCCTGCTGTCCGGGATGGGTGTCTGGGACCGGCTCGGCGGACTGCTCTCCGGCGTGGCCGGCGACGAGTCCGCCTCGGTGATCGGGCCGTCGACGATCTTCCTCTACAGTAGTGGAGTGGGACTGCTCAACGTCCTGCTGCTCTCGATCCTCGCCACCCTGGCGGTGTTCATCTACAACCTCGCTGCCGGTCTCACCGGTGGTGGTGTCCAGGTGACGCTCGGGGATCGGCGGAGCTGAGCGGCCGCGATCGCCGCGAGGACCGGGCGCAGGTGAGGCCTCGATTTGGGATTGTCGGAACGCGTCGGGTAGATTCATCTCTCGGTACGAGGGCCTATAGCTCAGGTGGTTAGAGCGCCAAACTGATAATTTGGAGGTCGGAGGTTCAAGTCCTCCTAGGCCCACTCCGACAGGCAGACGCCGGATCCGCACACCGGGTCCGGCGTTCATGCTTGGAGGGCGTGTCGGCCATCAGGTCGGCGCACGGGGCCTTAGCTCAGTTGGTAGAGCGCTGCCTTTGCAAGGCAGATGTCAGGGGTTCGAATCCCCTAGGCTCCACAATTCACGATGCACCGGAAATCCAGGCTTGGACCGGTCATGGCACAGTCGGTAGACGTGCCCCCTCTTCTCCATCGTTGGACCCCGTTCGCGGTCATCGTCCTGGTGGTGCTGTTCGCCCTCATGTCCAGCGCCACGCCCTCGCCCCTGTACGTCGATTACCAGGCACTGTGGGGCACCAGCGGCACCATGATCACCGTCGTGTTCGCCGCCTATTGCGTGGCCGTGCTCGTCCCGCTGATCTTCCTGGGCCGCCTGTCGGACGCGGTCGGCCGACGGCCGGTGGTGATGGCGGGAATGGCGTTGGTCGGGCTGAGCATGGTGGGGATGGCGCTGTCGACGGGCGTGGGAGGGCTCATCGCCGCGCGGGTGATCCAGGGTGTCGGGGTGGGCCTGGTGACGGGCGCGGCCGGTGCGGCGCTGGTCGAACTGCATCCACGGCGCGACGCGAGGATCGGCGCGCTGGTCAACGGCACCACCCTGAACTCGGGGATGGCAGTGGGAGTCCTGTTGGCCGGGTTCATCGCCGCGTGGTCCGCGCAGCCGCTGGTGTACCCGTACGTGGTGATCGCGGCGGTGTCCTTCGCCCTGGTGGTCGCCGTGGCGGTGCTGGTCCCCGAGACCGCCGGGGGTGGGACGACGACACTCCGGCAGGCGCTTCGGCCGCAGCGGCTGTCCGTCCCCCCGGCCGCCCGAGGCACCTTCGTCCTGGCCTCGATGTGCGTGGTGGTCTCGTGGTCCGTGGGAGGGGTGTACCTCGGTCTGGGCGGAGCGCTGGTCAAGGACTTGATGGGCCGGTCGGACTATCTCGTCACCGCAATGGTGATCGCCACGCTGCAGGGGGCGTCGGCGGTGTCCCAGCTGGTGTGGAACCTGCGGTTCGGTACCGATGACCACCGCCGGGGCGTCGTCTGGGGCTCGGTACTCGTGGTGAGCGGACTTGCCGCGGCGTCGCTGGCGGTGGCCCTTCGATCCGCGGCGGGATTCGTGTCGGCCATGGCGGTGGTGGGGCTCGGGATGGGCCTGACCTTCCTCATGGCGTCGACACTTGCGGCTCGGGGCGTACCCGACGAGGTGCGCGGCAGTGTGTTGTCGACCTTCTTCGTGGTGGCCTACCTGGCGCTCGGCCTGCCGGCGGTACTCGCCGCGTTCCTGTCCGAGTTCCTGGGGCTGACCGGCGCGTATCACCTGCTCGCGGCGGTGGTGGCGCTGATCGCGATCACGGCGACGGTGATCATCTCGCGGCCGGGTGCGCTCGACGGCGGGTCCGATCCCGCGTCGGGCGCACAGGCGTGAGCGCTACAGGATCAGCCCTGCCGGCTGAGCGCCTGGGCCGCCGCCACCACGCCCACCGCAGCGAGCCCCGTCCGTAGCCGGTCGGAGGCCATCAGTGCGGCGATCCTCGGCCGGGTGATCTGCTCCTGCGCGATGCCGGCGTGCAGCGGCAACACACCGGCGGTGACCAGGGGACCGGCGATCCCACTCGCGCACGCCACGGCGGTGGCGAGCCGGCCACTGCGCTCGCCGGAGGTCAGCGAGCCGTACGTCGCCCACGCCGCCGCACCCAGGGTGGAGGAATAGAGGGTGAGCGCGACCGGCGCGATGCGGCGGGCGTGATCGGCCTGGCGTTCGGCGATCCCGTGGCTGGTGCCGTCGAACAGCTGCGGGTAGACGACCGAGGAGATGATCGACTGGAAGCCGAGCGTGATGGCCGAGGCGGTGAGCAGCGTGAGTCGGGCCGCACGCAGGGTCGGATCGGTGGGTGGCCGGCGACGCGTCATGACGGCCACGCTACCCGTGCAGGTCGATGACGGTCGGAGAGTTCCTCCCGCCCGATGCCCCAGTCGCGCGGGCTCCACTCCGTCTAGTGCATGGGCAGCGGCGGTGCAGCGGCGGCGTGCGGGCTACATCTCGCGCGACCGTCCCAGGAGTGCGCGGCCCTCGCCGTCGTCGGACACCGCGCGGGCGGTGCGCAGGACCACGCGCCACCCACGGTCCGGGGCGTCGGCGTCGCCGCGCCGTTCCAGTTCCCACCGGCTCGCGGTCACGCGCAGCACGGTGTACCGACCGGGCTTGGACGAGCGCACGACGAGCTGGGTGTAGCCGGTCGCCACCGCGCGGTCTCCGTCGACGAGGACCAGCGGCAGGCTGGGGACGTGCCCGCAGCCGTGGTGGATGAGGCCCTGGTGCGCCTCGCCGGTGACCATCTCGACCAGGTCGCCGTGGCCGTCGAGGCGACCCGTGTCCACGTCGTAGACGCCGTCGGAGGTCCAGAGGGAGGCCACGCCCTCGGCGTCCCCGGAGTCGACGCGCGGGGAGTAGGCGGCGAGGATCCGCAGGACGGCGAGCTCGTCCTGGGCGGCGTCGAGGCGGGCGAGGGATTCGGTGACCCGGTCCTGCGTGGAGGCGAGTCGGGCTTCGGCGGCGGCGAGACGTTCCTCGAGGGCGTCGAGTCTCGAGGAGCCGTGAGGGGAAGTCATGTCCTCGACCCTAGTGCCCCACCTCACCGAGCGAGAACACGTTATAGTTCGGCCCATGACGGACACTTCTTCAGACACCCGTCCAGCCGTCGCCACGGCGGACGTCGTGGTGGTGGGCATGGGCATCGCCGGCGCGTGCGCGGCCATCGAGGCCGCCGAGGCCGGCTCGAGCGTGATCGTCCTCGAGGGTGCCTCCGGACCGGGCGGCTCGTCGGCGCAGTCCGGCGGCGAGGTCTACCTCGGCGGCGGCACCGCGACCCAGCAGGCGCTGGGGATCAAGGACACCGTCGAGGACATGCGCACCTTCCTCACGGCCGCGCTCGGCCCGAACGCGGACGAGGCCAAGATCGACGCCTACTGCACCGGCGCAGTCGAGCACCACGACTGGCTGGTCTCCCACGGTGCGGTATTCAACCACAAGCTCTGGGACACCCCCACCTGGATGCCCGGCGACGACTCGGGCCTGATGTGGATGGGCGAGCGCGCCCAGCCGTTCGCCTCCGTCGCCACACCCGCCGCGCGCGGGCACCGTCCGCCCGCGCCGAACTTCGCGGGCAACGTCCTCATGGACGCGCTCGTCGCCACCGCGGAGAAGGCCGGCGTGCAGCTGATCTGCGACATCAAGGCCCGCTCGCTCATCGTCGAGGACGGCCGCGTGGTGGGGGTGCGCGCCACCGAGTTCAGCGAGGAGCGCGAGTACCGCGCCACCGGCGGCGTGGTCCTGGCCACCGGCGGGTTCGTGGACAACGACCGCATGCTCGAGCAGTGGGCGCCGCAGCAGCTCGGCAAGGACAGGGTCTCCGACGGCCGCGACGACGGCTCGGGCATCGAGATGGGAATCGAGGCCGGCGCGGCGGTGCGCCGCATGCACCAGACCGAGACCGTGATGCTCGTCATCCCCCGCCTGGTGGTGGGCTCGATGCTCGTCGACGGCGACGGCCACCGCTTCATCAACGAGGAGGTCTACCCGGGCCTGTACTGCCACGCCGCCGTGCACCACCGGCCGGCCCCGGTGTGGGTGATCATCGACGAGAAGGGCATCGAGGACGTGCCCGAGTCCGAGCTGTGGGGCATGCAGCCCATGCACGCCGCCGAGACCATCGAGGAGCTCGCCGCCGACTGTGGCCTGCCGCCGGAGGCGCTGGCCGCCCAGCTGCGCCGGTACAACGAGGGCGCAGCGCGGGGCGAGGACCCGCAGTTCGGCAAGAACGCGCAGTGGGTCAGGCCGCTCGAGCCGCCGTTCGGTGCGTATCCGACGGGTGCGGGCGGTCCGGACAACTTCAACGGCCTGCCGATCAAGGCGCAGGGCTTCACGCTCGGTGGCCTGCACACGGACCTGGAGTCGCGCGTGCTCGACCGCGCCGGCGAGCCGATCCCGGGACTGTTCGCCGCCGGGCGTTGCACGCACGGGCTGCACGGTGAGGGCTACATCTCGGGCACGTCGCTGGGCGACGGGTCGTTCTTCGGCCGTCGCGCGGGCCGCGGGGCGGCGTCGGCGTCGTGACCGGGCCGGGCGGGGGAGCCACCGGTCCGGACAGGGCTGGTCCGGCGGGGTCCGGCGGCGACGTGCCGGCGTCCGGGTTCCCGCGCCGACCGCGCCCGGAGGTGGACCCGTCGGTCCTGGAGGCCCCGCGGGGTCCGGGGCCACCGGTGGACAGGGCCGACGACGACGAGGCTGGCCTGTTCGACCTGGTGGAGCAGGTGCGCAGGATCCGTGCCCTGACGACCGGCGGGGTGTTCAGCGCCGACCTGGGGCCGTACACCGAACAGCTCCGCCGGGTGGCGGACGAGCTGGAGGCGGCGTCGGCGAGCTCACGGGAGCGGCTGGAGACCATGTGGTCGACCGGCACCTACATCACAACCTGCCCGGTGATCGGGCGGGCGAACGTGCTGGCCCCGCCGGCAGAGTACGAGCGGTTCGAGGACGGCACCCTGCGTGCCGAGCTGACGCTGGGAATCGAGTACCAGGGCCCGCCCGGCCGCGTGCACGGCGGCGTGGTGGCGATGCTGTTCGACGCGATCCTGGGCCGGGCGAACCGCCACTCGGGGACCACCGGCATGACCATGTACCTGGACATCGACTACCGCGGCGCCACCCCGATCCTCGAGCCGATCGTGTTGACCGGCCGGCCGGTGCGCGTCGAGGAGCGCAAGGTGTGGTCGCAGGGCGCGATCCACGTCGGCGACACGGTGACCGCCACCGCGGAGGGCCTGTTCGTCATCCCGAAGGACTGGTCCGGGGCCGGCGGCGGCCAGTGACCAGGGCTGCGCTGGCGGGTGGCCGGGGCTGCGCCCGCCCGTGGCCGGGGTACGGCCGGCGGGGCCGTCCCGAGTAGATTGAGTGGCCGTGACCTCTGATCCCCGTGAATTCCTCGACAACACGTCCGGCCCGTCCGACCGCGTGGTGACCTCCGCCGAGGGGCACCGGTTCCTCCAGCAGGAGGACGACGGTTCGGGCCACCTCGAGCTGGCCGCCGAGCTGCGGCGGCTGCGGGGACTCGTGGCGGGGTCGACCTTCACCGATGTCCATGACGCGGTGGCCATCGTGCGGGGGCTGTCCGACCGGCTCGAGGAGGCCGGCACGAGGGTGGATCCCAGGGCGTTCACCTCGTGGGGCACCCCGGAGCACCTGGGCGCCAACCCGGCGATCGGCGCGCGCAACCCGGTCTCGCCCCCGCTGGAGCCGGTCGCGTTCCCGGACGGAACCGTGCGGTGCGAGCTGGAGCTGGGGATCGAGTACCAGGGCCCTCCCGGGTGCGTGCACGGTGGGATCGTGGCGCTGGTGTTCGACGAGATGCTGGGCCTGGCCAACGCGGCGGCTGGGAGCGTGGGCCTGACGGCGGACCTCAATATTTCGTACAAGTCGCCGACCCCGCTGGGTGCGCCACTGCGATTCGACGCCCGGCAGGTCCGGGTCGAGGGCCGAAAGATCTGGACCTCCGGCACGCTGCACGCCGGCGACAGGCTCTGCGCGACCGCGGAGGGGCTGTTCATCGAGCCGCGCGGGATCCGCGACGAGGACAAGGG
>NZ_BRVN01000042.1 GCF_026011735.1 Dietzia sp. NCCP-2495 | reverse complement strand
ACGAGCAGGTGGCGTGCCGATGGGCGGCATGATGGGCGCTGCCAACGCTGGACAGAACTCCGACAAGCGCGAGCACACCCCCGCCAGCTACCTGGTCAACGCCACCAACACCTCGGCGATCATCGGCGAACCGCTCAAAGTCTCGCCTGCGGTCATCGGGCGCCGCCCCGACATGATGGACGGCGCGGATGTATCAGCGGGGGCCGCAGGGGCGACCGACGCAGCATCGGGTACGACGTCGGTAACGGAGACGGCCGCGGCCACCGGGCAGAAGACCGGCGCCCGGTCCATCCGCGGGATCCGCGGCATCGTCGGCCACGGCTGAGGGGCAAACGCAGAATGGGACGTGCACTCGTGGAGTGCCCGTCCCGTTCTGCTATAAGCTCTTGTCAGGGCGGTGGAGCCGATGACGGGAATCGAACCCGCGCTGTCTGCTTGGGAAGCAGAAGTTCTACCATTGAACTACATCGGCAGTTGCCGGAGAGAGCTGTGCGCTCCCTGATGAGGCCGGTTCAGATTAGCACGACGGCCACTGTGAGCGTCGCATCGACCCCGCTTTGACGCGGCCGCTACCCAGCCTCACAGGCCCCGGCTCAATTGCCCTGCTTCTTGTCCTTCTTCGCGTCGGCGATGGCGGCCTTCTGGCGCGCGTTCGACGTCATGGGCCGCTTGGGCTGGTTGAGCGACGCGCGCGGGACGAAGCCGAAACCGACGCCGCCGACCACGGCCACGGCGATCGCGCCGATGATCCAGAACGTCAGCGACGAGCCGCTGGTGATCCCCATCATCACGATGAGCACAGCCAGGCCGACGCAGATCCACGACCACACGTTCCACCGCCAGATATAGGTGGAGGGCGCTTCCTTGAACTCGTCCATGCCCCCATTCGACCACGTCAGCAGGGTGTTGTGCACATCCGGTCCGATGATGGTGACCCCGGGGGGGAGGTGGGACGACGACGACGACAAAAGTTACGGATGTGTCCAGTTTCACGCACTCGTTAGTTACTCGCGGGTAGCTTTTTGGCTGTCAAGGGAGCTTAATGGTGGGGACGGTCCGTATCACGGCTGGGCAAACAGCTGGCGGACGACACCCTTCCAGGAGGTGCGTGATGGACGACGTGACGAAGCGGCCCATCGCAGAACGAGTCCGGACAGTCCTTGCCCGAGGCGCGGCAGGCACGGTCGAAGCCGGGATGCTCCGGCGGCCGTTGCGGTCGGCGCGCGTCCGCAACGACGGCGTGGTGGTCCTCGTTGTGGACGTGAGCGGCATGTCGCGCGAGGCCGGCGACGAGGCGCGGATGGCGGCGGTCGGGTCCTCGGCCACCGTCGAGATCGTCGACACCATCTGCACCGGGCGCTGTCGGGGCTCGGCCCCGCGCCCCTCCTTCGCGTTGGACGGTCGCCGCTCGGTGCTGCCGGACGCGTGCGACGAGAACTGTGCCGTGGCCCGTGGCGTCGTGACCCTCTCCGGCATAGTCATCGCCTCCTCCGACGCCCGACGCCGCCGGCTCGTCGCGTCCGACGGCGGCACGATGGGCCCCGGCGGCGACCTCGGGTCCATGCGGCTCAGCGAACTGCAACCGCTCGAGATCACCTACCTGAGCAGCGACGGCGTGGACATGGTCTCGCGCTCCGAGCTGGCCGCTGCGGACGTGGACCCGATCGGCGTGGACGAGCAGGGCTGGCTCCGTCGACTCAGTGCCGACTCCGGCCTCGCCGTTCGGTTGGCACTGCGCGCCGGGTGCCAGATCGCGGGCACGGACCCGCGGATCGTCGGCATCGACAGCGACGGTCTGGATGTGGCGGTGGTGGCCCGAGGCGGCGGTTTCCGTGACGTCGTGCGCGTGCCGTTCTCGCAACGCTGCGTCGACGCCGATGCGGTGGAGCGCGAGCTCGAGCAGCTCGCGGGCTGAGCGTCGGAGCCTCCTCGACAGGCCGATTTTCCTGCCACTTTCCACGAAGTGCCTGTCAATTCGCACCAACCCCTTGCGTAATAGGTGAGCCTTACCTAAGTTAATCGGCGCGGGTAGTCACGTCCCCGCCCCCGCTCCGTTCCGGCGCCAATCCCTGAGGCGCCGGAACGGGACGGGAATCCGACACAACGAGGAGGCCTCACGCACATGCAGTCACTGGTGGGGCCCGTGCCCGAACCGGCCGAACGCGTCGGATCCGCCCTGCGCCGCTGCGCGCAGAGCACGCTCGCCGTCGGCGACTCGCCGATCCCCGTGAACCTCGCCCACCACGCCGGTGGCACGACCGACCTCTGGCTGACGATCCCCATGGCCGACTCGGCGACGATCACCGCCGGAGGAGTCGCCGCGCGACTCGAGGTCCTGGACGTGATCAGGGGAGGAGCGGCACAGGGACGCTGCCGCCGCGTCGTCGTCGTCGAAGGACGGGTCGAGCTCCCCGGCGACCACGCGCAACGCCACGTCGCCACACACATCGCCGTCGAGCTCCCCGACTCCGCGCTGCTCGGGGTCGGTCAGGACCTCGCCCTGGTCCGGCTGCGCGCCACGCGGATCGTCCTCACCGACCACGACGGCGTCACCGACATCGCCCCCGACGACCTCGCCACCTCCGGGCCGGACCCGTTCTCCGACATCGAGGAGCACTGGCTCGGACACCTCAATGACCCGCGCTGCCGCATCGTCTCCCGGATCGCCATGCGCGTCTGCCGCTGCCTACCGGCGCAGCGCCCGCTCCTCGTCGGGATCGACCGCGCCGGCGTGGACCTCGAGTTCACCGACCGCGACGACACCATCCACCGCCAGCGCCTGCCGTTCGCCGAAGCCTGCACCGAGGTGGGTGAACTCGGTACCCAGATCAGAATGCTCGCGGGCGGGGCGCGGTACCCTCTGGATCGTGCTGCTCTCCGACCGTGACCTCCGATCCGAGCTCGCCGACGGGCGGCTCGGGATCGACCCGTTCGACTCGTCGCTCATCCAGCCCTCGAGCATCGATGTACGGCTCGACCGGCTGTTCCGCGTGTTCAACAACTCGCGCTACACCCACATCGACCCGGCGCAGCAGCAGGACGAGTTGACCGAACTGGTGGAGGTGACCGACGGCGACCCGTTCGTCCTGCACCCCGGGGAGTTCGTCCTGGGCGCCACCCTCGAGCGGCTCGAACTGCCCGACGACCTCGCCGGCAGGCTCGAGGGCAAGTCCTCGCTCGGACGGCTGGGGCTGCTCACGCACTCGACCGCCGGGTTCATCGACCCCGGCTTCGGCGGGCACATCACGCTCGAACTCTCCAACGTCGCGAACCTGCCCATCACCCTGTGGCCCGGCATGAAGATCGGGCAGCTGTGTCTGTTCCGGCTCTCGAGTCCCGCCGAGAACCCGTACGGCAGTGCGTCGATGGGCTCCAAGTACCAGGGGCAGCGCGGGCCGACGCCGTCGAAGGCGTATCTCAACTTCCAGTAGGTCGCGGCTGGGGTCGGGCCGGCGACGCGCGTGCGTCGCGGGGACCGCTTGGCGCGCGTGCCGCCGACGTCACCGTGAGTTCGGCTTGATGAACAGCAGGTGAGGGGCTGTCCCCAACTCGGCGCCGAACTCTCGTCCGGCGTTCACCGAGCTTTTCCTGGGCCGTCGCCTCCGGCGGATAGACAAGCGTCATGCGTATGACCGTGTTCGGGACCGGATACCTCGGCGCCACCCACGCCGCCTGTATGGCCGAGTTGGGCCACGAGGTTCTGGGGGTGGATGTCGACGAGGCGAAGATCGAGCGGTTGCGCCGGGGTGAGGTGCCGTTCTACGAGCCCGGACTGCCGGAGATCCTGCAGCGGCACGTGGACTCGGGCCGTCTGAAGTTCACCACCGATTACGCGGAGGCCGCGGAGTTCGCGGACCTGCACTTCATCGGGGTGGGCACGCCGCAGCGCAAGGGTGAGTTCGCCGCGGACACCACGTATGTGGAGGGCGTAGTAGCCCGGCTGTCGCCGCTGCTGACCCGGGATGCGGTCCTGGTGGGCAAGTCGACGGTGCCGGTGGGCACGGCGGTGCGGCTGCAGGGGATCGCGGACTGGCACGTGCGCGGTGGGGTGCGTGCCGAGATCGTGTGGAACCCGGAGTTCCTACGGGAGGGGTTCGCGGTCAAGGACACGCTGACCCCGGACCGGATCGTGATCGGTCTACCCGGCGGTGCCGATGAGCAGAGCCCGGCCCGAGAACTGGTGGAGGAAGCGTACGCGCCGATCCTGGCCTCGGATCCGTGCCCGGTGATCGTCACCGATCTGGCCACCTCGGAGCTGGTGAAGGTCAGCGCGAATGCGTTCCTGGCCACCAAGATCAGCTTCATCAACGCCGTGTCCGAGGTGTGCGAGGCGGCGGGCGCGGACGTGACGGTGCTGGCCGATGCGATCGGGATGGACCCGCGGATCGGGCGCCGGTTCCTCGGTGCGGGGCTGGGCTTCGGCGGGGGATGCCTGCCCAAGGACATCCGCGCCTTCATGGCCCGCGCGGGCGAGCTCGGCGCGGATGAGGCCATGACGTTCCTGCGTGAGGTCGACTCGATCAACATGCGGCGCCGGGAGCGGATGGTCGACCTGACCGTCGAGGCCTGCGGCGGCACCCTGATCGGGAAGACCGTGGCGGTGCTGGGGGCGGCGTTCAAGCCGAACTCCGATGACGTGCGGGACTCCCCGGCGCTGAACGTGGCCGGCATGCTCTCGCTCAAGGGCGCCCAGACCGTGGTGTTCGACCCTCAGGGGCTCGACAACGCCCGCGCGCTGTTCCCGACGCTGGGGTACGCCGACTCGGCGCTGGCAGCCTGTGAGGGCGCGGATGTGGTGCTGGTGGCCACCGAGTGGGCCGAGTTCGTCGAGCTGGACCCGGCCGCCGTGGCCGAGGTGGCCCGCGGACGGTTCCTGCTCGACGGCCGCAACTGCATGCCAGGCGACGCCTGGCGCGAGGCCGGCTGGACCTACCGCGCCCTCGGACGCGGGATTCCGGTGCGTCCGGCCTCGCACACCGCGGCGAACAGCGGGAGGCTCGTCACCTCCTGATCCGTCGCTGCCTGATCCGGGGCGCGCGGTGGGCAGACGCCACGGCGGGCGGATGCTGCGGTGAGCAGACGCCCGCCTGCCGCTACTGCCGGTACGTGCTGAGGAAGTTTCCGATCCGCTCGATCGCCGCGCCCAGATCCCGTGCCGGCGGCAGCGTGACGATCCGGAAGTGGTCCGGGTGCGGCCAGTTGAAGCCGGTGCCCTGGGTGACGAGGATCCGCTCGCGTTCGAGCAGGTCGAGGGCGAACTGGCGGTCGTCGTGGATCTCGTGGACGTTCGGGTCCAGTTTCGGGAACACGTACAGCGCGCCCATGGGCCGCACGCAGCTCACACCGGGGATCGAGTTGAGCTTCTCCCATGCGACGCCGCGCTGCTCGTGCAGCCGTCCTCCGGGTTCGATGAGCTCGTTGATCGACTGGTACCCGCCGAGCGCGACCTGGATGGCGTGCTGCGCGGGGACGTTGGGGCACAGGCGCGTTGATGCCAGGAGTTCGAGTCCCTCGAGGAATCCGGCGGCGTGCGCCTTGGGTCCGGTGATCGCGAGCCAGCCCGCGCGGTAGCCGGCCACCCGGTAGGTCTTGGACAGTCCGTTGAAGGTCAGCACCAGCAGGTCGTGGGCCAGCGTGGCGATGGACGTGTGCTCGGCCTCGTCGTAGACGATCCGGTCGTAGATCTCGTCGGCGAGGATGAGCAGGCTGTGCTCGCGGGCCAGGTCGACGATCCCCTGCAGGACCTCGCGCGAGTAGACGGCGCCGGTCGGGTTGTTGGGGTTGATCACGACAATCGCCTTGGTCCGCGGTGTGATCTTGGAGGCGATGTCCTCGAGCGACGGGTTCCAGTCGTCGTCCTCGTCGCTGAAGTAGTGGACGGGCTTGCCGCCGGCGAGGGAGGTCATGGCGGTCCACAGCGGGTAGTCCGGGGCCGGGATGAGGACCTCGTCGCCGTCGTCGAGCAGCGCCTGCATCGTCATGGTGATGAGCTCGGAGACGCCGTTGCCCAGGTAGATGTCGTTCACGCTCAGACGCGGGAAGTCGGGCACCAGCTCGTAGCGCGTGAAGATCGCGCGCCTCGCCGACAGGATTCCCTTGGATTCCGAGTAGCCCTGGGCGTGGGGGAGGGCGGCGATCATGTCGCGCATGATCACGTCGGGCGCCTCGAACCCGAACGGCGCCGGGTTGCCGATGTTGAGCTTCATGATCCGGTGGCCCTCGGCCTCGAGCTGGTTGGCCCGCGCGAGCACCGGCCCACGGATCTCGTACAGGACGTCCTGGAGTTTGGAGGACTGGTCGAGCGTGCGTAGCTGACGGTGCGTGCGTCCCGTGTTCTCAGGCGTCATACCTGCCGATTGTGCCACCCGGGCGCGCGTGCGCGACGTCACGTGTCCGTGGATGGCGTGGGTGGGCCCGGCCGACCGGGCCGTGCCGATGCGGTCAGATCCCGTAGCGGAGGTCGACGATCGCCGGGATCTCCGAGTCCGGGAGGAGCTCGTCGGGATGCTCGACCCTCAGGAAGTCCACGCACTCGCGCTCGCGCGGGCACAGCGAATACGGTTGCGAGTCGATCATCAGGCCGGTGAGCCGTCGGAGACGACGCACCTCACCGCGCACCGTCGTGGTGGCGGACGGGTCCTCGTAGAGCGCCTCCGACAGCGCCCTCGCCGACCACGCCTCACGGGAGGCCAGCAGCGCCACCAACTCGGCCCGACGGGGCGTGAGCGGGATCGAGGTCCCGTCCGCCCGGATCACGGCCGGTTTCCACCCGAGCAGGCGGATCGAGGTGACGGGGCTCGGATCGGCGGCCGGGACGTGGCCGGGGGTGCGGGCGGCGGCGTTGTCGTCGTCGTACCCGGGGCCGTCGGCCGCGCCGGGGGGTGACGGGAGCGCGGCGAGCAGGGACTCGGCGAGGCGGGCGCCGCAGCGCACGAGCGCGGCGGTCTCCACCGACGAGAATCGCAGCGGGTGGGACACGTCGAGGACCCCGATCACCCGTCCCCGCGGATCCCTGATCGGACTCGCGGTGCACGTCCAGCCGTGGTGGGCGCGGACGAAGTGCTCGCCCGCGGTGGCGTGGGTGAGGGCCCCGGCCTCGAGCGCCAGCGAGATGCCGTTGGCGCCGATGCCCTTCTCCGACCAGTCCGCGCCCTCGGCGAACGCGATCGAGTCCGCGCGGCGCAATGCCTGTGCGCTGCCCGCGCGCCACAGCACGCGCCCCCGGTTGTCGGAGACGACGACGAGGTGGCGCCCGGCGGCCGAGGTGTCCGCCACCGATGCCACGACCTCCGCCGCGACCCGGTGCAGCGGCGTCATCTCGCGCGCGGTCGCGAGCTCCTCCCGCGACAGGACGCTGCACGGGAACTGCTGGTCAGGGGAGATTCCCGCGTCCCCGCTGCGTTGCCAGGCACGAAGCACCCGCGAGTCCAGATCGGGCGTCTGACCGCCGGCCAGCGCGATCTCGTGGGCCTCGATGGTGCGGGCCGCGAAGGCTCCGGGGTCGGAGAACCGCAGCGCCTGGTGCAACGACATTGCCACCCCCTCGGGAACACAGTGTGATCTACGTCATGAAAAACGCTACAGCAGAGCGAAGGAGTGGGCATGACACAGACGACGGAAGCACCCGCGGGGGCCGACAGCACCGACCGGGTCGTGGAGACGTGGCTGGCGGAGTTCGGCGAGGCGTTAAGCGCGGGCGACACGGGCCGGGCGGCCGGGATGTTCGAGGCCGAGGGGTGCTGGCGCGACTTCGTGTCCTTCACCTGGAACCTCCGGACCCTCGAGGGGCGTGAGGAGATCGGGGAGATGCTCGACAGCCAGCTCGCCGCGGTCGCCCCCGCCGGATGGGAACTCGCGGAACCGGCCACTGACTCGGGCGGCGTGATCGAGGCGTGGATCAACTTCGAGACCGCGGCGGGTCGCGGCTGGGGCCACCTGCGCCTGCGCGACGGACGTGCCTGGACCCTGCTCACCACGCTGCAGGAGCTCAAGGGGCACGAGGAGAAGAAGGGCCGCGACCGCGACAAGGGCGTCGAGCACGTCATCCGCCGCGGACGCCGGACCTGGCTCGAGCAGCAGACCGATCGGCAGGAATCGCTCGGCTACACCGAGCAGCCCTATGCGGTGATCGTCGGTGGTGGTCAGGGCGGGATCGGCCTCGCGGCCCGGCTCAAGCGGCTCGGCGTGCCCACGATCGTGATCGAGAAGAACGAGCGCGCCGGCGACTCGTGGCGCAAGCGCTACAAGTCGCTGCACCTGCACGACCCGGTCTGGTACGACCACCTGCCCTACATCCCGTTCCCGGACGACTGGCCCGTGTTCCCCGCCAAGGACAAGGTGGGGGACTGGCTCGAGCACTACACCGCGATCATGGACCTCGACTACTGGTCCGGCACGCAGTGCCTGGGCGCCGAGTTCGACGAGGCGACGGCGACCTGGCGCGTCCGGGTCGACCGGCGGGGCGAGGAGATCGAGCTCAGGCCGACCCAGCTGATCTTCGCACTCGGGGTGTCCGGCTACCCCAACGTCCCGCACTTCGACGGCGCCGAGGACTTCGCCGGCGACCAGTGGCACTCGTCCGAGTTCACCGGCGAGGGCGACGTCGAGGGCAAGCGAGCCATCGTGATCGGCTCCAACAATTCGGCCCATGACATCTGCGCCGCCCTCTGGGATCACGGGGCGGACGTGACGATGATCCAGCGCTCGTCCACCCACATCTCGCGGAGCGAGTCCCTGATGTCGCTCGCGCTCGGGCCCCTCTACTCGGAGGAGGCGCTCGAGGCCGGCGTGACCACCGAGAAGGCGGACATGCTGTTCGCCTCCTGGCCCTACCGGCTGCTGCCGGACGCACAGATCCCCGTCTACGACCAGATGGCGGAGAAGGACGCGGAGTTCTACGACAAGCTCCGGGACGTCGGGTTCGAGCTGGACTTCGGCGAGGACGGGTCGGGCCTGTTCCTGAAGTACCTCCGGCGTGGCTCGGGGTACTACATCGACGTCGGGGCCAGTCAGCTCCTGATCGACGGCGAGGTGGCGCTCGAGCGCGGACAGGTGACCCGGATCCTGCCCGACGGCGTCGAGCTCGACGGCGAGCGCGTGCTACCCGCCGACCTGATCGTCTACGCCACCGGGTACGGCTCGATGAACCAGTGGCTCGTGGACCTGGTGTCCCAGGAGGTCGCGGATCAGGTCGGAAAGGTGTGGGGCTACGGCTCCGACACCACGCGCGATCCGGGCCCGTGGGAGGGGGAGCTGCGCAACATGTGGAAGCCGACCAACGTTGAGCAGCTGTGGATCCACGGAGGGAACCTGCACCAGTCGCGCCACTACTCCAAGTACCTCGCGCTGCAGCTCAAGGCGCGGATGGAGGGCATTCCGACGCCGGTGTACCGGGTGCAGGAGGCGCACCACACTTGCTGACAGGCCCCCGCCGCCAGCTGGCCGGCCCCGGTCG
>NZ_BRVN01000041.1 GCF_026011735.1 Dietzia sp. NCCP-2495 | reverse complement strand
ACGGCACCGAAACCAGGAGTTCCTGGCGTTCCTCAAGCAGATTGAGCGGGCCTACCGCGACGCCGTTGACGCCGAGGGAAAGCCGGTCGAGTTGCACCTGGTGATGGACAATTACGCCGCCCACAAGCACGCGAACGTCAAGGCCTGGCTGGCTGACAATCCCCGCTTCAAGGTGCACTTCACCCCGACTCACGCCTCGTGGATGAACCTGGTGGAGGTCTGGTTCGGGATCGTCGAACGCCAGGCCATTCGCCGAGGGGTCTTCACATCCGTCAAGGACCTCAACGCCAAGATTCGGGCCTTCATCGACGGCTGGAACAACCGCTCACACCCGTTCGTCTGGACGAAAACCGCCGAGGAAGTCCTCGCGAAAGCCAACCGTAACAACACTTCAAATGCGGACCACTAGTTGCATACCCTTCTAGGGGCAGCGCTCGCGGCTACCGAGTCCGCCTTAGGAAGTGATCAACGCCCCTGTATTGCGGATCCAGCGAATCCAGCCTCCTTCAAAGTTCACCTGTTTTCCGTCCGGGGTGTCGAATTCGCTGGTCGTGGGCAGCCCGAACCTGCCGTTCTCGTAGCCCTGTCTTCCGTATTCCTGAAAGATCGCTCCCCACACTGCTTGGGCGTTGGTGGTCGGCGACCAATATATGTTTCCGGTTTCGAATCGGTTGAAGGAGCAAAATCCACGGTTGGGGCACGGCAATTCGTTGCTGGTGGGGTACATCAGGCTCCCTGCCTCAGCTCCGAGTTCCAAGTAGCGCTCCCCGATTCTCCCCCAGACGGCATTGGCGAAGCCGTTGGCGACAAGTGGATGCCAGTAGTTGCGTCCGTTGGCAAAGTTTTGAGCTTCTCCGCCATTTGCGGCCGGTTCGCCGGGCTTCGCGTCCGCGCGGGCAGAGGGTGGCCTATGTGCGGGTGTCGGCTGCGGATCAGAATGAGGCGCGTCAGCTCGAGGCGGTGGGGGAGTGTGATCGGGTCTATGTCGAAAAGCAGTCTGCGCGCTCGCGCGCCGATCGCGAGAAGCTCGCCGAGTGCATCGGGTACCTGCGCGACGGTGACGAGCTCGTCGTCGCGTCAATGGACAGACTCGCTCGTTCCCTGGTTGATCTCAAGCAGATCGTTGGTGAGGTCACTGCCAAGGGCGCGAGTGTGGAGTTTGTCCATGAACGGGCTACCTACGCCGCCGGCGCCCAGGATCCTCGAGCGGATCTGATGCTTTCGCTGCTCGGGGCGTTCGCCGAGTTCGAGCGGGCCATCATTCGTGAACGTCAGGCTGAGGGCATTGCCATCGCTAAGGCGAAGGGCAAGTACAAGGGTCGTAAGCGAGTCCTGACCGCCGAGCAGGTCGACAAAGCCCGGGCCCGCATCGAGGCAGGGGAGGGGCCATCAGTGATCGCCCGCAATCTCGGAGTTGGCCGATCCACGCTCTACCGCGCACTACAGCGCGTTGAAGCGGGCGGGCGTGGACGCACCAGCCACTGACCCCCGCCCTGAAGATGGTGGGTATCGCTAGCCACAGCAGCTCGACCGTCGAGATTCGGCACTCGGGAGGGACCGCGGTTCTTGCTGACCTTGCGCAGTTTCTCCAGGCACGAGTCAGTGCAGCCGGAAGCCGGACGGGCCACCTATCCGACGCTGTCCCGGTGTGCCGGTGCTGTGGAACTGGCCGTGGTCTTGTGGTCACGCGGAGCAGTGCCCGGGGCAAGGATCGCTAGCAAGACTGCGGCTGCGGCGGTGAGGATTGCCAACGTAAGTGTGGCCTGACTGCTGCCGTTGACAAATGCCTCTTTGGCGTAGTCGACCAATGGTTGCGCCATTGGTCCGGCTTGTGCGGCGATCTCTAGGGCGGCGGCCAGGGAGTCGGAGACCGGACCGCGGGCAGGTTCGGGTAACTGAGGCAGGGCGGGTTGGATGTGGCGGGTGTATCCGGCGGCCAGCACACTGCCGGCCACTGCGATCCCCATCGCAGCGCCGATCTCGCGGGCCGCATCGTTGACTGCGGCGGCGACCCCGTGTTTGCTCTCCGGAGTTTCGGCGATGATCGCGTAGGTCGCCGGGGCTGTGCATAGTCCGAGCCCTGCGCTCATGATCAACAGCGGCCATAGCAGGTCGAGGTAACGTGCGTCGACGGTCAGCCGGCTGACCAGCATCAGGCCAACTGCGATGGTCACCAGACCGGCGACGGTCATCACTCGTAGTCCAAATCGCTGTGACAGTCGGGGGGCGATCACCGAGATCACGATCAGGGGGACCGTCATCGGCACCAATCCCAACGCCGAGGCCAGCGGTCCGTATCCCAGGATCAGTTGCAGGTACTGCACCAGGAGTAGGAATACCCCGAAAGTGACCAAGAATTGGATGGCCACCGACAACGAGCCGGCGCTGAAGCCGCGCTTGGCGAACAACCGAACATCCAACAAGGGGGCCGAGGATCGCAGCTCAATCAGGATAAAAAAGGCTGTCGCCAACATGCCGGCCCCGGCGCTGGCGAGAACGATCGGGTCGGCCCAGCCCCGCGCGGGAAACTCGATCGTGGCGAATACGATTCCCGCAACCGCGACTGCAGCTGCCGCCGCGCCCACCCAGTCCACGGGAGGGTGATCATGCTGGCTGGACTCAGCGATCGTGCATGCCAGCGCGGCCAGTAGGGCTCCCGCTGCGGTCAGTCCGAGAAATACCGACACCCACGACCAGCGCTCAAGCAACACCCCGGCGCCGAGGATGCCTAACACTGCTCCGGACCCGGCGACTCCAGCCCACACACCTACTGCTCGGCCGCGATGAACGGCGGCGAAACCAGCAGTCAGAATCGAGAGCGTCGAGGGCATTACCAGTGCAGCGCCCGCCCCGGCAATCGCTCGCGCAGCGATCAACCAGGCCGGGTCAGACAGCAGCAGGGGAAGTGCGGACGCCATGGTGAATATCGCCAGGCCTATTACGAGAACTGCGCGTCTGCCATAGCGGTCACCGATCGCTCCAGCGGGCAGGACCAGGCACGCCAGTACCAGCGTGTAGCCGTCGACGATCCAGGTCAGCTGGGCTTGCGTCGCTCCAGTCTCTACCGCAATCTCCGGTAATGCCGAATACAGCGCGGCCATGGCCGCGACCACCAACGCCACGGCTAGGCACGACACCGTGAGCATCCACCATTCGGCTCGGGTCCACCGGGATGACTCGGTGATGGTCTGTTGCGGTGAGTGCATCGCCGGCCCCTTGCTGTGAAATGATCGGTCTTGGTCTGAGACAAGTAGTATCACAGTGTTCGGTTGGTTGGACAGGTTAGCTTGGACGAGAAGTGACCGTCGGCCGAAGGGGGAGAGCGTGAACGACTGGAGTGCTGACCGGCCCGCTACGGACGACGATCAGCTCGATCCGCGACTGCTGCGCTCACGAAAACGATTGCTCGACGCTGCCACGCATCTCCTGAGCACTGGCGGTGTAGAGGCGGTTACCGTCGAGGCGGTCACTCGAATGTCAAAGGTTGCGCGGGCCACGCTCTATCGGCATTTCGGCGGGACCGCCCAGTTGCTTGCGGCGACCTTCGAGCGGCTGTTGCCTCGCGTCGAGGTCTCTGCCGACAGTGGGTCGGTACGAGACCAACTCATCGCGCTTCTCACGGCCCAAGCCGACCTGATTGACCAGGCGCCGCTGAACATTACGACTCTGGCTTGGCTGTCAATCGGATCAGTCGGCGGCGATCCTGCCGATTCGGCCGCGATCACCTCACTGCGTAGTCGAGTCATCGAGGTATACCGGCAGCCCTTTGACCGCATCCTCACACAGCCTGACGTTCGAGCACAGCTCGGCAACGTCGACACCACCTTCGCGATCGTTCAACTCCTGGGTCCCGTCGTGTTCGCTCGCCTTACTGGGCTCTGCACCGTCGACCACGACGGATGCGTGCAACTCGTTGATGATTTTCTTGCTGCCCGCAAGCAGGGAGGCGAACCCATCCCGGCCGAGTCCATCCACGACCTGAACCGCCCTGGCGCCGGCGGATCTCGCTAAATCGGGGCTTCTTCTTGTCGGATGGGTGTGACCGCTCGATCGCCGAGGTCGCCGGGGAGGTGGCGAGGCAACCCTAGAGCCCGGTCGTTTCGGTGCGAGCGGCGGCGAGCCATCCGCTGCAGTCTGAGTGCGGCCGGAACTTCTACCGTCCAGTTTTGACTTCCCGATTAGTCAGGCTGCTGCAAGCGATCGCGAAGCTGACTCCAGAGCTTCAGCCAGTTGAAGCTCGAGCGTGGGCAGGAGGCTAACCGCCGAAGCCACACGTTCCAGCCGAGTACGCACATCGACCTCGTGCTCGATCCCGGCTCGGCCGGCCTCCGTCCATGTCTGTGCACAGTGTCTGGCGGCTACGGCGAGATCTTCGGTCGCGAGGTCACCGGTCAAACGTGCCACGTCCGCGCAGCCGTCAGCGAGCAGCTTTCGGAACAGGCCGCCACCGGTGCCGGCCTTCTCGATGAAAGCGCTCAAGCTGAATAAGAGGATCTCGAGTTCGTCAGCCGGTAGATGGGACCAAGTCCGGACATCAGCGGCGAGCTGGGCGACCGCTGCTAAGCCTTCGGAACCGCTCACCGCGGTCGTGAGATCAACGACTCCTGGCGGAGTTGGGTGGCGCATGTTCGCTGCCGATTGACGGAAAGCCGCTGCGGCAACCTGCGCAAGGTCTGGTAACTCATGCGGCCAGGCGATGCGGTACGTGGTGTGACGTGTCGGTTGTGGGAATGACATCGACGACCGTGCTCGAGCGAGAGCGTCGAACGGAACCTTTTGGACCTCGGCACGGTCGTTGTCAACAACGAAGGCGATCCTCTCCGCCTCGTCGTAACCAATTACCACGATATCGTGGCGACTCATTTGGAGCCGAACCCGCAGGTAGGGCAACTCCGCGATGTCGCCCCATATCAGGGCTGGCCTTCCGGCATCGACCTCCTGGCTAATCCACGACCATCCTTCTCGGGGATCGTCGGTCGTGAGCACTTGGACCTGTGCGCCCAGTAGATGGGGGAGATTTACTTCGAAATCGGAGTCTCTCCCTACCAGATAAAGCGGCGGGAAGAGGTCGCTCGAGCGCAAGTAGGACAGGCCAAGTGACCCCCCGAGGGTGAAGACGAGACCTTCATCGGGCGGTCCTTCCCAGCCGAGGCCTTGCCAGTGCAGGAGGTCTCGCATCGCGGCTGAGCCGCAGTGCCCCCCGACCCGATGTGGATAGTTCTCGATGAGCGTCTGGCGAGTCATCAGAGTTCCTTTCTGAACGGCAGGCGGGCACGAACCGGGCTCTCTTGCTGCGCCAGTGGGATGTCAGCGCCGTTCGTCGAGGCTCCGCCGCTGACCGTGCGAGTCTCGCTCGGGACTGGCTTACCCATTGCGAAAGGAATCGGGAGAACCCGTATGGGCGAAATCGGTCCGGACGAAAGGACGCTGCTGGGTGATGGCTCGCTTGCTGAGCATGAAATCGCGGGGGCGGTTGATGCAGTCTGCAGCAAGGAGTTCGCCATCACGGAGGTAGAAGCAGCTGAAGTCGCGGTCCCGGGTGGGGTCACCGCTGAGGACGACTTCGTCGTAACCGGTGTTGAGACCGGCGATCTGCAGCTTGAGATCGTATTGATCTGACCAGAACCAGGGAAGCGCCTCGATCTTCCTAGATTTTCCGCAGATGGTCGAGGCGGCGACCTTGGCCTGCTCCCCCGCACTCGACACGGACTCCATGCGTATACGGCAGCCGTAACGGGCGATGTCATGGCTTGTGCAATCTCCGGCGGCCACGATGTCGGGGTCCTCGGTCCGGGCATGGTCGTCGATCACGATGCCGTTGTCGACCACGAGACCCGCAGCGTCGGCGAGTTCTGTTCTCGGTTCAACACCGATGCCCACGATGACCAGATCAGCCGGGATCGACTCGCCAGTAGATAGTGTGACCTCGCGGACGCAGTCGTCTCCGACTAATGCTGCGACTTTGGCGCCCGTTCGGATATCGATGCCCTCCTCTCGGTGGATCCGCTCGAAGAACGTTGATACGTCGGGAGCAGTGACCCGCTCGAGGACGCGAGTGGTCGCCTCGAGCACGGTGACGTCCAGGTCCAGTGCCCGTAGTGAGGCGGCCGTCTCAAGTCCGATGTAGCCGCCCCCGACGATCACCACTCGCCGCCCGGGGGTGGCGGACGTGCGGATCTTCTCGACGTCTGCGGCGGTACGAAGGTAATGGACCCCGGGGAGATCGGCCCCAGGAACGCGGAGCTGACGAGGGCGGGCTCCCGTGCACAGCGCGAGCTTGTCGTATGTCAGTGTGTCGCCGGTGCTCATAACGATGTGCCCAGCCGAGCGGTCGATCGCCTCCACGTGCGCGTTGAGAAGCTGGATTCGCTGCTTGGAGTAGAAGTCCGAACTGCGGATGGTGATCTCGTCGAGGGTGGTTTTCCCGGCGAGATACGCCTTCGACAGTGGCGGGCGCTGGTAGGGCACCGTGGGCTCCTCGCCGATGAGGACGATCTCACCGCTCCACCCGTCCTGCCGTAGGCTCGCCGCGAGTTGGGCTCCGGCATGGCTGGCACCGATGATGAGGGCTCGCTGCGATGTCATGTGCCGGATTTCGGGGTGAGGCGCACCATCATCTTGCTGATGCCGCGAACGAAGTTGGACTGCACGTACTCGGGTTCGCCGACGACCTCGATGTTCTCGAAGCGGGGGAGCAGCTCTTCCCAGAGGATCCGCAGCTGCATTTCGGCCAGTCGGTTGCCCATGCACCGGTGTACGCCGAACCCGAAGGAGATGTGGTTGCGGACGTTGGCCCGGTCGATGATGAAGTCATCGGGCCGCTCGAACACACGCTCGTCGCGGTTGCCTGAGGCGTACCACATCACGACCTTGTCACCCTTACGGATGAACTGACCGTTCAAGATAGTGTCAGTCTTGGCGATTCGGCGCATGTAGGCCAGCGGCGTTTGCCACCGGATTATCTCGGAGACCATGTTGGGGATCAGGTCAGGGTTGGACTTGAGCTTTTCGAACTGGTCTGGGAACCGGTTCAGCGCCAGAACGCCACCACTCATCGAGTTCCGGGTCGTATCGTTCCCTCCGACGATCAACAGCACAAAGTTGCCCATGAATTCCATCGGGCGGTCGATCAGATCCTTGGTGTTCTCGTTGCTCTGCAGCATGGTGACCAGGTCGAAACCGGGTTCCTCCCCCTCTGCTAACCGAGCCTTCTTGTCGTACCACAGAGAACTCAGACCGCTCGCCATCTCGCGCATTCCGTCGAACGACTCGTCGAGGTCCGCAGGACCACCGTTCGCTTCCTCGAACGAAGTTGCAATATCTGACCAGTACACGAGTTTGCGACGTTCCTCGTAGGGGAAGTCCAAGAGCGTCGCGAGCATTCGAGCTGTCAGTTCGATCGAGACAGTCTGGACCCAGTCGAACGGCTGATTCACCGGCAAGTCGTCTAGTACCTCGCGAACCCGAGACCGAATGAGCGTCTCCATCTCGCGCAGGTTCTTAGGCGCCACCACCCCCTGCACAGCTGCTCGCTGCACGTCGTGGCGCGGTGGGTCCATCGCGATGAACATCTCAATATCGAGAAAACGAGGCGGGGCCCCGATCACTATCATCGGCTCGGCGGAGAAGACCTCATGGTTCTTATCGACCGCGATGATGTCTTCATGTCGGGTCACTGACCAGAACGGCCCGAACGCACTGTTGGGCTGAAAGTGGACCGGAGCCTCGTTTCGCAGGCGCTCATAGTAGGACTGCCAGCGTCCTTGCCGATAGAGAAAGGGATTACTGAGGTCGATGTCGGCGAGTTCGACGTCCTCGACGGGGGGGATGGGCTTCTCTACGAAGAGCTTCTTCCCATTCGTCCTTGTCACCCAGCGCCGAGTCCTGTCGTACAGATGGGCGCCCCGGATCTGCAGATCCATCGGGATGGCCGACTGAACCTTGTCGCCGATCGTATCGGAAACCTTCACGTGTCTCACCTTGTCTTTCGTCGTTACATCTGGAACGTCGTTACATCTGGAACTCTGGCACCTGGACGGTAAGGCCGTCCCAATCCGCGGACGCGGTCATCTGGCACGACAGTCGGGAGGTCGGCAGCCGTTCGGGGTTCATTGAGAGCATCTCTTCTTCACTTGCTCCCGAGAGGCCCACCACGTCGGACCATTGCGGATCAACGATGACATGACACGTGCCGCACGCGGCTTCGCCTCCGCAATCGGCGTCGATTCCGGGCACCGCGTTGTTGACGGCGATCCGCATGAGTGACTGCCCCTCCTCCAAGGGCACCTCGTGCTTCTCTCCGTCATGTGAGACGAAGGTTACGACTGTCATCGCTGGCTCCTGCATGGTTGTTCGGGTAATAGCTGCTCACAGCATTGCTAACAACGACGACTGCGGCTAGGTTGATTGAGGGCAGAAGCTTGTTAATTTGGCTCAGAAGGCGGGGGCGATGAATCTTGATCGCGAGGGCGTGCCACCGCTCGTGTTCGCGCAGTTACTTGAGAGCCCAGTTCTGGAGCAAGACGCCGTTGCACGGTTTCGCGAGATCATGGATCGTGAGCGAAGCGACGTCGAGTCACTTCTCGCCATCAACGCCCAAGTTCCCCTGCGGTGGATCAGGGAAGCCTTGCCCGACCTCGACGTTGACCAAGCAACGACCCTCGGTTTGGCGTTCGCCCAGCATGCTCATCTGACGTCCTTCGGACCATTAAGCGTCCCACTAGTAAGCGCAGGTTCCGCAGGCGAGATATTGGAATTGCTTGCCTACCTGCCGCTAATAACCCCAGCCCTGAGTGCGCAGTTCTACGCAGGTGGACACGGAGTGTCTGTCGCGCTCAATGGGCAGACGGGCGATCGAGTCCTAGACTCCCTAGTGGTCACCTACTGTGGTGCGGTCCTGCTGAGGCTGCTGAATATACTCGTTGGCGATGCACCAGACATCACACTCTCACTGGGTTGGCCCGCTCCGGAAGGTCTGCCCGTGGATCAGGATTGGTTAGCTGGTCGCCTGGTATTTGACGCTTCACTGTCCATTCTGCATTTTCCCGTTGACGCGGTCAATCACGTCTGCCGGTTCTCTGACCCCGTGGCGTATCGACTCGCTATCAGTGACTTGCAGCGAAGGCTCGACGAGCGGAGTAAAATCGCCTCGTATTCGGACAAGGTGAGACGTCTGATAGAGAAGCGTCCCGCAGATTGTGGAAGTCAGTGGATTGCAGACGAACTCTCCATCTCTACGAGCACACTTAAGCGGCGCCTCTCTGAGGAAGGGATGACCTATCGCGGACTGCGCCAGTCGATCATTCTTGAGTACGCGATTCTTCGTTTACTGGACGGATCTGTGTCCGCGAGCGAGATCGCCACGGACCTCGGATATAGCGACCTCGCCAGCTTTTCACACGCTTTCAAGCACTGGACCGGCCACCCGCCGACGGGGTTCCGTCGTAGGTAGCGCTGCCACTTGGTTGACTCGTACAGGGCAACTGGCAATGCACGGTGCCTTCAGCTTCGCCCTTTCTTTGGGCGTGGCGTTCAATAGCTTCAGGCTCCGCCGACACCCTCGACGTATTCGGGCCTGGTGCTCGCGGCGGTGAGTTTGGCCTAAGCCCTCGAGTTTCTCTGTGACTGCAAAAAGTGTTCAACCTCGACCACGATGAACAGGGCAGTGGCAGTAATAACAGTGCGGCCCTCTGCATCCTCCATCGTGGACTTGAGGTCCAATTTCCGGCCATCGCGAGACCGAACTGCAGCGCGCAGGATGTACGGGGTGTCGAGTAGTGCTGGCGCAAGATACTCGAGCTCGAGACGGCGCGTCACGGCGAGCTCGCCGACCGAATACAGCAAGAAGCCGAAGAGGTCGTCAATCACGGTCGCTACCGCGCCGCCGTGTGCAATGCCCGGTGCCCCGACGTGGCGCTGGTCGAACTGGTGGTGTGCGACGACGCCGTCTCCGTCACGCCGTACCGAGAGGAAGTGACCATTCGGGTTCTCTGGTCCACAGCCAAGGCAGTTGGGGTGGTGGGGAGGAAGCTCGGAGGAACCGGATTCCATGCGCGTGAACGAGGCCACCCAGTTGTCGATATCGGTACCTATCGGCTCGCCGGCCTTGTCGCGAAATGTGTCCATGTCCAGACCTTCCTGTCGATGAAGTTGTACTGGGTGCGATACCTC
>NZ_BRVN01000040.1 GCF_026011735.1 Dietzia sp. NCCP-2495 | reverse complement strand
GTCGGCCGTGTGCGTCGAGTCCGGCCTGGGGTCGCTGGTGACCGCAGGAGGTGCAGGTGATGGGGTTCTCGCATAGCTGGTGGCAGCAGGGATCGCACACTGGCCCGAGCGGCAGGGTGATGCGCACTGATCGGGTGCGACCGCATACGGTGCAGCACTCTGTGGTTGCGGGCCCCGCCTGCCGGTGGGGTCGTTGTTTGGATCGGCATGACGAGCAGATCGGTCGCCCGGTGGGCACTCCCCTGTCGCAGGGTTTTTCTTGGCCGCAGATGGTGCATTCGGCGATCGGTGGGGTGTAGCAGCGATAGCAGATCCACTTGCCTGGGAGGCCGGGGTCGCGGCGGGCGTGAGGCGTGGATCGCGTGCAGTGGTGGCAGGTGCGAGGGCGGCTGAGGTGGTAACAGCGCGGGCAGAGCGGTCCGGTGTCGGTGATGGCGTGGGCCGGTTGATCGGGGCGTCCACAGTCGCTGCAGGTGTACAGCTTCTTGGGCCCGCAGGCCTGGCAGAGGGGTTGCCCGTCGATGCGGTACGCCACTGGGCGGGGTCGTTGGCAGCGTGAGCATGGTGGTCGACGATCAGGATCTGCGCGACGGCACGGGGCGCAGATCACGCCGTCCTCTTCGCGGGCGACGGGTGCCGCCAGGGTTCCGCATCGCCGGCACGGTGTTCGCCGAGAGGCGTTGTAGCAGGACAGGCACCAGTGTCCCCCACTCGGTGCGCGGTAGCGCAGGCGACGCTGTTTGCCGCAGCCGGAGCATCGTGGAGGGGTGATCGCTTCGGTGGGCAATGCCGCGATCTGGTCGAGCAGTCGGTGCAGTGCTGGCGGCGCATCGTCTGGGCGGGTCCGCACTGCTGCGGGGTGACGGCGCACGTAGTCGAGTACGTGTTGGAGCTCGTCCGGTAACAGTTCTGCGGCGGCGATCGCGGCGCAATGTGCTGTCTTGGTGTGGTCGGGGTGGAGGAAGGCGAGCATGGCCGCCAGGCCGGCCGTGGGGTCGGTCATGAGCCTGTGGGTCGGCGAATTGTGGTGCGTCGTACTGGCGGGGCATGGCTGGCGTCTGCGGTGCCGTTGGGTTTGGTGACCGAGACGTTGGCGGTGGTGATTTCGATGAGGTCGGAGGTGTCGACGTCGAGGATGTCGCACAGTGCGGCCAACACGTCCAAGCTGAGGCGTTGCGGGGTGGTGGTGACCAGGCGGTAGACCTGTTCGCGGGACAGGTGGACGCCGCGTTCGGCCAGCAGCGGTACGAGGTCGCTGGTGGCGAAGTGTCCGCGTTCGGCCATCAGGGTGCGCAGGTGCCAGGTGTAGCTCATTTTCTTGTTCACGGGCTCTCCCAAAGGTCGGGGTGGCGGCTCAAGGATCGGCGCAGCAGGCGGTTGCGGTACTCGTCGGACACGCCGGTGTAGATGGCGGTGGTCGCGGCATAGGAGTGGCCGACCTGGGTGGAGACGAACCGTTCGGGGTAGTCGAACTCCACCAGGTGGGTGACATAGGAGTGGCGCAGGCAGTGCAGGTCCAGCACCGGGTCCAGGCCGGCGGCGTCGCGGGCGGTGGTGAACGCGTCGTTGATGCGGCGCATCGAGATGCGGTCCGAGCGTTCGGTGACCCACAACGCCGGATGGGATCGGCATCCCAGAAGTGGGCGGATTTCGTTTCGCCAGTTCTCCAGGACCGGCACGATCCAGTCCATCTCCGGAACGGTCAACACAGTGCGGCGTTTAGCCGCCCCTCCCCTGCTCGCTTTGCCGAACCGGACGAACACAGCGCCACAGTCGCGGTAGCCCGGGGTGGTGGGGTTGTGCCGTAGGTCGGTCACGTCCAGGCCCCACGCTTCCTGGCGACGGAGCCCGAACGCGTAGATCGTCTTCAAAAGCGCGGCGTCGCGTTGCGCGGTCAGCGCGCCCTTGCGCCCTGTTCCCGGGATCGCTTCGGCGCGTCCGTCGGCGGCATCGAACAGTGCCTGCACTTCGTCATAGGTCAGTGGCCGACGCCCGGGGGCGCCTTCGTAGTCGGTGGTGTGGACGATGGTGTTCCACTCGTGCAGGATCTGCTGCGGCACCGCGTCGAAGAGTTTCTGGCACGTCGAGGCCCAGCCGTACCGGGGATCGGTGATGTAGTTCAGAAACATCCGGATCGTGATCTCGTACATCCGCGCCGTGGACATCGCGATCGAACGCTCCGCCTGCCGACGGTCGGAGATAAACGCCTCGACGTCCGCGCACGCCCAAGCCCACGGGTACTCGTTGGCGAACACCGCGAAGCGTCGGATCAAAGCGATACGTACTTCGATCGTCTTGGCTTTGAGAAATCGGGCGCGCTGTTGCATCGCCCAGCCGTCGAGCATCGCCTCGAACACGGCGGGTTTAGCGTCGAGGAAGGTCACGCCATCCGGTAGGACCTGGCGTGCGGAACCGGGGAGATCACCCCTCACAACCATGTTGCACACGATGCAACATCGAGTCGTCTAATGCAATGGCTAAAGTGGAGGTCCAGCGACGCTGGCGTAATAGTGAAGCGCGTTTCAGTGATCGTTCAGCGGGTTCACAATGAGGTCGAATGGCCAACCAGATGCAACTCCGCTCGGTTCCGTCCATACCCGTCGGAGATGGCGCCGGTCCAGATGTGACATCCATCGCCCGGGGCGCGCACGACACGGGACTCAAACGCGGCAATCGCCGCCTCGGTCGGAGGCAGCGTCGAGTCGTAGGGCCGGGACCGTGTCGGGACAGGCTGTGGCCGGGGACGGGCGTCCATTCCCGGGAGCGGGATGTCCTCGAACCACCGGCCCGAGGAAGGCTCAGGGCTGCTGGTCACCGTTGGTGTCCGCCGAGGTCTGATTCGCCGCTGGCGTGTCACCGCCGTCGGCATCGTTGACCGTGTCGTCGGTGTCGGTGGTGTTGTCCTTGGCGGCGCGGATCGCGGCACCGACCTCGCGGGCGGACAGTCCGGTCATCTCCGCCAGCTCGGCCTGCGCCACGCCCAGGTCCCGAAGCTCGACCAGCGCATCGCCGAGGGCGATCTGCGCGTCATCGCGGGCATCGATCGCCGAGAACACCGCGACCAGCTTGGCCTCACGCTTGCGCGCCCGCTCCAGCTCGTCGGCCATCGCCTGACGAGCCCTGGCCCGTGCGGTTTGTGAACGTGAATCAGTCTTGGTAGCCGCCATGACACCCGACCCTATTGCCCCACCCATCGTGCCGCAATGCCCAACCACCATGCCGCCGTCATCGCCGCGCCGTCCTGGTCCCCGATCGCCGCACCACATCTAGCACCGGCCGTGCTAGATCATCCTCGCTGTCGCTCGCCTAAACAGCCTCACACAGTAGGCACTACTAGTGACGTCAGGAAAACGCCTGCTCAGCGCGCCGCCGACGCGCCGTGCGTAGACGCCGCCCTGGGGCGCCTCTACGCTGGGGCTCATGATGAGCCTCCGAGCGGTGCACGCCGGTACTGGATACCAGTACCTGCTGCGCTCGGTCGCCACCCATGACGCTGACCCCGAGGGCAAGTCGCTGTCGGACTACTACGCGGCCAAGGGCACACCGCCCGGGCGGTGGATCGGCAGCGGATTGGCCGGCCTGCTCTCTGAGACAGCAACCGCCGGCGCAGTCGTGGGAGAGGTCCAAATGGCCGCGTTGTATGGCGAAGGTCTGCACCCGGACACCGATCAGATGATGGCCGAAGGGAAGAGCCTGGCCTCCTGCAAGCTGGGCCGGGCCTACCCCCTGTACTCCGGAGATGTCCCCGTGCTCGCGGCGATCTCCGCCGCTGAAAAATCGTTCCTCACTGCCGAGGGTCGCCGCCCCACTCCCGACGAGAGAAACCAACTCGCCGAGAGCGTGGCCCGCCCGTTCTACACGAGCGAGTACGGCTACGAACACGCCTCCGGCAAGGACGTCATCGCCTGGGTAAACCGCGAACGGGACAAGGTCCGCCAGGCCGTCGCCGGATTCGATTTCACCTTCTCACCGGTCAAAAGTGTCAGCGTTCTGTGGGCTCTGTCAGACGAGCACACGGCCTCGAAAGTGACGGCGCTACACCATCAGGCCGTGGCCGAGGCCCTGCGATGGGCCGAGGACAATGCGATCTACACCCGCGTGGGCGCCGGCGGCATCGAGCAGGTGAAAACTAAGGGCATCGTCGCCGCTGAGTTCACGCACTTCGACACCCGTGGCGGAGACCCGGACCTGCACTCGCACGTGTTGATCGCCAACAAGGTGCAAGGCCCCGACGGTCGGTGGCGCACCCTGGATTCGCGGACGATCCACCAGATGCACCAGGCGATCTCGGCCCGCTACGACGCTGTCCTGCACGACCTGCTCTCCCGCCGGATGGGTCTGGAGTTCGAGGCGCACTATCCGCACCCGGACAAAGCGCCGATCTGGGAAATCAAGGGCATCGACCGCCGTCTCATCGACGTGTTCTCCTCGCGCCGAGCACTCGCCCGCCCGGTCTACGAACAACTCGTCGCCGAGTACGTAGACAGATGCGGACGCCAACCCACCCAGCGTGCGGCGTACGCCCTGTGGCAGAAGGCGATCCTCGATACCCGCGACGCCAAAAAGCCCGCCCAATCCCTCGATGAGCACCGTGCCAAGTGGCGCCAGGTGGCTGAGCAGGCCATCGGCGCCGACGCCGTCTCATCCGTTGCCCGAGACGTCACCGAGCAGGCCACCGCCGATGCGCAGCGCAAGGCTTTCGACACCGACAGCCACGCCCGACAGGTCGCTGAACAGGCCGTCCAATCGGTGTCGTCGCGCCGCGCGCAGTTCCGCCGGTCGCACGTCGACACCGCCGTATCCACAGCTCTGAAGGGCTACCGGTTCGCCTCCTCAGGCGCCCTCGACCAGGCCCACACCAAGGTCATGGACATCGCGCTTCGCGAGCTCATGGTGGAGCTGACGCCACCTGAGCCACTGAGCCTGCCCGAGCCCCTGACCGGCCACACCGGCGCAGGAATAGACCGGCACGCAGGCGCCGCCAAGTACACCACCCAAGCCGTGCTCGACGCCGAGACCCGCGTCCTCGATGCAGCCCGCACACCCGTGGCAGTGATCGCACCCCGCGCCAAGCTCGAGAAGGCACTTGCCGCCCACGCCAGGGCCACAGGCTGGCCGCTCAACACCGGCCAGAAGGAACTGGCCCACCACCTCGTCGGAGCGGGAACCCTGCTCGCCGCCGGCGTCGGACCGGCCGGCACCGGCAAGACCACCGCCATGAAAGTGGTCGTGCAGGCGTGGGAGAACACGGGCCGTCACGTCGTCGGTCTAGCGCCCTCCGCGGCAGCGGCCAGCGTGCTGGCAGGCGACATCGGCACCGACTGCCACACCATCGACTCGGTGACCTTCACCTGGCTCGGCCGCAACCCGGGCGCCCCGGGCCGGAGCTTCGAGGCGCTGCCGGTGACCATCCGCCCCGGCGACATGCTGCTAGTCGACGAAGCAGGCATGGCCAGCACCGAAAACCTCGCCGCGCTGACCGAAATCGCCGCCGAATCCGGCGCGGTCCTGCGCCTGATCGGAGACCCCAAACAGCTCGCCGCCGTCGAGACCGGCGGCCTGTTCGCCGACCTGACCCGCACCCCGGGAACAGTCGAACTGAGCGAAGTCATGCGCATGGGAGCAGACACCGAACAGGCCGACGCAACGCTCGCCCTACGCGAAGGCAACACCGACGCCCTGGACCTCTACGCGCACCGCGGCTGGATCCGTGGCGGACACCGCGAGCAGATGCTCACCGACGCCGTTCAAGCCTTCCTCGACGACACCAAGGCCGGCCGCAAGAGCCTGGTCATCGCCTCGAACAACAGCGACGTCGACTCGCTCAACGAGGTCATCCGCGCCGACCGGATCGCCCACGGACACGTCGACGACACCCGCACCACGCGCCTTTCCCGAGGCGACACCGTCGGCGTCGGCGACACGATCATCGCCCGTGAGAACGCCAAGCTCTACACCTCCGACAGCAAGTACCTCGGCCGGGTGATCAACGGCCAACTATTCACCCTCACCGGCATCGCCGACGACGGCTCACTAAGCGTGCGTGACTGGGGCACCGGCAACGATATGGTCGTGCCTGCCAGCTACGCGAGCAAGAGCATGCACCTGGGCTACGCGACGACTATCCACCGTGCCCAGGGCGCCACCGTCGATGTCACCCACGCAGTCGTCGACACCTCGGTGGACCGTGCCGGCCTGTACGTCGCGATGACCCGCGGCAGACGAGAGAACCGCGCCTACGCCGTGTGCGAACCCACGGTCGACCTGTCAGCCGAAGACGCCCACATGCACTCCGCCGGCGACCACGACGCCCCCACCGCCGCCGAGGTACTGGCCGCCATCCTCAGGCGCGACACCCACCAAGCCTCCGCGACCGCAACACTGCGCGAGGAGATGACAGGCGCCACCGACCCGGCGCGCATTGAAGCGCTGTACCGCCACGGCGTCGACCTCGCTGCCCAAGCCTTCACCAGCTCAACACTGCCCACCTACATCGACGCCCTGCCGCGCCTCTACAGCCGACACCTCGAGCCCGGAGGCGACCAATACGACGCCCTCGCCCAAGCCTGGACCAACGCCGCCACCACCGGCCACGACCCCCGCGAGCTGTGGGCCGAGGCCACCGCGAACCTGGAGACCGCCGACAATCCAGGGGCCGTCATCGCGCACCGGATACGTCACGCGACAAATGAGGACCGGGACCGGGACGCCCTGCCCACCCCTCCCCCAATCGCGCCGGCCACCGACACCGAACTCGCAGCGTGGCTAGCGACCACCCACGGCTCGCTCACCACCGCACCGGCACCCGCAGCGTCTGACGACTTCGCTGAGTCCTATCTGGCCCACCGTGCCGCAGAACAAGAACGCGGCCCGGAGACCCACATCACGACGAGCTCGCCATGGGGGCCGTCTACCGACTCCTCCCCCGACCTGTGGTGACTCGCCCCGGCTCCGAGGCATCAGGCACCAGTGGTCAGGCGGCGGTGGCGGCCCATTGGTGGGGTGCGAGCAGCATGTCGGGGGCGGGTAGGGCGGCGCGGGCTGCGGCGACCAGTTCCCACCAACTGTCGGGATCGGCCTCGCGATGGCGATCTTGGGCAGCCATCGCCGCGCCCCAGGTGGTGGCTGATACTGGCGGGCCGGTCGAGGTGGCGCCGTAGGCCAGCGCGATGTCGGTCGGATGGATCTGTTCCGCCTCAGCAGGATCGGGGAATTCGCCCCACTCGGCCAGCGCGTCGGAGCGCTCCGGCTGATGCCGGGTGGTGAACCACCACACAAACACCGCCGAATGCAGCCGGTATAGGCGCACCCGATCAGCGTGCGCACCGTCGACACCAGCAGCAACGGCCGCTCGCGCTAACCGCGACCGACTCCGGTACACGCGGCCGTCAGCGGTGCACAAACCCAGAGAGCGCAGTGCGCGCAGTTTGCTGCGCACCGTCGCCGGACAAACACCCAACCTGGTCGCCAGCTCACGCACTGATACGCGACCAGCGGACATGTGGGTCCATACGCGCATGCCCAACACCCCCAGGGGGCGAGCGTGCCAGATATCTTCCCGGGCGCACTCGAGCTCAGCGTCAAGCTGACTCTGCATCCCCGGAGTAAATACTGCGCCACTTCTTTTCTTCCCGCCCCCGGGGTTCACGATCCGCCACACCGTCGCCCAGGGGCCTGCCGCTCGCTGCACGCGGGCGACCCACCCCTGCTGGCCAAGGACTTTCAGTCGGTCGGCGACGGCGTCTCTGGTCAGGCCGGCGGCGAGGGCCCAGTCCCGCTCGGACAGGTGCACCTCGGTGGCTGCGGCGGCGAGCGTGCGGGCGGCCAGCGCCAGGAGCACCAGGCGGTCCTGGGCTCCGGTCTTGCCAGTCCACCGGCCGGGCCGTGCGTCCATGCGGGTGAGCAGGTCGGCGACCAAGGCTTCGGCGACTCGGCGGGCAGGCGAGGGTCCTGCAGTGCTGCGCTGGGTGTAGCTGGCAGCGGTGACGGCTTTGGCCCACTGGCGTGCCAACTCGGCGGCCACGTCGAGTCGAGGGCTGCGCTCCCCCGCACCGGTGCGGCTAGTCCGTACAAACTCCAGGCCGGGCCACCGGTCGGTGAAAGCGGCCTCGTGCAGGTCGCGGTACTGCATCCGAGCGTGGGCGCAGGCCAATAGGATTGACCACCCCACCGCGGAGGCATCCGTGCGGGCAGTGATCGGGGCGCGGGCAAGGGCACGGATCTGAGGGTTCAGGGGGCGTTTGGGTCCGGAGAGGTACGGATGGCCTTGCGCGTCGACGTGCACAGGAACTGGGGCGATCCCAGCACCGGCGGTGGAGGTGCCCTTGGTCTGAGGTGGTTGTGTCAGCTGCGTGAGTAGCGTGCGCAACGCTCGCAGGGACACCGGGCGGATATGGGGATCTGTCAGGGGCACTGACGTGCCGCCGGCGCGGTGAGGCGAGCCCGGGGCGCGGACACAACCTGTACGCGAGTTGGACAGCGGGCCCCGATCCAGCGAGGGCCACGCGGTACAGAAAGCGTCGATGATCGGTGCCAGGCGGTGCGCCGAGATGGCGGTGCTCAGCCGGATCCATACGTGGTATCCCCCACCAGGTCCTGACGAGCACACCAGGTGCTCGATGCCCGCGCCAGTCAGGGCGGCTGTGCACGCGGCGAGGTCTGGGTCCGCGGTTGAGCCAGCATGGTGGGCGTCAAAATCCAGGGCGAGGAGCCGAAACTTGCCCGATTCATCGGTCAAGTGCAGCGCAAAAGGTGTATCTTCCCCCGGCGCGCCGTCGGTGAGACGTTGCGTGGCGGCGAAGGTATGCGCCTTGTGCGTGTCGACACGCACATACGGGCGCGGACTCCACGCGGACACCACGGAGTCCCACCACCAGGTGGGATCGGGGGGTATGAGGTTGTCGCGGTCAGAGTGAGACACGCCGATCGGATCGACTGGACCATCCGATGGGTATGACTTACTCTGAGAGGTGCCTGGAAGCACAGCTCTCCTAATCGGTGAGCAACACCGAGTTTGAGCGGTAACTCGAACTCTTGACTTTCGATCCCGGTCCACCTGCCAGTGGGCCGGGATCAGTCATTTCAGGGTTGCGGGGTGTTCAACTGTTGGCCGGGCGCGGGCCGGCCACCGCCTCACGCTGAAATTGCCTCCTCATCTGCAGGTGGAACTACGGCCTCGGGCAGGCCAAGATTGATGGCGGCGAGGTCAGACAAGTATTGAGACATCGAGACGCCTCTAGACCTGGCTTCCACCCGAAGTGCCTCGTACACCTCAGGGGCCATACGGACGGGCACGCGCATGCGCTCGCCGAATGACGGTCGCCCGGGGCCCCGCTGCTTCGTCGCCATGGGAGGAAAACTGCCACACTTGGCGCCACAAATCCTATCGACACGCCTAGGTGAGGTGGAGTTTTTGGCGCCGCCTACGGCTCTGTAGGCGGTCAGCGGCTGCGACACATCCGCAGCGGTGTATACCGCAAAACCTACACCGGTATACACCGCAACACCAGTACCGGTCTAACGGTGATTACTGATGTACCGTTATCGGTCCAAAGGTATTTCGGGATGTCCAGCGTGGCTAGCGCGCTCCTGTACTGCAGTTTTGGTATCAAGGTAATGACCACAATAGGTACAGCGGTGTCGAGGTGTAGGAAGATTGAGGTGTAGCGGGTTTTGAAGATTGCGGTAGTTAATACCAAGGGTGGCGTCGGTAAGACGACCACCGCCATTTACCTAGCGACGGTCGCGAGCGCGCAGGGCAAGTCGACTGAGTTGCTAGACGCGGACCCTCAGGGGTCGGCCACTAGTTGGGCTGAGATTGCGACGGAGGGGAGTGCGCCTTTGCCGTTTCAAGTCTCGCCCGCGAACAAGATCACGCTTTCGCGCGCATCTAGTAGCGACATCACAGTGATCGACACGCCTCCGGGTGCTGCTGACATCATTCAGGCCGCGATCGATGCGGCTGATGTTGTCGTGGTCCCCACTGCGCCGTCTGGGTTGGACCTCCAGCGCGTCTGGCCGACGTTGGAGGCTGCTGCACATAAGCCAGCTGGCGTCCTTCTCACGAGCGTTGAGCTCGGCACTAAGCTGCTCGAGCTCACAAAGGAGGCCCTTGAATCGGAAGGGGTGTTCGTATTCGAGAATGTGATTGGGAAGCGACAGGCGATACGCCAGTCATTCGGCACAAGTCCAACAAGCTTCTTCGGCTATCGAGACCTGATGGACGAGATCGTTGAGGTGACTAAATGAGTGGCAAATCGGAACCGGTGAGCCGTAGTTTGCGCCCACGGGCCGCAGCTCCCATCCGGCCGGTCTCGGAAACGTTCTCTGCTTCTGAAGCCGCACGTCCGGCCGGTCCTCGGCGTACGAAGACATCTCTAGCGCTTGATGTTGAGGTGTACCGGAGAGCCAAGATTGCGGCCATCCAACAAGGGGAGACCGTGTCTGAGTTTATCGAGGCAGCTATTCGAAACGCACTTCCTGAGTAGTTTCGCCAGAGGTGAACACCGCCGTTGGTAAAAACGGATCGAGGTATATACCGCTGACGGTGTCGGCCACCGAAGAGGTCGTGATCCTCAGGCTGGCAGGCAAGTCCGGTGCGAGCATCGAGCACGGGCGCCTAGCCGCGTGACGAGCCCGCCCTGTGATGAGGGGGAGTTGGCAACTAGCGTCTGAACTGCGAACTTTCCAAGTTCGCATTGGCGTCGAGACCCTGGTCCTGGGTAACGAACAGGTCTAGCAGCTTCGGCTTGTCAGCTTAGGCTGCATCGCCCCGGGTTTGATGGAGACATCGATTACCCGGGAAGGGATCATCAAAGTTATGGGAGCACCTCGCAAGTACCCGGATGAGCTTCGTGAACGAGCGACGCGGATGGCGCTGGAAGCACTGGCCGACCCCGACCGCTCACACGGTGCGATCGTGCGTGTCGCCGAGCAGCTCGGCGTGCACCGCGAGGCTTTGCGGACCTGGGTCCGCAAAGCCCAGGCCGAGGGCCAGGACCCTTCGTCGGTGTCTGCCGATCGCGATGCCCGACTCGCGCAGCTGGAGAAGGAGAACCGTGAGCTGCGGCGGGCGAACACGATCTTGAAGCAGGCGTCGGCTTTTTTCGCTGCGGAGCTGGACCGTCCACAGCGCTGAAGGTCGAGTTCATCGACCGCTACAAGGACGAGCACGGTGTCCAGCCGATCTGTGACGCACTGGCAGAGACCAGCGCCGCGATCGCGCCTTCGTCCTACTACGCCGCCAAGACCCGACCGCCCTCAGCGCGATCGGTTCGCGACGCTGAGCTCACGGCCGCGATCACCACGATGTACGAGGAGAACTTCCACGTGTACGGTGCCCGGAAGTTGTGGAAGGAGTTGGGCCGCGCCGGCCACCAGGTCGCCCGCTGCACCGTTGAACGCCTCATGAGAGCCGAAGGCCTCAAGGGGGTCCAGAGAACCAAGTCGCCGCGCACCACTCGGCCCAAGGCTGAGACTGAGCGGCCCGCTGACCTGGTGGAACGCAAGTTCGTCGCCGAGCGGCCAAATCAACTGTGGGTCGCCGACATCACTTACGTCCGCACGTATGCCGGGTGGGTGTACGCGGCGTTCGTCATTGACGTCTATTCGCGGATGGTCGTCGGGTGGCAGCTGTCCAAGAATCTGTACACCGACCTGGCTCTGGACGCGCTGAACATGGCGATTTGGCAGCGCACCCACGTCGGCGACGACCTTTCCGGACTGATTCATCACTCGGACCGCGGCGTGCAA
>NZ_BRVN01000039.1 GCF_026011735.1 Dietzia sp. NCCP-2495 | reverse complement strand
CATGTCCCCGCTCGTCTCGCAGACTGCTCCGCCGGGGGTACGCAGCGTGTTCGAGTACGCCGTCACCGAAACCGCACCGGACGCCGCGCGACCCCCGCACCGCGGCCTGCCGTCGAGCGCCCTGACACTCGTCTTTGCCGCCGACGCGCCGATCCTGTGCTCGCCGAGCCACGACGACTGGCGCGCCCGGCGGGGGAGCAGCCACGACGTGTGCCTGGGCGCCTTCCACACCCGACCGGTCTATCTCCACCGCCCGGACCACCAGGAGGGCGTCCAGGTGGCGATCCACCCCCTCGCCGCGCGCCGCCTCCTCGGACTGCCCACGTCCGCACTCACCGAGCTCACCCAGGAGGGCGAGGACGTGCTGGGCCCGCGGGTGCGGTCCCTGTTCGCCCGCGTCTCCTCAGCGGCGCCGGGGGAGCGCTGCGCCCTCGTCTCCGACGGTCTCGGCGTGCTGCGTGAGAGCAATGACCGCAGGTCCGGACCCCGCGCGGAGGTGGTGGCGGCGTGGCAGCTGTTGGAGCGGACCGCCGGTCGAATGCCCGTCGCCGAGGTGGCCTCACGGGTCTCGGTGAGCTCCCGCCACCTGTCGACGCTCCTGACGGCGGAGCTGGGGATCGGTACGAAGCAACTCGCGGATCTGTTCCGGTTCGAGGCCGCCCACCTCGTCGTCGTCGACTCCTGGCGCCGTGGGGCCGCACTCTCGCTGGCGGACATCGCCCACGCGCACGGCTACGCCGACCACTCCCACCTCGACCGGGCCTACCGACGGTTCGCCGGCGTGTCCCCCACGGGCTGGATCGCTGCCGAGCTCGACCGGGCCGCGACCTGATCGTCTGTCTCGCCCGACCCGCTTCCGAAAAATCCAAGACGCATCCACACCGGCCGACGAGACTCGACCGCATGAGCACTCACACTCCCCGCACCGAATCCGCTCACACTCCCGGCACCCCGCCCGCCCCGACCGTCTGGCACTGCCTCCAGTGCACCGATGCCCGCACGGTGATCGACTGGCTGGTCGAGGCGCTCGGTTTCGTCGAGTCCTTCTCGCACACCGAGGACGGCCACGTCGCGCACGCCGAGCTCCTCTGGCCCGAGGGCGGGGGAGTCATGTGCGGCGACCGCCAGCGTGACCAGAACGATCCCCACGCCACTCCCGTCGGTTCCGGTCTCGCCTTCCTGGTCACGGCCGATTCCGATGCCGTGTACGAGCGCGCGAAGGCCGCCGGCGCCGAGATCGTCATGGACATGCACGACACCGACTACGGCGACCACGGTTTCTCCGTCCGCGATCCGGAGGGCAACGTGTGGTCGGTCGGCCAGTACCGCGGCCAGCCCGCCCCGGACCACACCGCGCCGGACCTGTCATGACCGACCACGCCGTCCCGACCCCCGGCGCCCCGGACCCCAACCCGTCCCGCTCGCGCCGCGTCCGTGCCCAACCGATGCTCGTCATCTCCGATGTCCCCGCCTCGAGCCGCTGGTATTAGCAGGTGTTGGGCGCGGAGAGTGGTCACGGTGGTGCGGAGTACGAACAGATTGTGGTCGACGACGACGTCGTCCTGCAGCTGCACACCCGTGACGGGGACCCCGAGCACGGACCACTGGCCATCCCGGAGGTGCCCGTCGGCAACGGAGTGGCCGCATGGTTCGAGGTCGACGATCTCGACGCCGCCTCAGACCGGATCGCAAAGGCCCGTGCGCACGTCGAGTGGCCACTGCACGTCAATGACCTGGCGCATCACCGCGAGATCTGGCTCCGCGACCCGGACGGCTACCGGGTGGTCCTGGCAGGGCGGTGATTCCGGAGGACGGTGATCACGTAGGGCGGTGCACCCGCAGGACGGAGATCACGTAGTGTGCTGACCGTGCCGATTCGCGTAGTCGGCACTGACACGGGGTGCCCCGACCGACGGGGCTGAGATCACACCCGCTGAACCTGAACTCGTTAACGCGAGCGGAGGAATGTCAGTTGTTTTCGCGCACTCTGTGGTGAGCCCGGACCGGTCTGAGCGACCGGCCGTCCCTGATACTGCAGTCGGTTCCCCGGCAGTCGAGCTCCGATCCCTCGGCTACACCTACCCCGGTACCCGCCACCGGGTCGTCGCCGATCTGGACCTCACCGTTCCCGCCGGCGGTCACCTCGCCGTGGTGGGCCGCAGCGGCTGCGGCAAGTCCACCCTGTTGTCGCTGATCGCGGGCCTGGAGGAACCGTCCACCGGTACCGCGGCGGTGCTCGGCGACCGCCGCTCGGACCAGCGTCTCGCGTCGTGTGCGCTCATGCCGCAGGGGGACAGCCTCCTGCCCTGGCTGTCGGTGCTCGACAACGTCGCGATCAGCCTGCGCAACCAGGGTGCGAGCCGCCGAGATGCCCGCGCCGCCGCTGCCGAAATGCTGAGCCGGGTCGGACTGACCGAGTGGGCGCGGGCGCTCCCGGCAGAACTCAGCGGCGGCATGCGCCAGCGGGCCGCCCTCGCCCGCGCGCTACTCGCCCGCAAGCCGGTGCTGCTCGCGGACGAACCCCTCGCCGCGCTCGACGCGATCACCCGCGCCGAGGTCCAGCAGTGGCTCCGCACCAGCATCGCCACTACCGCAGCTCCTACCGGGCTCTCCGCCATCGCGACCACCCCGACCACCCTCGTGACGGTCACCCACGACGTCGACGAGGCGCTGCTGTTGGCCGAGCGCGTGGTGCTGCTGGCACGCCTCGAACCGGCCGCGCCGGCGAGGATCACGGCCGCGTGGTCCGGCTGGTTCGGCGACGGCCGCCCCCGCGAGGACCTGGTCGGCGACCCTGACTTCGCCGCAACCCGTCAGAGCATCCTCCGGGCACTGGCCCACCCCGGGATCATGCCCCCGAGCGGCGAGGTCGCGTGATGAGTACGCGCGTCCTCCGGACTGCGGCCCGAGCAACAGCCCCCGCCACCGTCACCGTCGTGCTGATCCTCGCCGCGTGGATCATGGTCACGGCACTCGAGCTGGTGCCCGAGTACGTCATCCCCGCGCCCGCCGCGGTGCTGGAGTCACTCCTGGTCAGCTGGCCCGATCGGCTCGGCCCCGCCACCGCGCTCACCGGGATCGAGACCCTCCTCGGGATCGGCATCGGCGTACTCGTGGCCGTGGCCGTGGTGGTCGTGAGCGGCTATTTCCCGGTCGTCGGGCGAGCGCTCACCCCACTGCTCGTCGCCTCCCAGGCCATCCCCGTCATCGTGATAGGCCCGTTACTGACCATCGCTCTGGGCTACGGGATCGCGCCCAAGGTCGTCGTCGTCGCCCTGCTCTGTTTCTTCCCCGTCGCCCTCAACCTCCTCGCCGGCGTCCGCGACGTCGACGCCCGGTTGATCGACACCCTCCGCACCCTCCACGCCTCCCGCCGCGCGCTGTTCTGGCGCGTCCGGCTCCCGTTCGCCGCGCCGCGCGGCTTCGCGGGGCTGCGCGTCTCGGTCACGTTCGCACCTGTCGCGGCCGTCTTCGCCGAGTACACCGGCTCCACCGACGGCATCGGCTACCTCATGCTCCAGTCCATCCCACGCCTGCAGACGGATTTCGTCTTTGCCCAGGTCATCGTCCTGACGCTCATGTCGAGCCTCCTGCTGGCCGCCGTCACCGTCCTCGAACGTCTCGTCTGTCCCTGGAACACCGCACACGCAGGAAAGGCTCACGCATGACCACGATCAGCACTCGCCCCCGGTCCAGCACTCGGCATCGCGCCACTACCCGCGCCCGGGGCCGCCTCCGCAGCCTCGCCGCGGCGGTCACCGTCACCGCGCTCGCGCTGGCCGGCTGCCAGGGCGGCACGGACGAAGCCACGAGCAGCGCCGGCGGCAGCGGCTCCGGCGGCGACACCTCCGCGCAGGTCAGCGTCCTGCTGGACTGGGCCCCCAATCCCGACCACGTCGCTTTGTACACCGCGCAACACAGCGGCGCGTACGCCGACGCAGGCGTCGACGTGGAGTTCACGACACCGTCCAATACGGCCGACGCCGCCCGCGAGGTCTCGCTCGGGCGCGCTGACCTGGCGATCTCGTACGAGCCCGACACCCTCATCGCGGTGGAGCAGGGGCTCGACGTGGTGTCGGTCGCCGCCCTCGTGCCGACGTCCCTGACCTCCCTCATCGCCAAGCGCGACACCGGGATCACCTCGGCCGCCGACCTGGAGGGCAGGACCGTCGCCCTGTCGGGCCTGGCGTCCCAGCAGCCCACGATCGACTTCATCGCCCGTGAGGCGGGGATCGATCCGGCCTCGATCTCGACTCCCAACGTGCAGCAGAGTCTCAGCCAGGCGCTGCTCACCGATCAAGCCGACGCGATCTTCGGCGCCTTCCGCAACATCGAGGGCATCGAGCTCGGCGAGCGCACCGACGTAGTGATCCTCCCCGTCACCGAGCTCGGGGTTCCCGACTATTCCGAGCTCGTGATCATCGCCAATCCCGTCCGGCTCCGCGACGACGCCGCCTACGCCGACCGCGTCCGCGCCTTCCTCGCCGGTACCGCCGACGGTCAACAGGCCGCGCTGTCCGACCGGGCCACCGCCCTGCGCGCCATGGCCCCGCCCACCAAGGACTCCTACGATCCGGAGTCCCTCGAGCGCATGATCGACGCCACGCTCGACCTGCTCCCGGAGACCGGATTCGGGCGCCAGTCGGGCGAGGACTGGTCCACGTACGCGAGGTGGATGCACTCCAACGGGCTGCTGGACTCGGAGGTCGACGGCGCCAGCGCCACGACGAACGACTACCTGCCGGCGTCGTGACGGGTCACGTCAACACGGGTCTCGTCGGCGCGGCTCACGCCTCCTGCCGGCTCCTGTCGGCGCGGGGCACGAGCGGGATCGCCGCGGCGGCGACCACTGCCGCGCCGGCGAACGCGGCCCAGTATCCGAACCGCTCGATGCCGGCGGCAATCAGCGGCGTGGCGAGGGAGATCGTCACGAACTGCGAGGTGTTCTGCACGCCGAGCGCGCGTCCTGACCAGCGCGGTCCGGCGTACTCGGCCACGGCGGTGAAGGCCAGACCGTTGTCCGAGACCGACAGGACGGTGGCCACCACGGCGAGCGTCACCGCGACGACCCCGGGCGCCCCGAGCGCCTCCGCCACTGCCAGCGCCGCGAGCCCGCCGGTCACGGCTACGGCCACGCCGCGGATCGGCGCCATCCGCGACCCGACCCGGTCGGACACCCAGCCGGCGACGATGCGCGCCGCCGCACCGAGGATCTGACTGACCGTCACCACCACACCCGCGGACACCGCCGACCACCCGTGTCCCAGCACGAGCCACGCCAGCAGGAACGACTGCATCATCCCCTGCGGCAACACCAGCAGCACTGACACCGCGTGGATGCGCTGGAGGTGATCGGCGCCGCGATAGGGGGACCGGGCGTGCAGCGGTTGTTGGGCCTCGGTGCCGGCGGGCGAGGTGGACGGGGTGGGCGGGGTGGAAGGGGCGGGAGGGGCGGGAGGATCGACGACGACGACGAGGGCCGCCACCGCCGAGACGACCGCCATCGCCAGCGGAACGGCAAAGGCGGCGCCCAGGCCGAACCGAGCCGCCATAAACGGCATCGTCATGGCGGCGACGGCTGCTCCGAGCGGCTGCGACATCTGCCGGATGCCCATGGCCAGGCCGCGGCGATGGGGCGGGAACCAGCCCACGACCAACCGACCACTGGCCGAGTTCCCGGAGGCCGTGGCCACGCCGGCGAGCAGCAGGAACACCGCCAGAGCGGCGAACGAGTCGGTGAACACCAGCGCGGTCAACGCGCCGGCAGCGGCGACCGATCCGGTGACGAGCACCAGTTTCTCGCCGGTTCGGTCCACCAGCCATCCCCAGGCGATGAGCGCCAGCGCCATGCCGACCGAGGGCATGGCCACGAGCACGCCCGCCCTGGTCAGGGACATGCCCATGTCGGAGTGGAAGTGGGGCAGGAGAAAGCCCACGCCGACCAGGAACGCCGACCCCGAGGCGGCCACGAACGTCGCGACGCCGAGGATCAGCCAGTGCCTGGCCGTCACCGTCAGCTCCACATCACCGGACAGCTCGCCACCCACGCTCAGTTCAGTTCCCCGTCACCGGTGTACGTCGCGTACAGGGGGAGCGGCATGTCCTGGCGGCGCAGGACCTCACCCCAGATGTCCACGCGAGCGGGGGCGAGCAGGTCGGTGGGCAGGCTGGGGGCGACGTACCAGTCACCCCGGTCCAGCTCGCCCTGGAGTTGCCCGGGCGCCCACCCCGTGTAGCCGACGAACACGCGCATCCCGTCGCAGCGGTCGCGGAGCTGGGCGGGGTCACTGTCCAGGTCCACGACGTGCACGCGGCCCTCGATCTGCTGCAGTCCCACGTCGTACGACCCATCGGTCCCGGCCGAGAGCACGGCGAGCGCGATCCCGGTATCCGGCTTCACCGGCCCGCCGATGTGGAATACGGCGGGGCTGGCACACACATCAGCCCAGGCCGGCAGGATCGACGCGACCTCGGTCTCGCTGTGTCGCGTGATCACCACGCCGAGCGATCCGGTGTGATCATGTTCGATGAGGTAGACGATCGCCCGCGTGAAGTTGGGGTCGGGCATGTCGGGCGCGGCGATGAGCAGGGACCCGGCCATCGGTTCACGCTTGTCCAGTGCGTTGAAGAGGCGATCGCCGAACAGTCCACCGCCGCCCAGCTCGTCCGGTCCCGTGTCCATGGCTCCATGATGCCCCCACCGCCGACCGCCCGATAGGTTGGCGGGGTGACCTTCCCGTCCGCCGAGCCGGCTGACCCCTCCCGCACTCGCCCGACCGGCCGCCTCACCGCAGCTCTCCGCGAATCCGACGGTCTGGGCCGCCTGTCGACCGCACGGTTGGCGGCGTTGCTCAGCGAGGGCATCCACCAGGCCGCACTCGGAGGAGTCGTCCTGTTCAGTCCCGAGGCCGCGACCACCCCGACCGCGATCGCCGGCGGCTTCGCAGTGATGTTGTTGCCGTATTCGATCGTCGGCCCGTTCGCCGCCGCGGCCCTGGACCGCTGGGACCGCCGCGTCGTGGTGGCCGTCGCCGCCCTGGTCAGAACGCTCGCCATCGTCGCGACGATCGGCCTCGTCGCCGCCGGTGCGGTCCGGTCCGGTGTGGGCCTCGCGCTGTTGTTCGGCCTGTCGCTGGTCGCGATCGGTCTCGGCCGACTCATCAACACGGGCATGACCGCGGCCATGCCGAAGGTCGTCCCGGACCGCATCCTCGCCGCCACCAACTCCGCGCTGGTCACCATCGGTTCGGTGATCACCGCCGTCGGCGCCGTTGCGGCCTTTGCCGTGCTCGCCGTTCTCGGAGCCGGCGACGCCGCCGTGTCGTGGACCCTCGTCCCGGCCGTCATCTCCGGGCTGGTGGGCGTGTGGGCCGTCCTTGCCCTCCCGCGTCGCCACCTCGGGCCCGACGACGAGCTCAGCCACCATCCCGAATCCGCCCTCACCCGTGGTGCGTTCCGCGCGTTCACCGGTGGCCTGGCCGAGGGCGGCCGTGCTGCACGGTCCACGGCGCTGGTGTGGGTCTCGTTGACCGGTGTGACCCTCGGTCGCGCGGCCTTCGGTATCACCACGATGTTGGCGATTCTGCTCCTGCGCGACGTCGAGCCCGGCAGTCCCGCCAGCCCCACCGGTGCCTCCGCCGATGTCTCAGGCGCAGATGCCACTGTCAGCGCCGCCACCTCTGGGCCGGTCATCGCCGGGATGAGTGGCTTCGGTCTGCTGTCCGCCGCAGTGGCAGCGGGGATGGGCATCGCGGCCATGGTGGCGCCGTGGGCGATGGCGCGTACCCGCCGGATCCTCGTCGTGGCCGCGGGAGCCGCGGTGGCAGCGATCGCGCAGGCCATCGTCGGTCCGACCCTGGATCCGACCGCCCTGGTCGTCGGCGCTGTCGCGATCGGCCTGGGGTCCCAGGTGGTCAAGCTCGTCGCCGACAACGCCATGCAGACCGACGTGCCCGATGTCCGGCGAGGCGGGGTGTTCGCCCTCCAGGACGCCCAGTTCAACTCCGCGTTCGTCGTGGGAATGGTCATGGTCCTGCCCTGGGTACCCACCGACGGCCGATCGGTACCTCTGATGGTGCTCCCCGCCCTGATGTACGCGGTCTCAGCGGGAATCGCCCTGGCGGTTGCACTCCGCTCACGTGTTCTCAGCTCAGGATCCGAAGCCGAGACCCAGCGACCCGGCGCCGACCGAGCCGCCACCGATCGAGCCGCCACCGACCGAACCAGCGCCCACCGAGCCCACGCCGACTGAACCAGTACCCACCGAGCCGCCACCAATCGACCCGGCACCACCGAGACCTCCGGCAGCAGAACCCGCGGCAGCCGAACCAGCAGCAGCTGATCCCGCGGCCACCGAGCCCGCAGCAGCCGACCCTGAATCGACGGATCCCGACCCCACCGAACCGATCGCGCCGGCGTCAAGGGAACCCACGTCCACCTGCGGCAGCTCGACATGCGGCGGTTCAAAGGGCAGCGGCTCGAAGGGCAGGGCGGCGTCGAGGAATCCGTCGCCGTCGACGTCGGACACCGACAGCCAGCCGTCGTCGCCCTGGACCGTGATCGACCCGTCGTCCTCGAGTACCGGAGCAGGGGCGGGTTGATCGACAACCGTCCCACCCTGCACCGGGGCCGGATCCGTGGGCGGCTCGACGGCCGGGGGCGTGAACCACCTCGACGATTCTGTGGCCGCAGCCGAACCACCCTGGAGCGCGCCCACCGCGTCCGTGAGCAGGGAGCCCCAGTCCGGCATCGAGTCCAGTGCGTCCGACCCCGCCGCGAGCGCACCGCCGACCTGATCGCCACCCGCCTCCGATCCCGCGGCAACAGCACCAGCGCCGATGGACCCGGCAGCGAGCGAGCCAGCCCCGATCGACCCCGCGCCGATCGAGCCGGCACCCACCGAACCACCACCGACAGAGCCACCACCAACAGAACCCGCGCTGACAGAGCCCGCACCGACCGAGCCCGCAGCAAGCGCACCGGCGCCACCCGCGTAGGCGTTCCACACACCGCGACCGCCCTCGTCGGCGTACACCGCCTGGTCACCGCCGTGAACGTCAGTCACCACGCGGTCCGCGGTGCCGTCGACGTCCGAGTCCCACATCGCGTCGTCGGCGTAGCCGTCGCCGTCGAAGTCGATCCAGATCGCGTCCGCCGCGCCGGTCCCGAGCGTCAGATCGGGCTCAGCCTGCCACTGCGTCGGCTCGCCGACGCCATCTCCGAAGAAGTAGTCCATGACTGGAATCGTGTCGCGATCTGGCCACCCGAGACACCCTGAAATCGCGCACTGTGGAATGCCGAGAAGTTATCCACAGATCCGGCTGAGCACTTGACCCGCTGGTCATTCTCGGCATCCTGCGCAGGTCAGCGCGGGAGGACTGACGTCAGCGGGAGAACGCACTGTCGAGCAGCGCCGGCCGCTGTGGGTCGCCACCCCGATCCGCGCACCCGAGACGGAACGCCCGAGATCCGGCCAGCACCACGAAGACCAGACCCCAGATCAGGTACGCATTACCCACCAGATGCGCAACGGGCCCCCAGCTGAGCTCGAGGTCGTCCCGATGCGGGAACCACCATTGCGGAGTACTGAGGAAGATCACCGCTCCCGTCAATCCGACTGTGAGCCAGAGCTTCTGGACGCTGGTGGGCTCAATGCGGTCGTTCTGGTCGCCGCTGATGTCGTCGTCGTCACCCGGTCCCGATCCGCGCTGCCCAGCACCGCCCCGCGCGGTACGGTCAGCCCAGACCAGCGCCAGCACCACCGCGGGCACGGCCCAGACCCAGTGGTGACCCCACGACACCGGCGAGCAGAACAGCGCCACTGTCCCCACCACCACGGCCGCTGCGACCTCGTGCCCGGCCCGCAGCAGGCGCCACGCGGCCCACGCGATCACGAGCCCGATCACGCACGACACCACGAACCACGCCACCGACGCGGCGGTGCCCTCGAGCCCGAACCGGTGCACGACGCCGTTGACCGACTGGTTGGACGCGAACGCCAGCCCGCCAATGCGGCCCGGATCACGGATCGCGAACGTCCAGTAGCGGATCGATTCGTCGGGGGTCAGCAGGTGCCCGATGCCGGTGAACGCGAGCGCCGAGACCACCGCCGTAGCCAGTCCGCGCCAGTCGCGCCGAAGCACGAAATACAGGAGGAACACGGCCGGCGTGAGCTTGATTGCCATCGCGAGCCCGGTCAGCGTGCCGCCCCACCACCGCCCGCGACCGCGGATCACGTCGACCATGACCAGCGCCATGAGAAAGACGTTGACCTGCCCGAATCCGATCGTTTCGCGCACCGGACCGAACCACATCCCCACCACCATGACCGCCGCGGTGATCCACCACAGCTGTGCGGCCGGCCGGTCGCACGTGCGCGTGAGCACGAGCTGCACGACGAGCGCCAGGACGATGATCGTCGCGAGGGTGATCAGCATCGACGCGACCGGGAGCGGCACGATGGTCAGCAGCGAGAAGAGCTGCGCCGACAGCGGGGGATAGGTGAACGGCAGGTGCGCGCCCTCGGCCAGCTGCGGCAGTTCGCCGTAGAGCTCACCGCCGTCGCGGAACACCTGCCCGCCGACGCGGTACACGTCGAGGTCGATGCGGTACGGCGGGATCGACTGCAACCCCGGGACGCCAACGGTGTGCACGAGGGTGCCCACCATAGCTAGGACGACGACGACGAGCCTGCCCACCACCGATCCGAGATAGCGGTCGACAGCACGTCCGATCATGCTCGTTCGTCCTTCTGGCCGGCTGCCGTGCCGGGAGCGGAGTCGGCCTGCTCGCCGCCGGCCTGGTCGCCACCGGTCTGGTTACTACCGGTCTGGTTGCTACCGGTCTGCTCGGCCCACCAGCGGAGGAGTTCGGCCTCGGCCTCGTCCCTGTCGAGGGGGCCCCGGTCCAGTCGCAGTTCCTTGAGGTAGGCCCATGCGCGGCCTACGTCGGGGCCGGGCTTGAGGTCGAGGAGCTTCATGATCTCGTTGCCGTCGAGATCCGGACGGACCTTCGCGAGGTCCTCCTTCTCCGCTATCTCGGCGATCCTGTTCTCGAGCGAGTCGTAGGTGGCCTGCAACTTGGCCGCCCGTCGCTTGTTGCGAGTCGTGCAGTCTGCACGCACGAGGCGATGCAGGCGGGGGAGCAGGTCCCCGGCGTCGGAGACGTAGCGGCGGACGGCGGAGTCGGTCCACTGGCCGTCGCCGTAGCCGTGGAAGCGCAGGTGCAGGAACACCAGGCCGGAGACATCCTCGACCATCTGGCGCGAGTACTTGAGCGCGCGCATCCGCTTACGGACCATCTTGGCGCCCACGACCTCGTGGTGATGGAACGTCACTCCACCGCCGGGCTTGGCCGCGCGGGTCGCGGGCTTGCCGATGTCGTGGAGCAGGGCCGCCCAGCGCAGCACCAGGTCAGGACCCTCGGGCTCGAGGTCGATCGCCTGCTTGAGGACGGTCAGCGAGTGCCAGTAGACGTCCTTGTGCTGCATGTGCTCGTCACGCTCGAGTTTCATCCCGGGAACCTCGGGGAGCACGTGATCCGCGAGTCCGGTCTCGCACAGCATGTTGATGCCGTCGACCGGATAGTCGCCGAGGATCATCTTGTCGAGCTCTGCGCGCACCCGCTCGACGGTGATCCTGTCGATCTCGGCCGTCAGCTCGGTCAGCGCACGGAAGACCCGCGGCGCGACCGTGAAGCCCAGCTGGGAGACGAATCGGCAGGCACGCAACATGCGCAACGGGTCGTCGGAGAACGACTGCTCCGGCTCGGCCGGGGTGTCGAGGACCCCCGCGAGCAGTGCGTCCATGCCGTTCAGCGGATCCACGAAGTCGTGACGACCATCGGCGTGCAGCCGGACCGCCATGGCGTTGACCGTGAAGTCGCGGCGCACCAGGTCGCCTTCGAGCGTGTCGCCGAAGACCACCTCGGGGTTGCGGGTCACGCCGTCGTACGTGTCCGCGCGATAGGTGGTGATCTCGATCTGCTGCTCGATGCCGGCGTCGTCACGCTTCACCGCGGAGAGGGTGCCGAACTCGATGCCCGTGTCCCACACCGCGTCCGCGTAGTCGTCGAGGATCGTGCGGACCACGTCCGGTCGGGCGTCGGTGGTGAAGTCCAGGTCCGTTCCCAGCCGCCCGAGCACGGCGTCGCGAACACTGCCTCCGACCAGGTACAGCTCATGCCCTGCTTCACCGAACGCAGCGGCGAGCGGCGCCAGCACGTCGGCAAGCTGATTGATCGTGCTCTGCGCTCCGGCGAGCAGCCGCACACGCCGCGCCTCGATCTCCGCCGCGTCGCCGGAGTCCGGCTTCATGCCCGGTCCGTCCTGTACACCCGAGAACACCGCAGCGTCATGTCGATCAGAAACGGCGCGGCTACTCGGGGAGGAATCTCGGGCTGACACAGCGCAGACTTTACCGAGTCGCCCTCCGCACCCCTTCTCGGCGCTGTTCACTGCGCGCCCGGTCACCGGCAGCTCTCGCCAATCCTCCCTCATGTCGCGACCACTCAGACCTGACCTCTCCGTTGTCTGTGTCAGAAGGGTGGTGGGTTGAGGTGGTTCTGGAGGGCGGTGTGGACGGAGAGTTCGATGGCGCTGTCGGGGTTGATGTGGGGTCCGTCGCCCGTGCCTGTGCCCGTGCCGGTGCCGGTGCCGGTGCTTGTGCCGTAGGGGTCGCTCGTGCTCGTGCCT
>NZ_BRVN01000038.1 GCF_026011735.1 Dietzia sp. NCCP-2495 | reverse complement strand
ACGACCGCGGCCCGTGATCAGAAGTCCTGATCACGGGCCGCGGTCGCGTTGTCTCGTCGGTCAGCCGAGCGAGAGGCCGTATCCGCCGGACTTCTTCGACCGGGGGATCGCCCCGCCCGCAGCCGGCTTTGCCGGGGCCTCCGAGGCCGGTGCCTCGTCGGCGGCGTCGGCAGGGGACTCGGCCTTCGCGGGCTCCGCCTGGGCGGACTCGGGAGCCTCGGCCGGAGCCTCGGGCTTCGTCGGCTCCTCGGTCGCCGGAGCGGCCGGAGCCTTGGGAGCACCGGGAGCCTTGGCTCCCCCCTTCAGTCCCAGGCCGACGGTCGGCTTGGCGGGCTTGGCCGATCCCGTCTCGGCCTCGGCGGGCGCCACAGCAGCCGGAGCGGTAGCCTTCGGCGCACCGGGAGCCTTGGCCCCGCCCGGGGCCTTCGGCGCGCCGGGAGCCTTGGCTCCGCCGCCGAGCGAGAGCCCGCCCGACTTCGGTGCGCCCTTGGCCGCTCCGGTGGTGGCCGGAGCCTCGCCCCGGGCCGCTTCTCGGGTCTCCTCGGTGCGCTCGGCGTCCTTGACCTCGGACTGGGCCTCGGCGCCCACAGCCGTGGCGCCCCCCGGGGCCTTGGCGCCACCGGGCGCCTTGCCGCCGCCACCGAGCTTGAGGCCGCCCGACTTGGGCGCGCCCTTCGAATCGGCGACGGACGCGCCCGCCGCTGCGGCGCTGACTGCACCGGCGGTACCGGCGGCGGCCACCTCGGCGCCCTCGCCCTTGTCGGTCACCTCGTTATCCGGGGCGGCTTCGGCGGGCGCCGCCGTGGCGGTGGCCCCGGCCTTCTCGGCCTCGGCAGCCTTGCGCTCGGCCTCCTCGGCCTCTTTCTGCGCCGTGGTCTTCTCGCGCTGCGGCTTCTCGAGCCACGACGGCTCACGCGGCTCGGGCAGGTCACCACCGCGGGACACCGACTCCAGCAGGAGCTGGGAGACGTCCACGACCTCGACCTGGTCCTCGAGTTCGGTGCCGCTCGTCTGGGCGGTGGCACCGTCGGAGAGCATCACGCGACAGAACGGGCAGCCCGTGGCGATCTTGCTGGGCTTGGTGGAAAGGGCCTCGTCGACGCGGTCTATGTTGATGCGCTTACCGATGGTCTCTTCCATCCACATGCGCGCGCCACCGGCGCCACAGCACATGGAGCGCTGGCCGTGACGGGGCATCTCCTTGAGCGTGACACCCGAACCGTCCATGAGCTCGCGCGGCGCCTCGTACACCTGATTGTGGCGGCCGAGGTAGCAGGGATCGTGGTAGGTCACGGTGCCGTCGATCGGGGCGACCGGCACGAGGAGCTTGTCCCGCACGAGACGGTTGAGCAGCTGCGTGTGGTGCACGACCTGGTAGTCGCCGCCCAGCTCGCCGTACTCGTTCTTGAGCGCGTTGAGGCAGTGGGCACAGGTCACGACGACCTTGCGCTGCTTGGCGGGGACACCGTCGAACGCGTTGTTGATCGTCTCGATGTTCTGCTCGGCGAGCATCTGGAACAGGAACTCGTTGCCCGCGCGGCGGGCGGAGTCACCGGTACAGGTCTCGCCCTGGCCGAGAACCGCGAACTTCACGCCGGCGGTGTGCAGCAGGGTGGCCACGGCCTGGGTGGTCTTCTTGGCGCGGTCCTCGAAGGCGCCCGCACAGCCGACCCAGAACAGGTACTCGGTATCGGAGAAGTCCTCGATGTCGGAACCGATGACGGGGATGTCGAAGTCGAGCGACTTCATCCATTCGTCACGACCGGCGTTGTTCTGGCCCCAGGGGTTGCCCTTGTTCTCGAGATTCTTGAACAGTCCGGCGAGCTCGGTCGGGAACTCGGACTCGATGAGCACCTGGTAGCGGCGCATGTCGACGAAGTGGTCGACGTGCTCGATGTCGACGGGGCACTGCTCGACGCAGGCACCACAGGTGGTGCAGGACCACAGGGCCTCGGGATCGATGATGCCGGCGGCCATCGGGTCCTCGGAGACGTCGGCGGTCGTGGCGCCGACCAGCGGACGCTGGGCCTCGAGGCGGGCGGCCTCGGGGATCTTGCCGAGCTTCTTCTCGTCCGGGTTGCCCTCGGCGTCGATCAGACCGACCTCCTCACCCATGACGGTCCTGCCGCCGGCGAGCAGGTACGGGGCCTTGGCGGCACCGTGGTCGCGCAGCGACATCATCATGAGCTTCGGGCTGAGCGGCTTTCCGGTGTTCCAGGCGGGGCACTGCTCCTGGCAGCGGCCACACTCGGTACAGGTCGAGAAGTCGAGCCAGCCCTTCCAGGAGAAGTCCTCGATGGCGCCGACGCCGAGCTTGGGCTCGAAGTCCTCGTTCTCCTCGGTGAGTTCCTCGATCTTCTCCATGGTCAGCGGGACGCCGTCCATGGTCATGGGCTTGAGCGCGCCCAGCGCTGTGCGGCCGTCGGCCTCGCGCTTGAAGTAGATGTTGAAGAACGCCGCGAAGCGGTGCCAGGCGACGCCCCAGGTGATGTTGCGGCCGACGACGTACAGCCAGATCATGCCCGAGAGCAGCTTGACCAGCGCGAAGATCGAGACCATGAGCTCGTTCGCGGGCAGGATGGTCGAGAGCGGTCCGGACACCCAGTCGGTGGCCCAGTGGAAGTGGTGACCGTCCTCGGCCAGCAGGGCGAGCTTGCCGGCCTTGACGAAGATCATGCCGAGACCCTCGACGAGCACCACGGCCTCGACGAAGTAGGCGGCCTTGAGGTCCGATCCGGTGAACCGGTTGAGGCCTCGGCGTTGGTTGATCTGGCGGATGATGATCAGCGCGGTGATGCCGATGACGGTGCCCAGGCCCAGGAACTCGTCGATCGCGTGCCACCAGGCCTGATCGGACAGCCACGGCCAGCCGCCGCGCGGGTTGAACGTCTGGATGTAGGCCTCGAACCAGACGATCGATCCCAGCAGGAAGCCGATCATGACGAACCAGTGGAAGAAGCCCACGGATCGCTTGCGGGCCATCCGGGTGTGGATGCCCACCTCGACGATGACGTTCTTCAGCCGGGAGAACACCGGGCCGAAGCGGTTGAAGCTGTCCTTCTGGCCGAGCATGATGCTCCGGACCATGGTGGAGACCCCACCGATGAAGGATGCCCAGCAGAACAGACTGAGCAGGACGCCTATCGTCCCGAGGGTGATGGTCACGCCTGACATGGTTCGCGGCCTTTCGTCGCACTTCCTCGACGTACGGACTCGTTATACCTCTATAGGGTCCGTCGACAGTGTTGAACTCAAAGGTATGTCACGCGGGCCCCGTTCCACGAGTTGAGGTCGCCCTAACCTGAGGGTTTCCCACTCGCGGAACGGGGCCCGCGTGGTGTGGTGCCGGAGATGGTCAGCTGGTCCGCAGCTCCAGTCCGGGATGGGCGGCCAGCACATCGGAGATCGGGACCGCGGACAGGCGCGGGGTGAAACCCGCGGCCCGGGACGACGCGGCGGCGTCGGCGCAGGTGCCGGAGTCGGCGACGTTGGAGGCGCTGGAGATGCCGAGAGCACGGTCACCGGAGAAGACGACACCGCCGCTGTCGCCGGGGAGGGCGCACAGGTCCACCGTGAAGGCACCGTCGATGGTGCGGGTGCCGGCCACGTCGATCAGGGAGTCGACCTGCGAGATGGTGCCGCAGGAGAACCCGGTGCGGAAGCCGGTCTTGCAGGCCTTCTGTCCCACGACGGGCTCGGCGGTGCCGGTGATCGGCTGTGTGGCGCCGCGGTCGGTGCCGACGAGGTTGTTGGTGAAGCGGTCGGCGAACGCCTCGTCGACGGCGATGAGCGAGGTGTCGATCCCGTCGCGCTTGGTGCCGGCCATGGTGCCGAACTGCTGACCGTCGGCGAACGCGGCGCGGGTGCCGTCCTCGCCGGCGCAGTGGGCGGCCGTGATCACGACGGGCTTCCCGTCGAGAACGCCGTTGAACCCGGTCGAGCACTCGAGCACACCGCCGGGCACGCCGACCTTGTAGGCGGTGCCGCCGACGACGGGGCCCGAGGCGGGCTCACCGGCGGGGGCGCCGGAGCGGCCGTCGGTGGTCTGGGGCTGGGGGTTGGGGACGATCTCGTTCATGCCGTCGATGATCGACCCGGTGCCGGTGGTGAGACCGGAGAGCAGGTCGACGATCGTGCGCATCGGTCCCTCGGGGATGACCCCGGCCTGGTTGAGCAGGGCCAGGCTGCCGAGCGAGCCGGTGTCGGCGCCGGTGGTGCCGTCGTCCCCGGTGCCGGGACCCTCGGTGCCGGTTCCCGCACGGCCGTCGGCGGTGATGGCCGGTTCGATGCCGTCGACGGTGGGTTCGCCGTTCGACCCGGTCTGGCCACCCTCACTTCCGAACGGCGCGGTGTCGCCGTCGGGGCTCGGGGCGTCGACCATGTCGACGATCGCGAGGTCGTGCAGCCGGTTGTCGATGTTCCCGAGCGTGGCCGCGTCGCCGCCGCGGGTGGTCACGACGACCGCGTTGCGGGTGGGATCGATGCGGATCCCGGTGACGAGATCACTCATGTGGGTCGGCATGCCCTCGACGATCTTGCCGACCTGTCGTTCGCGGGCCTGGAGCTCGTCTGTGGTCAACGCCACGTCCTTGACCGTGAACCCGGCCTCGGTGGCCTCGGTGCGGAGTTCGTCGCCGATCTCGCCCGGGAGGACGCCGACCGTTCCGGTGCCGTCGTCGTCGAGCCACACGCCACCGAACGCGGCGCGGAACTCGTTCTCCCATCCGGGCCGCGCCTTCGCCAGGGCTTCGCCGATGCCCGCCTGCTCGAGGAATTCCTCCGGCGTGAGGCCGAGATCACGCTCGAGCGCCTCGACGAGCGACGTCAACTGGGGTGCGATGGTCTCGGTGAGGGCGGGGAGCGCCGCCTGGGCGAGCGGCGCGGTCGCCGGGGGAGCGGTGGTGGGTGCGGCGCCGGCGGGAGCGGCCGCGGCGACGAGTGCCGCGGCTGCTCCCAGGGCGGCGAGCTTCGAGGTGATGCGCATGGTGGCCTTCCGTTTTCCACGGTGGTGCGACTGGAGAGGTCGACCTGGTGGACACGAGATTACGGAGTTGTGATTATTGAGTCCAGTGGGACACGTGTGATTAGTGGGATTAAATTCCCGAATTCTCAGAGTGACCTGAGTCGGAGATTTCGGACTTCTGGCAGTAGGCTGCCTCTTCGGCGATGACGTACGGGTCTGCAACGACGTACGCGTCGTGTACTGACTCACATAGACCGGAGGTCCCATGTCCGACGCTGACGCCGCACTCCACGAAGCTCTCGACACCGTTGTGCGCCGCAATCCCGGACAGGCCCTCTTCCGACAGGCGGTCCACGAGGTCCTCGAATCGCTCGCCCCTGTGGTGAAGCAGCACCCCGAGTACGTCGAGGGCGGGATCCTCAAGCGGATCATCGAGCCCGAGCGGGTCGTCTCCTTCCGTGTCCCCTGGGTCGACGACAACGGCGTCATCCAGGTCCAGCGCGGTTGCCGCGTCCAGTTCAGTTCGGACCTCGGGCCCTACAAGGGCGGCCTGCGCTTCCACAAGTCCGTCGACGAGGACACCCTGAAGTTCCTCGGCTTCGAGCAGATCTTCAAGAACGCTCTCACCGGCCTCGGCCTGGGCGGCGGCAAGGGCGGCTCGGACTTCGACCCGCACGGCAAGTCCGACGGTGAGGTCATGCGCTTCTGCCAGTCGTTCATGGCGGAGCTCGCGCACCACATCGGCCAGGATCTCGACGTGCCCGCCGGCGACATCGGCGTCGGCGGTCGCGAGATCGGCTACCTGTACGGCCAGTACCGCAAGATCACCGGCCGCAACGAGGCCGGCGTCATCACCGGCAAGGGCGTCGGCTACGGCGGGTCCTGGGCGCGCACCGAGGCCACCGGCTACGGCCTGGTCTACTTCGTCCGCGAGATGCTCCAGGACACCAAGTACAGTCTCGAGGGTGCGCGCGTCGTGGTCTCGGGTTCCGGCAACGTGGCCCTGTACGCCGCCAAGAAGGCCTCGCAGCTCGGCGCGACGGTCGTGGCCTGCTCGGACTCCCAGGGCTACGTCCTCGACGAGGACGGCCTGGACCTGGACCTCCTCTCGGAGATCAAGGACGTGCGCCGCGAGCGCCTGTCGGCCTACGCCGAAGAGCGCGGCAACTGCACCTACTTCCACGGCAAGAACGTGTGGGAGGTCGACTGCGATATCGCCCTGCCCTGTGCCACCCAGAACGAGCTCGACGGTGACGACGCCCGCCGCCTCGCCGACAACGGCTGCCGCCTCATCGCCGAGGGCGCGAACATGCCCTGCACCGAGGAGGCCGTCGAGGTGATCCACGAGCGCGGCATCCTGTTCGGCCCCGCCAAGGCGGCCAACGCCGGTGGGGTGGCCACCAGTGGTCTCGAGATGCGCCAGAACGCCGGCCGTCTGCAGTGGGACTTCGAGCGCGTCGATTCCGAGCTCGACCGCATCATGACCAACATCCACGCGACCGCCGCGGCGACTGCCGACGAGTACGGGGTCCCGGGCGACCTCGCCGCCGGCGCCAACATCGCCGCGTTCCGCCGGGTCGCCGACGCCATGCTCGCCCAGGGCGTCATCTGATCCGGATTCTCGGATGAGTCGGCACTGATTGGCGGACGCCGGGCCGTCCCGCCGGGCGACTGAAACGCGTTGCCGGGCGGCGGGACCGTTCCGCCGTGTGACGGAGCCGTTCCACCGTGTGACGGAGCCGTTCCACCGTGTGACGGCGTACAGGACCACGACGACAACACCGATGTTGTCGTCGTCGTCCTGTTTTCTCTCTTCTTTTCTTCCTTCGCGGCACCTGCGTGCCTTCATCGGCAGGTGGGCGTTATCCGACGCGACGATCATGCGCACCTCTGGTCGAGAAACATGCGTCGCCTCTGCTCAAGTCTGAGTGTGAGTTACCTCACTTCCGGAATGGAATCCTGCGCGGATCAGTTGTACGGGACGTCAAACCTCAGCGGCTCAGGCTCAACTAAGGTTGACTCGCCGGGCATCGGCGGGCACTCTGGGAGTCGAACTGTGGAGCGACCGGACCCGGACTTGAGCCGGGGTCGCTGAAGAACAGTCATCAATCTCTGGAACGGTAAGGAGTTCACCATGGGACGTGCAGTCGGTATCGACCTCGGCACCACCAACTCGGCGGTCGCGGTCCTCGAGGGCGGCGAGGCCCAGGTCATCGCCAACGCCGAGGGGTCGCGCACCACCCCGTCGGTGGTCGCCTTCGCGAAGAACGGCGAGGTGCTGGTCGGCCAGCCAGCCAAGAACCAGGCGGTCACGAACGTCGACCGCACCATCCGCTCGGTCAAGCGCCACATCGGCACCGACTGGAAGTCGGACCCGATCGACGGCAAGACCTACACCCCGCAGGAGATCAGCGCCCGGACGCTGCAGAAGCTCAAGAGGGACGCCGAGTCCTACCTCGGTGAGGACGTCACCGACGCGGTGATCACCGTCCCGGCCTACTTCAACGACGCCCAGCGTCAGGCCACCAAGGACGCCGGCCAGATCGCCGGGCTCAACGTCCTGCGCATCGTCAACGAGCCCACCGCCGCGGCCCTGGCCTACGGGCTGGACAAGGCCGACAAGGAGCAGACCATCCTGGTCTTCGACCTCGGTGGCGGTACGTTCGACGTCTCGCTGCTCGACATCGGTGACGGCGTCGTGGAGGTCCGCGCGACCTCGGGCGACAACCACCTCGGTGGCGACGACTGGGACCAGCGGATCGTCGACTGGCTCGTCGAGAAGTTCAAGGCGCAGAACGGCATCGACCTGACCAAGGACAAGATGGCCCTGCAGCGTCTGCGTGAGGCCGCGGAGAAGGCCAAGATCGAGCTGTCCTCGGGGCAGTCCACCTCGATCAACCTGCCGTACATCACGGTCGACGCCGACAAGAACCCGCTCTTCCTGGACGAGACGCTGACCCGCTCGGAGTTCCAGAAGATCACCCAGGACCTGCTGGATCGCTGCCGCAACCCGTTCCAGGCCGTCATCAAGGACGCCGGCATCTCGGTCTCCACGATCGACCACGTGGTGCTGGTCGGCGGCTCGACCCGTATGCCGGCCGTGAGCGACCTGGTCAAGGAGCTCACCGGGGGCAAGGAGCCCAACAAGGGCGTCAACCCGGACGAGGTCGTGGCAGTGGGCGCCGCGCTGCAGGCCGGCGTGCTCCGTGGCGAGGTCAAGGACGTGCTCCTGCTCGACGTGACCCCGCTGTCGCTGGGCATCGAGACCAAGGGTGGCGTCATGACCAAGCTCATCGAGCGCAACACCACCATCCCGACCAAGCGTTCGGAGACCTTCACCACGGCGGACGACAACCAGCCGTCGGTGCAGATCCAGGTGTTCCAGGGTGAGCGCGAGATGGCCGCGCAGAACAAGCTGCTCGGCTCGTTCGAGCTCGCCGGCATCGCCCCCGCCCCGCGTGGCGTGCCGCAGGTCGAGGTGACCTTCGACATCGACGCCAACGGCATCGTCCACGTCACCGCCAAGGACAAGGGCACCGGCAAGGAGAACACGATCGTGATCCAGGACGGCTCCGGCCTGTCCAAGGAGGAGATCGATCAGATGATCAAGGATGCGGAGGATCACGCCGCCGAGGACGCCAAGCGCCGCGAGGAGGCCGACGCCCGCAACCAGGCCGAGTCCACGGTCTACCAGACGGAGAAGTTCGTCTCGGAGAACGAGGACAAGATCCCGGCGGACAAGAAGACCTCGCTCGAGGCGGCCATCGCCGAGGCGAAGACCGCGCTCGAGGGGTCGGACGTCGACGCGATCAAGGCCGCGGTCGAGAAGGTCAACACCGAGGCACAGGCTGTCGGCCAGGCGATCTACGAGGCCTCCGCGGCCGAGGGTGCCGAGGCCGGAGAGGGCCCGTCCGCGGGCGCGGCTGACGACGATGTCGTGGACGCCGAGGTCGTGGACGAGGACGAGACCGGGAGCGATTCCAAGTGACCTCGCCCCACGCTGACGGACCGGAGACCGACAAGGCCGCGTGGGCCGGTGCCGACGCCGAGACCGTCGACGCCGCCGAGGTGGCCGACGAGGCCGCGGCGGCTGAGGCCGCCGCGGCCGGCGGGGACGGTGCGCTCGAGGGCGAGATCGTCGACGAGGCGTCGACAGGGCTGCAGGCGCAGCTCGACGAGCGCACCGCCGACCTACAGCGGGTGTCGGCGGAGTTCGCCAACTACCGCCGACGCATGGACCGCGAGCGCACGGCCGGCATCGAGGCCGCCCGCGCGGGGCTGCTCTCCGAGCTGCTCCCCGTGGTGGACGATCTCGACCGCGCCCGCGATCACGGCGACCTGGCCGACGGGCCGCTCAAGGCCTTCGCCGACAAGATGGTCGCGCTCCTTGCGGGCCAGGGCGTCGAGCAGTTCGGCGAGGAGGGAGACCCCTTTGACCCGAACCTGCACGAGGCCGTGCAGGACGAGTCCGACGGCGGCGAGCCCGTGCTCGGCACCGTCCTGCGCAAGGGCTACCGCATGGGCGATCGCACCCTGCGCGCGGCGATGGTCATCGTCCGCTGACAGAGGCGACCGGCACGTGCAGGTGCGGCCCGCATCAGGCGGACCGCACCTGCACACCCCGGCAGACCTGAGAAACTAACTACAAAGCAGGACAGAAAGGAGGCGTCTGGTGAGCCAGCGCGAATGGGTCGAGAAGGACTACTACGCCGAGCTGGGCGTCTCCAAGACCGCCACGCAGGACGAGATCCGTAAGGCGTACCGCAAGCTCGCCCGCGAGAATCACCCGGACTCCAACCCGGGCAACACTGCGGCCGAGGAGAAGTTCAAGCGGATCAGCGAGGCGAACGACGTCATCGGTGATCCGGCCAAGCGCAAGGAGTACGACGAGTTCCGCGCCCAGGTCTCCTCGGGCGGGTTCGGCGGCTTCGGCCCGCCCGGAGGCGGCGGTTACACCACCACCAGCGATTTCGATCTCGGTGACCTGTTCGGCGGCGGCGGACCGGCCGGCGGGGCCGGAGGCTTCTCCGACCTGTTCGGCGGGTTGTTCAACCAGGGACGCGCCGGCGGCGGCGGAACCGGTCGGTCCCGGGCGCAGCGCCCGCGCGGAGGCCAGGACGTGGAGACCGCGCTGACGCTCTCGTTCCGCGAGGCCGCGCTCGGTGAGACCGTCCAGATCAAGCTCTCCTCGGCGTCGCCCTGCCTGACCTGTCACGGCAGCGGCGCCAAGCCCGGCACCAGCCCCAAGGTGTGCGGCACCTGCCACGGCGCCGGCGTCACCCAGCGCACCCAGGGTGCGTTCGGCTTCGCCGAGCCCTGCACCGACTGCGGCGGTACCGGGTCCAAGATCGACGACCCGTGCACCGACTGCGGAGGCAGTGGCGTCACCGACCGCACCCGCACGATTAACGTCAAGGTGCCGGCGGGGGTCTCCGACGGCCAGCGCATCCGGCTCTCCGGACAGGGCGAGGCCGGCTTCCGGGGCGCGCCCTCCGGCGACCTGTACGTCACGGTGACCGTACAGAAGGACGCGGTCTTCCAGCGCGACGGCGCGGACCTGCTGGTCGACCTGCCCGTGTCCTATCCCGAGCTCGTGCAGGGTGCACAGGTGTCCGTCCCGACCCTGACCGGCCGGGTGACCGTCAAGGTCCCCGCCGGATCGCGGGACGGCCAGATCCTGCGGGTGCGAGGCCGGGGCATCGCACGCAAGTCCGGAACCGGCGACCTCAAGGTCACGCTCCGGGTGGCCACGCCCCCCGCCGGGATGGCCGAAGCCGAACTCGCCGCATACGACGAGGCGCTCCGCGCGGCAGGCTTCGATCCGCGGTCGGGCTGGGCCGGGTCGGCATGAGCCCCCGGCTGGACGTCGAGGACCTCGGTCCCGACGACAGCGTGCTCGTGATCTCCATGGCCGCGGAGCTGTCGGGGCTGCACGCCCAGACGCTGCGCACCTACGACAGGCTCGGGATCGTCACCCCCGAACGCACCCGGGGCGGCGGCCGCCGCTACTCACTGCGCGATGTCGCGATGCTGAGGGAGGTGCAGCGACTCAGCCAGGAAGAAGGCGTCAACCTCGCCGGTATCAAGCGGATCATCGAACTGACCAACCAGGTCGACGCGCTGCGCAGCCGCGTCAGCGAACTGCTCGAGGAGGTGTCCGAACTGGGGAAACGAGGCGGTCGGGCGGCGCACTCGGGCGAACTCGTGCACGTGCCCCGCTCCACCTCGGTGGTGGTGTGGCGGCCCCGTCACGAACGGGATGCCGACGAACGTTGAGGTAAGGCGACGAGCGCATCGTCGCTACCACCGGACAGCCCACAGGCAGTGAGGGTGCCCGCGAGCGTCGAGGTGGAACTGCGTAACGGCAGCGACTTCGACCTGGGTAACCGAGGGTGACGCCTCCGAGGCGGATGTGTACCTGACGGAGAACTCGCCCGCCATCTCGATGGTGGCCCGAGAAGGTCTCCTGGCGCCCGTGGCCGACCGCACGCTCGAGCAGGTGCCGGAGCAGTACCGCCCCTCGAGCGGCGACTGGGTGGGTATCGCCGCCCGCTCGGCCGTGTTCGTCTACAACAAGGACACGGTCGACGAGGCCGAGCTGCCGACGTCCTTCGCCGACCTGGCGAGCCCCCGGTGGAAGGGCAAGTGGGGCGCGGCCCCGGCCGGGGCCGACTTTCAGGCGATCGTCTCCGCGTCCCTCGATCTGAGCGGTGAGGACGCGACCCGCACCTGGCTGGAGTCTCTCGAGGGGCCCGACGGCACATTCGCCACCTACAAGGGGAACAAGCCGATCCTCGCCGCCGTCAACGCGGGCGAGATCGACGGCGGAGTGATCTACCACTACTACTATTTCGGTGACCAGGCCGGCACGGGCGAGTCGTCGCAGAACGTGGGCCAGCACTACTTCCGCAACGGCGGCCCGGAGTCGTTCGTCTCGCTCTCCGGCGGAGGCGTTCTGGCGGGTGCCCCGCACGCGGAGGACGCGCAGCGCTTCCTGGAGTTCATCACCTCGGCGAAGGGGCAGGAGATCCTGCGCGACCGGCGGGGGAGTAGGCGGCGCCTCGGACGGGTACCGTCGACAGCGTCCCAGCCCACGACGAGGAGGCCCGCCCGTGCGTATCGCCGCCGCCCAGATCCTGTCCGGATCCGACCCGCAGGACAATCTCCGGCTCGTCCGGGAGGAGGTCGCGGCCGCCGCGGCGCAGGGGGCGCGGATCGTGGTGTTCCCCGAGGCCACGATGCGGGCGTTCGGCGCGGGCCGGCTGGACGAGATCGCCGAACCCCTCGACGGTCCGTGGGCCTCGGCGGTCGCTGCGACGGCGCGCGAGCACGGAGTCGTAGTGGTCGTCGGCATGTTCACGCCCGGCGAGGGCGGCAGGGTGCGCAACACCCTCCTCGTCACCGGAGACGCGGGCGAGGGCGGCGCGGCCGACGGCGAGGCGAGCGGTGACCTCCACCTCGGCTACGACAAGATCCACCTGTTCGACGCGTTCGGGTTCGCCGAATCCGACACCGTCGAGCCCGGAGACACCACCCGCGTCGTGACGGTCGACGGCGTGGGGATCGGACTGAGCGTCTGTTACGACATCCGGTTCCCCGGCCAATACCGGCAGCTCGCCGCGGACGGCGCGCGGATCACCCTGTGCAGCGCGTCGTGGGGCGCGGGGCCGGGCAAGGTCGAGCAGTGGCAGCTCCTGGCCCGCGCCCGCGCGCTGGACGCGACCACGTTCCTGCTCGCCGTGGACCAGGCCGATCCGCAGATCGTGGGTCGCGAGGTCAAGCGCGGCGCCCCGACGGGCGTTGGCCACTCGATGCTCGTCGGACCGGACGGTGCGGTGCGCGACGAGGTCACGGCCCCCGGCGAGGGACTGTTGGTGGTGGATGTCGACGACGACGAGGTCACCAGCATCCGGAAGGCGGTCCCCGTGCTCGCGAACGGGCGTATCACCGAGACCCCGACCGAGGCGGTGGGGCGGTGACCGGGCCTGCTGGGCCTGACGGCCCGCGGGAGGGGTCCCGCGGAGACTCCGATCCGGAGACCGAGCGGTTCCCTGACCCGGAGACCCAGCAGTTCACTGGTCCCGAGACCGAGCGGTTCTCCGACGCGGCATCCGACGACCCGCCCACCGAACCGATCGACGCCACCCCGGCCGACCCGCCGACCCGCGCGATTCCGCCCGTGGACCCGGATGCGGAGTCGACCGGGACCGCGGCGTGGTCGCAGTACCGCGACGAGTCGGACCCGGTTCCGCCGACAGGCGGGG
>NZ_BRVN01000037.1 GCF_026011735.1 Dietzia sp. NCCP-2495 | reverse complement strand
CATTGCCGACGAGCTCATATCTGCCGTCATCCCCCGCGCAGCGATCAGATGGCGGCGGGCACGAGTGAACAGAGCGGCACCGCGGGGTCATCCGGTGCGGTGTCGGCCGGCCAGGTTATGTCGGTCGATCTCTGAGAGCCCGCCCCACACCCCGTACAGTTCGTTGGTTTGCATCGCGAACTCGCGGCAGGTGGTGAGTACGGGGCAGCCGGCACACACGGATTTGGCTCGGTCCTCTTTGCGGCGCCGTTGCCCCTTGAGTTCATCGTCAGTGCTGTAGAAGAGGTCCGCGTGCCCGATGCAGGCTGCCTGGTCACGCCAGGCCCAGAAATGGGCAGTCGGCTCGAGAGTGCGGTATCTAGGTATATGCGCTCCTGACATTGTCTGGAGTGCTCCGCAGTGAGCCCTAGAGTCCAGGTCGATCACTCGACGCCTTGACCTTATGCGCAACCGAACAGTTGTGCACATCGGCCGCGTCGTCGATGGCGCACGGGGCTGATGCACGAGTAGGTGACATTTGATTTGGCTTGCCCTGCGAGGCGGGTAAGCCTGTCTGGTCCGTGATGTGGTCGACGAGGCTTCGTGTCGAGCTGTCCGGTCTGAGTTCTAGTTGGCGGCGGAGTAGGCGTCCATGACGTCGGCGGGGATGCGTCCGCGGTCGGAGACGTCGTAGCCGTTGGCCCTGGCCCATTGGCGAATGGCCTTGGTGTCGGCGGATGGGGCCTTAGTGGTGGCCTTGCGCGCGGTCTTGGCGTTCTTTCCAGTCACGCGGTGGCCAGCCTCGAGGTACGGCGTGATAGCGTCGCGAAATGCCTGGGCATTGTCGTCGCTGAGGTCGATCGAGTATTCCTTGCCCTCGAAAGCGAACGAGATGGTGTTCGCATTCTCTCCGAGATCGGTCCCGTCGATATCGTCGAGGTACCTGACCTGAAACTTCTGAGCCATCGCTGATCCTTCGTGTATCGGTGTTGTGTTCTGTGCAGAGTTGCAGGGTGCGCCTGAGTGCAAAAGTGAATCGCGGGCACACATGCTTTTCGCTGCCGACCGACTCCCGGATTGGAAAGACCGAAACGTTCTAACTGGTATGGGCGCTTTATCCGTAGTGGTAGCGACAGGTGGCGATGCGGACCTCGGTGTCGGTGACTTTGTAGACCAGGCGGTGTTCGTCGGTAATGCGTCTGGACCAGTATCCGGCGAAGTCGTACTTGAGGGGTTCGGGTTTGCCGATCCCCTCGTTGCCGTTGCGGGTGATGTCTTGCAGGAGCAGGTTGATCCGTTTGAGGATCTTGCGGTCCTGTTGTTGCCACCAGAGGTAGTCCTGCCAGGCGTTGTCGTCCCAGACGAGCAGCACGTCAGTCGGCGTCGAGAAGATCGCGTGCCTGTCCGCGGCCGGACTCCAGTCGCTCCATCGCATCAAGCAGACGGCGTGCATTAGCCGGAGAGCGCATGAGGTGCGCGGTCTCGCGCAGGGACTCGTAATCGTCGAGCGACACCATCACCACCGGTTCGTGGCCGGCGCGGGTGATGATGACCTCTTCGCGGTCGTTGGTGACCCCGTCGAGGACCTCGGCGTAGCGTGCCCGGGACTCGGTGTAGCTCATGGTCTTCATCTCAACTCCTCCTGTACGTAAAAGTGTACATGTTGAGGTGGGATGGTCCCGCGGTGTCGAGCTCGGGAGCTGGTGTCGGCCTCTCACGGTTGCCTACTTCACCGGCCCGTTCTGGCGGCCGTCGCTGCGGTAGCCCCCAGGGTGGTGGGCCCGCGGTGGCGCTGGGTGTGGCCGTTTGGCACAGTTCCCCAGTGAATTGGTCAGGCGTCCTGCGCGCCGGCAACGGATTTCGTTGACGCGTGTGCCGGGGGTGCCGCGCTTCTGCCCCGGTGGCAGTTGCCGCCGTGGGTGTCCTGCGGGTACCTGCGCCGTAAAGGAATGCGATGCCGTTGGGTGCGGTGGGGAGCGAAGAGGCGGTAATGAGTCAGGTGATCGACGGGGGCCATGAGGTTCGCTGGTCGCAGGTGGAAGAGGGGTTCTACGTGGGCAACTATCGGGGCAACTTCGTCGGATATATCGACCAGACCGCCGAGGGGACTTTCCAGAAGTTCGACTGGATGTCGACATTGCGGGGGCAGGCGCCCTCGCTGGAGAGATCGATGGCGTGTTTGAACGACCTGTACTTCGCGTCCCACGCCGAGGGGAGCCTGCAGTGACCGCGGCTGCGGAATCGAGGCGTTCGCCGCAGGCGGGAGCGCTGAAGTATCTGGTGTATTCGAGCGTGGCCACCCGCACGATGCTGCCCGCCGATCTCGAGTCGATCCTGTTCACCGCGAGGCGCGAGAACCTCAAGGCGGGGATCACCGGGCTGTTGCTGTATCGGGGCACCAGCTTCGTTCAATTCCTTGAGGGGCCGCCAGATGAGATCGATGCGCTGATGGACCGCATCTCGGTTGACGACAGGCACAGTCGCCTGCAGGTCTTGATGGTCGAGCGGGTGGATCAGCGAAGTTTTGAGGACTGGAGAATGGGGTTCGGTATCCCCAAACACACCCAGCCCACCGGGATCGATGGCGTGCGGGACAGTTTCACTGACCTGACCCGTGGGACTGACTATGACCTGGTGCGGCAGGCCGCACAGGACTTCTCCATATGGTTCAAGATCAAGCAGCGCGCCATCCCCTCCTGACCGGAGCTCGCGTCTAGCTGTACTGACCGGGGACGTTAGTTGACGCTTGCGGGGGGCGGTAGAACTCGCGTCAGGGCCGCGGTATCGCCAATGACATCTACACCTTGTGCGATAGCGGCGCGCAGGGGCATTGCGCCTTGCAGGGGGCGACCAGTACCGGTCCAGGGCCCGTAACGCCCGCCAGCGGGCTGACGTCGCGCTGACAAGGGTCCACCAGGATGGTCCCGTTGGCCGCGGTGAGGTCGAAGCCGTCATCGAGGGTGCCGAAGCGGATGACGATCGCCGCCTCTCAAAGTCAAGGAAGTGGTCCGTTCACGTTAGGCCGCGAGTCGGGTTGTCGCGTCGCCTTTCTGCTCGCCGCCGGCTGCCTGACGCCTCTGTGGCGGTCAGCGCTCGATCCTCGACATGGGCGCGGGAGTCAACTACGTTGGGTAACAACGGTAACCCACCTTGTTTCCCGTTCCCCGTTACCGGAGTTGCCGAAGTTGGAGGAGCTGCCATGTCGTCGTCGGAGAAGATCGCTCATGCCTATGGCGTGCTGGTCGCGCGTGGGGACAAGGTCACCGTGCGGGCGGTGCAGAAACAGGCGGGGGTGCGGATCGGCGAGGTGGCGGCGTGGATGCGCGAGCACGCCGCGGGTGCAGCGGGTGAGGTGCCGGAGGCCCCGGACTTGTCGGAGGCGATGTCGGCGATGGTGGCGTCGGTGTGGGCGGCGGCGTGGAAGCGCGCTGCCGAGCAGGCAGACGAGGCCACCGCAGTGGCGCTCGATGCGGCGCGTGCCGGCGAGGCCGACGCCCTCGCCGCGGCGGAGACCGCCACGGCGCAGCAGGCAGACGCCGATACGGCCAGAGAGGCGGCGGTCCGGGACGTCGAGCAGCTGCGCGCCGAGCTGGCCCAGGTTCGCCAGCAGCTCGAGAAGGTGCAGCGTGAGGCAGAGCAGGCGCGCGTCCAGGCCGAGGAGGCCGACCGTGCCCGGGTGCGGGCCGAGGCCACGTCGGACACTTTGCGTGAACTCCTGGACGCGTTTCGTTCCTCCGGACAAGCCGACGACGACAAGTAGCGATCCGCACCGTGGTGGCCTTGTCGTGTCGGACCGGGCGAGCACACTGACCGAACAGGACAGGCAATGACTAAGCGTCCCGGACCTCCGCCAGGCGAGTTCGGGCCATGACAGCCGGAACACCAACCCGGGAGGACGTCATGTGGGATCTACAGACCGCGATACAGGCCGGGGCGGTGGTCGCGGTGGCATCACTTCTGATGCCGCCGCTGGCACGCGGCATCGGGGGCATCTGTGCGGTGATCGGGTTCTGTGGGGTGGTGCAGTCGAGCTCCTGGGCGCCGACGGTGATGGCGTTGGGGCTGGTGGCGTGGTTCGTCGGTCACTGGTCGTTCGCGGTCCGTCACGGCGTGGTCTACCGAACTAACCTCGGGCGCATCGTCATCGACAAGACGCCGCTGAAATGGACGATTCCGCGCTACTGGCAGCTGCGCGCGCAAGCGAGGAACCAGGGGGTCCAGTGACTGCGAATCTTCCGCTGTGCTGCCTGATAAAACTCGCGCAGAGTGTCGGATTTCGACTCTCGCAAGTCCAGTCTGGGGGCCGGGCGCAGTTGTACGTCTGGTGCACCACGAAATCTAACGGTGCGCCTGGCGATGTTGTCTACATCGGTAAGTCGGAATCTACGGACCGAGTCTCCAATGAGACACGGTCGTCGGCTCTTGACCCGCACTCTGCGGAAGAGGTCTACGGAGGGTTCGCGAACATCACCCGTCGCAATCGGGCAGTGTCGATACCGATCGCCGTTGAACCTGTGCCAGGACGAAAGGACGGCTTCGATCCGGCGACGTTGCTGGAGACGATCAACGGGTTAGAAGGCGCGTACTACGACCGCCTACGCGAGCGGGCACGAAGTGAAGACGAGTGGACCATCCCGGACATCGAGACGGTCTTGATCCGGTTGGCAGTCAGGTGCGGCGTCCCCATCGCCAACTCCGCCGGCACCGGACTGTGGATCAACTGGATTGGAGATCTACGAGATGCAATGGCAGTGGTTGCCACGGATGCCGTAAGGGCAGCCGAATGGCCCATGCAGTTGGACTGCCACGGATGCAGCGGCGAGGTTTAGAATGCGCGCGTCGAGTGGCGAACCGCTGACACATCCCGAATGCCCAGAAGCATGAAGGCCCCCGCCACAGCGGGGGCCTTCGCTTGCGTTGACTGTAGCTGGTTTCAGAACAGTGGGGGCTCGTCTAGTGGTGCGGTGTTGCCGCAAGCTCGGGCGTAAGCGTGCGGGTTCCAGCCGCCGGCGACCGCGTCGCGGACCGCGAGGGAGCGGGCGTGCCGGTCGTGGCGTTCGGTGGTGTTGCGGATGATGCCGGTGCGTCCGCAGGCGACCGCGTAGAGCAGGTTCGCTGATTGGGTTGAGGCGATGAGATGGTCCGGGTCCACGCGCACACACAGGGGTTCGTTGCAGCGGTGTTCACCGATCGCCTCGGCGGTCAGTTGGCCGGCGACTAGGAGCGCGAAGCGGTGCGCGTACTCGGTTCTGCTGACGCCGCCTTGTCGCCAGGTGATGACTGGCAGCCTGTAGTTATTCGAAGTGTGCTGAATTCCCGCTGGCGTCTCGCACCAATGCCCGGCGTGAAAGCCGGGCGCTGCGTCAGTCAGGTCAGGTCCAGAAAGCGGCGTAGATCGTCGAAGGCCTCGCGCACCACTGAGTAGTGCGCCCATCTACCGTGTTGCTCTCTGGTCAGCAGGCCGGCGTCCACGAGCTTTTTGAGGTGGTGGCTGATCGTCGGCTGGCTGATTTCGACTACCTCGAGCAGGTCGCACGCACACACTGAATCGCACCCGTGTGCGGCGATGTGCGACATCAGTCGTAGGCGCATCGGATCTGCCAGCGCCTTGAGCCTTCCCGCCATCCGTTCCGCTGTCGGCGCATCCACCGGTGTCGCAGACATGGAACAGCACTCGGTTCGCTCGGGGGCCAGTAGGTCGGAATTTGCCACAGTCATTTTCGATCACCCGTTCACGATCATACATTGACACTTGCCGATATGTCGGCCTAACCTTTCGCATAGACAATCATCGATCTAAGGGAGTCTCGTGCCGATGAGCACCACCTCACCTGCGCCGGCTGTTGCGCCGGTCGTCAAGGAGATGTCCTTTCTCGACCGCTGGCTTGCCGTCTGGATTCTCGTGGCGATGGCCATTGGCCTGCTGCTGGGCAGGTTCGTCCCGGGCCTCAATGCGGTCTTGGATTCGATGCAGGTCGGCGGGATCTCCGTTCCGATCGCGATCGGCCTACTGGTGATGATGTACCCCGTGCTGGCGAAGGTCCGTTACGACGAGACCCACCGGGTGACCGGCGACCGCAAGCTCCTCACCCTTTCGCTGGTCCTCAACTGGGTGCTCGGCCCGGCGTTCATGTTCGCGCTGGCCTGGATCTTCCTGCCCGACCTGCCGGAGTACCGCACCGGGCTGATCATCGTCGGGCTCGCCCGCTGTATCGCCATGGTGTTCATCTGGAACGACCTCGCCTGTGGCGACCGCGAGGCCGCCGCCGTGCTGGTGGCCATCAACTCCGTGTTCCAGGTGGTCGCGTTCGGTGCCTTGGGCTGGTTCTACCTGCAGGTGCTGCCCGGCTGGCTGGGACTGGAGACCACGACGGCAGAGTTCTCTGTCTGGGCGATCGTGCTTTCCGTCCTGGTGTTCCTGGGGATACCGCTTCTGGCCGGCTTCCTGACCCGCGTGCTCGGCGAGAAAGCCAAGGGGCGCCACTGGTACGAGGAGACGTTCCTGCCAAGGATCGGACCGTGGGCACTCTACGGACTGCTGTTCACCATCGTGCTGCTGTTTTCTATGCAGGGCGAGGCCATCACCTCCCAGCCGCTGGACGTGGCCCGGATGGCGGTTCCGCTCTTGCTGTACTTCGTCCTGATGTTCTTCTTCAGCCTGTTCGTCTCCCGGGCCGTGGGGCTCAACTACGCGAAGTCGACCAGCGTGGCTTTCACTGCCTCCGGCAACAACTTCGAGCTCGCGATCGCCGTGTCGATCGGTACGTTCGGCATCACCTCGGGTCAGGCGTTGGCTGGAGTGGTCGGCCCCCTCATCGAGGTCCCCGTGCTGGTTGGCCTGGTCTACGTCGCACTCTGGCTGGGCCCCCGACTCTTCCCCGGCGATCCGAGCCTTCCGAATCGTTCGACCACTGGAGCCCAGGTATGACAAGCATCCCCAACACTCCCAGTGTCCTGTTTGTCTGCGTCAAAAACGGCGGCAAGTCCCAGATGGCGGCCGCGCTGATGCGCCTGCACGCCGGCGACCGCATCGAGGTTCATTCGGCGGGCACCCGGCCCGGCAGTGCTGTTAACGCCCTCGCCGCAGACTCGGTCGCCGAGCTCGGCGCCAATATGTCCGGTCAGACTCCCCGGTCGATCGACCCCGATCTTCTGCGGCGGGTGGATCGGGTGATCGTGCTCGGCGACGAAGCGCAGGTCGAACCCGTCGAGGGGATGTCAGGCACCATCGAGGTCTGGCGCACCGACGAGCCCTCGCAGCGCGGCATCGAGGGGCTGGAGCGGATGCGTTTGGTCCGCGATGACATCGACGACCGTGTTCGCGAACTGCTCAACGACCTGCTCGATCCGAGGCCATCGGTCCTTTTTGTGTGCGTTCACAACGCCGGCCGGTCGCAGATGGCCGCCGGTTACCTCACCCACCTCTCGCGCGGCCGGGTCGAGGTCCGCTCCGCCGGTTCTCAGCCCGCGGATCAGATCAACCCGGTCGCCGTCCGTGCGATGGCGGAAGAGGGCATCGACATCACTGCGGCATCGCCGAAGGTCCTGACCCCCGACGCGGTCCGCTCGTCGGATGTGGTTATCACCATGGGCTGCGGGGATGCCTGCCCCTTCTTCCCCGGCGTCCGATACGAGGACTGGGAGCTCGCAGACCCCGCAGGCCAGGGCATTGACGCTGTCCGCCCGATCCGCGACGACATCAAGCGTCGCGTCACCGCCCTGGTAGCAGAACTTCTCGAAACGGAGACCACCAAGTGATCACGACACACACCACACCGACGACGAGCCCGAACGCTGCCACACCGATGCACGAGCTTCCGGTCGTCGTGATCGGCGCGGGCCCGGTGGGATTGGCCACCGCAGCGCATCTACTCGAGCGCGATCTGACACCGCTCGTGTTGGAGGCCGGTCCGACGATCGGTGCGGCGATCCGGCAGTGGGGCCACACTCGTCTGTTCTCCCCCTGGCGGTACAACATCGACGACGCCGCCCGGCGACTGCTCGAGTCCACCGGGTGGCAGGAGCCCGACCTCGAGGCATTGCCCACCGGCCACGACCTCGTCGATGAGTACCTGGCGCCGCTCGCGACCGTCCTGGGCTCGCATATTCGGACAGATTCGCGTGTCGTCGCGGTCTCTCGGGTGGGGATCGACAAGACCCGCTCCGCAGATCGGGAGCAGACCCCGTTCCTCGTGCGCATCGAATCGGCCGACGGAGCCGTCACCGACGTGCACGCACGTAGCGTCATCGACGCCTCCGGCACCTGGGAGCAGCCCAATCCGCTCGGGCGGTCCGGACTGCCCGCCCCCGGCGAGACCCGGGCCATCGAGCAGCGGTTGATCACTGCTCCGCTACCGGCGGTGTCCGGAGCCGACCGGGAGCGTTTCGCGGGTCGGCACACACTTGTCGTCGGCGCCGGTCATTCCGCGGCCAACACCCTGCTCGACCTCGTCGACCTCGCGCAGCAGGAACCCGGGACCCGGATCAGCTGGGCGGTGCGCACAGCGGATGTGTCCAGTGTGTATGGCGGTGAGGACCGCGACGAGCTCGCCGCCCGCGGGGCCCTCGGCTCACGCCTGCGCGAAGCCGTCGCCTCCGGCGTGATCGAGGTGCACACCTCGTTCACCATCACCGCGTTCACGCCGTCGACCGATGGTCTGACGGTCCACGGCAGCACCCCGGCCGGGCCGACGGAGCTGGCGGTGGACCTGCTCGTACCGGCCACCGGGTTCCGCCCAAACCTGGCGATCTTGTCTGAACTGCGGCTGGCGCTCGACCCGGCTGTGGACGCCCCGCACCAGCTCGGCCCGTTGATCGATCCGGAGTTCCACTCCTGCGGCAGTGTCGAACCGCACGGCGAGAAACTACTCGCGCATCCCGAGCCCGGCTTTTACATCGTGGGGATGAAGAGCTACGGCCGGGCACCGACGTTCCTCATGGCCACTGGCTACGAGCAGGTCCGCTCGATTGCCGCCGCACTGGCCGGGGACCGCGAGGCCGCCGACGACGTCCACCTCGATCTCCCCGAGACCGGGGTCTGCTCCACCGACCTCGGCGGCTCATGCGACGCACCGGCCACCCCGCAGCTGATCTCGCTCGGTGCCACTTCCTCTACCTCTGCCTGCTGCTGAAGGGACCGACATGACCATCGACGCACCCGAAATGGACGTCCATGTCCTGATGCGCACGGTTGATGACCTCGCTCGGACATACGAGGGCGTCTTCTCGGCCGAAACGATCGAACGGTACGTTTTCGAGTCCTACACCGCTTTGGCTCGCACGGCGACGATCAAGCGGTATCTCGCTGCGCTGGCGCGTAATTTTGCCGCCGACCGACTCCGGGCACTGGCGTTGGCCCAGGGCAAGATCCAGTCGACCGTCCCTCAAGTGCTGTTCGTGTGCGTTCACAACGCTGGCCGTTCCCAGGTCGCCGCGGCCCTGCTGCGTCACTATGCAGGTAGTGAGGTTGAGGTCCGATCGGCCGGCTCTCTCCCGGCCTCTGAGGTCGACCCACAGGTGGTGGAGGTGCTGACGGCCCGGGGAATTGACATGACAGGGGCGTTCCCCAAGCCGCTGACTGATGATGTGGTGCGGGCAGCCGACTACGTCATCACCATGGGGTGCGGGGACGCCTGCCCTGTCTACCCGGGCAAGAACTACCTGGACTGGGACCTGGTCGACCCCGCCGGCCAGTCACCGGAGATCACCGGGCAGATCATTGACGACATCGACGAGCGCGTCCGCACACTGTGGGCCACGGTTCAGAAGTAGCCCGCCGCGACCCGGTGGCCACACATCAGGGGCGGATCGGTGTCTGAAGGAGCCTCGACGCCGACCGGGATCGACCGACCCCGCGGTGGGCTGGTGGCGATGTGTGTCGCCCAGACCACCAGTTGGGGCCTGCTTTTCTACTCTCTGCCCGCGGCTGTGGCACCGATTTCCCAAGAGACCGGCTGGAGTGATACCACCATCACCGGGGCACTGTCAGCCGGTCTGGTCGTCTCGGCGATTGCGGGACTGAAGGTCGGTTCCGTTCTGGATTCCCGCGGGCCACGCACGGTGATGACCCTCGGGGCGGTCATCGGTGTGCTCGCCCTGGCGCTGGTGGCGTGGTCTCCCACCCTGCCGCTGTTCTATCTGGCCTGGCTCGTTGCAGGGTTCGCCCAATCGGCTGTCCTCTACCCGCCCGCGTTCGCTGTCATCACCCGCTGGTACGGACCGCAACGAGTCGGACCCTTGATGACCCTGACGCTCGTCGCGGGACTTTCTTCCACCGTCTTTGCCCCACTGACCGCCTATCTGATCGAGCAGTTCGGTTGGCGAACCAGCTATCTGATCATGGCCGGCATCCTCGCCGCAGTATCTGTGCCCCTGCACGCCTTCTTCCTCAACTCCACCTGGTCGGATACCGGCGGTGAACCGACCGTGCAGCAGTCCCGAAATGAGATCCGCCAGGTCACCAGAACGCGCCAGTTCATCACCCTGCAAGTAGCGATGACAGTTGCCACGTTCACGCTGTTCGCCGTGACGATCAATCTCATTCCACTCCTGCTCGAACGAGGGATCGACTATTCGACGGCGGCCCTGGCCTTCGGTCTGGTGGGCGCAGGACAAGTCATCGGCCGGCTCGGCTATCCACCGCTGACCCGGAGAACCACTGCCCAACAACGCACAGTGGTGATCCTCGGCGCCGGCGCACTCGGCCTGTGGGGTTTGGCCGCAGTGCCCGAACCGGCCTGGCTACTGATCGCTCTGGCCGTCGGCACGGGTGCAGCGCGCGGCTGTCACACCCTCCTCCAGGCCACCGCTGTCTCCGACCGGTGGGGTACACACAACTTCGGTGCCATCAACGCCCTGTTCAACGCACCGATGACCGCTGTCACCGCGCTTGCTCCCGTGTCCGGGCCACTTCTGGCCAGCCTCGTCGGGGGATACCCTGCGATGGCGATCATCATGGCAGTCCTGCTCACAGTGGCCGCAGCTCTGAGTGCCCGAACGTGAAAAGGAGCTGACCACTATCTTTGATGTAGACCACGCCCCGGATCGCCCCGAGGCAATCATCATCGGCGGTGGGCAAGCGGGCCTGGCCACCGCCTATTACCTGCTGCGGGCCGGCGTGGACATCCTGGTTCTGGATGATCAACCCATCCCGGGCGGGGGCTGGTTACACGTGTGGCCGTCGCTGCGACTGTTCTCTACCGCTGAGTTCTCCAACCTGCCGGGCTGGCCGATGCCGCCTTATGACGGGTTTCCACCGGCCTTGCACGTCGTGGACTATCTCGCTGCCTACGAACAGCGCTACCGGATTCCGGTCCACCGTCCCGTCACCGTCGAGGAGGTGACCTATGAAGATGGCATCTATCACGTCCGAGCTGGCACGAAGGCGTGGACGACCGCAAACGTGGTTGCCGCCACCGGGACCTGGTCCGCGCCATTTGTTCCCTCCTATCCAGGAACTTTCGCTGGCACGCAGTGGCATTCCGCCAACTATCCCGGCACCGCGCCCTTTCGAGGAAGCAAGGTCGCCGTCGTGGGCGGCGCGAACTCTGGTGCCCAGATCGCCGCAGAGCTCACCGGCGTTGCCGACGTGACCTGGTACACCCGTGAGCTTCCACGTTGGATGCCGGACGAGGTCGACGGACGAGTGCTGTTCCGCCGCAACCGGCTACGTGCCCTTGCCCTGCAGCGCGGGGAGCCCGACCCCGGGACAGACTCAGCCCTGGGAGACATCGTCGTCCTGCCAGAGGTGCGCCGCGCCCGGGACACCGGACGGTTGCAAGCCACGCCGATGTTCACCTCACTGGATGACATCGACGCCGATCACCTGATTTGGTGCACGGGTTTCCGCCCCGCCATCGGGCCGATACGCCGACTGCTCGACCACGGTCGACCGAGGCACCCGGGTCTTCATGTGGTCGGCTACGGCGACTGGACCGGCCCCGGAGCGGCAACAATCACCGGTGTGGGGCCCTACGCCAAGCAGGCCGCCCGAGATATCGCCGCATCGGTTGGCAGGACCGTGAAATAGGCACAGCCGCCACCGCCGGAAGGTCGCCGATGGTCAATATGAGCCAAGGTCATGGCGGAACGCGGCGCTCCGGGGTGACTAGGGCCGAGTGATGGCATGGCACTCGTTGGGCTCGCCTGTTTGAGAGGTCACCATAAAGCCCAGGGCTGGCCCGCGATGAAAGCGTCCTGGATGCGCCCTTCGATCACGGAGGCTGGTTCTTGAGCGGACAGTGCAGTGCGAATGGCGTCGGCGACGGCGCGGGACAGGCCGGCGGTACCGCGGGTGTCGGCCAGGGGGCTGCTATGGCTGTGTCGCCTGGCGAGGTATTCGGAGCGGTTGTCGCCGGCGGTACCCAGGCGTAGGTGGCGGGGGTTGGTGCAGCCGGCGAAGTCGCAGCGGTGACACAGGATGGGGTCGGTCAGGGCGCTCCAGCCGAGGCGGTCGATGATGCCGTGTTCGAGTTGGTAGGCGTACAGGTGTGCCGGGACGGTGCCGCGGCGGGAGAGTCCGGACAGGCTAGCGGCGCGGAACGAACCGTGGCCGGTGGAGGAGATCGCGCCGATCCAGGGCCAGCACTGGTCAGACCCGCGGCGGTAACGCTTGGCCTCGAACCGCTGCCGGGTGGCGGGGTCGCTGAGCCAGACCCGCCACAGCTTCGCTGGGGTGCGCACCGGGCGGGGGTCACCGAGCAGGGAGAGCTGCTGGGTGTCGGCGCCTGCGGGCCGAGGGAACAAGGCGGCGGTCATGGTGGCCTCGAGTTGTGTCGGGGAGCTGTTACCGGGTGGGGTGAGGATAGGTGTCGCCTCCGACATCAGTCGTGGTCCTCGTCAAGGCGTGCGGCGAGGTAGACGCCCTGGTCGCGGGCTGCCAGGGCTGTCCAGCGCAGGGCGGCGGCGATAGATAAGCCGAGCAGGTCGGCCAGGACGGAGGCGGGCAGGTCGGCGGCCAGGGCCAGCAGTGCGCTTCCGCGGGCGGCGCGGGCATCGAGGCCCAGATCGCGGCCCAGAAGCTGAGCCAGGCGGCTGGGGTGCAGGTGGGCTGCGTTGCGGCCGGGGAAGAGCCAGGTCGGGGTGCCTGGTGGGCGGGGATCATCGATGGTCGCCGGTTGCGCTGCGAGGTCAGTGATGAGGATGGCCAGGAGTGGTGGCAGTAGGACTGGGTGGTCGCGAAATGTCAGGTATGTGTCGTTGCCTGTGGTGGTGATGTCCTCGGCGCGTAGCGCGGCGATGCGGGTGAGGTTCTGCCCGAACAGCAGGACCAATGCTCCGGCGACACGCACGCGCAGGTTGAGGGAGGGGTCGGTGAGGCACCGGCGCAGGAGTTGCCACCGGGTGTCTGCGTCGAGGATGTGCCCGGCAAGTCCTTCGGTGCCTAGCCACGGCACTTCTAGGTCTGTGGTGAGCCCGCGCCCAGCGGTCCAGGACAGGAAGTCGCGCAGCCGGCGGCGGGTGGTGGCGCCTTCATCGAGCCAGCAGTCGATGTCGTACTGGGTTGTTTGGGCGAGGTCGATGCCGCGGTCTTGGAGCCAGTGCAGGAAGTCGGCGGCGCATCGGATGCGGGTTCGCGCGTATTTACCTGCGGAGGGGCTGTTACCGCGGGCGCGGCGCAGTTGGTGGGTGACGTGCCAGGTGGCGTAGGGCTGAAGTACGACGGCGATCGGTGGGGGTTGGTCGGCCAGCTGTGCGTCGATCCATAGGTTGAGTCCGTCGAGGATGTCATCTCGTGGGGGCAGAACCTCCAGGGCTATTAGTAGCCGCCGGAGGTGGTGGGTGCGGGTGTTCTGAGGCTTGCGGTCCAGGCTCGCGTGGGTCAGGGGTTCATCCTCGGTGATGAGGGTGGTGAGCAGGGTGAACCAACTGTGTCGGCTGGCGAGCAGTAACGCGGTGCGCCGCGGTGGGTAGGCCTTGAGTAGTAGGTCTCGAATGGAGTCGGTTTGAGCGCGTAGATGCGGATGGGTGCACTGCAAGGCGTGGTTGACTCGGGCGGTGTTGCGGCAGCCGAGGCAGTCGGTGGCGGTGACCAGTAGGTCGATGGTTCCGCAGGAACGGCAGTACCAGTTCCTGTGCTCGCCAGAGCACGGGCCGCAGAGCGGTC
>NZ_BRVN01000036.1 GCF_026011735.1 Dietzia sp. NCCP-2495 | reverse complement strand
GGCGGCCGCGTCGTGCCGACCGTCGACAAACACTCGACCGGCGGGGTCGGCGACGCGATCACCCTCGTGCTGACCCCGCTGCTGGCGACCTGGGACGTCGCGGTGCCTCAGCTGTCCGGGCGCGGGCTCGGCCACACCGGAGGCACCCTCGACAAGCTCGAGGCGATCCCCGGCTGGCGCGCCGACCTGGGCGCCGACGAGATGCGACGCATCCTCTCCGACACCGGGGCCGTGATCTGCGCGGCCGGCGCCGACCTCGCACCCGCCGACCGTGCGCTCTACGCCCTGCGGGACGTGACCGGCACCGTGCCGTCGATCCCGCTCATCGCGTCGTCGATCATGAGCAAGAAGATCGCCGAGGGGACCGGCGCGCTGGTGCTCGACGTAAAGTGCGGCTCGGGCGCATTCATGACCGACCGCGCCGACGCCGAGGAACTCGCCCGCGTCATGGTGCAGATCGGGACCGCCGCCGGCGTCCGGACGAGTGCCCTGGTCACGGCGATGCACACCCCGCTCGGGCGGGCCGTGGGCAACGGGCTCGAGGTGGCGCAGGCACTCGAGATCCTCGCCGGAGGCGGGCCGGCCGACATAGTCGACCTCACCTGCGCGCTCGCGGAAGAAGCCCTGGCCGCGGTGGGCATCCACGACGCCGACGTGCGCGAGAGGCTGACCGACGGGCGGGCCATGCGGTCCTACCGCGCGATGATCGCCGCACAGGGCGGAGACCCCGACGCCGCCCTGCCGCGCGCCGCGCACGTGCACGAGGTCCGGGCCCCGGGTGCGGGGCAGGTGCGCTGGGACGCCCTGCGGGTCGGGCGGGCGTCCTGGCTGACCGGCGCCGGGCGCTCGACGCCGGGCGAGGCCGTGGACCACTCCGCGGGCGTGCTGCTCCGACGCGTCGAGGGCGACGAGGTCACCGCCGACGAGGTGATCGCCGAGATCCACGCCGGGGACGAGGGCCGGATCCCCGCCGCGCTCGCCGAGCTGGAGTCGGCGCTGACGCTCGGGGACGGTGCCGGGGCAGGTGCTGGAGCCGGAGGCGGTGCCGGATCGGGGGCGAGTTCAGCGACGGACCGCGGGCCGGCGGGCGTCGTGGTCCACCGCGTCAGCGGGTGGTGACCCCCGAGCTCAGGCGATGTCGGGAGTGGTGACCAGCTGCTCGACGTCGTCGACCAGATCGCGCCACTCCGAGGCCTCGTCGTCGAACGGCGCGGTGGGCTCGAGCAGCTTGGCGTCGTCCGGGTTGAGCACGTAGTGCACGAACCGGCGCAGCGCTGACCCGCGGCCAGTGACGGAGGCCTCGAGCTCGGCGTCGCCGACATAGTTCGCCAGGTCCGCGATGAACTCCACCGCGAGGCCGAGCTGCTCTGTGTCGACCATGTCCGGCCCCACCTCGATGTCGCGGTCCAGGCCCGCGAGCACATACGTGTTGTCGTCCGTGACGTGCACGTCGAGGCTGCCGTCGACCGCGGCGACCTTGACGTTCTCGTAGGTGGCGACGCGGCTGAGCGTGTCGTCGTCGTGGTCCGCGAGATACCGGGACAGGCCGCGGCCGCTGGTGAACACGAACACCTGGTCCTCGTCGCCGAGGAACACCGGCCGGTCACCGAGGTAGCAGCGCAGGCTCAGGTACTCCTGGTCGGCAAAGACGATGCGGATGGGATCGATCCCGACACGGGCCCAGAGCGAGCCCTCCGGGTAACCGGCGGGAGCCGCATCGGCCTCGTCCTCCTCCGGCCCCGGATCGGGAAGCGCGGCCTCGGCGGTCTCGAGGTCACGGTTAGCAGTGGCGACCTCGCCGTGGTCGACCGGCGGGGTGGTGATGACGTCCTGGAGCGCGTCCAGCACATCGTCCCAGCCCTTGGCGACCGTCTTGCGGATCTGCTTCCACAGCTTCAGTCCGTCGCGTCCGTAGAACTCGTCCATCCCGTGCGTGACGGAGGCGAGTACCGGATTGCCGTTGAAGAACTTGGTGACCGTGTCCAGCTCGCACACCTCGCCTATCGAGCGGGCGATGGAGAAGGACTGGTCGATCTCGTCGACGGAGGACTCCGTGGGCTTGTCACCGAGGAGCTCGAGAACTCCCACCAGGTCGAAGCAGTTCTCGTCGGTGGCACGGAAGGCCAGGACGTCCGAGGAGGCGAACTCGTCCCACGACGGATGATCCTGCAGGTCGTGCTCGGCGCCGCTGCGCACCAACGCCAGAAGTTCAGCGGTCGTGTCGAAAGCGTAGAGATCGTCCCCCAACCCGAGGAACGCTTCCCAGTCGTCGTTGTCCTCGCGCCAGCTGGGCGCCCAGAGGGTCGTGACGTCTCCGTCAGGGAGACCGAGCTCGATCGGGACGATGTCCTTGGCCATGCCGGTCAGCATATCCACGCGGACTCACACGGTGCCACGGCCCGCCGCCGAGGCACCGCCCTGGCCGGCGATCGCGTCTTCCGCCGCACGCTTGCGACCGCTCACCGCGAGTGCGACCGAGCCCGACACCAACTCGGCGCGACGGGCGTTGGCCTGCTCCACCGCCTGGGACGTGGCCTCGAGAATCGACCCCGCCACCACGTCCGAGCCGTGCCGCCGCAGACCCGACGCCAAGGAGAGGTCCACGACGGTCCCGCCCGAGTCCGCCGAGGCGGTCGCGAGCTGGTCCCGACTGGTGACGACCACGTTCAGGGTCTCCAACTGATCGTGAGCAGATTCCCACTCTGCGGCGATACCGCGGAGACGATCGAGAAAGGCCTCGACGTCGATCGACCCACCGCTCATCTGACGAATCCTGCCACCATGTCGTCGTCGTCCCCGGACCGATCCCACCCGGCGCCGTCCCGTTCCTCCCCGGCCCATTCCGCCTCGGCCTGACGCTCCAACAACTCGCGGGCCTCGCCCGACGCCGCGGTGAGCGCGCGCAGAACGGCGCGCGACACCTCGGACGGTGAGCGGTCGAGCAACTGCTCGGGGACGGCCAGGCCGAGTGGCACACCATCGGTGCCGACCTCGGCCACGACACCCGACATGCGGTCGGTGTGCCGGGCGGACTCGGGGATCATCCGCCGGTGGGCCTGTAAAAACCGTAGAAGGACATGCCGATATTGTCGGTGCGCAGGCCGGAAACCGCTACAGGGTCCCCGGCCTCGACGATCTGGTCGTTGCCGATGTACATCGCGACATGGCCGTCCCAGACGAGCAGATCGCCCGGCGCGAGGTCCGACTGCGAGATCTGCACGCCCACGCCCTGCTCCTGCGCCAGGCGCGGGATCTCGACGCCCGCGTCCCGATACGCCCACTGCGTGAGACCACTGCAGTCCAGCCCCTGACCGGGAGTCGTTCCACCCCAGACATACGGCACTCCCTGCTGGCTCAGGGCGTTGCGCACGGCTCCCGCGGCCTGCTCGTTGGGGGCAGTGGCCGAGGAACCGTCGGGCAGAATCACCTCGACGCCGTCGCCATAGAAACCCGACCCGGCGTCGCCGAACCCCGCGGCCGAGCCCGGCGCGGACCCCGCCTCGGAGCCGGAGGAACCGGCGCTCGCGTCGGCCGAGCCGCCCGCACCGCCGAGGGAACCGCCCCCGGCGCCGCCCGCTCCGCCGGCCGCGCCGCCCGTCGCGCCGGCGCTGCTGATCGTGCCCGTGCCGCCCGACCCGTCGGTCATGACCGCGGTGCCTGGCCCGGAACCGGCGTACGCGGCGGTGACGGCGTTGAACCCGCCGCCGGTGCTCGAATCAGAGCTGAGCCCACCAGGCATGGGCGGGGCCGCGGGGATGCCCGCCGCGATCGCCTGCATCTGAGCAGTGGGCGCCTTCAGCTCGGTCTGCACCCGCTCGGCGACCTGGATGCCGCGGGCCAGATGCTCGGCGGCCAGACCCAACAGCGCGGCCTGACCGGGAGGCGTGACGAGGGTCGGTCCCAGGGCCGCGGCCCGCGCGATGAACTCGTTGACGATCCCGATGACCTCGATCGTCCCGCGCACCACGATCTCCGCGGCCACGGCTGTCACCTGCGCGATCTCGACCGCCGATTCGGAGAGGGCGCCGATCGTGCGACCAACCTCGGCGACGGAGGTGGCCGCACCCAGGGAGGCCAGGGAGTCCCAGGACTCGGACAGCAGGCGCTCGAGCGGCGGGCCCATCTGCTGGGCCACCTCCAGACCGTCACTGACCGGACCCATGATGTTCTGCGCCTCGGCGGGGACGAACTCCTCGGTCGAGAGCAGGTCGAGGATCTGCTTGATGGGGCCCACGTAGGCCAGCGCGTCCGCGATCATCCGCTCACACCTCCCACGTGGTCACGTCGGAGGTGCCAGTGCCGGCGCCGGTGCCGGTGCCGGTGCCGGCGGCCCGGATCGCGTCGGCGCCGGCGGCGTCTGTGTCCTCGTACAACCGGGCGGTCTCCACGATGAGGTCGCCCGCCGCATCGGTCACGCGGGCCACCCCGGCGAGCACGTCCCGGTGCCGCTGCGTCGCCGCGAGGAGTGCTGCCATGAACTCACCGCCGACCGGCCCCACCACGGGCACGAGCGCCTCGATCGGCAGTGAATCCGCCGTCTCGAGCGCGGTGCCGAGCGTCCCTGCCAGAGTGGTCAGCCCTGTGCCCAACTCGCGCAAACCGTCGACATGGACATCGATAGCCCCGTCCGCCATGGTTCCGTCCCTCTCGTGGTGCCTTTTCATCTCGTCACAGGGTTCGACGGTCGACAGAGCCGATCTGGTTCCACCTCCGAGAAAAAACTCTCCGTGTGGAATCCTGTCGGGCATGGACATCATCGTCGTGGACCACCCGCTGGTCGGAGACCGGCTCCGTACGCTCCGTGATTCGGCGACCGACACAGCAGGATTCCGGGCCGCGATGGACGCGCTCGGGACGATGCTCTGCTACGAGGCCTTCCGCTCGGTACCGACCGTCGAGATCCCTGTGACCACCCCGGTCACCGAGACCACCGGCGTCGCCGTGGACGGCGTCCCCCTCATCGTGCCGGTGCTGCGCGCCGGACTTGGCCTCCTCGAACCGGCCACCCGACTGCTGCCGGGCGCCCAGGTCGGCTTCATCGGCCTCGCGCGCGACGAGGAGAGCCACGAGCCCGTCTCCTACCTCTGCTCCCTGCCCGAGGACCTCGCGGGCCGACACGTGGTGGTGCTCGACCCGATGCTCGCCACCGGCGGCTCGCTGGTCTCGACGCTGGAGACCCTGACCGATCGTGGCGCGACCGGCATCACCGTGGTGACCGTGCTCTGCGCTCCCGAGGGCGTGAAGCTCGTCGAGGAGTCGGGATTGGCGGCCACGCTCGTCACGGCGACCATCGATGAGAAGCTCAACGAGGCCGCGTTCATCGTGCCGGGCCTCGGCGACGCCGGCGACCGCCTCTTCGGCCCGCGCTGACCCCGCCCTGACCCCGCGCTGAGCCGCCTTCCACCGCGTCCGCGACGGCTCGCGCTAGGTGGTCCAGCCGATGCGTGGCATCAGCCCGTTCGGCGTCGGACGCCCCCGCCGACCCCGGCTCCGACCACGCCTCGACGTACGTCTTGAGCAGCGGCTCGGTGCCGGAGGGGCGGACCACCGCGCGGGCGCCGTCCACGTCGACCCGGAAACCGGGCGTGCCGTCCAGCGAGTGCACGCGTCCCACGGTGGTCAGCGCGTCGGCGGCCCGGGATATGGTCGCGGCGACGTCCGCATCCGGCCCCAACGGTAGTGAGTCGTTGCGCCGCACGTGCACACCGAACTCCCGCTCCAGCGCCGCGAGTCGGTCGCCGGCCGACGGCCCACCGGAGCCGACCATCGCGCACCAGGCCGCGGCTGCGGAGATGCCGTCCTTGTCGGCTACCACGTCCGGCAGCACGCAGTGCCCGATCGCCTCCTCGTACGCATACCGCAGCGGCCCGCCGGCCCTCACGAGCCACTTGAACCCGGTCAGCGTCTCGACGTGGCGCCCGCCCCGCGCGGGGACGATCAGCGACGGCAGCCGTGACGACACGATCGTCGACGCCACAACCGGCACCGCAGCGTCGTCACCTGCCCCGGCCACAGTAGCCGCTGCGTCGTCGCCGGCCACAGCACCGCCGACCGGGCCCTCCCGGAGCAGGTGGTCGGCGAGCACGGCACCGGTCTGGTCGCCGTCGAGCATCTGCCACCGCCCGTCCGGCCCGACGGTGCCCACAGCGCAGCGGTCGGCGTCGGGGTCGAGCGCGATCGCCACGTCCGCCCCGATCTCCGCCGCCAACTCCAGCAGCGCCGCGGTGGTCTGCGCGCGTTCAGGGTTGGGGGAGTCGACGGTGGGGAAGTCGGGGTCGGGCTTGGCCTGCGCGGCCACCATCACCACATCGCGCACCCCGATCCCGGCCAGGACTCGCTGGCAGACCTCGCCGCCCACCCCGTGCACGGGTGTCAGCGCGACGCGTGGGGGCGTAGCGGGTCGGGGGATCCGGGCCACGACGGCGTCGATGTAGTCGTCGACCATCCGGGGGTCGACCCGTACCTCGCCGGACGCGGCGACGCGCACCTCACCGTGATCCGCGCCGGATGCGTCGCCCCGCACCTCACCGCGATCCGCGCCGGTCGGGGTGACCGTCGCGGCGGTCGCGTCGTCGTCGTCCGGTGATCGTGCGACACCGCCCTGTGCTGCGCCGCCCTCCCGCGCCGCGGCGCCCACCCGTTCCGCGACACCGTCCCGCGCCGCGGCGACCAGGTGCGCCTCGATCCGCGTGTCGGTGGGCGGCACGATCTGCGCCCCGCCGCGCCCGTAGACCTTGATCCCGTTGTCGCCGGGCGGGTTGTGCGACGCCGTGACCATCAGGCCCGCCACCGCGCCGCGCGACCGCACCGCCGCCGCGACGACCGGGGTGGGGACCGGGGACCCGGGGACGACGACGACAAAACCGTGCGCCGCCAGCACCGCAGCCGCGACGTCGACGAACCGCGCCGACCCGTGGCGGGCGTCTCCACCGACGATGACCGTCGACCCGGGCGGCTCGTGCTCGCGCAGGTGACGGGCGACAGCGGTGGCCACCAGAGCGACGGTGTCCTCGTTCATCCGGGTGGGGCCGTCGCCGAGCGGGGCGCGGACTCCGGCGGTGCCGAAGCGCAGGGGCGGGGCGGGCTCTGACACGGGGCGTCCCCTCTCAGAGGCGGGCGACGGCCGGGACCAGCGCCCGCAGCGCGGTGGTGAGTCGGGCCGCTCCGGCGGCACCCGCGGCCAGGACCTCGGTGTGGTCGAGCGGCTGCCCGGTGACGCCGGCCGCGAGGTTGGTGACCAGGGACATCGCCACCACATTCAGCCCGAGCCCGCGGGCCGCGACGGTCTCCGGCACGGTCGACATCCCCACCAGGTCGGCGCCCAGCGTGCGGAGCATGTGGATCTCCGCGGGAGTCTCGTACTGGGGGCCAGGCATCTGGGCGTAGACGCCCTCGGCCGGGCGGGCGGAGGTGGTTCCGGCGATCGCGTCGGCGGCCGCGGCGCGCAGGGCGGGGGAGTAAGCGTCCACCAGGTCGACGAACAGCGGGCCGGTCAGCGGGGAGCGGCCGGTGAGATTGAGGTGATCGCGGAGGAGTACGAGGTCGCCCACGGCCATCCCGTTGCGGAGACCGCCCGCGGCGTTGGTGAGCGCCAGGACCCGGGAACCGGTCGCCGCGGCGACGTGCGCCGGGTGCACGACGGGCTCGGGGCCGAGGCCCTCGTACAGGTGGGTCCGGCCGGCGATCGCCAGCAGCGCGACGCCGTCGACCAGGCAACTGGTGACCGTGCCACGGTGGCCGGCCGCCGACGGCGCGGTGAAGCCGGGGAGCCCGGCCATCGGGATGGTCACCTCGGAACCCGGGTCCGCCAGGCCCGCCACGACCTCGGACCAGCCGGAACCCAAGACCAGGGTGACCTCGTGCGAGGCCCGGCCCGACGCGGCGGCGACGGCCTCGGCGGCGGCGAGGGCGTCAGGAGTGGGGGACATCAGCGGGGCCACGTCAGGCGCCCGGCCCGACGTTGCGGGACTCACGGGTGCGCAGGGCACGCACGTAACCGGTCGGGGCACCCGCGCACTCGGCGGCATCCGCCAGAAGACCGAGGTACCGGGCCGACGGGAGTCCGCCCTCGAACTCGTCCATCACATACAGCCACGCGAGCACGGTATCCTCGGCGGCCTCGATGGCGGCGCCCTCACCGGCGGCGAGGAGACCCGTGGGGTTGGCATCCAGCGCGAACTCGGACTCCTGTGCACTGACCGGGGGGCCGTCCGGCACGGTCGGGCGGCGGGTGATCCGCACCCGGATCTTGCGTGCGGGCATGAGGTCCGTGCCCTCCCACCGATCCAGGGACAGGGCGTCCTCCTCGGGCACGTCGTAGAGCACCACGAACACCCGGGAATCGCGATCCTCGACGACCGTCGCCACGGCGCCCTCCCAGGTGGGATCGTCGCCGCAGAAGGTGAGCCGCCACCCCTCGAGCCAGCCGGAGCCGGCGAAGGGGGAATGCGGCGCGCGGGTGGTCATCTGATCGGGATGCATGTTGGTCCCGTACGCAGCGTAGAGAGGCACGGCCCCGACTCTAGTCCGTCTCGAGGGGCGGGCACCCTCGTCCTCCTCCCGCGGGAGGCCGGTTCGACTACCGTGTACGGCGGACGCGACGCGGATCGCCACAGCGACGAGCTGCGCCCGGCCCTGACATCCCTTGTGAGCCGTGGAGGACTAGTAGTGACGCAGAAGCGCATCATCATCATCGGCGGCGGCCCCGCCGGTTACGAGGCAGCCCTGGTGGCCGCCCAGTACGGTGCGGACGTCACGATCGTCGACGCCGACGGGATCGGCGGCAACTGCGTCCTCTACGACTGTGTCCCCTCCAAGACCTTCATCGCCACCACCGGCGTGCGCACCGACATGCGCCGCGCCGAGGAGATGGGCGTCGAGGCCCACTTCGACCCCGCGGCCTACCGCCTCGGCCAGGTCAACGGTCGCGTCAAGTCCCTGGCCCGCGCCCAGTCGGCGGACATCCGCACCCAGCTGCAGCGCGAGGGCGTCCGCCTCCTGGCAGGGCACGCGAAGATCCACGACCCCCAGCCCGGCATGGCCGCGCACCAGGTCGCCGTGACGTTTGAGAACGGCCAGCAGAAGATCCTCGACGCCGACGTGGTGCTCATGGCCACCGGTTCCAGCCCACGAGTGCTGAGCGGTGCAGAGCCGGACGGGGAGCGGATCCTCAACTGGCGTCAGCTGTACGACCTCACCGAGCTGCCCAAGCACCTCGTCGTGATCGGCTCCGGTGTGACCGGCGCCGAGTTCGTCTCCGCGTTCACCGAGATGGGCGTCAAGGTCACGATGGTCTCCAGCCGCGACCGGGTGCTGCCGCACGAGGACGCCGACGCGGCGCTCGTGCTGGAGGAGGCCCTCAGCGAGCGCGGAGTCTCGCTCGTCAAGCACGCCCGCGCCGACGCCGTCGAGCATCACCAGGACGGCATCATCGTCCGCCTCGGCGACGGGCGCACCGTCACCGGTTCGCACGCCCTCATCTGCGTGGGCTCGGTCCCCAACACCAGTGGCCTCGGCCTGCAGAACGCCGGTGTCGACCTGCAGCGCAGCGGCCACATCACGGTGGACCGCGTCTCCCGCACCACCGCCCCCGGCATCTACGCCGCCGGCGACTGCACGGACCTCATGCCGCTGGCGTCCGTTGCCGCTATGCAGGGCCGCATCGCCATGTACCACGCGCTCGGCGAGGGCGTCAGCCCCATCCGTCTGCGCACCGTCGCCTCGGCAGTGTTCACCCGCCCGGAGATCGCGACCGTCGGCATCTCGCACGCGCAGATCGAGAGCGGCGAGGTCCCGGCACGCGTCGAGATCATGCCGCTGTCCGGCAACCCGCGCGCCAAGATGCGCAGCCTGCGCCGTGGCTTCGTCAAGCTCTTCTGCCGCCCCGCCTCCGGCGTGGTGATCGGCGGCGTCGTGGTGGCGCCCACCGCTTCCGAGCTGATCCTGCCGGTCTCGATGGCGGTGCGGAACCAGCTCACCGTGGCCGACGTGGCCGGGTCGTTCTCCGTCTACCCGTCGATGTCCGGGTCGATCACCGAGGCCGCCCGGCAGCTCATCCGGCACGACGACCTGGACTGAGCGAGCGGCCGCCGAGCTGGGCTAACCTCGCGGCGGACGACTTGGGCTGAGCGAGCGGCCGCCGGCCTGGACCTGGCTCGCGGCCGACGCCAGTAGCGCCTCGCGCATTCCACGCACGGTCGCTACGTCGTGCAAGTCGGGCCAGGCCGCGCAGTTGTGCAGTCGCGCCACAGTGCTGCGGCACGGGCGGATGTCGTTGGTGCCACCGCGCCGGCTCGTCGACACCATGGCGAAGCTTGATGCCGCCACTGCGGGAAACACGGTCGGAAATCGCAGTGGTGTCGACAAGGATCAGTGTGAGGCGCGGCGCCGAGCGGCGGAGCCGGGCGGGAGAGTGGGCAGCAAAGCGCGGAGACGCACTGAGCGCCGGGCGGCGGCTCAGCCCTCGGCGTCTGCCCAGCCCAGGGTTCGTTCGACCGCGTCGTTCCAGCGGCCGAGCAGTCGCTCGCGCTCGTCGTCTGACATCTGCGGCGACCACCGGCGATCCTCCCGCCACAGTTCGCGCAGGTGATCAACCGACTCCCACGCGCCCACCGCCAGACCGGCGGCGAACGCGGCGCCCAGGGCGGTGGTCTCGGTGACCTCGGGGCGGATCACGTCCACACCGAGCAGGTCTGCCTGGAACTGCATGAGGAAGTCGTTGCCGACCATCCCGCCGTCGACTCGCAACGGGCGGGCAGAGACGGTCGCGTCAGCGGCGCCCGCGTCCGCCAGCATGGCGCTGGCCATCTCGCACGTCTGGAAGGCGGTCGCCTCGAGCGCCGCACGCGCGAGGTGCGCCTTGGTGTGAAACCGCGTCAGCCCCACCATCACGCCGCGGGCATCGGGGCGCCAGTGCGGGGCCAGGAGTCCGGAGAAGGCGGGGACCAGGTAGCAGTCGCCGTTGTCCTCCAACGACGCGGCCAGGTCCTCGGTCTCCGCCGCGCTGGAGATCACGCCCAGGTTGTCGCGCAACCACTGCACCAGCGACCCGGCCATCGCCACCGACCCCTCGAGTGCGTAAACGGGAGCGTCGTCGCCCAGGCGATACGCCACCGTGGTGAGCAGGCCGTTCGAGCTGAACTGGGGGGTGGTACCCGTGTTGAGCAGCAGGAATGCGCCCGTCCCGTAGGTGTTCTTGGTGTCCCCGGGCTCGAAGCAAGTCTGGCCGAACAGCGCCGCCTGCTGATCGCCCAGGATCCCCGCGATGGGCGTCCCCCCGAACATGCGCCGACCGGTCACCTCGCCCAGGACCCCCGACGAAGAGACGATCTCCGGCAACATCGCGGACGGAACGCCGACCTCGCGACAGATCTCCTCATCCCAGTCGAGGGTCTCCAGATCCATGAGCAGGGTCCGCGACGCGTTGGTGACATCCGTGACGTGAAGCGCGGGGTTGTCGTCGTCGTCGCCCCGTCGTCCCCCCGTCAGGTTCCACACCAGCCATGAATCCATGGTCCCCGCCAATAACTCGCCGGCCTCCGCGCGCTCGGTGCCGCGCTCGCCGGCCGCGTCGAGGTGGTCGAGGATCCACCGGATCTTGGGGCCCGCGAAGTACGTCGACAGCGGCAGGCCGGTGGTCGCGCGGAACCGGTCGGCACCCTCGGGGTGACCCTCGGCGAGGCGCGCGCAGATCCCCGACGTCCGCGTGTCCTGCCACACGATCGCGTTGTACACCGGCAGGCCCGTGGTGCGATCCCACACCACCGTCGTCTCGCGCTGATTGGTGATGCCGATCGCCCGCACCGACGCTGGCCCGATGTCCGCATACCCCGCGACCTGCGCCATCGCCGTGCGCACGTTCTCCCAGATCTCCATGGGATCGTGCTCCACCCAGCCCGCGTGCGGGAAGATCTGCCGGTGCTCAATCTGCGCGGTGGCGGCGGGGACGGGCATCCCCTCGCCGTCGAAGAGGATCGCGCGCGTCGAGGTGGTGCCCTGATCGATAGCCAGAATGAACGTGTTGCGAGTCACCTCCCCGAGACTACGTGCGTGCGCGCGTAGAGTCGGTCGCAACCGGCCGCAACCCTCACAACGGCCGCGGAGGGAGCACCTATGCCCACGACCAGGTCCCGATCCGTCCTCGGACCAGAACGCCGCGCGGACACCCGGCGGCGACTGTCCGAGGAGACGTTCGACATCGTGATAGTCGGAGGAGGTGTGGTGGGCACCGGCAGTGCCGTCGACGCCGCCACCCGCGGACTGAACGTGGCGGTGATCGAAGCCAGGGACTTCGCCGCGGGCACCTCCTCGCGCAGCTCCAAGATGTTCCACGGCGGGCTGCGATACCTCGAACAGCTCGACTTCGGCCTCGTCGCCGAAGCCCTCCACGAGCGCGAACTCAGCATGACCCGGCTCGCCCCACACCTGGTCACCCCGCTGAAATTCCTGTTCCCCCTGACCCGACGGTTCTGGGAGCGGCCCTACATGGCCGCCGGGTTCGTGCTCTACGACGTGATGGGCGGCGCCAAGAGCGTGCCCTCGCAGAAGCACTACAGCCGCGCCGGCGCGCACCGCATCGCCCCCGGCCTGCGCGAGGACGCCGTGGTGGGCGGCATCCGCTACTGGGACACCCTCGTCGACGACGCCCGGCACACCCTCACCCTCGCCCGCACCGCCGCCCGACACGGCGCGGTGGTCGCCAACTCCACGCAGGTCATCGGCTACCTCCGCGACGGCGAGCGCGTCACCGGCGTCCGGGTGCGCGATGCGGAGACCGGCGCCGAGACCGACGTCCGCGCGCACGTCGTGCTCAACGCCGCCGGCGTGTGGACCGACCAGCTCCAGCGCATGCTCGGCGAGGAGGGCGGGTTCACCGTCCGCGCGTCGAAGGGCGTGCACATCGTCGTGGACCGCGACAAGGTCGACTCCGAGGCCGCGCTGATCCTGCGGACCGAGAAGTCCGTCCTGTTCGTCATCCCGTGGGGCGAGTACTGGATCATCGGCACCACCGACACGGACTGGCAACTCGACCTGGCCCATCCCGCCGCCACCGGTGCGGACATCGACTACATCCTCGGCCACGTGAACGCCGTGCTCAAGGACCCGATCGAGCGCGCGGACGTCCGCGGTGTGTACGCCGGGCTGCGACCTCTCCTGTCCGGCGGCGCCGACTCCACCGCCAAGCTCTCCCGCGAGCACGCCGTGATGACCGTTGCGCCAGGCGCGGTGGTGGTGGCCGGCGGCAAGTACACGACCTACCGCGTCATGGCGGCAGACGCCGTGGACGCCGCCGTGGCCGAACTGGGGGAGCGGGGCGCCGCGGTGCCCGCCTCCACGACCGAGCGGATCCCGCTGATGGGCGCCGACGGATACCCGGCGATGGTCAACCGGGCCGACCGGATCGCGGACAACTACGAGATCCGCGAGGAACAGGTCCTCCGCCTGCTCGGTAGGTACGGCACCCTCACCGAGGAGGTGCTCGAGACGGCCGCCGGCCGGCCGGACCTGCTCGAACCGCTCACCGGCGCCGAGCGGTACCTGCGCGTCGAGGTGGCCTACGCCGCGGCCGCCGAGGCCGCCCTGCACCTCGAGGACGTGCTCGTCCGCCGGACCCGTATCACCATGGAGTACCAGCACGGCGGCGTGGATTGCGCGCGGGAGGTGGCCACGTTGATGGCCGAGGTCCTGGACTGGGACGAGGCGCGTATCGACCGCGAGGTTGGCCTGTTCGAGCAGCGGATCGCCGCGGAGAAGGCCAGCCAGGTGACCGATTCCGACGACGAGGCCGACCGATTCCTGCGGAGCGTGCCCGAGGTGCGGGAGTTCTTCACGGACGTGTCCTTCGATCCGGCTGCCGCCGAGCCGGTGGTCGCGGACCACGTGACCGCCGAGTAGGGGGCGCTGAGGGGTCACCACTGCCCGGATCGGTCCGGTCTCTCGTGGTGTGGCCTCGCGTCAGCCGAGGCCGACGATGCCTCGGATTCCGCGGATGGCCCGTGCGCCGTTCTTTGGCGCCGCCGCGTCCTCTGCTACTGGCTTCGTAGCCGCCGCTTCGGTCGATTCTGCGGCCTCCGCTGTCTTGGTCGCGCCGTCGATGGTGTCGGGGCGGCGTCCGATGACGGCAGGGGAGACTTTGAGTGGTTCGCCGATGATCGCCGAGGTGTTGGTGGCGTTGACGAGGTAGCTGGCGGGGGTGTGCTCGCGCTTGTCGGAGTTCTGTCCAGCGTTGGCGGCGCCCATCATGCCGCCCATCGGCACGCCACCTGCTCGG
>NZ_BRVN01000035.1 GCF_026011735.1 Dietzia sp. NCCP-2495 | reverse complement strand
AAGGAGTGGATCGACGCCAACGCCGAGTGCGAGCGCAACAAGGACTGGAAGCCCCTCGCCCGGTTCTACGCCGAGGACGCCACCTACGGCTGGAACTACGGCACCAAGGACGACTTCATGGCCGTTGGCCGCGACGAGATCCGCGACATCGCGCTCGGCCAGGAGATGGCGGGGCTCGACGGGTGGGAGTACCCCTACATCCGGACCATCATCGACCCGGAGACCGGCGACGTCCTGTGCCTGTGGAAGCAGATCGCGCGCGACACCGTCGACCCGGCCACCGGGAAGCCGTACGAGGTCCACGGACTGGGTGGCTCCTGGTTCCTCTACAACGGCAACAAGCAGTGGGCCTGGCACCGCGACTTCTTCGACTTCGGCAACGTCGTGGACCTGTTCATGCGCATGTATGAGGCCGACGCCCTGACCCCGTCCATGAAGGCCCGCTTCGAGGGCGCCGGCGGCAAGCCCGCCGGCTGGTACCGGATCGAGGACAGCCCGGCCCCCCTGTGGCCGGTGTCGAGCCCGGACGAGGTCTGAAGCCCGTGACCGGCGAGTCGAGACGAGACCCACTCGAGGACCTGGACCACGACACCCTTGCCCGACTGCTGCCCGACCTGCTGCTGATCGGGCAGCTCATCGACAGGGCGGGAATGCCCGCCCTGCTCGGGGAGTTCGGCGTCGACGGGATGCGGGACGTGGCCATCGAGGAATGGCAGGCGGCCAGCCCGCACTACGCCCGGCGGATGAAGGAGGCACTGCAGATCACCGGCGACGGTGTGGCCGAGATCTTCAAGGGCTTCCAGCTCGACGTGGGGGCCCCGCCCGAGTTCATGGACTTCCGCTACGGGGTCACCGATCACGACCACGGCGAGTTCTGGCTCGACCACTGCGGGGCCCTGATGGACGTCGAGCCGATGGGCGACCGACTGGTCACCACGATGTGCCACGACATCGAGGACCCCACCTTCCCCGCCACCGCGCTGGCCACCAACCCCCGCGCCGTGGTCGAGCCGATCCACCGGCCGCCCCGCAGCCCCGAGGGCCGGACACCGCACTGCCACTGGGTGGTGCGGATCGATCCCGATGTGGAGCCGGCGCCGATGCCCGGACCCGCGATCGAGTCGGCGTCCAGCCGGCTCATCGACTTCCGGTTCGACCCACCCGTCCCGCGGGACGACACCGGGCAGGGCTGGCGGGACGACTACTCGGGCTCGCTGCTGACCGACCTGGTGTTCCGTGAGTTCACCTCCGCGGCCTTGATCCGCACTATCCGCGAGGTGTACCTGCAGATGCACCTACTGGCCGTGGGGTTCCATCAGTCGGTGCGGCGGCGCTCGGACGCCGAGACCGCCGACAGACTGCTCGCCTACCAGGCGACCGGCATCTCCGGGGTCGCCGCGGGTCGGATCCGCGACATCCTGGCCGGGGCCGTGGTCAACTCAGACGCCGCGGGGGTCTCTGAGGCCACAGAGACCTCGGGTGCCGCGGAACTGGCCGCTGTCCTGGACCTGCACCCCCTGTCCGGACCGACCGCCTACACCGGCTACTCCTCGCACCTGTCCGACGACGGCCGGACGCTCACCGTCACGTGGGACACCGAGGCGGACGGGTTCGCCGACGACACCTGGCTCCCGCAACTGGCTGCCGGCGACCTGCGCCCGCTCCGGGCCGCGGCACATGCGGTCGATCCGCGGTGGATCGTCGAGTCCGTTCCCGGCGACGGCGCGCGCGTGGAGGCGGTCCTGCGCCTCGGCTCGGTGCCCACGACGGAATCGGAGGAGGTGGCCGTGACGCGGCTCAGCACGGGAGCGGCCTTCAGCTTCGGGCCCGCCCGCACGCCCCTGCCCATCACGCCCGTGTGAGGCGACTCCGCTGACGCGAGGTCTCCCCAATCACCACACCCACACCCTGCCCTCCCCTCCCCATGACCTGAGGACCATGCAATGGCACACACTTTTGCTGACCTGTTCGAGCACGCGGTGGACGCGTACGGAGACGACCGGCTGGCGGTGGTCGAGGACGACCGCCGGCTGACCTACACCGGTCTGGAGGAGGAGGCCAACCGGTGGTCGTCCGCCCTGTCCGGACTCGGGGTGACCGCGGGCGACCACGTCGCGATCCACCTGCGCAACGGCGTGGACTGCCTGGCGGTGTTCCTGGGCATCCTCAAGCTCCGCGCCGTGCCGATCAGCGTCAACTACCGCTACTCGGGCAACGAGTTGCGGTACCTGTACGACTACTCCGACTCCAGCGTCCTGGTGGTCCACCGTGAGTTCGGTCCCGCCGCCGCCGGGGCCTCCGAGGGGCTGGACGCGCTCCGCCACACGATCGTCGTGGACGACGGCTCCGGAGCCGAGCCCCTCCCGGCGGGTGCGCTGGACTCCCGCGAGTTCCTCGCCGAGGCCTCCACCGAACGGCCGGACATCGAACGCAGTGCCGACGACCTGTTCCTGGTGTTCACCGGTGGCACCACCGGAAAGCCCAAGGGGGTGATGTGGCGGCAGGAGGACCTGTGGCGCAGCCTCGGGGGCGGCGCGGACTACCACACGGGCGAGCCGGTGCCCGACGAGTACCACCAGTCCCGGTCGGGGCTGGCCGGTGACCCGATGCGGTACCTCATCCTGCTCCCGCTCATCCACACCTCGGGGCTCATGCCGAGCTTCACCGGGCTGTTCGCGGGCGGGACCATGCACTACCTGGCGCACTTCCGGGCTGCGGACGTGCTCGAGGAGATCGAGTCCGAGAAGATCCAGGTGGCCGTGGTGGCCGGTGACGCGATGGTCCGCCCGATCGTCGAACGCCTGCAGGAGACCGGAACCGACACCTCGAGCCTGTTCATGATCTCCTCCGGCGCCGCTCTGTTCTCCCCGGCGGTCAAGGCCGACCTCCTCCGCCTGCGCCCGGACCTGATGATCATGGACGCGTTCGGCTCGTCCGAGAGCGGTTTCGGCGGCCTGGGGATGGTCACCAAGGCGAACCTCGACGACGGCTCCTTGTTCGCCGACCACGGCCCGCGCATCCCGCGCGGCACCACGCTGCAGCTGGTCGACGACTTCGACGAGCCGCTCGACGACGCCTCCACCGAGGTCGGATGGATCGTCAAGTCCGGCTACCAGCCCAGCGGCTACTACAAGGACCCCGCCAAATCCGCCGAGACGTTCCGCCAGATCGACGGTACCCCGCGGGTCTTCACCGGCGACCGCGGTCGCTACGACGGCCCGGACTCGATCATCATGCTGGGCCGCGGCAGCCAAGTGATCAACTCCGGCGGCGAGAAGATCTTCGCCGAGGAGGTCGAGGCGGCGCTCAAGGCGGCCGACACGGTGGAGGACGCCGTGGCCCTGGGGGTGCCCGACGAGCGGTTCGGCCACCGGGTCGGCGCGGTTATCCAGTGGGCCGACGGCAGCGGAGACGGCGACCACACGGACGACCATCCGGACGAGCGTTTCGGCCGCCTCGAGTCGTCCCTGCGGGAGAGCCTGGCCGGGTTCAAGATCCCGGTGGCCCTCTGGGTGGTCGACCGGGTCGAGCGGCACCCGAGCAGCAAGACCGACTACGGCTGGGCGCGTCGGCTCGTCGCCGACCGTGCGCCCGACCACGACCGCCGGATCGACCCCGCGGGTACACCGGCATGACCCCGCAGGCCCCGGGCGCGGGTCCGCGACTGGACGGCCGGGCCTTCGCGATCACCGGCTCATCCCGGGGAATCGGCGCCGCCGTCGCCGCCGACCTCGCCTCCCGCGGGGCGGACGTGGTGCTGAACGGCCGTGACGGTGCGGTGGTGGACGAGCAGGTCGCCGACCTGGCGGACCGGTCGAGCGGCCGCGTCTCGGGCGTTGTCGGTCCGGCCCACGAGCCGGAGGTGGCGCGGGAGCTGCTCGCCCGGGCCCGCGAGGAAGGCTCGACGGTGGCCGGCCTGATCACCTGCGCCGGCGTGGCGGAACCGTCCGGGTCGTCGATCCTCACGATCGGCCACGAGGAGTTCGCCGATCTCATCGACGCCCACCTGGGGACCGTCTTCGCGCCCTGCCGGGAGTTCGCGCCCCATTTCGTCGATGCGGGGGCCGGCACGATCGTCACCACGTCGTCGTTCGCCTGGAAGGGCGACTACGGCGGGACCGGGTACCCGGCGGGCAAGGGGGCGGTCACCTCGTTGACCGTGGCGATCGCCGCGGAGCTGGCCGAGCACGGGGTGCGGGCCAACGTCGTGTGCCCGGGTGCGCGCACCAGGTTGTCCGCCGGCGACGACTACGAGGCCCAGATCCACCACCTGGGTCGTCGCGGGCTGCTCGACGAGCTCAGCGTCGCCGGCGCGCTCGACCCCGCCGGTCCCGAGTACGTCGCGCCCCTCTACACCTATCTGGCGACGGAGATGTCCGCCGGGATCACCGGGGGAGTGTTCGCGGGAGCCGGCGGGTTCCTCGGGCGGTTCCCCACCCCGGAGGCCGAGATCCTGGCCTATCGCGATTTCCACGCCAGCGCACCGTGGACCCCCGAGGAGATCGACGCGTTCGTCCGGGACCGGGCGTGACGGCGCCCGTCGTCACCGAGCCGCCCGGTCAGGCGCCCTCGCCGCCGAGCTCGGCCACGCACAGGACCTTGTTCGAGTTGTTGGTGGTGAGGATCATCCCGGTGGCCCCCTCGACCACGGCGCAGATCTCGCGGGTGGCGCCCTCCGCGGGGATGTCCAGGACGGCCTTGACCTCGTAGCGGGCCTGCGGGTCGTCGCAGTCGACGGCCTCGTGGTCGGTCTGGCCGATGATGCACTCGCCTACGTCCGGGTTGGTGGCCGGGAGCACGCCTGCGCTCTGGAGCATCGACCTGCCGCCGAAGGCGAAGAAGCCGATCACCAGCAGAACGATCACCGCCACCACCACGCCGATGAGCACGGCGGGCGACTGTCGGCGCCCGGACGGGGGCCGGGTCGGGAGAGGGCATCGGTGAACCTTTCGCGGGCCGGGAGGTCCGGCTCGGACTAGGTGAGCCCATTTCACCGCCCTGGCAGGCTGGGTGCCCTCAGGCGCTGCCCAGCACGTCTTCCCGGAATTCGCCGGGGAAGTCCACCGAAGGGCCGTTGTCGGACTCTCCGTTACGGAGGTCGACCCGCCGGATCTTGCCCGAGATGGTCTTGGGCAGGTCGGTGAACTGCAGTCGGCGGATCCGCTTGTAGCCCGCGAGATGGGTGCGGGAGTACTCGAAGATCTCTCGCGCGGTGTCCTCGGTGGGCTCCCATCCGCCTGCGAGCACGACGAAAGCCTTGGGGACGCTGAGCCGGACCGGGTCGGGGGAGGGGACCACGGCCGCCTCGGCGACGGCCGGGTGCTCCAGCAGAACCGACTCCAGCTCGAACGGGGAGATCCGGTAGTCGGAGGACTTGAACACGTCGTCGGTGCGCCCGACGTAGGTGATGTAGCCCTCCGCGTCCCGGGATCCCACGTCACCGGTGTGGTAGAAGCCGCCGTAGTAGGCGGCGTCGGTGCGCTCGGCATCACCGTGGTAACCGACCATCAGTCCTAGCGGGCGGGGATCGAGGCGCAGGCAGATCTCACCCTCCGCGCCGTCGCCGGCGACCTCCTGACCGGTGGCCGGGTCGACCAGCACCACGTCGAAGCCGGGGCACGGCCGGCCCATCGAGCCGTCCTTGATGGGCTGGCCCGGGGTGTTGGCGATCTGCACGGTGGTCTCGGTCTGGCCGAACCCGTCGCGGATCGTCACTCCCCACGCGTCCCGGACCCGGCCGATGACCTCGGGGTTGAGCGGCTCGCCGGCGCCCACCGCCAGGCGGGGCGGCACCTGCAGTTGGGACAGGTCGGCCTGGATGAGCATCCGCCACACGGTCGGCGGGCAGCACAGGCTGGACACGCCGCAGCGGTCCATCTCGCGCATCATCGCCGCGGCGTCGAAGCGGGAGTAGTTGTAGATGAACACGCACGAGCCCGCGATCCACGGCGTGAACACGTTGGACCACGCGTGCTTGGCCCAGCCGGGCGAGGAGACGTTGAGGTGCACGTCCCCGGGCTGCAGTCCGATCCAGTACATGGTCGACAGGTGACCCGCCGGGTAGGAGGCGTGCGTATGCTCGACGAGCTTGGGCTTGCTGGTGGTGCCGGAGGTGAAGTACAGCAGCAGGGTGTCGTCGGCGTGGGTGGTGTGGGTCGGTTCGAAGTCGGGGGAGGCGTCCATCGCGCCGGCCAGGTCGGTCCAGCCCTCCGGCGCGCCACCCCGCTCGTCCCCGCCGACGGAGATGCGCTGGTAGTCACCGGAGATGTCGGCGAAGCGCTCGGCCAGCTCGGCCCGCGCGATGACGTGCTTGATCCCGCCGCGTGCGATGCGGTCCCGCAGGTCGCCCTCGGCGAGCAGCGTGGTGGCGGGGATGACCACGGCACCGAGCTTGATCGCCGCCAGCATGACGTCCCACAGCTCCACCTGGTTGGCCAGCATGAGCAGGATGCGGTCACCGGGCTCGACGCCCCGCTCACGCAGCCAGTTGGCCGTGCGGTCGGACCGGACCCGCATCTCGTCGAACGAGTACTTGGCCTCGGTCGGGGCGCCGCCGCCGTCGTTCTCCTCGACGATCCACAGGGCGGGGTCGTCGTTGCCCTCGGCCTGGACGTCGAACCAGTTCAGTGCCCAGTTCCACTCGTCGAGTTCGGGCCAGGAGAAGCCGTCGCGGGCGGCGTCGTAATCCTCGGCGTGGGCCTGGAGGAAGTCGCGCGCGGCGCGGAACTTCTCGGTGGCATTGGTGGAGAGCGGGGACATGGGTGCTCCTGTCGACAGGGGTACTCGTTTCGTGAGTCAGCTCACACTAGGCCCGTGCGACAGGGGGCAATACACCCGAAAGGGGAGGGCGGCCGTCGAAATCCTCACCGCCCCTGGATTACTAGGAGGTGCAAGTATATGGTGATGACCATCACGAGAAGGGCGATGGTCGCTGGGACCGGAGCCCGCCGAGGAAGGGGCAACCATGGCAGATCTCAGGCAGGTCGAGCACTACATCAACGGCAAGCGCGTCGTCGCCACCGGCGGACGTAGCCAGGAGGTGCTCAACCCGAGCACCGGACAGGCGCAGGCGGTCGTGCCTCTCGCCTCCAAGGCCGAGGTCGACGACGTCATCGCCAAGGCCGCAGTCGCCCAGAAGGAGTGGGCGGCCCAGAACCCGCAGAAGCGCGCCCGCGTGCTCATGCGCTTCGTGGACCTGGTCAACCAGAACATGGACGAGCTGGCGGAGCTGCTCGCCATCGAGCACGGAAAGACCACCCCGGACGCGCGCGGCGACGTCCAGCGCGGCCTCGAGGTGATCGAGTTCGCGCTCGGCATCCCGCACCTGCTCAAGGGCGAGTACACGGAGAACGCCGGTACGGGCGTCGACGTCTACTCGATGCGCCAGCCCCTCGGCGTGGTCGCTGGCATCACCCCGTTCAACTTCCCGGCCATGATCCCGCTGTGGAAGGCCGGCCCCGCCCTGGCCTGCGGCAACGCGTTCGTCCTCAAGCCTTCCGAGCGTGACCCCTCCGTGCCGGTCCGCCTGGCGGAGCTGTTCACCGAGGCCGGCCTGCCGGACGGTGTCTTCCAGGTCGTCCACGGCGACAAGGAGGCCGTCGACGCGATCCTCGAGAACGACACGATCAAGGCGGTGGGCTTCGTCGGCTCCACGCCGATCGCGCAGTACATCTACGAGAACGCCGCCCGCACCGGCAAGCGCGCACAGTGCTTCGGTGGCGCCAAGAACCACGCGATCATCATGCCGGACGCCGACCTAGACCAGGTCGCGGACGCCCTGGTCGGAGCCGGTTTCGGTTCTGCCGGTGAGCGCTGCATGGCCATCTCGGTCGCCGTCCCGGTCGGGGAGGGTACCGCGGAGCGCCTGCTGGAGAAGCTGGTGCCGAAGGTCAAGGCCCTCAAGGTCGGCCACAGCCACGACCCGCAGTCCGACTACGGCCCGCTGGTCACGCCCGAGTCCAAGGCCCGCGTGCTGGACTACATCGACCAGGGCGAGAAGGCCGGCGCGGATGTCGTCGTCGACGGACGTGGCGTCGGTGCCTACAACGGCGAGTTCAACGGTGAGGACATCTCCGGCGGCTACTTCGTCGGGCCGACGCTGTTCGACAACGTCACCACCGACATGAGCATCTACACCGACGAGATCTTCGGCCCGGTCCTGGCGATCGTGCGCGCGAAGGACTTCGAGGAGGCGCTGGCACTGCCGAACGAGCACGAGTACGGCAACGGCGTGGCCATCTTCACCCGCGACGGCGACGCGGCCCGCGAGTTCGTCTCCCGTGTCGAGGTGGGCATGGTCGGCGTCAACGTCCCGATCCCGGTGCCGATCGCCTACCACACTTTCGGCGGCTGGAAGAAGTCCGGCTTCGGCGACCTCAACCAGCACGGACCGGAGTCGATCAAGTTCTACTCCAAGGTCAAGACGGTCACGCAGCGGTGGCCTTCGGGCATCAAGGACGGTGCCGAGTTCGTCATCCCGACCATGGACTGAGTGCGGGTCACCGTAGGAGAGGACCGTCATGTTCACCCTTGATGACGACGACAAGGTCATCGTCGACGCCGCCCGGGAGTTCTCGGACAAGCGGATCGCGCCCCACGCTCTCGAGTGGGATGAGAGCCATCATTTCCCGAAGGACGTCCTCCGGGAAGCCGCCGAGATGGGCATGGGCGCGATCTACGTCTCCGAGGACGTCGGGGGCAGCGGGATGCGTCGCCTGGACGGGGTGCGCATCTTCGAGCAGCTCGCCCGCGGCTGCCCGGCGGTGGCGGCGTACCTGTCGATCCACAACATGTGCGTGTGGATGATCGACGAGTTCGGCACCGACGAGCAGCGGCAGCAGTGGATCCCGAAGCTCGCGTCGATGGAGCTCTTCGCGAGCTACTGCCTCACCGAGCCCGGCGCGGGGTCGGACGCGGCGGCGCTGCGGACCAAGGCGGTGCGCGACGGCGACGAGTACGTGCTGACCGGGACCAAGCAGTTCATCTCCGGTGGCGGTCAGTCGGACGTCTACGTGGTGATGGCGCGGACCGGTGAGGCGGGGCCGAAGGGAATCTCGACGTTCATCGTCCCTGCCGATTCGGAGGGACTGAGCTTCGGCCCGAACGAGGTCAAGATGGGCTGGAACGCGCAGCCCACGGCGCAGGTGATCATGGAGGGCGTCCGCGTGCCGGCCGCCAACCTCATCGGTGGTGCGGACACCGGCGGCGAGGGCCTCGGGTTCACCATCGCGATGAAGGGCCTCAACGGCGGGCGCATCAATATCGCGGCCTGCTCGCTGGGCGGTGCCCAGCGGGCCTATGCGCAGGCGGTCGCGCATCTGCGGGACCGCGAGGCGTTCGGTGGCGCACTCATCGACGAGCCGACCATCCGCTTCACGCTGGCCGAGATGGCCACCGAGTTGGAGGCCAGTCGGCTCATGCTGTGGCGCGCGGCCGCGGCCCTGGACGCCAAGGAGCCGGACTTCGTCGAGCTGTGCGCCATGGCCAAGCTGTTCGTGACCGACCGGTGCTTCGACGTCGCCGACCGCGCACTGCAGCTGTTCGGCGGATACGGGTATCTGGCCGAGTACGGAATCGAGAAGATCGTGCGGGATCTCCGGGTGCATCGCATTCTGGAGGGAACGAACGAGATCATGCGTGTCGTCGTCGGCAGGGCCGTCGCCGCGCGCGGACTGGGAGCATAGAAGATGACAAACGGTTCACAGACGATAGCGTTCCTCGGCCTCGGCAACATGGGCGGACCCATGGCTGCCAACCTGGCCAAGGCGGGCAACGAGGTCCGGGGTTTCGATCCGGTCGAGGCCGCCCAGGACGCCGCACGCCAGGCCGGCGTCACGGTGTGCGAGTCGCCGGCGCAGGCCGTGGAGGGGGCGTCGGTGGTCATCACCATGCTGCCCAACGGTGCGCTGGTCACCTCCACCTATTCCGAGGTGCTCTCTTCGGCGGAGAAGGGGACGTTGTTCATCGACTCGTCCACGATCTCGGTCGACGACGCGCGTGCGGTGCACGCCCAGGCCGTCGACGCCGGGATGCTCCAGGTCGACGCCCCGGTCTCGGGTGGGGTCAAGGGCGCCACCGCCGGCACACTGGCCTTCATGGTTGGTGGCGAGGACGAGGCGTTCGCCGCGGCGCAGCCGGTGCTCGAGCCCATGGCCGGCAAGATCATCCACTGCGGGGGCACCGGTGCGGGGCAGGCCGCGAAGGTCTGCAACAACATGGTGCTCGCGGTCCATCAGATCGCGATCGGTGAGGCGTTCGTCCTCGCCGAGCGGCTCGGGCTCTCGCACCAGGCGCTGCACGACGTCGTCACCGGCGCGACGGGCAACAGCTGGGCCCTGCACACCAACTGCCCGGTCCCGGGCCCGGTACCCACGTCGCCGGCGAACAACGATTTCGCGCCCGGGTTCGCCACAGCTCTCATGAACAAGGACCTCGGGCTCGCCCTGGCGGCACTGGAGAGCACGGGCACCGTCGCACCGCTGGGCGCCGCGGCGGCTGCACTGTATGACGAATTCGCGCAAGACAACGGGGACAAGGATTTCAGTGCGATAATCACCAGTATCCGCGCCTCGGCGGGGAACTGAACACATCTCCATTCTCGGGAGTTCCACCATGTCCATCCTTCGACCCAGTGACTCGGATGCGGTCCTCGGCGCCCTTCGCAAGGTCCGCCAGGAATCCGGGTTGCCGATGGTGTTCGCCGGGGAGGCCGACGGCGAGACGGCCCGACTGAACCGCTTCATCGGTGCCCGTACCTCGTCCATGCAGGGTCTCGCCGTGGCCAAGGGCAGGGGACTGGGCGGTCGCGTCATGGTCTCGGGTCGGCCGGCGACGGTTCGCGACTACGAGGACTGTGAGGGCATCACCCGGGACTATGCCGAGGCGGTGGAGCGCGAGGGCCTCCGGGCCATCATCTCGGTACCTGTCATGGTCTCGGGTGTCGCCCGGACGGTCCTCTACGGATCAGCCCGGGTGGCCACCCAGCTCGGGGACCAGGTCTCGCGGTCGTTCATCCGGGCGGCCAACGAGCTCGCCACGGAGTTCCAGGTCCGCGACGAGGTCGACCGGAGGCTCCGGATGGCGGACCTCGCGGCAGCAGAACACAGCGTCGGGCTGGAATCCGCCGATCGTGAGCAGCTCAGGATGCTCCACGGCGAGCTCCGTGCGATCGCTGCGGAGCTCGGGGATCCGGCATTGCGGAACCGACTCCTCGCGGCGGGCTCCGCGCTGGCCGGTGTGGGGCGTCCGACTGCGGTGGGGGAGGACCCGGTCCCGGAGAAGACGATCCTCTCGCCGCGGGAGATCGACGTGCTCGCACAGGTGGCGCTCGGGTGTTCCAACGCCGAGGTGGGGGCGCGCCTGTCCCTGTCTCCCGAGACCATCAAGGCCTACCTCCGCAACATCGGGACCAAGCTGGGTACCCGGTCGCGGATGGAGTCCGTCGCGCGGGCCAGGTTGCTCGGGATCCTTCCCTGACCTGACCTGACCGGCGATGGAGCCGCACCACAGCTCACGGCCGAACCCCCGCGCACGACCGAACCACGTCGCAACGATCTCAGACGTTCCGCACACTGCCCCCGGGAAGGGTGGTGTGCGGAACGTCTTTCGTGCCACGGCCTGACCGTGGTGTGTGCCTCGGGATCGGGCTTCGTGCCAGCAGATGTGGCCCAGATCACCCGGTATCCACTTTCGGGTGTACCGGGTGTGGCCCGCCTCACATAGTTTTCTCGGCGTCGACGTGAACGCGTCGGAAGAACGTGTCAGTGCCGCGGTCACCCTGCGCGGCGACACCGAGAGATCTGGAGTTGTCGTGACGATAACTAGTTCATCCGTACCAGGCTCGCCGCCATCCGGCGCCCCGGCCAAGCCGACCTCGCTCAGGCGTGTCGCCGCGGCGTCGTCGATCGGCACCACGATCGAGTGGTACGACTTCTTCATCTACGGCACGGCCGCCGCACTGGTGTTCCCCACGCTGTTCTTCTCGGAGCAGAGCGCCGCGTCCGCCACCCTCTCGTCGTTCGCGACGTTCGCTGTGGCCTTCTTCGCGCGCCCGGTCGGCGCCGCCGTCTTCGGCCACTTCGGTGACCGGATCGGCCGTAAGCGCACGCTCGTGTGGACCCTCATGATCATGGGCGTGGCCACCGTGTTCATCGGCCTGCTCCCGGGCTACGAGACGGGAGCGTTCGGAGCCTTCGAGAACGGGATCGGCATCCTCGCGCCGACGCTGCTCGTGGCATGCCGCTTCTTCCAGGGCTTCGCCGTGGGCGGCGAATGGGCCGGCGCCACGCTGCTCACCGCCGAGTACGCGCCGGAGGGCAAGCGCGGGGTCATGGCCATGTGGCCGCAGCTGGGCGTGGCATTCGCCTTCTTCCTGTCCTCGGGCACCTTCCTCCTCTTCGCCGTCGTCGCCGGTGAGGGCGCGGGTCCCGACAGTGCCTTCATGCAGTACGGCTGGCGCGTCCCGTTCCTCATGTCCGCCGTGCTGGTCCTCGTCGGTCTCTGGATCCGCCTGTCGGTCGAGGAGACCCCGGTGTTCAAGGCGGACCGTGTCCGCGCCGCTGCTGACATCGCTCCCAAGACCCTGCCCTTCGCGGACGCGATCCGCTACCAGTGGAAGGAGATCCTCCTCGCCGGCGGAGCTCTGACCTCGCTGTTCTCGCTTTTCTACATGGGGACGTCGTTTCTCACCAGCTACGCCACCAAGAACCTCGAGCACCCCCGCACCTTCGTCCTGGCGATGGGCATGGTCGCGGCGGTCGTCTTCGGCCTCGCCATCGCCCTCTCGGCGATGTTCTCGGACCGCTTCGGTCGCAAGAAGGTCATCGGCACCTCCGTCGCCCTGGCCGTGGTCTGGTCGCTGGTGGTGTTCCCGATCCTCGACACCAAGTCGACTTTCGCGTTCGTGATCGGTCTGCTCGTCACGCTGATCATCTTCGGAATCGCCTACGGCCCGGCGGGTGCGCTGCTGCCCGAGCTGTTCCAGGCCCGCTACCGCTACACCGGCGCCGGCCTCGGCTACAACCTCGCCGGGATCCTCGGCGGCGCGCTCCCTCCGCTCGCCGCCGCCGCGATGGTCGGCCAGGGTAATTCGTTCGGGGTCGGCATCATGCTCTCGCTCCTGTCGGCGATGTCGATGATGTGTGTGCTCGCGATGTCCGAGTCGAACACGAACAAGGTGCTCGCCGAGGTCGAGGAAAACGATCCGGTCATGGCGACCGAGGTCCCGTGACCTGGTGACCGGCGGCCCGGACACGGGTCACACCGCACACGCTTCCGCGCCCGGCCCCACCCGAGAGGGGCTGGGCGCGGTGCCGTCGTGCGGGCCGGACAGGAGCCGCCGGTGGGCTGGTCTGGAGACGTCGCCGGGCCGGTCAGAATGCGCCGCTGGGCAGAACGGTAGCCGCAGGCCGGCAGGTCAGAAGTCGCCTGCGGTCCGGCGCAGGGAGGCGATCGCGTCGATTAGCGCGGCCTGCTCCGGTGCGTCCATCCCGGGGTCGGCGAAGATGCCGGAGTTGAGCGCCTCGGTCGCCTCGTCGACGACACGGCGTCCCTCGTCGGTGATCTCCACCAGTGTCGTGCGCCCGTCGGTGGGGTGCGGGCGACGCTGGACGAGCCCGGCCTCCAGCAGGCGCTTCATCGCGCTGGTGACGCTCGTGACGTGAACCTGGAGGCGCTCCGAGGCCTTGGTGATGGGCATGGCGCCCGAGCGGGAGAACGCGAGCAGGCGGAGGAGTTCGTAGCGGGGGAACGACAGGTTCCAGGGGCGCAGGGTCTCCTCGACCCGGGCCAGGAGGATCTGGTGCGCGCGCATCACGGACGTCACCACGGTCATCCCCTGCGCGGCGTCGACCCATCCCTGACGTTCCCAGTTGGCGCGGGCCTGGTCGATGCGATCGGGGATCGGTGCGGTCCTGGGGGACAAGGTTCACTCCTCGGGCCACGGTGGTCGACTGGTCGGTCGAGTCTATCCGCCGGGGACGGTGAATACGGTCAGGCTGAGCGACCGGGCGGGCATCCGGGTCACGAAGTCCACGTCTGCACCGGGTGTCCGGTATCCGGGCGATGATGACGCCGACGACATCGGGAGCGTGAGCCACCCCACCAGTTGAGGGGTGAGCGGAGGTCAGCGGTTCGGAGATCGCCGCGCGGCCCCGCTACGCTCCGCCCATGACCACCACCGTTTCGCCGGGTGCCACCGTCGACTCCGTGCGCGTCCGCCACCCTTACTTCCAGGGTCTTGTCACGGACGCAGCGACGGCGGTCTCTCGTATCAAGGACGGCGACACGGTCGCGATCTCCGGCTTCGCGAGTGCCGGCACGCCCAAGGCGTTCGCGCCCGCGCTGGCCGAGCGTGTCCGCCGGGTCCGGGCCGACGGCGGCAGCCTGAGCATCAATCTCCTCACCGGCGCATCGGTGGCGGGCGAGGCCGAAGCGCTCCTCGCCGAGGTCGACGGCGTCGCGCTGCGCATGCCGTACCAGAGCGAGCCCACCGCTCGCGGCAAGATCAACGACGGTCGGATGGACTACGTGGACATCCACCTCTCGCACGTCGCCCAGCAGGTGTGGGAGGGCTACTACGGGACCGTGGACGTCGCCGTGGTGGAGGTCGCCGCCGTCACCGAGGACGGCAAGCTGATCCCGTCGATGTCGGTGGGGAACAACAAGACCTGGCTCGAGGTCGCGGACGCCGTGATCCTCGAGGTGAACTCGTGGGTGCCGCTCGAGGTCGAGGGCATGCACGACGTCTACTACGGCACCGCGCTGCCCCCGAACCGGTCGCCGATCATGATGACGGGGCCCGCCGACCGGATCGGCCAGCCGTACCTCGAGGTGGACCCGTCGAAGGTCGTGGCGGTGGTGCACACGAACGAGCAGGACTCGGAGACGAAGGTCGCCGCGCCCGACGCGATCAGCCAGGCCATCGCCGGTCACGTGGTGGAGTTCTTCCGGAGCGAGGTCGAGTCGGGTCGGATGCCGGCCGACGGACTGCTCCCGCTCCAGGCGGGGATCGGCAACGTCGCCAACGCGGTGCTCGCCGGCCTCGCGGAGGGGCCGTTCACCGGTCTGACCTGCTACTCCGAGGTCATCCAGGACTCCATGCTCGACCTCATCCGGCAGGGCAGGGTCGCCCACGCCTCGGCCACGTCCCTGGCGCTGTCCGGTGCCGGACTGGCGGAGCTGGTGGACAACATCGACCTCTACCGTGAGCACGTGACGCTGCGCCCGCAGGAGATCAGCAACCATCCGGAGATCGTCCGACGCCTCGGGATCATCGGCATGAACGGCATGCTCGAGGCCGACGTCTACGGCAACGTCAACTCCACCCACGTCGGCGGCACGCGCATCATGAACGGAATCGGCGGCTCGGGCGACTTCACCCGCAACGGGTACGTGTCCATGTTCCTGTCCCCGTCCACGGCGAAGAACGGTGCGGTCTCGGCGATCGTGCCGATGGTGCCCCACGTCGACCACACCGAGCACGATGTGCAGGTCATCGTCACCGAGCACGGGCTGGCGGACCTGCGCGGCCTGAGCCCGCGCAAGCGCGCGGCGGTGGTCATCGACCGCTGTGCCGACCCGGCGTTCCGCCCGCTCCTGCACGACTATGTCGATCGCGCGACATCGCGGCCGAACGCGGGCAACACTCCGCATATCCTCGAAGAGGCCTTCTCGTTCCATACCCGGCTGGCCATGACTGGCAGCATGCTGGAGTAAGGCCCGAACGACACCCGAGACGCACCGGAGGATCGATGACGAGTAGTACGCGGCCCCTGCGGATCGGGAACCTCTCCGCCTCCCGGACCGACCGGGCCACGGCGACCGCCGAGTTCCTCGCCGCCTCGAGGCTCGACGTGGTGGCCCTGGACATGCTGTCGGACGAGGCGGTGGCGGATCTCGCCGCGCAGCGCACAGCAGGTGGCCCCGGGTACGAGACCGCCGCGGTGGTGCAGCTGCGTGAGTGTCTCGACCTCCTCGGCTCGGGCGGTGTCCGGGTGGTCACCAATGCGGGGGCGCTCGATCCGGAGGGACTCGCCCACGAGTTGCGGGCACTGGCCCGCGAATCGGGAATTGATCTGCCCGTGGCCTCGGTGGTCTCAGGCGAGGTGACGGACCGGGCAGCCGAACTCGGTCTCGGCGAGGTCGACGTGGCGACCGTGCGGCACGGGGCGTTCGGGATCGCCCGCGGTCTGGCGGCGGGCGCCGTCGTCGTCGTCACCGGTCGCGTCAGCCGCGAGGCGCTCGTGACGGGCGCCGCCGCGGCGCACCACGGCTGGACCCACTCGGCCCTCGACGCGCTCGCAGGCTCGGTCGCGGTGGGCCACGTGCTGTCGGGAGGCCCTGGCGCTACAGGCGTAGTGGACTCCTCGACGGACGTCACCCGCACCACCGACCCCGTGACCGGCGGGTACCCGATCGCCGAGATCGCAGGCGACGGCTCGGCCGTCATCACCCGTCACCCGTCGGCGTTCGGCTCGGTCACCGTCGGCACCGTCACCGACCAGCTCCTCGACGGCGTGGCCGGCGCACGGTACGCCGCGCCGGACGTGGTGCTCCGGCTCGACTCGGTCCGCCTGGCGCAGGAGGGCACGGACCGGGTGCGGCTCAGCGGGACGCGGGGGGAGCCCGCGCCCCCGGTCGTCGCGGTGGTGGGGATGGGCCGCGCGGAGGATGAGGTGCGGCCCGGTCGGGTGGCGCGCCCGCTGCCGCAGGGCGAGGCCGGACACGTGGTGGTGCTGCCGGACGGCGCCCGGGAGAACGTGCCGGTCCCGGGCGAGACCGCGCCCATCGGCCCCGGCGAGCTGCCCACGCCCTGGACGCCGAGTGCCGTGCCCGGAGGCGCGGGGGTGTCGACCCAGCTCGGCTCGGTCGCCAGCGTGCGACGCGGCGTGGTGGGTCGCGGGGTGAACATCGCCGTGTGGACCTGGGACGACTCGGCGTTCGCGTGGCTCGCCGGTGAGTTCACCGAGGAGCGGCTGCGCGAGCTCGTCGGCGCGCTCGACGGCATGGAGGTGCGGCGCTACCCGCTGCCCAACCTGCGCGCGGTCAACTTCGTCGCGCGCCCGCCGCGGGGCGTTGCCGCGGCCGCCGGGCTGGGGGCCGAGCTGGCCTCCGCGCGGCTCGAGGTCCCGGGCGAGCTGCTCGAGTACGGCCCGTAGCGCGCGGCCGGCCGGCCTCAGGTCATCGACCGCAGTTCGACCTTGCGGATCTTGCCGGTCGCGGTGCGGGGGATGGCGTCGGTGATCACCACGTCGCGTGGTCGCTGGGAGGACGTGAGCCGCTCCGCACCGAACGCCGTCACCGAGGCTGCCAGCTCCTCGTGACCGGGTGCGTCCTCGGTGGGCACCACCACCGCGACCACCAGCTCGCCCCACGTGGGATCGGGTCGGCCGATGCACGCGACCTCGGCGACGTGCGGATGGTCCATGAGGACGCGTTCGACGTGCAGGGAGCTGACGTTCTCGCCGCCGGACTTGACGATGTCCTTGACCCGGTCGGCGAACCAGACCACGCCGTCGGCGTCGATCCGGCCCAGGTCACCCGAGTGCATGTGGCCGCCCACGAACGCCGCCGCGTTGGCGTCCGGGTTGTTCCAGTACCCCTCCATCACCGTGGGGCCGCGGTAGGCGAGCTCGCCGTCGCCGCCGATGTCGACCAGCTCCGGGCCGCCGGGTTCGCAGATGCGGTTCTCGGCGACGGGGGTCGGGTATCCCCAGGAGTCGGACTTGTCGGGGTTCAGTTCGGGCCACTGCATCACGGTCGCGGGGGTGCACTCGGACATGCCCGAGGCCAGGATGATGCGCGCGTCCGGGAGCGCCGCGGTGAGCCGGTCCCGCATCTCGGCTGACATCGGTGCCATCGCATAGAGCAGCATCTCGATCGCGCTCAGGTCCAGGCCTCGTTCTGCGCCGTCGGCGAGGGCCTGGAGCATGAGCGGCAGGCCCACGAGGTGCGTGGCGCGGACGCGGGCGACGGTGTCGGAGTACTGCACCGGGTCGAAGCCGGGGAGGAGGTGGATGTGCGCGCCCATCGTGATCCCCGCCAGGAGCACGCCGTTGAGGCCGGCGGTGTGGAACAGCGGGAGCGGGAGCACCGTCACCGCGCCCGTGGCGCCCCAGGGCATGCCGAAGATGGCGCCGTTCGACAGGCCCGCCATGGTCACCGCCAGGTGGGAGGTGAGGACGCCCTTGGGGCGGGAGGTGGTGCCGGAGGAGTAGAGGCACTGGACGACCTGTCGGTCGCCGATCACCGTGTCGGGGTTGGAGTCGTCACCGGAGAGCACGTCGTCCCAGCCGTGGAGCGCGGGTCCCTCTGGTGCGGTGGCCAGGCCGTCGGGAACCCCGCCGACGACTACGACGTGGTCGATCGCCGGAACCGCGGCGACCGCTCCGAGTGCGAGCTCCGCCAGGGCCGAGTGGACCACGAGCACCCGTGTCCCGGAGTCGGACAGGGCGTGCACGATGTTCTCCGGCCCCGACAGCAGGTTGATCGGCAGGCTCACCATGCCGGCTTTGGCGGTGCCGAAGTAGGTGGCCACGAACTCGCGGCAGTTGGTCGACAGGATCGCCACGGGTTCCTGCTCTGCCACGCCGAGCTCGACGAGTCCGTGTGCGAGGCGGTTCGACATCGACTCCAGCTCGCGGTACGTCCACGATCCGGAGTCGTCGGTGACCGCGGCGCGATCGGCGAAGGTCGCGGCCGCCCGGGTCGGGATGTCTCCCACCGAGCAGCGTCGGGCGAGGGCGTGGTCGTTGGGGTCGATTC
>NZ_BRVN01000034.1 GCF_026011735.1 Dietzia sp. NCCP-2495 | reverse complement strand
CGCCTCCCACCCCGCACGCAGGGCTCCGGTCGCCTCGGTGAGCAGGTCGGACGACGAGCCGGAACGGCGACCGGACGGCTGGCTGGACGGTGGGGTGGAAGCGCCATCGGCTGTGGTGCCCATCGGTGCCCCCTCTTCTCGCCGCCGTTCGCTACTTAAACCTGCCTCGCTACTTCGAACCTGATTTCTAGTGTACGGGCACCTATTCGAACGTGCGGTCTAGATTTGGTAACGGTATTGGGTGGTTGGCTGGGGATTGCTGGGCATGGCCGGGGTTGGCCGGACATGCGGGAACAGCCTGGCAGCAGATCTAGGGCGGGAAAGTACTTGCGGGCCTCACACCACGCACAACGTGGGTGGGCAGTGCACCTATACGCGCGGTTCTGGGCCTACGACGTCGAAGAGCATCGCGGTGAACTGGCCGTCGGTTTCCACGTCTTGCCTGTGCAACCGGAGGCGGCGTGGCAGAAGCGGGCGTCCTTCGCCGAGCGTGACGGGGCACTGATGGATCCAGACCTGATCGAGGAGTCCGTGATCGGCGAACTGTCCCGCGAGGTCGCCCCCGCCGAGGACCCAGATGTCCTTGCCTCCGGCGGCCTCGAGAAGTGTCGGATGCAGCTCGGCCACGTCACCAGTGAAGTACTTCACTCCGGGCAGGGGCTCAGGATCGCGATGTGTCACGATCCAGGTGGGCTGCGTGTACGGCCAGACAAACGGCTTGCCGTTCGATGTCACGTCGCGGCGTACCCAATCAAAGGTGTTATATCCGCTGACAATTGCGCCGACCCCGGCGAAGAACCGTGAGAAGTGGAGGCGGGGGAGGTCTACCCCGGAATCAGGTCCAGTGTCGGCCCCGGACGCCGCCCCCGAGTCATCGGGATAGTCGACCGGCGGTGAGCCCGCCTCGGTGGCGAACAGCCAGGACAGGCTCTCCTGATCGTCAGCAAGGTATCCGTCGAGGCTGGTCGCGGTGCAGAAGATTGTCGCCATGGGCTCACGATGTCATGGAGTTCCGACAGCCATCCGGAGATCGGCAGGTAGGGGCCAAGCCTCTGCCGTGACCAGATCAGCGTCGGCCACGCGCCTCGCGGTAGATCTCGACCAGCGAATCGGTGGAGGAGTCGAACTGGTCGCCGGGATGGGCTTCGGCGGTCAGCGCTTCCATCAGTGCTCCGGCCTGCTTCTTACCGAGCTCGACGCCCCACTGGTCGAAGGCGTTGATGTCCAGGATCGCGGCCTGGGAGAACACCACGTGTTCGTAGAGCGCGATGAGCTGACCGAGTACGCCGGGGGACAGGGACGGTGCGAGGATCGTGGTGCTGGGCCGGTTCCCCGGCATGACCTTGTGCGGCGCGAGGACGGGATCCACGCCGTCGGCGAGCACCTCCTCCTCGGTCTTGCCGAACGCGAGCACCCGCGACTGCGCGAACATGTTCGCGATGAGCAGGTCGTGCATCGAGCCGGACCCGTCGATGGTCGGTAGGTCCTCGTGGGGGATCGCGACGCCGATGAAGTCGATCGGCACCAGCTGTGTGCCCTGGTGGAGGAGTTGGAAGAAGGCGTGCTGGCCGTTGGTTCCCGGCTCGCCCCAGTAGATCTCTCCGGTGGGGTAGGTGACGTCCGAACCGTCGAGGCGGACCGACTTGCCCAGTGACTCCATGGTGAGTTGCTGCAGGTAGGCCGGGAATCGCGTGAGGTCCTGCTGGTACGGGATCACGGCCTTGGACTGCGCGCCGAGGAAGCACGTGTACCAGATGCCGAGCAGGGCCATGAGGACAGGAGCGTTGCGGTCTGCGGGCTCGGTGGCGAAATGCTCGTCCATGATGTGGAAGCCCTCGAGGAGTTCGATGAACGCCGGCGGACCCACTGTGAGCATGACTGACAGCCCGATCGCGGAGGAGACGGAATAGCGTCCGCCGACCCAGTCCCAGAACTCGAACATATGGTCCGCGTCGATCCCGAACTCACGGACCTCGTCCGCCGCGGTGGATACCGCGACGAAGTGCGAGGCGACCGCGTCGTCTGCTCCGAGCGCGTCGACGAAGTGTCGCCGCGCCGCGTGCGCGTTGGTCATGGTCTCCTGCGTGGTGAACGTCTTGGAGGACACCACGACAAGCGTTGTCTCGGGATCGACCTGCGCGAGTTTCGCCGTGAGGTCGGACGGGTCGACATTGGAGACGAAGAACGCCCGGATACCGCCGGTGTGGAGATGACGCAAAGCCTTGTCGACCATGACCGGGCCGAGGTCGGAGCCGCCGATCCCGATGTTGACGACCGTGTCGATGCGTTTGCCGGTGTGCCCGCGCCACTCGCCGGTGCGTACCTTGTTCGCGAACGCCGTCATGCGGGCGAGTACCGCGTGGACGTCGGAGACCACGTCGATGGTGTCGACGACGAGGTCGGCATCGGCCGGGAGGCGGAGCGCCGTATGGAGGACCGACCTGTCCTCTGTCGTGTTGATGTGATCTCCACGGAACATTGCGGCACGTTTCGCCGACAACCGGGCGCTGTCGGCGAGATCGGTTAGTGCGGAGAGGATCTCGTCGGTGACGAGGTGCTTCGACAGATCGATGTGGAGATCGCCGGCGGTGATCGACATGCGCCGACCCCGCTCCGGATCGTCGGCGAACAACTCCCGGAGTGAGACCTCGCCGATGGAGGGAACCAGATCCTCTACAGCTGTCCACTGCTCGGTCGTGCTGATGTCCGTCATGCCTGCCAGATTAGCCGGGAATGCCCGGGCGGACGCGGGTGTTGCTCACACGTGTCTCCCAGCGTTAACCCCAGCGTTCCCCCGACCGACTCCCAGACTGCTCACCCCTCGGATGACCCCTCAGTTCATCGCGCAGGTCATCCCTCAGCTGATCACTCAGCTCACTCCTCGGCTCGCCCCGACACCGCCGACTTCGTGGCCACTCTTCCGTCTGTTGCCGACCAGGCCGAGCAGCTCGTCGAACTCGGGGTGCCCGAACTCGCCGGGATCTCGGCCGAGCAGCTCCGCACGCTGGCGGCGGGGCTCGACCAGGCTTCCTGGCATGCAGGGGCTTCCGGCCAGGTGGAGGCTCCCGGGGAGGCTTCCGAACAGGTGGAGGCTGCCGGGCATGCAGGGGCACCCGACTCGGCGGCGCCCGCGCACAGCGGGACCGAATCCGCAGCGCTGCTCGCCGTGCACCCGTCCCTCGTGCCGACCTCGCGACTGGCAGAGCTCACGCGCCGCGAGGGAAAGGCGGGCTTCGTCGTCGTCGACATGACCGACCTCGCCGACTTCACCCCCACCGACGACATCACCCTCCCGGACGCCCCGCTCTACCTCGTCCGCGACGTCACCCGCGGCGACGACATGCTCGGGTGGACACCCGCCGACGCGCACCCCGAACTTCTCGCGCGCGGGCGCACGCCGCTGACGGTGTCGGAAGGCGTCAGCTGGCTCCTCCAACAACCGGAGGCGCTCGAACCCGGCGCGTGCTTCATGTGCATCGGCTCCCGCAAGCGCAAGACGACAGGCGGCCTCGACGCGCGGACCCCGGCCCTGTGGATCAGCGGCGGGACCGGGCGGGACGGTCGGGAGAACAAGGGCGCGCCCAAGCTCGGATGGTGCTGGGCGAAGAACCACCACACGTGGCTCGGCTTCGCGTCCACGGCGGGGCGGCGCGGGCCGGGCTGAGACCCACCTGTGCTGAGTCGCTACCGCGCTGAGCCGCTACTGCCCCAGTCGGCCGCGACCCAGGCGCAGCAGCATGCCCGCCAGGGTCTGCCCCTCCTGACCGAGGACCGAGAACCGCTCGTACACCTTGAGCTCACGGGTGTGGACGAGCTTCGTGCCGCCCGACTGCATACGCGTGCGGCCGATGCGCCTGGAGATCTCGCTGCGACGCTGGATCGCCTCGAGGATCTCGGCGTCGAGACGGTCGATCTCCAGGCGCAGTTCCTGGATCTCGGCCTCGGACAGCGGGTCGTCGGTACCGGCGGGGTCGATGGTCATTCCGGAATTATCCCACTACGTGTGTCGGCGGGCACATGACCGTCTAGTGTTTTCGCCCGTGGAAAGTTTCAACACGATTCTCTCGGACATCGGTTCCGTCATCTGGGGACCCTTCGTCCTCATCCCACTGCTGCTGGGCACAGGCCTGATCCTGACGATCCGGCTGCGCGCACTGCAGTTCCGCAAGCTCGGACCTGCGCTGCGACTCGGCCTGCTCGACCGCAAGGACGACGGCGGCGAGGGGGACATCTCCCAGTACCAGGCACTGACCACCGCGCTCGCGGCCACGGTCGGCGTGGGCAACATCGTCGGCGTGGCCACGGCCATCGCCCTCGGTGGACCCGGCGCCCTGTTCTGGATGTGGGTCACCGCGCTCGTCGGCATGGCGTCCAAGTACTCCGAGGCGTTCCTCGGCGTGCGCTACCGCGTCACCGACGCGCGCGGTGAACAGTCCGGTGGCCCGCAGTACTACCTCCACCGCGGCTTCGCCGAGGTGTTCGGCAAGACCGGTGGCAAGATCGGCCTGGTCCTGTCGATCGTGTTCGCGGTGTTCGCCGTGCTGGCGAGCTTCGGCATCGGCAACATGACGCAGGGCAACGCCGTGGCGACCCAGCTCGAGAACTCGTTCGGCGTGCCGCACCTCGTGACCGGCATCGTGATGTTCGTCCTCACCGGCGCCGTGCTGCTCGGCGGCATCAAGTCGATCGGTCGCGTCACCGCCGGGTTCGTGCCGCTCATGATCCTGCTCTACATCATCGGCGGCCTCGTCGTGCTGGTCGTCAACGCCGAGGCCATTCCCGACGCGTTCGCGCTCGTGTTCTCCGACGCGTTCACCGGCACCTCGGCCGTGGGCGGTTTCGCCGGCTCCGCGGTTCTCTACGCCATCCAGATGGGTGTCGCGCGCGGCATCTTCTCCAACGAGTCCGGTATGGGCTCGGCGGCCATCGCGGCCGCCGCGGCCAAGACCTCGCACCCGACCCGCCAGGGACTGGTCTCCATGACCCAGACGTTCATCGACACCATCATCGTGGTGACCTTCACCGGCCTGGTGCTGGTCACCTCCGGTGCCTGGCAGCAGGGCGGCGACCACGCCGGCACCATGACCGCCGACGCCTTCGCCTCCGCCATCCCCGAGGGCGACAAGCTCGTGGCCGTGTCGATCGCGTTCTTCGCGTTCTCCACCATCCTCGGCTGGTCGTACTATGGCGAACGGTGCATGGAGCGTCTCGTCGGCGCCGGCGGCGTGATCCCGTACCGCCTCGTGTTCACCTGCGTGGTGTTCCTCGGCGCGGTCACCGAGCTCGAGGTCGTGTGGAACTTCGCCGACGTGATGAACGGGCTCATGGCGATCCCGAACCTCATCGGCCTGCTGGTCCTGTCCGGCCTCATCGTCCGCGAGACCAGGCGCTACCTGGACAACGACCCGAAGCTGACCGCCAACGCGGCGCAGGTGGAGGAGTTCATGGCGGCCACCAAGCGCTGACCCGCGCACCGGCCCGGTGTCGGACACGGTGGGTAGATTGGTACCCACGATGACCGACACCACCCCCGCTCCCGCCAGTCCCGCTCACGGCGCTCCAGCGTCCGTCTCCACAGCGTCTGTCACCACTGCGTCCGATTCGCCCCTGTTGCAGGGGCTCAATCCCCAGCAGGCCGCCGCGGTCGTCCACCGCGGCGGCCCGTTGTTGATCGTGGCCGGTGCCGGATCGGGGAAGACCAGCGTCCTCACGCGTCGGATCGCCTATCTGTTGGCGGAGGGGGGAGCGCACCCGGGGCAGATCCTGGCCATCACCTTCACCAACAAGGCGGCGGCCGAGATGCGCGAGCGCGTGGCCACGCTGGTGGGTCCGCACGCCGAGCGCATGTGGGTGGCCACCTTCCACTCGATCTGCGTGCGGATCCTGCGCGCACAGTCGGAGTTGCTCGGCACGCGCAACTCCAATTTCACGATCTATGATTCGGACGACTCCCGGCGCCTGCTCGGCATGATCGCCAAGGAGCAGCACCTCGAGGTCAAGAAGTTCACGCCGCGCATGCTCGCCACGGCCATCTCGAACCACAAGAACGAGCTACGCGATCCGGCCGAGGCGATGGACCGGGCCCTCGAGGACTCCGATCGCACGGCGCAGACGGTGGCGTCCGTCTACACCGAGTACCAGGCACGGTTGCAGTCGGCCAACGCTTTCGATTTCGACGATCTGATCGGTGAGACCGTCGCGCTGCTGCGCGCGCATCCCCAGGTCGCGGCGTACTACCGGCGTCGGTTCCGGCACGTGTTGGTGGACGAGTACCAGGACACCAACCACGCCCAGTACGTTCTGGTCCGCACGCTCGTCGGCGGGGCGAGCGGGGAGGGCGAGGGGTACGACGACGACGAGGTGGGCGTGCCCCCGGCTGAATTGTGTGTCGTCGGTGACGCGGACCAGTCGATCTACGCGTTCCGCGGCGCCACCATCCGGAATATCGAGGATTTCGAGCACGACTACCCGGATGCCACGTCGATCCTGCTCGAGCAGAACTACCGCTCCACACAGACCATCCTGTCGGCGGCCAACGCGGTGATCTCCCGCAATGCGGGGCGGCGCGAGAAGAACCTGTGGACCAGCGAGGGCACCGGCGAGCTGCTGACCGGGTACGTCGCGGACAACGAGCACGACGAGGCCCGGTACATCGCCGGCGAGATCGACCGGCTGGTGGACTCCGGCGACTACTCCTATTCGGACGTGGCCGTGTTCTACCGCACCAACAACTCGTCCCGCGTGATCGAGGACGTGTTCGTGCGGCTGGGTCTGCCCTACAAGGTCGTGGGCGGGACCCGGTTCTTCGAGCGCAAGGAGGTGCGCGATATCGTCGCCTACCTCAAGGCGCTGAGTAATCCCGAGGACGCGGTGGCGATCCGGCGGATCCTCAACACCCCGCGTCGCGGGATCGGCGATCGGGCCGAGGCCTGCGTCGTGGTGCATGCCGAGCAGCGGGGGATCGGGTTCGCCGAGGCCCTGCGCGATGCGGCCGACGGGAAGGTCTCGCTGCTGCCGACTCGGTCCGTCAACGCGATCGCCGGGTTCGTCTCGCTGCTCGACGAGCTGCGGACGCGACTCGAGGGGGACGGTCACGCCGGTGGCGAGGGCCCGGTGCCCGATATCGGTGAGCTGGTGGAGGCGGTCCTGGACCGTACGGGATACCGCGCCGAACTGGAGTCCTCCAACGATCCGCAGGACGCCGCACGCCTGGACAACCTCAACGAGTTGGTGGGCGTGGGCCGGGAGTTCTCGTCGGAGGCCGCGCTGCAGCTGTCCGCGCGAGAGCAGGGATTCGGTCCGGGTGCCGAAGCTGAGGGCGAAGGCGACTCCGCAGTCGATCCCGCCGGCGATCCCACGGCCGCCGATGCGGATCTGGACGAGGGGCTTGCTCCGCCCGGCTCATTAGCGGCGTTCCTCGAGCGGGTCTCGCTCGTGGCGGACGCCGACCAGATCCCGGACGAGGACCAGGGGCAGGTCACATTGATGACCTTGCACACGGCCAAGGGGCTGGAGTTCCCCGTCGTGTTCCTCGTCGGCATGGAAGACGGACTGTTCCCACACATGCGGGCGCTGGGTGATCCGGCCGAGCTGTCGGAGGAGCGTCGGCTGGCGTATGTCGGCATCACGCGTGCCCGCAAACGGTTGTTCCTCTCGCGGGCGATGATGCGCTCGTCGTGGGGCCAACCCATGACCAATCCGGGGTCACGGTTCCTCGAGGAGATCCCCTCCGAGGCGATCGAGTGGGAGCGGGAGGAACCGGCCGGGGGTGGCGGGTTCGGCGACGACGACTCGTTCGCGCAGCGGCGTCGCTTCGGCGGCGGGGGTGGCTCCGGCTCCGGCGGGGGCTACAGCTCGGGCGGGGGCTATGGCTCGGGCGGCTACGGCTCCGGTGGCCGGTCGTCGCGTGCCGAGCGCTCGTCGGGCATCCCGCGGGCCCGCTCGTCGGCGCCTGCGCTCGAGCTCGCGCCGGGGGACCGTGTCACCCACGACAAGTACGGCCTGGGCAAGGTCCTGTCGTGCGACGGCAGCGGCCCACGAGCCACGGCAACGATCGACTTCGGGGCATCCGGCAAGGTGCGGCTCATGCTCATCGGGGGAGTCCCGATGCAGAAGCTCTAGGCAGCGGCAGCGGCCAGAGTAAGGCAGCGGCCAGACCAGTCGGGACAACCGAGAAGGGCTCCGGAGGAAATCCGGAGCCCTTCTCGGTGAAGTCTGTTGCGTGCTGGTCAGCTGCCGAGTGAACCGAGCGGGGACTCGGAGCTGCCACCGGCCATGATGTCGAGGCCGTGCTGGAGCAGCCACAGGACCGGGTCGATCTTCTGTCCGTCGACCTCGACCTCGAAGTGGAGGTGCGAGCCGGTGGAGAATCCGAGGGAGCCCATTCCGGCGATCTTCTGGCCGGCCACGACGCGGTCGCCCTTGGCGACGTCGAGGGTCTGCATGTGTCCGTAGGTCGTCATGGTCCCGTCGTCGGCCATGATTCGGATCCAGTTGCCGTAGCCCTGCGCCGGTCCGGAGTCGATCACGACGCCGTCGGTGGCGGCGACGATCGGCGTGCCCTCCGCGTTGGCGATGTCGATGCCCCCGTGGAACGAGCCCCACCGCATCGCGAACGGGGAGGTAAAGGAGCCGACGGCCGGGATGACGACCTTGGGACGGCGCGCTTTCTCTTCCTCGATCTCACGCTGGGCGTTGATCGCGGTGCCCGCGTAGAGCATGGCCGACTGGGCGTTCTCGTCGGCAGGGGCGTCCACGGCGGCAGGAACCACGACGGGAGACGTGGCCGACGGGGTGACGGGGGCGCTCGACGCGGGGGTCGACTCGGTGGGGATCGTGGAGACCTCGCCGCCGTTGGCGAGAAGCGCGATGTCGCCGGCCTCGGTCGAGTGGGTCTCGGGAGAGTCCAGGGCAGATCCGGCGGACGCGGCGGAGACGGCAGCACCGGCGGCGATCGCGACGACGGCTGCGCGACCGCGGAGGGCGGTCGGCGGGGCCGGGATCCTGTGACGGCCGGGGCGGTGTGCGCCCGCGGGAGAAATGACGACAGGGGTCGCTTGCCTTGCCTGATGCGACTCGTTCACCGTGGTGGTGTCCCCTCTGTCCTGCGAAAGCTCTGTGGTGCCGTGTCTGTTTTCGCGCCGTGATCATTTCGTGATTAAGACCTTGACCAAGGTAACGGAAAGGCAACGGCCCCGCAAGGCAGTGGGAACCGCGCTCGTGAGGCCTGGATCACATTCGTGTGACTCGTGGTGTTTCAGTGATTGCGGCGCACTTGCGAGGAGTGAGTGGCGCTCCGTGGTCGCTCCGTTGATGCGCGCGTGCCGGGCGATGGGTGCCGCCGCTGTGATTCAGTCCACACTGTCACCCCCGAGGTGCGACGGGCGACACATCTGGCGCTTAGGATGAGGGATGACTCGGCTTTAAAACAATGCCGGGCGAATCTACACGTCAAGATGGTGAGCTGATGGATCTCTTTGAATACCAGGCAAAGGCTCTTTTCGCGAAGCATGACGTGCCCACCACCCCGGGGCGCGTCGCAGACACCGCGGAGGAGGCCGAGAAGGTTGCGGCCGAGATCGGCAAGCCTGTTGTCGTCAAGGCACAGGTAAAGGTCGGTGGCCGCGGCAAGGCCGGCGGCGTCAAGCTGGCGGAGGATGCGAAGGAGGCCCGTGCCCGGGCCGAGGACATCCTGGGCCTGGACATCAAGGGCCACATCGTCAAGAAGCTCCTCGTGGCCGAGGCCAGCGACATCGCCGAGGAGTACTACATCTCCTTCCTCGTCGATCGCGCGAACCGCAACTACCTGGCCATGTGCTCGGTCGAGGGCGGCGTCGAGATCGAGCAGGTCGCCGAGGAGTCCCCGGACCGCCTCGCCAAGATCAGCATCGATCCCACCGTCGGTGTCGACGTGGCCAAGGCCCGCGAGATCGCGAAGGCCGGCCACCTCCCGGAGGAGGTGCTGGACGCCGCAGCGGTGACCATCGCCAAGCTGTACGAGGTGTTCGTGAACGAGGACGCGTCGCTGGTCGAGGTCAACCCGCTCGTCCGCACGCCGAACGACGAGATCCTGGCCCTCGACGGCAAGGTGACCCTGGACGAGAACGCCGAGTTCCGTCACCAGGACGTCTTCGCCGACTTCGCCGATGCGGGCACCACCGATCCGCTCGAGCAGAAGGCCGCCGAGAACGACCTCAACTACGTCAAGCTCGACGGTGAGGTCGGCATCATCGGTAACGGTGCCGGTCTGGTCATGTCGACCCTGGACGTCGTCGCGTACGCCGGCGAGAACCACGACGGCGTCAAGCCCGCCAACTTCCTCGACATCGGCGGCGGCGCCTCAGCCGAGGTCATGGCGGCCGGCCTGGACGTCATCCTCGGTGACGAGCAGGTCAAGAGCGTGTTCGTCAACGTCTTCGGCGGCATCACCGCGTGTGACGCGGTGGCCAACGGCATCGTCAAGGCCCTGGAGATCCTCGGCGACGAGGCCAACAAGCCGCTCGTCGTGCGCCTGGACGGCAACAACGTCGAGGAGGGTCGCAAGATCCTCGCGGAGGCGAACCACCCGCTCGTCACCCTGGCCGACAACATGGACTCCGGCGCCGACAAGGCCGCCGAGCTCGCCTCCAAGTAGGAAGAGAAGGAACCAGAAGACATGTCGATCTTCCTCAACAAGGACAGCAAGGTCATCGTCCAGGGCATCACCGGTGGCGAGGGCTCCAAGCACACCGCCCGCATGCTCGCGGCCGGCACCCAGGTCGTCGGCGGCGTCAACGCACGCAAGGCCGGCACCACCGTGTCCCACAAGGACAAGGACGGGAACGACGTCGAGCTCCCCGTGTTCGGCACCGTCGCCGAGGCCATGGAGGCCACCGGCGCCGACACGACGATCCTCTTCGTCCCGCCGCCGTTCACCAAGGACGCCATGATCGAGGCCGTCGACGCCGAGATCCCGTTCGCCGTGGTCATCACCGAGGGTGCCCCGGTTCTGGACACCGCCGTCGCGCACAACTACAACGTGTCGAAGGGCTCCAAGACCCGGATCCTCGGCCCCAACTGCCCCGGCATCATCACGCCGGAGGAGTCGCTGGTCGGCATCACCCCGGCCAACATCACCGGCAAGGGCCCGGTCGGCCTGGTGTCCAAGTCGGGCACCCTGACCTACCAGATGATGTACGAGCTGTCGGACTACGGCTTCTCGACCGCCATCGGCATCGGTGGTGACCCGATCATCGGCACAACGCACATCGACTGCATCGAGGCGTTCGAGAAGGACCCCGAGACCAAGGTCATCGTCATGATCGGTGAGATCGGTGGCGACGCCGAGGAGCGTGCCGCCGAGTACATCAAGGCCAACGTGACCAAGCCGGTCGTCGGCTACGTCGCCGGCTTCACGGCTCCCGAGGGCAAGACCATGGGCCACGCCGGCGCCATCGTCTCCGGCTCCGCGGGTACCGCGCAGGCCAAGAAGGAGGCCCTCGAGGCCGCTGGCGTGAAGGTCGGCAAGACGCCGTCCGAGACCGCCAAGCTCGCCAAGGAGATCCTCGACTCCCTGTGATCGGAACCGATCACTGAGCTGGAGGACCAGCCTTCACCGCGACCCCCGTCATCTCCGGATGGCGGGGGTCGCGGCGTGCCGGGGGTGCCACTTCCAAGGCGGGTATCTACGGTGGTCAGAGTGAGTCCCCAACGTGTTATCCGGCCCGCCGCGCGTCGCTCTCCCGCAGGCGCCGGGTCGTTGCTGTGGACCGCCGCGGCCGCGGCGCTCCCCGTGATCGTCACCGTGCTGGTCCTGGCGGTTCTCACCCTGGGCGTGCTCGTGTTCACGGCTCGGGGGTTCGATTCGCTGTTCGCCGTGGTGGCCGTGGAATGGCTCGTCGTCAACCGCGTGCCGCTGACCGTGGACATGGTCGGCCTCGGATTCCTGCCCCTGCTTCCGGCACTGCTGTACGTGGCGATGCTGTCGCGGCAGACGCGGGCAGTACTCGCAGATGTCGAGCGGCCGGGCGCCCGTGAGGCGGGCGCCGCAGTTGTCGGCGCGACCGTGGCGGGACTGGTGCTCACGGGACTGGCGTCGCTGCTCGTGAGTTCCGCGGCATCGGAGTTCGCCGTGCGCGAGACGTCACTGCCTCTCGCGCTGGCGTGGACTGCTGCGGTCGGGATCACCGGATCCGGCCTGGGCGTCTGGCTGTACTTCCGCGACGAGCTGCGGGAGATCCTGCCGATGTGGGTGCGGGGCGGCATTCATCTGGGAGTCGCTTTCGTCGGGGCGACGTGGGCGATCTCCGCGGCGCTGGTGCTGATCGGCGTCCTGTTCGCGTGGGATCCGATCGCGGCGAGCCTGGAGATCGGCAAGGGCTTCGTGGGGACGGCCGCGTTGACCGCTATCTCGGTGGCGTACCTGCCGAACGTCGTGATGGCCGGTGCCGCGCTCACCGTGGGTGGCGAGGCCCATCTGGGCGAGGCGTCGTACAGCGTGTTCGCGTTGTCCCGCGGACCGATGCCCGAGGTTCCGCTCGCGGCGGCGCTGCCCACGACGAGCCCGCACTGGGTGGTGCAGGGGCTGCTGCTGGTGACTGTGGTGGTGGCCGCGGTGCTGGCCCGCTCAGTGGCGCACTGGTTCCGGACGACCGGCGACGCGGTCAAGGCGACGTGGCTCGCGGCGGCGATCGTCGCGGTGCTCCTGCTTCTCACCCCGGTGGTGGCGGGCGGCGAGCTCGGTGTGCTGGGCACGGTGGGGACCGGGGCGGTGATCGCGGCCGGGATGGCGCTGTTGATGTTCGGGATCATCGGGTCCACGACGATCGCCCTGTCTCTCGCCGGGTTGACGCGCCGTCGCGAGCGTGCGGAGAGTGAGCTCGCCCGCCGGCGCCGTCGTGCGGGCGTCGCTGCCGACGACGATTACGACGATGACGACGGCAACCACCCCGACGACCCTGACGACATCGACGATGCTCGCGATGACGCCGACTACGACGACGGTGGGTACGAGGCCGATGGCGAGGACCGGGTCGGTGAGGACGAGGACGAGGACGAGGGCGAGGTCGGTGAGGTCGAGGCCGACGGCGACGACGACTACGAGAACGACGACAACGACGACGACAACTACGACGCTCTCCCACAGAACGTCGTGGACGGGGATTTCGGTCGCGCTGCCGATACGGCTGAGAGCGCGGAGAGTGACGCCGCACAGGACGCGGACGCAGACCCCGTCCCGACTGATGCGGATGCCGACCCCGCAGTGACGGATGCGGACACCGACCCGGCCACTACGGATGCGGATGCTGAGTCCGCCACCTCTGATGGCCGCTCTCATGACGGGCTCGATGACGGGGCCGAGGACGGATCATCGGATCTCCCTGACGAGCGCCCGGGGGCGGGCGACTAGACTTCACCACGGTGCCCGGGTGACCCGGGCAGGTCGATCGACGGGTAGGAGCTTCAGGACGTGGTCAGTGCCGAGCCCGACAATGCCGGAGCGCCCGCAGCCCGGGTCGTCGTCCTGGCCTCCGGGACCGGGACCCTCGCCCAGAGCGTGGTGGATGCGACGTCGGATTCGGATTGCCCCTACCGCGTCGTCGCACTCGTCTCCGACCGTGACTGTGAGGCCGTGACCCGGGCCGGCGCCGCCGGTGTCGACACCACGGTCGTCGCACCCGGAGACCACGCGGACCGCGCCGCCTGGAACCGGGCCCTGACGGATGCCGTGCAGCAGTTCGAGCCGGACTGGGTCGTCTCCGCCGGGTTCATGCGCATCCTCGGCCAGACGTTCCTCGAGGCGTTCCCCAGCCGGGTCATCAACACCCATCCCGCGCTGCTGCCGTCGTTCCCCGGCGCGCACGCGGTACGCGACGCGCTCGACTACGGGGTGTCCGTCACCGGATCCACCGTCCACGTCGTCGACTCGGGAGTCGACACCGGTCCGATCATCACCCAACGGGCCGTCGACGTCCTCCCGGACGACACCGAAGCAACCCTGCACGAACGGATCAAGGTCGTCGAGCGTGAACTGCTCGTCGACGTCATCGCTGCCGCCGCCCGCGGTCGCCTCCACATCGAAGGTCGAAAGGTGTACATATCGTGACCTCCCAGCCGGACAACTCCCGCAGGCCCGTACGCCGCGCCCTCATCAGCGTCTACGACAAGACCGGGCTCACCGAGCTCGCCAAGGGGCTGGCGGATGCGGGTGTCGAGATCGTCTCCACAGGCTCCACCGCGCAGCGCATCTCCGACGCCGGGATCGACGTGACGCCGGTCGACGCGCTGACCGGGTTCCCGGAGTGCCTCGAAGGTCGGGTCAAGACCCTGCACCCGCGGGTCCACGCCGGCATCCTGGCCGACACGCGTAAGCCCGAGCACCTCGAGCAGATCGCCGAACTCGACGTGCAGCCGTTCGAGCTCGTCGTCGTCAACCTCTATCCCTTCACCGACACGGTGGCGTCCGGCGCGGACTACGACGCCTGCGTCGAACAGATCGACATCGGGGGACCCTCCATGGTCCGCGCGGCGGCCAAGAACCACCCGTCGGTCGCCGTCCTCGTGGACCCGGCCGGCTACGGCGAGGCCCTCGACGCCGTCGCCGCCGGCGGGTTCAGCCTCGACCAGCGCCGCACGCTCGCCGCCGCCGCGTTCCGCCACACCGGCGCCTACGACGTCGCGGTGGCCACCTGGATGACCGAGCAGACCTCCGGCGCGGGCGCTGACGCGGGCATGGATGCCACTGACGGTGACACCGCCGTCGAGTTCCCCGTCTGGCTGGGGCAGAGCCTCGACCGCGCCGCGACGCTGCGCTACGGCGAGAACCCGCACCAGAGCGCCGCCCTCTACACCGACGCCGCCGCGGCACCCGGCCTCGCGCAGGCCCGCCAGCTGCACGGCAAGGAGATGAGCTACAACAACTACGTCGACGGTGACGCCGCGTGGCGCTCCGCGTTCGACCACGCCGAGCCGTGCGTGGCGATCATCAAGCACGCCAACCCGTGCGGCATCGCGATCGACGCCGACATCGCCGCAGCGCACCGCGCCGCCCACGAGTGCGACCCCGTCAGCGCGTTCGGTGGCGTGATCGCCGCCAACCGCGAGGTGAGCGTCGAGATGGCCGAGCAGGTGGCCGAGATCTTCACCGAGGTGATCATCGCGCCGTCGTACGCCGACGGTGCCGTGGAGATCCTCCAGCGCAAGAAGAACATCCGGATCCTAAAGGCACAGCCGCCCGCCGCCGACGAGTTCGAGCGCAAGCAGATCTCCGGTGGCGTCCTGGTGCAGCAGCGTGACTCCCTCGACGCTGACGGCGACGTGGTGGCCGGCTGGACCAAGGCGTGCGGCGACGACGCCGACGAGCAGACCCTGCGCGACCTGCTGTTCGCGTGGCGCGGGTGCCGCGCGGTCAAGTCCAACGCCATCCTGCTGGCCTCCGGCGGCGCGACCGTCGGCGTGGGCATGGGGCAGGTCAATCGCGTGGACTCCGCGCGACTGGCCGTGCAGCGCGCCGGCGACCGGGTGACCGGCGCCGTGGCCGCGTCGGACGCTTTCTTCCCGTTCGCCGACGGCCTCGAGGTGCTCGCCGAAGCGGGCGTCCGCGCAGTGGTCCAGCCCGGCGGGTCCGTCCGCGACGCCGAGGTGATCGAAGCCGCCGAGAAGGCCGGGATCACCATGTACTTCACCGGCGCCCGGCACTTCTTCCACTGACATGTCCGGCACCGGCGCGCGGGATCAGCAGGGCGAGGCTGCCCCGCTGGGGGAGGGCACGGCCCCGCTGAGGGAGGGCACGGCCCCGTTGACCCCGCGCGCCCAGGCCAAGGCACAGCGGCGCATCGAGATCGTGGTGGCCGCCGCTCGCCTCATGGCCCGCCGCGGCTTCCACGGCGTGCGGCTGGACGACATCGGCGCCGAGGTGGGCATCTCCGGACCCGGGATGTATCGCTACTTCTCCTCCAAGGAGGACGTGCTCGCCGAAATGCTGCTCGACATCTCGCGGCGGCTCCGCGACGGTGGCCGGGCCGCGGTCGAGCGGGGCGGCGCTCCTGCCGACGTGCTCGATGCCCTGCTCGCCGTGCACGTGGACTTCGTGGCCACCGAACCCGACCTGATCAGCGTCCAGTTCCGCGACCTCGCGTCGCTGCCGGCCGGGCCCCGACACGAGGTGCGTCGACTGCAGCGTGAGTACGCCGAGATGTGGGTCGATGCGCTGGTGCTCCTGCGGCCCGAACTGGGTACCACCGATGCCCGGGCGCACGTCCACGCCGTGTTCGGGCTGCTCAACGCCAGTCCCAGGCTGCCGGCGATGGCCGAGGACGAGCTGCGCCGGGTGCTCACGGCGATGGCCTCGGCGGCGTTGCGGGCCTGAGCTCCTCCCGCCCGCGCGAAATCCGCGACCCCCTGCCGCACGAAATCCGCTAGTCCTTATCGCGCGAAATCCGCTACTCCCGCTCCTGATCCGCTACCGCCGCGTGGGTAGCGAATGTGGAGGGGGAGTAGCGGATTCCTGGCGGGGTAAATTCCTGGAGGGGCGGGGCGGGACGTCAGCCGAGTGCGGACCGCAGGCGGGCCAGCTCCTCGCGGTAGCGGGTCACGTTGCCGAGCTTGACGTGCTCGTACCCACGCACCATGTCGGGTAGGTCAGCGATTGCGACCGCCGTCGCCAGCCAGGCCGAGTCCTTGCCGACCGGACCGACGCGGTCGAGCTCGGCGGTGAAGGAGTCGACCAGCTCGCGGTACTCGGCGAGCAACTCGCGCTCGACCCGGCGGACCTCGGCGTAGCCGAAGACGTCCAGTCGCGTGCCACGCAGGCGCTTCATGCGAGCCAGAGCCTTCATGGCCGGCATGGCCTTGGGGCCGATCGAGATCTTCTTCTTCATGCCCATTGCCTGGAGCATCGGCGGATGGAGCTTGAGATTCGCGACAGCGCCCTCGCCCCAGTCCTCGGTCATCTGCGCGGCGAACTCGGGGTCCACAGCGAGGCGGGCGACCTCGTACTCGTCCTTGTAGGCCATGAGCTTGTACAGGTTCCGAGCCACGGCCAGCGCCAGCTGCTCGGATGCGGCGCCACCGGCACCAGCACCGCCACCGGCACCAGCACCGCCATCGGCACCAGCACCAGCCGCGGTACCCGCGGCGCCTTCCTGGCCGGCCGCCGCGGCGCGGAGGGCCTCGACCCGGCGCACGTAGTCGGCTGCGTAGGCCTCGTCCTGGTACCCGATCAGCTCGTCCACCCGCAGAGCCATGACTGCGCGGAGCTCATCAGAGGCCTCGGCACCCAGGCCGGTGAGCAGGCGCTCGGCGGCAGGGGACGCGACGTGCAGCTCGGAGGTCCCGGTGGACACCGGGCGGTGCAGCGACGAGACCAGCTCGGACAGGGCCTCCGGATCGGCGACGACCTGCCGACCCCGTCGGAAGGCCTGGAGGTTGGCCTCCACCGCGACGCCGTTGAGCTCAATGGCCCGCTCGATCGCGTCGGCTGAGATCGGCAGCGCCCCGCTCTGGTAGGCCGCACCCACCATGAGCATGTTGGACGTCTGGGTGGAGCCGAAGAGGTTCTCCGTGAGCTCGCCCGGGTTGAGGTACACGCCGCGGGCCGAAGCCCGGTTGATCGCGTCCTGGATCTCCGCGACGGCCGGGTAGTGGACCGAGGTGTCGATGACCATCGAGCCGGTGGGGATCTTCGTCGTGGACACCACCGACGTCGTCCGCTCGGTGCTGGCGACCTTGAGGTTGACGCTGTCCGCGCCGACCAGGCCGTCACAACAGAGGTAGAGGTCGCAGTCGCCCGCGCCGATCTTGGGCGGCTGCTCGACCCGTTCGCGGCTCACCCGAACGTCGGAGACCACGGCGCCGCCCTTCTGCGCGAGGCCGGTCATGTCCAGGGTGCGGGCGGAGCGCCCGTCGAGCACGGCGGCGGTTGCCAGGACGGCGGAGACCGTCACGATGCCGGTGCCACCGATGCCGGTCAGGCGCAGGGAGAACCCACGGTCGGCGTCGACCGTGGCGCCGGTCGGATCCGGCAGATCCGTGGACGCGAGCGGGGGAGCGGTGGCCACTCGCCGGGTCTTCTGGCCGGGGACGACGGTCATGAAGGCGGGGCAGTCGCCCTGCAGGCACGAGAAGTCGAAGTTGCAGGTCGACTGGTCGATCTGCGTTTTGCGACCGAACTCCGTGTCCACCGGGTGGACCGACAGGCAGTTGGACTTCTCGCCACAGTCGCCGCAGCCCTCGCAGATGCGCTCGTTGATCACGACCTTCTCCGCCGGCGTCGGGTACTCGCCGCGCTTGCGGTGCCGCCGCTTCTCGGCCGCGCAGTACTGATCGTGGACCAGCACCGTCACGCCGGGAGTGGCGGCCAGTTCCTGCTGGATCTCCAGGGTGTCCACACGGTCGCGGACCTCGACGCCGCGGGGCAGCCCCTGGGCTTTGGTCGCCTTGATGTTGTCCGTGGTGACGACGATCTTCGCGACCTTCTCGGCCTGAAGGAGGCGGAGCATCTCCGGAAGGCTCATCTGGCCCACCGGATCCTGTCCGCCGGTCATGGCGACGGTGCCGTTGAAGAGCAGCTTGTAGGTGATGTTGTCGCCCGAGGCCACCGCCGAGCGCAGGGCGAGCGAGCCCGAGTGCATGAATGTGCCGTCACCGATGTTCTGGACGAGGTGACGCTCGTCCAGGAACGGGGACATACCCGTCCACTGGATGCCCTCGCCGCCCATCTGGGTGACGCCGGTGACGGTGCCGACCTGCTTCTCGTCCATCATCAGCACCATCGCGTGGCAGCCGATCCCGGCGCCGACGAGCGTGCCGTCGGCCACCTTGGTGGAGCTGTTATGCGGGCACCCCGAGCAGAAGTACGGGGTGCGGGTGGCGGCCAGGGGGAGCGAGATGCGGGTCCGCGGGCGGGCCGGGCCGTCGAGCCAGGCCTGTGCCGAGGAGATGCCATGGACCTTGCCCAGGCGCTGGGCCAGGCCGCGGGTGACCGAGTCCACGTCGAGCTCGCCGAAGCGGCTGAACAGGGTCGAGCCGTCCTCGTGGGACTTGCCCACCACGTTGGCCACGTCGGGACGGCGGAAGTGGATCTCGCGGATCATGGTCTCGATGAAGTCGCGCTTCTCCTCGACCACGATCACCTCGTCGAGGCCCGCCATGAACTCGTCCAGGATCGTGCGCTCGAGCGGGTAGACCATGCCGAGCTTGAGGATCCGGATACCGCGGCGGGCGAGCTCGTCGTCGTCCAACCCCAGGCGTCGCAGTGACTCGCGCACGTCGAGGTAGGTCTTGCCCGCGGCGACGATCCCGATCCGGTCGTCGGCGGTGCGCTGGACGATCCGGTTGATCCCGTTGAGCCGCGCGTACTCGAGCGCGCGGGGGATGCGGATGGTCAGCTGGTTCTGCTCGAGCTCCATCAGGCTCGAGCCCAGCAGCTGGCCCGACGGGACGTGGGGGCTCGTGCCCAGGTCGCCGTAGACCGGCAGGATCCGGTCCGGGTCGACGATCGCGGTGGAGGAGGCGTCGGCGACGTGGGCCGAGATTTTCAGCGCCGACAGCAGGCCCGAGGTGCGCGACAGGAGTGCGGCGTGGACGCCGAAATCCAGCACGTCCTGGGAGTCCGCCGGGTACAGCGTCGGCATGTAGAGATCGGCCAGCGCCAGTTCGGAGGCGCAGGGGACGGTCGAGGACTTGGCGCCCGGATCGTCGCCCACCATCACCACGGCACCACCGGTGGGGTCGGTGCCGATGAGGTTCGCGTGCCGGAGCGCGTCGGTGGCGCGGTCGAGGCCGGGAGCCTTGCCGTACCAGTAGCCCACCACGCCCTGCAGTGGCCGGCCGCCGGTGTTGGCGGTGGCGCGCAGGGTCCCGGTGCGGTGGGCCAGTTGTGAGCCCATCACTGCGGTGGCGCCGGCCTCCTCGTTGAGGGCGGGGCGGTGCACGATGTCGTACGGGGTGAGGAATTTGCCCCGTTTGGCCAACTCGAGGTCGTACCCCGCCAGCGGGGAGCCCTCGTATCCGCTCACGAGGCTCGCCGTGAGCAGGTTCTGCCGACGGTCCAGCCTCGCGCGGTCGCGCACCGTGCGGACCAGGGCCTGGATGCCGGTGAGGAACACCGTGCCGCTCTCGCGCGTGTACCGGTCCTCCAGGGAGAAGGACCCGGCATCCGCCTGCCCGGTCCGCGGGAGGTCGTTGTGCGTGCCGGAGGGGGAGCCCAGTAGAGAGGTCATGATCAACACCTAGCCTTGAGAACTTGTGATCCGTGATTCACAGGCTAAGCCCGATTGTGAGTCGCGTCACGCGGCCAGCGGAATGGCATGCAGTGTGTACATATTCCGCGGTGAGTTCCTCTGCGAACTGCACATGATGCCCACATTGTCGTCGTATATCGTGACCACATGGACTTCTCGCCCAACCTCGACGACACCGACCGGCGACTCCTGGAGATCGTCATGGACGACCCCCGCGTCGGGGTGCGCGAGTTCTCGCGCCGCCTCGCCGTGGCCCGCGGCACCGCGCAGGCCCGCCTCGACAAGCTCGAGGCGCGCGGCGTCCTCGCGTCCTGGGCGCCGACCCTCGACCCGTCGGCGCTCGGCTACCCGCTCGGCGCGCTGGTCCACATCCAGATGGCGCAGGCGAAGCTCGACGAGACCTGCGAGGGACTGGCGCGGGTGCGCGAGGTGCTCGAGGTGATGAGTGTGGCCGGCGAGTTCGACATCGTCTGCCGCGTCGTGGCCCGCGATCACGCGCATCTCGAGGAGGTGTTCAGCGAGATCATCTCCACCCCCGGCGTGCTGCGGACCCGCACCGAGGTGATCCTGCGGCAGCGCGTCGGTCCTCGGATCACCCAGCTCCTCGGGGAGTGACAGGCGGGAAGCGACCGGCGGGGAGTTGACGGCGGGGGTGTGACGGGCGGGGAGCGACGGACACCGAGCCGCGCACGCTGACTACGCTGCCGCGTGTGACTGATGTGACCCGGCAGCAGAACCCGCAACGCACGCTCGTCGACCTCGGCGGAACCGGGGACGGGGGTCGCGATCTTGTGATCTTCCCGCCCTCCGGACGCGGCGTCGCCCCCTACGCGGGCCTGGGCGCCGCGACGTGGGGCGGGCGTGTGCGGGCGGCGCGGCTGCCCGGCCGTGAGTCGCGGTGGCGGCAGGAGCCGGTGACCAGCGTCGCGGCGGCGGTCGACCTGATCGCGGCCGAGTTGGAGGTCGATCTGGTCGCCGATGGCAACGCCCGGCCGCTCGTGCTGTTCGGGCACAGCATGGGCGCGTACCTCGCCGTGGAGACCGCGCGGCGCCTCACGGCCGAGGGCCGGCCGCCCGCCGCGGTGGTTCTCGCCGCCGCGTCGCACCGGCGCGCGCCGTCGTTGGACGGCGCCAGCACGTGGTCCGACGACGACCTGACCGCCTGGCTGGCCGACGTCGGTGGCACGCCCGCCGAGCTCCTGGAGAACCGCGACTTCATGGGCCTGATCCTGCCGGCCCTGCGCGCTGACCTGCGCATCGCCGAGCAGTACACCGCGCCGGGCCCCGGCGCGCTGGAGGCGCCGGTGGTCGCGGTGCGCGGGTCTGAGGACGACCTGGTCGACGACGACGACACCACCGCGTGGGCCGGGCTGACTTCCGGTGGCTCGGCGACCGCTGTGTTCCCCGGCGGGCACTTCTTCCCCGATCAGGCGATGCCGGAGATCCTCGCGATGGCGGA
>NZ_BRVN01000033.1 GCF_026011735.1 Dietzia sp. NCCP-2495 | reverse complement strand
TACGAAAACGACCGCCAGAGCGACCGCATCCGCAAACTCGCCTGCCAATTCGCCGGCATCCGCATCACCCACCGCACCGCCCAACAAGTCATGAACCCCGCCAACGACACCCCCCACAGCCACAGTCACTGGTGGACCACCAACGCCCACAACCACCGCACCCCACCCGGACCAGACCCCACCAACGAACACCTCAAACAACTCCGCGACCAACTCAACAACCCACCACCGTTCTGACCACCGGCCAGCTAGACCAACGGCGAGCCCGGCAACCGGAGAGAAACGGACCACCCCGACAAAGGCGCAGCACAAAGCGCAGCACAAGGGACAGCAGAGAGGCGCACGGCGACGCATCACCCGACCCGTCAGCTAATGGGGCGGGCGACGGGTCGAAGAAGCGGGTGGGTCAGACGAACCGTCGGCTGATCTTCTCCGGCAGCGTGGTGAGCAGCGGACCGACCGCCTTCCACGGCTTGGCGGGCACGAGCGCGCGGACAGGCTCGGAATCGATTGTCTTGACCAGCGCGTCCACCCCGGGTTCGAACTCGGTCATCAGCGAAGTCTTGACTGACCGGTTGATGTCGGTGCGGATATAGCCGGGCAGGATGTCGGTGACTTTGATGCGGCTCCCGGCGCTGTCGAGCTCGGCGTACAGCCCCTGGGCCAGCGACGACACGAACGCCTTCGTAGCGCCGTAGGTGTTCTGCGCCTTGGGCATCCCACGCAGCGAGCTGACTGATGAGATGAACACCACGTGCCCCTCACCCCGCTCTCGGAGCAGAGCCATCGCGGCCTCGGCCTGGTTGAGCGTGCCGACAGCGTTGACCATCGTGGTCTCCCGGTTGGCGTGAGCCTTACCCGTGCCGATGGACGCGCCCTTGCCGAGCCCGGCATTGAGAACGAAACGGTCAATACCGCCCAACTCGTCGTCGAGCTCGCCGAAGACCTGCTCCACCGCGTCTCCGTCGGTCACGTCCACCGCGCGAACGGCCACCTGGATCGACGGGTTCGCTGCGATCAGTTCGTTTCTCAGCGTCGCCAGGAGATCCAAACGCCGCGCACACAGCGCGAGGTTCTTTCCCTGGGCGGCCCACCTGCGGGCCATCCCTTGGCCGAGTCCGGAGCTGGCGCCGGTGATCAGGATGGTGTTGCGCTCGGTCACGTCTTCTCCTCCGTTGGTGTCGCGCCCAGTGTGTCACGGCGCGGCTGGCAGGACGGACAGCTGTACGCAATGCGATCCAGCGAGTCGGACGGAGCCAGTGGATCAGCGCGGCCTCCCAACCGGAACGTCTCCACCGCGGTGCCGCACCGCCGGCACGGCTTTCCGTCGCGGCCGTAAACCCACAGTTCCCGCCCCCGACGGGCCTCACCGGTCGTGACCCTCATCCGCCGATCCGCATTTGCCACCAGAAGCCGCCGCGCGAGCGTGACGGCGCCCAGAAGGTCGGACACTGCCCGAACGGGTGTCCGCGGGTCGATGCCGCGCAGGAAGCACAACTCCGCGCGGTAGATGGTGCCGATTCCCGCGAGGTTGCGCTGGTCGAGCAGCGCCTCGCCGACGGTACGGTCGGGCCGCGCGGCAAGCCGGCGGACGGCTTCGGCGGTGGCCGCGCGCGGGTCTCGCGACCAGTCCTCACCGAGGAGGTCGGGCCCGAGGTCGCGCAGTGCAGCATCGGCCTCGGCGGGGGTCACGGCATGGAGGAACCCCAGCTCAGTGCCCACGACCTCCACGCCGTCGGTGCGCAGGACCAACCGCGCCGTGTGCGCAGGGAACCGCCACCGGTCCCCCGCGCGATGTATGTGGATACGGCCCTCCATCTTGAGGTGGGTGTGGAGAGTCACCGGGTCGCGTCCGTGCGAATTGGGGCCGACGACGACGAGGATGTTCTTCCCCCGGGACCGGACTTCGTCCACCATTCGACCGGTCAGATCGACGGCGGAGAACCGCGGTACTCGCAGTTCAGCCCGTGTCAGAGTGCGGCCGGCCAGGGCCTGATGCATGCGTGAGGAAGCCTGATAGACCGAGTCTCCCTCAGGCACGTGTCACCAACTCAGTCTGCTGCAGTCCACGATGCCGTCGGCTTCCAGTTGCACTGTCACGTGCTCGAGACCGTAGCGGTCGCGGAGGAGGCCTTGGGCGGCGTCGAGGGTCTCACAGTTATCGGCGTCCGTATCGACTGTGAGGTGGACAGTCGCGACGTTCATCCCGGAGGTGAGCGTCCACAGATGTAGGTCGTGGACCTCGGTGACACCGGCGATCGTGGTGAGATCGGCATCCACGTCAGCTGGATCGATCCCGGCGGGTGCGTGTTGGGCGAGCACAGCAAGAACCTGACGACCGAGTGCGACGGCACGGACGACGATGAACACCGCGATCGCCACCGCCACGACCAGATCCCAGACCGGCGAGCCCGTGGCCCGGATGAGCAGAGCCGCGACGATCACCCCGACCGAGCCGGCGGCATCGGCGAGCACTTCGAGATAGGCGCCCCGGACCGCCAAGCTCTCCCCCTGGCCGCCGCGCAGCAGGAACAGGGAGATGACGTTGACGATCAGACCGAGTGCGCCGACCAGCAGCATGGTGCCGGTCCCAACCGTGCCATCACTTCCGAGACGACCGAGCGCCTCGACCAGCACGTACACTCCCATCCCCAGCATGATGAGCACTGCGAGTCCTGAGGCGAAGATCTCGACGCGGTAGTGACCGTAGGTGCGTCTGCCGGTCGCGTCGGGGCGTGCGGCGATGATCGTCGCCAGCAGCGCGGCGCCCAGCGCCACGACGTCGGCCCCCATGTGGCCGGCGTCGGAGAGCAGCGCCAGCGACCCGGAAAGCAGTCCGGCCACCAGCTCGATCACGAAGAACCCGGCAGTGAGGACAAACGCGAGTCCCAGCTGTACCCGGTAGCGGGCACCGGCGTGGCCGGCGACGTGCTCGCCACCGATCCCGTGCGAATGCCCCGCACCCATCTGGGATCACCTCCATCGCCAGCCAATCATCATTCATGCATCAATGCGCACACTTTAACGCAATTTGGGACCCCGAGTCCAGAGTCAAACGCCTCTGATCTCGCTACCGTGGAGTCATGGCGCCGGCAGCGTATGTCCTGGTCCGCAGCGATGATCTCCGACTCACCCCGGAGCTGGGCAAGTATGTCCGGCAGGTCGACGAGTCCCTGGAGATCTACGGTGCCGAGATTCTGGTTCAAAACCTGCCCGCGCGGGTGATGGAGGGCTCCTGGGACGGGTTCATCACGCTGTTGCGCTTCGCCGATCGTGCCGCGGCGGAGCGGTGGTACGACTCCCCCGAATACACAGCAGTTCGCCACTTGCGACAGGCCTCGTCGACTCCGACGGCCCTGATTGTCGAGGGTGTCACTCCAGGTCACTCATCGGCGGACCTAGCCACGCTTTTCTCTTTGCCCTGAGTCCGGGGCTCCTTGCACTGAGCTCCCTCTCCCCGCGAGGCTCTCGGCACAAGTGTCACCTGCGGATGCGCAGGCCCTTGGGCGTGATGGCGAATCCGGCGGCCTGGAATGCGGCGGAATAGGGCGAGGCATGCACCGTGTCCCCGCCCAGGGTCGTGATGGTCAGTTGACCCACCCTGCCGGACCGAACGCCGGCTGCCAGTGCTTCGGCGGCCCGGGCCACGGCATCCGCTCGATCATCGAAGACGAGCACCGTCCTGCCGCCGCGCTCGACGAACAGCACGCACAACCCGTCGACGAGCACGACGAGTGCTCCTGCCTTGCGTCCTGGGCGATGACGCGACGTCGTATCCGCGCCGCCACCAACTGGAGCGGAGGCCGACGAGGGGCCGGATGAGGAGTCGGTCGCGGAGTCGGACGAGGAGCCAGAACCGACCACGTCCGGCCACGGCAGCGCTGCGCCGTAGGGGTTTGCCGGATCCGTCGCGGCCAGCACTCTGACCGGCGGGGATTCCGTTCCGGACGGCCAGGTGGCGTCGTCGACGGTGTCGTCGAACGAACGCAGCCGATCGATCGTGCTGCCGGTCGCGAACTGCGCGGCACCGAGGCCGTCGACGAAGTAGCCGCGTCGACATTGCCCGGCATCCTCCATCTGTGCCAGGACTTTGTAGACGGCGGCGAACCCTCCCGGGATCTCCTCCGACTCGACCGCGCCCCTGGTCACCACGCCGTGCCTGGCCAACAGCACCTCGGCCCAGGCATGTGCCCGCAGAGTGGCGTCGGACGCCGGTTCCGGGATGAGCGACCAGCGACCCGCCAGCGCAGGTGGGGTACGCATGCTGGTGGACATCGCACCACTGAGCTGCGCCATCGAGGTCCGCCCGAGTCGTGCTCGCCGGGGCCGTGCTGCCGACCGTGTCGCGCGGTGCGCTGTCCCCGTTCCCGCGGGTCCGCCTCCCGCGAGCACCGCGCGCAGCGGCGCGAGGGTGTCGTTGGTGACCACGCCGTCCCACACCAGATCCCACAGGGCGTCGCGAACGGCGCCCTCGGTCACGGCGATGTCGCCGGCCCCGACCGGAGCCGTAGACGAGCCGTCCGTCGCCTGGTCCTTCGCCTGATCCGTCGCCTGGTCCGACGGCGTGAGCGACTCCTTGACGCGGGCCACGAGGTCGCGGAAGAACAACGCCCCCGCCTGCAGTGCCTCGACCACGGCCGAGTGCACCGCTCCCTCGACCTGCGGCCGGTCGAGCGGGAGAGTGAGTCCGGCAGTGTCAGACGGATGCAGAGACACCCACCCGTCTCTCGCACCTGCGCGACCACGGCCGCACCAGATGACCTCACCCCCGGCCAGGAGCTCGTCAAGCATCGCCGGTGAATAGTCGCGGACCCGGGTAGCCAGGACGAGCGGTTCCAGCGCGGACGCCGGCACTGCCGCACCGTCGAGCTGCTCGATCACCGCGAGAACGCCGTCGACGCCCGACTCCGAGCCCGCGGCCGCACTCGCGCTCGCACCCATCTGTGCGCCGGACTGTGCGCCGGACTGTGCGCCGGACTGTGCCGCTGACCCCGAGCCCAGCCCCTGCCAGCTCGGGAGGAACCGACCCAGCGTCGAGTGCGAGACCGGCTCGATCTGACTACGCAGTGCCGCGAGTGACCGGCGACGGATGCGGCGAAGCACCTCCGGGTCGCACCACTCGGGCCCCGACGCGCCGGGCCGGAACTCGCCGGCGAGAAGAGAACCTGACGCGGTCAGTCGGTCGAGCACGCCCCGGACAACAGCTGCGCCCAGTCCGAACCGGGCGGCCACCGCGTCGACGGTGAACGGTCCGTGCGTGCGCGCATATCGGCGCACGAGTTCGCCGATTGGATCCGAGACATCGTCCAGGAACGCCGACGGCACGCCGGGCCGAGGGGGGATACCGAGACCGTCGCGCAGCCGGGCCACGTCCTCGACCCCCGCCCACCACTGGTGTCCCGTGTGCGAGTACGTCACCACCCGGCCTGCGGCTAACAGTCCGTCGAGCCAGGAGGCGACCTCGTCCCGGGTGGCAGCGGACCGATCGTCGATCTCGTCGAGGGTGAGCGGTCCCAGGAGACGCAGCACGTCAGAGACGCCCTCGCCGTCGCGGGCCGCACGATCGGCGTCCAGATGCTGCAGCCGACGTTCGACCTCGTCGAGCACGTCGGCGTCGAGCAGTTCCCGGAGTTCGACACGGCCCAGCAGCTGTCCGAGCAGGGTCGGGTCGATGCTCAACGCGGCAGCCCGCTTCTCCGCGAGAGGGGAATCCCCCTCGTAGACGAACGCCCCCACGTAGTCGAAGAGCAGAGACTGCGCGAACGGTGAGGCCGACGGCGTGTCCACCTCGACGATCCGCACCCTCCGCGACGCGATCTCCTCGAGCAGCCTCTCCAGCGCGGGGACGTCGTAGACGTCCTGGAGGCACTCCCGCACCGCCTCGAGGATCATCGGGAAATCGGGATACCGGCGCGCCACGTCGAGCAGCTGCGCCGACTTCTGCCGCTGCTGCCACAGCGGAGCTCGCCGCCCCGGATCAAGACGCGGGAACAGCAACGCGCGGGCCGAGCACTCCCGGAAGCGTGAGGCGAACAATGCCGAGCCCCCGACATGTCGCGTCACCAGGTCGACGGCCTCCTCTGCATCGATGGCGAAGGTCTCGGCGCCGGGTGGGCCGGGAGCGCCGGGAGCGCCGGGTGGGCCGGGTGGGCCGGGTGGGCCGGCAGCACCGCCGCCGGAACCTGCGCCGCCGGTACCCGCGCTGCCGCCGGCACCTACGTCGCCGTCGTCGCCCATATCGGGAACCCGGAGGATGATGCCGTCGTCGGTCACCACCGGCACCGCGTCGAAGCCGTGCTCGGCGGCGAGCCTCGCGCGCACCGCCTCTGCCCACGGCCAGTGGACCCGCGCGCCGAACGGCGAGTGCAGGACGACGCGCCAGTCCCCCACGTCGTCACGGAAGCGCTCCACCACCAGGGTCGTGTCGCTCGGGACGTGACCGGTCGCCTCCCGCTGCTCCGCGAGATACCGCCGCAGATTGGCCGCGGCGTGACCGTCCAGGCCGGCCGCGTCGAGGCGCGCAGTCACCGCGGCGTCCTCACCACCGGAGACCTCGCGGAGGAACGCCCCCAGCGCGCGCCCGAGCTCGGCGGGGCGGCCCTGATCGTCACCGAGCCAGAACGGCAGGCGCCCGGACCCGCCCGGGGCCGGCGAGACGAGGACCCGGTCGTGCGTGATCTCCTCGACCCGCCAGCTCGACGCACCGAGGGCGAACACGTCGCCGACCCTCGACTCGTACACCATCTCCTCGTCGAGCTCGCCGACTCGCGTGGCCTTCTCCCCCACCATGAACACGCCGAACAGGCCCCGGTCCGGGATGGTGCCGCCCGAGGTCACGGCGAGGCGCTGGGCGCCGGGACGACCGGTGAGCGTGCCCTCGTCCCGGTCCCACACCAGACGCGGGCGCAGCTCGGCGAAGTCGGCGGACGGATACTTGCCGGCGAGCATGTCCAGCGTCGCCTCGAACGCCGTGCGGGGCAGCCCGGCGAAGGGCGCGGTCCGGCGCACGGCGGAGAACCACTCCTCCACGTCGATCGCCTCGAGCGCGCAGGCGGCGACCGTCTGCTGCGCGAGCACGTCCAACGGGTTCGCGATGACCGACATCGACTCGATCTGCCCGGCCAGCATCCGCTCGACCGTCACCGCACTGTGGACCAGATCAGCACGGTGTTTGGGGAACACCGCGGCCCGCGAAACCTCCCCGACCTGGTGCCCCGCACGCCCGATGCGCTGCAGGCCAGAGGCCACCGAGGGCGGGGATTCGACCTGCACCACCAGATCGACCGCACCCATGTCGATGCCGAGCTCGAGCGACGAGGTGGCCACCACCGCGCGCAGGCGGCCGGACTTGAGCGCGTCCTCGATCATCGCGCGCCGTTCCTTGGACACCGAGCCGTGATGCGCCATCGCCAGATCCGTCGGCGCCCCGCGCGACATGTCCGATGCCCCCATGATCTGAGCGGGGGGCCGGGCGGGCGGCTCGGGCAGCGACCCCGCCGCCGTGTCCTCCGCGTGGATCTCGTTGAGCCGGGCCGTGAGCCGTTCCGCCAGGCGACGGGAGTTGACGAACACGATCGTCGACCGGTGCGCGGTGACCAGATCGACCACCTGGCGCTCGACATGCGGCCAGATCGACCCCTGACCGGCGGTCCCGGGCGGCGTGGAGACCCCCGGCGCCGCCGCACTCAGGTCGGTCATGTCCTCGACCGGGACCCGCACGGTGAGCTCGAACCGCTTGTCCGATCCCGGCGCGACCACCGTCACCGGTCGCTCCCCGGCGAGGAACCGCGCCACCTCCGAATGCGGACGCACCGTCGCCGACAGTCCCACCCGCAGAGCGGGCCGGGCCAGCAGGGAGTCGAGGCGCTCGAGGCTCAAGGCCAGGTGCGCTCCGCGCTTGGTGCCGGCCACCGCGTGGATCTCGTCGATGATCACCTCCTCGACGCTTGCCAGGGTCTCCCGCGCCGCCGAGGTGAGCAGCAGGAACAGCGATTCGGGAGTGGTGACGAGCACGTGTGGGGGCTTCGCCCGTTGTCGTCGTCGTTCCTCGGGCGGGGTGTCCCCGGTACGGATCCCCACGGTCACCTCGGCCACCTCCGTGCCGAGGGCCGCGGCCTCGCGCGCGATCCCCGCCAGGGGCGCGCGCAAGTTGCGCTCGACGTCCACCGCGAGCGCCTTGAGCGGCGAGATGTACAGGACCCGGGTGCCGGGCCGCGGGGCGTCCGGCCCGGCGGTGCCAGGACGGCGGGCACCGGTACGGCGGGCGCCGGCCCCGTCGCCCAGCAGCAGCCGGTCCAACGCGGCGAGGAACGCCGACAGTGTCTTACCCGAGCCCGTCGGCGCCACGACCAGCGTGTGGGAACCGCCGGCGAGTGCGTCCCACGCCCCCTCCTGCGCCGGCGTGGGCGCGCCGAACGCGCCCCGGAACCACGAGGACGTGGCGGGATGGAACCGGTCCAGCGCGTCGGACATGAACTCATGATGTCGCACGGGTACGACACGGTCACCCACGCCGCGCGGCTCCGTAGGCTGGAACCATGCGTGAACTGACCGACGACGACCTCGCCGCGTACCTCGCCACCGGCATCGGCGACATCGTCCGGGGCACCCGGGCGGGCGGCCTCCTCCACGGCAGAACACTGGCCGGGGTCGCCAACGACGTCGCCCAGAGCTGGACCGACAAGGTCCTGTCCGCGCACCGGCCCCTCGACGGCACCCTCTCGGAGGGTGTCTCCGACGACCGGTCGCGGCTGGAGCGCTCCCGCGTGTGGATCATCGACGTGATCGACGGGTCCAAGGAGTTCTCCACGGGCCGCTCGGACTGGTCCGTCCACGTGGCTCTCGTCGTGGACGGGCACCCGACCGTCGCGGCGGTGGGACTCCCCGACGCGGGCCGGGTTTTCTCCTCTACCGCTGTCGACCACGTCGACGGACCGGCTTCCGGGACGATGGTGATCAGCCGGAACAACCCGCCCGCCGGGGCCGCGGAGGTCGCCGACGCGCTCGGGTTGACGCTGCGGCCCATGGGGTCGGCCGGCGCCAAGATGCTGTCGGTCCTGCTCGGCGACGCAGACGTCTACCTCCACGCCGGCGGCCAGCACGAGTGGGACCAGGCCGCGCCGGTGGGCGTCGCGCTCGCCGCCGGGTTGCACGCCTCGCGAATCGACGGGACGCCAATCCCGTTCAACAAGCCCCACACCTACTCCCCCGACATCCTCGTCTGCCGCCCGGACATGACGGAGGAGGTCCTCGCCGCCGCCGCGGCGCACATGCCCCCGTCAGGTCAGTAGACTGCGCAACATGACCGTCCCCACCCCGTACGAGGACCTGCTCCGGCTGGTCCTGGAACAGGGCACCCCCAAGTCCGACCGCACCGGCACGGGTACCCGGAGCCTGTTCGGCCACCAGCTGCGCTACGACCTCGCCCGCGGCTTTCCCCTCATCACCACCAAGCGCGTCCATTTCAAGTCCGTCGCCTACGAGCTCCTGTGGTTCCTGCGCGGGGACTCCAACACCCGGTTCCTCACGGACAACGGCGTGACCATCTGGGACGAGTGGGCGGACGAGGCGGGCGAACTCGGTCCGGTCTACGGCGTGCAGTGGCGTTCCTGGCCAACCCCCGACGGCGCTCACATCGACCAGATCGCCAGTGCCGTGGACCTGCTGCGCACAGATCCGGACTCGCGCCGCAACATCGTCTCGGCCTGGAACGTCAGCGAACTGGGGAACATGGCGCTGCCGCCGTGCCACCTGCTGTTCCAGTTCTACGTGGCGGACGGCAAGCTCAGCTGCCAGCTCTACCAACGTAGTGCCGACCTGTTCCTGGGCGTGCCGTTCAACATCGCCTCGTACTCGCTGCTCACCCACATGGTCGCGCAGCAGGTGGGACTCGAGGTGGGCGAGTTCATCTGGACCGGCGGCGACTGCCACATCTACGACAACCACGTGGAGCAGGTCCGCACGCAGCTGGAGCGCGAGCCGTTCCCCTACCCCGAGCTCGAGCTGCGCAAGGCCGACTCGATCTTCGACTACCGCTTCAAGGATTTCGAGGTGGTCGGCTACGAGCACCATCCCGGCATCAAGGCGCCGGTCGCGGTCTGAGATGGTCACGATGGTGTGGGCGCAGGCCCGCGGCGGGGTGATCGGCGACGGCCGCGACATGCCGTGGCACATCCCCGAGGACCTGACGTTCTTCAAGCAGGCCACCCTCGGCCGGCCGGTGGTCATGGGCCGCACGACCTGGGACTCGATCCCCGAGCGTTTCCGCCCGCTGCCCGGCCGCCGCAACATCGTGTGCACGCGCGATCCCGGGTGGTCGGCCGAGGGCGCCGAGTGCGCCGGGTCGGTCGAGGCAGCGCTGGAGGCGGCGGGGCCGGACGCCGCGGTGATGGGTGGCGGGCAGGTCTACGCCGCCGCGCTGGAGTTCGCGCAGGAATGCCTGGTCACCGAGATCGACGCCGAGGCCCCCGGGACCGTGCGCGCCCCGGACCTGGGTGTCGAGGCGCCGGGCGCACCGTGGGAACTGGTCGAGGTCGGTGACTGGATCACCGATCCACGGAGCCGCGTCGAGGGATATGACGACGACGACACGATCCGGCATCGGCACACCGTGTGGCGCCGCCGGGAGCACTGATCGGGCGGCCGCCGGACGCGGTACGGTGACGTCCCGCCAGAGCGGTCAGAACCACTTCCAGGCCTTGGGGATCTTCTCCCCCGCGGCGAGGACCTTGATTTTCGCGTTGGACATGAAGCCGTTGATCTCCAGGTCGAGATGCGGACCACCGCTGACCTCGTACTTACCCTCGTCGACCTTGAGTTCGGAGAGCGTGCGATTTCCGGTCACGGTGACGGACACCCCCGGCGGGAGCAGGATCCTGGCGTTGGCGCCCCACAGGTCGAGGTGGACACGGGTGCGCGGTCGGTCCACCACCGCCTCGCGGGCGTCGAGGAAGATGTCCCCCATCCACGAGGTGAGCTTGTACCCGTCGGGGAGGTTCCACCGTCCCTCACGCTTGAGGGTGTCGAATACCGAGGTCCTCTTCTCGCTCTCGTCGACCGTGATCGCCGAGCCCGGCCGGTGCGCGGGCGGCTGCGCTCCCGGCTGACCCGGACTCGTTGCCGGATACCCCGGTCCTCCGCCGACCGGGGCGGGTGCCCCGGGGGAGAGCGCCTCCGGTGGCAGGCCGCTCAGGGCCACGTCGAGCTCCGCGGGACAGGTCGCGGCCCAGATCTTGGCCGCGCGGTCGGAGAACTCGGACAGGGAGAGCTGACCCCGCCCCACCATCGCCTCGAGCCTCTGCTGCGCCACTGCCCGCGGGTCCTGAGACCCGGAGTCGTCCAGTCGAGGTGAACTCATGCCTGCCACAGTAGTCACGCGACCGGCGGGGCGCAGGGCGACCACCGAGACGCCGGGCGACCGCCGAGGCTCTCAGACGACCGCCGGGGCTCCGGGCGACAGCCGGGCCGGCGTCCCCGCCCTAGTGCCCTTTGGCGGCGATCTCGTCCATCATCGACCGCATCAGGGCGGACAGCTCGTCGGCCAGCTCCTGCAGCCCTCCCGAGATGACCTCGGTGAGCAGTGCGGGGTCCTGCGCCTCGATCATGGTCCCGCTTGGCGTCTCGCGGACCACGACATTGCAGGGGATCATCAACGCGACGTCCTTGCTGATGTCGAACGCCTTACCCGCGAAGCCCGGATTACAGGCACCCAGGATGAGGACGCGCTCGATGTCCTTGTCGATCTTGGTCTTGAGCGTCGCCGTGAAATCGATCTAGTGGAGGATCCCGAACCCCCGTTCGGCGAGCGCGTCACGTGTGACCTCGGCCGCCTCGTCGAATCCCATTCCGATGAACGTCCCGATACCGATGGCCATGACGATCTCCGCCTTTCGCGTGTGCCCACTTGTCTCCCACGCAGCCGAGGGCGTGGTCACGCGAGTGAGAGGAACAGTTTCTCGAGCTCGTCCAGGGTGACGCCGTCAGTGCCCTTGCCCGCGCCCTCGCGGGCGACGCACTCCTGGATGTTCTCGCTGATGATCTTGAATCCGGCGCGATCGAGCGCCTTCGAGACCGCGGCCAGCTGGGTGATGATCTCTGTGCACGACCGATCGTCCTCGACCATGTCGATCACGGCGTTGAGCTGGCCGCGCGCTCGGCGCAATCTGTTGAGTACCTGCTGACGTGGATCCGCCTCGGCCATCGTGGACCTTTCGGGTTCATGGACGGCTCGTCGTCGTCGACACCACTTCCGGCGCCGACCGGCGACGTCGAGAACCGTCGGTCTCGGGCTGGGAACAGCGGCGGACACACGACACCCCCGTGGGCACACCGGCGTGAACCAGTGTACCCACGGGGGTATATTGCCGCGCGTACCGCGGCCGGTGGATCAGTCGTCGTGGACGATGATGCCGCGCACCATACCGGTGCCGCCGGCCTCCATCATCTCGTAGCCCTCGTTGACCTGGTCGAGGGTGAAGCGGTGGGTGATGAGCTCGTCGAGCTTGACCTGCTTCTCGTCCCACAGGCGCAGGAGGTTGGGGATGTCGTGGAACGCGTTGGCGGAACCGAACAGCGACCCCTTGAGGACCTTCTCGTACTGCGAGACGAACAGGCCGGTGAGCTGGATCGACTGGTTGTCGAGGCCACCCATCGAGGTGAGGACCACGACGCCCCGCTTACCGACCAGGTCCATCGCGTCGGCGGTGACCTTGGAGTCGGCCACACCGATGGTGATGATGGCCTTCTCCGCCATTCCGCCCCAGGTCAGGCCCGGGAGCTCGGCCTTGACCTGCTCTACGTCGGTGTAGAAATGCGTGGCACCGAACTCGAGCGCCTTGTCGCGCTTCGACTCGTCGGTGTCGATGGCGATGATGAACCGGGCGCCGGCGTGCTTGGCGCCCTGCACCGCGTTGATGCCGATGCCGCCGACGCCGAACACCACAACGGTGTCGCCAGCCTTGACCTCGGCGGAGTAGACCGCCGAGCCCCAGCCGGTGGTCACGCCACAGCCCACGAGCGCGGCGACCTCGAACGGGATCCAGTCCTGGATCTTGACCACCGAGTTCATGTTGGCCACGGTGTACTGCGAGAAGGTGCCGAGGGTGCACATGGCGCCGGCGGTCTCACCGTTCTCCAGCGCGAACGGGTAGCGACCATCGGCCATCTCGCCGATGGTGCCGTTGAGCCCGCCGTCGCAGAGGTTGGACATGCCGCGGGCACAGGCCGAACACTTGCCGCAGGCCGGGATGAACGAGCCCACCACGTGGTCCCCGGGCTGGACGTGCGTCACGCCCTCGCCGACGGCCTCGACGACACCGGCACCCTCGTGCCCGCCGACGATCGGGAGACGACCCGGCAGATCACCACTGGTGATGTGGAGGTCGGAATGGCACAGGCCGGCTACCTTCCACTTGACGAGAACTTCGCCGAAGTTGGGTCCGTCGAGCTCGGCCTCGACGATCTCGAACGGCTTGCCCAGTTCGCGGGCGATGGCGGCCTTGGTCTTCATGCGGCTCCCCTTTGAAACTGCCGGAAATCCCACCGGCACTGAAACGTGTTCTCGCTACGATAACCCCAAAGTGGCACAGGGTGTCGTGCTTCCTGGAACGCGTTTCAGAACCGGGGTCGAGCAGCATCGTGAGCTGCACGGCAGTCCCGACAGGGTTCCGACCCCGACACACGGGGCCGGTGGGGCTGGGCCGTCCAGACGGGGCCGGTCAGGCCTGCGCGTCGCCCTGCTGCGCCTGCGCGTCCTCGACCGCCTTGCGGACCTCGTCCATGTCCAGACCCTTGATCTGCTCGACCAGGTCATCCAGCGCCTGCTCCGGGATCGCACCCGAGTGACGGAACACGGCGATGCCCTCTCGGAACGCCATGAGCGTGGGGATCGACTGGATCTGGAGCATCGTGCCGAGCTGCTGCTCGGCGTCGGTGTCGACCTTGGCGAAGGTGATCTCCGGGTTCTTGCCCGAGACCTTCTCGAAAACCGGCCCGAAAGCCTTACAGGGACCACACCACTCGGCCCAGAAGTCCACCAGGACGATGTCGTTGTTGGTGACGGTGTTCTCGAAATCGGCGGTCGTGATGTCGACGGTGGTCATTCGAATGCCTCCTCGCGGGACGGGACGACTCTCGTCTCGTCATGCCGTTGATCGTCAGCCTACGGATAGCCCGAGCCGCCGACGACCTTGCGGGGCAATCTATACCCATGCGGGTATCTGCCCCCGGTGCTGTGCATAGCAACGCCGCCCGAACGGGGTTATTCCCCGGCCACCCCCACGATCTCGGTGAGGAACCACTCGAGTTGATCGAGAAAGACCGCGTTGTCGTCACCCGCCACCATGTGTCCCGCCTCGGGAACCTCCATCGTGTGTGCGTGCGGGAGCAGCTCGAGCAGGTGTCGGACGGATTCGTCGCTGACGATGTCGGAGATCCCGCCGCGGATGAGCAGCGTCGGCTGCTGGATCTTCGGCACGAGCGCCTCGAAGAAGGCCGTGCCGATATCCGCATTGTCCGCGGACGCGCTACCGGCGAACCGCGGATCCCAGTGCCAGTGCCAGCGACCGTCCTCCCGCAGACGGAGGTTCTTGCGCAGTCCGTCAATATTGTCGGGACGCTTGCGGTGCGGCTGGTACGCGGCGATCGCGTCCGCTGCCTCCTCCAGACTGGCGAAGCCGTTGAAGCCCGACCGCATGAACGCGCCGATCTTCTCGACCCCCTCCGCCTCGAGCTTCGGCGTCACGTCGACCAGCACCAGCGCGCGGGCGACTTCCTGGCCGCTCCCGAGGGACAGCATCGCTGTCATCCCGCCGAGAGAGGCCCCCACGATCACCGGTCGACGCCCGGGGAACCGCTCGGCGACGATCGCCTCGAGGTCCGACGCGAGGCGATGGATGTCGTAGTCCCCCTCGGGGTCCCAGTCGCTGTCACCGTGGCCGCGCGCGTCCATCGCGGTGACGCGATACCCCTCGGACGCCAACCGGCGGGCCGCGCGGGTCCACGCGTGCCGGGTCTGGGCGCCCCCGTGCAGCATGAGGATTTCGTCGAGTGGAGTGGTGTCGTCACCGACGGGATCCCACACCTCCCCGGCCAGCGTGACCCCGGCTTCTCGCTCGACGCTGAATCGTCGCGGCTCGACGGTTGTCTCAGTCCCGCTCATGCGCGCACCCTCCGGCCCTACATCCACCCTGTGGTGAAACGTGTTCTACTCACGTAGTTCTACCACGGTCGCGCCGCGACCATGTCGGCGGCGAGAGACTCCGCCACGGCCAGCACTGTGTAGTACGGACCGCAGCGCGGTAACTCCGGCAACACAGACGCATCGGCCACCCGCACTCCCCCGACGCCCAGGACGTGGCCCTGATCGTCGACCACCTCGCCGATCCTGGCCGATCCTGAGAGATGCTGCGACGTCGACAGTGTCAGCGCGGGCCTGCCCACGCCGATCCTGTCGGCCACGAACTCTGCCGCGGCGGACAGCACCTCGCTATCGCGGGGCTCAGTCGGCAACCACACGGTGCCGCCGGCATCGATCCGACCGACGCCGGCCGGGTTCATGAGCGCCAGGCCGATGCGCAGCGGCACCGGGTCGAGGCCGGGGATGAACCGGTGCATGGGCAGGGCATACGGCCGCACCTCCACCTCGGGCACCGCCAGCCTGGGCCCGTCCGCGTGAACCGGGCCGGGCCGGACGTGGTCATCACCCGCGAGTGGCTCCCGCGCATGGTCTGGGAACTCGAGCCGCACGACGTGCGTGAGCAGCGCCGGAGGTACCTCCGGGACCCCACCGTCGCCCGGCGCCCATTCACCCGGCGCCCAGTCTGCAGGCACCTCGAGAAGGACCTCCGGATGCTCCTGCACCCGATGGCCGACCGGGTGGCCCGTCGACTCCCCCAGCCCCGAGCCCCGGAGAATCGAGGCCGAGCCGATCGTCCCGGCACAGAGAACCACCTGTGTCGCCGAGATCTCGACGGCGCCGACGTTGTCGTCGTCATGGTCATGGCTGCGACCGGCGATCACCACACCGTCGCACCGCCCGCCCACCAGACCGTCCGCCCAGCGCAGGCGCGCCACACTGACGCCGGTACGCACCCGCACTCCCGCGCCGGCCGGATCCCACGCGTCGAACGCCGTGACCCGCCGCGCGCCGATCCGCGCCTGCGCGATCGCCGACACCCGCTCCGGGAACGCCCCCGCCACCCGCGTCGCGACCGGCCCCATCGGTTCCAGTCGCGGCCGGAGTCGCTCCGACGCGCGCGCCAGTCCGGCCGCGTACCGACGCGGCCACTCCCGCCCCCACGCCTCCAGGTCAGCAGGCCTGGCCGGACTGCAGTACCCGCCGTTGACCGCACCCGACCCGCCCAGCGTGCGCCCGCGCGGCAAATCCCAGAACCCTTCACCGATCCAGGCGGGATGCCGCCTCACCACGCGCGACCCCGGCCCCACATCGAGCAGACCGGCACGCGGCGAGGCGGGGTGATCGCCCGCCTCCAGCAGCAGCACGTCGGCGCCGGCATCCGCCAGACGGCGCGCCACCACGCACCCCGCGGGGCCGGCACCCACCACCACGACATCGGCGCGCAGGGGCTCGGCATGCGAGCCCCCGTCCCGGGTCCGCCCGGATGTCATCGCCTCAGCTCCGGCCGCAGCGCACCCGTCGACCCGGCCGCCCACGCCGACCGCCACACCCCGACCCCGTACGCGGCGTCATCGAGGCGGCGCAACACGACGTGGCCGAGCGGCTCGTCCACCGGCAGACGACCCGGCTCCCGAACCGACCACCAGTGCCACACGCCGTCCGCCACCGCGGCGACCAGCAGTCGTCGTCGTAGTGCGCGCACCCACCTCACACCGGACGGGGCGGTGACCAGCACCAACGCCGCCGTGACCGGCCAGTACGGGCGCAGCAACGCCTCGGGAAGCTGTCGGACGTACGACCCGGCGCCGCGCGCGATGAGCCGCGCTGCGGCACGACCGTCACCGGTCACCGCGCGCGTGCGCCACCACGCGCGCCCCGTCGCCACCGCGGCGACCCCCGCGCCGAGCGGCGTCGCACTCCACACCCCCAGCGCCACCGCGAGCGACACCGGCGACGCCACCGCCGGAGCCACCGCCGGCCCGTGACGCTCGGCCAGCGGCGCGGCTCCACGTCCGTAGTAGGCGCGGCGGGCCAGCAGGGGGCCGAGCGTGGTTCGGTGACGGTGCGCGACGTGGGCCGCCGGCTCGAACCGGATGCGACCGCCGGCGGCGACCACGCGCCAACACAGGTCCACGTCCTCGGCCACGTGGAGTCGCTCGTCGAACGGCCCCGCGCCCCCACCGGGCGGCGGCGCGGGAAGACGGTCCGGCCGCACCGCGAGCGCCGCGCTCGGCACGTAGGGCACCCGCGTGCGGGGGCGGACCAGTGCCGGTTCCGCGCCCATGTCCAGCGCCGATCGCGCAGTCTCGAAGCCCCGAACCCAGAACCTGCCCGGCTCGGCGGCGACGATCCGCGGGGCGACCGCGGCGAGATGTGGGTCGTCGAGATGATCGAGGAGCGGGTCGAGCCACCCGGGTTCCGGCCGGACGTCGGCGTCGAGGTAGACCACCACCTGCGCACCGCGCGCCACCGCAGCGGCCGTCCCCGCGTTGCGGGCCGCCGCCGGCCCGAGGGACGAGTCGTTCCGGATCACAACAGGTGAAGTGCCGGTGGGCGTGGGGTCGATCCTCGCCGTGGTGAGGGGCGTGGCGGAGCCGTCGTCGACGACGACGAGACCCATCCCCCGCTTCCGTTCCTGTTGCACGGCACGCACCAGATCGGTCACACCGTCCGCGTCGTCACGAACGGGGACCACCACCACGACGCTGTCCAGCGCACGTGCCGGGCGGGCGGTAGGGGCGGCTCCCACCTTCGGGTGCGCCATGCCCCGATCGGTGAGCGCCCTGGCCAACGCGACGCCGGCCGGAGTGCTGGTGTCGACCTCGCCGCTCGTATCGAGGAGCGCGGCGGCAGAGGCCGAGGGCGTGACCAGGGTGACCGGGTCACCCCCCAGGATCCGCACCGTGCCGCCACGGCGGAGGATCCTCGTACGACGGTCCAGTCGCACGCGGACGGATTCCGTCATCGGAGCATCCCGTCCGCGTCGCCGGGATTCCACGCGATGAGGCTCGCCCGCGCCTCGGCCACCAACAGGTGCCACAGCCGGGCACCCTCTCCCCCGGACGCGGTCGTGGGGTCGCCGAGGACACCGGTGGGGCTCACCGCCGCGACACCCCCCTCGCGCATCGCCGGAAGGATCTCCCTCAACGGAGCGGTACAGCCTTTTTCCGCGCGTTCCATGTCGACGAGGTCGGGGTGGAGGTGCAGCATGAGCGAGGTCTCGGCATGTCCGGCGTGCGTATCGGTGGAGTCCTCGGCCGTGCGGCAGGACAGCCAGGCCGCGTCGCGCCCCTCATAACGGAGTCGGGTGACAGCCAGTCGCAGCGCCTCCACATTGCCGCCGTGACCGTTGACGATCAGGAGGCGGTCCGCCCAGGTCGACACCGACCGCCCGAGCTCGAGAACCACCGAGGCAAGCGCCTCCGTCCCCATGGACACAGTTCCGGGAAACGCCTGGTGCTCCCCGCTCGCGCCAAAGGCGAGTGCGGCAAGCACCGTGAAACATGCGCGGGCCTCGCCCGGGTCGTCGACCGGTCCGTCGACCAGTTCGTCGACCAGAGCCCCGGCGGCCGCGACGGCCAGGAGCGTGTCGGTCTCCGGCGGAAGGTGGAGCCCGTGCTGCTCGGTGGCACCGACAGGGAGCACCGCGACCATCCGGCCTCCTGGCGTGACCCGGCCTTCCTGCGTGACCCGGCCTCCCGGCGTGGCCCGACTGCTCCCGGTGCCCTCGCCGGACGTGCCGGACACACCAGTCATCGGTCGATCAGACCTTGATCGCGCCCATGTCGACGGTGAAGGTCGAGGCGGTGATCGTGCGCGAGGCGTCCGAGGCGAGGAACATGACCGAGTCCGAGATGTCGTCGGTGGTGGCCATGCCCATGCCGAGGATCGGCGTGAAATGCGGGAGGAACTGCTGCATCTCGTTGAACACCTTGAGCGCGTCCGGGTCCTCGCCGCCCATCGGCGTGAGCACACCGTACGGATGGATCGTGTTGACCCGGATATTGTGCTCGCCCAGCTCCTTGGCGGCGGTCTGTGCGAGGCCCACGACGCCGTGCTTGGACGCGGAGTACGGGGCCTGCACGGGCATGGCCTTGAGGCCGGCGACCGAGCTCACCAGGATGATCGACCCGCCGTTACCCGCCTCGAGCATGTGCGGGATCGTCGCCTTGAGGGTCTTCCAGTAGCCCGTCAGGTTGATGTCGATCGTGTCGTTCCACTGCTCCTCGTCGAGCTCCCACACCTTGCCCCAGTTGCAGATACCCGCGTTGGCGATCACCACGTCCAGGCGGCCACCGAAACGTTCCACGCCGCGCGTGACGAGGTCCTGCTGGAACGCGAGGTCGCGGACGTCGCCGACCTCGGCCATGATCTCCCCGCCCTCTGCCTCGACCCGTTCGATGGTCGTCGCGAGATCGTCCTTGGTCGCCGTCGGGTACTTGACGTACTCGGACGGCGCCTCACACAGATCCATGCCGATGATCTTCGCGCCCTCCCGGGCGAAGCGGATCGCGTGCTTACGGCCCTGGCCTCGCGCCACGCCGGTGATGTAGACGACCTTGCCGTCAAAATCTCCCATGAAGGGGTGTCCTTTTCTCGATCAGGTGATGGTGTTCGACCGTGGTGCACGTCGTGCTGGCGCACGAGCGCTGACCGGGGCCGGGGGGTGGATCAGTGTCCGGGTGTCACGCGCCGAGGCGGCGCATGAAGTCGTCCGGGATCACGTAGTCGTCCCTGTTGAGCTCCGAGATCGAGGACTTGCTCAGACCGATGAGGCTCGAGTCCAGGCCCGAACGCATGATGTCGAGGACGTTCTCCACGCCGGCCTGGCCGTTGGCGCCCAGGCCCCACAGGTAGGCGCGGCCGATCATCACGGCTCGCGCTCCGAGCGCGAGAGCCTTGGCCACATCCGAGCCGCGGCGGATACCGCCGTCGAGCAGCACCTCGACCTGGTCACCGACCTCGTCGACGATCGGGGCGAGGCAGCGGATCGAGGCCGGGGTGGCGTCGAGGTTGTTGCCGCCGTGATTGGAGACCGAGATGGCCGTGACCCCGGCGTCGACGGCACGCTTGGCGTCGTCTATCCGGGTGATGCCCTTGAGCATGACCGGGCCGTCGTAGTTTTGCACCACCCAGGCGATGTCCTCCCACGTTGCCGGCGGGGTACCCATCCACTCGCCGTACGCGCCGAAGAACGACGGGCCCATCTCGCCCTGCTGGACGAGGTTCGGGGTGGTCAGATCGGGGAACCGCTTGTTGACCACGACGTCGCGTGCCCACTCCGCCGCCCAGCGCGGACGGACCGCGATCTGAGGCGCGAGGGTGATCATGGCCTTGGCGTCGAGCTTCTCAGGGATCGCGGGGCTGCCCCAGTCACGCCCCATCGAGAACGACCAGTCGGTGGTGAGGATGACCCCTGCGGCGCCGGCGGCCTTCGCCCGCTCGAGTCGCTCGAGGACCTTTTCCTTGCCACCCAGCCAGTACACCTGGAAGAAGGTCTGGGGATTCGCCGCGATGACCTCCTCGATGGGCTTGGAGGCGAACGAACTCAGCCCCATCGCGGTACCCCGGGCAGCGGCGGCGCGAGCGACGTCGACCTCACCGTCCGGGGTGACGGCCTGGACGCCGGTCGGCGAGATCATGACCGGCAGGCTGATCGGCTGCCCCATGACCGTGGTGGCCATGTCGCGGTCCTGCTTCGCGCCGATGACGTGCGGCTTGGGCTCGAGTTCGGAGAACGCATCCATGTTGTCGCGGATGGTCACGCCGGCTTCACTTCCTCCGACCAGCGCCATGTACACGCTCTTGGGGAGCTTCTTGCGGGCACGACGCTGGGCCTCGGCGACCGACTCGAACCACGGGTTCTGGCGCCAGGGGTTGGCCTCGGCGATCTTGGACAGGCGTGACACGGGCGTGCTCCATTCTTGGGGGTCAGGCGTTTATCAGAGGGCGGGCACGCCCCCGGGCGCACCAACCGGAGTAGGGGGCACCTGCCCGGCGGCGCGAACGTGAAAGTGTCGGTGAACTAGATCGGGGACTCGTCGCACAGGCTCGTGGGCCTGCGCGGCGGGGTGGTGACGAGCGTCAGCGGAACCGGACCGGTCGGTTGCTTGCGCGCGGCGAGTCCCATCGGCCGCGTGTGGTCCTGCGACGGGTCCGGTATGCTCCGCTCGGCCGCGAGTAGTCCCTCGCCGTAGCCCTGGACACACTCGGGGTCCGGGCCGTCCATGGGAAGACCGGTGAAGAACTTGGCGGCCATGCAGCCGCCGCGGCAGCTGTCGTAGAAGTCACACGACGCGCACGCGCCGGCGGACTGGGGCTCTCGGAGCTCACGGAAGAGCTCGGAGGTCTGCCACACGGATTCGAATCCACCGTCAGACACTATGTTTCCCGCGAGGAACTCCTCGTGGATCGCGAAAGGACAGGCGTAGACGTCGCCGATCGGGTCGATAAGACAGACGACCCGCCCTGCTCCGCAGAGATTGAGACCGGGAAGCGAACCCTGCCCCTCTCCGAATGCGGAGAGGTGGAAGAAGCTGTCACCGGTGAGAACGTTCTCGCCGTTCGCCACCAGCCAGTCGTACAGGCCCCGCTGCTGCTCGGGCAGCGGATGCAGGTCATCCCACACGTCCGCGCCTCGACCCGACGGGCGCAGCCGGGTGATCCGGAGCGTCGCGTCGTACTTGTCGGCCAGGGCCTTGAACTCGTCGAGCTGGGTGACGTTCTCGCGCGTCACCACCACGGAGATCTTCGAATCCTTGAAGCCGGCGTCTTTCAGATGCTGGAGCGCGCGGCAGGCCATATCGAACGAGCCAGGTCCGCGGACCGCGTCGTTCACCTCGGCCGTCGCACCATCGATCGAGATCTGCACGTCGACGTAGTCGCTCGCCGCGAGACGCTTGGCGACCTTCTCATCGATACGAACACCGTTGGTCGAGAACTTCACGCCCACCTGGTGACTGGTCGCGTAGTCGACCAGCTCCCAGAAGTCGGGGCGGACCGTCGGCTCGCCGCCGCCGATGTTGACGTAGAAGACCTGCATCTTCTGCAGTTCGTCGATGATCGCCTTGCACTGCTCGGTGGACAGCTCTCGGGGATCGCGACGCCCCGACGAACTCAGGCAGTGAACGCACGCCAGGTTGCAGGCGTAGGTGAGCTCCCAGGTCAGACAGATCGGAGCGTCGAGTCCGCGCTCGAACTGGTCGACCAGACGTCCGACGGGTGCGGGGGTCGCGGGGCGGTCAAGCATGCTGGTCATGAGATCTCCTCGATCATGCGCGAGTCTGCGAGCTGGCCGAGCGCGTGAAGGTACAGACGCGCGGTCGCCGGTTCATCGATCGCCACCCCCGCCGCGGCACAGGCCGCGCGAGCTGAGGGATGGTCTGCGAGAGTGCGAACCACCTCGACGATGGTCGGCGACTTGAGAAAGCTGAGTTTCCGGGTGTGGAAGTGGTAGAGCAGGGCTCCGAACGGCTCCGGCCGTAGCGCCACCCCGGGGTGCAGGCGCCAGCCGGCGTGGAGATCGAACGCCGCTGTGGCGGCTTCCTGTCCGGCGCCGGCCGGCGCTGCTGCGGGGATCATCTCAGTAGACCCCGCACATGCCGTCGATCGAGACCTCTTCGATAAGAGCCTCTTCCAGCACAACCTCGGTGTTCTGCGTGTTCTCCATAGCGTGTCCTCTCGTCTGCGCATAGGAATCCCACCGCGAGAGCGGTGAGATCCACATCATATTGGCACTTGGTGCCACACGCAACGGCTTCTGCCCTAAAC
>NZ_BRVN01000032.1 GCF_026011735.1 Dietzia sp. NCCP-2495 | reverse complement strand
GGTCAGGTCGAGCCGGGTCCCGGAGCGGACCATGGCGGTGGTCCACCGGGAGATCTCTGCGTCGGTCATGCCACGGAAGTAGATCGCCATCGCCAGCGCGGACATCTGTTCCGGGACGATCTCCCTGCGGGTGAAGGCGTCGAGGATCCAGTCCACCTCGTCGTCGTCGAGCTCTCGCCCGTCCCTCTTGGCCTCGATGATCCGCACGGCGTCGAACCGACGCGGCGAGGACGGCCTCGCGCCAGGCCCTCCCGCGGCGCCCTGTCCCCCACTCACGCCAGGTCTCCCGGCCCGAAGGCGTCCGGGAGGAGCTCGCCGAGGCGCACGGGTCCGCGCGCGCCGTGGACGACGAGGGCGGGGCCGCCGTGTTCGTGGAGGAGCTGTCGGCAGCGCCCGCACGGTGCGAGGGGCTCGCCGGTGTGGGCGACGACGACGAGCTCGAGCAGTCGCCCGCCGCCGGTCCGGAAGAGGTCGGAGACGAGTGAGCACTCCGCGCAGAGCGTCAGCCCGTAGGAGGCGTTCTCCACGTTGCAGCCGGTGACGACGCGGATCCCGCCGGGACCGTCGCCGGCGGGTGTGTCCGGATCGGCGGGTGCTGCAGACGCGGAGGTCACGGACTCGGAGGTCACGGGCTCAGAGGTCGCCGTCGCGGCGGCGCCCACCCCCAGCCCGGAGTACGGCCGATAGGCCCGCCGCGCCGCCTCGAGTGCACGCTCACGAAGCAACTCGACGTTCGTGGTCCATTGCGCTGCGGTTTCGCTGGAAGACACCTCGACCTACCCCTCGGTAACTTCTTTTAGGGTCCCCTAACAGGCATAACCCGTTCGAGCCACGATACCCACCCTGCTTCTCATCAGTTCCCTCTCAGGTCTAAAGTCCATGTAGGCGCCCGCCGTGTCGAGTGGCACTGCACGCGCGCCGAGGCACTTCGCCCAGACGAATCGGAGGCACGAGAAAGCCCATGAGTACTGCGCAGGCGCCGGCGCGTCCGGCACCCACCAAAAAGACCAACATCTACAAGGGTGACCCGGGGATGTGGTCGTGGGTCGCGCACCGCATCTCCGGCGTTGCGATCTTCTTCTTCCTCTTCGTGCACGTGCTCGATACCGCGCTCGTCACCGTGAGCCCGGAGACGTACAACTCGATCATCGACACGTACAAGAACCCGATCGTCGGTCTCATGGAGATCGGGCTCGTGGCCCTGGTCCTGTTCCACGCACTGAACGGCCTGCGGATCGTCGCCGTGGACTTCTGGTCCAAGGGCGCCAAGTACCAGCGCCAGATGCTCTGGGCCATCCTGGCGATCTGGGTCGTGGTGTTCGCCGCCGCGGCTGCGCGCCTTCTCTTCCTCCTCTTCGAGCACCTCTAAGGAGAACGATCACCATGGCAGACGCACCTGTTCTCCAGACGTCCTACGATCGTCCGGCCTCGCTGGCCCAGCCCCGCTCGCCGCGACTGAAGTCGCGCGGCAACTTCGAGCGCAACGCGTGGATGTTCATGCGCTACTCGGGCGTGGCGCTGGTCTTCCTCACCATCGGCCACCTCACCGTGGGCCTCATGATCGACGACGGCGTCCACCGCATCGACTGGGCCTACGTCGCCGACCGCTGGCAGAGCCCGTTCTGGGCCACGTGGGACATCCTCATGCTCTGGCTGGCGCAGCTCCACGGCGCGAACGGTGTCCGCACCGTCATCGCGGACTACTCGCGCAAGGACTCGACCCGGTTCTGGCTCAACGCGATCCTCGTCGCGGCGACCGTCCTCGTCCTCGCCCTGGGCACCTACGCCATCTTCGGCCTCGCCTACGACATCTGACCTCCGGCAGAGTTCGTCAGCGGACTTCCTCACTTCGAAAGCGAGCACTGAGTAACCCATGACCGATCGTCAGGTTCACCAGCACCAGTACGACGTCGTCATCGTCGGCGCCGGCGGCGCCGGGATGCGCGCCGCCATCGAGGCCGGGCCGCGTACCCGCACCGCGGTCCTCACCAAGCTCTACCCCACCCGCTCCCACACCGGTGCCGCCCAGGGCGGCATGTGCGCCGCCCTCGCGAACGTCGAGGAGGACAACTGGGAGTGGCACACGTTCGACACGGTCAAGGGCGGCGACTACCTCGTCGACCAGGACGCCGCGGAGATCATGGCCAAGGAGGCAATCACCGCGGTCATCGACCTCGAGAACATGGGCCTGCCGTTCAACCGCACGCCCGAGGGCAAGATCGACCAGCGCCGCTTCGGTGGCCACACGCGTGACCACGGCAAGGCGCCCGTGCGTCGTGCCTGCTACGCCGCCGACCGCACGGGTCACATGATCCTGCAGACGCTGTACCAGAACTGCGTCAAGCACGACGTGGAGTTCTTCAACGAGTTCTACGTGCTCGACCTGTGCCTCACCGAGACGCCCGAGGGTCCCGTGGCCACCGGCTGCGTCGCCTACGAGCTGGCCTCCGGCGACCTGCACGTCTTCCACTCCAAGGCCACCGTGTTCGCCACCGGCGGCTCGGGCCGTATGTACAAGACCACCTCCAACGCCCACACCCTCACCGGTGACGGTATGGCCGTGGTCTTCCGCAAGGGCCTGCCACTGGAGGACATGGAGTTCCACCAGTTCCACCCGACAGGGCTGGCCGGCCTGGGCATCCTCATCTCAGAGGCCGTCCGCGGTGAGGGCGGCATCCTGCGTAACGCCGACGGCGAGCGCTTCATGGAGCGTTACGCCCCCACCATCAAGGACCTCGCGCCGCGTGACATCGTCGCCCGCTCGATGGTCCTGGAGGTCCGCGAGGGCCGCGGCGCCGGCCCGGAGAAGGACTACGTCTACATCGACGTGACCCACCTCGGCGCCGACGTGCTCGAGGAGAAGCTCCCCGACATCACCGAGTTCTCGCGCACCTACCTGGGCGTCGACCCGGTCACCGAGCTCGTGCCGGTCTTCCCGACCTGCCACTACGTCATGGGCGGCATCCCCACCACCATCACCGGTCAGGTGCTGCGCAACAACGACGACGTGGTGCCCGGCCTCTACGCCGCTGGCGAGTGCGCCTGCGTGTCCGTCCACGGTTCCAACCGCCTGGGCACCAACTCGCTGCTCGACATCAACGTGTTCGGCCGTCGTGCCGGCATCGCCGCCGCCGAGTACGCCGCCCAGGTCGACTTCACCGAGCTCCCCGAGGCTCCGGAGACCATGGTCCGCGAGTGGATGGAGCAGATGCTCGCGCCGCACGGCACCGAGAACGCCGCGGACATCCGCAAGGAAATGCAGGCCATGATGGACGACAAGGCGTCGGTGTTCCGTACCGAGCAGTCGCTCACCGAGGCCCGCGCCGAGCTGCGTGAGCTGAAGAAGCGCTACGCCGACGTCACCGTGTCCGACAAGGGCAAGCGCTTCAACACCGAGCTCCTGGAGGCCGTCGAGCTGGGCTTCCTCCTCGAGCTGGCGGAGGTCACCGTCGTGGGTGCCCTCAACCGCAAGGAGTCGCGCGGCGGTCACTCTCGCGAGGACTACCCGGACCGCGACGACGCCAACTACATGAAGCACACCATGGCGTTCAAGGAGAACGGTCAAGACCTTCTCTCCGAGATCCGGCTGGACTGGAAGCCGGTTGTGCAGACCCGCTACGAGCCGATGGAGCGTAAGTACTGATGAGTTCCGCAGTCGATACCACCACTTCCAACAGCGGTGCGGGCAACCGCCCGGTGCCGCCCGGCTCGACCATGGTCACGCTGAAGATCGCCCGGTTCAACCCGGAGGATCCGGATTCGGCGGGCTTCAAGGAGTACGAGGTCCCGGCACTGCCGTCCGACCGTCTGCTCAACCTGCTCATGTACGTCAAGAACTACATCGACGGCTCGTTCGCGTTCCGTCGCTCCTGCGCCCACGGCGTGTGTGGTTCCGACGCCATGCAGGTCAACGGTGTCAACCGCCTGGCGTGCAAGGTCCTCATGAAGGACATGCTCCCCAAGGACGGCAAGTCCGTCACCATCACCGTGGCCCCGATCCGTGGACTTCCGGTGGAGAAGGACCTGTACGTCGACATGGAGCCGTTCTTCAAGTCGTTCCGCGACATCAAGCCGTACCTCATCACCTCCGGCAACGCGCCGACCGGTGAGCGGATCCAGTCGCAGACCGACCGTGCGCGCTTCGACGACACCACCAAGTGCATCCTCTGCGCGTGCTGCACCACCTCGTGCCCCGTGTTCTGGAACGACGGGTCGTACTTCGGTCCGGCCGCCATCGTCAACGCGCACCGCTTCATCTTCGACTCCCGTGACGAGGGTGCCGCGGAGCGTCTCGACATCCTCAACGACGCCGAGGGCGTGTGGCGCTGCCGCACCACCTTCAACTGCACCGACGCGTGCCCCCGTGGCATCCAGGTGACGCAGGCGATCCAGGAGGTCAAGCGCGCGCTGCTGTTCGCGCGGTAGAGCGAACAGCTCGCAGAGCTCAGCCGTCGGGGCCGCATCTTCCACTCGGAGGATGCGGCCCCGCCGCTATTTCCGTGCCCGCCGCTATTTCCGTGCCCGCCGCTATTTCCGTGCCCGCCGCTATTTCCGTGCCCGCCACCACAGCGGGCCCGACGCGGCGGCGGGTCTCAGAAAGCGTGTTCGGGGACGGACGTAGAGTGTGGATCCGTGACAGACACTCGTCAGGCCCCGGGCCGCGACGCTCTGGGCCGGGAGCACCGAGCAGCGGCCCGAACCGCGATCCGCCCCGCAGCCGCCCTCACCGCCGCCGCACTCGCGGCCCTGGTGCCACTGGCCGCCGCGGGACCCGTCGCCTCCGCCGAGCCGGTGCCGGACACTCCGATCACCGAGGCACCGCTGCCGTCGGTGTTGCCGTCCACCACGTCGTCGTCGTACTTCGTCACGCCGCGCGACCTCACCGGGTGCCCGTTTCAGACCTCGCCTCCCCCTCCCGTCGACGAGTCGGAGGTGCCCCGGCCCGGGCAGACCTCGCCCGCCCCTCCCCCGGTGCCCGAGACCCCGGCCGGCGGTGAGGCGCTGGACACGTGCGACGTGGTGGCGCCCGACGGCTTTGACGTCCCGCGCGATATCACCGCCAGCGCCTGGATGGTCACCGACCTCGACTCGGGCGAGATCATCGCCGCCAAGGACCCGCACGGTCGCTACCGGCCCGCCAGCATCATCAAGACGCTGCTGGCCTCCGTGGCGATCGACGAGTTGGACGAGGAGCGGATCATCTCCGTGACCGACGCGGACCTCGACGGCGCCGAGGGTAGCCTCGTGGGCGTCGGGCCGGGTGGGAAGTACTCGATCACGCGGCTGCTCAGCGGACTGCTCATGGCGTCGGGCAACGATGCCGCGGTGGTGCTCGCGCACCAGATGGGCGGGATCGACGCCACGATCGACGCCATGAACGCCCACGCCGCCGCGCTGGGCGCGACCAGCACGCACGCCGGGTCGGTGAACGGACTCGACGCGCCGGGAATGATGACCTCCGCGTACGACATGTCGCTGATCTGGCGCGATGCGATGTCGCGGCCGGAGTTCGCCGATATCGTCGCCACGCAGATGACCGGCTTCCCCGGCTACCCGGCCGGCGAGGGCGCGGGGCCGCCGGATCCGCACAATCCGCCGCCGTACTCAGGTCCCACGACACGCGCGGACGGCGAGATTGTCAACCCGGGGTTCGTGCTGGCCAACGACAATCAGCTCCTCTACAACTATGAAGGCGCGCTCGGCGGCAAGACCGGTTTAACCGACGACGCCCGCCACACCTTCATCGGTTCGGCCGAGCGGGACGGGCGGCGGCTGGCGGTGGTGCTGCTCGACGGCACCCGCCTGCCCAAGGCGCCGTGGGAGCAGGCGGCGATCCTGCTCGATTCCGGGTTCTCGACCGAGGAGTCCGTGGGGCAACTCGGTGGGGGCGCAGGGTCGGGTGACGGGTCCGACGGCCTGACCGCGCTGGCCGCCGGCAGTGGTGACGTAGGGGCGGCCGGCCTGGGTGGTTCAGGGTCCGGCGAGGCCGTGGCGACCAACGGGCCCGACCGCATTATAACGGTCGCCGGCGGCTCGCTGATCGAGGAGTACGGGCCGTGGCTGGCGGTCGGCGCGGCGGGCCTGGTGGTTCTGGTGGGGTGCGTGTTGACGCTGCGATCGCGACGCTGAGCTCCCGGTCGGGGCGCGCGATGCGCTGAGCTCCCGGTCGGAGCGTGCAGTGCCCGTGCTCCCGGTCAGACGGGCTGAGCTCCCGGTCGGGGCGCGCGTCAGGAGGCGGCGGCACCGGCGAGAATCAGTCGTAACCGCGCGGAGCAGTCCTCCGACGCCGCGCGCGGGTCGGCACCGCCCGCGAGAGCGTTGAGGTGACCGATGAGGACGACGACGACGAGGTCCGCCGCCACGTCGACCATCGCCCCGTCCGCCCCGGAGAGCGCATCGAGCCTGCCCAGGCTGATCCCGAGCCGACGGCGGGCGGTGTCCGAGGCGGCTACCAGTACGCGGTGATCGGGATGTGCAGTGTCGACCAGGCCGCGCGCGAGCACCGACCAGGTCTGCGGGTTCTCGGCGGCGAGCTTCTCCGCCTGCGCGGGCCAGGTCGCGGCCGGATCCTCGGCGGGGTCGCTGACCAGCGTGTCGACGAGGAGCGCCAGTGTGTCGGCGGCGCCCGTGGCGAGTTCCGTGGCGAGGGCGTCGACCGAGTCGAAGTGCCGGTAGAAGGCCGTGGGCACGATGCCCGCCTCGCGGGCAAGCTCGCGCACGACGAGCCCCGAGAAGCCCCGTGCGGCCACCGCCTGACGACCCGCGTCGACGATGAGTGCACGAGTGTATTGTTTCTGTTCCGCTCGGGACCTGGGCGCTGTCACGACCGCAATGCTAACGAATCCACGGCATAACCGCATGTCGTCTGCACTCCTGCGCCCGGTCATGTGATCGGCGCCACTAGAGGCTTTTCATTTCGGAGCACGGATGTACACTCAAACTCGTCCGGTGGTCGAACCGGACGGACGCGCCCCAGTTGCAGCGCGACCGCACCCTCCCGGTGCGCGGCGCGAATCCAGACGCAGACGGTTGCGGCGCCCGAAGGCGACCGACCACACCGACCCAGATCTCACGGAGGTCCCCATGACCGCCCCGCCCATCCGCCGCCTCATCTCCCGCTCGATCACCCGTGCGCTGCTCACCCCGCATCCCGTCGAGCACTACGTCCGCTCGCTCGGCCTCGACTGGTCCGACGACCCCACCGGGGCGACCGTCGTCTCGGTCGACCGGCCGGTTGCCGACGTCACCGTCCTCACGCTGCGACTTCCCGCCGGCGTCGAGCGGCCCGAGCCCGGCGCAGCCCTCGAGGTGGGCGTGGTGGTGAACGGCGTCGTCCATCGTCGGCACTACTCCCCCGTCGACGCGGCCACCCGCGCGGACGGCCTGGCGACGATCGCCGTGCGCCGGCATCCGGGAGGGACCGTCTCGGAGTTCCTCTGGGACGAGGCCGCCCCCGGGATGCGCCTGCTGCTGGGCAATCCGGCCGGCGAGATGTCGCTACCCAAGACCCGACCTGCCGACATCCTGCTGGTCAGCGGCGGCAGCGGCATCACACCGATGTTGTCCATCGCGTCGACCCTGGCGTCCGAGGGCCACTGCGCGGACCGGGACACCGGCACGCGAGGGCCCGATCTTGCCATCACCCCGAGCACTCAGGGACGGGTCGCGTGGCTCCACTACGCTCGTAGAGTGGAGGACGTGCCGTTCCGTGACCGGCTCCGTGAGCTGTCGCGGGCGGGGATCGACGTGCAGGTGATCCCCACCGCCGTGGGCACCTCGACGTGGGGGCTCGACGGTCATCTCACCGCCGCGCACCTGGAGTCCGTGGCGCCGTGGCATCCGGGCGCGACCGTCTTCCTGTGCGGGCCCGAGGGCCTGGCCACCGGACTCGAGGACGCACTGGGTACCGACCGCTTCGCCGAGGTCCTTCGTGAGCGGTTCACCGCCACCGTGGCCGAGGTGCCCGACACCGACGGCGGCGCCGTCACCCACGTCCGCAGCGGCGTCACCGCCCAGAACAACGGCGCGACCCTGCTCGAGGGCGCCGAGGCCGCGGGACTGAACCCGCAGCACGGCTGCCGCATGGGTATCTGCCACACCTGCACGGCCGTCCGCCTGTCCGGCGCGACGCGCGACCTGCGCACCGGCGAGGTCGACTCCGAGCCCGGCTGCCGCGTCCAGATCTGCGTCTCCGCCCCTGTCGGCGACGTCGAGATCGACCTCTAGGCCATCTTCTCCCACCGCCCGGAAACAACCCCGGAAGGACACCGATCATGGCATTCCTGCCACTCCCCGGACTGAAGTCCACCACCACATCCACCAAGCCGAAGGCGCCGAAGAAGGCAGCCAAGGCCGACAAGGCCACAAAGATCGCCACCAAGGCCAAGGCCACCGAGGCGTCGGAGCCGATCGTGCTCTCGGCTGAATCCGTCGAGATCATCGGCCGCGAACTGGACGCGATCCGCGACCGGGTCGTCGCCGACCTCGGCACCTCCGACCGCGACTACATTCTCAATATCGTCAAGCTCCAGCGGCGACTCGAACTGGCCGGGCGAGGCCTCATGTTCCTCGGCTTCCTCCCGCCCGCGTGGCTCGCCGGCGTCGCGGCGCTGAGCGCGTCGAAGATCCTCGACAACATGGAGATCGGCCACAACGTCATGCACGGCCAGTACGACTGGATGCGCGACGACATGCTCAACTCGGCGAGCTTCGAGTGGGACAACGTCTGCCCGTCAGACCAGTGGCGCCACTCGCACAACTACATGCACCACACGTACACCAACATCCTCGACCTGGACCGGGACATCGGCTACGGCATCCTGCGAATGGAGTACGAGCAGCCGTGGAACCCGCTGCGCCTGGGCAACCCGGCCTACGCGTTCGCGCTGATGATGCTGTTCGAGTGGGGCGTGATGCTGCACGACCTCGAGTACGAGAACGTACTCAAGGGCAAGCGCAAGTGGTCCGACGTCAAGGGCCTCCTGACCGGCTGGTGGCGCAAGGTCCGCGGTCAGGTGGCCAAGGACTACATCGTCCACCCGGCCCTCACCGGTCCCCTGTTCCCGCTCACGCTGGCCGGCAACGTCACCGCCAACCTCGTGCGCAACGTCTGGGCGTTCTCGGTGATCTTCTGCGGCCACTTCCCGTCCGGCGCGCAGGTGTTCACGCAGGAGGAGACAGCGGAGGAGACCCGCGGCGAGTGGTACGTCCGGCAGATGCTCGGCTCGGCCAACATCTCCGGCAGCAACTTCATGCACGTCGCGACCGGCAACCTGTCGCACCAGATCGAGCACCACCTCTTCCCCGACCTGCCCGCGCATCGCTACCCGGAGATCGCCAAGGACGTGCGGCGGATCTGTGAGGAGCACGGTCTGCCGTACAACTCGGGGCCGCTGTGGAAGCAGGTCGCGAACGTGTGGGCCAAGATGTTCCGCCTCGCACTGCCGTTGCGCCCCACCCCGGCCGATTCGCCGGCCGTGATCATCGAGCGGCGCACCAAGGGCGACGCGGCGACCACCGGCGCGAAGGTCGACGGCGACCTGGTCTCCGTCTGACTCCACCACCGGCACCAGTACCGCCACATGCACCAGCCGACCGACGTGCGCGGCCGCGAACTGCGGCCGCGCACGCGGTCATTTCACGACGCAGGGTTCTCACCGCCGACCACTGCCGGGGTACCTTCGGTAGCACCACGCGGACGAGAGGGGATGTACCGATGGGCGATTTCGAGCGCAACAAGGATCAGATTCAGGCGGGTGTGCAGGCGGGGGCGTCGCTGGTCGGCCGCATCACGCTCATCATCACGGACGCGATCGGGTCGATCGCCCGCGAGGTGGGCGACTTCGTGTCTGAGGGCATCGAGATGCGCGAGGCCGCCAGGGCGTCGCGGCTGGACGAGGAGCGTGACGCCGGGTGGCCGATCGACCTCGACGACATCGAGGACGGCGAACTCCAGGGCTAACCTGCGGAGTCGCGTCCACCGCGGTACCGGCCTTGCCTGCCCATCCGGCCAGGAGCACTCCACCCGCGCTGGACCACGCCTATCGGATGTCACGCCGCCTATCGAATTCGATAGGCGGCGTGACATCCGATAGGCGGCGTGAAATCAGATAGGCGGAGTGACATCCCATAGGCGAAGTGACGGCCGGGCAGATAAATCGATCGTCCGGCCCGCCTCGGTTCGCCGGTAGCCAACCGATTGCCTCCCCGCGCCCGGTGTGCGGCGCCGCGGGCGACGGTGGCAGGATCGGCACCCGTGACGATCATCGCTGCTGCTGACGGTTCCGCCCTCGGAAATCCCGGCCCCGCCGGCTGGGCCTGGTACATCGACGACTCCCGCTGGCGCTGCGGCGGCTGGAAGCGCGGCACGAACAACCAGGGCGAGCTCACGGCCGTCCTGGACCTGCTGCGCCAGACCGCCCACTCGGACGAGCCGCTGCACGTGCTGTGCGATTCGCAGTACGTCATCAACTCCATCACCAAGTGGATGGCCGGTTGGAAGCGCAAGGGCTGGAAGAAGGCCGACGGCAAGCCGGTCCTCAACGTCGAGGTGATGAAGGCCCTCGACGCCGAGATGCAGGGCCGCAACGTCACCTTCGAGTGGGTGAAGGGCCACGCCGGCCACGACATGAACGAGAAGGCCGACCAGCTCGCCAACGGCGCCGCCAAGGCGCACGCGGCCAAGAAGACGCCGGACTCCGGCCCGGGTTTCCCGGGCGCGACCGGAGTGGGTGCGGGCGAGGACCCGGCCGCACCCCCGGCAGCCGGGCAGGGCACGGGGGCATCGACGAGGGCGACGACAACCAGGTCGACGACGACAAGGGCGACGACGACAACGACCACGGCTCCCCCGCAGCCCGCCCCTGCCGACGAGCCGGACCTGTTCTCCTTCGATGGACCCGCTTCGGGCTCCACGTCCGATTCCACCGCAGGGCCCGACGACATCGACCGCGTCGTAGAACTCGAACGATCACTGCTCACAGGTGCGGTCCGCCGGGATCGCAAGCAGCTCAAGGCGTTGCTCGATCCGGCGTGGAGCCATGTGTGCGCCCGCGGTGAGGTGTGGTCGCTCCAGGATCGACTGGCTGCGGCGGACGAGGAGGCCCGCACCGCGGCAGACAAGGCTGCCCGCACCGCCGCAGGCCCCGACTCCGGCGGTCACGGCGACCGGACCATGGAGCTCATCGAGTCCCGGGCGGTGGGGTCGGACTCGATCCTGCTCGTGTGGCGCGAGCACTCCGAGGGCCCGGCAGTGCTTCGCAGCTCGGTCTGGGTGCGCTCGGGCACGACGTGGCGTCAGACCTTCCAGCAGGGCACCCGCGAGGCCTGACCTACGCACTCTTCGCTGCGCTGCAGTGAGTACCTCAGCCTCCGCGATTACCTTAGCCTCAGTGCTTGGTTCAGCCTCAGTGCTTGGCTCAGCCGCCGTGATTACCTCAGAGGTCATGGCTCCCGCCGGAGCCGCCGCCTAGCCTGGAGTCCATGACCCAGACCACCGCCCCGGCCAGGCTCGGCGACGAGGTCCGACGCTGGCGCGAGCTGCGGGGACTGAGTCAGCTCGCGCTGTCTTCCCGGGCGGAGGTGAGCACCCGCCACCTCAGCTTCATCGAGAACGGCAGATCCCGCCCCACGGCTGAGATGATCCTCCGCCTCGCCTCCGCGCTCGAGGTACCCATGGCGGACCAGAACGATCTGCTGTTGGCGGGCGGGTTCGCACCGCAGCATCCCCGACGCGACCTGGCCGATGAGAATCTCTCCTCGGTCATGGCCGGCCTGCGTGGGCTCCTGGACGCCCACGCGCCATACCCGGCGCTTCTACTGGACGATCACTGGGACGTCGTCGACTCCAACACGTCCGTCGACCCGCTGCTGGCCGGGTGCGCTCCTGCACTGCTCGAGCCACCGATCAATGTCATCAGGCTCAGCCTGCACCCGGACGGACTCGCGCCCCGCATCCGCAATCTCGCGCAGTGGCGGGCACACCTGATCCATCAGCTCGAGCAGCGGATCCGCATCACCGGCGGAGACTCCACACTGCGGGCCCTGCACGACGAGGTCACCGGGTACCCGGACGCCACGCAGCCAGGCGTGGGTCAGCCGGATAGGGGCCAGTCGACAGCCGGCTCAACGGCCGCTGGCTCAACGGCCGCTGGCTCGACGGCCGCTGGCTCGACGGCCGCAGTTCCGGTCAGCCCGGTGGTGTTCCTGGAACTCGATTCCGACCACGGACCTCTACGCCTGTTCAGCGTCGCGTCACGGATCGAGGGGCCGGCGGATGTCACGCTCGATTCGCTCCACCTCGAGACGTTCCTGCCGGCCGACGCGGCCACTCGCGAGAAGCTGGGCTCCCGCGTGTAGAGCATCAACAGCGAGAAGAGCGTCAGCCCCGATTAGGAGCGGTGAACCCGACCGCCTGATAGACCTGCGAGAGCACCGGGCTGGCCACCGCACGCGCGCGCTCGGCTCCGTCGGCGAGGATGCGCTCGAGCTCGGCCCGGTCGGACATGAACTCGTCGAACCGACCGCGCAGCGGGGTCACGAACGCCTCCAGCGCGTCAGCGGTGTCAGCCTTGAGCGCGCCGTACTGGGCACCCGCGGCCTGATAGTCGGCCACGATGTCGGCGACCGGCCGTCCGGTGAACGACGACTGGATGGTCAACAGGTTGGACACACCGGGCTTCATCTCCCGGTCGAAGCGGATCACGCCGTCGTTGTCCGTCACGGCGCTGCGGATGCGCTTGGCGGAGACCTTGGGATCATCGAGGAGGTTGACGATGCCCTTCGGGTTGGAACCCGACTTACTCATCTTGGCGGTGGGCTCCTGCAGGTCATAGATCTTGGCGGAGCCCTCGAGGATCTTGCCCTCGGGCACCACGAAGGTCTTCTTGTAGCGGGAGTTGAACCGCATCGCGAGGTCGCGCGTGAGCTCAAGGTGCTGCCGCTGGTCCTCTCCGACCGGCACGAGGTGCGGGCGGTAGAGCAGGATGTCGGCGGCCATGAGCACCGGGTAGGTGAACAGGCCCACGGTGGTGCCGTCGGTCCCCTGCTTGGCGGCCTTGTCCTTGAACTGGGTCATGCGGGCGGCCTCGCCGTAACCGGTGATGCAACTCAGGACCCACGACAGTTCGGCGTGCTCGGGCACGTGCGACTGCACGAACAGCACCGACTTCGCCGGGTCGATCCCCAGCGCGAGGAGCTGCGCACAGCCGCGGAAGACGCGCTCGCGGAGTTCCTTGGGGTCCTGGCGGACGGTGATCGCGTGCAGGTCGGGGATGAAGTAGAAGGCGTCGTAGTCGTCCTGCAGGTCGACCCACTGCCGCACCGCGCCCAGGTAGTTGCCGAGATGGTACGAGTCAGCGGTCGGCTGGATGCCGGACAGGACGCGCTGGCGCTTGGCGGGGGTTGCGGAGGAGGACTGCTCAGACATGATCCCCATCATCCCACGGCGCGCGATTCGCGCTCCCCGGCGTGTGGGGTGTGTGACGTTCGGGGACTCGTGCATCGGCGCCGACATCGGTCGCACCGCGGGCACTCGTCCCTATCACCCCGGAACAGCCCTACGCCGCGTCAGTCCTACTCCGTTGGCGGCGGGAACCCGCCCGTGGCGACTGGGCCCCAGTCGTCGATGGTCACGCGGATGAGGCTCTTGCCCTGCTTGACCATCGCCTCGCGGTACTCGTCCCAGTCACTGTGCTCGCCGGCGACGCTGCGGAAGTACTCGACCAGCGGCTCCACCGACTCGGGCAGGTCGATCACCTCGGCAGTGCCGTCGAGATGCACGTACGCGCCGTTCCAGTCGTCCGACAGGACGCACACACTCACGGCCGGGTCGCGGCGGATGTTGCTCACCTTGGCCCGCTGCGGATAGGTGGCCACGGTCAGGCGCCCCTGCGCGTCGATGCCACAGGTCACCGGCGAGGACTGGAGGCCGCCGGAGGCGCGCCTGGTGATGAGTACGGCCCGGTGCCGGGATGAGAGGAACTCGACTAGGGCGTCGCGGTCAGTGCGTTCTGCGGTGGCGTACTTCGGCATGCTCCCGAGGCTACGAGAGTCGACGATCCGCCGCAGTCACTCGTAGACGACGGTCACCGGTGCGTGGTCCGACCAGCGCATGTCGTAGGCGCTCGCGCGATCGACACGGTCGGACACTGCGCGCTCGAGCAGCCCGTCGGTCACCACGTGGTAGTCGATGCGCCAGCCCGCGTCGTTGTCGAAGGCCTGGCCGCGCTGCGACCACCACGAGTACGGCCCCACCTCGTCGGGGCGACGGTGACGAACCACGTCGTTCCAGCCGCTGCCGTCGGCGAACAGGCCGGTCATCCACTCCCGCTCGTGCGGCAGGAATCCGGAGTTCTTGTGATTTCCCTTGTGGTTCTTCAGGTCGGCCTCGCGGTGGGCGATATTCCAGTCGCCGCAGATGATCATCTCGTGCCCCTCCCGCGCGCCGACCGACCCGGCACGCTCGGTGAGGAACTCGCGGAAGGTGCCGAGAAAGCGGTCCTTCTCGTCCTGCTTGGGCGTGTTGGCCGAGCCCGACGGCAGGTACAGGCTCGCGATGGTCACAGTCTCCCCTGCGGCGGCGCCGGGGTAGGTGGCCTCGATGTAGCGGCCGGACTCGGCGAACTCGGGGTCGCCGTAGCCGATCTGAACCTCGGTCGGCTCATGCCGCGACAGCAGGGCCACTCCAGCGCGACCCTTGAGCTCCGACGGCGCACCGATCAGATGCCAGCCGGCGTCGATCGCGGGAGCCAGTGCCTTGGCGGTCTGATCGGCGTCCGCGCGCACCTCCTGCAGGGCCACCACATCCACGCCGCTGGCCTCGAGCCAGGGCAGGAATCCGAGGTTGGTCTCCGACCGCTGCTTCACGGCGGCGCGGATCCCGTTGACGTTGACGGTCGACACGGTAAGGCTCACGGCCGCCATGGTAGCCACTAGCGGCGACCGCGCCCCAACCCGACGCGTCAGCAGTAGCGTGGCACACATGAGCTCCAGCGACCGCGTTTGCCGCCACTGGGAGCGACTCCGCGCGCACGGATTGCGACCGGTCCAGATATGGGTCCCTGATGTCACGTGGCCTGGTTTCGCGGTTGAGGACCACAGGCAGTCCGCGGCCATTGCTACCAGCGCGCACGAGGCGGAAGATCAGGCACTTGTGGACGACATGGCCGCCGACTGGGGTGACGACTGACCGGGGCGACGCCCTGGTGCTGCACACTGAGGTTGTGTACGCGGTCTGCGGGTGAGGCGCCTCATGGTGCGGTGTGGCCGCGGTGCCAACGCGTGCGGCGAAACGGTGTCAGCGCAATTCGCGAAGGTGTACGCAAGTGACGGCCCTCGCCGCGGCAGTCAGCCGTCACTCCGGTCATCGTTTGCCCAGCTCGGGATTCGCGAAAGCGTACGGGAGTGACGGCTGACTTCGCGGGGCCAGCGCGAGTGGCGTCGCGGCGTCAGCGCGAGTGGCGTCGCGGGGCCAGCGCGAGTGGTGTCGCGGGGTCAGCGCGACGACTTGCCACGGCTGAAGAACCACAGGCCGAGCCCCGCGATGATCAGCAGCACCACCCCGATACCGGCGGGGAGTGCCCAGCCGGGCAGTCCGGAATCCTCGGGAGCGGCGGCAGCGGAGGCGTTGTCGTCGTTGTTCTCGTTGCTGTCGCTCGCTCCCCCGGTCGCGTCGCCGTCGGGTGCGGCGCCGTCGAACCCGATAGGCGATGCAGACGGCGTCGGCCCCGGCTCGTTCACCGGCGCCCAGTCCGGTCCCTCGCCGGGCTCTCCGTCCATGCGGACCGCGAACTCGAACGGCTGCTCCACCCCGGTCGGCCCGGTGCCGGAGACGTTCATCGACACCGCGAGATAGTGCTCGCCCGCGATCGACACGCGCTCGCCTCCCAGGTTGGCGTCCCTGTTGGTGAAATTCACTGGCCGGTCCGCGGTGAGCGTGAGGTCGGCGGTGTCGTCGTGGCTGCTCATGTGCTCGGACGCGACGTCGCGCCGCACCGGGTCGAAGAGGGCGGCGTGGAGCGTGTCGACTTCCCCGCGGGCGGACGGACCGGTGCCCACCGTCACCACCGGACGCTGACCCCACTGGACCGGGACGCGGTAGTAACGGAACTCGCCGGGGACGATCGCGTCCGAGAACGACCCCTCGGTGATCTCGGCCGCATTGGCGAAGCTGTTCCCGCCCGCGACCGGCTGCGGGCCCGAGATCTCGACCGGAGCCGCGTCGGGCGCGCTGCCGGGGTGGCCTTCCGGCCAGGTGCCCACCTCGTTGCCGGGCATCGGCTCGAACTGCACCGACATCTCCACCTCGAGCTCCTCGGCCGTACCCAGGCCCGCGGTGTTGAACTGGGCGGCCACGAGGAACTGGGTGCCGTCGCACTCGTCACCCGGCTCCTGGCCCGCGAACGCGAGGACCGTCGATTCCGGGGGTTCCCAGCCGCCGCCGCTCGTCTGCGCCGTCACGGAGTTGTTGGTGCAGTCGGCATCGGACTCGTTGGTCGATGTCAGCCGGACGTTGATCCCCTCGCCGCCGCCCGTGTCGGTCAGGTTGATGCGCGGCAGCGCCGTGACCGCGACGTAGGCACGATGTCCCTCGGGGACGGCGACGCGGAGAAACTTCTCCGGCACGGCGGCGGTGTTGAGCTCGGACACGGTCTGCACCGTGGTCCGGTAGAGGCCCTGACCGACGTAGAGGGCGTCATCGGGGGTGTCGGCGAACTGGAACTCGGTGCCCGTCGTCTCGTACTCCACGATCGCCCGCTGGGCCAGGAACTGCAGCGACTCGCTCAGAGCGGCGGCGTCATCGGCCTGTCGGTACGTGCCGCCGGTTGCGCCGGCGATGCACTCGAGCTCGGCGCGCGTGGCCTCGTCGGCGCGGAACCCCACCACGTGCACGGCCAGACCCACTCCCTCATCGGCGAGCTCCGCGGCCACCTCGCACGGCGGAGGCGGGGCGCACGTGTCGATCCCGTCGGAGACCAGCACGATCGAGCGATCCGCGGCATCCGGCGAGAGCATGTCCGCCGCCGCGCGCAGCGAGTTGCCGATCGGCGTGTACCCGCGGGCCTCGAGACCGTCGATCTCGCCGCGCAGGCGGTCCTTGTCGACGGCCCCCACCGGCGCCAGCTCGCGGATAGCGGCGCAGCCGCGCTCGTGGTTCTCCGGCGCATCCGAGACCTGGGTGCCGTAGGCCAGCATCCCGACGTTCGCGATGTCCGGCAGCGAGTCCACCAGGTCGGTTGCAGCACGCTTGGCCACGTCCAACCGTGTGCCGCCTTCATCCGGCTGCAACATCGACGACGAGGCGTCCATGATGATCGCCAGCTCCGCATCGGCAGCACCCGCGGCCTGACCTGCCGACGGCGACGGTGTCGTCGTCGTACTTCCTCCGGCGTCTCCCTGCGCCCACGCGGTCGGTCCGACCTGCGGCAGGACGGCCACCACCAGCGCGATCACCGCCGCGATGACCCACCACACCTTCACACTCCGGCGCACACGCATCGCCGCCTCCGATTCTCACCCGCTGGGGCCCGCGGACACCGGGCCGGTCGGAGGGGAACCTAGATCACCACGACGCCCGCATATGCCCCCTGCTTGGGCCCTCCCCCGAGTCAGGTGTGTTGTGCGGCAGCAGGTTCAACTGAAAGTGGTCAGCTGTTCACTTGTACGGCACTTGGGCCACGTCGCAGTCACTCGCGCTGCGCCGCGCCCTACGCCGCCTCGCTGCGCCGCGGCACTCACGTCCCGTCGCCTACGCGAGCGCCCCTACGCCGCCTCGCTGCGCCGCGCCCCCACCGCCGCGGCCGCGAGGATCACGAGTCCGATCGCCGCCAACGACGCCCCCGCGAGCGCCGGCGAGGTGTAGCCGAACCCCAGCGCGATCACCACGCCGCCGATCCACGCCCCCAGCGCGTTGGCCGCGTTGAGCGCCGAGTGGTTGAGCGCGGCGGCGAGCGTCTGCCCGCGCCCGGCGTACCGCATGAGCCGCGTCTGCAGGCCGGGCACGAGCGCCGACCCGGTGGAGCCGACGAGGAACAGGCCCACGATCGCGGTCACCGGATGGTGCGCGGCGACGGCGAACAGCGCGAGGATCCCGACCATGATCGCGGTGATGGTGACGAGTCCGCCGTCGAGGTTGCGGTCGGCGATGATCCCGCCGAGCACATTGCCGGCGACCATGCCGAGCCCGTAGATCGCCAGCACCGCGGGCATCCACGCGCGGTCGATGCCGGCCACGTCGACCATCGTCCACTGGATGTACGTGTAGATCGCGAACATGCCGCCGAAGCCGACCGCACCCACCGCGAGTGTCGCGAGGATCTGCGGCCGGGCCAGCGCCGCGAGCTCCTCCCTCGCCCTGACCACGGGGCCGGCCGGGGGTTCGGGGACGACGACGAGGATCGCCGCCACGGTCAGTGCGCCGATCACCCCCACCGCGAGAAAGGCGCGCTCCCAGCCGGCGGCATCGCCCAGCCATGTGGCGACGGGGACGCCGATGACGTTCGCGACCGACAGCCCCAGCAGGACGCTCGCGACCGCGCGGGCCTGCTTTCCCGGCCCGGCCAGCGACGCGGCGACCAGCGAGGCGACACCGAAGTAGGCGCCGTGCGGGATGCCCGCGAGGAAGCGGGCGGCGACGAGGGTCTCGAGCGACGGCGCGAACGCCGCGGAGGCGTTGCCGACGGTGAACAGTCCCATGAGGACCATGAGCAGGGTACGCCGCCGCCACCTGGAGGTCCACACCGTCAGCAGCGGGGCGCCCACCACCACGCCGAGGGCATAGGCGGAGATGACGGTGCCGGCCTCGGGCTCGGCGACACCGAAGCTCTCGGCGATCGAGCGGAGCAGGCCCATCGCGGCGAACTCGGTGACGCCGATGCCGAACCCGCCGAGCGCCAGCGCGAGGATCGCCAGGTTCACGCGGGCGGGGCTGAACTGGCGAGCGGCGGCAGTGTCGGCCGCGGCAGCGGTGTCGGCGGCGGTGTCGGCCGTGGCAGCGGTGTCGGCAGCAGCGCCGGCGGTGGTGTCGGGGCGGTCGGAGGGCTGGGGCACCGCAGCAGGCTACGCCGCGGCAATGCCGACCCGCGCACGCCGACCCCGTCGGGGGCTACGACAGCGGAACGCGGGATCAGCTCAGAAGCCGGAGACGGCCTGAACGAACTGATGGGCGATGCCCTGCCCCACACCCACCACTGCCGATTCTCGCGGTAGGTCCTTTTGCGGGGTTCGAGCGGCTTAGGCTAACCTGGCCCCAGGTCATGAGTGCCAGCGATAAGCCCCGGCTCGCTGGACGGCAACCCTCCACCGCGGTGGGGTGCCCCGGGAGACGACCTGGCCCACACCCATCCGGGTGGGAGGCAAGCGCGGGTCCGCTGTCGTATGAGCGGGCGGACCCTTTTCGATGAGAGGAGGGGCTCCGCCCCCATGACCTACGACAACTCGAATCCCGACTGGGCCTTCGAAACCCGTCAGATCCACGCCGGTCAGCCGGTCGACTCCGACACCGGCGCCCGCAACCTGCCGATTTACCAGACCACCTCGTACGTCTTCGCGGACGCCGAGCAGGCCGCCAACCGGTTCGCCCTGTCCGAGATGGGCCCCATCTACACGCGCATCACCAACCCGACTGTCGGCGCGGTCGAGGAGCGCATCGCCTCCCTCGAGGGCGGCGTCGCCGCGACGATGTTCGCCTCGGGCCAGGCCGCCGAGACCGCCGCCATCCAGTCGATCGTCCAGGCCGGCGGACACATCGTGGCCTCACCTCGCCTCTACGGCGGTACCGACGCCCTGCTGCGGCACACCCTGCCCAAGTACGGCATCGAGACCACGTTCGTCGAGGACCCGGACGATCCCGCCTCCTGGCAGGCAGCGGTCCGGCCGAACACCCGCGCGTTCTACGCCGAGACCATCTCCAACCCGCTCAACGACGTGTTGGACATCCCGGCCATCGCCGAGGTCGCCCATAAGAACCAGGCCCCGCTGATCGTCGACAACACGACCGCCACGCCGTACCTCGTCCGGCCACTGGAGCAGGGCGCCGACGTCGTCGTCATCTCCGCCACCAAGTACCTCGGCGGCCACGGCTCGTCGCTCGCCGGCGTCCTGGTCGACGGCGGGTCGTTCGACTGGCGCGCGCAGCGCGACGGTGAGGACCTCTACCCGTCCTTCACCACCCCGGACCCCGCGTACCACGGCGCGGTCTACGCCGACCTGGGCGCGCCGGCGCTGGCCCTCAAGGCCCGCGTCACGCTCCTGCGCGACACCGGCGCGGCGCCGAGCCCGTTCAACGCCTGGGCCATCGCGCAGGGCATCGACACCCTGAGCCTGCGCGTCGAGCGGCACATCTCCAACGCGCAGATGATCGCCGAGTGGCTCGAGGCCCGCGACGACGTGGCCACGGTCAACTACGCTGGCCTGGCGTCCTCGCCGTGGAACGCCACCCAGAAGAAGATCTCCCCCAAGGGCGCCGGCGCGATCATCACGTTCGAGCTGACCGCCCCCGAGGGCGCGTCCGACGAGGACCTCAAGAAGCGGGCCTGGGCGTTCATCGACGCGCTCAAGCTGCACTCGTGCCTCGTCAACATCGGCGACGTGCGGTCGCTGGTGAGCCACCCGGCCACCACCACCCACTCGCAGGGCACCCCGGAGTCCAACGCCAAGGCCGGTGTCTCGATCTCGAGCATCCGCCTGTCGGTGGGCATCGAGGCCGTCGAGGACATCATCGGCGACCTCGAGCTCGGGTTCGCCGCGATCTCCTGACGGTAATCCCATGGTCCGCCCCACCGATCCGCTCGCGCTGCTGCCTCCGGGTGACGGCACTCTCGGCCACGTCGCCATAGGCGACATCACGCTGGTCACGGGTGTCGTCCTCCCGGCGGTGACGCTCGCGGTGCAGCGGTGGGGCCGGATCAACGCCGAGAAGTCCAACGTCGTGCTGGTCGAGCACGCGTTGACCGGCGACTCGCACGTCGTGGGGCCGGTCGATTCGCTGCACCCCACCCCGGGCTGGTGGAACGGGCTCGTCGGGCCCGGCCTACCGCTGGACACCGATCGCTGGTGCGTGGTGTCCGTCAACGTCCTGGGTGGCTGCCGCGGGTCGACCGGGCCCAGCTCGTTGCACCCCGACGGGCACTACTGGGGCGCACGCTTCCCCGCCGTCTCCGTGCGGGACATGATCGAGGCCGAGCGGATCCTCGCCGACCTGCTCGGCATCGATCGCTGGGCCGCCGTGATCGGAGGCTCGATGGGGGGTGCCCGCACTCTCGAGTGGATGGTCACCTACCCCGACCGCGTCCGCGCCGCCTGCGTCCTTGCCGTGGGCGCCCGGGCGTCCGCCGACCAGATCGGCATCCAGACCGCGCAGATCATGGCGGTGACCTCCGATCCGCACTGGCAGCAGGGCGGGTACCACGGCACCGGCCGCACGCCCGTGACCGGCCTGGGCATCGCCCGCCGGATCGCGCATCTGACCTACCGCGGCGAGGAGGAGCTGGACGAGCGCTTCGCCAACCGGCCGCAGCCCGGTGAGGATCCGCGCGCCGAGGACCTGTCCATGGCGGGCCGGTTCGCCGTGCAGTCCTACCTCGACCATCAGGCCGGCAAGCTGGTCTCCCGCTTCGACGCCTGCACCTATGTCCTGCTCACCGACGCCCTGAACAGGCACGACGTAGGGCTGGACCGAGGCGGCGTCGAGGAGGCGCTGCGCTCGTGTCCCGTGCCGTGCGTGATCGGCGGCGTCACCACCGACCGGCTGTACCCACTGCGCCAGCAGGAGGAACTGGCCGAGCTGCTTCCGGGCGCGGACCCGCTCGTGGTGATCGACAGCCCCGCCGGCCACGATGGTTTCCTCACCGAGGACGACGTGGTGGCCCCCATGCTCGTGCGCACCATGGAGCTCGCCGAACAGGATTCCTCCGACCGCTCGAGGGGGCTCGCATGAGCGACTACGGTCACGAACTCTCCGATCTGGAGCCCCCGTCCAAGCCCGCGGTCTGGGCACTGATCGCGATGACCGCGGCGTTCGGACTCATCGGTCTGGCCTCGAGCTTCGCGACCCTCGTCGGCGTGACCGCCACAGCCGCGGGCGGCGACGACACCTCCGGCCTCGGACCAATGATCGTCACGGCGGTGTCGTCGATGCTTCTGGGCGCCCTGCTCATCGCCGGCGGCATCCTGCTGTGGCTGGCCCGGCCGTCGTCGCGCCTGGTGATCAGCTCCGCCGTCACCCTGTTGGCCTTGAGTTCGGGGGCCCGCATGATGTTCGACAGCGTCACGTTCGTGTCTGTGATCGGCACCGTGCTGTCGATCCTGGCCGTGGTGGTGATGGGCTACCTGCTCACCTCCGACGACGTGCGCAAACACGTCACCGACGGAGTCCCGCTGCGGCTGCGCTGACTCGCGCTGCGCTGGCGACGCTGATCGTTGGTCGCTGACCGCTGCGTTGCGCTGACGCCCCGCGTTGCGGCTGCGCTGACTCGCGCTCCCCTGGCCACGCTGATCGTTGGTCGCTGACCGCTTGCTCGATGACGGCTGCTCGATGTCCGCTCGCTCCACGCCTATCGGATTGCGCTACGCCTATGGAACTACATGGGCGTAGCGCAATCTGATAGGCGAGTTTGAATGTGCAGCCGAATTCGAAGCGCGATCGTCCGAACGTCCCCGCCAATGACGTCCACCTACTCGCGTGCACTGGACATTTGTTGCATTGAGCAAAGCTCCCTCACGCCCCGCTTCATCCACAGGCGACCCCGGATTGACTGCGCACAAGGAAATCCCCGACGACGCTCGGGCGACCATCGAGCGCGTGAACAACATCGATGAACTCATGCCCCTCCTGCTCACCTCGAATCAGCTACGCGGCCGAGGTCTGACTGCTCAAGCCATTAGCCGAGCGGTGTCCTCCGGCGATCTGATCCGACTGAGACCAGGCTTCTATGTCGACGGAGAGGCCCGCGAACTCAATCGAAGTCAACGGCATCTCATGCTTGTCCTCGCAGCGAATGCCGCGCTCGATCGACCGGTGTTCACGCATGCGTCAGCAGCCCTGATACACGGGCTACCCGACTACGGACTGCCATTGCGCACGCTGTCGATGGCGGCCGAAGGATCGTCCAACCGGGGCAGATCGTCACGAGTGGCAAGGTTTCGGAGTGTGCCGGATCTGTCCACGGTAGCGACATCGGTCGACGGGCTCCGGGTCACCAATGCCGACCGGACGGTCATCGACATCACGCTGTCCACCACGAGAGACACTGCCGTGGTGACTGCCGATGCCGCACTGAAGCGCAGGATCATCACGCCTGAATCTCTCGCTGAATCACTGAGAAACTCTGCGGGCCGCCGAGGGATTACACAAGCACGTCACTCCGTCGCGCTTGTCGACCCGAA
>NZ_BRVN01000031.1 GCF_026011735.1 Dietzia sp. NCCP-2495 | reverse complement strand
GTGCGGGCAGCGGGCCTGCGCGGTAGGCGCCCTGGTCAGGTCCCGACGACGAGGTCGGCCAGCGCCGGCACGTCCGGCTGTGGCCCGAGGACCGTCCAGGGCGAACGCCACGACGCCTCGGCGAGCCGCCGGTAGGCGGTCGCGGTGTCCGCCTGGAGCGTCTGGTCGCGCTCGTAGCGGTCGCGGGTACGTCCCGGATCCTGTGCTTCCCGGGATCCCGCGCGCTCGGCGGCGAGCTCCACAGGGGTGTCCAGGAGTATCTGCAGATCCGGGACGGGGAGCGCCAGTGTGTCGAACTCCAGCGCGTCGATCCAGTCGATCGCCTCCTCGGCGCCGGCGGCGCCGAGGCGTGCCGCGGTGTACGCGGCGTTGGACGCGACATACCGGTCGAGCAGCACGATGTCGTTCGACCGGGTGAGATCGGCCAACTCCCCCACCGCCGCGTGCCGGTCCAGCGCGAACAGCAGCGCCATCGCGTGCGGGGAGTCCGCGGTGCCGGCCTGGCCGCCGTGCAGTGCATCGGCGGCCAAGTCGGCGTGCAGGGTCCCGTAACGGGGGAAGGCCAGTCGACCGACCGTGAGTCCACGACGGGTGAGTTCGACGACCAGCGCGGTGGTCAGGGTGTTCTTCCCCGCACCGTCCAGTCCCTCGACCACGACGAGCCGTGCACTCATCGCGTCTGTCCTCCGGACCTCATCAGTCGTTGCCACCTCGATCGTCGGGACCCGGTCGATCAGTAGCGGTAGTGCTCGGGCTTGTACGGGCCCTCGACGTCCACGCCAATGTAGTCGGCCTGGTCCTTGGCGAGGCGGGTGAGGGTGCCACCGAGCGCCTCCACGTGCAGGCGGGCGACCTTCTCGTCGAGGACCTTGGGCAGCAGGTGCACACCGATCGGGTACTGCTCCGCCTTGGTGAACAGCTCGATCTGGGCGATGACCTGATCGGAGAAGCTGTTCGACATGACGAAGGACGGGTGACCCGTGGCGTTGCCGAGGTTGAGCAGACGTCCCTCGGACAGCACGATGATCGAGCGCCCGTCGGAGTCGAACACGAACTCGTCGACCTGCGGCTTGATGTTGATCCGCGTGACGTTCTCGGCCGACTCGAGCCCGGCCATGTCGATCTCGTTGTCGAAGTGACCGATGTTGCCGAGGATGGCCTTGTTCTTCATCTTCGTCATGTGCTCGAAGGTGATGATGTCCTTGTTGCCCGTGGCGGTGATGACGATGTCCGCCTCGGAGATCGCCTGGTCCACGGTGACCACGTCAAAGCCGTCCATCATCGCCTGCAGGGCGTTGATGGGGTCGATCTCGGTGACCTGGACGCGCGCACCCTGCCCGGCGAGCGCCTCGGCGCAGCCCTTGCCCACGTCGCCGTAGCCGCACACGAGGGCCTTCTTGCCGCCAATGAGGGCGTCGGTACCGCGGTTGATGCCGTCCAGCAGCGAGTGGCGGGTGCCGTACTTGTTGTCGAACTTGCTCTTGGTGACCGCGTCGTTGACGTTCATGGCCGGGAACGGCAGAACGCCCTCGGCGTGGAAGTGGTACAGCCGGTGCACACCCGTGGTGGTCTCCTCGGTGACGCCCTTGACCGACTCCGCGATCGCGGTGTACTTACCGGGATTGGCGGGGACCGAGGCCCGGAGGAGGGCGTGGAACACCTTCTCCTCGGCCGACCAGGCCTCGTCGTCCGACGGCACGGCGCCGGCGGCCTCGAACTCGGTGCCCTTGATGACCAGCATCGTCGCGTCGCCACCGTCATCGAGGATCATGTTGGGCGCCTCGCCCGGCCAGGTCATGATCTGCTCGGTGCACCACCAGTACTCCTCGAGCGTCTCGCCCTTCCAGGCGAAGACCGGCACGCCGGCCGGCGCCTCCGGGGTGCCCTCGGCACCCACGACGACGGCCGCGGCCGCCTCGTCCTGCGTCGAGAAGATGTTGCAGGAGGCCCACCGGACCTCCGCGCCCAGCGCCGTGAGCGTCTCGATGAGGACCGCGGTCTGGACCGTCATGTGGATCGAACCGGCGATACGCGCCCCGGCCAGCGGCTGCTCGGCGGCGTACTCCTCGCGCAGCGCCATCAGACCCGGCATCTCGTGCTCGGCGAGACGGATCTGCTTGCGGCCCGCCTCCGCGAGCGACAGATCCGCCACCTTGAACTCGACACCGTTGACGGACTGCACCTGCAGATCAGCGGACATGTGTGCGACCAGCTCCTCTTGCTTCTTCTCGTTGAGACTCCGAACCACAGTAGCGGCAATGCCGCCGCACTGGTGGTCCGGCCGCCGCGGTGGTGGTCCGGCCGCCGCGGTGGTGGTCCGGCCGGTGCGCCCGTCACCGGTCCCCGACGCGGGTACGGAAGATCGTCGCCCCGTCCGTGCTCGCCAGGACGACCTCGTCTGTCGACGCGGGGACCCAGTAGGCGCCGCCGGCACGGAGCTCGTCGTCGTACTCCCCCACGGACACCGTGGTGACGCCGGCGGTACACAGCAACACCTCCGGCCCCTCCGGCCGCCAGGACACGGACGTGTCCCCGGCCTCGAGGGTGATGCGGGACAGCGCGAAATCGGGTTCCGGGGTCGGATAGTCGACCTCGCCGGGGACACCGCGCGTGGCGGGGACGGGCTGCACGGTGGGGTCCGCCAGCGGGGTGAACTCGAGGACGCGCATCAGCTCGGGCACGTCGACGTGCTTGGGGGTGAGCCCGCCGCGCAGGACGTTGTCCGAGTTCGCCATGACCTCCACCCCCACGCCGTGCAGATAGGCGTGGAGTTGGCCGGGACCGAGGTAGACCGCCTCGCCGGGGTTCAGCGACACGCGGTTGAGCAGCAGCACGCCGAGCACGCCCGGATCACTCGGGTAGCGCTCGGCCAGCTCGGTCACCGTCGCCGCGACCCGGGACCACCGGCCGTCCACGCCGTGTGCGGACAGGTAGCCGACGGCGTGCCCGACGAGGTCGGTGACGATCTCGGACAGCACACCGTGGGGCATCGTCACGAACGTCGTGAAGACCGCCCGGAGACCCTCGGCGTCGGGCTGGCCGGCCAGCATGTCCCGGTACGGGCGCAGCGCCGGTGCGTCCAGCGCGTCGAACAACGCGATGGTCCGCTCGACCGGGCGGAAGCCGACGAGCGCGTGGAACTCGGTCAGGGCGACCAGGATCTCCGGCTTGTGGTTGGCGTCCCGGTAGTTCCGGTTCGACGCGTCCACCGCGATCCGGCGGTCGTTTTCGGCCGCGTATCCCTCCCGCGCCTTCTCCGGAGAGGGATGCGCCTGGAGGGAGAGCGCCTGTTCCGCGGAGAGGAGTTTGACCAGGAACGGCAACGACCCGCCGTACTCGTCGACGACGCGGTCTCCCAGTTCGCCCCGGGGATCGGCTGCGATGCGCTGGTCGAGTCCCCGCCCGTCGGAGCACACGGACGAGCCGGAGTCGTGCGCCCCGAACCAGTGCTCGGCGACCGGGTGGGGCGCCGGCGAGGCGGTCCCACACAGTTCGGGAAGAGCGGTCCGGGATCCCCAGGCGTAGGCCTGGATCACCGGGCTGAGTGACACCACTGCCCTACAGCCCTCCGACCAGGAGATATGCGGCAGACAGTTCGGTCCGGGCCATGAACGCGGCCACCTTTCCGCTCATCGGGGCCGGGGAGTCGCCGACCGTGTCCCGACCACGGTCGGTGATCCACTCGACATCCGCGAGCGGGCCCGCGGCCAGCCGGACGAGTTCCTCGTCCGCGCCCAACACCATACCGAGGTGACTCACCGGTAGGTTGCCCAGCGGTCCGTCCAGTTCTTCGTCGTGGAACAGCCCGGCCATCGGGTCGACCGGCGGTCTCCCCTGGAATCGCTCGGCCTGCGCACGGACGGCGTCGGTCACCGACGACGACGCCGTCACACGCCCGACGTCACAGAACGCGGCCACGGCGCGGTCGGCGACCGCCGCGGACACCGGGTCGGCGTGTACCCACACCAGGGGGCCCGTCCCGGCGACCGAGGTCGCCAGCAGCTTCGCCGGGTTGACCGGGGTCGCGAGATCAGGGCCGAGGCTCTCGAGCTCGGTGTCGACCGCGTCCGCGGCTACCGCCACGTCGAGTCCCCGGACCCCCAGCGCGGTGAGCACTCCCATCCCCGCGGCGACATGCCTCAGGAAGCCGCGGTGCGGAGGCAGATACGGCAACGGCTCGAGCCAGATCGCCCTACCCCGGCCCGACTCCGCGACCGGCCCCTCTCTCGGCACGTCCACGACCACGGCCGCACCACGGCCGGAGGCGGCGTCGATCGCCGCGGCCAGCCCGGGATCACCGGCGTCGTCCCCCGACACGAGGACCACGTCCAGTGCGCCCACCCACGCGGGCAGGGAGTGCGCCACGACCAACGGCGGCGCCGACGGGCCCCCGACCACCTCGGCGAGTGCGCCCACGACGCCGGCCGCATCACGGACCCGGGTCGACCGACCGCCGATCCACACCACCGCCCGCGGGCGGACGCCCTCGATCGGGCGCAGCACGCCGTCGTCGATCGCCGTGGCGACAGCGCGGAACTGCGCGCCGCCCATGGACGCGTGCAGGAGTGCCCCGGTGGCATCCCCCGCGCGGAGCGCGTCCGCGTCGTCGAGGTCGATCCGGCCCGATCCGGTGTCGCTGGTCAGGTCAGGCACGGACGATCGCGAGGACCTCGTCGACGACCGCGCCGACACCCTCGCGGGTCGGCGCCTCGGCGTTGAGACGCAGGAGCGGCTCGGTGTTGGACGCGCGCAGGTTGAACCAGGTCCCCTCCGCGAGTTCCACCGTCACGCCGTCCAGGCGGTCGACGCTCTGGGCGCGACCGGCGAAGGCCTCCACGACGGCCTCCATCCGCTCGTCCTGGGCCTTGGCCGAGGCGAGCGTCGAGTTGATCTCCCCCGAGGCGGCATAGGTCGTGTACTCGGCCATGAGCTCGGACAGCGCGCCGTCCTGCCCGCCCAGCGCTGCGAGCGTGTGCATGGCGGCCAGCATGCCGGAGTCGGCACCCCAGAAGTCGCGGAAGTAGTAGTGCGCCGAGTGCTCGCCACCGAACACCGCCCCGGTCTCGGCCATCTGCGCCTTGATGAAGCTGTGGCCCACCCGGGTACGGACGGCGACGCCGCCCTTGCGCTCGACGAGTTCCGGCACCGCGTGGGAGGTGATGAGGTTGTAGATGATCGTTGCGCCCGGCTCCTTGGCCAGCTCGCGCTCGGCTACCAGCGCGGTGATGGCCGACGGGGCGACGGGTTCGCCCCGCTCGTCGACGACGAAGCACCGGTCCGCGTCTCCGTCGAACGCCAGCCCGATGTCGGCGCCGGTTTCCCGGACGAGCTTCTGCAGGTCCACCAGGTTGGCGGGCTCGAGCGGGTTGGCCTCGTGGTTCGGGAAGTTGCCGTCCAGCTCGAAATACAGCGGCACGATCTCCAGCGGGAGTCCGCCGAGCACGGCCGGCACGGTGTGCCCGCCCATGCCGTTCCCCGCGTCCACGGCGACTTTCAGCGGGCGGATCCCGGACAGGTCGACGAGCTCGCGGAGGTACTCCCCGTAGCCGGACAGGACGTCTCGCTCCGACGAGGTACCCGCGGCGCCCTCGTACGCCGGCACTCCCCCGGCGACCTCCTCGGCGATCGTCTTGAGGCCGGACTCCTGGCCGACCGGCTTGGCGCCGGCGCGGCAGAGCTTGATGCCGTTGTACTTCGCGGGATTGTGGCTGGCGGTGAACATGGCACCGGGGCAGTCGAGCAGCCCGGAGGCGTAGTAGAGCTGGTCGGTCGAGGCCAGGCCGATCGTCACCACGTCGAGGCCCTGGGCGGTGACACCCCCGGCGAACGCGGTGGACAGGGCCGGCGAGGAATCCCGCATGTCATGACCGATCACGACCGTGTCGGCGCCCTCGGAGCGCATCAACCGGGCGAACGACGCTCCGACCTCTCGGACGAAGTCCTCGTCGATCTGCTCACCGACGACGCCGCGGACGTCGTAGGCCTTGATGACTGCGCTGACGGACTCGGGGCTGCGTGCCACGTGCTGCTCCAGGGATAAGTCGGACGGATGTCCTCGTGAGACTACCTGTGCAGATCCGACGACGGATCCGCCTCGCTGCCGGTGGCCTGCGATGTGTCCTGGACGACCCTGAGGTGGGGGCGACCGGACGGGGCCTCGGACTCGGTGTCATCAAGCAGCGGACCCGGATCGGACACCCCCAGTCGACGCAGTCGCTCGGCGTCCACGAGCGCCGCGCCCGACCGTCGCCCGCCGACGGGTCCACCGGTGACCGCGTCCAGGAGCGCGGTGAGATCGGAGTCCTCGGCGGAGGTGTCGAGATCGGGGTGGCGGACCAGGTCCCATCCCCGGGGAGCGGTGATGCGCAGCGCGTGTGCGGCGCACAGGTCCCAGGCGTGGGGCTCCTGGACCGCCGGTAGCGGGCCGATCACGGCGGTCGAGTCCGCGTAGACATAGGTGAGCGTGGCGACCGCACGGTTGGGACATCCTGGACGGCAGCAACGACGGTTCTCACTCACGAGGCCTCAGGGTAGCCCTGTCCGGCCCGGCATGCGCCTCCGACTCGCCCGATGGTCCCGGACACGGCGCCCGCCACGCCTGCACGCCGTCCGGGCCGGGCGGGGCTATCCTCGCGCCATGACCCCTCACGCCCACACCCCCGGACGGCCGCCGACGGGGACGTCGATCCCCGGCGCCGGCCAGAGCGACGTGTGCGCGGACAGCGGGATCTCGGTCCGCGATTTCCCCGGCGATCCCGGCCGTAGCGGTCCGCGAGTGATCACGGCCCGCCGGGCCGAACGACGAGGGCACGGCCCCCGTGGGCCGATCCTGCCCCCCGAGGTCCCGCGGTGGCGCAGCCGGTCCGCCGAGTTCGATGCCGCGGCGCTCGAGGCGTTCGCCGAGATCGACCAGCAATGGCACTCACAGCTGGTGCACCTGGATCTGGCCGTGGACATGGTGCCCCGAATGCGGCTGCGGCCCGGCGAGACCTGGCCCGAAGAGGTGGTGGCCGACGGCGATGTCCCGCTCGCCCGCCTCGTCCCCGCAGGGGTGGACCGCAACGGTCAGCCGACACGTGCCCGCCTGGTGCTCTTCCGCAAACCACTGTCGCGTCGCGGGACAGACGGGGACGACCTCCGCGATCTCATCTACGCGGTCCTGGTCGAGCTGGTGTCCCAGCACCTGGAGATCTCCCCCGAAGAGGTCGAGGACGGTCCGGATGCGGACTGACGTAGACGCGAACTGACGTAAATGACGAGAGACCGCCGGTGAGGGCGGTCTGATTCGAGGCGGAGCTCTACATCACTGCTTCACGCTTGATCCGGCGCCGCTCGCGCTCGGAGAGACCGCCCCAGATGCCGAAGCGCTCGTCGTTGGCCAGTGCGTACTCGAGGCACTCGGCCTTGACCTCGCAGCCGGTGCAGATCTTCTTGGCCTCACGGGTCGATCCGCCCTTTTCAGGGAAGAACGCCTCGGGATCCGTCTGAGCACAGAGAGCACGGTCCTGCCAGCTCTCTTCCTCGTCCTCGACGAACAGGCCGGTTACGCCGAGGTCGACCAGGGCCAACTCAGGTCCTGCCACGGTACGTGCCTGTCGATCCACGGTCATCCCTTCAGGTTGGAGTGCTGGGGTGTTTGAATGTTGACGCGAGCGTGTCGGCGGCGCCACCCGGGCTCTCGCCCCTGAATGACACATCTGTGATTACACACATGCAAGACGCTCAGGTCAAGCGAAATGGCAGATCCCTAGCATTTCTCTCAGACTTCCGTCCCGTCTGACACGCCGCGAAAAATGTGTCCTGGGACACGTCGGGGCGGTGTGGCTCCCGGAAACCCCCGTACAGCGCCCTGTCCCCCGCGGCCGGCCGCACCCGACTGCGCCGACACCCCGCTCCGGCCGGGTCACTACCCTTGGCCCTCGTGAGGATTTGTGTTCTGGCCGGTGGCGTCGGTGGCGCCCGTTTCCTTCTCGGCGCGCGTCGCCTGCTCGGACTGGACGAGGAGGCCGCCCGCGCGGACTCACCGCACCAAATCGACGCGGTGGTGAACGTCGGCGACGACGCGTGGATGCACGGCGTGCGCATCTGCCCCGACCTGGACACGTGCATGTACACCCTCGGCGGCGGGATCGACCCCGACCGCGGCTGGGGCCACGCCGGCGAGACCTGGAACGCCCGCGACGAGCTGGCCGCGTACGGCGCGCAGCCCGACTGGTTCGGCCTTGGCGACAAGGACCTGGCCACGCACCTGATCCGCACGCAGATGCTCGGCGCCGGGTACCGGCTCACCGACGTGACGGAGGCCCTGTGCGTCCGCTGGTCCCCCGGCGTCCGCCTGCTGCCGGTGACCGACGACCGCTGCGAGACGCACGTCGTGGTCACCGGGGGCGACGATGCAGCCGGGCGTGGCGACGGCACCGGGGGCGGCGACGCCGATGCCGCCGGCCCCCGAGCGATCCACTTCCAGGAATGGTGGGTCAAGCACAAGGCGCAGCTGCCCGCCTCCGGGTTCGTCCATGTCGGGGCCGAGCAGGCGACGCCCACCGCGGAGGTGCTGGAGGCGATCGAGATGGCGGACCTCGTCGTCGTCGCCCCCTCCAACCCCGTGGTCTCCGTCGGCGCGATCCTCGCGGTTCCCGGAGTCCGCGCCGCGTTGCGCGGCACCTCCGCGCCGGTGATCGGGGTGAGCCCCGTGATCGGCGGTGCGGTCCTGCGCGGCATGGGCGATGCGTGCCTCGACGCGATCGGCGTGGAGACCGACGCCCTGGCGGTCGCGCGGCACTTCGGCGCGCGGTCCGGCACCGGGCTGCTCGACGGCTGGCTCGTCGCGCCCGGCGACGGACCCACCGGCGCCGACACCGCACCCGTGGACGAAGGCGGCATCAAGGTCACCGAGGCCCCGCTGCTCATGACCGACCCCGACGCCACCGCCGACATGCTCACCGCCGCGATCCGACTCGCCGGTCTCGACGTGCCGACGCGTGGCCCGGGAATCACCGGCGCCACCGGGGGCGCGCGATGACCGACGGCGCCCTCCCCGAGATCCGGCGCTGGACCGCCGAGCACGCCGCTCCAGGCGACGTCACGCTCTGGGCCCCCGACGGCCTGCCCGAGTTCCGGCCCGGCGCCGACCTGGCGGGCATCCTCGCCGAGGCGCTCACCGCCGATCCGCACGGGCTCACCGACGGCGACGTGGTGGTCCTGACCTCCAAGGTCCTGTCCAAGACCGAGGGGCGGATCGTGCCCGCGCCGACCGACCCCGAGGAGCGTGACGCCCTGCGTCGGCAGCTCGTCGAGCAGGAGTCGGTGCGGCTCGTGGCGCGCGTCAACCGGACGCTCATCACCGAGAACCGGCTGGGGATCGTGCAGGCCGCCGCGGGCGTCGACGGGTCCAACGTGGAGACCGGCGAGCTCGCCCTCCTGCCCACCGACCCCGACGCCTCCGCCGCCGCGCTGGCCGCCGACCTGCGGCGGATCACCGGGGCGCGCGTGGCCGTGCTCGTCACCGACACCATGGGACGCGCGTGGCGCACGGGGCAGATCGACATGGCGATTGGCGCAGCGGGGATGCGCGTGTCCGTGGGTTACGACGGTGCCGTGGACCGCCAGGGCAACGAGCTGCTGGTCACGGACGTCGCCGTGGCGGACGAGGTCGCCGCCGCCGCCGACCTGGTCAAGGGGAAACTGGGCGCGCGGCCGGTCGCCGTGGTGCGGGGCCTGGGGCACCTGCTGGTCGACGACGACGGCAACGCCGACCCCGCCACCTCAACCGACCTGGCCGGCTCCGGCTCCGGGACCGTCGCGGGCTCGGGCTCCTCCGCCGACGTTCCCCGGACCGCCCGCGACCTCGTCCGCGACGGCGAGTCCGACCTCTTCCGGCTGGGCACCGCCGAGGCCCTGGCGCAGGGGCGGCGGGAGGCGGTTCCGGCCCGCCGCTCGGTGCGGCGGTTCTCCGACGCGCCCGTCGAGCCGGAGCTGCTCGCCGAGGCCGTGGCCGACGCCCTCACCGCCCCGGCGCCGCATCACAGCACACCGATCCGGTTCGTGCGGGTGACCGGGCAGGCGCGCGTGCGGCTGCTCGACGCGTTGCGTGCCGACTGGGAACGGGACCTGCGGGCCGACGGTCACACCGGCGACGTGCTGGCCCGCCGACTGGGACGCGGCGACATCCTGCGCGAGTGCCCGGAGCTCATCGTGCCGTTCGTCGACGACGCCTCGGGCGCGCACACCTACCCCGACGAGCGGCGTGCCGCCTGCGAGGTCACGATGTTCACCGTCGCGGGCGGCGCGGCCGTGCAGTCACTGCTCGTGGCGCTGGCCGCGCGGGGGCTGGGCTCGTGCTGGATCGGCTCGACGATCTTCGCCGCCGACACCACCCGCCGTGAGCTGGGTGTGCCGGACACCTGGCGGCCGCTGGGCGGGGTCGCCGTGGGCTATCCGGCCGAGCCAGTCCCGGCGCGCGCGGCCCGGCCCGCGGGCGAGGCGTACCTGACGATCAGCTGACGGAGGCGCGCACTGCCCCGCAGCGCCGTGGACTCCGCGCACTGTTCCGGGCACCGTGGCCCGCGCGCCCGATCCAGCGCGCCGCGCGTCAGCTAGATGTCGGTCGAGTAGCGGATGCCGCCGTCGGGGATCTCCACGCCCGGCCACACCCGGGCACCACGCAGCAGCTCGCAGCGGGCACCCACCACGGCCCCGTCGCCGATCACGCCGTCGCGCACCAGCGCGCGGTGGCCGATCTGCGCGCCGAAGCCGATGATCGAGCGTTCGACGGTCGCGCCGGCCTCGATCTTGGCGCCGTCGAACACCACGGCCCCGTCCAGCCGGGCCCCGGCACCGATCTCGGCTCCGCGGCCCACCACGGTGCCGCCGACGAGCACGGCGCCCGCCCCGACACCGGCGCCCTCGTGGACGAGCGCCTCGCCCTCGTGACCGGCGAGCGCCGGCGACGGCGCGATTCCGCGGACCAGGTCCGAGGAGCCGCGCACGAAATCCTCCGGGGTGCCCATGTCGCGCCAGTAGGCCGAGTCGACGAAGCCGTACACGCGCTTGCCCTCCGCGAGCAGGTCCGGGAACGTCTCGCGCTCCACCGAGACCGGGACGCCCTCCGGGATCTGTTCGATGATCTCGCGACGGAAGACGTAGCACCCGGCGTTGATCTGATCGGTCGGCGGATCCTGGGTCTTTTCGAGGAACTCCAGGACGCGGCCGTCGTCGTCGGTGGTGACGCAACCGAACGCCCGCGGATCCGAGACGCGGACGAGATGCATGGTCAGGTCCGCGTCCTTGCGGTGATGCAAGTCGAGGATCTGACGCAGGTCGGTGCCGCCCAGGACATCGCCGTTGAACACCATCACGGTGGACGCGGTGACCTCGCTCAGGACGTTGCGGATGCCGCCGCCCGTGCCGAGCGGCTCGGTCTCCACGACGTAGCTGATCTGGAGGTCCAGGTCCGACCCGTCACCGAAGTACTCCTCGAACACCTCCGCCTTGAACGAGGTCCCCAGGACGACCTTCCGGATGCCGGCCGCGCGGATCCGGGACAGCAGGTGCGTGAGGAACGGCAGTCCCGCGGTGGGCAACATCGGCTTGGGCGCCGAGATGGTCAGGGGCCGTAGCCGCGTTCCCTTGCCACCGACCAGCACCACCGCCTCGGTGTCCGCGAGGAGGTCGTCGTCCGCGGCACCGGAGAAATTCGTCGAGGTCACGTCTTAGCTCCCACTGATGAGATGGTCCGGGAGCCGCGGCAGCGCGTCTCCGGCGGACCGGTGATCGAAGGTCGTGCGTCCACCCGGCTAGCGCAGTGCGCGCTCGGCCGCCCGGATCGCGAGGCGGCACCGCAGTTCGAGCCCCGCCCTGAGGCCCCAGCGTATCGGCGCCTGCCACCTGTGTGGGTGCCGGTCCGCCTGGAACAGGTAGGCACTCCGGTGATGGGCGCGGAGGGTGAACTCCGGGACGGTCTTGGCGGCGTGTCCCTGGTCGTGGTGGATGACCGACGACGGCACGAACACGTTCTGCCAGCCTGACCTGCCCAGCCGGTCCCCCAGGTCGACGTCCTCGAGGTACATGAAGTAGCGCTCGTCGAAACCGTCGAGGGCGTCGAAGGCCGACCGGCGCAGGAGCAGACACGAGCCCGACAGCCAACCGGCCGAACGCTCCGAGTCCATGTCGTGGTCGTCGAGATACCGCGCCGTCCACGGGTTCGACGGCCACACCGGACCGAGCACGGCGTGACCGATGCCGGCACCGAGCCGTGGCACCGACCGCGCCGACGGGTACACCGAACCGTCGGTCTCCTCGATCCGTGGACCGAACGCGGCACCACGCGGCCACCGCTGTGCCGCGGCGAGCAGCTCGTCCACGGAACCGGGCTCGAAGGTCACATCCGGATTGACGACGAGCACGAATTCCTGGTCGAACTCGTCGCCGCGTCGGGCGATCTCCGTCACTGCACGGTTGATCGCGGTCCCGTAACCCAGGTTCCCCCCGGTCGGGAAGAACTCCGCGAAATCGCACTCCGCGGCCACGGCCTCGGGCACTCCGTCTCGTGAGCCGTTGTCGGCCATCACCAGCCCGACCGGCCGCGATGTGGCCATGGGCAGCGTCTCCACGAGGGCCCGGAGGTGATTTCCGGGAGAGTAGGTCACCGTCACTACTGGTAGTCGGCTCGTCACCCGAATCACCATACGACCCGCGGATCCGATTCCGACGCCCGGCGCGCTGCGCGGTAACGTGGGGAAATCGAACCGCCGACCACTCGCGGCGCGCAGTCGAAGAACAACCGACGAGGACAAGGACGGTGGATGAGCGCCGAGCAGCCAGCGACGCCCCGCCGCGCCCCCAGCCGGGCGCAGGGCCGACGGCACGCCACGCCTTCCGGAGGTCTCCCCGCACGCGCCGGACGGATCGTGGTCTCGATCATCGCCGTGCTCTGCCTGGTAGTCACAGGGATCGCCTGGTCGGTGTTCAACGGTCTGAACTCCGACCTGTCCTCCGCTGACGGTCTCGACGTGGGCTCCGGCGGTCTCGACGGCGCCGTGGACATCCTCCTGGTGGGGACGGACAACCGCACCGACGCCCAGGGCAACCCGCTGAGCCAGGAGGAGCTCGCCACCATCCGCACCGGGGAGGACGACGGCGAGAACACCGACACGATCTTGCTGATCCGCGTCCCCGAGGACGGCAGCTCTGCCACCGCGATCTCCATCCCGCGCGACGTCTACGTGGAGTCCAGCACGATCGGCGGCAGCAAGATCAACGGCGTCTACGCGGCCCACAAGGAGGCCTCGCTCGCGAAGGCGGCCGAGGCCAGTCCCGACGGGTCGCTCTCCGAGGAGGACCAGCAACGCGCGGTCCAGGCCGGCCGCAACGGTCTCATCGACGCGATGGAGGACCTCACCGGAGTGCGCGCGGACCACTACGCCGAGATCGGCCTGCTGGGCTTCATCCTCATGACCGACGCCGTCGGCGGCGTCTCCGTCTGCCTCAACAACGACGTCGACGAGCCGCTGTCCGGCGCGAACTTCCACGCCGGTGTCCAGACGATCTCCGGATCCGACGCCCTGAGTTTCGTGCGTCAACGCCACGACCTCCCCGCCGGCGACCTCGACCGGATCGTCCGCCAGCAGGCCTTCATGTCCCAGCTGGTCAAGAAGACCCTGTCCGCCGGAACTCTGACCGACCCGACCAAGCTCAGTAAGCTGGTCGAGGCGGCCCGACGCTCATTCGTCATCGACGAGAACTGGGATTTTGTGGACTTCGCCCTCAAGCTGAAGGACATCTCCGGCGGCAACGTCAGCTTCGAGACCATCCCGGTCACGAGCATCGACTCCTACACCGAGTGGGGCGAGTCCATCGTCACCGCAGATCCGGAGGCCGTGAGCGAGTTCGTCGCCGGATTCGCCAGCGGTGCCGACGACGCGCCAGCCGCCGATGGTGCCGAGGGGTCCGGCGATGCAGGAGCCGAGGCCCCGACTGATCCCGGAGCCCCGGGCGCAGTGGATCCCGCGGAGGTGACCGTCTCGGTGGTCAACACCACCGAGATCGACGGTCTGGCCGCCCGGGTGTCCAGCGCACTGTCCGAGCTCGGCTACATCCAGGGCGACCTGCTCAACGATCAGGCCGCCGCCTACACCTCACACGTGGCCGCACCGTCCGCCGGCGACGCCGCGGCATTCGCCGTCTCCGACGCCCTCGGCGGACTGCCCGTCCAGGTCGACCCCGCCGTCGCCCCGGGCACCGTTCGCGTGGTCCTGGCAGCCGACTACAGCGGCCCCGAGGGCGAGGCCACCGGCATCGAGGTGGCCTCCCCCGCCACCACCACGTACGCACCGCTGCCCGAGTCGATCGCCAACCGGCCCACCTTCGACGCGGGCGGCACCGACGTCCCCTGCGTCAACTGACAGCCCGGAGGCACCCGACGTGAAGACCGCAGCAGACACCGTGCTCTCGCCGCTTTTGGCCGCTGACCCCGGGGCGCCGATGATCACCCATTACGACCAGACGATGCCGTCCCGCATCGAACTGTCGGTGACCTCCACTGCGAACTGGGCCGCCAAGATCGCCGGCCTGCTGCGGGACGAACTCGGGATCATGCCGGGCGACGTGGTGGTCTGTGACCTCCCCGCCCACTGGCTCACGGCGGGGGTCCTGCTCGGGGCTTGGTGGGCCGGAGCCGAGATCAGCACGGAGGACGTGGACGACGCCGTCGTCGTCGTCACCACCCCCGACAGCCTCGACGACCATCCCGCCGATGTCGAGACCCTCCTCATGACCACCGATCCGATGGGTCGGCCGCTCGCGGCGGCCGGCGTCGAGGTCCCGCCCGGCGTCACCGATCTCGCCGAGGCCTGCCGGATCCACCCCGATGCGTTCGTCCCCTCCGGAGGCGGAGCGCTGGCGCTGGACGGCGCTGCGCTCGCCGACCTCGCCGACCCGGAACTCTCCGGACGCGTGCTAGTCCCCGGCCTCCGACGCGACGACGTGGTGCCGGTCCTGGCGCGTGTGTTCGCCTCCGGCGGGACCGCCGTGCTCGTGACCGGCGCAGACCGCTCGGACCCCGCCGTGGCCGACATCGCGGCGACGGAGCGCACGACCGTCACCCTCTGAAACACCAAAATCCGCTACTCCGCCTCGGGATCCGCTACCACTGTGGGGGTAGCGGATCCGCAGGCGGAGTAGCGGATCCGGGAGGCTGGCGCGGGGGCGGGGCCTCGCACGGCGCGGGCCCCACGCAAACGCGTCAGCGCGTGAGGGTCAGCTCAGAACCTGGCGGGCCATGACCATGCGGCAGACCTGGTTGGTGCCCTCGTAGATCTGGGTGATCTTGGCGTCACGCATCATGCGCTCGACCGGGAAGTCACGGGTGTAGCCGGCGCCGCCGAAGAGCTGCACGGCGTTGGTGGTGACCTCCATGGCGACATCCGAGGCGAACGTCTTGGACGCGGCGGCCATGAAGCCGAGCTTCTCGCCACCGGGCGCGGTGCCCCGCTCGGCGTTGGCGGCGGCGGTGTAGACCATCAGGCGCGCGGCCTGCACCTTCATCGCCATGTCGGCCAGCATGAACTGGGTGTTCTGGAAGTCGGAGATCGACTTGCCGAACTGCTTGCGCTCCTTGGTGTAGGCGATCGCGGCGTCCAGCGCGCCCTGGGCGATGCCGACGGCCTGCGCGCCGATGGTCGGGCGCGTGTGGTCGAGCGTCTGCAGGGCGGTCTTGAAGCCGGTGCCCGGCGCGCCGATGATGCGGTCGCCCGGGATGCGGACGTTCTCGAAGTACAGCTCCGCGGTGGGCGAGCCCTTGATGCCGAGCTTCTTCTCGGTCTTGGAGACGCCGAAGCCCTCGTCCTCGGCGTTGACGATGAAGGCCGAGATGCCGTTGGCGCCCTTGTCCGGGTCGGTCACTGCCATGACGGTGTACCAGGTGGACTTGCCGCCGTTCGTGATCCACGCCTTGGAACCGTTGAGGATCCAGTCGTCGCCGTCGGCCTTCGCGCGGGTGCGCATCGCGCCGGCGTCCGAGCCCGCCTCGCGCTCCGACAGGGCGTACGAGGCCATCTTGCCCGCGGCGATCTCAGGCAGGACCTGCTTCTTCAGCTCGTCGTCACCGGCCAGGATGAGGCCCATCGTGCCGAGCTTGTTCACAGCCGGGATCAGCGAGGAAGAGCCACAGACGCGGGCGACCTCCTCGATCACGATGCAGGCCGCGACCGAATCCGCGCCCTGGCCGTCGTACTCCTCCGGCACGTGCACGGCGTTGAATCCCGAGGCGTTGAGCGCGTCGAGCGCCTCCTGCGGGAAGCGCTCCTCCTCGTCGACGTCCGCGGCGTGGGGCTCGATCTCCTTCTCCGCGAGCGCACGGATGGCTGCGCGCAGCTCCTCGTGCTCCTCCGCCGGGCGGTACAGGTCGAAGTCTGGGTTGGCGGACATGTGCGGGCCTCCATGAGGGATTCGTCGGTAGCTCTTCGCGCGGGGCGCTGTCCCCGGGACGACTGCCGGTGTCCGCATCAGGCGGTCACGCCGACATCGCCGGGTGTTTCCGGGCTGCACCCGAACAGTCAGGTTACCAGCGACTAACCCGATTCCTCCGACGAGGGAACGAGCATATTCCGTATCGCGGAAATCATGACGTGTCAGTCACGTGAGGCGCCGGTCGCGTGAGGCCCGGTTCAGCCGAGTATGCGGGTGCGCGGGTCAACCGAGCATGCGGGTGCGCAGGTCAACCGAGCAGTCGCATGCGCAGTTCAGCCGAGCAGCGTGTTGCGCAGCGCCTCGTCCTTGCGCTCGACCATCGCCTCGAGCTCCGACTGGAACGCCTCCATCCGCTGCTGCAGCGCCGGGTCGGAGGCGCCGAGAATACGCACGGCCAGCAGGCCGGCGTTGCGGGCCCCGCCGATCGACACCGTCGCCACCGGCACGCCCGCCGGCATCTGCACGATCGATAGGAGCGAGTCCATGCCGTCGAGGTACTTCAGCGGGACCGGGACGCCGATGACAGGCAGCGGGGTGGCCGAGGCGACCATCCCCGGCAGGTGGGCCGCTCCCCCGGCCCCGGCGATGATCACGCGAACACCGCGCCCGGCGGCCGAGCGCGCGTAGTCGAGCATCTTCTGCGGCGTGCGGTGAGCCGAGACGACCCCCACCTCGAAGGGGATCCCGAACTCGGCGAGCGCCTCCGCGGCCGCCTCCATGGTGGGCCAGTCGGAATCGCTGCCCATGATCAGACCGACCTGCGGCCCGCCCTGTTGCGCGGTCATATCGTCGCCTCTCGTCTCGGCACTCGTGATGGATTCAGCGGCTGGTTCCGCTCAACGGCTGGTCCCGCTCAACGGTGGAAGTCCGCGACCGCGGCCCCCGTATGGGGGTCCCAGCCGTCCGCCCAGACCCCGTGGGAAAGCCAGTGGGCGGCGAGTTCCGCCACCGCGCGGACCGCCCCGACCTGATCCGCGTCGTCCGGGTCCACGCCCGGGTCGCTGAGGACGTTGACGTGACCGATCTTGCGGCCGGGCCGCTCGGACTTTCCGTAGAGGTGGACCTTCGCGTGCGGGAAGCGTGCGGCGAGGTGGTGGACCCGCTCGTCCATGCTCATCTCCGGCGTCTCGGGGGCGCCGAGAACGTTCGCCATCACCGTGACGGGGGCGACGGGGACGGTGGAGCCGAGCGGGTAGTCGAGCACTGCCCGCAGGTGCTGCTCGAACTGGCTGGTCATGGCGCCGTCCATGGTCCAGTGACCGGAGTTGTGGGGGCGCATCGCGAGCTCGTTGACCAGCACGCCGGGCCGCCCGTCGGTGCCGATGACCTCGAACAGTTCCACCGCCATCACGCCGGTGACGTCCAGGTGCTGGGCCAGCTTCAGCGCGGTGGCCTGGACGGCGGACCGCAGGTCGTCCGGCAGCCCGGTGGCGGGCGCGATCGCCACGGCGCAGATGCCTTCCCGCTGCACGGTCTCCACGACCGGCCACACGGCGCCCTGCCCGAACGGTGACCGCGCCACCATGGCGGACAGCTCGCGGGTCCACGGGACCTTGGCCTCGGCCATCATCGGCACTCCGGCCTCGAGTTGCTCGGCAGCGATCCGCTCCGCCTCCTCGAGTGAGTCGGGCATCCACACCCCCTTGCCGTCGTACCCACCGCGGGCCGACTTGAGGACGATCTGTCCCTGCTGCTCAGCGTGGAAGCGACGCACGTCCTCGAGCGAGTCGATGCCCGTGAACGCGGGCACGGGCGCGCCGATCTCGGCCAGCGCGCGCCGCATGACGAGCTTGTCCTGGGCGTGGATCAGGGCGGAGGCGCGGGGCCGCACGGCGATCCCGTCGGCTTCGAGTTCGAGCAGGATCTCCGGCGGGACGTGCTCGTGGTCAAAGGTCATCACGTCGGCGCCCTCGGCGGCGGCGCGGACCGCGGCCGGGTCGTCATGGGCACCGATCACCGCGTCGGGCGTCACCTGCGCGGCTGGATCCTGTGGATCCGCGGCGAGCACGCGCAGGGTCTGGCCGAGGGCCACGGCGGACTGATGGGTCATGCGGGCCAGCTGCCCGCCGCCGATCATCGCCACGACGGGGGTACCGAGCGGATTACGGCGGATGCGCGAGTCGTCGTTCACGTCGTTCATGGTCTCACGTTCACCGGGGTCGTCACCGCCGCCCCGGGAGGCCCCAGCGGAACCGGGGTGCGGGAGCCAGTGGTGTGGGCGGTGGCGGCGGCGGGAGCCGCAGCAGTTCGTCGTAGACTGCGGCGTGCACGCGGGCCACCTCCGGCACGTGGTCGATCTCCACGGGCGGCAGGTGTCCCAGCTCGAGGATGAGGCATCCGGTCCCGAGCGCCCGGTCACTGATGGTGTGCCGGAACCGGACGGCGCTGATGCGGCGCAGTGGCACGTCGACGCAGCGCCGGGACGAGCCGGCGGGTCGGTACAGCACGCGTTCGTCGGTGACGATGAGGTCGGTGCGGGCCCACCGTAGGGCCGGCCAGACCGCCAGCCGCAGGAGGACGAGCAGGGTCAGGACCGCGACCATGGTCCATGTCGCGGTGCGGTCGGCGGCGTGCACGACCTGGACCTCGATGAACCCTCCGGCGATCCCGGCCAGTCCGGAGGCGACGAGTCCCACCAGCGCGGGACGGATGAGTTGCCGCCAGTGCGGATGGGTGTGGACGATCAGCGTCTCCCCCGGCACCAGGACCGAACGGACGAAGGCCACGTCTCACCCGCCCCACTGACCGCCGGCGCCACGAACGTGGGTGACGTCCCCCGCCGCGACGGCGAACTCGCCGCCGGAGTCGGTGTCGGTGTGGTGTGGGACGACGACGAGGCGCCCCTCCCTGTCGACCCGAACCGCCCGACCGGTCCGCACGTCCTCCCCGGGCAGCACTACCCGCACGTCCGACCCGAGGGTCGAGCACGCCTGTGTATAGGTCTCCATGAGCTCGTCCGAGACGGAGGAGCCGCTGCCCTTCTCGCACTCGCGCCACTGCTGGTGACGACGTGCCAACGCCTCGAGGACGCGCTGCGCCACCACGTCACGGTCGAACGGCACGCCGGCGATCGCCAGCGAGGTGGCGTGCGGCACCGGCAACTGTTCCTCGGTGAGCGAGACGTTGATGCCCACCCCCACGACGATCGCCGGGAGCCTGACCTGGAAGTCCCCGGCGGCCGGGACCGAGGTCATCTCCGCGAGGATCCCCGAGATCTTCCGCCCCTCCACCAGGACGTCATTGGGCCATTTGAGAGTGGCGTCCACCCCCGTGGCCTCGCGCAGACCGTCCCGTACGGCGAGTCCGGTCATGAGCGGCAGCCACCCGAACAGCGTCGGCGTGACGTCGCCGGGACGTAGCAGGACACTCACCGCCACCTGCGTGCGTGGCGGCGCCGTCCACGCCCTGCCCAGGCGTCCACGCCCCGAGGCCTGGTACTCGGCGAGCAGCACGCTGCGGTCGGGGGCGCCGTCCGCCGCGCGCGCGAGCAGCTCGGCGTTCGTGGAGCCGATCTCCTCGACCACGTCGAGTGCGGTGTACGGAGCATCGGCACGGTCGACCAGCGCGTGACGGAGCGCGGGGGCGTCCAGTCTGGGCGGAATCTCGGTACCGGGGTCTGCGTGCACGCCCTCCAATGTAGGGTGCGGCTCCGACACTGCGCGGCCATGGCCACTCTCACATGCGATTTCGCCACCGATTCCACCTCCTGTCGACCCTGTCGTCGACGCCGGATCCGGATTCGGGTGGCCTCGGCCGTGCCCGGGGCCGCGGGGGCGACGGGGCGACCGGACGGGGGATTACCGCAGGGTCACATCGCCATGAACGACACCGAGTCGATAGAGTCTTGCAACATGACGACTGCCTCAGAAACGGACGTGAGCGCCGACGTCCCTTCGGACTCCGCGACCCCCGACATCCACACCACCGCCGGGAAGCTGTCCGAGTTGCGGCGACGCCTCGACGAGGCCCGGGCCCCGATGGGGCAGGCTGCGATCGACAAGACCCACGACAAGGGCCTGATGACGGCCCGCGAGCGCATCGAGAATCTGCTCGATGACGGCTCTTTCGTCGAGATCGACGCGCTGGCCCGGCACCGCGCCACCACGTTCGGCCTGGCCGAGCGTCGCCCGCTGGGTGACGGCGTGATCACCGGCTACGGCACCATCGACGGCCGCAGCGTCTGCGTCTTCTCGCAAGACGCCACCGTCTTCGGCGGCTCGCTCGGCGAGGTCTACGGCGAGAAGATCGTCAAGGTCATGGACCTGGCCCTCAAGACCGGCCGTCCGATGATCGGCATCAACCACGGTGCCGGTGCCCGCATCCAGGAGGGCGTCGTCTCGCTCGGCCTGTACGGCGAGATCTTCCACCGCAACGTCCTGTCGTCCGGCGTCATCCCGCAGATCTCCCTGATCATGGGCCCGTCCGCCGGCGGCCACGTCTACTCCCCCGCGCTCACCGACTTCACCGTGATGGTCGACAAGACCTCACAGATGTTCGTGACCGGCCCGGACGTCATCAAGACGGTCACCGGCGAGGAGGTGACGCAGGAGGAGCTCGGCGGCGCCACGACCCACATGACAAAGTCCGGCGTCTCCCATTACACCGCCGCCGACGAGCAGGACGCCCTGGAGTACGTCCAGGACCTACTGTCCTACCTCCCGAGCAACAACCGGGCCGAGGCGCCGCGCCTGCCGTTCCCGATCGCAGAGGGCGCGATCGAGGACAACCTCACGCCCGAGGACCTCGAACTCGACACGATCATCCCGGACTCCTCGAACAGCCCGTACGACATGCACGAGGTCATCCGACACATCGTCGATGACGAGGAGTTCCTCGAGGTCCAGGGCCAGTACGCGATGAACGTCATCGTCGGCTTCGGCCGCGTCGAGGGCCGCAGCGTCGGCATCGTCGCCAACCAGCCCACGCAGTTCGCCGGCTGCCTCGACATCAAGGCCTCCGAGAAGGCCGCGCGCTTCGTCCGCACCTGCGACGCCTTCAACATCCCGATCCTCACCCTGGTCGACGTCCCGGGCTTCCTGCCGGGCACGGACCAGGAGTTCAACGGCATCATCCGCCGCGGCGCCAAGCTGCTCTACGCCTACGGCGAGGCGACTGTCGGCAAGGTCACCATCATCACCCGCAAGGCCTACGGCGGGGCGTACGACGTCATGGGCTCCAAGCACATGGGCGCGGACATCAACCTCGCGTGGCCCACCGCCGAGATCGCGGTCATGGGCGCCTCGGGTGCCGTCGGGTTCGTCTACCGCCCGCAGCTCAAGGAGGCCGCTGCCAACGGCGAGGACGTCGACGCGCTGCGCCTGAAGCTGCAGGCCGAGTACGAGGACACCCTCGTCAACCCGTACGTCGCCGCCGAGCGCGGGTACGTGGACGCGGTCATCCCGCCGTCGCACACCCGCCTCCAGGTGGCCCAGGCGCTGCGCCTGCTCGACCGCAAGGTCGTCGAGGTGCCCGCCAAGAAGCACGGGAACATTCCGCTATGAGCCTCGGAGCACAGGACAGCGCCAAGGCGAGCGAGTCGGTGGAGGCCCCCGCGAAGCAGGAGAAGCCGCTGTTCGAGATCGTCAGCGGCAACCCCTCTCCCGTCGAGGTGGGCATCCTCTCGGCGGTCATCGCGACCGCCCAGGGCAACGCCGCCCATGCGACCGGGGACCCCTACGCGATCAAGGACGACTGGGGCTCCTATGAGGACCGCCTACGCTCGCCGTTCGGCTACAACCCGAGCTCGTTCCTTAACCGCCGGCAGTACTGACCGCGATACCGGTCCGACCGCAACACAGGGCTGACAAAGGCGCCAGCGTGACCCCGACACAAGGCTGACCGCTCGGCGATCTCGCGGCCCACCACGACGACCCCGGACTCCCGCCTCAGGGAGACCGGGGTCGTCGCCTTGTGTCCTCCGTCGTTGGACCCGCCCAGGATATCGGTAGGCTGGGACGCACCACCGTCCCTCGAGGAGCACGCGTTGAGCAGCGACGACACGAACTCCGGCCGCGACCTCGCCGCCGAGGACCGCGAGCACGGTCGCAAAGCCGGCACGGACGAGGGGGTCGCCTCGCACCACACGGACGTGATCGGACGGGTCGAGCCGAGGGCGAAGGGTCCGGGCGCGTCGATCGTGCACGAGGACGAGACCACCAAGATCGTGGCGTTCGAGTTCGCCGAGGGCCAGGTGCTCCCCGACCACGCCGCGTTCCATCCTGTCCTCATCCAGATCCTGCGCGGCAGCGTCGACTTCGGACTCCCCGACCGCACGATCAGACTGCAACCCGGCGAGATCCTGCACCTGACCCCACAGTTGCGGCACTCGGTCACGGCCCTCGAGCCCACCACGCTCACGGTCACGATGCTGCTGCCACGCCCTGACGCCGCAACCGCCTGAGTCGCCGCACACCCGGACTCCGCCACGGTCTGAGTCCGCGCCGTCGCCGGGGCGTGGTGGCTACGCTTGGCACCATGATCACCTTCGTCCTGGCCTCTGCGTCCCCGTCCCGTCAGCGGATCCTCGAACAGGCCGGGGTCGATCCGGTCATCCGCCCCTCCCGCGTCGACGAGGACGCCGTCCAGGCGAGCCTGCCCGCCGGCACTCCCCACGTCCGCGTGGTCGAGGAACTGGCCCGCGCCAAGGCGTCCGAGGTCATGGAGCGAGAAGGAGCCGCGCTCGCGGCCGAGGCTCGCGCCGCGGGGTCCGACACCCTCGTCGTCGTCGGATGTGACTCGATGCTGCTGGTCGACGGCCAACTCGAGGGCAAGCCGCACACCTACGAACGGGCGATGGAACGCTGGCGCCGCATGCGCGGCCGCCACGGGGTGCTGCTCACTGGGCACGCGATGATCGTCGCCGACCTCGGTGGTGGTGACGGTTCGCGAAGTGACGGTTCGGGAGGTGACGACGACGTCGTCGTCCCCCATACCGCCGCGGACACCTCCGACACCACGGTGCACTTCGGTGCGCCCACCGATGCCGACCTCGACGTCTACCTCCGTACCGGGGAGCCCCTCGAGTGCGCCGGCGCGTTCACGATCGAGTCGCTCGGCGGGTGGTTCATCGACCGCATCGAAGGGGACCCGTCGAGTGTCATAGGACTCAGTCTCCCGCTCCTCCGGAGGCTCCTCCACGACGCCGGGTTACACGCGTTCCAATTGTGGCGTCCCGAGCTTCGACCGTGAACCGCAGGTCAGAGTGGGTCGACCACAACTGCCCTGCCCCCATCGGCTCACCCATCGACCCCCAAGACAACACATGAGGGGTGCCTCTCATTAGACTGCCAAGAAGTTCGGTGGGCCCATCGGGGACACCGTCGTTTTAAGACGTCCATCACCAGGAGGCCCTGAGTGCCCAGTCATGCCAGCTCTCATATCACGAAGGTCCTCGTCGCCAACCGCGGCGAGATCGCCGTTCGTGTGATCCGTGCGGCGAAGGACGCCGGCCTGACCAGCGTGGCCGTGTACGCCGAGCCCGATGCCGACGCACTGTTCGTCAAGCTGGCGGATGAGGCATTCGCGCTGGGCGGAACCACGTCCGCCGAGTCGTACCTCGTGTTCGACAAGATCCTCGACGCCGCCGCCAAGTCCGGCGCCGACGCCATCCACCCCGGCTACGGCTTCCTCTCGGAGAATGCCGACTTCGCGCAGGCCGTCATCGACGCCGGCCTCATCTGGATCGGGCCCCCGCCGCAGGCCATCCGCGACCTGGGTGACAAGGTCACCGCCCGCCACATCGCCGAGCGTGCCGAGGCCCCCATGGCCGCCGGCACCAAGGACCCGGTCAAGGACGCCGACGAGGTCGTGGCCTTCGCCGAGAAGTACGGCCTGCCGATCGCCATCAAGGCCGCCTTCGGTGGCGGTGGCCGCGGCATGAAGGTCGCCCACAAGATGGAGGAGGTCGCCGAGCTCTTCGAGTCGGCCACCCGTGAGGCCGTCGCCGCGTTCGGTCGCGGAGAGTGCTTCGTCGAGCAGTACCTCGACAAGGCCCGCCACGTCGAGGCCCAGGTCCTGGCCGACCAGCACGGAAACGTGATCGTCGCCGGCACCCGCGACTGCACGTTGCAGCGCCGCTTCCAGAAGCTCGTCGAGGAGGCCCCCGCGCCGTTCCTCACCGATGAGCAGCGCAACCGCATCCACGAGTCCGCCAAGCGGATCTGCAAGGAGGCCGGCTACTACGGCGCCGGCACCGTGGAGTACATGGTCCAGGGCGACACCATCTCGTTCCTCGAGGTCAACACCCGCCTGCAGGTCGAGCACCCGGTCACCGAGGAGACCGCCAAGATCGACCTGGTCCTCCAGCAGTTCAAGATCGCCGAGGGCGAGGTGCTCGAGTTCACCGAGGACCCCGAGCCGCAGGGCGTCGCCTTCGAGTTCCGTATCAACGGCGAGGACGCCGGCCGTGGCTTCCTGCCCGCCCCCGGCACCATCACCGGCTACAAAGAGCCGAGCGGCCCCGGTGTCCGCATGGACTCCGGCGTCGAGGAGGGCGACACCATCGGCGGCCAGTTCGACTCGATGCTCGCCAAGCTCATCGTGTGGGGCTCCGACCGCGACCAGGCGCTCGCCCGCTCGGCCCGCGCCCTGGCCGAGTACAAGGTCGAGGGCTTGGCCACCGTCATCCCGTTCCACCAGCGCATCGTCACCAATCCGGCGTTCGTCGGCGACGACAACGGCTTCGACGTCTACACCAAGTGGATCGAGGAGGAGTGGGACAACCCGATCGAGCCCTGGACCCCGACCGGTTCCCCGGCTGACGACGACGAGCCCGTCGAGCGCAAGAAGGTCGTCGTCGAGGTCGACGGCCGTCGCGTCGAGGTCTCGCTGCCCGGCGATCTCGCATTCGGTGGCTCGCACAACGGCGGAACCGTCCGCCGCAAGGCCAAGTCCCGCACCCGTGGTGGCGCCGCCGGTGCCGCTGCGTCCGGCGATGCCGTGTCGGCGCCCATGCAGGGCACCGTCGTCAAGGTCGCGGTCGAGGAGGGCCAGGAGGTCAAGGCCGGCGATCTGGTCGCCGTGCTCGAGGCCATGAAGATGGAGAACCCGGTCACCGCGCACAAGGACGGTGTCGTCACCGACCTCGCCGTGGACGCCGGCGCCGCCGTGACCCAGGGCGCCGTGCTCTGCGAGATCAAGTAAGCCTCGCACTACCTCCCTGAGCCCCGGCTCCCCTGCTCCTCGGCTCTCCCGAGATCCGCTACTCTGCCTGCGGATTCGCTACCCCCAGAGTGGTAGCGGATGCCGGGTGCGGGTAGCGGATTTCGTGGTTTACGGGGCCACCCCGGGCCCGGCTGCGGTCGGGGCGGCCGGTCGGTCGGTGCTGTCTGTGCTGCCAGTGCAGTCCCTGCCGCACTGTCCCTGCCACACGCGGCCCTTTCAGCAGTTGAGATCCGCCACCCGTGAGATCCTCCTCCCGGATTCCGGGTGGCGGATCTCTGCATTTCCTGGCTTCGGGTTCATGTCGATCACCACTCTGGTGGCCTGACCTGCAGAATCAACCCATGGCGGAAATGGGTGGGATCAAGGGGAACCGCGTGCGGCGCTGGGACGTCGTAAAGGTTGTGGGGAAAAGCAGAGCAGTAGGAGCCGCCTTGGCTGCGGCAGTACTCGTCCTGTCCGGGTGCGGGACGCGCGACGGTGAGGACACGACGACGGCGGCGACCGCGTCTTCCGCCACCGAGCAGTCAGGCAGTCCGTGGGACCTGCCCCTCGAGCAGCGACCGGCCCTGTTCAATCCGTGCACCGAGATTCCGATCGCAGCGATCGAGCAAGGACTCGGCGGGCCGGTGACGCCTGTGGATGCTTTCGAAAATCACCGCCCTGGAGATCTCATGTCCTGCGGCTGGAGGGCAGAAGAGGCCGATTTAACAGTTCTTTCGACCTGGAAGTCGCGTGAGGAATATCGCACTGACCGGTCTTTTGACGTCGTCAGTGCCCAGGAGGAGCTCAATGGACGCGTGGGAATGAGACTCTTGGACGCTATCGGAGATCCGGACAGATCATGCCTTCAGCTCTTCTTCACTGAACGCGGTACTGCCTGGGTTCAAGTCCACTTGACCAATCCGTACAAAGAACTTGACGGTCAACGACTCCCCAATGCCTGTGTAGTAATCGACCAATTTAGCCAGCCAATAATGGAGTATCTACCGAAAGGCGACTTCCAATGACTGTCGTACTTGAGCCCGAGGCCTCGGCTCTGTGTTCCCAGGCATGTCAACGGTTCGCCAGCGCAATCAGCGACCTTCGTCAAACTGATAGCCTCTTCGAACAGCGTTCCAGTGCATCCACCTTTCCCACGGCGCGCCAATTAGGCGCTGTCTATGGCCTCTTCACTGGTGAGGACCTTAATACGCTCCTTTCGGGGTTTGTCGACCAGGCAATGGCAATGTTGATGCTTTTCGATGCTGCTGGTGGGTTGATCGAGGCCCAGGATGAGGCGTTGGCTGGGGCGTTGTCGAAAGCGGCAGCTGAGCCTGCCGGGCTGCAGAGTGTGGGTCTGATCCACGGCTCGGGGCCTGATGGGTTCATTCTTGACGACGAGTGCGTGATGGGTGGGTACGGACGGGTCGGTCCGGAAGACGTATCGGCGTCGCCGTTGGAGTACATCGCCCAGTGCTCGGAGGCGTTGCAGCCGCAGCAGTATCTGGATATCCAAACGAAGGCCACCTCAGTCGCCGACAGTCTCGAAGATGCTGCGACCACGCTGCAAGGCGAACTCGGCGCGGTCCTGGGTCACGGCTGGCAGGGCGAATTCGCCGAGAACGCGCAGTACTCCGTCCGTGGGCTGGTCCAGTCGGCGCACAGTCTGTCGGGGGCGTTGCGGCAGGTCGCCGACAAGGCCGCCAGCGCCCACAACGGATTCGAAGCCACCCGCACCACCATCGCCGAGTACGCCGCGCAAGGTCAGGCCGCAACGACGCGGGCGAGTATGGCGGGCCTGGTCCACGGCCCGGCCGACGGTGGAGCGGCTGCTGCTTCCGCCCGTGCTGCGGCGCAGCGTCAGGCAGCTGAGGAGCAGGCGA
>NZ_BRVN01000030.1 GCF_026011735.1 Dietzia sp. NCCP-2495 | reverse complement strand
TGTCTCACGGACTCACCGCCCAGGGCGGTGACCGGGGACTATCGTCGGATCATGTCCAGCCGTGAGCGCGCGGACGGCCGCGCGGCGCCGTCCACGGCTGGCCGCGCCGAGCCCCCGACGGCAGCCGGAAGCACCGCACCCCACACCGCGCAGCCCTCCACCCCGCCGGTCTACACCCGCCCTCCGACCAAGGTTCGCGACGATTCCGTGCGCCACCTGCCCGGCACCGTGCTCGACACCTGGTTCTTCCTGCTGGCGACGCTCGCCGCGGTGTGGCTCGCGGTCCGGCTTTTGGGCGACGCGTGGCACCACACGTGGTGGTCTCTCGCGCTGCTCGTCCCGTTTTGGGCGCTCGTGGCCTATCTCGTGCTGCCGCGCCTGCAGACCCTCGTCACGGCGGTGTACGGGCCGGGGTACTTCATCGCGCGGACCCGTACATCCGACGGCCTGCTGGGGGATCCGGTCAACCTCGCCGTGGACGGCACGGCGCGCCAGATCCACGAGGCCATGACCGCCTGCGGCTGGGAGTTGGCCGACGACATCACGCTCCGCTCCTCCTGGGGGATCATCACGTCCTCGGTGTTGCGACGTTCCTACCCGACGGCGCCGGTGAGTTCGCTGAACCTGTTCGGGCGTCGGCAGTGCCTGGCGTATCAGAAGGAGGCGCAGGGCAGCGCTGCGCAGCGGCATCACGTGCGGTTCTGGCGGTGCCCGGACGGGTGGCTGCTGCCCGGGGGCCACCGCGTCCAGTGGCTTGGTGCGGGGACGTACGACCGTGCGGTGGGGCTGTCGTTGTTCATCGGCGCGGGGTACGGGGTGATGGGCGTGCTGGCGGTCCTGACGTACCGAGGTCGCGTCCGGGCGCGCGTGTGGCTGCTGTCGGTGACGGCGGTGAGCATGATCTCGACCGAGTACGGCCGCGTGACCCTGGACGCCGAGCAGGACACGTTTCTCGGCGGGTACCCCGTACTGGCGGTGAACGTGTTGATCCTGCTACTACTCACCAGCATGGACACGCGGACGTGGATGAGGCGGACCGAGGCGGATCGGCGCGCCCTGCCGGGCGGGGACGTGGCGGCGGGGGACCGGGCGTGAGCCGCGTCCCCGACGTGGCGGCGGTCCGTGAGGCCGTCGAGGCGGTGTCGGCCTGGCTTGACGACGACGACACCGCCCCCGCCCCCGGTGGGGCGGTCCCTAAGCCGGGGCGCCAGGCTCTGGCGGCGGCGGTCCGGGGCACGGTCGCGTTGCTGGCGCAGGAGTTGCCGGGGCATGCGGTCGAGATGCGGGTGCCCCCGTTCGCGGCGGTCCAGTGTGTGGACGGCCCGCGGCACACCCGTGGCACCCCGCCCAACGTGGTGGAGACCGACCCGCGGACGTGGTTACTGCTGGCGACCGGGCGCCTGGACTGGGACGCCGCGGTCGCGGGTGGGGCGGTCAGGGCGTCGGGGACGCGTGCCGGGGAGGTGGTTGCCGGGCTGCCGGTGGTCCGCACCTCGTGATCGCGGGCAGGCGGCCGAACGGGCCCCTGCGGCCTGATTTCAACGGCCGGGGGAGCAGGTGCGGGGCGGGTGTCTGGCGGGGACTTGGGGACACGGGGGCAGTTGAACGTAGACTTGGGCGGTATCGCCGGGGGCAATCCGGGCGGATCGCCCCGAAGCCGTGAGGGAGCACCAGCTGGTGGAGAGTACGTCGTCACGTCCGGTACCGACCGGATCACTCCGCCGCACCGGCGGACGCAGCGGTGCGGTGGGACTCGGTCTACCCGACCCGTCCGTGCCGGGACCCGCGGGTCTGCCGATCGATACCGAGCGCATCGGCCCGGTCGAGGAGTGCGGGGTCTTCGGCGTGTGGGCGCCGGGCGAGGACGTCGCCAAGCTCGCCTACTACGGCCTGTACGCGCTGCAGCACCGTGGCCAGGAGGCCGCCGGCATCGCCGTGGCAGACGGTGAGCAGGTGCTGGTCTACAAGGATCTGGGGCTGGTCAGTCAGGTCTTCGACGAGAAGACCCTGGATTCGATGCACGGTCACATCGCGGTGGGGCACTGCCGCTACTCCACGACCGGCGCGGCCACGTGGAACAATGCACAGCCGATGTTCCGTCCCACGGTGGACGGCCGCTCGGTGGTGCTGGGCCACAACGGCAACCTGGTCAACACGGTCGAGCTCAAGCGGCACGCGGCCGAGCTGGGGATCGAGGGCTACTCGCCGGACAGTGCGCATTCGGACTCGGACATCGTCTGCACCCTGCTCGCGCACGAAACGGTCGACGGCGGGCTCGAGGAGGCGGCGGCCCGGCTGCTGCCCCGACTGCGTGGCGCCTACTGCCTGACCTTCTCGGACGAGAACACCCTGTACGCCGCGCGTGACCCGCACGGTGTCCGTCCGCTCGCGCTGGGCCGGCTGGACCGCGGCTGGGTGGTGGCGTCGGAGACCTCCGCCCTGGACATCGTCGGTGCCGCGTTCGTCCGCGACATCGAGCCGGGTGAGCTCATCGCCATCGACGCCGACGGCGTCCGGTCCCGCAGGTTCGCCGAGGCCACGCCCAAGACCTGCGTGTTCGAGTACGTCTACCTGGCGCGCCCCGACTCCGTGATCAATCAGCGGTCGGTCAACTCGGCACGCGTGGAGATCGGCCGTCGGCTCGCGAAGGAGCATCCGGTCGACGGTGACCTGGTGATCCCCGTGCCCGAGTCGGGGACACCGGCCGCGGTGGGCTACGCCCAGGGGTCGGGGATCCCGTTCGCCCAGGGACTGACGAAGAACGCCTACGTCGGCCGGACATTCATCCAGCCGAGCCAGACCATCCGGCAGCTGGGCATCCGGCTCAAGCTCAACCCGCTGCGCGAGGTGATCCGCGGTCGCCGACTCGTGGTGGTGGACGACTCGATCGTCCGCGGCAACACGCAGCGCGCGTTGATCCGCATGCTGCGCGAGGCGGGGGCGGCCGAGGTGCACGTCCGGATCGCGTCGCCGCCGGTGCGCTGGCCATGCTTCTACGGGATCGACTTCGCCTCCCCGGCCGAGCTCATCGCCAACGGCGTCGACGTCACCGACGGGATGCTCGAGGGCGTACGACGCGCGATCGGCGCCGACAGTCTCGGCTACATCTCGGTCGACGGGATGATCGAGGCGAGCGGTCAGAAGCGCGATGATCTATGTGCGGCCTGCTTCGACGGCCATTACCCGATCGCACTGCCGGACGATTCGCCCATGAGCGCGGCCGTGCGTGCGCTCGCCGCGGAGGTCGACGAGGAGCCGGAGTCCCAGTCCCTGGCCGTCGGCCCCGGTATCGCTTCCCTGGCGACCTCGGCTGCGGATCCCGCCGCCGCGTCGACCTCCGGTATCCACGAGGAGAAATACACATGACCGAGAACCCCCACCAGACTGCCGGCGCATCGTATGCCGCGGCCGGTGTCGACATCGATGCCGGTGAGCGGGCTGTCGAACTGTTCGCTCCCCACGCCAAGCGGGCGACCCGGCCGGAGGTGATGGGGGGACTCGGTGGCTTCGCCGGACTGTTCTCGCTGAAGAGCAACTACCGGCAGCCGCTGCTGGCGTCGTCGACGGACGGCGTCGGCACCAAGATCGCCGTCGCCCAGGCGATGGACGTCCACAACACGGTCGGCATCGACCTCATCGCGATGATCGTCGACGACCTGGTGGTCTGTGGCGCCGAGCCGCTGTTCGTGCAGGACTACATCGCGATCGGCAAGGTCGTGCCCGAGCACGTCGCCAGCATCGTCGAGGGCATCGCCGAGGGCTGTGTCCGCGCCGGTTGCGCGCTGCTGGGTGGCGAGACCGCCGAGCACCCGGGACTCATGGCGCCGGGCGAGTACGACATCTCGGGCACCGGCGTCGGCATCGTCGAGGCCGACGAGGTCCTGTCGGCCGAGAACGTGCGTCCCGGCGACGTGATCGTCGGCATGGCCTCCTCCGGCCTGCACTCCAACGGGTACTCGCTGGCCCGCCACGTGCTGCTCGATCTGGCCCGCCTGCCGCTCGAGGGGCACGTCGAGGAGTTCGGCCGCACCCTCGGTGAGGAGCTGCTGGAGCCGACCCGCATCTACGCGCTGGACTGCCTCAGCCTCATCGCCGAGACCGATGTCCGTGTGTTCAGCCACGTCACCGGTGGCGGTCTGGCGGAGAACCTGGCACGCGTCATGCCGCGGGGCCTCGTCGCCCGCCTGGACCGTGGTCGTTGGCCGGTGCCGGCCGTGTTCGGCACCATCGCTCATCACGGTCGCGTCGAGCAGTCCGAGATGGAGCGGACGTTCAACATGGGACTCGGCATGGTTGCAGTGCTGCCCGCCGAGGACGTGGACCGCGCGCAGGCCGTCCTCACGGCCCGCCACGTGGACAACTGGGTGATCGGCGAGGTGGAGAAGGCAGGCGAGGACGCGGACGCCCCGCGCGTCGTCCTGGAGGGCTCACACGCCCGCTTCTGACCTGGCGATACCTGACACGCCCCGGAACGGGGCCACACCGGCCGGCGCACGCGACCCCGCGAGCGCCGGCCGGTGTCATTTCAGGCGCTGGCGAGCGCAGGCCCTGCTGTAGAAGTACAGGCCCCGCCGCCCGCGTGATCGGTCGGAGAACACGGGAAGGGGCCGGGCATCACCACGGTGATGCCCGGCCCCTGTGCCCGACGGTGTGTGCGCTCAGTACTTGGAGTCGTCGGACCAGGACGCGTACGGATCATCGTCCTCGTCGACCCGGGTGGACGTGCGTCCTCCCGACAGCTCCTGCTGAAGACGTTCAAGGTCCGTCTGCGGAGCGTTGTACTTCAATTCGCGAGCGACCTTGGTCTGCTTCGCCTTCGCGCGGCCTCGGCCCATTGACCTGACCCCCTCGGAAACGGTGCTGGGCCACCTCGGGGGTGCCCATCGCAAGTGTGAGTATCTTCCTGTGGACAGGATAGCGTGCCCGGCGCGGAATGTCCGCCCGGGTGCCGGTGTGGTCCGCAGGATCGGGGGTCTAGGACTGTCCGCGCAGTCGCTTGACCGCCTCACGGCCGGCCTGCGGGCCGGACTCCCGGGGATAGGTGTCGGGGTCGATCGACGCGGCGACACCGTCGATCTCCAGCTGCGCGTCCTCGGGCACGGCGCGCTTGAGCAGGGCCAGGGCGACGGGCCCGTCCTCGTGGTGCTGCACGACCGTGCCGACGCGGCCCACGGGCCGACCGCCAGAGGTGACGGCGACGCCGGTGACGACCGCGTCGTCGCCGCCCGACCCGTCCAGTTGCAGTCGCACCAGGACGCGCGGTGAGCGGCCCAGGTTGTGCACCCGGGACACGGTCTCCTGCCCCCGGTAGCAGCCCTTGTCGAGGTGCACGGCGCCCGTGCCGGCGATGTCGCCGATCCAGGCGGGCACCTCGTGGGGGATGGTCTTCTCGTCGGTGTCCACGCCCAGTCGGCCGCGCAGCGGGTCCGAGGACACCGCGCGCAGCGCCTCGAAGGTCCACGAGCCGCCCGCCCGGATCCCGGAGGCCTCCACGGCGTCGAACCAGTCCCTCAGCCCCGAACGGGGGACGAGGAGGTCGATCGAGCCGGCGAGGGGCCACGGCATCCGCCGCACGATGCCGCCGCCCGGCAGCGGCGCGCACGCGTAGTCGCCGGTCGGAACGGGCACCTCGGTGCCGCCGGGCGCGGTGAGCGTGCCGGGCAGGGAAGCGCCGACGATCGTGAGCACCGCCAGCTCCGCCTCGGCGGGGGCTGCGTCGGCCCAGAAGACCATCTTGCTGAGGAACTCCAGCAGCGGCTGGCCCCGCCCGACCTCGGTGTCCACGACGAGCGTGCCGTCGACATCGGCCAGCACGGCGTGGTGCTCCACGCGGCCGTTGGCGTCCAGGACCAGCGTCTCGCCGCCGGACCGGTCGCCCAGCTCGGCGACGTGTTGGGAGACGAATCCCTCGAGCCAGGTCAGACGCTCGCCGCCGGTGATCTGGAGGACGTCGCGGTGGGAGCGGTCGATGACCACGGCTCCGGACTGCGTCGCGCGCTGCTCACCGAGCGGGTCCCCGTAGTGGAACGGGACTCCGGCATCTGGCGAGTCGCTCTCCGCGTCCACCGCGCCGGGATGGTCCAGGATCGGGCTCCGGTAGGCGCTCACGATCCGGTCGGGTACTGCAGGGTCGTTCACGATCGCGAGTCTACGTACCTCGCCGTAGTGTTGCTCGCATGGGCACGTCAACGGGCAAGGGTAAGGGCAAGAGCACAGACGCCACGGCCACCACGCGCACCTCGAACTCCACGGCCACCACGAACCCCTCAGATAAACGCAGGGTCGTGGTTGTCGTCGCGGGCGGACCGGAGGGCGCCCGTCCCCGGGTCCACCCTGCCGACGAGCCGCTCCTGCTCGCCGACGACCTGGCCGCCGTGCGCGGTGACGGCTGCTTCGAGACCCTCCTGGTCACCGGGGGGACGGTGGCCAAACTGGAGCGTCACCTGGCGCGCCTGGGTCGTTCCGCGGCCGCGCTCGAACTGACCGGCCCGACCCCGGAGCAGTGGCGTGCGGGCATCGACCTGGCGGCCCGGGAGTGGGGTGGGTCCGAGGAGGGGATGCTGCGGTTGGTGCTCTCGCGGGGACCCGAGCGCGGCGGCGCCGAGACTGCCTACATCACCGTCGCGCCCGTGGCGGAGAAGGTCGCGCGGGTGCGTGCCGAGGGGATCGCGGTGACGGTGCTGAACCGCGGGTACGCGGCGGACGTGGGGCAGTCGGCGCCGTGGTTGCTCGTGGGGTCCAAGACACTGTCGTACGCCACCAACATGGCGGCGATCCGGTACGCGGTCGCGAACGGGTTCGACGACGTGATCTACACGTCCGCCGAGGGCGAGGTCCTGGAGGGGCCGCGCTCGACCGTGGTGATCGCGCGCGACGGGGAGTTGATCAGTCCGCCGTCGGAGGTGGGGATTCTCGAGGGGACGACACTGGGCGCGCTGACCGAGGTCGCCGGGTCGGACGGGGTCACCGTGCGGCGCGAGCGTCTGCTGGTGGCGGATCTGCTGGCCGCGGACGCGGTGTGGTTGACGTCGTCGGTCACCCTGGTCGCGCGCGTGCGGCGGATCGACGACGTGACCCTGCCGACGGTCGATCCGGGGATCGACGTGGCCGGGATGGTGGACCGTGCGGTGGGTCGCGTAGTGAGTCGCGCGGGGAGGTGACGACGACGACCCGGTCGCGGTCAGCCCGCGACGCGGCTCAGTCTCGCGGACAGGTGCGGCACGAGGCCCTTCTCGGGGTGCATCCGCTCCTCAACCCAGCCCAGGTCGCCGCCCTCGACGATCCCGTAGATGCGCTTGGCGCCGCCACGGGACGGGCCGGTGGGGGAGGCGAGGACCACGTCGGTGGCCATCTCCCACGCCGACTGGGTCAGCGGGGCGCCGTAGTACACCTCGATGAACCCGGACGCGTGCGAGACGAGGAACTCCAGCTTGTCGTCCTCGGAGATCCGCCAGAACCCGGCTTCGCGATAGGCTGGGGCGTCGACGGCGCCGCCGGAGTCGTAGGTCCACGAGCGGGAGGACCAGCTCAGGTAGTTCTCCCCGTCGTGCGTGACGGTGATCTGCTGACCGAACCGGTGCTGGCCGCGGTCCTCGGTGTCCGCCTCGCCCTCGCCCTCCCAGACGCCCACGAGGGGCAGGAGTGCGAGGAGTCCGGGGTGGAGGTCCGGGCCGAACCGCAGGTTCGCCGTGTCCTCGGCGATCGGCAGTTCGGAGAACGGGGTGACGTTGCGGCCGGCCGTCTGCTCTGACCGCTCTACCGCGGCGTTGACCGCTGCGTTTCCGGAACCGGGGACGACGGACTGACCGTCAGCCCCTTCCGGGGTGGACGGTGTGGTGTCGCCGGTGTCGGTCTGGCCGCTGTCCGTCACGACTCGTCTGTGACCGTGCGGTAGACGATGTAGCAGGTGGCCCACAGGATGGCCAACGTGCAGAGGACGAGGAGGATCTCGAAGAAGAGCACCATGGCAGTGATTCTAGCCCCGCGGTCTCAGCGCAGCGAGATGTGGGCCTCGATCTCGTGGATGAGGCAGTCCTCGGGGGGCACGGTGAAGTCCTCGCGGACCTTCGCGGTGAGTCCCACGACGGTGACGATGGTGAACTCGGCGTGCACGATCCCCTCGCGACCCGGGGGGTCGACGGTGATCTCGATGTCCCGCAGTTCGCGGATGGTCGAGTACTGCAGGTGCAGGTGGAGGTCCCACCGCAGCTGGGTGGCGCCGAAGCCGGTGCGCAGGCCGTTCTCGCGGCGGACGCAGTCGGGCGCGAACGGCACGCGGAACGCGGCGGCGGGCAGCGTCAGTGCGGTGAGGTACCACCGGACCGCGGCTTCGCGCTCCTCGGGGGAGTACGGGCCGGGGTGGTCGGGGACCGCGGGGGTGGCCCCGCGGCGTTGGTCGATCCCGACGAGGACGGCGGAGGCGGCGGCGGTTCCGACGGCGACGACACTGGCGCGTCCGGCGAGACCGAACGCTTTCGACAGCAGAGACATGGCTTCGAGCCTAGTCCGCTCGACCGCCCGCGTGGGCGCGAGCGGAGCCCGGTGGGCGCGAACGCAGCCCCGTGTGGACATGCGTGCGGGTGTCAGCGCTCGACGGGGGCCCCGATGAGCGAGCCGTACTCGACCCAGCTGCCGTCGTAGTTCACCACGTCGGTCCGTCCGAGGAGTTCGTGCAGGACGAACCAGGTGTGGCTGGAGCGCTCGCCGATGCGGCAGTACGCGACGATGCGTCGGTCCTCCTCGGACAGGACGTCGGCGTAGAGCGCGCGGAGCTCCTCGTCGCTGCGGAACGTGCCGTCGCGGGTGACCGCGCGGTTCCAGGGGATCGAGACGGCGCCGGGGATGTGGCCGCGCTGGCGTCCGCCCTCCTGGGGCAGGCCGGCGGGCGCGGAGAGCCGCCCGGTGTACTCGTCGACCGACCGCACGTCCACCAGCGCGTCGGAGCCGAGTCCGGCGAGTACGTCCTCGCGGAAGGCGCGTATCGACAGGTCCTGCTCGTCGGCCACGTAGTCGGTCGGCGTGGGCGTCGGCGGCTCGGTCTCCAGCGGCAGTCCCTCGCGTTCCCACTTCATGCGGCCGCCGTCGAGGAGGCGCACGTCGGCGTGCCCGTACAGGCGCAGGTACCAGTAGGCGTAGGCGGCGAACCAGTTGTGGTTGCCGCCGTAGACCACGATCGTGTGCTCGCGGGTGATGCCGCGCTCGGACATCAGTTCGCCGAACCGCTCGCGGTCCACCAGGTCGCGGACGTATTCCTTCTGCAGGTCGGTGCGCCAGTTCAGGGCGACGGCGCCGGGGATATGGCCCTCGGCGTGGTACGCCGTCACGTCCTCGTCGACCTCGAGGAAGACCACCGAGTCATCGGCCAGGCGCGAGGCGGCCCAGCTGGTGCTGACCAGAACGTTCTCGCGACTCATGTGCCCGAGTCTAGAGGTCTCGCCGGAGGAGGTCGTCGAGCGGCGGGGTGCCGGGGCCGCCGGTGCCCGAGGCGGTGATCGTGCCGCTGGTCACCGTGAGGCGCTGCACCGGCACGCCCAGGGGGAGGAGGTCGGGGTCCAGGGTCAGTGCCGTGCTGGCCAGCGCGAGGTCGGTGTCCTGGTCGGCGACGCCGGCGGGGCCGGTCGCCGCGGCCACGGGGACGAGGTGGGCGCCGGAGGGGTCGACGACGAGGTCGACGATCACCGACACTGTCTCGCCCGAGTCGAGGAGCGTCCCGGTCAGTCGAGCCCGGTGTTCTTCTCCTCCTGCCAGGCTCGGGTCGTCGGCCGCCCCGACCAGCACGGAGCGCATCCCCAGGGCCGGCGCCAGGGAGTCGCCGGTGAGCTGGGCTGAGACCTCCACCGATTCGGCGTGCAACGGCTCGCCGTCCCGCATCTCGACGCCGCGGGCGTGGGCCTCCACGGTGACGGGCCCGAGACCCGGGCGCAGGACGTCCTCGGCGCGGATCGAGACCGTGGTCAGGGTGTCGGGGTCGGTCCAGCGTGACGTCGGGCCGCCGATCGACACCGCCGGAGCGCGGGAGGGGCCCGCGTTCCCGGGCGCCGGAGCCGATCCAGCCGAGTCCACCGGGGCTGAGTCGTCCCGTGCGGGGTCTGCCTGAGATGAGTCCCCTCGTGCTGAGTCCACCCGGGCGGAGATCTCGGCTTCGACCCGGGAGGCCGACACCGCGTCGACCGTGAACGCACCCCCGCCCGCGACCAGGACGAGGGTGATCGCCGCGACCGCGATCCGGGGGACTCTCAAGGCACTCAGGTCTACTCCGTTCGCTGGCGCGTGTCTGACCCGCGAGTGGGCTCTGCAGTGTCGTACGCGTGGGGGTTGCACTGTTGCGCAAGGGTGCGTCGCTATTATCGTCACCATCCCCGCAGAGAGGAAGCGACATGGAAGTAGTGCTTCTCAGCGTGGAGACGGACCCGGAGGCGGTCCTGCCGGCACTACCGTTTCTGCCCCATTCCGTGACCGTGTTGCCGCCGCTGGCGTCCTCGGTCGGCGAGATGGCGAACGCCGCACTGGCGCTGGTCGACGCGAGATCCGACCTGGCCGCATCCCGATCATTGTGCAGGCTCCTCGCGGGGACCGCGGACCTCGCCGTCGTCGCCGTCGTCACCGAGGGGGGACTGATCGCGGTGAGCGGCGACTGGGGCCTCGACGACATCCTCCTCCCCACCACCGGCCCCGCCGAGATCGACGCGCGGTTCCGGCTCTCGGCCGCGCGACACGCCGGACACGGCGAGGACGACGACGGCGGGATCATCACCATCGGCGACCTCGTGATCGACGAGGAGACCTACGTCGCCCGCCTCAAGGGGCGGCCCCTCGACCTCACCTACAAGGAGTTCGAGCTCCTCAAATACCTCTGCCAGCACCCGGGACGCGTGTTCACCCGCGCCCAGCTCCTCCAGGAGGTGTGGGGCTACGACTTCTTCGGCGGCACCCGCACCGTCGACGTACACGTGCGACGCCTGCGGGCGAAGCTGGGGCCGGACAACGAGGCGCTCATCGGCACTGTCCGTAACGTCGGGTACAAGGCGGTCCGACCCACGGACCCGAGGGAAGACGGAGGGGACGCATGATCGTCGAGGCGGTGCCCGGGGGCGACGAGATCCGGGCGGTCGAGGCGGCCGCGCGGGCGGCTGAGATGACCGACGGCGTCGCGCCACTGGGGGAGCAGCCGCTGCGTGCGCTCCACGCGGCACTCTCCGCTGGTGCTGGTGCTGGTGCTGGTGCTGACGATGGCGGTGCCGGCGGCGGAATTGCCGCCGTGCAACACCTGATGGCACGGCCGACGGCGGGTGGCGGCGACGCCTCGGCAGCCCCTGCGCCCGGCGCCGCGCCCGTCGGTTACGCGCAGCTCTCCGGGACCGGGGCGGAGGCCAGTGCCGAGCTGGTGGTGCATCCCGACCACCGAGGGCGGGGGATCGGCACCGCGCTGGTCCGCGCCGTCCTCGAGCGCGAACCCGCCGCCGCGATCTGGGCGCACGGCGACCTCCCGGCGGCCAGGGGACTGGCCACCGCGCTGGAGCTGAACCGGACCCGCGAACTGCTCAAGATGCGACGCGTCGCCACGGACGGCCCCGAGCTCCCCGAACGCCGGGTCGACGCCGGGATTGAACTCGGCACTCTCGCCGAGGCAGCCTCCGAGGGCGGCGACCGGTGGCCGGGACTGGACGCGAGGGCGGAGTTCCTGCGCGTGAACAACGCCGCGTTCTCGTGGCACCCGGAACAGGGTGGCTGGACACGGGCGCAGCTCGACGAGCGGCTGGCCGTGGACTGGGTCGACCTCGGCGCGGTGTTCCTCGCCGTGGACACGGGCGCTGCGCCGCGGCTGGCCGGCTTCCACTGGACCAAGACGGTCGCCGAGCCCGGTGAACCGGTGGAGGGCGAGGTCTACGTGGTGGCCGTCGACCCGGCCGACCAGGGTCGCGGCCTGGGCGGGGTGCTCACCTCGCTCGGGGTCGAGCACCTCGAGGGGCCCGTCGGCGCGCGGTCGGTCGTGCTGTACGTCGAGGGCGACAACGCACCGGCGGTCCGTACATACGAGAAGCTCGGATTCTCGGTCGCTCATGTTGATGTGACGTATACCTCCGTCTGATTTTTCCAGCTCCGGTCCGGGCCGTTTTCTCAGGATCAGCCCAGGTAGGGGTGCCGGTGGGGTGCGCACCTTGCCCGTCCGAACCTCCCGCACGCAGCGAGTTCACCTGTCGTTCACCCACCGCCGCGTGATTGTTCACGTCGGAGCCTTAGGTTCTCTCCCCGTCGGGCAGAAGTCTGGTCCGACCCGCGACCAAGTCGCCACAAACGTGCCCGGTGGGGAGACCGCCGGACGACCCAAGGAGAATTCGTGGACCTCAAGCGCACCGGTGCCCTGATCGGCCTCGCCGCAATGACGACGGTCGGCCTCGCCGCCTGTTCCGACAACAATGCCGGAAGCGGCGACACGGCCGCACAGGCCGTCGAGGGTGCGGAGTGTGGCGGCAAGACCAGCCTCAACGCCTCCGGCGCCTCGTCGCAGAACAACGCCATGACGATCTTCGCCAACTCGTACGCCATGAGCTGCGACGGTGCCACCCTGGACTACAACTCCAACGGCTCCGGCGCCGGCGTCAAGGAGTTCATCGGCGGCCAGACCGACTTCGGTGGCTCGGACTCCCCGCTCAAGGAGGACGAGTACCCCCAGGCTGAGGAGCGGTGCGAGAGCCCGGCGTGGAACCTGCCCGCCGTGTTCGGCCCGATCGCGGTCGCCTACAACCTCGAGGGTGTCGAGGTCGCGCTCTCCGGTGAGACCCTCGCCGCCATCTTCAAGGGCGACATCACCAAGTGGAACGACCCGGCCATCGCCGCCGAGAACGAGGGCGCAGAGCTCCCAGACCAGGACATCACCGTCGTGTTCCGCTCGGACGAGTCGGGCACCACTGACAACTTCCAGAAGTACCTCTCCGCCGCCGGTGGCGACGCGTGGGGCCTCGAGGCCGGCAAGACCTTCAACGGTGGCGTCGGCGAGGGTGCGAAGGGCAACGAGGGCGTCTCCGCCGCCGTCGCGCAGACCCCCGGCACCATCACCTACACCGAGTGGTCCTACGCCAAGAGCCAGGACCTCGGCATGGTCAAGGTCATCACCCCGGCCGACGCCGAGGGCGTCGAGCTCAACGCCGAGACCGCCGGTACCACGATCGACTCGGCCAAGCTCAAGAGCGAGGGCTCCAACGACTTGGTCATCGACACCTCGTCGTTCTACGTCCCCGAGACCTCGGGCGCCTACCCGATCATCATGCCGACCTACGAGATCGTGTGCTCGCAGTACAAGGACGCCGAGACCGCCGAGGCCGTCAAGTCGTTCCTGAACATCGCCGTCTCCGAGGACGTCCAGGGCCAGCTCGAGGACGAGGGCTACATCCCCGTCCCCGACGCCTTCCGCGGCAAGCTGACCGAGGCGATCGACGCCATCGCCTGATCTTCTGATCGACGGTCGTCGGGCCCGCCCCGTCTGCGGGGCGGGCCCGCATCCGGATCAGTATTCTCTGGTCCACTGCACCACTCCCCGAATTACCGCTTTTCCCCCGAGTGACTGAAGGTCTCATGACAGTTCACGAATCCGTCGACCGCGACGCCGACAAGAACGCCGCCGTCTCCGGCGGTTCCGCCTCCGGGGCCGGCCTCGGGTCGGGCTCGGACTCCACCGGCAGTACCGGCCTCCTCGAGGCGAAGTCCTCCGCGAAGTGGGACTCCGTCTTCCGCAGCGTGACCGTCGCCGCGGGTGCTGTCATCGTCACCCTCATCGCGCTCATCGGCATCATCCTCGTCACCCAGTCGATCCCGTCCGTGATGCAGGACCAGGTGAACTTCTTCACCTCGTCCGAGTGGAACACCACCGACACGGAGAACCTTCGCTTCGGCATTCTCGACATGCTCAAGGTGACGGTGCTGAGCTCGATCTTCGCGCTGCTGCTCGCCGTGCCGGTCGCGATCGGAATCGCGACGTTCCTCGTGCAGTACGCCCCGGCGCGGCTCTCCCGCGCCCTGTCCGCGGTCATCGACCTGCTGGCCGCCGTCCCGTCGATCATCTACGGCATGTGGGGCCTGATCGTCCTCGGTCCGTGGATGGTGCCCTTCGCCGAGTGGCTCAACTCGACCCTCGGCTGGTTCTTCCTCTTCGGCGACGGCAACGTCTCCATCGCCGGTGGCGGCACGATCTTCACCGCCGGCGTCGTGCTCGCGATCATGATCCTGCCGATCATCACCTCGATGTCGCGCGAGACCATCCGCCAGACCCCCGCTCTCCACCAGGAGGCCGCCCTCGCACTGGGCGCCACCAAGTGGGAGAAAATCCGGATGACCTGCTTCCCGTACGCCAAGTCCGGCATGATCGCGGGCTCGATGCTCGCCCTCGGCCGCGCCCTCGGCGAGACGGTCGCGGTGCTCATCATCCTGCGTGCGGCCAGCTCGCCCAGCACCCTGTCGCTGTTCGACGGCGGCTTCACCTTCGCCTCGAAGATCGCCTCCGGCAGCGCGGAGTTCAACCACCCACTCTCGACCGGCGCGTACATCGCCGCCGGCCTGGTGCTCTTCATCCTCACCTTCATCGTCAACCTCATCGCACGCTCGGTGTCCGGTGGAAAGGTCAACGGCTGATGTCCACTCCGACTCCCGACCTCGCCAAGCCCGCGAAGCCGTCCGAGACCTTCCTGCCGATCTCTGGCGGTCGCAAGGCCAAGGACAAGGCCGCGACGATCATCTTCTGGATCTGCTTCTTCATCGCGGTCATCCCGCTGGTGGCGCTGCTCTATAAGGTCCTCGCCTCGGGTCTGCCCGCGATCTTCAACCCGACCTGGTGGACCAACTCGTTCTTCCTCGTCGCCCCGTCCTCCATGGCCGGCGGCGTGGGGCACGCGATCTACGGCAGCCTCGTCCAGGCCGGGATCGCGGCGATCATCTCGATCCCGCTCGGCGTGGCCGCCGGCATCATGCTCGTGGAGTACCCCGAGTCGAAGCTCGCCAAGCCCACGACCTTCATGGTCGACGTCATGGCCGGCGTCCCGTCGGTCGTCGCGGCCATCTTTGTCTTCGGCATGTGGGTGACGTTCCTGCAGTTCAACCTCAGCGCCTTCGCGGTGAGCCTGGCGCTCGTGCTGCTCATGATCCCGTTGATCGTGCGGTCCACCGAGGAGATGCTCAAACTGGTCCCGGACGAGCTTCGCGAGGCCTCCTACGCGCTGGGCGTGCCCAAGTGGAAGACCATCGTCAGCGTCGTGGTCCCCACCGCCCTGTCGGGAATGATCTCCGGCATGTTCCTCGCGATCGCCCGCGTCATGGGCGAGACGGCCCCGGTGCTGATCCTCGTGGGCTACACCGCGAGCTTCAACTACAACATCTTCGAGGGCAACATGGCGTCGCTGCCGCTGCTCATCTACAACCAGCTCTCGAACCCGAACGAGGCCGGCCAGTTCCGCATCTGGGGCGCCGCACTCACCCTCGTCATCATCATCGCGCTCGCGAACGTCCTCGCCACGTTCGCCGCGAAGTCTCTCGCGCCCAAGACCAAGTAAGGACCACCGATATGGCCAAGCGACTCGACCTCGAGAACGTCGACATCTTCTACGGCGACTTCCATGCAGTGAAGGACGTCAACCTCCACGTGCCGCCGCGTTCGGTGACCGCCTTCATCGGTCCCTCCGGCTGTGGCAAGTCCACCGTGCTGCGGTCGCTGAACCGCATGCACGAGGAGATCCCCGGCGCCCACGTCAAGGGCTCCATCAAGCTCGACGGCGTGGACATCTACGACAAGCGTGTCGACCCGGTCGCCGTGCGTCGCACCATCGGCATGGTGTTCCAGCGCCCGAACCCGTTCCCCACTATGTCCATCAAGGAGAATGTGGTCGCCGGCCTGAAGCTCCAGGGCGTCAAGAACACGAAGACTCTCGACGAGGTCGCCGAGAAGTCGCTGCGCGGCGCCAACCTCTGGGACGAGGTCAAGGACCGCCTCGACAAGCCCGGTGGCGGCCTCTCCGGCGGTCAGCAGCAGCGCCTGTGCATCGCGCGCGCCATCGCGATCGAACCCCAGGTGCTCCTCATGGACGAGCCCTGCTCGGCCCTCGACCCGATCTCGACCCTCGCGGTGGAGGACCTCATCGCCGAGCTCAAGAGCGAGTTCACGATCGTGATCGTCACGCACAACATGCAGCAGGCCGCGCGCGTGTCCGACCAGACGGCGTTCTTCTCCCTCGAGGCGACCGGTATGCCCGGCCAGCTCGTCGAGGTGAACCCGACCGAGAAGATCTTCTCCAACCCGGACAACAAGCAGACCGAGGACTACGTCTCCGGCCGCTTCGGCTGAGTTCTCGCGAACCGCGGGCCCGGCCATACGGGAACCGCCCCGCTCACCGACCAGAGAGTCGGTCGAGCGGGGCGGTTCTCGTTCTGCGGAGAGTCGTCAGCTGGCGGATTCGTCGTCGTCCGAACCCACCTCGTCGTCTCCGTCGGTGAGCTTTCCGTCCCGGGACAGGCTCCCACCGGACTCCAGACGACGGGCACGGCGCTCCTCGAAGGACCGGTTGGTCTCGGTGAACCGGCGGACGAGCTCCGAATTGGGCGTCGACGAATGTTCCGGGTCGTCCTCGCCCAGATTGGCGTGCTCACCCGTGGCCAGGAAGATGACACGCTGCGCGACCTCGACCGCATGGTCGGCGAAGCGCTCGTAGTACCGGGCCAGCAGGGTGACGTCCACGGCGGAGGCGACGCCGTACTTCCACTCCCGCACGGTCAGGAGGGTGAACAGGTGCTGGCGGAGGTCGTCCACGGCATCGTCCTGCGCGGCCAGCGTCGCGGCCTGCTCCGTGTCCCTGTTGAGAAGCACCTCGGTGGCGGCCCGGCCGAGGGTCACGGCGACGCGCCCCATCTCGGCGAAGTAGCCGTTGATCGGCTCCGGGAGGACAGCCTCCGGATGGCGGCGACGCACGATCTTGGCGACATGGCTGGCCAGGGTGCTCATCCGGACGAGGTCCTGGACGAGCTGGATGGACGTGACGACCTGGCGCAGATCGCGGGCGACCGGGGCCTGCAGCGCCAACAGGGCGAAGCCGCGCTCCTCGTTCTCCGATGCCAGGTGCGCGATCTCGGAGGTGGACTCGAGGACCTTTTCCGCCGCGACGAGATCGGACTGGAGGAGGGCGTGGGTCGCCAGCTCCATGTTGTCCGTCGCCAGCGAACACATCCGGGCCGTGGAGGTGGCCAGATCCGCGAGGTCTTCCGAGTAAACAAGACGCATGTGTCCAGCATACTCGCAAGTAGATCGCGGTATCGGGGCTCTGTGTGAATGCCCGGTGAACACCTCGGGAAGGTGTGCGTCAGGTGGGTCGAAGACGGGTACTCCCGCCGGCGCGGGCTCAGCCGCCGGAGTTCTCCGCGTCGGCACCCTCGAGGGCCTGTGCGTCGTCCTCCGGATCGTTCAACCAGCCCTCGGGGAGAAGGACCTTCGACGGCGAACCCTGGCGGCCGCGCGGCCCGTAGCCGTCCGCGGGGAACGGGGTGTCCGCCGGGAGGTCCGCCAGCAACTCGGCCAGGTCGTCGAGAGTGCGCACGCCCGACAGTCCCACGCGCTTCTCCGAGCCGGCGGGGAAGCCGCGGAGGTACCAGGCGACGTGCTTGCGGATCTCCCGCATCCCCTTGTCCTCGCCATGATGCTGCGCGAGGAGTTCGCCGTGCCGGTACATGATCCTCGAGACCTCGCCGAGCGTGGGCGGAGTGGGCGCCTCGCGACCGGACAGGGCGGCGGCGAGCTCGGCGAACAGCCACGGGCGACCCAGACACCCGCGGCCGATCACCACGCCGGCACACCCGGTCTCCTCACGCATCCGCACGGCGTCCTCGGCGGAGAAGATGTCGCCGTTACCCAGGACCGGCACGTCCGAGACCGCGCCGATGTGCTCGACCAGACGCGAGATCTGCGACCAGTCCGCCTCGCCCGAATAGCGTTGCGCGGCCGTCCGTGCGTGGAGCGCGACCGCCTGGGCGCCCTCCTCCACGGCGATCCGTCCCGCGTCGAGGTGAGTGTGGTGTTCGTCGTCGATCCCCACCCGCATCTTCACCGTGACCGGGATGTCCGTGCCCTCGGTGGCGCGCACGGCGGAGGCGACGATCGACCGGAACAGGCGACGCTTGTAGGGGATCGCGGACCCGCCACCGCGGCGCGTGACCTTGGGGACCGGGCAGCCGAAGTTGATGTCGATGTGATCGGCCAGATCCTCGTCGACGATCATCTTGGCCGCCTGGTAGGTGTACTCGGCGTCCACGGTGTACAGCTGCAGGCTCCGGGGGTCCTCGTCCGGCGCGAACGTCGCCATGTGCAACGTCCCCGGCTGCCGCTCGACCAACGCGCGTGCCGTGATCATCTCGCACACGTACAGGCCCGACACGGTGCCCTGCTGCTCGCGCTCCAACTCGGGGCACAGGGTGCGGAACGCGACGTTGGTGACCCCGGCCATCGGCGCGAGGACGACAGGCGACGCGAGATCGAAGCGGCCGATGCGCAGAGCGGGGGCAGGAGCGGCGGGAGCGGACATACCCCAAGTGTCCCAGCGTGCGACCTGCAGGTCCAAAATCGCGCAGGGCGGAGCCGGGATGGTGCAGCGCTGAGCCGAGATGGTGCAGGGCAGGCCCCGCGGCAGAGAACCCCCGGGAGGCCAGTGGTGCCCCCAGCCGGGCTCGAACCGGCGACCTGCGGATTAAAAGTCCGTAGCTCTACCAACTGAGCTATAGGGGCGAGGGACACAATACCGGGCGCATGCGTGGGCAGTTTAGTCGCCCGGCAGATGGTGCCCTAGACTGGAGCGCGCTGCGGACCGGCGACCCCGGACGTGGCGGCGCCCCCTTCGTTTAGCGGCCTAGGACACCGGCCTTTCACGCCGGCAGCGCGGGTTCGAATCCCGTAGGGGGTACGCGGATCGACGTCCCGGTCACCACACTCGTGGTGGCCGGGACGTTCTGCATTTGCCCGATGGCGAAGGCGTGCGCATTCTCTCGGCACGGTTCACACGTGGTGACTCTGGGCAGAGGGCGGAGTCGGGTGCCGCGAAGCGTGCGTCCCGGTGCGTGGAGGTGAGCTTGAAAAATGTGCTTGACCAGTGTGGATGGCGTGGGGTGGGGGTCGATTTGCGTTATTCGCATCGCGTCCACTAATGTTCTTTCTCGTGCGAAGAGCACACAGAGAAACACAGTAAGAAATAAGGCCCTGTGGCGCAGTTGGTTAGCGCGTCGCCCTGTCACGGCGAAGGTCGCGGGTTCAAGTCCCGTCAGGGTCGCCAAAGATTCCGGCGCATTCGGTTTCACCGGATGCGCCGGAGGTCTTATGGCCAGGTAGCTCAGTTGGTACGAGCGTCCGCCTGAAAAGCGGAAGGTCGCCGGTTCGATCCCGGCCCTGGCCACCAGTGACGAACGCCCCGTAAGGAACATCCTTACGGGGCGTTCGTCGTTTCCGCGTCCGCGGCGACGTCGGTTCAGTGATCGTCACACCACCGATATAGCGTGGTCGCCATGGCAGTGACTCGTAGCGATGATCCCGAGGTGTCGTCCACGTCCCGTAAGGGACCCCGCTGGGGGATCGTCGCGGCGGTCAGTGGGTTGATCGGCATCTTCCTCGCGATTGTCGTCCCGCTGCTTCCGGTCACGCAGACCACCTCCACGATCAGCTGGCCCGAGAACGGGACGCTCGACCCGGTAACCGCGCCACTCGTGGCGTACTACCCGCTCGACTTCACCGCCGACGTCCCCTGTACGGCCGTGCAGGAGCTCCGTGACCAGGGGCGCGAGGACGGCGTGCTGGTCTCGACCGCGCCGCGCCAGGCCGGGGAGAAGTCCGGCGCACGTGGCCTCATGGTGTCGGTGGTGGGGCCGAACGTCGAGGTGCGGAGCCGGAACGTTCTGATCGCCACCGCCCCCGCGGACGCGGTCGCCGCGCCCGGGGCGTGCTCGACGATCCACGTGAGGGCCGACTCCGGCGGGATCGGAGCCGAGTTCGTGGGCCTGACGGTCGACGGCGAGGGGGTCGGAGGCCTGATCGATTCCGATCTGCGGCCGCAGGTCGTGGGTGTGTTCTCCGACCTTCAGGGGGCCGCGCCCGAGGGCATGGCCGTGAACATCACCGTCGACTCGAGGTACACCACCCAGGCGACGGTCATCAAGCAGACCGCGGTGGTCGTGGGCATCCTCGCGATCATGGTCGCGATGGTGGCGCTGCACCGCCTGGACCTGCGCGACGGTCGCTCGGGCCGCCGCGTCCTGCCGCCCGGCTGGTGGAAGCCGCGCCCGCTGGACCTCCTCGTCGTGGCCACGCTGCTCGTGTGGCACATTATCGGCGCCAACACGGCTGATGACGGCTACATCCTCACCGAGGCACGGGCGGCGGTCTCCAGCGGCTATATGCCCGAGGTGTTCCGCTACTACGGCGCCCCGTACGCACCGTTCGGCATGCCGTACTACATCTATACGGCGATGAGCTCGATCTCGCTCGCGAGCGTGTGGCTCAGACTGCCGGCGCTCCTGCTCGGCATCGCGTCCTGGATGCTCCTGTCCCGTGAGGTCATCCCGCGCCTGGGTATCGCTGCACGCCGGGCGGCCGCGGTCCGGTGGAGCACCGCGGCGGTGTTCCTCGCGTTCTGGCTCACCTACAACAACGGCTTGCGGCCCGAGCCGATCATCGCGTTCGGCGTTCTCGCCACCTGGGTCTCTCTCGAGCGCGCGCTCGCGACCGGGCGACTGCTGCCGGCCGCGGTCGGATTCGTGATCGGTGGACTGACCCTGTCCGCGGCGCCGACGGGAACCTTCTGCATCGCGGTGATCATCGCCGCCTCGCGCCCGCTGCTGCTGCTCATCATCCGCCGGGCCAAGCGGGACGGGTGGGTGCCGACCGTCGCGCCGCTGCTCGCGGCCGGACTCGGCATCCTGCACCTGATCTTCCTCGACCAGCCCCTGGTCACCACGCTCCAGAGCTCCGCACTGCTCGGCGACGTGGGGCCGACCGGTCGCTGGTTCGAGGAGGTGTGGCGCTACGAGTGGCTCATGAACCCCACCCCGGACGGCTCGCTGGCCCGCCGCTTCGGAGTGCTGGTGATGTTCCTGTCGCTCATCACCTGCGCCGCGATCCTCTTCCGCAAGGGACGCATCCCGGGCGTGTCCGTGGGCCCGGCGCGACGCATCGTCGGACTGGCCGCCATCTCGATCGCGTTCATGGCGCTCAACCCCACCAAGTGGACCCACCATTTCGGGGCGTTCGCGACCATCGCCGCCGCGCTCAACGCGCTGGTCACCATGGCTGTCCTGCCGGCGGCCACGCGGTCGCTGCGCAACCGGATGCTGTTCCTCGCCGCCGTGTTCTTCGTCCTGGCACTGAGCTTCACCTCGACCAACGGGTGGTGGTACATCTCGATCTACGGCATCCCGTGGGGTGGCGCCCAACCGTCGATCGCCGGGATCACCCTCTCGTCCGTGTTCCTCGCGCTGATGGGCCTGTCGCTGATCCTGGCCCTGTTCCTGCACTACCGGGAGCCGTTCGTCGCGCGGGCGAAGGAGCCGCGCGGGACAGAGGGCGACAGCCGGGTTGTCCGCCTGGTCCGTGAGGTCTCGCACGCGCCGCTCGGAGTGGCGGCGGCCCTCGTCGTCGTCGTGATCGTCGCCTCCATGGCCGCCGCGGTGCGCAACCAGTACCCCGCGTACTCCGTCGGCCTCCAGAACCTCCGCGGACTGTCCGGCGAGCCGTGCGGCATCGCCGACGCGGTGCTCACCGAACCCGACGCCAACGCCGGCGTGCTGGCGCCCGTCGGTGAGCCCCGGGACCAGCTCGAGGCCGGCGGCGAGGCCTACGGGTTCAGCCCGGACGGCATCTCCACCGACCTCACCGCGACCCAGGACGTGGACACCGACACCCCCGGCACCGGCGAGGGGTCCGACACCACCTCGACCACCGCCGGCACCGAGGGCGGCGTGCGCGCCGGGCAGGGCATCAACGGCAGCCACGCCGTGCTCCCGTTCGGCCTCGACCCGGCCGGGGTCCCCGTGCTCGGCAGCCACCAGACCGGTCTCCAGCTCAACGCCGAGACCATCACCGACTGGTACGAGTTGCCCCCGCGCACCGAGCAGGCCCCGCTCGTGACGATCGCGGTCGCCGGCAGCTTCGCGCCCGACGCCATGACCGTCGAGTACTCGACCGGACAGGGGCGGTTCGAGACCGACGGGACGGTCCGCCCGCTCGACATCGGCCCCGCGCCCGCGTGGCGCAACCTGCGCGTGCCCCTGGACACCCTGCCCGCCGACGCCACTGCGATCCGGCTCGTCGTCCGCGACACCGATCCGGACCCCGAACGGTGGATCGCGTTCACCCCGCCCCGCGTGTCGCAGCTGGTGACCATGCAGGAGCTCGTCGGGGACACCACGCCCGTCTTGCCGGACTGGGCCGTGGCGTTCCACGTGCCGTGCCTGCGCCCGTTCGACGAGTACGCCGGCGTCCACGAACTGCCCGAGTACCGCGTCCTCCCGGACCGCGGGCTGGCCGTGAGCTCCACCAACACGTGGCAGGGGTGGGACGGCGGCGGACCGCTCGGATTCCTCGAGCTGCTGCTCGAGGGCGAGACCGTGCCCACCTACCTCGAACACGACTGGGACCGCGACTGGGGCTCGCTCGTGAGATACAGCCCGCTCGTGCCCGGGGCCTCCACCGCGACCATCGAGCACGGCGAGGCCGTCCGCTCGGGACTGTGGAACGGGGGACCCCTGGCGCGGTAAGACCCTCGTGGGTCCCGCGCGCGCCAGGCGGGAACGGGTTAGCATCGGGACCGGAGCTTTTTGCAAGGACTTCCTAGTAACCGCGGAATCAGACTGGAGACGATCATGTCCGTCACGGAAAAGCAGTTCGAGAACATCCTGGTCGAGCAGAACGGCCGCGTCGCGGTGATCACGCTCAACCGCCCCAAGGCGCTCAACGCGCTGAGCAGCGGCATGGAAAAAGAGGTCGTCGAGGCCGTCGAGGGTCTGGACTCGAACCCGGACGTCGGCTGCATCGTCATCACCGGCTCGGAGAAGGCCTTCGCCGCCGGCGCCGACATCAAGGAGATGAAGGACAAGACCTACCCCGGCATCTACCTCGAGCGCTTCTTCGGTGACTGGAAGCGCCTCACCTCGGCCCGCACCCCGATCATCGCGGCCGTGTCCGGCTTCGCGCTGGGCGGCGGCTGCGAGCTCGCCATGATGTGCGACATGATCATCGCCGGCGACAACGCCAAGTTCGGCCAGCCCGAGATCACCCTCGGCGTGATCCCCGGCATGGGCGGCTCGCAGCGCCTCACCCGCGCCGTGGGCAAGGCCAAGGCCATGGACCTGTGCCTGACGGGCCGCCAGATGGACGCCGACGAGGCCGAGCGTGCCGGACTGGTGGCCCGCGTGGTACCCGCCGCCGACCTGCTCGCCGAGACCATGGAGGTCGCCGAGAAGATCGCCTCCATGGCCAAGACCACCGCGATCGTGGCCAAGCAGGCCGTCAACCGGTCCTTCGAGACCACGCTCGAGGAGGGCCTGCTCGCCGAGCAGAACGCCTTCTACGCGCTGTTCGCCACCGAGGACCAGACCGAGGGCATGACGGCGTTCGCCGAGAAGCGTAAGCCGGAGTGGAAGCGCTGAGTCAACTGGATCCACAGCACGACCGGGCAGGGGCCCGCCGCGACGCCGGCGAGCCCCTGCCCGTCCTCGTCCTGACCGGATACCTCGGATCCGGCAAGACGACCCTGCTCAACCACCTGCTCTCCGGCGCGCCGGGACTGCGGATCGCGGCGATCGTCAACGACTTCGGCGACATCAACGTGGACGCGGGCCAGGTCGCCGGGCAGGTCGATTCCATGGTCTCCATGGCCAACGGGTGCGTCTGCTGCGAGGTCGACGCGAGTGAGCTCGGCGACGCGCTCGCCCGGTTGGCCGACCCGGAGCTCGGTATGGACCTCGCGGTGATCGAGGCCAGTGGCCTGGCCGAGCCGGCGGTCCTGTCGCGCATGGTCCACGAGGTGCCCCGGGAGATCGCCCGGCACGCCGGGCTCATCCAGGTGGTCGACGCCGACGGACTGCACGAGACCATGACACGGCACCCGCGGCTGGCGGCGCATCTGGCGGAGGCCGACCTCGTCGTCGTCAACAAGTGCGACCTCGTCACCCGCGCGGGGTTCGCCGACCTGCGCGCGACGATCCGCACCCATGCCCCGCGCGTCGCGGTGCTGCCGGCGGTGCGCGGCGCGGTGCCCGCCGGACTGTTGTTGGGGTTGGCGCCCGAGGCGTGGACCAGGGGAGAGGCGGGGGACCACGGTCCCGGCGGGCATGGCCACGGCCATGGCGACCGCGGCCCCGATGACCACGCGCACGGCGAGCACTCCCACCTGCACGATTCCTACTCGGCCGTCACGCTCAGGCCCGCCGGCCACCTCCACCCGCGCCGGTTCCTCACCGCGATCGCCGCGCCGCCTACCGGCGCCTACCGCGCCAAGGGCACCCTCACCCTGGGCAGCGCCGACGGTCCGCGCCGCTACGACGTGGCGCTGGTCGGCCGTCGGCTAGAGCTACGCGCGACGGGCGACGGTGTTTCGGGCGCCGGGGTCCCGGGTGGCGGGGTCCCGGGTGACGTGGACGTGAGTGGCGGCGCCGGGCTCCCTGACGGCCTGGTGGTGATCGGCGTCGATATGGACGACGACGACGTCGCCGGCTTCCTCGATGACGCGGTCCTGACACACGGTGAGACGGTCGACGCCGACGCGCTGCTGGGCCTGCACCCGTACCTGGTGGGTGACCCGGATTCGAGCGATGTCGAGGAGTGGATCTACGACGAGCAGCGCTCCGCGCCGCTCACGGGCGCCGCGGCGATGCTGCTCGATCCCGAGGACCCGGACTCGTTCGATCCGGCGTTCACGCCGTAGCCTCCGGCGTCCGGACCCTACAGTCGGCGGGCATCCCTCGCCCGCGGGCCAGCGCTCATCCGGTCCACTTTTCTCGGACCCGCCGCGCTCCGTGCCGGAATCGGGTTACGGTACCCCCGTCAACATGAGGGCAGACTCGCCTCCCGGTCGGCATCGGCCCGACGACGTGCGTATAGTGACGCTGACGATGGTGATGTGACGCACGTGCGGGGGGAGCCGGTTGGCCCGCAGTGGGGGTGCTGGACCGATGGATGAGGAGGCCTTGTGGACGAGGGGAAGGTCGGCCGCGGCGCCGGTGGCGACGCACAGCAGCGCAAGCGAGACCTCGCGTCGATCCGACGCGCGATCGCCGCACTGAAGGAGACGACCGGTATCCCCGTGACCATCGGCGGCGTCGTGGGCGAGGGGCACACCCTCGTTCTGTCGGAGTCGCTCGGCATGCGCACCTCCGCGATGAAGGACCTCAAGGTGCACTACGGTGCCGGCGTCGGCGGACGCGTCATGGCCACCCGGAAGCCGGTCGGAGTGGCCGACTACCCGCGGGCCGGAGTGATCACGCACGAGTACGACCTGCCGGTGCTGTCCGAGGGACTGCGCTCGATGGCCGCCATCCCGGTGGTCGTGGGCAAGGAGGTGCGCGCCGTTCTCTACGCCGGCGTGCACTCGTCCGTCCGGTTCGGCGAGAAGGTCCTCAACGAGATGGCCGCCACCGCGCGCGCACTCGAGCAGGAGATCGCGGTCAACGACGCCCTCGCGGCCCGGGGCGCGGCCCCGGTCGGACCCGGCGCCGGCGAGGGGCGGTGGGACGACGTGCTCTCCAACGAGCGCATGCGCGAGACCCACGCACGACTTCGGATGCTGGCCTCACGCACCGACGACCCGGACACCCGGGCCGAGCTCGAGCGCATCTGCGCCGAGATGGTCTCGCCGCCGCCGGAGATGCCCACGGCGCGACTGTCGCGTCGCGAGCTCGACGTGCTGGCGTGCGTGGCCCAGGGCAAGACCAACATCGAGACGGCCGCCGACATGGGGATCGGTGCCGAGACCGTGAAGAGCTACCTGCGGTCGGTGATGCGCAAGCTCGACGCCCACACCCGCTTCGAGGCCGTCAACGCCGCGCGCCGGATGGGCGCGCTGCCCTGATCTGAGCCGGCCAGGGCGGGCCTGGCCGAGATGGTCAGGGCGGGCCGGGTGTTCGCCCGTCAGCCGGCCTCGGTCAGCGCTCACCGCCGGGCACCCACTTGACGTCGCCCTCGGGGTTGGCGACGCGACCCACCACGAACAGCAGGTCCGAGAGCCGGTTGAGGTACTTGGCCGGCAGAGCCGACGTGATCTCGGGGTACGCCTCGACCGCTGCCCACGCCGCACGCTCGGCACGACGGGTGACGGTCCGGGCGACGTGGAGGTACGCGCCGGCGGGGCTGCCGCCGGGGAGGATGAACGAGTCCAGCGGCTCGATCTCCTCGTTGAACTGGTCGATCCACTCCTCGAGCCGGTCGATGTAGGCCTGCTCGATCCGCAGCGGCGGGTACTTGGGGTTCTCCTCGATCGGGCTCGCCAGGTCGGCGCCGGCGTCGAAGAGGTCGTTCTGCACCACGCGCAGCACCTTCGCGATGCGCTCATTCATTCCGCCGAGCGTGATCGCCACGCCGAGCGCGGCGTTGGCCTCCTCGCAGTCCGCGTAGGCGACAAGCCGCGCGTCGTTCTTGCTCACGCGGGAGAAGTCGGACAGTCCCGAGGTCCCGTCGTCGCCGGTCCGGGTATAGATCTTGGTGAGGTGAACAGCCATAAGTGCAATCTACGCGGCGAACCGACTGCGGCCTCATGGGTTCCGTGGTGGTTCTCGCTTACTGTGGACGCGTGAGCGGTAATCCCACGTCCCGCGAGGAGAGCTTCCTCGTCACCGGCGGCACGAGTCTGAACGGCGAGATCTCGGTCGCCGGTGCCAAGAACAGTGTCCTCAAGCTGATGGCTGTCGCCCTGATGGCGGAGGGCCGGACCACGTTGACCAACTGCCCTGGCATCTCCGATGTCCCGGCGATGGCCGAGGTTCTGAGGCATCTCGGATGCGAGGTGGAGATCTCCGGTGACACCGTCGTGATCGACACACCGGCGCAGGTCGGACATGTTGCCGACGACAAGGCTGCGCAACGCCTGCGGGCATCGGTCTGCATCCTCGGTCCGCTTGTCGGCCGCTACCACCGCGCGGAGATCGCGATGCCCGGCGGTGACGCCATCGGCAGTCGCCCCCTCAACTGGCACCAGAACGGGCTCAATCGCTTGGGCGCCCGGACCCACATGGACCACGGCCGACTCGTCGCCGAGGCCGACCAGCTCATCGGTGCCTCGTACGAGCTGAGCTTCCCGTCCGTCGGCGCGACCGAGACCTTCGTGACCGCCGCGGTTCTCGCCAAGGGCACCTCGGTGTTGAGGAACGCCGCGCGTGAGCCGGAGATCGTCGACATCTGCGACCTCCTCAACGAGATGGGCGCACGGATCAGTGGCGCCGGTACCCACACGATCACCGTCGAGGGAGTCGAGGGGCTCACGCCCGTCACCCACCGTGTGATCGGCGACAGGATCGTCTCGGCGACCTGGGCGATGGGCGCGGTGATGACCCGGGGGGATGTGACCGTCCGGGGGATCGACCCCATGTTCATCCACGTGGTGCTCGAGAACCTCCGTGCAGTGGGGGCCGACGTGGAGACCGGAACCGACTGGGTGCGGGTCCGCCAGACCGGGCGACCTACGGCTCGCGATATCCGGACCCTGCCGTTCCCGGGCTTCCCGACCGACCTCCAGCCGATGGCCATCGCGCTCGCGTCCGTGTCGGAGGGGGTCTCCGTGGTGACGGAGAACCTCTTCGAGGCACGCTTCCGGTTCGTGGAGGAGATGGTCCGTATGGGTGTCGACGCCGAGACCGATGGTCACCACGCGAAGATCGTCGGTCGCGAGCAACTCGACTCGGCCACCGTGTGGGCCAGTGATATCCGTGCCGGCGCCGGACTCGTCCTGGCGGGAATGTGTGCCGACGACGTGACCGAGGTGTGCGAGGTCTTCCACATCGATCGCGGATACTCCGATTTCGTCGGGGACGTCCGGGCGCTCGGGGGACAGATCGAACGCGTGGCGACCTACCGCTGACCTGGCGACTACAGCTGCGCCGACTGCCGGCGGCCGGATATTGGTTGCCGGCTGATGGCTGTGCCTGTTGGTTGCCGGCTGCTGGCACATAGTTGACGGTTGTGGCGCGATTTTGGGGCTGTGACCTGGGGATTTGGTGTTGTGTTGGGGTGGGTGTAACTTTGTCGGGGCCGCCAGGG
>NZ_BRVN01000029.1 GCF_026011735.1 Dietzia sp. NCCP-2495 | reverse complement strand
CCCGTCGACCTGGACATCATTCCCGGCCCCCGCGACCACCTCTTCCCCGCCGAGGCGTGGGACATCCTCGCTGACACCGGGCACATCAGCGGGCATGCCGATCGCGTGGGCGTGCGCATCGACCCCGCCAGGCCGGTCAGGCGGCTGCGCGGCGGTGAGATTCCCAGCGAGGGGATGGTGCGCGGCGCGGTCCAGATCCCCGCGGACGGGGCGCCGGTGGTGTTCGGCCCCGACCACCCGGTCACCGGCGGATACCCCGTGATCGGCGTGCTCACCGCCCGGTCCGCCGACACGATCTGCCAGCTCCTGCCCGGAACGCCGGTGCGATTCCGCAGGTTGCGCGGCGTCGCCGACTAGTGTGTTGACGGCAACAGGGACTATTCTGGCGTGTTGGTGTGCGCGGAATCGCCCGGGAACGGGTGAGTCGTCCCGCACCGTGTCCACAACACTTCCGAGGTGAAAGTAAGCCATGCCAGCGATCGTTCTGATCGGCGCCCAGTGGGGCGACGAGGGCAAGGGTAAGGCCACCGACATCCTGGGCGGCCACGTCGACTACGTGGTCAAGCCCAACGGCGGCAACAACGCCGGCCACACCGTCGTGGTGGGTGGCGAGAAGTACGAGCTCAAGCTCCTTCCCGCCGGCATCCTCTCGCCCACGGCCGTACCCGTGATCGGCAACGGCGTCGTGGTGAACCTCGAAGCGCTCTTCGACGAGATCGACGGCCTCCAGTCGCGCGGCGCCGACACCTCCCGCCTGCGCATCTCCGCCGACGCGCACCTCGTCGCGCCGTACCACCAGCAGCTCGACAAGGTCACCGAACGGTTCCTCGGCAAGAAGGCCATCGGCACCACCGGCCGCGGCATCGGACCCACCTACGCCGACAAGGTCTCGCGCGTGGGTATCCGCGTCCAGGACGTTTTTGACGAGTCGATCCTGCGGCAGAAAATCGAGGGCGCGCTGCACCTCAAGAACCAGATCCTGGTCAAGATCTACAACCGTCGCGCGGTCGAGGTCGAGGAGATGGTGGAGTACTTCCTCTCCTACGCCGACCGGCTGTGGCCCATGGTCGCCGACACCACGCTCATGCTCAACCAGGCGCTCGAGCGCGGCGAGACCGTGCTCATGGAGGGCGGGCAGGCCACCATGCTCGACGTGGACCACGGCACCTACCCGTTCGTCACCTCGTCCAACCCCACCGCCGGCGGCGCCTGCGTGGGCTCGGGAATCGGGCCCACCAAGATCACGCACTCGCTGGGCATCGTCAAGGCCTACACCACCCGCGTGGGCGCCGGCCCGTTCCCCACCGAGCTGTTCGACAAGTGGGGCGAGTACCTGCAGGTCACCGGCGGTGAGGTGGGCGTCAACACCGGCCGCACCCGCCGCTGCGGCTGGTACGACGCCGTGATCGCCCGCTATGCCGCGCGCGTCAACGGGTTCACCGACTACTTCCTGACCAAGCTCGACGTTCTGACCGGGATCGGCGAGATCCCGATCTGCGTGGCCTACGACGTGGACGGCGTGCGGCACGACGAGATGCCCATGTCGCAGACCGACTTTCACCACGCCGAGCCGATCTACGAGACCATGCCCGGCTGGGAAGAGGACATCACCGGAGCGCGCGTATTCGAAGACCTGCCGCCCGAGGCCCAGGCGTACGTGCTGCGACTCGAGGAGCTCGCCGGCTGCCACATCTCGTACATCGGCGTGGGCCCGGGGCGCGACCAGAACGTGGTGCGGCGCGACATTCTGGGGTGACCAGAGCCGGTGACGCGCGGAGACGGTGACGCCCGGCGTCGAGCCGCGGCCATGCGGGACGCATGTGCCACGAGTGACTGGTGTTCTGGTATCTAATGTGAACGTACGACAGATGTCGTACGAACAGGCGATACCCGCGACTCGGCGAGATTGGTGGACTTCCGGGAGACCGGTCAGAGCGGCCGGGCTCGACCTGCGAGGAGTCCCCGATGCGTACCCCTACTCGATTCACATCCCTGTCCGCGGCTACATGCGCCGCGGTGCTCGTGCTGTCCGGCGCCGGAGTGGCATCGGCCCAGATGGGCGGAAGCCTGGGCGAGGGCGGCAGTACCGCGCTCCCCGTCTTCGATTCCCGGAGCGAAGCGTCCCTCACCGACGAGGGCGGAGGAAAGTACGCGGTCTCGTATACGAACGGCTCCAGCCATGACCTCGCGTGCTTCGGTGCAGTGCTTCCCGCGGGCCTCGCTCGCGACTACTACGAGGCGTTGGCGGATGCCGACTGGCAAGAGGCCATCTCCGGTGAAGGTGAGCTCCAGGACCCCGAGCTCCAGGCCGAGATGGACGCCGCGATCAGCGCGGGCCATGTGGGCATCATCACGGGAACTGATGGCATCGGTTATGTGGACTATCTCCGCGCGATGATCAAGGAACAGCAGCCCGAGCTGACCGACGAAGAGGTCGAGGAGATGCTCGACATGACTCTGGACATGGTCGACTTCGGGGACCTGTTCGAGGACGACGCCACGATGGTCAACTTCGCGGACAAGGGCGCCACCGCCACATGGGCCGCGCAGTTGCGTGTGGCCCTCCCGAAGTCTCAGAAGGCAGGGGGGATCGTCACCTGTTTCAACGGGCTCGGTCGTGGCGGCGTCATTGGTGAGACCACGTATATCGAGGTCGAGCACGCCGAAGAAGGGCAGGGATCACTCCTGTCGAACGTGTTGGGCTCCCTCGACATCGGGGGCTCGCTGGGGAGCTGACCGTGGGCGGGAGTTGACAGCGGCCCGGCTCGCCCGTCCCTGATAACACTCCGCCCCGGACGGCCTCCGCGTCGTCCGGGGCGGAGGTGACGGATGGTGACTAAAGAGATCATCCTGTTACGTAATTCGCGCGTTTGGGGGACAGCGGCGCCGACGCTCCCGCTGACATGGTCTTACCGGGAGGTCGGACGGCCTCCGAAGATGCGAGCCCCGTGGGCCACGAGACCTGGAGAGACCATTGCGATCGTCAACGAGAATCGGAGCACTGGCCGCATCGGCCGCGCTCGGGGTGGCCACACTTGTCGGCGGCGCCGGTGCGGCGTCTGCGGAGCCACTCGGGCCGGTCATCGACGGGCCGAGCTCAGTCGAGGTCGAGATCGACGCCGTGGGCGAGTTGGTTGTCTCGTACGACAACCAGTCAGGGCTGGATCTGACCTGCTTTGTCGTTGTGTCCACGTATGAAGTGGCCTACGAGATGTTCGAATTCCTGTCCGGCGGGGAGCCGAACGCCGAGCTACCCGACTACGCCCAGGAGATGATCGACGAGGCGATGGGTAACGGTGTGTACACCGTCGGCGCGTTCACCGTTCCCGAGGGGGCCAGCGGGCCGGTCACGGCTGCCTTCCAGCACGAGTACGACTTCTCGGACGTCTGGCCGGTGGCTGCCACCTGGTGCGCGGGCGTCGGAGGCTACTTCGAGCTCGAGATGTCCGACCTCGACTTACCGGGCTCTGGCGGAGTGGCCGTTCTGGACAGCCCCAGTGTGCTCACGGTGACCGGACGAGGCACGGAGACCCTGGTCGAGTATCGGAACGAGTCCGGTCGGGGCCTGTACTGCATTGCTCTGGTCGGCGAGCCCACGCTGATCGGCGATGTTTACGCCCGTATAGAGAGTGATCCGGCGAATAGTAATGGGCCCGACCCGGTGTTCAGTGAGTTGTTGGCCACGGCCGCTGCCGCCGGCAAAGTCGGAACCTATGGCGGAGTGGTCGATCCGGGTTCCACCGTCGTGTTTGAGGGAGTCACGGAGAATGTCGAACCCGCAGGGGTCCTCACCGACGATTCCTTCGACCCGGTGGGCGTCTCGTTCTGCTCTCTGTTCGCCGGCGAGGACACGTATACCGAGGTCGAGATCAGCCAGGCGGGACCCGGCGACGACGATGACGACGAGCAGGCAGTCGTACTCCCCGCACCAGTGATCGATGGTCCGAGCGCACTGAGCATGCACCCCTCCACGCTCCCGGGTGAATACTTTGGCTACTCCTACGACAACCGGTCAGGACGAGATCTCATCTGCACTGTGTTCCTCGGTTCCGCGGAGTACATCGAGGCGCAGCTGACCAGGGTCAACAAGGATGATCTGACAGTCGAGGAGGCGCTCTGGCTACCCTCCTCCGCCGAGCAGGGGGAAGCGGGCTGGTTCGTCTCGCGGGCCGGCACCGACGGGCCGGTCAGCACGTTGGCGGTCGGGGGGCCGGCAACGACGGAGACGGAGCCTCACGCGGTGGCGTTTTGTGTGGACGTGGAACTCGAGGGTGACACCCTGGTGGGGGCAATCGGCGACCACTTCGAGATCGAGACCGCCCACTACGTGCTTGACGACGATGGCGACGGCCCTGGCGACGACAGCCCTGGTGACGACGACGATGCCGATCCGCAGCCGGCGAGTATCATCGAGCGGATCATCGACGCGATCGACGTGTTCGGTTCGCTCAAGTAGGTGCTCGTCTGTCGCAACACAAGAGTCGGTTAGGCACCAGAGACGGTCATCCTGACCGGCGGGGTCACGCTAGAGGATCGGTTCGGGCCGGTCTGGATCGGTTCGGACCGGTTCGGGCCGGTCCGAACCGATGTGCGTCAGAGCGGCAGGCCCGGGATCGGCGGGAGCTCGATCGCCCCGCCGGCGACACCCGCACCGATCGCCAGGGCAGCCGACACGGCGAGGCCCGCGACGAGCACCAAGCCGGCCTGCGCGAACTCGCCCTCCAGCGAGCCCGAGGCCGAGCTGCCGGGGGTGTCGGCGTACTGGACGACGCCGGTCTCAGCCTGCGTCGAAGTGGGGGCGGCATAGGCGGGGGCCACGGCGACGGTGGTGGCGGCGGTGAGAGCCACGGCGGCGGCGAGGGTTCCGGTGCGAGTGATGGTCATACCGGGAACATCGGTCTCGGCGGCGACGGCATTACGCGCGGTGTGCAATCTCACGGTGACCGGGCGCTCAGTGGTCGGGCGGTGCCGGTAGGCGACTGAACGCAGCGCGGACCGCGGACAGGGATTCCTCCAGCGAGAAGCCGGACCCCGCGGCGCGTTCGGCGAACTCCTCGGCGGCGAGGGTCAGCACCGCGGTGGTGAGATCGGGCGCCGTGACGAAGGTGCCAGCGCGGCCGCGACCCTCGAGCAACCCGGCCTCCTCGAGTTCGCTGTACACCTTGGCCGCAGTCCGGGCCGCGATGCCGACGTCGGAGGCCAGGGCGCGGACCGGCGGCATGCGTGTGCCGGGTGTCAGCGTCCCGCGCCGGATCGCCTCCGTGATCTGCGCTTTGAGCTGACGAAACGGGGGCTCGGTCGAGTCCGGGTCCAACGCCAGGACCACGCCGTCTACCCGCGAGCCGGCCCCCGTCTCGCCCATGCTCAGGCCCAGACCTGGTCGATCGAGGTCACCTCACGCGGGGGCGCGGACGGGACCGGGGCGGCCGGGGTGCGCGAGAACCGCGGGGCCGGCGCCGGACCGACATCTCCGGCCACGTCGACGAACGTCTCACGCGCCGCGATGTGCGGGTGCTCCAGCGCCTCGGTGTAGCTCAGGACCGGCGTGGTGCAGGCGTCCGTGCCGTAGAACTTCTCGGCCCACTCGTCGCGGGGCTTCTCGGCGAACTTGCCCGCGATGATCTCGCGGAGTTCGTCCCAGCGATCGGTGTCGAACTGGCCGGGGACGGAGTCGTCGTCGATCCCCAGGATCCGGGTGAACTCGGCGTAGAACTGCGGCTCGAGGCATCCCACGGCCATGAACTTGCCGTCGGCGCACGTGTAGACGTCATAGAACGGGAATCCGGTGTCGAGCATGTTGGTGCCGGCGACGTCCGACCACTGCCCGCGGGCGCGCATGGCCCACTGGAACTGGCCGAGCACGGAGGCGCCGTCAGTCATGGCCGCGTCGATGACCTGGCCCTTGCCGGAGGTGGCGCGTTCGATGATCGCGGCGAGGATGCCCTGGATGAGGAACATCGACCCGCCGCCGAAATCGCCCACGAGGTTGAGCGGGGGCACGGGGCGCTCGCCTTTGCGAGCGGTGGCGTTGAGATGGCCGGTCAGTGAGATGTAGTTGAGGTCGTGCCCGGCGGTGTGGGCGAGCGGACCGTGCTGACCCCAGCCCGTCATGCGGCCGTACACCAGGCGCGGGTTGAGCTCCAGGCACTCGTCCGGGCCCAGTCCCATGCGCTCGGTGACCCCGGGGCGGAAGCCCTCCACCAGTACGTCGGCCTTGGCGATAAGGCCGCGAACCTGCGCCAGGCCCTCCTCGCTCTTGAGGTCTGCCTCCACCACCGTGCGGCCGCGGCGGGTGATGTGCGCCCACCCCTCGACCTGGGTGGCGAGCTCGCCCGGGCGCATCACGGTCACAACGTCGGCGCCCAGGTCGGCCAACATCATGCAGGTGTGGGGGCCGGGGCCGATTCCGTTGAGCTCGACAACGCGGATGCCGGCGAGGGGGCCGGTGGAAGTGCTGGTCACAGTTGTACCCTTTCATGTGGTCCTGCGCACACGGTATCGCCTCGACTGGTGACTGGTGCGTCCTACGGGACGGGGGACCCGGGTAGAGGGCGCGGTGCAGATCACGACCGCAACACCGTGAACGAAGTGAACAGTGTTGTTAGTGTTGTTAAGAATGTTAGTCAGCTTTTACTTAGCCGATAAGTTTCCCTCTGTGTCCCGCATTGAAATTGTGATGCATGTAACACTCCAGTCAGGCGACTCTCAGGTCGCCGGAATTATCACCGCAGTCGGAGGGCGGTGATACCCCCTCGGAGCAAGGAGTTTTCATGCTTTCTCGCAGGCGTGTTCTGGCAGGAGTCTCGGCAGTGGCCCTGGCCGCCGGAACCACCCTCACCGGAGCCGGCCTCGCCTCGGCACAGGACGACGCTGAGGAGTCAACAGGTTCACTGTCCAGCAGTGCGATCGACCTCGATGAGACGGCTGCGGATCTCGCCCTGGCCGCCGAGGCGCTCAACGGACCGGTCCAGGTGTCGGGAAATGACACCGGTGGACCGACCGTGACCTACACGAACGATTCCGAACGCGCCGAGTCCTGCGTCGGCTTTACGATTCCCTACACCACCATTGACGAGCAGGGGATCGACCCCAATGCTCTCGACCTGTCAGACCTCTACGGGGCGATCGCCGTCATCCAGGGCATCGAGAATGCCGGAGGTGTGGCGCTCCTGTACGGCAACGACGCGGGCGAGCCCGTCTCGGTCAATGATCCGGATCCCGTCGACAACGGTGCCGTGGTCGGTGTCGTGGTCCCGCTCCTGGGTGCACTGAACGAGGACGGTGTCGTTCCCGGAACCGTTGCCGTAGATGCCGGAGAGTCAGTCGAGTGGGTCGCGGCCGGACCGGAGGAGCCGGCGGCCGGAGTGGTTCTCTGCATTCCGGATGACGCCACCGATCGCCTCGGTGAGCTCGGAATCAGCTTCGGCATCGACCCCCAGGTCGTCGCGGATCAGATCAACGGAAAGATCCCGGGTGGCTCGGTTGAACCGGTGACCGCCGGGTCGATCTCCGGCGGCAGCGTCGAGATGGGCGCCACCGCGCTCGGCTTGCTCGCCGGCGGCGACGAGGAGGAGCCCCCGGTCGAGCCCGCTGAGTGAGCTGACCACCGGGCGCTGAACTGATCGCCCGGCTCTGATCTGACGTCTCGGATCAGTCACACCGCCCGACCCCGGCGGACCCGCACCCCACGGCGCGGAGTCCGACCGGGGTCGTCGGCTGCAGTGGGACCGGCCGCAGGATCCATTAGCCTGGTGCCCATGACCAGCGCGCATGACCCACTGGCCCCGCCCACCACGGAGCGCTTCGGCACGCCCGGTACGTCCACCGCCACGCGCGTGATGCTGCTCGGTTCCGGTGAGCTGGGGAAAGAGGTCACCATCGCGCTGCAGCGCCTGGGGGTGGAGGTGGTCGCCGTGGACCGCTATGACGGCGCCCCGGCCCACCAGGTCGCGCACCGTTCGCACACGATCGACATGACCGACTCCGGCGAGGTCCGTCGGGTCGTGGAGCTGGAGCGTCCGCAGGTGATCCTGCCGGAGATCGAGGCCATCGCCACCGCCGCGCTGAGGGAGATCGAGGCCGAGGGGCTGGCCCGGGTGGTGCCCACCGCGAGGGCCGTGCAGCTGACCATGGACCGCGAGGGCATCCGCCGTCTCGCCGCCGAGGAGCTCGGCCTGCCCACGAGCCGCTACGCGTTCGCCTCGTCGCTGGAGGAGCTCCGGGACGCGTGCGAGGCGATCGGCTATCCGTGCCTGGTCAAGCCCACCATGTCGTCGTCGGGCAAAGGACAGTCGTCCCTCGACGGTCCCGATGATCTCGAGGCGGCCTGGAACTACGCGCAGTCGGGCGCGCGCGTCGCGGGCGCGCGCGTGATCGTGGAATCGTTCGTCGATTTCGAGTACGAGATCACCCTCCTCACCGTTCGCAGCGTCGATCCCGAGACCGGCCGGATCCGCACGGACTTCTGCGAGCCGATCGGGCACCTCCAGTCGCGCGGTGACTACATCGAGTCGTGGCAGCCGCAGGCCATGACGCAGGACGCGTACGACTCGGCGCGGTCGGTCGCGGCGCGGATCACTGGGGCGCTCGGGGGTGTCGGTGTGTTTGGCGTGGAGCTCTTCGTCAAGGGCGTCGATGTGTACTTCTCCGAGGTCAGCCCCCGGCCGCACGACACGGGTCTGGTGACGCTGGGGAGTCAGGTGCTCAGTGAGTTCGAGATGCACGCCCGTGCGGTGCTGGGGCTGCCGGTAGTCACGACCCTGTCCAGTCCGGGTGCGTCCGCGGTCATCTACGGCGGTACAGGTGTAGAGGACGGTGCGGAGGGCGTGGGGTTCCGTGGGGTGGCCGCCGCGCTGGCGGTGCCCGAGACCGACCTCCGACTGTTCGGGAAGCCGTCGGCCGGTCGGTACCGCCGCATGGGCGTGGCCGTGTCCACCGCGGAGGATGTTGAGACCGCGCGGGAGCGTGCCAGGACCGCCGCCGCGCACGTCACCGTGGTGGAGTAGATGACGACGACGACGCCGAGTTCGCCCGCCGAGGACGCCCGCGGTCTGCCCCGCGAGCCGACCGCGCGGTGGATTCTCGTGCTGATCGCGGGTCTGACGATCATCTGGCTGGCGGTGCTGGCCTGGCAGGTCGCGGTGTTGCCCGACCGGGTGGCGACGCACTTCGGCGCGGGCGGGGAGCCCGACGGATGGTCGAGCAAGGGCGGTGCGGTGGCCTTCTCGGTACTGATGCCGTTGGTCGTGGTCTACCCGATGCCGCTCATGTCGCTTCTCGCGCTCAGGTGGCCGCAGTCGATCAACGTGCCTAACCGCGACTGGTGGGTGGCGACCGGTCCGCGGCTCCGGCGGTTCGAGCGGTTGCTGCGGGAAGACATGTGGCTCATCGCCGCTGCGACGTTGTTCGTGCTCATCGCAGCCGACGTGGGTATCACTCAGACGGCGGTTTCCGGTGACGGTGCCCTGCCGGTGGCCTACATCGCGGTGCCGCTGGTGCTGATGTTTGCCGCGATCGGCGTGGTGATCGCGCGGATGATGGGCAGCCGCTACGCCGAGCAGCCCGATCTCGGCTGATCGGAGCTTCCCCGATATTAGTCCGCGTCGACTGTCGGGGTCCTTTTGCGGCCCTGACCTCTGTGTATGTAGTCGCCGGTGTGTCGTCGGGCCGACGGCTGTGGATGGTCGTCGCTCGGTTCCACAGCCCCCTTTTCGACGGGCTTTTCAGGCACGGCCGTCTCCTAGCGTGATTCTCCGATCGGACCCGAATGAGGGACGGAGCGGCTCGCATCTGGGTCGGGAGGGGAGCAGGGCTCATGGAGGATCACTCATCGATCGTGTCGGTCGCCCAGGCGGTGGTGGCGACCGCCGCCGGTCGGGTTCGTGAGGCAGGCGGTACGGCGTCGGCGGAAGCAGTCGAGCTTGTCCGCGCGCTCGAGGACGCCTCGGCCGCGGCGTCGGGGTGGGCTGGTGTCGGACCCGCACCTCTGCTCAGTGGACCCGCACTGGCGGAGTGCGCGGCGTTGTTGGCCCGCCGCGCACGCGACCTGGCCGCCGAGATCGACCGGATAGCCGAGGACATGGTGGGCTCCGCCGGCTACCTCGGTGCCGTTGATCGGGAGGTGGCGGGTCGTGTCACCGGCGCTGCAAGCTGATGCGCTGGCCATCGCGATCGATCACGCGGAGGCACGCGCGGCGGTGGTCGGTCGCGGACTCACTGAGGTGGCCGACGATCTGGACAGTGCCTCCCGGACGCTTTCTGCCCACCCGACCGACGGCGGGTGGGCAGGCAGGACCGGTGCCCGGGCGCGCCTCGCGGCAACGGACGCGGCGGCCGAATCCCGGATGATCGCCGGTGCGTGCCTGTTCCTGTCCGATGTCCTGCGCGTGGAAGGGGCAGGACTGGCGCGGGCCGTGGTCTCCTGGGCCGACGACGACACCGCCCGGCCCGGCTCAGGCGACCTCGCAGCACTCACCGACGCGGACCACGCGCTGACCCTGCGACTGCGCGAGGCAGCGGATGCGCTGGCCGGCGCCGCAGACCCCGACACCAGACCGTGTCTCGATCTTGCAGCAAGCACCGGCGACGACCCGCGGAGGACCGCCACCCTGTGGCACTCGCTGGGCCCCGTCGACCGGGAGCGTCTCGCCCGAGACCACCCGGACCTGGGATCGGTGGCGGGACTGTCCTCGGCGACACGTGATGCGATCAACCGGACTCGTCTGCGCCGGCTCCTCGATGCACCTGGGCTCGGTCCCGATCCACAGTCCGGGGACACTGAGGGAGTCGATGCTCGGACGGGCCTGGCCGCACTGTTTACCTACCTGGACGCCGATCCCGATCGGCACCTGCTCAGCGTTCACCCTGATGGCCGGGCTGTGGTCGCGAGCGGGAATCCCGATTCGGCGGATCGTGTTGTGACGCTGGTGCCCGGAACGGGGTCATCGCTGCGGACACTCGAGCGGACCGGCGCTCGTGCGGATGCGATGTGTGAGGCGGCCGCGGCGGGCGAATCGGGCGAATCGGGCGCGCCGGCCGAGGCGGCCGAACCGACCACTCCGGTCGACGCGTGCGTAGCCGTGGCGTGGCAGGGCTACGACGCGCCGGACACGATCCCCGAGGCCGGCTGGTCAGTGGCCCCTGCGAGTGCACACGCTGACGACCTGCGGACCTTCGCCGCCGGCGTGGACGCGGTCGAGTCGATGGACGGTCATGATGCTCCGCATGCCGTGGTGGGCTACAGCTACGGATCGGCGACGCTCGGAGCAGCGGCGTCGGATCCGGCCGGACTGGCAGCGGACCGGATGATTCACGTCGGAAGTCCCGGCGCGGCGGCTAGTTCGCTCGACGAGCAGTGGGTGGACGACGCTGGCGCGGCGCGCCGCGCGGACCCCGACGAGGTGGTGGGAGTGGCGAGCCGCTGGGATCCGGTGCCGTGGTATTCGATCATCGGAGTGCTCGGCGAGCGGCCGGGAACCGACGGTTTCGGCGGCATCGCGGTGGATGTGACCGAGCCGGATGCCGGCCCCGGCTCGATCGGCGAGGCACACTCCCGCTACTTCGACCGCGGCACGGTGTCGCTCGAGGAGATCGGCCGGATCATTGCTGACACCGACTGAGACCGCCGGCGACGTCTATCATCGCCGCGCGGTTCGGCAGCTTCGTGCGCTCGCGGCCGGCTGCCTCGCCGAGGCCCTTCTCGTGCTCGTCGATGGCCAACCACGCCGGACCGTCCACCACCTCGACACCGCGCTCGAGGAGCAGCTCGCGCACGGCTTGCGGGTCGCCGTCGGCGGGATCGGGCAGTGTGCCCGCGGCGAGATCCTCCGTCAGATGACCGACGGTCTCCACGGCGCACGAGCGGTTGGTGCCGATCACACCGGTCGGTCCGCGCTTGACCCAGCCAGCGGTGAACAGGCCAGGGATCGGGTCGCCCCCGGGAGAGTCCAGCACGCGGCCCTCGTCGTGGGGAATCGTTGCGGTCCGGTCGGCGAACGGCACGCCCTCGAGCGAAGACGACCGGTAGCCCACGGCACGGAACACGGCGTCGACCGGCAGGTCCTCGGTGCGGCCGGTGCCGCGGACCCCGCCGTCGGCGGTGGGCTCGGTGATCTCGAGTCGAAGCGCGGTTACCCGGGCGTCTGCACCGGCCTCGCCTGCACCGCCGTCCGTCTCGCTGTCTGATCTGCCGCCGGCCCCGGCCTCGCCTCCGCCGACGATCTCGACCGGCGCCCGGTTGAAGCGGAATCGCACGACCTTGTCGCCGGCGGCCAGTGCGGCGGCCTCTGCCTCGTCGGCGGTCGCGAGACCGGCATCGCGCTGGGCTCCGGCCCACTTCTCCAACTGCGCACAGACCTGGCCGACGCGGCGATCGGACTCACGCAACTCGCGAGCGGCGCGGGAACCGGCGGACTGCGCGGGAGTGTCTGTGTTGTCGTCGTCGTAGTCCAGGTCGTCGGGGTCCACCACCACGGTGACCCCCTCGATCTTGGCCATCTCCCGCAGTTCCAGGGGCGTGAACTTGGCGTACACCGGCCCGCGCCGACCCACCACCGACACTATCTGCGCGGTGTTCCCGGCGAAGCCCTCGCGCACGTGCTCGGGGATATCTGTCGCCTCCAACTGCTCCGGGGTGCGCACCAGCATGCGCGCCACGTCGAGCGCCACGTTGCCCACCCCCACCACGGCGGCACGGCGGGCGGTGAGGGGGAAGTCGGGGTCCACGTCGGGGTGGCCGTCGTACCAGGTCACGAACTCGGCCGCGCCGAACGATCCCGCCAGGTCCTCGCCCGGGATCCCCATGGTGCGGTCGGTGAGCGCGCCGGTGGCGAACACCACGGCGTGGTACAGCCGTCGCACATCGGCGAGGGTCAGATCGGTCCCGAATTCCACGTTGCCCAGGAAACGGATCCGCGGGTCCTGCGCGATGCCCTCGAGCGTCCGGGCGATCCCCTTGATACGGGGGTGATCGGGCGCCACACCGTGACGGAGGAGGCCGTACGGCACGGGCAGGCGGTCGATCAGATCCACGACCACGCCGCGCCCGGACTCGTCGTGGGAATCGCTCCACTCCAGCAGTGCCTCGCTGGCGTAGACACCGGCCGGCCCGGACCCGATCACGGCCACTCGGAACGGAGAACCTGAGGGGTGCGTCATACCCGGATCGTCGCACAGATCCGGACGCCGGGTACCTCGACCAGACCGAATTGTCGGGGGAGGAGCATAATCAATGACCATGAGCGACTACGCCGGGGACCTCGCACCCCACCAGGCCTGGGACCTGCTCGCCTCGAACCCGGACGCCACGCTGGTCGACGTGCGCACCAGCGCCGAGTGGCAGTGGGTCGGTGCGGCTGACCTGTCCGAACTGGGACGGCGGGCGATCGGGATCGAGTGGGTGACCTCCGCGGGCGAGCCCAACCCGCGGTTCGTGGAGCACCTCGCCGAGGCCGGGGTCGACCCGGACGCGCCGGTGCTGTTCCTGTGCCGCTCCGGTGGTAGGTCGGCGGCTGCCGCGCAGGTGGCCACCGCCGCCGGGTACCGCACCGCCTACAACGTGGCCGAGGGCTTCGAGGGCGACCCAGACGCGCACGGTCACCGCGGCACGCTCAACGGCTGGAAGGTGGCGGGCCTGGCCTGGCGCCAGACCTGACCGTCGGCGCGGGGTGCCGGGGCGGCGACCGGGACGACGACGACAACGGCACAGCACTAGCGACCACGGCACAGCACCGACGGCGACACAGCACTGACGACCACACAGTATTACTGCGACGAGAGAAAGCAGCGGATGAAGAACAACGAGCTCCCCGACGGACTCCACCCCGACACCCTGGGCGTGCGGGCCGGGCAGATGCGCACCGGTTTCGAAGAGACCGCGGAGCCGATGTTCCTCAACTCGGGTTACGTGTACTCCTCGGCCGAGGAGGCGGAGGCGTCGTTCAACGGCACCACCGAGCGTTTCGTGTACTCGCGGTACGGCAACCCGACGGTCGCGATGTTCGAGGAGCGGCTGCGGCAGATCGAGGGCGCGGAGGACTGCTTCGCGACGTCCTCGGGCATGTCCGCGGTGTTCGTGGCCCTGGCCGCGCTGTGTGGCAAGGGCTCGCGCCTGGTGGCCTCGCGGGCGCTGTTCGGCTCGTGTTTCGTGATCTGCGACGATATCCTGCCCCGCTGGGGCGTGGAGACCGTGTTCGTCGACGGCACGGACCTCGACGCCTGGCGAGAGGCGCTGAGCGAGCCCACCGACGCGGTGTTCTTCGAGACCCCCTCCAACCCCATGCAGGAGCTCGTCGACGTGCGCGCCGTGTGCGAACTCGCGCACGCCGCGGGAGCCCAGGTCGTGGTGGACAACGTCTTTGCCACGTGCATGCACCAGAAGCCGCTCGAGCTGGGCGCCGACGTGGTGGTGTACTCCACCACCAAGCACATCGACGGTCAGGGCCGCGTGCTCGGCGGCGCCGTGCTGGGCACCGAGGAGTTCATCTCCGGCCCGGTCAAGCACCTCATGCGGCACGCCGGGTTCGGGATGAACGCGTTCAACGCGTGGGTGTTGCTCAAGGGGCTGGAGACCATGGGGCTGCGGCTGGAGCGGATGTCCGCCAACGCGCTGGCCATCGCGGAGTTCCTCGAGTCGCACGACGCCGTGGAGTGGGTCAACTACTCCATGCTGCCCTCGCACCCGCAGCATGAGCTCGCGCGCGCGCAGATGTCCGGCGGCGGCTCGGTGGTGACCTTCGGCCTGTCGACCGAGGGCGTGACCGACGGCGGCAAGCAGCGCTGCTTCGACCTGCAGAACGCGCTGGAGGTCATCGATATCTCCAACAACCTGGGTGATGCCAAGACCCTCATCACCCACCCCGCCACCACCACGCACGCGTCGATGGAGCCCGAGGCCCGCGCGGAGGTGGGGATCGGGGACAACGCGATCCGCCTCTCGGTGGGCCTGGAGCACGTGGGCGATCTGATCGACGACCTCAAGCGCGGTCTGGGCTGATCAACGTGAGTGGGCTCGATCCCCGGATCCGGGTGGCGACGTTGCCGGCTGCGCATCCGGGGGTCGGTCGGCTCACCGCATTTGACGCCGTGGACGCCGCTCCCGGCGACATCCTGCGTGATTCGGGGCCGATCAGCGACGTCGACGTGGCGCACGTGCACCTGGGGCACGACTACTTGTCGGTCAGCGCGGTCGAGCGGGCCATGGCCTCACTGGCCTCCAGCGGGGTGCCGGTGTTGTTGACCGTCCACGACATCCACCATCCCAGCGACCTCGAGGACCCGCAGCTCCTCGACCGCGTCGGTGCGCTGGTCACCGCTGCCGCCCGCGTGGTCACCCTCACCGAGGTGGGCGCGCTGCGGATGTTGGAGCGCTGGGACGTGGCCGCCGCCGTGGTGCCCCATCCGCGGTTGCTGGCCGAGTCAGAGATCTCCACCGCCGTCCGGGCTGCCAAGCATCTGCGCGGCGACGGGCAGCAGCGTGGCGAAGGGCATGGGCCGGTTGTGGGAGTCCTCCTGGAGCGGATGGGCGAGAACATCGAGGGCCCGGAACTGCTCGACAAGCTCGCCCCCGTCCCGACTGGTCGGCAGGACGCGGAGCTGCGGATCCTCGTCGAGTCCCGCTCGTGGCAGGAGGCCGTGGGGGAGGAACCGGGCACCGACGGCGACCCGCTCGTCTCCGAGCTGGCCGCCGAGGGCGACTGGCAGTCCGTGCGGCTGGTCACCTACGAGGCGCTCGACTTGGGGCCGCTGCTCCCCGAGCTCGCCGCGCTGGACGCATGCGTGCTGCCGTACCGCTTCGCCTCGCATTCCACCTGGCTGGAGTTGTGCCGGGATCTGGGCGTGGCCGCGGTGTTCCCGGACGCGGGGTTCCTGGCCGAGCAATGGTTCTCCGGACACGACCCGGCGCTGTTCGGCGGCCAGGCCTACAACCCGATGGATCCGGTCGCCGTGGCGCGGAGCGTGAGTGCGGTGCTCGATCAGCCGAAGCCCGTCCCGCCGCGCACCGAGGCCGCTGCCGCGCAGTCGGTGATGGCCGCGTACGCGCAGCTGTATCGGGAGGTCGCCGCCGCGGGCGCTGCTGGTTGAGTGCTGCTGGCTAGGACTCGGCGTCGGCCGAGGTGTCCGAGCGCGTGATCTCGAGCGGCCACGCGAGCGTCAGCACCGAATCCGGTGCCGGGGAGTCGACGGCGAGGCTCAGTTCCAGGCAGACACTCATCGGGGCTCCGGCGGTGGTCTGGGTGCCTGCCGGCAGGACCAGCGGCTCGTCGACGGTCGCGGCATCGATCGGTGCCGGAACGGTCGGGTCACCCTGGAGGATGCCGGATGTCACTCCGGGAGTGCCGGGCGTGAATGTGGGCTCGGCGCAGGCTCCGCTCGTGGCGGCGACGGCGCGGATCTTCACGTCCGCGGCGGTCGCGGGATTGCCGTCGACAAGGACGCCCTCGCCGATCTCGACCAGTGCATCGGACGTCGAGTCGATGCTCGTGCGCAGAGTAAGGGGCTGGTAGGCGGGCTTGTCGCGCAGGGCGGCGGTGTCCACTCGGACGGGGAAGTGCCCACCGGAGGAATTGATGGGTGCGGTCCAGGTGGTACCGAAGTCGGTGGACGCCTGGACGGACCACGCGGAGGAGCGGAGTTCGGAGTCGCGCAGGTCCTGTTCGTGGTCCTGGACGACCATGGACGCGCCGAGTGCACACGCGGAGGCGGCGCCGAGGGCGACCAGGGTGCTGGCCGCGTGTCGGATACGCATGGTGCCTCCGAGGGTGGTGCTGTGTCAGTCGCCGGTCCGGCGGTGCGGGGCCATGTGTGTGGGGCTGGATGTGTGGTGGTCCCGCGGGTGGCGACTTCGTCGTCTACTGTATTGCCGATTGTGCCCGAATCGTTACATCCAGGCCCGGTGAGTGGCGGTTCTCACCGGCTGGGGTGGGGGTGAGGTGCACCGACGGGTGGGCCGTGGTGGGACGGGTGAGGTGCAGGGTCATCGGATGTAGACCACTGTCCCGGTGCGTTGGTTGATGGCGGCCCAGCGCCAGCCGTCCCGGTCCGGGTCGGTGGAGGCGTGGGTCGCCCAGGTGGTGGAGGGGGTGCCGCCGCCGAGCCAGGTCGCCAGTGCGAGGGCGCCGGCGCGGGCGTCGGTGGGAACTGTGTCGCCGTCGACGACGACGACGTCGAGTTCCTCATCCCCCACCGTGATGGTCTCCACGTCTTCGGTTCGCGCGCCGGCGTCCAGGGTTCCGGGGTCGCGGGGGATCACGATCTCCGGTGCGGCGGTCGAGGTGGAGGTGGTCGGCTGCGGGGTGGCCTGCGCCGACGTTGCTTGCACCGACGTGGACGGCGGCAGGTTTGTCGACACCGAGGTGGGCTGGCTGCTCGGTGGGGTCGGCACGCTCGTCGTTGTGGACGCCTGCGTGGTCGGGGTCCATCCCGTCGCCGTTGGTGTGGCCGAAGTGCTGCTGGCGATCGGATTGCTGCGCCAGTACTTCCCGAAGGGCACCGACCTCTCCCGCTGGACCGCAGAAGACCTTGCAGCCGTCGCGCACGCCCTCAACACACGGCCACGAAAGACGCTTGGGTGGCGAACTCCCGCCGAAGCCCTTGACGATCATCTACAGTCACTACAAACGTCAAGTGTTGCGACGACCGATTGAATTCACCTGTGGCCAGATCTAGTGATGCGGCACACAGAGAACTGTGACAGAGAAATCATCAAGTGGGAAGAATTTCACCGCAGTTGGATCGTTGATCGCGCTCGAATGTTTGTGGCCACCCTTTTTCGGGTAGACGGTCGCGCGGCGGCGCGAGGTGGCCGCTCAGGTTCGACACATGTGGATTCGGCTCACCCATGGTCGTGGGGGTGTGGCGTCGAGTCCGCCCAGCCGTGTCCGATCCCGCTGGCATACTCAGCCCAGTGCCCGCGCGGGTGGCGTGACGCCACCCGCGCCCATACCCGAAGGAGCAATTCATGCCCGACACCCCGCCGCTGAAGCTCGGCTACAAGGCCTCCGCCGAGCAGTTCGGTCCCCGCGACCTCGTCGAGTACGCGGTGCTGGCCGAGCAGGCGGGCATGGACTCGGCGACCGTCTCCGACCATTTCCAGCCGTGGCGTCACGACGGCGGTCATGCACCTTTCTCACTGTCGTGGATGACAGCGGTGGGTGAGCGCACCGAGCGACTGCAGCTCGGTACCTCGGTACTCACGCCGACCTTTCGCTACAACCCCGCCGTGCTCGCCCAGGCCTTTGCCACCATGGCGTGCCTGTACCCGAACCGCATCTTCCTGGGCGTGGGCACGGGGGAGGCGCTCAACGAGATCGCCACCGGTCACCAGGGGGAGTGGCCGGAGTTCAAGGAGCGCTTCGCCCGCCTGCGCGAATCGGTCCGTTTGATGCGCGACCTGTGGACCGGCGAGACCACCAGCTTCGAGGGCGACTACTACGCCACCAAGGATGCCTTCCTCTACGACGTCCCATCCGGCGGAGTGCCCGTGTACATCGCCGCCGGCGGCCCGGTGGTGGCCAAGTACGCCGGCCGTGTGGGCGACGGATTCATCTGCACCTCCGGCAAGGGCATGGAGCTCTACACCGACAAACTGCTGCCGGCCGTCGAGGAGGGCGCGGGGATCAACAAGCGGGACTCGTCGCAGATCGACCGGATGATCGAGATCAAGATCAGCTACGATCCCGACCCGGCCGCAGCGCTGGAGAACTGCCGCTTCTGGGCGCCACTGTCGCTGACCCCCGAGCAGAAGCACTCTGTCGACTCGCCTCGCGAGATGGAGCGCCTGGCCGACGAGCTGCCCATCGAGCAGGTCGCCAAGCGGTGGATCGTCGCCTCCGATCCGGACGACGCCGTGGAGCAGGTCAAGCAGTACGTCGACGCGGGCCTCAACCATCTCGTCTTCCACGCCCCCGGCCACGACCAAAAGCGCTTCCTCGACCTGTTCAAAACCGACCTCGAACCGCGACTGCGAGCACTTGCATGAGCACCGAAGACACCAGCCCCGCCCCCGATCAGTCCGATCTCGCCGGCCTTGAGGGGATTCTCGTCGGCAAGGAGTCCGTCCGAGTCCTGCGCTACCCGCACGAGACTGAGCCGGACGAGGAGGGCAACACCACCGAGTGGCACCTCGACCTGGTGATCGTCGACGAGATGCCAGGGCCCGGGTTCTCCACCTACGCCACGGTCGGGGCGCGCGAGCTCCCCACCAATGTCACCACGCCCGAGGGGCGACAGATCCGCAGCGAGTTCGTGATCGTCGGCCGTACCGGACATCGCGCGATGGCCGATGTGCTCGATGCCTGTGCGCTCGCGGTGGCCACGGGATCGATCCACGTCGCGCCGGGCGCGGTGATCCCGAACGCCGTGGGGCTGGTCGATTCGGGCCGGACGTGTGAGCACCTGGTCCTGTGCCCGCCGTTCCTGTGGCCTGAGCTCGAGGTGGTCGATGAGTCCGGCGGCGAGGACGGCACGGGTCCGTTGGTCACCCGCCTGCAGGCCGTGCCGATCACCACCGCAGAGATGTCCTTCCTGGTCAAGGAGGGGCCGGACGCACTGTTCGAGAAGCTCGACAGCGCCGACGCCGACGTGACCAACCCCGACCGGCCCAGCGTCGTCTGAGTCGGGACAGGGGAGAGTCGGGACGGGGGTCGTACGTGCTGGTGCGCGTGATAGACACCGTCGCCGGACGGTTCGTCGTGGAGGCCTCCGCGCGCGGGATCGTGGGGATCGACCGCGTCGGTGAGGACGTGGTGGTAGGTGACGTGCCCGGCGGCAGCACCGACGAGGCGGCCGTTCATCTCGACCTCCTCGCTGACCATCTCGCCGGATACCTGGCGGGGACCCGGCGCAGCGTTGACGTGCCGCTGGACCTCGAGGCGGCCGGCGTGCACGACGAGTTCGCCAGCGAGGTGTACCGCGAGATCCAGGACATCCCGTACGGCGAGACCTCCAGCTACGGGCAGGTCAGCATCGATGCAGGTCGACCCCGGAACGCCCGTCGCGTCGGCAGGTTGTGCAGCCTCGTGCCGGCGCCGTTCATCATTCCCGTGCACCGGGTCATCCGCGCCGACGGCGGTCTGGGCACCTGCCCCGAGTACCGGCTCCAGTTGATCGAGCACGAGCGCCGCAACGTCCAGGCCGGTCGGCCGGTGGCGTTCCCGCAGCGGTAGAGCGACCTGAGGCGTGAGCCGCGGACACTCCGGTAGCCGCGCGAACTCTCAGCCGCAACCGGTGTGACGCACCCCGAGGTGTGGTTACGGTGTTGATCACAGAGACGGCCCACCGACCACCACCAGTACGGGGAGTTCATGACAGCCGAAACCGTGTCCGACGCGCACAGCACCCGGAGCGCAACCGAGAAGTTCCTCCACGTCCGCGACCTGACCGACCTGCTGGCCTCGCGGTTGAGCCCCGAGGACCAGATCCCGCAGTCCATGACCGCGGCCAGTCCCGCCGCCTGGCACCGCGCACACACGACCTGGTTCTTCGAGGAGTTCGTGCTCTCGCGGGTGCCCGGATACGAGGCGCCCGAGCCGATGTTCAGGTTCCTGTTCAACTCGTACTACGAGGCTGTCGGACCGCGGCAGCCCCGGACGGACCGCGGCCTCATCACGCGCCCGTCGGTCACGGAGATCGGCGACTTCCGGGCCCGCGTCGACGAGGCCGTGGTAACCGCACTCGAGGCGGGACGGATCGACGAGCGCGGGCTCGAGCTACTTGAGTTGGGCTGCCATCACGAGCAGCAGCACCAGGAACTGCTCCTGGCGGACATCAAGCACCTGTTCTCCCACAATCCGACGGATCCCGTCTATGTTGCCCGCGAGGCCGACCCGGCAGCGGTGACGCATGGGGAGACGGGGTGGGTCGTCGTCGTCGACGGGATCGCGCAGGTCGGCGCCGAGGGCGACGGCACCACCGGCGCCGACCACCGCACCACCGGCGCCGACCACCGGACCACCGGCTTCTCCTACGACAACGAGCGACCCCGCCACCGCGTGTGGATTCCCGGCGGCGAGGTGGCCACACGCCAGGTCACGGTGGGCGAGTGGAAACAGTTCATGGCCGACGGCGGCTACTCGCGCCCCGAACTGTGGCTCTCCGACGGCTGGGCCACCGTGCAGGCCGAGGGCTGGGACGCCCCCGGCTACTGGCGACACGAGGGCGAGGACGGTGCCGACCGGCCACCCGGGGCCGCTGACCCCGGAGCCGAGTGGACCACCTTCACGCTCAGCGGACGGCGACCGGTGGTCGACGACGAGCCCGTGATCCACGTGTCCTTCTACGAGGCCGACGCCTACGCGCGCTGGGCCGGCGGACGGCTGCCGACCGAATTCGAGTGGGAGGTCGCCGCCGCCGACTGGGAGGTGCGTGACGAGCTCGACCCGGCGCGATGTCACCCGCGGGCGGTCGCCGAGAGCACGTACGGCGGCGTGTGGGAGTGGACGTCCAGTGCCTACCTGCCGTACCCAGGCTTCGTCACCGAGGACGGGGCGGCCGGCGAGTACAACGGCAAGTTCATGTCCGACCAGCACGTCCTTCGCGGCGGCAGCGCCCTGACCCCCGCCGGCCACACGCGGCGCACGTACCGGAACTTCTACCCCGCCGCATCGCGCTGGGCGGCCGCTGGACTGAGGCTCGCGCGGTGACGCGGGCACGCGAGGACACTGGCGCCGACCTGCACGCGGATGATGCCGCGGCGCTCGAGGCCGACCTGCTCGCCGGCTTCTTCGACGACCCGCCCACCGTGCCGCCGCGGTGGTTCTACGACGAGAAGGGCAGCCGGCTGTTCGACCGGATCACCCGGCTCGCCGAGTACTACCCGACGCGGGCCGAGGCGGAAATCCTGCGCGCGCACGCGGCCGCGATCGTCGGCGACTCCACCACGCTCGTCGAGCTTGGGGCCGGGACGAGCGAGAAGACCCGGGTGTTGCTGGACGTGCTGGCGGGTCGGGATGGGGGCGGCGTCACTGGGAACGGTGTCGCCGGGGGCGGCCCCTGCACCTACGTGCCCGTGGACATCAGCACCGAGATGCTCGCCGAGTCGTCGCGGGCACTCGCCCACGACTATCCGGGGCTGCGGATCGAGCCGGTGGTCGGCGACTTCGTGGCGCTCGACGGCCCTCTCCCCGGGGAACCCGGACAGCGACTGGTGCTGTTCCTCGGCGGGACGATCGGCAACTTCACCGAGGACCAGCGCGCGGAGTTCTTCGCCATGCTCCGCCGCATCGCCTCTCCCGGCGACCGCATCGCGGCGGGTTTCGACCTGGTCAAGAGCCCGGAGCGGTTGGTCGCGGCCTACGACGACGCCGAGGGCGTCACCGCCGAGTTCAACCTCAACATGCTCGACGTGATCGCCGCGACCGTCCCCTGCTCCGGCCTCCACCGCGATAATTTCCGTCACGAGGCGGTGTGGAACGAGCAGTGCAGTCGGATCGAGATGTGGCTGCGGGCCGTCCGTGACGTGCGGATCGACTTCCCGAGCCTCGACCTCGCCCGGACCCTTGCGGCGGGCGACGGCATCCGCACCGAGATCGCGCGGAAGTTCCGGATCGACGACCTGGTCGACGAGGTGTCCGGGCACGGGTTCGCAGGGCCGGGTGTGTGGACGGATCCGGCCGGGGACTTCGGGATGGTCGTCGCCGTCGTCGAATAGTCCTCGCCCCGGGGGCTCGACGGCGCACCGTGGTTCCCGACGTCTCCACGTCCCTGGGGCGTCTCCCTGCCGCCTCGGCGGTCCTGGCCGCGCTGGTCCCGGCCTCGACGACTACGACGACGACAACCCACCCTGAACTGCAACGATAGTGGCACTGACGAGTCGATGTCGTATGTGTGTTCTATCGTGTGGGGCATGACGCAGGAGATGACCGACATCGACCCGCAGGCCATGTTCGTGGCCTCGCTCGATGACGCGCTCGTCTTTCTGGAGGCGGCCGTCGCGACGTTGGTCTCGATCGATCTCGAGGGGGTCGAGGCGGACGAACTGGCTGATGCGGTGATGCGGACGGAGGTCGCGGACAGGCGGCTCGAGGCGGCGGGATCGCGGGCTACGGCTGAGCTCGCGGCGCTGCACGCGCTGAAGGGTCGTCGTCCCGGCGGAGTGGCCGCGATGCTGGCCGAGAAGCTGGGGCTCGCCAGGGGAGTGATGCACGGTCGCATCGAAGCCGGTGGACGCCAGGCCACCCCGGCCGGCCGGGCGATGGTGCGCGGCGAGATCACCTCGGAGCACGAGCGGATCATCGCCAAGGCTGTGAACGGCCTGCCGGGAACCACGGGCGGCGCCGCCGTGGTGGCGTTCACCGAGGAACTCACCGAGTTCGCCCGCACCGCCGCACCTGCGGACCTGCGCGCCGAGGCCGCCCGGCGGGTCGCCGCGCTCTGCCCAAGTAAGGGCCGCGACAGGGACGAGCATCAGGAGCGGCAGCGGTCCGCTCGACTCGGGGCGGTCCGGGCGGACGGCACCAGCACCCTCACCATGACTCTCACCGCCCGCGCGCGGGCGGTGGTGCAGCGGGCACTGGCGGACTTCGGCGGACCCGGCGGCGCGGTCGGATGCGAGCCCGGGTCCGACGATCGGACCCCTGAGCAGCGGGCGCACGACGCGCTCGTGCACCAGTGGGCCCTGGGTACGACTGTCGACCCGAGCCGGCCCAAGGGGCTGGCCTCCATCGTGATCCGGATGAACTCCGTCGAGCTCGACGATCCCACGGCTCTGGTCCACACAGATTCCGGCACCCAGCTCAGCGTGCGCCAGGCCGTCTCCATGGCCGGCGGTATGCCCTGGTTCGTCTCGCTTCTGCGCGACGGGTGCGAGGAGCTGCACCGGATCGACGTGGACGCCCACCCCGAACACCGGATCGCCTCCGCACTGCAGAGGCTGGTCCTCTACGCGGCCCACGGAGGGTGCACCTTCCCCGGATGCACCGTCCCGGCCAGGCGAAGTCAGTTCCACCACGTGAGGGAATGGTCACGAGGCGGTCCCACGACCGTCGTGAACGGGGCACTCGCCTGTCCGGTGCACCACGGATTCGTCGGTGACGGGCCGTCGAGCTGGAAGACCATCGTCAACCCGGACAGTCCCGGCCTGTGCACATGGCTACCACCGGGAACCGACCGGCTCACCGATGCCTGACCAGCGGACACTCACGTGATTCGGCGTTCGCCGTGCGCTTTTGCCGTGCGCTCTTTCCGGGGATCGACGTGCGGCGAGGGGGTGTGATCGGGCGATGGGCAGGGTCGGACACGACGTGCGCGGTCGCCGGCGCTGTAACAATGGCACCGTGCCCGAATCTCGTCAGACCAATTCCGTCACGACCACTCCCGCCGACGCCGGTACCGGTGCTGCCGATCCAGAGGCCGACGCCCTGGCGATCCCCGGACCGTCGAGCGCCGCGCCGCTCTCGTCCTCGGCTGTCTACGTTGCCGCACCCGAGGGCAACACGGGCAAGTCGACCATCGCGCTGGGGCTGCTTCGGTTGCTCGCCGGCACCGTTCAGCGGGTCGGCGTCTTCCGGCCGGTGACACTCGCCCCGCGCGACGGTGACGAGCCGGTCCGGGACCGGATCGTGGACATGCTGCTCCAGCACACGACGGTGGACCTTGAATACGAGGACTGCATCGGGGTGACCAACGCGCGCGTCCACGAGGACCGCGATGCGGCACTCACGGAGATCGTCGACCGGTACCACGAGGTGGCACGGCAGTGCGACGTCGTGGTGATCGTCGGAACTGACTACACGGGAGTGCCCAGCCCCGCCGAGTTCGACTTCAACGCCGCTCTCGCCGTGAATCTCGGCGCCCCGGTCCTGTTGGTACTGCGCGGAGCGGACCGGACGCCCGACGAGATCGTCACCAATGCCCGGCTGACGCTGGACGAGCTTCGCGCCGACCATGCCCATCCTGTCGGCGTGGTGGTCAACCAGTGCGACGACGACCACATCGACCAGATCGTCGCCGAGCTCGAGGCCATCGACGTACCGACGTGGACCCTGCCCCACAAGGCCCTGCTCACCGCGCCCACGATGGGCGAGCTCGTCGACGCCGTCGACGGCACCCTCTATTCAGGCGACCCAGCTCTGCTCGACCGCGAGGCCCTGGCGGTGATGGTCGGCGGCATGACCGGCGACCGGATCCTCGAGCGGCTGGTCGACGGCATGGTGGTGATCGTCCCCGCCGACCGTACGGACGCGGTGCTCGCGATCCTGGGCGCTCACGTCGCCGAGGGCTTCCCGTCGCTGGCGGGGATGATCTGGAACGGCGGGGTCCGGCCGAACGAGGCCGTGGACAGGCTCGTGCGCGGTATGCGGTCGACACTGCCGATCATTACCACTGATCACGGTACCTATGACACCGCCCGTCTGGCCGCCGAGACGAAGGGCCGCGTCTATTCCGGTTCCGGTCGCAAGGTCGAGACGGCGCTGAGTCTCATGGAGATGCACGTCGACACCGACGAACTCCTCGCCAGGCTGCGGGTCGACACCCCGAACGTCATGACCCCGCAGATGTTCGAGTACCAGCTACTCGAGCGGGCGCGCGCCGATCGCCAGCACATCGTCCTGCCTGAGGGAGACGACGACCGGATTCTCCACGCCGCCGGACGCCTGTTGCGTCGCGAGGTCGCGGACCTGACGATCCTCGGTGAGCCGGAGGCGATCAGTCGCCGGGCCGTCGAACTGGGCATCAACCTTGACGGCGCCCAGTTGCTGGACCCGCGCACGAGCGGGCACGCCGAGCGGTTCGCCGAGGAGTACGCCGAGCTGCGCAAGCACAAAGGCATGACGATGGACGTCGCCCGCGATCGGATCCTGGACATCTCCTACTTCGCTACGATGATGGTCCACACCGGGCTCGCCGACGGCATGGTCTCCGGAGCGGCGCACACTACCGCGCACACCATCCGGCCCGCGCTGGAGATCATTCGCACCCGCCCGGGCGTCGAGACGGTGTCGAGCGTGTTCCTCATGTGCCTCGCCGACCAGGTCCTGGCTTTCGGCGACTGCGCCGTCGTCCCGGATCCTTCCGCGGAGCAGCTCGCCGACATCGCCCTCTCCTCAGCCGAGACCGCCGCACGCTTCGGCATCGATCCCCGGGTGGCACTGCTGTCCTATTCCACCGGGGACTCGGGTTCCGGCGCGGACGTCGACAAGGTCCGCGAGGCCACCGAGCTGGTGAAGTCGCGGATCCGGGAGGCGGATGCAGCAGCTGGGGAAGCGGACGCGGGCACCCACAGTGCCGACCCCGCCGCCCACAGCACCGACCCTCACAGTGCCGACCCCGCCGAGGCCGAGTTCTTCGCCGGTCTCGTGGTGGACGGCCCCCTGCAGTTCGACGCCGCCGTCGATCCGACCGTCGCGGCGAAGAAGATGCCCGACTCCCCGGTCGCGGGCAACGCGACGGTGCTGGTCTTCCCGGACCTCAACACGGGCAACAACACCTACAAGGCCGTGCAGCGCACCGCCGGCGCCGTGGCGATCGGCCCGGTCCTGCAGGGCCTGCGCAAGCCGATCAACGACCTCTCCCGCGGCGCGCTGGTCGAGGACATCGTCAACACGGTCGCCATCACGGCTGTCCAGGCGCAGGGCGCCCCCTCGAAGGGATCCGCCGAATGACTCGCGTACTGATCATCAACTCGGGGTCCTCCTCGCTCAAGTTGCAGATCCTCGACACCGCCGTCGAGGAGGAGTTGGCGTGGGCCCTGGTCGAGCGGATCGGCGAGCCGAGCGGCATCCTCACCGTCCGCCGGACGGACCTGACGGGGATGCCGGCGGAGGAGCGCACCGAAAAGCCGACCATCGAGGACCACACCGCGGCATTGGCGCGTGTCCTGGAACTCGCCGATGAACTGGAGGTGCACCCGACCGATCTGGGTGTCGAGGCGATCGGGCACCGCGTGGTCCACGGCGGCCCCGATTTCCACGAGCCGGTTCTGGTCACGCCGGAAGTCGAAGCGGACATCGAGGAGCTCGAGCTGCTCGCCCCGCTGCACAACCCGGCGAACCTGAGAGGAATCCGTGTAGCGCGTGATCTTCTCCCCGGTCTGCCTCATGTCGCGGTGTTCGACACCGGCTTCTTTCACACCCTGCCCGCCGCCGCCCACACCTACGCGATCGACCGCGAGACGGCCAAGCGGTGGGACCTCCGCCGCTACGGGTTCCACGGCACCAGCCACGAGTTCGTCTCGCACCGCACCGCGGCCGTCCTCGGTCGCCCCCACGGCGAGCTCAACCAGATCGTGCTCCACCTCGGGAACGGGGCGTCGGCGTCGGCGATCGAAGCCGGCCGCGCGGTGGACACCTCCATGGGCCTCACGCCGTTGGAGGGCCTGGTCATGGGCACTCGTCCCGGCGACCTCGATCCGGGTCTGATCATCCACCTCATCCGTGACCGTGGAATGTCGCCGGAAGACGTCTCCACCTTGCTCAACCGCCAGTCGGGGCTGGAGGGACTGTCGGGTGCGCGGGACTTCCGCGAGCTTCTGACCAGGGTTGATGAGGACGACGACGCGGGCCTCGCCTACGACGTCGTGATCCACCGCCTGCGCCGCTATATCGGCGGCTACTGGGCCGTGCTCGGGACAGTCGACGCGATCACCTTTACCGCCGGCGTCGGGGAGAACGTCGCCCGGCTGCGAGCAGATGCCCTGTCGACACTCGGCAGTTGGGGAGTGGAGATCGACGCGGACGCCAACGAGAACGGTTCCGGCGAGCGCGTCATCTCGACGCCGGGCAGTAAGGTCGCAGTGCTCGTCGTGCCCACGGACGAGGAGCTGGCGATCGGCCGGGCATGTGACGACGTGCTGGGACTGGGAGGCTAGCCTCAGGCCGCTTCGTCTCCTGCCCACTTTCGCGAGTTTGACTTTCGTAAGCAGAGATTTAGACATAAGGTGGGCTCGGCCGGGATTCCTCACCCGGCCATGATGAATCGGACGATGGTGATCCAGTCACACTTCCCTCAGAGCTCTGGGTATACCGGCGACCTGAGTGAGCTTCCGCGGGCGCCGGGCATCGCCGTGGGTTGATCCCGCTCGTGCTTGTCCTGGTCGTGACACTCGTGCTCGGTGGGGCCTCGGTCGCGCGAGCCGTCACCGCCCCGCCTCTGGACGCCCACACCGATCTGGAGTTTTCTCTCGACGGCACGACGTGGTCGGATGCGCCGGAGTCTGTGGTCGGCGAGTGGGGCTGCGATCTCGTCGACCCAGCGCCCGTCGTCGATCCCGACGGCGCCATCGGAGAGACGGTCGGAGTCGATCCCTGCGCGACGTCTCCGGGGGAGTTCATCGACCGCACCTACTACGTGCGCAACTCCACCACCACCGGGCGACCGGGGTTGTACGAGGTCGGCATCGGCCAGTTCGAACTGTCCGGTATGGCCGAGTTCGACGTGAGTTCGGTGATCACCGGGGTCACCGGCTCGGATTCCGGCGACGTCACCCTTTTCGGGGCGGACACCGACCAGGCCGCACAGACTCCTGCCCCCGACTCCCGACTTGCGGCGCTGGTGCTGGCACCCGGGGCGAGCGCCAAGGTCGTCGACACCGTTGCGGTTCCCGTCGATCCGCTCAACTACGCGCAGTCTCAGAGCGTCAGCCCGAGGATCTGGGTGTCGTTCTCTGATACCGGTCTCGTCGACACCGACCGCGACGGGCTCCCCGACATCATCGAGGACGAGATCGGGACCGATCCCCTCGACACGCTCAACCCGCTTCCGGGCGGCACCGTGGGATCGCCGTACGGGCCCGAGAACTTCCTGCCGATCACTCCACCGGGGACGGTTCTCGAGGTGGATTCGGACACCCTGCCGCCGGGGATCGGCATCGAGGACGGGGTCCTGTCGGGTACGCCGACGGCGCCCGGCACCTACGACATCGCGCCGGTCATCGTGGGCGGGATCATCGGCATCAGCGTCGTGATCCTGTGGCCCAACCTGGGTTCGCTGTCGGACTCGCTCGGCGGTGGCTCCAGCTCCAGCTCAGGCTCGGACTCCGGCTCCGGTTCGGACTCCAGCTCGGCCCCTGGCTCCGGCGGATCCACCGACTCAACCACCGACTCGACTACTGAGTCGAATACCGAATCCACCACCGAGTCCACCACCGATTCCGGCGGCTCGACTACCGATTCCGGCACCGAGTCGACCACCGGCCAGGTCGCCATCGAGAAGGTGACCTCCCGCGAGGGTTCCCCGTCGGACTCGTGGGCCCGCGCCAATTCGGAGGTCCGGAGCACTCTGCCGACGACCGGTGTCGGTGCGGTGGACCTCCTGCTGTGGGCTCTCACGGCGGCCGCGGCGGGCACCACGCTGATCCTGTTCGCCCGTCGTCGCCGTGCGGCAGGAGACGCTGTGGGCTGACAGTGATGATGTGTGTAGTGGTTCTTCGGGCGGGTCTGACTCACGGA
>NZ_BRVN01000028.1 GCF_026011735.1 Dietzia sp. NCCP-2495 | reverse complement strand
TCCACTGGGATATCCACACCGTTGTCCACAGCTGTGAAATGAGGGACCACCGCCCTGGTCGAGGGCGATCGTTCCTGGCTTCTTCAGTGCAACTGCCGAGTGCTTGTCGCTCCCAGTTCTGTGGTTCGCGGTAGTGGCCCGGCGGGCTCAATGTTGGACGACGGTAACAACACCATGAACGCCTAGGCAACCCTCAAGAACAGGTGGAGGCCGGAAGTCAAGCATCACGGCCGTCAGCGTGTCGGGATTGCCTGCGAAGTGGTAATGAAGAGGCCAATGTGATTACACAGTTTGGTGGCGAGCGGCTTCTCCGCGTAACCTTGAACAGTCTGTCGCGCGCCTGTACGGCGTGCGGCGCGTCGTGGTGCCGCCGTCAGTGGTTCTTCGACGACGTCTCGATCGCGTGTCGGCAACGGCGCCGACTTCATGTAAGGAGCCAACCATGGCAAAGGGCAAGCGGACTTTCCAGCCGAACAACCGTCGTCGTGCCAAGGTGCACGGCTTCCGTCTCCGTATGCGCACTCGCGCCGGACGCGGCATCGTCGCCGCTCGTCGTCGCAAGGGCCGCGCTTCGCTGACGGCCTGATCCCGGCCGGGTGGCGGGTGCTTCCCGGGCCGCACCGGCTCCACCGTTCCGCGGATTTCGCGACGGTGGTCCGTCGGGGTGCCAGGAAGGGCCGTCGCACCATGGTGGTTCACGCCCACGTGGACTCTTCGGAGTTCCGCGTGGGCGGTCCCCGTTTCGGGCTCGTCGTGAGTAAAGCCGTCGGCGACTCGGTGACCCGTCACCGAGTCAGCCGGCGGCTCCGTCATATCGCGGCGCAGCTGATGTCCGGCGTCGAATCCGACCTGATGGTCGTCATTCGCGCCAATCCGGCCTCGGCTACTGCGTCACACGACGACCTCGCCCGTGATTTCAGCAAGGCCCTCGAGGTGGCCACTGCTCGAGCCAGGCAGGAGCGGTCATGACCGAGTCCAAACCGGGCATCGTGGCTCGCATCCTGTTGTGGATGCTCGACTTCTATCAGAAGGGGATCTCCCCGCTCACACCTCCGAGCTGCCGCTTCCAACCGTCGTGCAGCGCCTATGCGGTGGAAGCCGTTCGCGTGCACGGTGCTTGGTACGGGACGTGGCTCTCCGTGTGGCGCCTTCTACGGTGCGGACCGTGGACCCCCGGTGGCTGGGACCGCGTTCCCGAGCCGCGCGCACCCGACTGTGGCCGCGGACCGACTGAGCACCCGACCCCCTCCGAACGAAGCTAGGACTTCACCACCCATGTCGTTCATCACGGACCCTCTGGTCTATTACCCGATCTCCGGGATCCTCTGGTTCTGGCACAAGATCTTCGCGTTCCTCGGCGACCTGCTGCCGTGGGTGACCAATTCCGACTCCAACGGCGTCATCTGGGCGCTCTCTGTCGTGTTCCTGGTCGTCACCCTCCGCGTGATTCTCTTCTGGCCTGCGGCGAAGCAGATCCGGTTCTCCCGCAAGATGCAAGAGCTGCAGCCCAAGATGAAGGAGCTGCAGAAGCGGTACAAGAATGACCGCGAGAAGCTCGCGGTGGAGACCCGCAAGCTGCAGAAGGCAGAGGGGTTCAACCCACTGCTCGGCTGCCTGCCGATGTTCATCCAGATCCCGGTGTTCCTCGGACTGTTCCACGTCCTGCGGTCGTTCAACCGCATGGGCGAGCAGTTCGGTGCGCTGGGTATGACCGCCGAGGAGACGAGGAACACCGGCAACTACGTCTTCAACGCTGATGAGGTCCAGAGTTTCCTCGACGCTCGTTTGTTCGGTGCTCCACTGTCCTCGTTCATCTCGCAGCCGGTTGAGCAGTTCCAGGCCTTCGTCGAGCCCGGCGCGATGCTCGACTTCGCGCGGTGGAACATCATCCTGGTCGCCGTGCCGCTGATGATCGTCTCGGCGGTGACCACGCATCTCAACGCCCGGATCTCGCTGTCCCGCCAGTCCCCTGAAGCCGCGGCGAACCCGCAGGCGAAGATCATGAACCAGCTCATGCTGTGGGCGTTCCCTGTGGGCATCCTCGTCACGGGTGCGTTCTGGCCCATGGCGATTCTCGTCTACATGGTCACCAACAACCTGTGGACCCTCGGTCAGCAGTACTTCCTGTACGAGAAGATGGCCAAGGAGGATGACGCCGCTGCCCTCGAACGTCGCGAGGAGCAGAAGGCTCTCGCGCCCAAGGTCGGCGTCAAGCCCGTCAATCCCAAGAAGGCACGTCCCGGCGCCACTGGCGCACAGGGCGGTGGCGCGAAGGCCGGCCAGCCGGTCGAGAACGCACGTGCGGGCGTCGACGTCGTCGACACTCCCCCGGCGACCCCGACAGCACCTCAACCCGGCGCCAAACCACGCCCGGGTCAGAAGCCGCAGGCTCCCGGTGGAAATCGGACCAGACCCGCGCAGAAGTCTTCCGGCTCCTCGTCGAAGGGCAAGAAAAAGAAGAAGAAGCGCTGACCGACTGAAAGTGGTCACACCGACAAGGTCCCCGATGCCCCGGCATCGGGGACCTTGTCCCATACTTGGTGTAGGTATTCGCCACTCCGGACGGGGTCGGCGATCGGCGGTCACGATGGAGGCATGTCCATGTCGAAGAAAAATATCGAGGTGTCCGAGGAGCGCCTGGTCGAGGAAGGGGAGGTTGCCGGCGACTACCTCGAGCAGCTCCTGGACATCCTCGATTTCGATGGGGACATCGACATGGACGTCGAGGGCGACCGCGCGGTCGTCAGTATCGACGGTGGGGACGACCTGGACACCCTCGTGGGTGCCGACGGTGCGGTCCTCGATGCTATTCAGGAACTGACGCGTCTGGCCGTGCAGCAAGAGCTCGGCGATCGCAGCAGGCTCATGTTGGACATCGCCGGGTGGCGCGCGGCGAAGCGCGAGGCCCTCACAGAGGCAGCCCGGGTGGTGGCGAAGCGTGTGCTCGAGTCTGCGGATCCGGAGGAGATGGACCCCATGAGTCCGTTCGAGCGGAAGATCGTTCACGATGCGATCGCGGAGATCGACGGGGTCGATTCCGATTCGACTGGTGTTGAGCCACATCGCCGCGTCGTGGTGCTGCGGGCATAGCGGTCGCCGGAGTGGTTCAGGGGTGCGGGTGGTCTCCCGCACCCCTGACTTATTTCCCGGACACCCGGTCGAGCTGGTTATCCCCAGAGTTAGTCACAAGTGTGTAATTCGGTGGACGGTTTCACGTGAAACCGTTGGGCCGAACGAAATGGAGGTCGAGAAAACGATGAAGGATCACAAGGGTGACGAAGCGTCACGTGACGGCATTGGCGGTACGTCGGGCGGAATCCTAGATGACACCCCTCCCACGCCAGACAGTGTCGAGCAGGTGTTCGGGGACAGGGCGGATATGGCGATCCGATATGTCGAGTTCTTGTCCACTGCTGGCCTGGAGCGCGGACTCATGGGTCCTCGTGAGCGGCCACGGCTCTGGGATCGACACGTACTCAACTGCGCCGCCGGAGCGTCGCATCTGAACGATGGAGAGTCGGTCGTGGATATTGGCAGCGGGGCCGGTCTCCCCGGGATCCCACTCGCACTCGCCCGACCAGACCTTGCGATCACGCTCGTCGAACCGCTGCTCCGACGAGCCACCTTCCTCCAAGAGATCATCGATGTCTTGGGAATCGATGTTCGTGTCATTCGGGGACGAGCGGAGGCGAAGGCGATCATTGATGCAGCGGGTGGAGCTGACGTCGTGACCTCCCGGGCCGTGGCGCCCCTGGCAAAGCTGGCGGGCTGGTCCGCACCTCTACTCCGTACTGGGGGCCGAATGGTCGCCCTCAAGGGATCGTCCGCTGCGGAGGAGATTGAGCGTGATTCTGCGGCACTTCGCAAGCTCGGCTTCCACGATTCGCGTGTCGAGGTTGTCGCTGCGCCGGACGCTGAGGAGACGAGGCTGGTCATTGCCACGCTGGGGACTAAGATGGGCAAGCGGGGATCCCGCCCGAAGGGATCTGCCGGACGCCGGCGGAAGTAGACGCACTGGGGAGCCGATGATGTCGGTTTCACGTGAAACACTGACAGCACATGAGCGACGACGATCACGACTTTTCCGCAGCGACCATGATCAGAGCCCGTGCTCTGCGAGCCGAAAGGTGATGAATGTCCGACGACGAGACCCCGATCTTCGCCGCCGCGAGGCAGGCGAGCGAGGTGCTCCGCGGCGACGCGCCTTCACTGCCGCGTCCGTCCGAGACCAGGATCATTACGATCGCAAACCAGAAGGGTGGCGTCGGCAAGACCACATCGACGGTCAACCTCGCAGCCGCGTTGGCACTCCGCGGGCTGGGAGTCTTGGTGATCGATATGGATCCACAGGGTAATGCCAGCACCGCGCTCGGAGTCGATCATCGCGAGGGCACCCCCTCCAGCTACGAGCTGCTCATGTGGGAAGAGGCCGCGGAAGACCTCATGCAGCAGAGTCCGCATGCGGAGAGACTGTTCTGCATCCCGGCAACGATCGACTTGGCTGGCTCGGAGATCGAACTCGTCGGTCTCGATCATCGGGAAAGACGACTAGCCGAGGTCCTCAACAAGGACGACCTTGCCTCGCTAGGTATCGACTACGTGTTCGTTGACTGCCCGCCCTCTCTGGGCTTGCTCACTGTCAACGCGATGGTCGCCGCGCAGGAGGTCTTGATCCCCATCCAATGTGAGTACTACGCGTTGGAGGGAGTCGGGCAGCTACTGCGCAACGTCGAACTGATCAAACAGCATCTCAACCCCGCTCTCGACATCTCCACGATCATGCTCACGATGTACGACGGACGTACCAAGCTCGCAGAACAGGTGGCCGGGGAAGTCCGGGCGCATTTCGGGGACCGTGTCTTGAGGACGGTGATCCCCCGGAGCGTGAAGGTGTCGGAGGCGCCCGGATACGGAATGACGATCCTTCAGTACGACGCTGGATCCCGGGGTGCATTGGCCTATCTCGATGCGGCCAGTGAACTCAACGGCCGCGATCCTGCCAACGTGCACGGGGACGATGACGAAGCGTCCGACCATGTGGATCGCTCAGGCGAGCGCGGCAAAGATCAGGTTGACGCGTTGGCTGAGGCTGACGGAGACGATGGTGTGAAGGGTGACCGATGAGTCAGCAGCGTAAAGGTGGACTGGGACGTGGCCTCGCCGCTCTGATCCCGACTGGTCCCGACGAGGGTCCCCGGTTGGGCAATGACGCCGCGGACGTCATTCTCGGCCCACGTACTACCGGCCCGCGGACCACTCCCCCGCGCCCCCGCTCGACTGGACAGGCCGGGAAGCGGACCGGTTCATCCAAGCCGGAAGCTGACGAGCGTCATGACGCATCCGGCGAGTCCGACGTTTCACGTGAAACCGTTTCACGTGAAACTCCGGAGCTCGTCGATCCGGGCGCCGTCTATCGCGAGATCGCACCGTCGGCGATCCGGCCCAATCCGAAGCAGCCACGGACGACCTTCGACGAGGAGGCGCTCACTGAGCTCGCCCACTCGGTTAAGGAATTCGGCCTGCTTCAGCCGATTGTGGTTCGCGAGATGAGCGATGGCGACTACCAGCTGATCATGGGTGAGCGCCGCTGGCGAGCGAGCCAGCGTGCGGAGCTGGAGACCATCCCCGCGATCGTTCGACAGACGGAGGACGAGGACCTCCTTCGCGACGCCCTCCTGGAAAACATCCACCGAGTCCAGCTGAACCCACTCGAAGAGGCGGCGGCATACCAGCAGTTGCTGGACGAGTTCGAGGTGACCCAGTCCGAGCTCGCGTCGAGGATCGGCCGGTCTCGTCCGGCCATCACCAACAGCATCCGACTACTCCAGCTCCCCACCGCGGTCCAGAGGCGGGTCGCGGCAGGAGTCCTGTCCGCCGGGCACGCCCGAGCACTTCTCGGTCTCGAGGCGGGAGCGGCCGCTCAGGACGAGTTGGCAGCGCGCATCGTGGCCGAAGGGCTGTCGGTCCGGGCGACGGAGGAGATCGTCACCCTGGCCAATCGCGACGGCGACCACGACAAGGGCAAGCCTCGTCCCACGCCCCGAGGACGCCAGCGGAATCCAGAGCTGGAGGCGGTCGCCGGTCGCTTGTCCGATCGGTTCGAGACCACGGTCTCGGTCGCCATGGGACGCCGCAAGGGAAAGATCACGATCGACGTCGGAGACGCTGACGATCTCGCGCGCGTGCTCGCACTACTCGAGGGTGGGCCGGCCGGAACAGCACGATGATCACCATCCGTTCTCTCGACTTCTCGGCGCTCGACCAGTTGGGCGACCGTGCCCGACGCTGCGTCTACTGGCAGACCGACGGTAGAGACAGTCAAGAGGCGCCGGGTGACCCGGAGTTCGAGAAGGAAGCATGGATATCGCACGTCACTCTCGAGTGGGGTGTGTGCGGCCAGATAGCCAGTCACGCGGAACGCCCTGCAGGCGCTGTTTTCTATGCACCGCCTGGAATGGTGCCCAGGGCGACCTGCTTCCCCAGCGGTCCGGTCGCGGCGGACGCGATCCTCGTGGCCGGGATGTCCGTGGAGAACGACGCCCCTCCCGGGATGCTCACCGCACTCCTCGATGCCGTCGTGGTGGACCTGAGAGGCCGCGGAATCAAGGCGATCGAAGCCTTCGGGTTGACATCCCAGGACACCGGGGTGGAAGCGTCACGTGACGGGTGTGGGGCATCGAGCTGCGTGGCCTCAACGAGCTTCCTGCTCGAGCACGGGTTCACCGTGGTTGCGGATCATGAGACTCATCCCCGCCTCCGCCTGGACCTCGACAGTGAGCATCTCTGGAAAGCCGACGTCGAACGCGCTCTGGATCAACTCTTCGCGGAGGGGGGGATCTTCACCCGGGAACTCGGAGTGCTCTCGGGAGCGACTGTGGTGACCGGGTCGCCACAGTCGTGAGGCACGGTCGCTGTCGGAGAGCGCATCCGCTCGACCACCGCGTGACGCACGCAGGCCTCTACGTCCGTTGACGGCGTCACCCGCTGACAGGTGCCGTCGGTGGGATACGTGTGTAGAGCCACGGGTCGGAAAAGGTCGGAGGCAGGCGATTTCCCCTAACAAGCCGACGTCCAGAACAAGTCAACATCCAGAATGAGCCACGAAAGAGAAAACGCTCCGGATTCCTCAGGGAGTCCGGAGCGTTTCTCGTTGACGGTCTCGTGCGGGGCTGCGCCGCTCAGGGCTGCGCCGTGCAGAGCCGGGCCGTGCAGCGCCCTCAGGACGGCATGACCGTCAGTCCTGCTGACGTTGTTCGAAGTTGATCACGTCGTCGACGGACATCGAACCGGTCGGATGATCATCCGCATCGAGGAGGTAGAGGCGCTTCACGGCGACCAGTACCGAGTCGATAATCGTGTCCTGCGATTGGCGGTCCCCGAGTATCGCGACGTCTTTCGCGCTGTGGGCGTACCCCAGATAGATCTGGATCGACGGCATCCGCGTCATCCGCAGGATCGGCCAGCTCCGACCGTGGGTACGGCAGTCACGAAGCGGGGTACGGCTGACGATCTCCCGCTGCACGAAGCCGGACAGGGCCTCCCCCAACATCGACTCGGCGCCGAGCGAGTTCCCGAAGTAGAACGTCGCGACGCCGTCGCCGACGGAACCGGGGTGGCGGTCGAGTCGCAGGGAGATCACCAGGTCCGCGTTGAACGCGTTGGCGATCTCGGCGCGCTCCGGATCGGTGGGGATCATCGCCTCGGGCCGGGAGAGGAACACCTCGACACCGGCCTGGTTCATCCGCTCGGACAGTCGCCTGGTGATGTCCCACAGCAACTCGGCATCGGTGATCGTGCCGGTCGGTGTCTCGATCCGGATGGGGTTCTCGGAGCCACTCGGACCTGGATCCAGGACGATGCGCTTGCCCGCGAGCATCGGACCGGAGGTGCGGACTCGCTCCTTCTCGACGAGAGACGAGACGTCACCGCCCTTGAACAGCGTCGAGAAGCGGCCGAGCGTCGCGATGGTCTCCGACTCCACGATCCCGTCCGAGGGCAGCCCACAGTCCCGCTGGAAGTCCGTCACCGCGCCGTGGGTCAGGGCACCGAACGTGCCGTCGACGGGACCGGTGTAGAAGCCGAGCTCACCGAGTCGCCGCTGGAGCTGGGCGACGTCGTCGCCGGCCATCGGCTTGGAGACGATGTAGCTCAGGTCGCGCGTACCGAGTTTGTGGCTCGCATCGGTGAGGGCGGCCTGGGTGGACGACCCCACGATTCCGTCGGAGATCAGACCCCGCGCCTGCTGGAAGGCCAGAACGGCGGCCTCGAGGTCCGCATCGAAGACCGCGTCCGTGCGCGCGAGGGCGGACCCGGTTTCAGGCTCGGTGAGGCCCACGGAGTCAATGTTGTGCAGAAGCCCCATACCCGCGAGAGTGGCCCGGATTGCGGCCACCTCGGGCCCGCGATCACCACGACGCCACGCCATATGGTTCCTCCTGCTCAATGTGGATCAGATACCGCTCGAACTTACCGTCTATGACCCACAGATGCCGGGACCGCACCGGCCGGGAGTCGATCCCTGCCGGTGCGGTCCTCGCCACTATCGACCCGCGTGGCGGCGTCTGGATCTGCCCTCCGGATCAGCCCTCCAGCACGTCGCCGAGTTCGGTCCGGAGAGCGGCCTTGGACTTGGCGCCGGTGATGCGCTTGACGACCTTGCCCTCGGAGAACAGCAGCATCGCCGGGATGGCGGTGATCTGGTACTCGGCGGCCAGCTCCTGGTTGGCCTCCACGTCGACCTTGGCGACGGTGAGCTTGTCGGACTCGGTGCCGGCGAGCTCGTCGAGGACCGGGGCCATCATGGTGCACGGACGGCACCACGTCGCCCAGAAGTCCACGAGGACGGGCTTGGAACCGCTCGCGGTGAGGACGGACTCGGAGAAGTCCGATTCGGTCACGTTGACGATGTTGGGGGTGGCGGCCATGTTGGTGGTCCTTTCGGTGGGTAGGGGTGGGGTCAGGCCTGCTCGGCGAGCCAGCGCTCGGCGTCGATAGACGCGGAGCAGCCGGAGCCGGCGGCGGTGATGGCCTGGCGGTAACGGTGGTCGACGAGGTCGCCACACGCGAAGACGCCGGGGATGGACGTGGCGGTGGTCTGGCCGGTGAGGACGTAGCCGTCGTCGTCGACCTCGACCTGGTCACGTACCAGCTCGGACCGGGGGTCGTGGCCGATCGCCACGAACATCGCGGCGGTCTCCAACTCGCTCGTTTCACCGGTCACGGTGTCGCGCAGCTTCAGCTTCTCTACCGAGCCGTTCTCCCCGGCGACGACCTCGTCGACGGCGGTGTTGAGGATGAAGGTGATCTTCTCGTTCTCGCGCGCACGCTCGAGCATGATCTTGGAGGCGCGGAACTCCTCGCGGCGGTGGACGATGGTCACGGACGAGCCGAACTTGGTGAGGAACGTGGCCTCCTCCATCGCGGAGTCGCCACCGCCGACCACGACGATCGGCTTGTCGCGGAAGAAGAACCCGTCACAGGTGGCGCAGGAGCTGACACCCCGGCCGAGGTACTCCTGCTCCCCCGGGATGCCGAGGTAGCGGGCGGCGGCGCCCATCGCGAGGATCACGGCGCGGGCCTTGTACTCGTCGTCTCCGACGCGCACGGTCTTGATGTCGCCGGTCAGCTCGAGGCCGGTGACGTCCTCCATGCGCAGGTCGGCGCCGAACCTCTCGGCCTGCTCGCGCATCTGCATCATGAGGTCGGGGCCCATCATGCCCTCGGCGAAGCCGGGGAAGTTCTCGACGTCGGTGGTGGTCATGAGCGCGCCGCCGAACTGCGACCCCTCGAACACCAGCGGCTTGAGCTCGGCGCGCGCGGAGTAGATGGCGGCGGTGTACCCGGCCGGGCCGGATCCGACGATGATGACGTCGTGGATGGTCTCGCTCATTGCTTCTTCTGGCTCCTTCGCCGGCAGCAGTCGGGCTCGCAGTTGTGGGCTGGTTCTGGCGATGATCCTGTCAGGACCGTCGGGGCTGAACTCCACCCGGCACAACTCCACACCGCATAACACCGCGGGCGGGCGCCTTGTTCCCGGCGGCGGGGTGGGGACGGGTGTGACGTGGGTGGCGAGCCGGCCTACTGGGTGACCGAGACGCCCTCGAGGAGGACGCTGAGCTTGTCGCGTCCGCGTGAGCACCGACTCTTGACAGTGCCGGGAGGGATGTTGAGGAGGTGGGAGGCCTCGGCGACCGTGCAGCCCAACATGTCGACGACGACGACGGCGTCACGCTGGTCGTGGGGCAGCTCCGACAACGCCTCCGCCACGATGATCGCGTAGGCGGGGTCCTGGTGGAAATGGTCACGCAGGGTGACCTGTTCGTGCAGCGACGGGGTGAGCTGGGTGTGGGAGCGCAGACGTTGCGCGCGCATCTTGTCGAGGCAGGCGTTGACCACGATGCGGTACAGCCAGCCCCGGACTGGGCAGGCGTGCTGGAAGGTGTCGGCCCGACGGAAGGCCGACACGAGGGCCTCCTGGATGGCCTCCGCGGCGTCGTCGCGGTTGAACGAGGTGCGGATCGCCAGGCGCCACAGGTAGTCGTAGTGCCGCTGGACGAGGATCGAGAACGCGTCCGGGTCGCCGGCCACGTGCGCGTCGAGCAGATCGGCGTCGGAGCGCTCCGGGGTCTGGAGGGCAGGCGTCGCCACGTCAGCAGCGGAGTCCCCGGTGTTCACGGCGATCACGTTAGTGCGCTCCCCGCCCGTGTGGGGACTGCACCCTCCTGAATGCGCCTGACTGTAAGCACCCGCCTGAGCGCACCCGACAGAGCTTCAGCCGACAGAGCGTCAGCCGAGGAGCTCGACCTCGGAGACGGTCGCGTTGTACGCCTGCGGTCCGGCGGTGCCGAGCCGGGTGATCCACACGAGGATGTACTCGGCCTCCTCCGGGGCGTCGATCTCGACGGTCGCCTCGCCGTCGCTGACCCGGCCGGAGCCGAGTCGGGTGGTGTCGTCGAGGGAGGTCGGGTTGGCGGATTCCGAGGCGCGTACCTCGAAACGGATGTCCTCCTCGGCCGACAGCTCGAGCACCCGGACCTCGGCCGCCTCGTCGAGGGTCAGCATCAGGCCGATACCGGGCTTGAACGCGCCCGGACCGGTGCCGAACTGGTCACGGTAGGTGTCCGTGGACCACGATGTCGACGGGTCGCCGTCCACCACGTTCGGCGCGCTCCCGCTGTTCTCGGCATTGCCGTTGGACGCGGCGGGCTGCCAGCTGGTCACGGTGGAGACCTCGATCGGCGACGCGTCGGCCTTCTTCTCGGCCGCGTCGTCCTTTTCTGCATCGTCCTCGTTGTCCGACCCGGAGGCCCCGGAACCGTCCCCGGATCCCTCGGCCTGCGGCGACGCCGTTGCCGACTCACGACTGGCCTGGGCCGCGCGCTCGATCGCGTCGAGCTGCGCCGACAGCGGCGTGTCGTTCCTGTCCCCGCCCAACGCGCCGAGCATCCACACCGCCAGCACGACGATCGCCACCACCGCAGCGGCGCTGACACCGGCCATGATCTGCCAGCGACGCTTCTGCACATCGGGATCCGTCGGCTCCGCCGAGGTGAACCAGTGCTCGGAGTCCGACGCGTCGCCGGAGGTGCCGGCTCCGAGGTCGGCTCCGCGGTTGGTTCCGAGGTCGGTCCCGGTGGAGGAACCGAGGCCCGCTGACCGGCCTGCCGACTGGCCGGGAGCCTGGCCGGACCCGGCCGCGCCGCCGCTACCAGCCCCAGCGGGCCGGGCGGCCGACGTCGAGCCGGGCACCGAACCGAGCTCACTGGCAACCATCGCCCGGACGGTGGCGGCCGAGCTCACCGCCGTGCCGTCGAGAGACCGCATCGCGAGGACGGCCGAATCCGGCGCCACCCCGGAACCGGCGACCGTGGGATCGACGAGGTCGTCGTCGTCACGCTCGGCCGCCCCCGGGCGCCCGTCGACCGGACCATGCGCGTCGGATCCCTCCGGCAGATCCATCGGCCACGCGCCGGTGAGCAGGGCGTACAGCACCGCACCCAACCCACGGACGTCCGACCGCGAATCCACGTCGGCCCGGACGCCCGGGAACGCGAGCACGGCCCGCCCGTCCTCGGTGAGGCGCACGCGGTCCGGCGAGTCCAGACCCAGGACCAGCCCCTTCTCCTCCGAGATGGTCGCGGCGTCCGAGAGACCCCACACGGCACGCACGGCCGAATCGGGATCGGGCGAGGCGACGGCGGCGGCCAGGCTCTGTCCGGGGATCCACTCGGTGACCACGATCCCGCCCGCGCGACCCCGGATCACATCGAGCACGCGCGCCAGACCATCGGAATACACACCCGTCAGCGCGACGGTCCGGTCCAACACCCCGGTGGCCGATCCCGGGGGCTGCTCGCCCGGCAGCGGATCGACGAACGTCAGCGCGACGGGCCGGTCCAACCGACGATCACGCGCCTCCCAGAAGGCCTGACCCGACATCCCGCCATGCTGGCGGAGCAGCTCGTAGCGGCCGCCCGCCACCAGCCCACCGGCCGCAAGACGCGGCGGGGTGGGCGGGACATCGCGTGCCGGGACGTCGTTGCTCTGACCCACCCGGTGTCCTCCTCGCCCGTTGCGACACCACCCCTGCCGGTGTCGCCCGTGATTGTCCCGAGTGTACGTACAGCCCTCGGTGCACCCGGCAGGTCTTCGCGGAACCCGGGTCTATCGGCGGAATCGACCCGTGACCCTGCGCAGTACGGGGGTGACGGACTCGAGCTCGGGGAGCCCGGAGCGGGACAGGACGAGGCCGGTCACCGCCAGCGTCACCACACCGGCGATCCCGGCGCGGATCACGAAACCGATGCTGCCGAGCCAGTCGGTGAGCGCGTCCATCGGCAGGACCGTGTCGATCAGCAGGGCGGCGAGGGCACCGACCACCGACGCGCCGAGCGTCCACGCCGCCGAGCGCAGCGTCTCCCGGCCCCGCAGCGGTCCCAGGTTCCGACGCAGCAGGATGTACCCCGACACCGCGCCGACCACCCAGCCGATTCCGTTCGCCAGGGCGAGGCCGACGACGACGTGCGAGCGCTCCTGCGCGACCATCGGCACGATCAGCGACAGCACGATGCGCACGATCGTGATCGCCAGGATCATGATCGTGGGCGTCCAGTAGTCCTCTCCGGCGTAGAAGACGCGCTGCTGCAGCAGGACGATCGCGTACGGCACGAGCGTGAACGCACCGAACGCCAGCGTCATCCCCAGGACGTCGGCGCTCTGCGCGTCGAAATTGCCGTACCGGAACAGGCCGGTCGCGACGACCGGACCGAACGCGGTCATGAACGCGATGATCGGGAGCAGGCCGAACAGCGACAGGCGTGTGCCGAGGGAGATGTCGCGGACAACGGCGTCGGTGCGGCCCGCCACGCCGTTGTCGGCCAGGCGCGGGTTGATCGCGGTGAGGAGCGTGACGCCGATGATCCCGTACGGGACCTGCAGCAGTAGCCAGTACGTCTGGTAGATCGCGATCGCGGCCTCGTCGGCAGCGGAGCCGATCCGGTTCGTCATGACCAGGCCCACCTGCGAGATGAGCACGTACGTGACACCTGCCAGGGCGTGGCCACCGAACTGCTTGAGGCGCGGGTCCAGGCCCCACTCCGGACGCAGCGAGACCCCTGCGCGGCGCAGGGACGGGACGAGGACCAGCGCCTGGACGACCACGCCCAGGGTCGTCCCCAGACCGAGCAGCAGGATGGGCCAGCTGAGCAGGTTCACGGGCGCGGCCGGGTCGATCCCGTTGCCCACCACCGCGAACAGGGCCAGCGTCGCGATGGCCACGAGGTTGTTCCACACCGGCGCCCACGCGCCCGGGGTGAACACACCGTTGTAGTTGAGCACCGCGAGCATCACCGAGAACACGCCGTAGAAGAAGATCTGCGGCAGCAACAGGAACGCGAACGCCGTGGCCAGAGAGGTGTTGACCTCGCCGTCACCGAGGTTCAACTCGGTGAGCAGTGGCGCACAGGCCACCGCGATCACCGTCACGACCAGGGCGAACGTGGCCGAGACGGTGAACAAGCGTCTGAGGAACGACACTCCCCCGTCCGGGTCCTCCTGCGCCGATTTCGCCAACAAGGGCATGAACATGGCGGTGAGCACCGAGCCCAGGACGAGCTCGGTGATCATGTTGGGAAGCGTGTTGGCGGTGTTGAACGCCGACGCGACGGCCGGACCGAGCACCGTGAGGATGAGGATCATCCGCACGAACCCGGTGATGCGGCTCGCGAGGTTGGCGACGGCCATCGACCCGGTGGAGCGCAGCAGCGAGGCGTTGGAGGAATCGCGGGTGCGCCTGCCGGTGCCGCCGCCGGGTTGAGGGGCGGCGGTGTCGTCGGGGCCTGCTTCGGTGGCGGGGTCTGTTCCGGGGCGCTGCGTGCCGGCGTGTGGTGGGCCGGCGGAGTCCGGCGCGAACGAGTCGGCGTCCGGTGGGGGCGCCACCGGACGGACGGGGATCACGCTGCTGCCGGCCTCGCGGCGCCTGTTCCGACGACCGGGATCCGGGATGCGCAGCTCCGGCTGGAGAGAACCCTGGTCGTCGTTCACGGTCGATGCCCTTCATCCGCGGGGTCGAGGATTCCACGACGGTAGCGCAGGAACCGGCGGCCGAAGAGGACGAGGGCGAGCGCCGCCGCGGCGATCGCGAACGCCTGCGCGACCGGATACCCTCCGGTCTGCACCGACAACTCCACGGGCTTCGCGAGCGGTGTGCCGTCCGGACCCGTGAGCGAGAACGACACGATGTGCCGGCCCCCGTCGTCGTACTCGGACTGGGTGGGGACCTGGAGAGTCCGGGAACCGGACGCGGGAACCTGCACCGGTCCCCCCGGATCGACTGTCAGACCCTCCGGCGCCGTGACCTCGACCCTGACGCGCACCGGGAACGGCAGCTGATTGCGGATGACGAGCAGGAGCGGACTGTTGGGACTGGCCATCGTGAACACGCTGCCCGGCGGCAGGAGGTCCACCCTGCCGAGCGACGCGGTGACCGTCTCGCCGAGCCGCTCGAGTCTCTGCGCGACCCGCAGGCGCGCTGCCGTCCCGGTCCCGGAATCGAGCATGCCGTCCCCTCCGGCACGTCTGCCGGTCTCGGAGATCGCGCGCAGCGCGTCACCGACCAACGGCGCGAGATGCCCGGTCGCGCCCGCCGAGGTCGGATCAGAGGTGTCGACGAGCGCGTGCAGGGTGCCGACCCCCTCGAGAACCGACGCCAACCGACGGTCGGTCGTCCCCGCCGGATCATCGGCGAACGGATCCACATCGCCGGGGTCAGCGGCGGAGGTCGGGAAGTCGGCGAGCGACCCGTCGGGGACGGTCACCGGTCCGGCGAGCCGGTCCGCCAGAGGCAGGGCGCGCATCCGCCCCGCGGAAAGCTGGTCGGACAGCGAGCTGAGCAGCGACTCCGCCTGCGTGCCGTTGATGGTCCAGACCTGCGGCGGCACCGCCAGGACCCCGTGCGTCAGGGCGGAGTCCGCGGGAGTCCCGGGGGCTGGTGCTGCGGCGTCGGTGGGCGTGGCGTATTCCGAGACGTCGATCACCGGCGCCAGCAGGCCGGCGAGTGCGTCCTGGAGCCGGGACGCGGGAGCATCAGCGGTCAACCAGTAGCGCGTCGAGGGGTCCGAGTAGCGCGGATTCTCCGGCTCCGCGCCGGTGGCGGCGAGTGCTGAACCGAGCGCGGACGAATAGGTCAGCGCCCGCAGTCCCGGGGTCCCGGCGATCCCCACCATCCCGGGTGACGGAACCACCCCGGTGTCGGCGCGGGTCGACGGTGCGGCGACGATCGCGGTCGCGTCCTCCGCCGACAGGGCCGTGGCGGTGCCCGGCTCGAGTGTCCCCGAGGCGGGCAGGAGCACCTCGTCCTGCGGCTCCACCCCGAGGATGCGCTCGACCGAACCCGGACGGTCGAGGGCGGCGCCGGTGAGCAGGGGCGAACCGACCCGTGCCACCTCGTCGAGATCCGCCTGCGCGGCGGGAAGGGTGACCAGACATCCGGACTCGGCCACGGCACGCACCTCGTCGAGCCATCGGGCGGCATCGGTGGCGACAGCGGCGGGGTCGTCGGGTTCGTAGGCACGGGCCGGACGCCCGGCGTCGCCGTCTGAATCTCCGGAACGGTCCCGCGAGTCAGCGGGTCCGCCGCCGAGGTCGTCGCTCCCGTCGATGAGGACCTTTCTGCCGTCCGCGATGTCCGCGACCGTGGCGACGAGATCCGGATCCACGGCGAGACACGTCGCACGCCGAAGATCCGCGCCGCCCGTGCCGGAGAACGCCTCCTCGGCAGCCCGCACCAGTCCCGTCAACCGCCCGGACTCGGACAGCTCATCGAGCAGGGAACCATCGGTCAACATGACGACGGGGTCCGGCCCCTCGACCCCCGGAACGGGAGAGATCCGGGTCGGCGCGGCCGCCAGCGGCCAGAGGACCGTCAGCGGAACGGACGCCGGGAGGGGGCCCGGTTCGTCCGCCGGCCCGGTGGCGGGGACCTCGTCGTCGTCCCCACGGTCGGGTTCAGTGCTGCCCGGACCACCGGAACCGTCCTGCCCACCAGAACCGCCCTGTTCCGCCGGCTCCGCCGGCGCGCGTGGTACCTCCAGGACGGGCAGCAGGGTGCGCTCGTCGTCCAGTCGCGCCGGTCCCCCGCCCTCGGGCGTGCCGTTGACGTTGACGAGCAGCGGATACACGCCCGGCTCCGTGAGCTGCAGAGACTCCGAACTCTGGCCGGGGATGTCGCGCGCGGGCATGGACACGCTGTAGGTGATCGACTCCCCCGGCCCGAGCGACTCAGTGACGCGCTGGAACTCCCCGCGCAGCCCGAACGACGGCTCCGACCACACCAGCGGATCGCGCACCGCCGTCGCGTCGGACGCCCGCGGACCGCGCTGGAGCCGCACGTCGACGGCCTCGAGCGGGGTGTCGCCGACGTTGGTGATGGTGCCCGACACGGTGATGAGCGGGACGCCGGAATCGGTCCCGATCGCGCCGCCACCCGCCGGGGCGGAACCGTCCAGAACACGCGGACTGACCTCGTCGATCGAGATCGAGGCCAGCGCCGGAGCGGGGTTGGGGATGTAGCCGGCCGCAGCGGCCTGTTCCGGGGTGATCGACTGTGCCGAAGCGACGGCCGCGACGCCCCACATCGGCGCCGAGGCGAGAGCCGCGCTGAGCGCCACCGGCATGAGTGCCCTGGCCACACGCCCACCCGGCCGGTCGGTCACGACGTCGACTCCTCCGGTGCGTCGTCGTGGTGACGGGCGCCTGGTTTCGCGGCGGTGTTCCGTTTTCCGGCGCCGCTCTGGTTCCCCTGCCCGGTCCGGCGGACCGGCGCAGGGCCGTCGGCGCGGCGGGAGGGGTCCACCTGCTGCGCCGCGGCCGGTGCGGGGTTACGCCCGGCGAGCTCGTCGCGGGCGATCTCAGGCAGGAGCGTGCGCGCCTTCTCCACGAGACGCCGCTCGTCCGGGTACGCCAGGCGGCGCGGCAGATCGTCAAAGGCGACCCAGGCGACCTCGGTGATCTCGGGGTCCTCGTCGCAGAGTTCGCCGTGGTCGTAACGCATGAGGTGGTGGTGGACCGTCTTGTGGATCCGACGGCCCTCGGCGACGAACCAGTAGTCGATGATCCCGAGCGGCCCGAGCACCGTGCTGTCCGCGCCGGTCTCCTCGAGGGCCTCGCGGCGCGCGGTCTCCTCGATCGTCTCGCCGGGCTCGATGTGGCCCTTCGGCATTGACCACAGCATCCGGCCGCGACGGTCGAGCCGCCCGATCAGCGCGACCTCCAGACGCGACAGATCCGGCTCCGGCTCCACGGCGGCGGCCTGCGCGAGGCCGCGCACGACGAGGCCACCGGCCGAGGTCTCCAGCACCGTGCGCATGCGCTGGCCACTGCGGGGATGGCGGTTGCCGGTCCGCGCGCCCCGGGGGTTCTTGGTCTGGTTCTTCCCCGAGGACGTGGCGCCGGGCTTGCCGCCGGAACGGGCAGGGGGTCCGGAGCGGGTGGTGCTGGCGGAGGTGGCATGGCCGGAGCCCGACTTGGGGCGGCCCGTGCCGCGTGAGGTCCGGTGGGGCTGGCGGGACGTGGCGCCGGCGGTGCCGTCGTCCGACTTCACGGTGTGGGTCGACTCGCCGCCCTGCTTCTGGGTGTCGGTTGTCACCGCCTGGTTGCGACCGCCCCGGCGACCGCGACCGCCGCGCCGGCGTCGTCGGCCCTGACGCTGCTGGCCGCCCTGACCGTCGTGACCGCCGCGGTTGCCCTGGCCTGTCTGGCCTGACTGGTTGCCCTGAGCGCTCTGGTTGTTCGGGTCCGGTTTTCCGGGCTTTCCGGGCGTGCCGGATGTACTAGACGTACCGGATGTTCGTGACCGGTCGCCTTGCTTGAACTTGCCCGATTCGGCGCCGGTCGCGCCGGCACGAGACGCGCCCGAGGACCCGCGATCATGCCGTTGACCTGCGGAATTTCCGGTGGGAGCACCGGGTCCGGCCGGTCGATGCGCGCGACGTCGCCGCGGCGCTCGTGCGCGCGGGTTGTCGGGATGATCGGCTTCGGACACCCATTGATGCTACCGGCCACGCCTGGTGGTTCCGAAAACCGTCGCCGGTGTGCCCCGTGGACTCCCGGCGTGGGCCGGGCCGGGACCGCGCCGGTACCGCGCGTTAGGCCCCCAGCGCCGGTCCCACGACGCGCCACGAATCGCGCAGCTCGCGGTTGAACAGGGCGAACGTGTGGGCGCCGTTGTCGTAGCGGTCGTAGGTGAAGGGGATTCCCCCGGCCCGGAGCGCGTCGGCCATGTGTCGGGTGCCGAGGTCGGAGGCGAGTTCGGTGCCCGCGCCGATGGAGTAGGTGGCCGATCCGATCTCGGGCTGGTCGTTGGGGCCGGGGTTGCCGGGCGCGGACGCCAGATACAGGGCGGTGCCGCGCAGCCGTTCGACGTTGTGGGACGGATCGTTGTGCACCCATGCGGGGTCGCCGGGCGGGCCCCAGGCGTTGAAGACGTTGCCGCCGCCGCGGGCGACCATCGCGGCCATGGCGGCGCGGCCGAAGGGGGTGGAGACCTCGGGGAATCCCGAGAGGGAGGCGGCCGCGGCGTAGTGGTGTCGACTGGTCGCGGCGAGGGTCAGTGCGGGTCCGCCGGACATGGACACCCCGATCACGCCGCGCGTGCCGTTCAGGTCGTATCCCCCGGCCAGGGCGGCGGGCAGTTCGTCGTCGAGGAACGTATGCCACCGGTTCACCCCGAGTACGGGGTCGGGGTGTTGCCAGTCGGTGTAGAGGCTGAACCGTCCGCCTTCGGGGCTGGCCACGAGGACCTGTTTGTCGGCGAAGAACTGCTCGTAGTCCGTGTGGTACGCCCAGCCGACGTGGTCCTCGCCGCCGCCGACGCCGTTGAGGAGGACGAGTAGCGGTGCCGGTCCGGGGTTCGGGGGCAGGAGCAGGAACGTGGGGACGGCCTTGTTCATGGACGGCGACCACACGTCGGCGAGCACTTTGCGTCCCTCGACGGGCTGGACGCGCAGGATCTGCGGCCGGGACGTGTCTGCCGGCGGCGGTGCGGTGGGGCGCGGGGTGGTGGTGAAGCCGAGCGCCGTGGAGGTGTCGACGCCGCGTGCGGACTGCGCGCCGGCGGTGGGCAGGCCCAGTCCGCTGACGGCGAGGGCCACCGTGGTGAAAACTGCGACGGCGCGGTTCGTGGCGGCGGAACGGAGAGTACGACGACGACGAGTCACACCGCTCACTCTAGTTTGATTGCTTCACTTTTCATATCCCCCGTGCTCGGGCTCCGAGCGGTCGCGGTCGCCCACGCGCCTCGGCGACTAGAGTCCGGGATATGAGTTCTGGTCCCACCGCCCACGCTTCGGTCCTGCGACACAAGGCCGTTCCGGGCCGTCGGGATCAGCTGATCGAGGCGTGGCGCCGGAACATGCCGGAGGCGGTGACGGACAACGACGGCCACGTCGCCTATGTGCTGTGCGCCTCCTTCGCCGATCCGGACGAGCTGCTCATCTTCCAGCACTATCGGAGCGCCGCGGATGCCCAGCGGTTCCTCGGAAATCCCGCGTACCTGAAGTATCTCGAGGAGTCCCGCGACCTGCTCGCCGGTCCGCCCGAGGTCGAGCCGGTGGAGCCGCTCTGGTCCAAGGACCCGGCGCAGGACACGGTCGGTCCGCTGACGCCATAGCGCCTCGGTGCACCGGTCGCGTTTTCAGCGCTTCTCGTCTGCGTACCGCTCTTCCCGGCTCTTACTTCCGCCTTTCCTCTCTGCCACCGCTGTTTCTCCCCTCTCTGTTCTTCCAGGTCTCCCCTTCGCCCCTCCGCTTCCTTTCCTCTCCCCTCCCCTCCGGCTCCCTTCTCCAGTCCTCGGCGCCAGCGCGTGAATCGAGATCCAAAAATTCGATTGATTTGCGTATCGAACACTATTGCTATATATGGCCGCTTCCGCTAAGCTGGAACGCAAGTTCGAATCACGGTGGGCGGTAGGTACCGCCACCAGCGTTGTGGGACGGGGGTGTGGGGCCGGATGGGTGAGTGTGACGACGACATCGACGACGACGACAACGGCTAGACCCCGCCGGTTTGCAATCAAGGGTTGACAGTCTCCGCATATCGATTATCGTGATTATCGTTCTTCGATAACAACGACAATCGATAGGGGAACCCGATGTCCAGGACGAACCGCACACCCTCCACCACCACCGACTGCCGCCCCGATGCCGACCGGCGCGGGGTCACCACCTGGGTATACATCTGCGCGACCGCCGTGGGTCTCTGGGTGCTCGCGCCGCTCATCACCAGGCTCATCTCGCTCGCCTTGGGCGACTCCGTGACGCTCACCCTGTCCCGGCCTGACGAGCTGTCCGGCCCTGCTGGCACAGAACTTCTGGGTCTGACCACGACGGTCCCGGTCGATCAGCTCGGCTCGGCGGCGACGACCGGCGTCGTCGTCGGCACCGTCCTCGAGCTCATAGCGGTGCTCGTCATGCTCGCAGCCGTGACCGTCGTGATGAGGTCGCTCCGACCGGGCCGTGAACTGGGCAACCGGGCGAAGGTCGTCGCCATCATCGTGGTGCTCGTCGCCGGGATCATCGGCCTCATCGGGGCGAACGTTCTCACCGGCGCCGGCGTCTCCGCGTGCCTGGAGCTGTACACGAGCTGCTCAGCAGGACGGACCTGGAATGATCCGCTCACCACGGCCTTCCCGATCGCCGGCATCGCACTCGGACTCGTCTTTGCCCTGGTCCGGAGCGAGACGGTCGCCCGACACAACGCCGAGGGACTCGTCTGATGTCAGGAGCCGATCAGGATCTGGGCGATATCGCACGGGCCGACACCGGCCAAGCCGACTCCGATCTGGACGACACCGGCCCGGACAACACCGAGGTGGGCGACACCAAATTGGGCGACACCAAATTGGGCGACACCGAGCTCGTGGTCCGGTGCCATCTGGACCGCCTGCTCTACGAGCGGGGCCTCACACTCTCTGCGCTGGCCGAGAAGGTGGGCGTCACCGTGGTGAACCTGTCGGTGCTCAAGAACGACCGGGCAAAGGCCATCAGGTTCAGCACACTGGTCGCCCTGTGCCGCGAGCTCGACTGCCAGCCCGGCGACCTGCTCACCGTCGGCGAGCCGGCGTGACCGGGTCAGCTCACCTGTCACCCCCGAGTCCGCCCACCAAGGAATCCGCTACTCAAAAGCCACATCCGCTACCGGAATTGGGGTAGCGGATGTGGCTTTTGAGTAGCGGATTTGCGACAAAGCGACCGGTCAGACGTCGAGGAAGCGGACGTCGCGGGCGTTGCGGGTGATGAAGCTTCGGCGCGCGTCCACGTCCTCGCCCATGAGGATCGAGAACAGCTCGTCCGCGGCGGCCGCGTCCTCGAGCGTCACCTGGCGGAGCGTGCGGACCGTCGGGTCCATGGTGGTCTCCCACAGCTCCTTCGGGTTCATCTCACCGAGGCCCTTGTAGCGCTGGATGCCGTCGTCGACATTGATCTTGCGCTTGTTCTCCAGGCCGATCTTGAGCAGCTCGTCGCGCTCGCGGTCCGAGTACGCGAAGTCCGGCTCGCCCTTGCCCCACTTGAGCTTGTAGAGCGGCGGCTGCGCCAGGTAGACGTAGCCGTTCTCCACCAGAGGCTTCATGAAGCGGAACAGGAGCGTGAGCAGCAGGGTCGCGATGTGCTGACCGTCCACGTCGGCATCGGCCATGAGGACGATCTTGTGGTAGCGCAGCTTGTCGATGTCGAACTCTTCGTGAATGCCGGTACCCAGGGCCGTGATGATGGCCTGGACCTCGGCGTTCTTGAGGACCTTGTCGATCCGCGACTTCTCGACGTTGATGATCTTTCCGCGCAGCGGCAGGATCGCCTGGAACATCGAGTCGCGGCCCGACTTGGCCGAGCCACCGGCGGAGTCGCCCTCCACGATGTACAGCTCGGACTTGGCCGGATCCTTGGACCGGCAGTCGGCGAGCTTGCCCGGCAGGCCGCCGATGTCGGTGGCGGACTTGCGACGCACCATCTCGCGGGCCTTACGCGCGGCGACGCGCGCCTGGCTCGAAGCAACGGCCTTGTTGACGATCGTCTTGGCCTCGGCCGGATTGGCCTCGAACCAGTGACCCACGTGCTCGGACACCTGTCGCTGGACGAAGCCCTTGACCTCGGTGTTGCCGAGCTTGGTCTTGGTCTGGCCCTCGAACTGCGGATCGCCGATCTTCGCGGAGATCACCGCGGCGAGGCCCTCCCGGATGTCGTCACCCGTGAGGTTGGGGTCCTTCTCCTTGAGCAGCTTCTTGTCGCGCGCGTACTTGTTGACCAGCGAGGTCAGCGCGGAGCGGAAGCCCTCCTCGTGCGTACCGCCCTCGTGAGTGTTGATCGTGTTGGCGAACGTGTGGACCGACTCCGAGTAGCCGGAGTTCCACTGCATCGCGACCTCGACCTCGTGGCCGGTCCCCTTGCCCTCGAAGTAGAGGATCGTCGGGTGGATCGCGGTCTTGGACTTGTTGATCGCCGTGACGTAGTCCTTGAGACCGTCCGGGTAATGGAAGGTGCGCTTGCGCTCGCGGACCTTCGCAGAGGTCTCCGCCTTCTCCGGCGCCGCGGCGTCGGCCGCGCCCTCGACGAACGCCTGCTCCGCGTCGACAGCGTGCTCGACATCCGAGCCCTCGTCGGAGCCGGGTGAGCTGTCGCCCGTGCCCTCACTGTCCGCGATCGCCTCGAGCTCCGCGTCCCCCTCGGCCCGGGCCCGCCGATCGATCAGCGTGATGGTCAAGCCCTTGTTGAGGAACGCCATCTCCTGGAGACGGCGGGCGACGATCTCGAAGTCGTACTCCGTGGTCTCGAAGATCGACCCATCGGCCCAGAAGCGGGTCCGCGTGCCGGTGCCCTCAGCGGGACCCGCGTCCACGAGCTCAGCCGGCACCGCCTTCTCGAAGTTCTGCTTCCACAGACGACCGTCACGCTTGATCTGCACCTCGACGCGCGTCGACAGCGCATTGACCACGGAGATACCGACGCCGTGCAGACCGCCCGAGACCGCGTACGAATCCGAGTCGAACTTGCCGCCGGCGTGCAGCTGGGTCATGACGACCTGGACGGTGGGCATCCCCGACTCGTGCACCTCGACCGGGATGCCTCGACCGTCATCGATGACCTCGATGCTGCCGTCGTCGTGCATCGTGACCTGGACGCCGGTGGCGTGCCCGGCCATCGCCTCGTCGATCGAGTTGTCGACGACCTCCCAGATGAGGTGATGCAGACCCCGCGGCCCGGTCGAGCCGATGTACATACCCGGACGCATCCGGACAGCCTCGAGCCCTTCGAGGACGGTGATCGACGATGCACCGTAATCGGTCGAGCCCTTGTTGTCGGCCTTGCTACTGGCGTCCGCCACGTGCGAACTCCTCGCGTCTCGGGGAACTGTGGAACGCAGCAAGTCTACCTGCGGGAACCCGATCGATGTCCGCTGGCGCGCCGTCACGGGCCCTCAGGACTGCTCTCCGGCGGTCGACATCGCCATCGGAAGGGGGTCCCGCGTGGCGCCGCCAAAGCCCTCAGCGGCGCGATCTCGGCGCCCTCGCCATGTCCGGATCCCGCTGCCCGGCCGCCTATCCGTACGTGTCCCGCGGCCCCCGACCCGAGACGTGCAGCGGTCCCTTGCGCCAGCTCGGCTTCTCCGGGCCCTCTATCTTCAACCGGCGCACGTGGCCCGGACCCATCGCCTTGGCGATCTTGCGGAGGATGTCCGCCGACATCAACCTCAGCTGCGTCGCCCAGGCCGTACTGGAGGCCCGGACATAGAGGATCCCCTCCTCGAGCCGCTCCGGAGTCGCATGCGCCGCGACGTCCTCGCCCACGATCCGGCCCCACTCCGCGAAGAGTCGACCGGTCGTGACCTTGTCGCCCCACCCCCGCTTCTTGGCCACCTGCCCGAAGAGCTTGCCGAGCGGCTGCGGGTCCCACGGGTCATCGCCCGATCCGGTCCACCCGCGCCTGCGCAGTCGACGGCCACCACCCACGGGCCCGGAACGCCCGCGACCCACCTGCTTGCCCTCCGCCCGCGCCCGGGCTCGCGCTTCCTCCAACGCCTGCTTGGCGATGTCATAACCACGTTGCGGCTGGTCAGACGGTGTTGCGGACCCACCAGAATTCCCGGTCACAGCTGCTCCTCGCTTCCGAAATCGGTGTTGTCGTCGTCGTTATACTCCCCACCGTCGGTTCCTCCCGCGTCGCCGACGGCCGGTCCCGCGCTGCCCACGACGCCGTTGTCGCCCGCCTCCGGGACGGTGTCGGAGCGCCGTGGTGACGGTGTCATCGCGGAGTGACGATCCGGCCCCTCGCCCGTCATCACGACGTCATGACGGGCCCCGCGCAACCCACCTGGCACATCCTCCCCCACCGCCGCGGTGATGAGAACCTGCTCCACGCCGGCCGCCACCTGAGCCAGCGCGGCACGGCGATGACGGTCGAGTTCCGCGAACACGTCGTCGAGGAGGAGCACCGGTTCGATCCCGTCGGCGCGGAACAACTCGAGCGAACCGAGACGCAGCGCGAGCGCGAACGACCACGTCTCGCCGTGGCTCGCGAAGCCCTTCGCCGGCTCGTCGCCGAGGGTCAGGATCAGGTCGTCCCGATGCGGTCCGACGAGCGACTGCCCCCGGTCGATCTCGTCTCGTCGCCGCGACCCCAACTCGGCGAGCAGGAGCGCCTCGACGAACTCGGGGTCGGTCAGCTCGCCCTCCGCGGGCGGGGACGCGACGCGGAACCGGTAGGTGAGGTCGGCGGGGCGTGACTCGGGGGCGAGGGAGCGATAGGCGTCGACGACGAGGGGACGCAACTGCTCGAGGAGAGCGACACGGCCGGAGACGATCCGCGCCCCTATCTCGGCGAGACGGCCGTCCCACACGTCGAGGGTGTCCAGGACCGCAGCTGATTCCTCCGGTCGACCCCGACGGAGTGCACCGGAGGCGGACTTGAGGAGCGCGGTGCGCTGACGCAACACCGACGCGTAGTCACCGAGGTCTCTCCCGAGCGCCGGCCGTCGCTGCGACATGAGCTCGTCGAGGAGGCGTCGACGTTCGGCCGGCTCGCCCCGCACGAGCGCGAGGTCTTCGGGCGCGAACAGCACAGACTGGACCACGCCGAGGATGTCGCCGAGGCGCCGGCTGGGCGAGGTGTTGAGTCGGGCGCGGTTGGCCTTTCCCGAGTTCAGGGCCAATTCGACCGTGAGCTCCCGGCCGGCGTTGTGGGCCAGCGCGCCGATGAGTGCGGTCTCGGTCCCCGACCGGATCATCGGCGCGTCGCCGGCGACGCGATGTGAGCGCAGCGTGGACAGGACGCCGATCGCCTCGAGGACGTTCGTCTTCCCGTGGCCGTTTCGCCCGATCAGCGTGGTGACGCCCGGCTCCATGTTCAGTTCGAGCAGAGGCCAGGAGCGGAAATCCAGAAGTCTTAAGTGACGCAGGTGCATGCCTGCTCAGCTCACGGCGGGCGTCAGCCCGGCAGGCGCACGGGCATGAGGAGGTAGGTGTGATCGGTCTCGATCGGTGCGATCGACCCGTCCGCTCCGACCTCGGGGAGCTCTTCGGGTGCGGGACGCAGCACGGCCGGTCGGCTGGGCAGCGTGAAGCCGAACGCCACGCGCGAGGCGTGGACACTTCCCAGACCGTCGAGCAGGTAGCCCGGGTTGAAGGCAATGGTCAGCGGCTCGCCCACGAAATCGACCGGCAGGGTCTCGTTCGCCTGCGCCGCGTCATCGCCACCGGCGGACAGCGCGAGCTCACCCTCGCTGAACGCCATCCGGACCTGCACACCGCGGTCGGCGACCAGGGCCACGCGCTTGATGGCCTGGACCAGCGCGTCCACGTCGACGACCGCGATCGAGGTGTGCTGGGCCGGCAGCAGCTGCCGGACCTTGGGGAACTCCGCGTCGAGCAGGCGGGTGGTGGTGCGCTGGCCGGAGACGAGGACACCGAGGATCCCGTCCGCGCCGACCTCGGCGCCGGCGCCCAGGCTCAGGTCGACGCGGCCACTGCCGCCTGCGGACCGGGTGATGTCGGACAGCGCCTTGGCCGGGATGAGCACCTCTACCGCGACATCCGGGCGGGTCGGCTCCCACTCGAACTCACGGATGGCGAGCCGGAAACGGTCGGTCGCGATGAGCGTGACCTTCGGTCCCTCGATCTCCATCCGTACACCGGTGAGCATCGGCAGGGTGTCATCCTTGCCCGCGGCCGCGACGACCTGGGCGACGGCTTCCGAGAACGCCTCGACCTGCGCGGAGCCGGTGACCTCCGGCATCGTCGGCAGCTGCGGGTAGTCCTCGACCGGCATCGTCGGCAGCGTGAACTTCGCCGAGCCGCAGGTGATGTACATCTTCTGCGCGGTGACCGTGACCTCGACCGGACGATCGGGCAGTGCACGAGCGATGTCTGCGAGGAGCCGGCCCGAGACCAGCGTGCTTCCCGGCTCGGTGACCTCGGCAGGGACCGCGACCTGCGCGGACGTCTCGTAGTCGAAGCCCGAGATGGTCAGACCCGAGTCGGCCTCGAGCAGGACTCCGCCGAGGATCGGCACCGACGGGCGGGAGGGCAGTGTCCGCGCCACCCAGGCCACGGAATCCGCAAAGTCCTCGCGGGTGACGCGGAACGTCGGATCCGTGATCTCCATCGATGACCTCTTTCAGGCAGGGCGGACACCTGCATCAGGTGTCTGGACTATTGGTCTGTTGGGGCAAGCGTGTGACGCATTCCGTCGCGAGGCGCCGGGACGTCTCCATGAGAGTAACCGCTCGGACCGACATGGGTCACACGGTAGGGGTGTAATCCGGTCAAGCAGGCTCGCCGTTCCACATCCCTACTTCTTACAAGAACTCTTGAAAGAGATAAGAGGTAGTAGTAGGTCCTGTGAAATTGTGAGCCGGGTCCTGTAATCACAGGTCTCGGCCGATTTCAGCGTGTGGACGTAGCTGTCAGTTCTTGTGATTACTTTCGAGGGGGCCGTGGAATGAGAGAAATCGGTCCACCCTCTGTCCACCGTTCGTCCACAGGAACCCACAATTTTATCCACAGCTGTGAAAGGTGTGATCTGGAGCCATGTTGTCAGTGTGTCAGCGCCTGACCGGGTGCACTCAGCGTGCGACCGGGTGCGCGCGGCTCGTGTGCGAGTGCGTGTAGCGCGTCGTGCGCGCCGGCACCACGGGCCCCGGAGGTGCTCCGAACCGGCGAATCGGCGGGTATGTCGGGGTGGTGCAACGCTCTCAGGCCCTCACTGACCGGTTCTGGCGTCTTTGGGCGCTTTTCGGCGGCTCTGTATGGCTCTGCGTGGCGTTGTACGGGTCAGAATGGGGCTGAGCGGCCGCGTGAGGGCCGGGTACATAGCGGGACAGGCAAACCTACGGCCCGATTCTCTGGTTTGGGTGCGTGCAGCGGGTGTCCCGGTCTGATTCGCGGCTCGGGTGCATCGGCTCGGAGGCGAGCGGCCCACCGAGACACGACGTCACATCGCGCGTGAGCGCTCGCGGATCCGGGCGGTGAGCTCCTGGATCTGGTCGTAGGTGCGTCGATCGTCCTTGATCTCGCGGAGGATCTTGCGCTGGGCGTACATGACGGTGGTGTGGTCCTTGCCGCCGAACGTCACGCCGATCTTGGGAAGCGAGAGATCGGTGAGCTCGCGACACAGGTACATGGCGATCTGTCGCGCGCGCGACAGCGACCGCGTCTTGGAGGTGCCGCACAGCTCATCGATGCTGGTCGAGAAGAACTCCGCCGTCACCGCCATGATCGTCGCTGCGGAGATCTGGAGAGAGTCGTCGTCGGACACGACGTCACGCAACACGACCTCGGCCAGCGGGACATCGATCTCGTGGCCGTTGAGTGAAGCGAACGCGACGACGCGGATCAGCGCCCCCTCGAGCTCGCGGATATTGCGCTGGACACGGGTGGCGATGAGCTCCAGGACGCTCCGCGGGACCTCGTATTCCTCGGATTTTGCCTTCTTGTCGAGGATGGCGATCCTGGTCTCGAGCTCAGGCGGCTGGATGTCCGTGATCAGTCCCCACTCGAAGCGGGTCCGGAGTCGATCCTCGAGATGCTGCAGCTGTTTCGGGGGCCGGTCGGAGGAGATGACGATCTGCTTCTGGGCGTTGTGGATCGTGTTGAACGTGTGGAAGAACTCTTCCTGCACCTGTTCTTTGCCGATGAGGAACTGGATGTCGTCCACGAGAAGGATGTCCGCTTCGCGGTATCGCTTCTTGAACATGTTCTGACGGCCGTCACGGACCGAGTTGATGAAGTCGTTCGTGAACTCCTCGGTTGAGACGTACTTGACCTTCTGGTCTGAGTACATCCGAAGCGAGTAGTGGCCGATCGCGTGGAGGAGGTGGGTCTTCCCCAGTCCTGATTCTCCCCAGATGAACAGTGGGTTGTAGGCCCGCGCCGGCGCCTCGGCGACCGCGAGTGCCGCGGCCCTCGCGAACCTATTCGAGTTCCCCTGGACGAATCCGCTGAAGGTGTATCGCTCGTTGAGACCGGGTGCGGTCGCCGCTGAGAGTGCCTCGTCGCGTTCGCCGCCGCTGAGCAGCCGCTCGGCCGCGATCTGCTCCTCGGTCATCCGGGTCGGTCGCGCGGCCTGGTCGTTTTTTTCCTCTTCGGGTTCCGAGCGGTAGATCTCATCGACATCGATGTCCGATGCGCCGTCCTCGTCCACCGCGACCTGGGTGCCGGCGAGGGAGGTGTCGACTTTGACCGCGAGATCGACGGGCTCTCCGAGCTGTGAGCTCAGGGCGCGGGTGATCGGTCCACGGAGGACGGACTCGATGTTGTCGCGCGCGATGGTCGACGGTGCAGCGATCATCACGAAACCGTTGACAACTGCTATCGGCTGCACGAGCCGGAGCCATGCCTGCTGCTGACGGGAGAGAACCGGGTTGTCGTCACTGGCCAGTTCCGGGTCGGTCAACCTGTCGAGGACCGCAGCCCACACGTGTTCGAGCTCAGGAGACACGGTGGGCGGTCTCCTCTCGTCTGGCGTCGGGCGTCGTCGTTTTGGGCCGGCTGGATCCGTTCCACAGGACACACACTGTATCCACAGGCACGTGCACAGG
>NZ_BRVN01000027.1 GCF_026011735.1 Dietzia sp. NCCP-2495 | reverse complement strand
GGGGACGAAGGCTGGGGCGATGACCGGGGCGAGGACTGGGGCGATGACGGTGGTCGCGGCGGCAACTCCACACCGTGGATGATAGCCGCCGCGCTGCTGGCGATTCTGCTTGTCGCCGGCGTCGTGACGTGGCTGGCCGCGCGGAACGGCGACGGGGATCAGACGGCCGCACCCACGACCTCGGCGACCCAGTCCACCGTCACCACCACGGCCAGCAGCACCCGGCGCAGCACCACCTCCACCTCCCCGACCACCACTGCTCCGCCGAGCCCGGCTGCCCGGTGCGCCGCGGGGTTCATCGAGGACCAGCTCGGTGAGGGCACCAGGGTCCGCGAGTGCGATCCGGAGTTCCTGTTGGTCACGGTGCGAGGCGGCGAAACCCAGCTCTACACCTGGAGAGGTGATGCCTGGGACTTCCTCGCCGAGCCCACCTCGGGCGTGTGTCGGGAGCAGCTCGAGGAGCTGGGCGTACCGGACCAGTTCCGCCGCGTGTTCCAGCCCTGTGGTGTCACCACGAGCCCCACCACCACGTCGCCGACCACTGACGAGACCACGACGAGTCAGTCTTCCGATCCCACCACCACGGAGCCGACGACCACCACGAGCGGTGAGGACGAGCCGGAGACCACCACCGAGAACGGCGCGGCGGGCGCGGGGGAGTAGGGGCAGGCGACGCGGCCTGCTGCGCGGCGCCAGCGACGCCGCCTGAGGTCAGGGGCGGTCGAAGCTGATGTTCTCGCGTGGCGTCCCGGCCGCGACCATCCCGCGGACCGTCGCCCGGAGCATGTCGGGCGAGCCGGAGACGATCACCTGACGGTCGGCCCACGTGCCCCAGCGGGTCACCACGTCAACGAGTGTCCCGAGCTGCCGACGGTGCAGCGTGCGGGGTAGATCGTGGGCGGGGCCGGCCCACCACGGGTCGTCGGCCTCCTCCGCGACCGGCTGGACCGTGAGCCAGGGCGACGTGGCGGCCAGGTCGACGAGCGTCGGGAGGTCGTACAACTCGCCCGGATAGCGGGACCCGTAGAACAGGTGGACGCGCGGATTCTCTCCGAACCGCATCATGTCCATGAGCAGGCAGCGCAGGGGCGCGATCCCGGTGCCGCCGGCGATCATCAGAACGTCGCGGTACGGCTCGGTGCGGTCCACCTCGAGCAGCCCGAGCGGCCGGGCCAGGACCCAGCGGTCGCCCACCTCGACGCCGCGGACAAGGGATCCGCTCAGCGCGCCGCCGGGAACGTCACGGACATGGAACTCGATCTGGCCCGCGGGGTTGGAGGGCATCGCGGGACTGAGCCGCCGCCACACCCCGGGCGAGTACGGCGTGAGCACGCTGAGGTACTGCCCCGGGTGGTAGTCGATCATCACGTCGCTGACGAGGCGCACCACCGCCACATCGCGCGTGGGGCGCAGCACGTCCACGACCGTCGCCCCGACCCGGGCGGGCCCCTGATCCTGCTCCGCACCCTGCTGTAGCGCCGAGGACAGCACCCGGTACGCGGTGGTGAGCGTGGTCTGGAGCCGGTCGTCCCAGGCGCGACCGGCGAGGTGCCGCAGCGTGCTCCCGAGCGCCTCGCCGAAATGCTGGTGATGTGCGGGCGTGAGTTCGAGTTTGCGGTGGTCGGCGCCCAGGTGGCGGGCGAAATCCACCACCTCCTCCACCGTGGCCTGATCGCCGCGCGCCTCCTCGGTGGTCTCCAGCGCCCACGACATGGCGCGCACGAACTCCCGCAGCACGGGGCCGGGGTCGCGGGGGAACATCTCGCGGAAATCGGGGTCCACGCTGCGCAGAGCCCGGGAGAACTTCTCCGGGAACCGCTCGTCGCACAGCAGGTCACGCAGCACGAGCAGCGGCGGGCCGGAGGTGTCGATCTCGATGGGCGAGTCCAGGGGGCCAGCCAGCGGGTCGTGGCGGGGCCCCAGGAACGGGTCCAGGTCGATGTCCCCGACGAGCTCCTCGGCGGCGGAGATACGGAACGCGTCGTCGTCCGCATGGTCCGGTCCGGGGTCGTTGCCCACGTGCTGTGCCTCCCGCCTCGTCGTCGTCGGATCCAGCCTAGCGGCGCCGCGCGGCGAGGATCAGCGGCCGAGCGAGATATCGATCCCCGTCCGCAGTTCGCCCTCGGAGTAGACGAGTTGGCCGCGTCCGGGCAGTTCGACCAGGTACAGCGAGCCGCCGGGGGTGACGTCGGGGAAGGAGAAGGTGAAGGTGCAGGAGGTGAGGTCGCCGCCGTCGTAGGCCAGCAGGCTTTCTACGGAGCGGCCGGTGTCGGCCTCGAGGAGGGTGAGGACTGTGCCCTCGCCGATGTCGGACAGGGTGACGGGCATGTCGCAGTCGGCGCCGTCGCCGGAGACGGGCTCGCCGGGGGTCGACACGACCGTGAACGTGCCGTCGGCGGTGAACGCCCCGGTCGCCCCTGGTGATCCGGGTGATCCGGGCGCCGGGGCGAGTCCGAGGCCTGGTGCCGGCTCGCCGAGCGGGAGGGTGTCGCGCAGGGCGTCGAACCCCTCGGCGCGGTCCGTGTCGGGGAGGAGGAAGAAGCCGCCCAGGAGGACGACGACGGCGACGGCCAGCCCCCCGATCACCAGCGCCGAGGCACGGGGGTTCGTCGCCCGCGGCGTCCCGGTGGGCGGCTGCTGGTCCGGCGTGACAGGAGGCGGCGTGGCGTGCGGCGTGGCGAACGGCAGGGCATCCGAGGGTTGCTGCGGGTCCGGTCCGGGGGTCGGCGACGGCAGTGGCCGGGCCGCGTCGCCGTACCGGTAGGTGCCGTTGGCCAGCGGGGGATAGTGCATCGGCATGGCGCACGCTTCCTTCCGGCCGTCGGATTCGGATGCCGTCGGATCCGGAGGTCGATTCTAGTCGCCCCGATGGTGACGGGTTGGACACAGTCGGGGGCGCGGAGGGTGTGGCGAGTGGGCGGATGGCCCTTCGTCAGGGAAGGTGAAGGACATGTCACAGGAGCCCTTGCATCCCGAATCGGTGCATCATGACCCCGTTGCGGACTCTGATCTCGACCCCGCGAGCCCCGTTCCGACCCGCCCGGGCCCGATCGAGGCGGTCGGCAACGTCCTCCGCGGCGCGCTGATCGGTATGGCCGAGATGGTCCCCGGAATCTCGGGCGGCACGGTCGCACTGGTGGTGGGCGTGTACCCGCGACTGCTGGACACCGGCGCGCACATCGTCGACGGACTGCGCTCGTCGATCCTCGGTTCGGACCGCGCCGCCCGGACCCGCGCCGCGTTCCGGCACGCCGACTGGTGGCTGCTCGGTCTCCTCGCGCTGGGCATGCTCACCATGGTCTTCACCATGGCGGGCGTGCTGGGCGGTTTCGTCCAGAACCACCCGGAGATCTCCAGCGGGCTGTTCTTCGGCATGGTGGCGGCGAGTATCTACGTGCCGTGGTCCATGGCTCGGCAGACCCCGGGCGGCCGGACCTGGGTACTCGCGCTGCTGCTCGTGGTGGGGGCCGTGCTGGCGTTCTCGCTGACCAGCCTGCCGCGCGGCGAGATCGAGGACCCCTCCTACCTGTTGGTGTTCGTGGCCGCCGCCGTGGCGATCTGCGCGCTGGTCCTGCCGGGTATGTCGGGCTCGTTCCTCCTCATGGCGCTCGGACTGTACGTGCCCACCATGAACGCGGTGAGCGACCGCGACGTGCCGTACATCCTGGTGTTCGTCGCCGGAGCCTTTGTGGGGATCGCCCTGTTCGTCAAGGTGCTGGACCGACTGCTCGAGGACTTCCGCAAGCCCACTCTCATCGTCATGGTGGGCCTGATGATCGGCTCGCTGCGGGCCCTGTGGCCGTGGCGCGACGACGAGGTGGGTGCGGTGTTCGCCCCCGGCGATGACTGGCCGGTGGTGGTCGCCGTCGCGATCGGTGGTGCGCTCATCGTGGGGATCGTCATCGTCGTCGAGCGCGCACTGTCGCGGCGGGTCGAGGCCACCTCGGACGCGCCCGCAGCCTGAGGCAGGCTCAGGCGCGCGGTCCGGCGATATCGCTCACGTCTGATTCCACAGCCCCTGTCCGTCTCCACAGGCGACCGTCTCGGCGCTCGTCGTGGCACGCCGGTGCCGTCGTCCTCCTCTAACCTGGCGGCGTGCTCCAGTCCAACGTGTGGGTTCCCGAGGCAGACATCGAGTCCTTCGTGGGTTCCGCGGCCCTCGGCCGCGCCGGCGGCTACGCGAACTCGGACACCATCCGCCGCATCGCCTACGACGCCTCGGGGCGCCGGCTGAGCGCCCAGATCAAGGGCAGTGGCACCAGCTGGTACTCCACCACCGTGACCCTCACGCCTCCGGGGCCGGACGGCGCCGCCCGCCCCACCCGCGCCCTGTGTAGCTGCCCCGTCGCGCTGAACTGCAAGCACTCCGCCGCCCTGATGCTGTACGTGAGCATGCTGGCGACGCGCGAGGCGGCCACGGCGGACTGGCGGTGGCAAGCCGAGGAGTCGCTGCGCAGCCTCGTCGAGGAACGGCGGGTGGTCGAGGACTCGCCGACCATCGGCCTGCAACTGACGGTGGTGGCGGACGACCTGGGACCGGATCCGTCGAGCGGGGTCCAGCCGGGGCTCGGCAACCGGCTCAAGGCGCGCATCGTGGTTCCGGGCGCGGGCGGGCGGTGGAAATCGGCCGGCGTCGAGTGGGACCGCCTGCGGTACGGCTGGGACGGCGGGCTGTCGCAGGTGCAGTCCGGGTGGTTCCGTGCGGTGGACGCCATCGCGAGGAGTCATCGCCAGGCGCGCGTGTGGCTGGATCTGTGTGACGCCGAGGTGCCCGCACTGTGGCCGCTCATCGCCACGGCGGCCGAGTCGGAGGTGGAGATCGTGCCCGGCGACGGGCTTCTCGAGGTGGTACCGGGACCGCCGCGCCGCGTCGGCCTGTCCACGTGGGACACCGGGTCGGGGCTGATGGTGGTGGCCGCCGCCGAGCTCGTGTCAGACCGGGGGGACGACGACGAGGGCGCCGAGCTCGACGACGACGACGGTCACGGCGACGACGACCTCACCCACGCCGACCCCGCCGCCACCTCCGTCACCGACCCTGCCGCCACCGACCCCACCGCCACCCGTCCCCTCCCCGGCGCGCTTGTGGGCGAGCGCGGGGACATGGTCGCGGTGATCAACGACCGGGTCCTCGAGCTGTCTCCGGTCGGCAGGCTCGGCCCGGGCATGGCCTCGCGGCTGCGCAACTGGCGGGCCCTGACCATCCCCGACGACGCGGTGCCGGAGTTCTGCGCGGAGTTCCTGCCCGACCTGCTCGACCACTTCTCGGTGACGGACCGCGAGCGCAGGCTGGAGCTGCCCGAGTTCGACCATGTGGAGCTGGAGCTGTCCATCCGCCCCTCAAACGGTGGCGATCTACGTCGTGGCCGTATGCGCCGGGTGCCCGGCATGGATCTGATGGTGCAGTGGCAGCACGTGATGGTGCTGCGCATGTCGGACGGGGCGTTCGCGCGGCGCGCACGCCCCCTGACCGCCGGCGACATGGGGCGCGGCGGGGCGCACGAGGTCGATGCGCGGACCATCGAGCTGATGGACGCGATTGCCGACGCCGGCTGGGCTTGGCTACTCGAGCCCGGCGAGTTCCGGGTGACAGAGTCTGACGCTGGGACATTGCTGGCTGACGGCGTGGCTGCGCTGAACGCGCTGGACGACGTCGGTGTGACCGTGACAGAGGAGGTGCCCGAGGTCCGGCGGTCCACCGAGGGGCTGCGGGTGTCGGTGGTGACCGAGGACGACTCGTCCGGCATCGACTGGCTGGGCCTGTCGGTCACCGTGACCGTGGAGGGGCGGCCGGTGCCCTTCGCGGCGATCTTTCAGGCGGTCGTCACCGGACAGGACGAGTTCCTCACCGCCGACGGCATCCTGGTGTCTGTCGACCTGGACAAGTTCGGGGAGTTGAAGGTGATCCTCGAGGAGGCGATCGCAGCCTCAGCCGAGAAGGTCGGACGCATTCCGGACAAGTCGAAGATGCGTATCGGGCTGGGGCAGGCCGGGTTGTTGTCCGACCTGGTCGGTCTGGCCGACGACATGGAACCGCCGAGTGGTCGCGCGAAGGCCTTACTGGAGCTCGCCTCGGACGCACCCGATCCGGTTCCCGTGCCCGCCGTGCTCGAGGCGGACCTGCGGCCGTACCAGCAGCAGGGCCTCGACTGGCTGGCCATGCTGTGGCGACACAAGATCGGCGGGATTCTCGCCGACGACATGGGGCTGGGTAAGACCATCCAGTCACTGGCGCTCATCGCCCACGCCCACGAGACCCACACCCACGCCGACGGCGTGGGATCGACCCCGGAGGCGTCACCGGGTCCGTTCCTGGTGGTGGCGCCGTCGTCGGTGGTCCCCAACTGGGAGGCCGAGGCCCGCAAGTTCGTGCCCTCGCTCCGCGTGGCGCGGAGATCCGCGACCGAGGCCAAGTCGCCCACACGCGTCGCCGAGGACGCTGCCGCGAACGACATCGTGGTGACCAGCGCGACCGTCCTGCGGCTGGACGCCGAGTCGTACGCGGGCGTCGAGTGGGCGGGCGTGATCCTCGACGAGGCGCAGCAGGCCAAGAATCCCGCGTCCAAGCTGTTCGCCGCCTTGGCCGGCCTCCGCGCGGAGTTCCTGTTGGCGGTGACGGGCACACCGATGGAGAACAACCTCACCGAGCTCTGGGCCGTGTCCGCCCTGTCGTGCCGAGGCGTGCTTCCCGACGCGAAGGCGTTCAAGGAGCTCTACCGGAATCCGATCGAGAAGGCCGGCGATTCCGCCGCACTGGATCGGCTGCGGCGGCGGCTACGGCCGTTCCTGCTGCGACGTCGGAAGGAGCTCGTGGCCGCTGACCTGCCGCCCCGGACCGACGCGGTCGTGGAAGTGGAGCTCACCGCCGCGCATCGCCGGATCTACGAGCGGGAACTCGCCCGTCAGCGCGCGGCTTTGATGGAACTGCTGGACGATTTTGATTCCAACCGCATCTCGATCCTCGCCGGACTCACCGTGCTCCGCCGACTGTGCCTTGACGCCTCACTCGTGGATCGGGCCCACGAGGGCGTCCCGTCGGCCAAGACGGACGAACTCATCACGTCACTGCGCGAGGTGGTTGCCGAGGGGCACCGGGCGCTGGTGTTCAGTCAGTTCACCACGTACCTCGACACCGTCGTGGACCGACTGCGGGTCGAGGGGATCACCGTCGCGCACCTCGACGGTAAGACCACCGACCGGGCCGGAGCCGTGGGAGCGTTCACCGAAGGCGGCGCGCAGGTGTTCTGCCTGAGCCTCAAGGCCGGTGGCGTGGGTCTGAACCTCGTGGGTGCCGACTACGTGTTCCTCCTCGATCCGTGGTGGAACCCGGCCACCGAGGCCCAGGCCGTGGACCGGGCGCACCGCATCGGTCAGACCCGCCCGGTGCTCGTCTACCGGATGGTCGCCCGAGACACCATCGAGGAGCGCGTGGTGGAGCTCCAACAACGCAAGGCTGAGCTGTTCGCCTCGGTTCTGGACAACGGTGAGCACTTCTCGGCGGCCCTCACCGCCGACGACCTGCGGGGGCTGCTCGACTAGTTGGGCCAGTGCCAGTGCCAGTGCCAGTACCAATGCCTCTGCCACCGGCCCGTGTCCGTTCCCCGATCCGTCAGCGGGTCTCCGGCAGCGCGAGCCCCGCGGCGACCGCGGCCCCGAACAGTGCGGTGTCGCGGGAAGGAGAGAAGACGACCCGGGGCGTCGGCACCGAGGTCGGCAGGGTGTTCATCTGCTCGGTGACGGGCCCGTGCAGCGCCTCACCCAGACCTACCACGATCCCGCCGGTGAGCAGCACCGTGCGCGGTCGGAAGAGCTGGACGGCGTCGACGAGGAAGGACGCGAGCCGGTAGGCGTAGATCTCGGCGGCGCCGTCGCCGTGTCCGCGCTCGAGGTCGTACAGGCCGTGACCGCCGAGCGCCCACCACGCCTCGGTGTTGGTGGCGTCGTCCACAACTCGCCAGTGCCCCAGATCCCATCCGGTCACCCCGCAGGGATGGATGAGGGCTCCGTGACTGTTCAGGGCGCCGAACGCGAGGGACTGGCCGAGCGAGATCGCGATCCCGCCCTGTCTGACATTGGGGAGTCGGGTGATGGCCAGCGCGTGGGCGTCACCGTCGCCGATCACCGAGACCGGGGCGTCGATCCGTGAGACGAGCTCGGCGCGCAGTGCGCCCTCGGCCCACGCGGCGGCGCGGGAGCGGAGCACGCGGCCCCGGTCGGCGTCGACACTCCCGCTGATCGAGACCCCGACCCCGGCCGGCGAGGGGTTGACGGCGAGGACGGCTCTGGCGAGGTCCTCGGCCGTGGCGACCTCTGCGGTATGTACTCGCACGACGTGACCCCGTTCGACGGCGCCGATCCGCGTCCCACTGCCGCCCATGTCGACCACGACGCCGTCCCGCATCACCGCACCTCCGTTCCTATCCGTCCATTGTCTACCGAATTCTCGCTCGGTGAAGGAATTGCGATAGTAGGGGAGGCGTTCGAGGTCAGAGCGCGCAGCTCGGGGCGCAACGAGGGGCGCAGAGGGGGACGCAGCGGGGGCGCAGCGGTACGGCCTGACTCTGTACGGAGGTGACTGAGTTCACGCGCGCCACCTCAGCATTGAGCGGAATAGACTCAATGTTGGCGAGGTTGAAGAGAGTGTCCGGCCGGCAACGCGCCGGTCTTGATCCCAGTACGCTCAACCATACGTCGAAGAAAGGACCGGTCGCATGAGCCAGTTCAACCCCACGACCAAGACCCAGGCGGCTCTGTCGGCCGCCGTCCAATCCGCCTCCGCCGCGGGCAACCCGGATGTCCGTCCGGGCCACCTGCTCGTGGCGCTCCTCGAACAGCAGGACGGCATCGCCGGCCCGCTCCTCCAGGCCTGCGGCGTCGACCCGCAGCTCGCCCTCACCCAAGCCCAGCAGCTCGTGGGCGGCTACCCCAAGGCCTCCGGCTCGGGCATGGCCGCCCCCAACTTCAACCGCGACGCGCTCGCGGTGATCGCCGCCTCGCAGGAACTCGCCGGCGAGATGGGCGATGCCTACGTCTCCACCGAGCATGTATTGGTCGGCATCGCCGCAGGTAACACCGGCGGGGACGCGGCCAAGGTGCTCAACGAGCTCGGCGCCACCGCGGACGCGCTCAAGGGCGCCTTCACCGCGGTCCGCGGCAACACCCGAGTGACCACCGAGAACCCCGAAGATCAGTACCAGGCGCTCGAGAAGTACTCGACGGACCTGACCGCCCGCGCGCGGGAGGGGAAGATCGACCCGGTCATCGGGCGCGACTCGGAGATCCGCCGCGTCGTGCAGGTGCTCTCGCGGCGCACCAAGAACAACCCTGTGCTCATCGGTGAGCCCGGCGTGGGTAAGACCGCCATCGTCGAGGGGCTGGCCCGGCGGATCGTGGCCGGGGACGTGCCCGAGTCGCTCAAGGGCAAGACCCTGCTCTCGCTCGACCTGGGCTCGATGGTCGCCGGCGCCAAGTACCGCGGCGAGTTCGAGGAGCGGCTCAAGGCCGTCCTGGATGAGATCACGGCGTCCGAGGGCCAGATCATCACCTTCATCGACGAGATCCACACCATCGTCGGCGCCGGCGCGACCGGTGAGGGCTCGATGGACGCGGGCAACATGATCAAGCCGATGCTGGCCCGCGGCGAGCTGCGTCTGGTCGGGGCCACCACGCTCGACGAGTACCGCAAGTACATCGAGAAGGACGCGGCCCTTGAGCGCCGGTTCCAGCAGGTCTTCGTGGGCGAGCCGAGTGTCGAGGACACGGTCGGCATCCTGCGCGGACTCAAGGAGCGGTACGAGGTGCACCACGGCGTGCGTATCACCGACTCGGCGCTGGTCTCGGCGGCCACCCTGTCGGACCGCTACATCACGTCGCGGTTCCTCCCCGACAAGGCGATCGACCTCGTCGACGAGGCGGCCAGCCGCCTCAAGATGGAGATCGACTCCCGCCCGGAGGAGATCGACGCGGTGGAGCGGATCGTGCGGCGTCTCGAGATCGAGGAGATGGCGCTGTCCAAGGAGACCGATGCGGCCTCCAAGGACCGACTGGTCGCGCTGCAGTCCGAGCTCGCTGACTCCAAGGAGCGGCTCGCCGAGCTCACCGCGCGTTGGCAGAACGAAAAGAACGCCATCGAGGGTGTGCAGAAGATCAAGGAGGAGCTGGACGCTCTGCGGACCGAGTCCGAGAAGGCGGAACGCGACGGCGACTTCGCCCGGGTGGCCGAGATTCGCTACGGGCGGCTGCCCGAGCTGGAGAAGCAGCTCGCGGATGCCGAGGAATCGGAGGCCGCTTCCGGTGCGATGCTCAAGGAGGAGGTCGGTCCGGAGGACGTGGCCGAGGTGGTCTCGACCTGGACCGGCATCCCCGTCGGCAAGATGCTCGAGGGGGAGACCGAAAAGCTATTGCGCATGGAGGACGAGCTCGGCAAGCGCGTGGTGGGCCAGCAGGAGGCGGTCCAGGCCGTGTCCGATGCGGTTCGTCGGGCGCGGGCCGGCGTGGCCGATCCCAACCGGCCGACCGGTTCGTTCCTCTTCCTCGGCCCGACGGGTGTGGGCAAGACGGAGCTGGCCAAGGCGCTCGCGGAGTTCCTGTTCGATGACGAGCGGGCGATGGTCCGCATCGACATGAGCGAGTACTCCGAGAAGCACTCGGTCTCGCGACTCGTCGGTGCCCCTCCCGGCTACGTCGGTTACGATGCCGGCGGCCAGCTCACGGAGGCGGTGCGGCGCAGGCCGTACACGATCGTCCTGCTCGACGAGGTGGAGAAGGCTCACCCGGACGTCTTTGACATCCTGCTGCAGGTGCTCGACGACGGTCGCCTCACCGACGGGCAGGGCCGCACTGTCGACTTCCGCAACACGATCCTCGTGCTCACCTCCAACCTGGGCGCGGGCGGGACGCGGGAGCAGATGATGGACGCGGTCAAGCGCGCCTTCAAGCCGGAGTTCGTCAACCGGCTCGACGACGTGGTGATCTTCGATCCGCTCAGCGAGGAGCAGTTGGAGTCGATCGTCGACATCCAGATCGACGAGCTCGCCGCCAGGCTCAGGGCACGTCGACTGACCCTGAGTGTCGACGACGCGGCGAAGGGTTGGCTCGCTCGGCGTGGCTACGACCCCGCCTACGGCGCCCGTCCGTTGCGCAGGCTGGTCCAACAGGCCATCGGCGACAAGTTGGCCCGGGCACTGCTCGGTGCCGATATCCGCGACGGCGACAGTGTCTCGGTGTCGCTGGCCGAGGACGGGGATTCACTGAACCTCGGATAAGGACGGTTCGGCGCCCGACTGCTGATCGGAGCTCGACCCGCCGGTGCCCCATACCAACTGGTGTGGGGCACCGGCCTGTCTGCACGCTGGTCCCTGCCACGGTCCACGTCGTCCCTTCGCCCTGAGCCGGGCCCCGCGTGACGGACTATCCTGGCGGCGTGACCACAGATTCCGCCTCCGCGTCCGCCACCCAGGTCCATCCGCTCCTCGTCTCGGCCCCTGAGCTCATCGAGGATGTCGCGTCTCTCCCGACCCCCGTGATCCTCGACGTCCGGTGGCAGCTCAGCGACCCGGACGGGCGAGGTCACTATTTCTCCGGCCACATCCCCGGCGCGCGGTACGTGGATCTGACGGCCGACCTGGCTGATCAGCGGAATCCCAAGGAGGGGCGTCATCCGCTCCCCAAGCGCGACGCCTTCGAGGACGCGATGCGGCGCATCGGTATCAATAATGACAGTCGCGTGGTGATCTACGACGACTGCGGCGGCAAGTCCGCGGCCCGGGCATGGTGGCTGCTGAAGTGGGCCGGCAAGAAGGACGTCCACCTGCTGGACGGCGGGCTCAAGGCCTGGATCGCGGAGGGCGAGGACCTCGCTGTGGGGCCGGGTAACCCGGTGGAGCGCGGCGATTTCACGCTCGGTCAGGACACCATGGCCACCGTCTCCGCGGAAGAGGCGTCCACGTGGCCTGACCAGGGGGTTCTGATCGACGCTCGGACCCCGGACCGGTATCAGGGCGTGACGGAGCCGATGGATTCGCGCGCCGGCCACATCCCGGGTGCGGTGAACATCCCGACCCACACCTTTCTCGACGAGTCGGAGCATTTCCTGCCGCCGGAGACGATTCGGCAGATGCTCGCGGACGTCGGGGTCACCGACGGCAGTGACACCGCCGTCTATTGCGGTTCCGGCGTCCACGCCTGCCACGCGTTGGCGGCGATGGAGGTGGCCGGCCTGGAGGTGGGGCGGCTGTACCCCGGGTCGTGGTCGCAGTGGTCGGCGGAGCGGTCGCGGCCGATCGCGATCGGCGAGAGTCCCCGGTAGCAGCGCGCCGGTAGCAGTTCGCCGGTTCGGCGCGGCCCGGGCGAGTACCCGCAGCGCCGGACTGGGTGTATGGGCTGAGGGCGGGGGCTGACTACGCTCGTGGGCATGGTCTGGTTCTGGTTCGTCCTGGCGTTGGCGCTGCTCGTCGTGGCGCTCGTCCTCCTGCGAATGGACGCGAAGCAGCGTCGTGGCGCGAGCGCACCGTCGCTCACGGAGGGGAAGGACCGGGCGCGGTCCTCGGGTGACGGTCCGGAGGGCGGCGTCGTTGACGCCGACGCGCCGGGTGGAAGCGACGACGACGACAAGACCCCGCACACAGCCGCGCCGGCGGGGACCGCTGCGGCCACGACCGGCACCGCCTCCAGTGCGGACGCGGACACCTCCGCCGAGTCGGGGGCGGAACTTGCGGGCGAGACGGCGGGGGATCCGGGTGCGCCGAAGCTCGCGCCGTTCCAGCGTGCAAACAGGGCGGTCGATGCGTCCGCGGGCGATACCGGTCGGGACACAGCCACAGTCACGGCCACAGGCGCAGACGTAGCCTCGGCTCCGACTCCGGCTCCGGCGCCGAAATCCGCGCCTTCTGCCGACGCCGACTCTGACGCCGACGCCGATTCCAGCACCAACGCCGACAACTCCACGGACACCGCCCCTGCGAAAGTCGGCCCCACCGCAACCGCGGGGGGCATCGCGGGTGCGGGCGCCGTCGCCGTCGGTGCCGCCGCCTTTGCCGGCAACGACTCCGACAACGCGGAGAATGCGGCTGAATCAGAGGCTGAGCCAGACACCGAGTCAGCCACCGAGCCAGAGTCCACGTCAGAAACCGAGCCCGACACCGGCTCGTCACCGCGCCTGCTCGACCGGGTCCGCGCACTCCTGCCCGCCAGGAAGTCGGCCGGTCGGGCGAGGACGGGCACGTCGTCAGCTGCGGGAACGGGCGCGGGGGCGGACGGAGCGCCCGAGCCGGTGGACCCACTCGCAGGGTCGCCGATTGTGCGGTGGCTGGAGGACCGCGAGTTCGCGCCTACCCAGACCCCGGCGCCGGAGTTCCGGCACGGTGATTTCGCGATGGGCCTCAGCGCGCTGGGTACGGTCTCGCACGGAGTGTTTCGTGGTCGGAGGGCGATCATGGGCGTGAGTGGAGGCCGGACGGTGCTCGCGCTGCGCCGCGACACGGCCTCCGACTTGGTCCTCGACCTGAGCCGTCCCGACGTCGACTCGGAACCCGGCTTCCACGACGCGGGCCAGGTGGGCGCGCTCGAGGCGCGCACGTCCGATTACGGACGCCTGGACCTCATCGACCGTGATCGGCTGATCGACGCAACCGCGGAGGTCCCGGCGGATGTGCGTCGGATCTGGGCCGAGGGTGAGTGGGTGGCCGCCACGATCGACGGGGTCGACGATCCGGGCGCCTGGGACGACGTGGTGATGGCGCTCCACGCGGCCGCAGATGTCCTGGCTCCGTTCCCGCCGATCGGTGGCCGGGCCCGCGCGCTGCCCGTCGAGATGGATCCAGGTGCGCCGGCATCCGCTGACGGGCCTGACGCAGATCCGACACTGGGAATGGACGGTGCAGCTGGTGCGGCCGGAGCTGCTGGCACCGTCGCAGCAGCCGCGACCACCGCGAACGCTCCACGACCGGAGAACGGCGAGGTCGTCGTCGACACCCCAGCAGTCACCGACACCGCACCGTCCACCGACACGACCACCGCGACCGGCACTCCCACCTCGAGACCGGCCGACGCACGCCCCGAGGGCTCGGGCACCGCTGCCGGTCCAGTCGCACCGACTTCCCAGCCACCGCGACGGACCGGCCATCTCCGGCTCGTCCCCGACCGTTCTGCGCGGGACCTCCACGACGTCCCCGTGGTGGCCGACCGCGGCGAGTCCGAGCCGGCTGCACGGGACCAGGCTGCGCCTGACCAGACTCCACGTGACCAGGCTGCGCCCGAGCCGGATCCCTTCGCCGAGATCATGGAGCCGGCGGCGCCTGTCGCCTCGCGCGGAGACGTCGCGGCCGACCACCTCGCGCCGCGCCCGCCGTTGTCGCGCCCGACGCGTGGGGTGGGGCAGTCGTTCCCGGAAGACGCGTCGGTTCCGCCGCTGGCCGCCGGCGTCTCGACCGGAGCCGCGGGCATCAAGCCGCTCGGCTCGGAGGACGACCAGGACGAGATCCGCGACGAGGTCGAGCGCTTCGACGCCGCGCGCATCGACGGGCGCTCGGACCTCGACCGGGGGGCCGCGGTCGCAGATCCTGACACGGACGCCGCGCCGACCGGGGATGACCCCGCGCCGACCGGGGAAGCCCCGGCCGCGACCGGCCGCCACGGCGTGGACGACCTCGACCCGTCCGAGGTGACGCAGAGGCTGTCGGTCGCCGAGCTCGCCGAGCGGATGGGGATCGACCCGTCGGAGATGCGGTCGTCGGGCCGGCGGCGTCGTCGGGCGGAGCCGGAGGACGAGCAGCCGGAGGACGAGCAGGCCGAGGGGGACCCCACGCCGGGCCGCGAGCGACCCGGCATCGAGCCCGACGTCGAGAAGACCACCCGCATCGTTCTGCCGCCGGACATCAAGGACTGACGCCGGGAACCCGTCCGCGCAGGTCGGGCGGGCGGGCCCTCCGCCACCCTCGGCGACGCCGGATAGAGTCATCGGCGACAGCTGCACCGACCAGAGGAGCCCGATGACCGCCGCACCCGAAGTCGATTCCGAAGCCCGCCGCCGGCTGGCCGAACTGGTGGCCGAGCTCGCCGTGGTCCACGGCCGCGTCACCCTCTCGTCCGGCCGCGAGGCGGATTACTACGTCGACCTGCGCCGCGCGACCCTGAACCACGAGGCCTCGCCGCTCATCGGGCGGCTGCTGCGTGAGCTGACCGCGGACTGGGAGTTCGACTCGGTGGGCGGGCTGACGCTCGGCGCCGACCCCGTGGCCACGGCGATCATGCATGCGCCCGGCCGCCCGATCGACGCGTGCGTCGTGCGCAAGGAGGCCAAGAAGCACGGCATGCAGCGCCGCGTCGAGGGGCCGGACATCGTCGGCAGGCGGGTGCTGGTCGTCGAGGACACCACCACCACGGGCAACTCGCCGCTCACCGCCGTCCGGGCCCTGCGCGAGGCGGGCGCCGAGGTCGTGGGCGTGGCCACCGTCGTGGACCGGGCGACCGGCGCCGACGACGTGATCCGCGCCGAAGGTGTCGACTACCGGGCGCTGCTGGGCCTGGCCGACCTGGGACTGGAGTGACGAGAGCGATGTGGGATTCCGTGAAGTCGAAGGTCAAGAACGTGACGAAGACGACAAAGGCGGCAGCGGCATCGACAAAGGCGGCAGCGGCGGTGGCCACACCGGCTGCGGCTGCGGCGGCGACGTCCTTCGGCGCCACTCTGGAGCAGGCCCTCCGGGGCCGTGTCGAGGCGTTGATCGACACCTCGCGTCCGGAGGGGCCGGCGTTTCTCGCGGCCACCGGGGGGACGGAGATCGCCAAGGCACTCGGGCTCGGTCCGCTGGAGAAGCTGTGCAAGCCGCTCATCGTTCCGGCAGCGTTGACCATCGCGCTGCGGGACGGGCGACTGTCCGCGGCGGACACCGCGTTGCTGTCGGCGACCGGTGCCGCGTACACCACGGGTGATGTGATCCTCATGCTCGGTGGCGGCCACGCAAGCCGTTCCAAGGGGCGGCTCATCGCGGGTGCCGCGGCGTTCGGGGTCGGGCATCTGGCATTGGGCTCGCTGATGCTGCGCTCGGGCCTGCGCTTCAAGCCGCTGCAGTCGGCCGTGCACGGCGTCGTCGCCGGTGGCGTGGGCATGATGCTGGTGTCGGAGGATTCCGGCAATGCCCCGCTCGCTGGGTACGCCGGCCTGCTGGCCGCACTGTCGGCGTTGGCCACCTCGGTGGACCGGTCGAACGGTCCGGCGGCGACGGTGCTGGCGGTCGCCGGGCCGTCGTTCCTGCTGTCCGACGCGCTGATCCTCGCCCGCCGCAAGGCCGAGGGCGGTTCGATCACGGCTCGCGCGCTGGACGTGGCCGTGATCGACACCTACGCGCTGGCCGCGCTGCTCATGATCACGGGTACCGCTGCGGCGGCCCGGTTCGCGGGGAGCGGTTCGTGACCTCCGGCGCCGCCACTTCCTGTGGCGGCACCTCGTCGTCCGGAGACACCAGGTTCTCCGGAGGCCCCACGTCCGCCGGAGGCCCCTCCCCTTCCGGAGTCACCTCGACGTCCGGAGCCCCCACGTCCTCTTCCGGCGTGCGGCGCCGGAGCGTCGTGGTCACCGGCGCAGGTCGCGGGATCGGCGAGGCCACGGCGCGCATGTTCGCCGCCGCCGGATATCTGGTCGGCGCCTATGACCTGAAGCCGTGCGCCTGGGCCGAGGGCGACGACCGCGTGGTGACCGGTGCACTCGATGTGACAGACCCCGCGGCGTGGGAATCGGCGCTGGCTGACTTCGTCCGCAACACCGGTGGCGGGATCGACGTGCTGGTCAACAACGCTGGCACCTTGTACGGGACCCCGTTCATGGACGCCAGCTATGAGCAGGATGCGCTGCTCGTGGACGTCAACGTCAAGGGTGTGCTGTACGGGTGCCGAGCCGCGTTCCCGTACCTGCTCAAAGGCACTGGCCCGGCGGTGATCAACGTCGGTTCGGCGTCGGCGATCTACGGCCAGGCCGAGATGGCCACCTACTCGGCCACGAAGTTCGCGGTCCGTGGGATCACCGAGGCACTCGATCTCGAATGGGGTCCGCAGGGCGTGCTCGTGTCCTCGGTGTGGCCGCTGTACGTCGGGACCCAGCTGTTGGACGGCGTGGACACAGCGGGCATGAAGAACATGGGCGTCAACCTGACCGAGGACGACGTGGCCACCGAGATCGTGCATGTCGCCGAGAAGGCTGGTCGACGCGGTTCCGGACTGCTCGGACGGATTCGGGACGCGATCACCGACGGTGTCCACCAGCCGGTCGGCCGCCAGGCCACCGCGATGTATCTGGCTTCCCAGGTCGTTCCCGGGCGAATCATCAAGTTCGCGAACACGCGCCTGACCTCGTGAGCGGGACCGAATCGGCAGGGCCGGAGGATTCGGCCGGCGCCGCGGGTGCCCCAGGCGCCTCGGGTGCCGCGGGTGCCGCAGGTGCCTCGGGTGCCGCGGATCAGGCCGCCCGAGCCGATCTGCCCGGTCCCACCGAGTGGGGTGAGGGGCAGGTCGGTGTCGGGCCGTGGGAGTTCGAGCATCCCGGTGTGCCCCGGCCCACCGGCGACCGGTGGGATCCAGAGTTGCTGGATTCCGGCGACCGCCGCAACGTCGTGGACCGCTATCGGTACTGGCGTCGCGAAGCGATCGTCGCCGACCTCGACACCCGACGGCACCCCTTTCACGTGGCGATCGAGAACTTCGGCCACGATGCCAACATCGGCACCGTCGTCCGCACGGCCAATGCCTTCCTTGCCGCCGAGGTGCACATCGTGGGCCGGCGTCGCTGGAACCGTCGCGGCGCGATGGTCACCGATCGCTACCAGCACCTTCGCCACCACGCCGACGTCGTCGAACTCATGGCCTGGGCCGCGTCTGAGGGACTGCCGGTCGTCGCCGTGGATAACCTCCCCGGAGCCGAGCCGTTGGAGACTGCGTCACTTCCGCATGAATGTGTGTTGCTCTTCGGCCAGGAAGGTCCGGGCGTCAGCGAGGACGCGCGACTGCAGGCGGTCAAAACCGTCTCGATCTCCCAATTCGGATCGACCCGTTCGATCAACGCGGGTGTCGCCGCCGGCATCGCGATGCACGCCTGGATCCGAGAGCACGCCGCACCATCCTGATGGCGGCGCTCCGGCCGACAGTGGGTGTCCGGGAGCCTGCTCGCCAGGTGGTTCAGAAAGGCGGCAGGTCGAGGGCATCCAACTGGGCCCAGAGAGCGTGCTCGACTGTGCTGTCGGCCAGGTCGTCGCGGCTGCGGGGGGCCGAGTTCCCGGCTGAGCACTGGCAGCGAGCCCAGAGCGGGACCAACACGGGTTGCGTGGGGTCCAGGGTGGAGATGAAGGAGTCGACGTCGAGGTCGTCGTCCGCACACGGCTGGACGTCGAGGTAATCGGTGTGGTCCGGGAACCGACGACCGCACCCATGCGTGCGGACTGGTCTCCTGGTCGGGCCACCGCGCACGACGGTGATGGTGGTGCCGTTCGGGCCTTCGATGGTCTCGACCGTTCGCTTACTGGCGTCGGCAGCGGCTCGGGCGTCAGCTCGAGCCTTAGCGCGAGCGGCAGCGGCCTCGTCGCGGGCCTGCCAGTCCGCAGCATTCTGGAAACGTTCTTTTTCCTGCCGAGCCTGGGCGCGGGCCTGACGCCGGGACCACGACGTCTGCTCGGTGTAATTGCGGCTGGCTGCGTCGCCTGAGGCAGAGGGCTTGTCCGGGTCCGGATTGCGTCGTTGCTGTCGCTCCCAGGCCGAGGCCTCAGTACAGACCTGCTCACGCCTGAACTCGGCCAACGGCCCATCTGGGCGGGTGAACATGGTCTTCCCGTTGGGGTTTGTGATCTCCAGCGTTCCGTCGGGCTCGAGTCGATATTCCCAGCCTATGAATGTCTTGAGCCGATGGTGGAAACGGCACAGGCAGGCCAGATTCGATTCCACTGTGTGACCGCCGGCTTCGGGGTTCGAATGGTTGAACGGCACGACATGGTCCAGATCACAATCATCGGCTGGTATTGAGCAGCCAGGGTGCCGACATGTGCCATCGCGAAGCCGGACCCGATGTGACAGCGCTGCGCCGGGCCGGTATCTCAGCGCCGTATCCGGCGCATCGTCCGCCCCGGGTGTCGGGTCGATCTGTTGCAATGTGGCCCCATCGCTGGTGGCGAGCATCTCCAGCAGCGACTGCAGGGCACCTTCGCCGGTTCGGGCGAACTCGACCCGCGCCTGATCGTTCCATCCGGTCAGGTTCCCGCCGGTGGGGGCGATGACGGTGATCTTGGGCCGCAGCATCAGGCCGGTGCCGGTGCCGGTGCCGGTGCCAGCCGGAGTGCTGGCCGGGGAACCGGTCGAAGGGTCCGTTGAGGTGTCCGACTCTGGCGCCAGGGAGGTGCCAGTGCTGTTGGGCGCACGGTCGCCCAGCAACAGCGACATCAGCGCGTCGGCCCGACGCTCGTTGTACGAGTAGCCGTCCTTCTCCATGCCTGAGTCCGAGTAGGGGGCGCCGCTGCCGGGAGTGTTGTCGGCACCGGTGGTGGTGCCAGTGGCGGCGGCGGTCCCGGTCCCGGTGCCGTCGGCGGTGGCGGCGTCAGTGGCAGTGGTGTCGGTAGAGGCGGCCGCGTCCTCGGCGGCGCGGTCAGCGGCGACCTTCGCCTTGATGGACTCCGCTAGCACGGCCGCCTCGTCGGCGTTGAGGATGGCGTACAGGCTGGCCATGCCGTCCTGCCCCTTTGAAATCCGGACGCAGCGATCCCGGACCGCGTCCTTCTTGCGGGCGCTCACGGCGTCGCGGTCGTGCTTTGTGATGATCTTGTCGATACGGGCTCTGACGGTCTTGCGACTGGGCCGTTCGCCGGACTCGACTGACTCGAGGTAGGCGTCGACGACCTTCTTCTGGACCAGGGGGAGTACGGATTCGTCGACGGACCTCATCTGAGTGGCCATCACCTTGGCAATGCCCATGTCCATACGTCCGTCCGACATGGCCTGCAAGACCGCCGGATATTTGAAGTGCAGGTCGGCGGCGAAGGAGAGCAGCTCTTCGGCTTCACCGGTCGAGATGGGATACATCGCCACGAGGTGGGCCGCCGCCATCTCGGAGGGGTCGACCACCGTGAAACCGGGACGTGAATCATCCGGGTCAACACTGCAATCGGCATGTTCCACGCACTGGACCATCATCCCGTGAGCAGTCTTGAGCCGCAGCGCCGTCGCGCGGTTCTCGGCCTCCCACCCGGCACGAGCGGCATCGGCGAAAGCAGAGATCGCCGCTTCGGACCCGAGCGGGAACGTCGCCTCGCCGGAGAGGAACGCCACGGACGCGACCGGGTTGGCGGCGGGACCAGGGAGAGGGGTGACGGTGTCGTCGTCGTCAAAACTTCTACCCACGTCTCGACCCATCGACCCGTCACCTCCCCGCCTGGTTGTGTAAGCCGTTCACGCTGAATTTGTCGCCGGATGGCGTCGTGTCGTGTTCGAACTCGTGTTCCAGACTACTGGAAGTAACGCTGTTTGGCAAGAGTGTTCGATAGGGGATTTGTTCGATTTCGTGGGGCGCCGTGCGAAGGGGACTGTCCGGCCGAATGGGAGACCAATCGACTAAGAGATCAAGCAGCTATGAGGCCAAGCGACCAAGCTGGTTTGGCTGGCGGTCGGGACGTAGGGCGTATGTCCCCGGGCGTCAGGTAAATGACCCCGGCGTCGGGCGAACGGCCTGGGGAGTGACTGCCGAGTACGCGTGGAACACGAAGACCTCCGTTGTGGATGTGTTTGCCAGGTCGCATTCACACCTCGCACGGAGGTCGTACTCAGTGCCTCCCGTCAGTGCCTCCCGTCAGGCCGACCGGAGACGCACGGTGCGTGGTCAGTACAACTAGACCGCGGGATTGTCTTGGGGCAGCTCGGAGTCGGGAGTCGACGGTCCGTTCTTGATGCGATCGACGAGCTTGGGCGCGGCGGTGATGACCATCGGCATCACCGACACCAGCACGATGCCGATGAGGATCAGGTCGATGTGGTCCTTGACGAACGTGAACTGCCCGAGCCACGCGCCGAGCGCTGTGACACCCGCGGCCCACAGCACGGCGCCGACGACGTTGAACGTCACGAACACCCGGTACCGCATGCCGGCCATGCCCGCCACCAGCGGCGCGTACGTGCGGACGATCGGCACGAACCGGCACAAGATGATCGTCACCGGGCCCCACTTCTCGAAGAACTCGTGGGCCTCGGTGATGTAGGACTTCTTGAAGATGCGCCCATCCGGTCGCTGCTGGATGTGGTGCCCCCACCTGTTGCCGATGAAGTAGCCCACCTGGTCACCGAGAAACGCGGCGATGGGCGCGGTCACCAGCACGACCCACAGCGGGGCGAACGGGTTGTCCTGCTGGGTGAGGAGTCCGGCGGTGAAGAGCAGGGAATCGCCGGGGAGGAACGGGAACAACAGCCCGGACTCGATGAACACCACCGCGAGCAGGGCGGGGAGGATCGCCTTCCCGAAGATACCGTCGCCCGAGAGCCAGAACTCGGGGTCCATGAATGCCGGCCCGAGGGCGAGAACCTGCTGAGTCTGGTCGGCGAGAAGATGTGTATCCACTCCGAAAGGATAAGCGCGGAACGACGGATCATGCAGTCAGCAGGTCGTGAGTCTCAGCTGGCGCTACGGTCGGGGTGTGACCCCCAGAGGCCTTCCCGCATCCGTCCGCCTGAGCATCCTGGACCGGTCGCGGACCCGGCACGGCGAGCCGGACGCACTCGCGCTGCAGGCCACCATGGACCGCGCGGAACGGGCAGACGCGCTGGGACTCCACCGTTACTGGATGGCCGAGCACCACGCGGTGCCGGGCATCGCGAGCGGCAGTCCGCAGCTGCTCATCGCCGCAGCTGCGGCCCGGACGCGACGCATCAGGCTGGGGTCCGGCGGAGTGATGCTGCCGAACCATCGCCCGCTGATCGTGGCTGAACAGTTCGCGATGCTCGAGGCCCTCCACCCGGGCCGGATCGACCTCGGGGTGGGCCGGTCTCTCGGATTCACCGCACCGGTCCGCGAAGCCCTCGGCGTGAGTGAGTACGGCACGGTCGAGTTCGGGCGTGACCTCGCCGCGGTGCGAGATTTCCTCCATGGTCGCGGACCAGTCTCGGCGTCCCCCGTGGTTCCGGCGCCGCCGGTGTTCGTGCTGGCGACCGGGAGCGGGCTGGAGGTGGCCGCCGACGCCGGGCTACCGGTGGTGGTGGGTGGCCCACGCCTGCTCGCCGACCCGTCACCGCTGGAGCGCTACCGCGAGACCTTTCGCCCGAGTAGCGCGGTGCCGGAGCCGTATGTGGTGGTGAACGTGGACGTGATGATCGCCGGGGATACGACGACGGCGAGGGAGCTTCTCCTTCCCGAGGCGTGGGCGATGGCGGCGTCCCGCGAGACGGGCGTGTTCGGTCCACTGCAGCCGGTCGACGACGTGCTCGCCCTGACGATGCGGCCCCAGCAGCGCAGGCGGATCGACCAGTGGCTCGCCGGCACCGTCCACGGAACCGCGGGGGAGGTGGCCTCGGAGCTCGCCCGGCTCATCGATCGCACGGGCGCGGACGAGATCATGGCGTCCACCTCGACATTCGACCGGGACGAGCTCGCCAAGGCTGATGCCGCGTTCGCGGAACTGGTTCGCTGAAGGCACTCGCCGACCGTGTGCGACGTGCCGCCGGGCCTACTGGCCTAGGCTGTAAGGGCGTGTGCCCGCCTACACCACGGTGCGGCACCCTGACGAATCCACGTCGCACACACCGACAACCCTGGAGGACACCAGATGCCCATCGCCACTCCCGAACAGTACAAGGACATGCTCGACCGGGCTCGCACGGAAGGGTTCGCCTACCCGGCGATCAACTGCACGTCCTCGGAGACCATCAACGCGGCCATCAAGGGCTTCGCCGATGCCGGTTCCGACGGCATCATCCAGTTCTCCACCGGTGGTGCGGAGTTCGGTTCCGGCCTGAACGTCAAGGACATGGTCACCGGTGCTGTCGCCCTGGCCGAGTTCGCGCACGTCGTCGCCGAGAAGTACGACATCCTGGTCGCCCTCCACACCGACCACTGCCCCGAGGACAAGCTGGACGGCTTCGTCCGCCCGCTGATCGAGATCTCGCAGGAGCGTGTCAACCGCGGCGAGAACCCGCTGTTCCAGTCGCACATGTGGGACGGCTCGGCCACTCCGCTCGACCGCAACCTCGAGATCGCCAAGGAGCTGCTCGAGAAGACGGCGGCCGCAAAGCAGATCCTCGAGATCGAGATCGGCGTCGTGGGCGGCGAAGAGGACGGTGTCGAGAACGAGATCAACGAGAAGCTCTACACCACGCGTGAGGACTTCGAGGCCACCATCGACGCCCTCGGCGCCGGCAACACGGGCCAGCGCTACCTGCTGGCAGCGACCTTCGGCAACGTCCACGGCGTGTACAAGCCGGGCAACGTCAAGCTCAAGCCCGAGGTCCTCAAGATGGGCCAGGACGTCGCGGTGGAGAAGCTGGGCCTCAACGCCGGCGACCTGCCGTTCGACTTCGTCTTCCACGGCGGCTCCGGCTCGGCCAAGAGCGAGATCGAGGAGGCGCTGTCCTACGGCGTCATCAAGATGAACGTCGACACCGACACCCAGTACGCGTTCACCCGTCCCGTCGCCGCGCACATGTTCGGCAACTACGACGGCGTGCTCAAGGTCGACGGCGAGGTCGGCAACAAGAAGACCTACGACCCCCGCTCGTACCTCAAGAAGGCCGAGCAGGCCATGTCCGAGCGCGTCGTCGAGGCGTGCAACGACCTGAAGTCGGCCGGCAAGTCCAAGGGCGCCAAGGCCTGACTGGTTCCCCGGTTCCCCGGGGCCTGCGCGCACCGGGCCCGGTAACCGTCAGGGCACGAAAGCTGACTGGGCCCGGTAACTGACAGAGCCCCGCGCTCCCCGGCGATCAGGGAGCGCGGGGCTCTGTGCCGTGCAGTGTTGTACGGCTCAGCCCGGCCCTGCTCAGCCCGGCTGGCCCTGCTGCGGGGCCTCCTGCTGCGGAACCGAGCCCATCCCGACGCCGGGCTCGCAGAGCTTCCAGTCACCGTCCTCGCGACGCATGCGGACTTCCTCGGAGGTCTCCGCGTCACCCGATCCGGACTCGACCGTCGCGGTGGCCTCCTCGCCGTCAGCGCCGAGTTCCACGCCGGTGACCTGCAGGTCATCGGGGAAATTGCCGGCGATCGACTCACGCAGCATCGAGTCCACGTCCGTGCCCGTCTCCTGGCCAGAGCCCATGATCGCGTCGACGAGATCCTGCGGGACGCGGTTCTCGGCACACAGGTGACTGTTGAAATCGGCGAATGTCTCGGCCGAACTCATGTCCTTGAGCGTCTGCTCGACCTCGCGCCCGTCCCGGGCCGACGACGACAGCGGCCCCTCCAACAGCAGCCAGCCGAGCGCGGCGACGAGCACGATGACGGCCACCGCGGCAGCCGCGACCAGTCCCTTCGGCCGCCCACCGGGGGCACGACCTGCACGGTCACCCGGCTCGGGCTCCGGTGCGGTCGGCTGCTGGCTCGTCGTCGTCATCCACTACTCCCCGTCGTCCACGTCGATCGCCCCGAACCGGGGCGCATCGCCCAGCCACGGTAGCGGACTCCTCCGGGGTGGGCACGTGTCAGGGCAGCGGGCCCGCCGGCTCGATCCGGTCGGTGCCGTGGGGGCTGCGCCAACTGTGCATCGGGTAGGCGCCGCTGCCGGGCTGCGTGATGTCGTTGAGGGCCCAATAGTCGGCGTGCGCGTAGTCGCTGGTGAACTCCACGACCGTATAGCCGTGGCGGTCGAGGTCGACCCAGCGGACGTGGTGATTGACGCCCATCAGCGCCGACTGCGCGGCCACCGAGAGGCCGTTGCCCTCGGGCAGGGAGAGCATCTCGTCGATGTTGTTGCTGGTGATCGACGGGGTGACGAACTCGACGGCCCCGGTCCCGGCGCCCGGGTAGTCCGCGGGGTCGGTGGGCACCTCGTTGGCCCAGGCGGTGTGGATGTCGCCGGTGAGGAACACGTGGTTGCGGTTGCCGGTCGAGCGGATCACGTCGAACAGGCGGCGGCGCTCGCCGGCGTAGCCGTCCCACTGGTCGGCGTTGTAGGTGATGCCCTCCCGCGGCAGGCCCAGCAGGTCGGTGAGGGCGCCCATGGTGCGGTCGTCGAGCGGCGGGATGAGGACCGGCGCCACCATGACGGAGTTGCCGATGACGTTCCACCGGGCCGTCGAGGAGGCGAGGCCGCGGGTGAGCCAGTCGAACTGCTCGGCGCCGGTTATTGTGCCGGTCTGGTCGATTGCGCGGCCGTCGAACCGGGACGGCGAGGCGGAGCGGTACGAGCGCAGGTCGAGCATGTTCAGCTCGGCCAGGGCGCCCCAGCGCAGGCGGCGGTAGAGGACGCCGCCGTCGCGCAGGGAGTCGGGGCGGATGGGCATCCACTCGAAGTACGCCTGCGAGCCGGCCGCCTTCCGGTCGGACCACGCGCCCTCGTGCGGCTGGTGGTTCTCGGCGCCGCCGGCCCAGGCGTCGTTGGCGAGCTCGTGGTCGTCCCACGTGCAGATCCACGGCACGTGCGCGTGGAGATCCTGCAGGTCAGGGTCGGTGTGGTACTGGCCGAGGCGGGTCCGGTAGTCGGCGAGGCTGACGATCTCGTGCAGCGGATCGTGCGTGCGGACGGCGCCGTGCTTACCGGTGTATTCGCCGTGGGCGTACTCGTAAATGTAGTCGCCGAGTTCGATCACCACGTCCAGGTCGCCGCGCGCGTGCAGGTGGCGGTAGCCGGAGAAGTAGCCGGCCTCCCAGTTGGAACACGAGACCACACCGGCGCGCCACCGTCCGCTGGCGGGCATGGCGCCGTCGGCGGGGGCGGTGCGGGTCCGGCCGACGCGCGAGGTCTGGCCGAGCGCGCGGAACCGGTAGTGGTACCAGGTGTCCGGCGCGAGGCCGGTGCAGTCGAGCTTGACCGTGTGGTCACGCCCGGCGTCGGTGGTGACGGTGCCGGAGCGGGCGATGGTGGCGAACGTGGGATCGCCGGAGACCTCCCAGGTGACGACGACGACACCGCCACGACCCGACCCGGGGACCGCGTCCGGGGAGGGCGTCACCCGCGTCCACAGGATGACGCGGTCGGCCATGGGGTCGCCGGACGCGACGCCGTGCCGGAAGACGCCCTCCTGTGCACCCGCGACCGCGGACCCGCCGGTCAGCGCGCTCGTCCCGACGCTCGCTCCGGCCAGGGCACCCGCCACGGCGCCGGCCTTGAGGACGGTGCGCCGGTTGGGTCCGGCAGGGGCGTGGGGTGTCGATGAGCGCGAACCGGCAGTCATCGTCCCAGTCCACACCATCGGGTTAGGTATCTGGAAGCGAACTCATGGATTCGTCACGGAAAGTTCACCGCGCCGCCAGCCGCGCCGCCAGCTGGGCCGCCCGCGGGGCCGCCCGCGGGGCCGCCAGCCGCGCTGCCCGTGTGGTCGCGCGGGGTTTCCTGCAGGTCGCCCCGGCCTTCACGCCTGGTCGACGAAGTAGAAGAGGTCCTTACCCTCCTCGACGCCCGCCCAGCACCACACGATCGCGAGTGCTTGCGGGACGGAATCAGGAGGTCTCCTCGATCCATCCGGGCGGGCCTGGATCGACGCCGCCCCGAACACTGAGAACGATCTCACAGATGTCCGACACGATGCAGGGGCAGAGCTCGGCGGTCGGGCACACCCGGCAGTCCTCACCCCGCAATTCGTGGACAATGGGCGGCATGACCCAGTTCGGAGATCTCCTCGGCCCCCCGCCCACCCGTTTGCCCGGCGATCCGGAGGCGGAGGACGCCATCGCCGCCGGTGAGGACCCGCGTACGGTCGCGGCCGCCCATCCCACCGCGTCGGTGGCGTGGGCCGCCCTGGCGGAGCGCGCGTTCGAGGCCAATGACGTGATCTCGGCCTACGCGTTCGCCCGCACCGGGTATCACCGTGGCCTCGACCAGCTGCGCCGCAACGGCTGGAAGGGTTTCGGTCCCGTGCCGTTCGACCACGAGCCGAACCAGGGCTTCCTGCGGTGCGTGGCGGTCCTCTCCCGCGCAGCACAGTCCATCGGTGAGGAGGACGAGTACATCCGTTGTCTGGAGCTGCTCAATGAGTCAGACCCGCACGCCGCCGCGTCTCTCGGCCTGGCGTGACCGTCTCGACGCGCGTGCGCTAGGGGTCTACGCCGCGCTGCCGGTCCCGCTGCGGACGCGGGCCCGGCGGCTGGCGTATGCCTTCCTCCCGATTCTCCAGTGCGGTGTCGCCGCGGGACTGGCGTGGTTCATCGCCCATGACCTGGTGGGGCACGAGCGTCCCTTCTTCGCCCCCATCGCGGCGGCCATCGCGCTGGGTACCGGCATGGGCCGCCGGCTGCGCCGGGGGATCGAGCTCGTGCTCGGTGTGGTGGTGGGCGTCGGCCTGGGCGACCTGTTCATCGCACTGGTCGGTTCGGGGCCGTGGCAGATCACGCTCGTGGTGATCATCGCGATGTCCGCGGCGGTGTTCCTCGACCGGGGTGTGCTGGTGGGGACGCAGGCGGCGTCGTCGGCGATCCTCGTGGCCACGCTCCTGCCGCCGGGCAGTTCCGGCGGGTTCGACCGCATGATCGACGCGTCGATCGGTGGTGTGCTGGCACTGCTGCTCATGGCACTGATGCCGGTACATCCGCTCAAGCGGGCCAGGCGGGAGTCGGCGTCGTTGTTGGGCGTGGCGTCGTCGGTGCTCGCGGAGGTGGCGGACGGTCTGGAGGCGCGGGACTCGAACCGCATCCGGGCTGCGCTGCAGGACGCCCGCGACACCCAACCGGCGATCGACATGATCGAGGAGCAGTTGGCGGGGGCGCGGGAACTGGTCAGGATCTCGCCGTTCTACAGCCGGCGCCGACCGGAGGAGGTGGCGCTGTCGCGCATCCTCCACCCGTTGGACAACGGCATCCGCAACATCCGCGTGCTCGCGCGCCGGGCGATCGTGGCGGTCGACGACCAGGTCGACGTCCCCCCGGCGCTGGGTGCGCTCGTCGCATCACTCGGTCACGCGCTCGAGAGTCTCTCCCAGTTCGTGTCCGGGGACCCGGATGCACCGTCGAGTGCCGAGGTGCACCGCGAGTTCCGGTCGGTGGCGGCGATGGCCAAGCGGGAGCTGCTCTTCGAGCAGGGGCTGACGGAGACGGTGATGCTCGCCCAGGTCCGGTCCATCCTGGTGGACATGCTCCAGGTGGCGGGGCTCAGCCGGATCTCGGCGCTGGCCGCGTTGCCGCCGACCGTGCGGACCCCGAAAGTGGAGCCGGAGTTGCTCGAGGAGTGGCCCGATTCACCGGACCGGCCGACGTCGGTGCCGCCGTTCAAGGCGACACGAGCCTCCATGGCTCGACATGCCGGTAGAACGAGGTTCTCTTGACGGCGCGTCGCGCCTGCTTCCCGTCCCGGGTGATGATCCCGGCCGTCGTGCCGAGCTGTACGGCGCGGGCCGCCACCCACCGTCGGCGCCGTATCCGGCGGGGCCGCTCCGCGGTCGCGAGCACGCCGGGAAGGTCGGGTGAGGGGCGCACCGTCAGGGCGTCGACCTCTCCGGAGAACACGATCGTGTCGTCGCCGTAGGTCTCGCCGACCAGAACCCCGCCGTCGGGGCCGGTCACGGTGGCCTCGCCGACGAGCACCTGCCCGGTCTCGTCACGGATCAGCGGAAGTTCGCGGGCCTCGCCCTGCACGCCGAGCTTGGCCGCGGCTGAGCCGGTGGGCAGCCCGTACACGCGGGTGGCGGGCGTGGGCTCCTCGGCGATGTAGGCGACATCGACATCGAGGTTCTCGGTGCGCATGAGCCGCGTGACGACTGCGGCGAGAGCCGCGTCGGTGCCGCAGACGAGCATGCGACGACGGGTCCCGACCTCGGAGAGCGCCCGGGTGATTTCGTCCTTGCCGGGCACCTCCGACAGAGCGATGCGGGGGTGTTCGCCGAGGACAGTCGGGACCGGCGCCGAGCCGCAGCGGATCACGATCATGCCCTCCATCATTGCCGGTTCGGCCGCCCGCGGTCGAACCCGGGGCGGGGCGCTGAACGCACCGGCGTGTGTCGGGCAGGATGGAGGGGTGCGCAGAATCGATCTGAACTGCGACCTCGGGGAGGCCCGCCGGGGGACGCCGCGCTGGGCCGCGTCACTGGCCCCCGGGTCCGGGGTGGATCCGGGGGACGCCGCGCTCCTGGACGTGGTGACCTCCGCCAATGTCGCGTGTGGATTCCATGCCGGTAATCGGCCGACCATGAACGCCACCTCGGTCGCCGCCGCGGAGCGGGGAGTGGCGTTGGGCGCGCATCCCTCGTATCGGGATGGTGCGAACTTCGGCCGGGTCGAGCACGACCTGACCCGCGCCGAGGTGGCCCGGTTGGTGGAGTTCCAGCTGGTCGAGCTGGACATGGCGGCCCGCCGGCACGGTTCGCGCGTGCGGTATCTCAAGCCGCACGGCGCCCTCTACAACCGTATCGTCCACGATCGCGAGCAGGCCGCCGGGGTCGTAGACGCGATCCTGGGCTACGCCGAGCTGGCGGGCGAGGAGCCGGTGCCGCTGCTCGGACTGCCCGGGTCGGTGGTGCTCGAGTACGCGTCCGCCGCGGGGGTGCCGGCCGTGGCCGAGGCGTTCGCCGATCGTGGCTACCGGCCCGACGGCACGTTGGTGCCCCGCGGTGAGGCCGGCGCGCTGGTGACCGATCCGGACGAGGTCGCCGCGCGCGTGGTCGCCATGGCCACCGGAGAGGAGATCCTCGCCGCGGACGGATCCCGGGTCGTGGTGGACGCCGCGTCGGTGTGTGTCCACGGAGACACCCCCGGTGCCGTGGACCTCGCCCGCAGGGTCCGGAGCGCGCTGGACGCCGCCGGGGTGCGGGTGGCGCCATTCGTGGCGGGCGCCTCGGGCGATCCGGCGATCCGGCAGCCCAGCGGTCCGGTGGCAGGTTGACTAGATGACGACGACGATCCGCCCCGTAGGAGAAGCCGCGCTCCTGCTGGATTGTGCGGATCTCGCGGCCGCGGTCGGGTTGGCCGAGAGGATCGAGACCGCCCGGACCGGGGCTGTGGACGTGGTGGCGGCGGCCCGGACTGTCCTGGTGACCGCGCGGGATGCGGCGGATCTACCGCGACTGCGTAGAGAGGTGGAAGGCCTGATCGCCGGGGCCGACCTCATCCCTCCCCGAAATCCGCTACTCCCCGGCA
>NZ_BRVN01000026.1 GCF_026011735.1 Dietzia sp. NCCP-2495 | reverse complement strand
GGCGACGGGTGAGCGGTTTTTTTGAAGGAAACTTCATAGCGTCCGGCGGGAACAGCACCCGGCTCTTGCAGCATGTCACCCCCGGCACCACATCCCGCGCCTCGGCTGCGGTCGGCGCGGGGCGCATCCGCCGGAAGCCGAACATCGCGATCATCATGACCGACCAGGAACGCCGGCCGATGTTCTGGCCCGACGGCTGGGCAGCGCAGAACCCGCCGAATCGGCAGCGCCTCATCGGCTCCGGCCTGTACTTCAACTACGCAGCCTGCAATTCGACCATGTGCTCGCCGAGCCGGTCCACGATGTTTACCGGTGTCTACCCGGCCCAGCACGGGGTGTATCGCACCCTCACCGCGGGCGTCCGGCTCCGAGCCGACCCTCTCGCCGACGACCCCCAACATGGCGCATCTGCTCGCGGCCGCCGGTTACGACGTGCATTACCGCGGCAAATGGCACATGAGCAAGGGCGCCGACGGCCTGGACCCCACCTCGGTGGACATCGAGGGCTTCGGCTTCCACGGCTGGAACCCACCGGAGGCGGGGCAGGACATCAAGCCGGAGAACTTGGGCGGCGGCGACGCGAACAACGACCAGCGCTACGCCGACGAGGCCGCGGAGTTCCTCGATGCCGTCCCCAACCACCCCGACAAGCCGTTCGCGTTGGTCGCGAGTTTCGCCAACCCACACGACATCCTCGCCTACCCTCAGACCTGGGATCTGGACGGTACAAACTACGCCGATGCCGCGCCGGACTGTTTCGAGATGGGCATCGAGTTGCCACCGACCTTCGACGAGGTCCTGGCGATGAACTACAAGCCACGCGCACAGACCCAGATCAATCTCGCCTCACAAGTCGGCCTGGGCCCGCTGGTCGATGAGGAGAAGGCCCGCAACTACGTCAACATGTACGCCTGCATGCAGCAGGTGGTGGACGGGCACATCGGCTCGGTCATCGACGCGGTGGAGCGCAACGGCCTGCGCGAGGACACGATCATCATCCAACTGTCCGACCACGGCGAGATGGGCATGTCCCACGGGGGCATGCGGCAGAAGGTGTTCAACGCGTACGAGGAGACGATGTTCGTCCCACTTGTCACGAGCAACCCGGGGCTGTTCCCCACGGGCGTGACCACGAACGCGCTGGCCAGCCTCGTGGATCTCATGCCCACACTGGCGACGATCGCTGATGTACCCGCCGAGGTCGGCGCCGGGTTCGGTTTCAAGGGCAAGGACCTGACGCCCATCATCGACGACGCGGTGGCGCACCCAGCCACCCCGACCGCCGAGGTGCAGGATGTCATCCACTACGTCTTCGATGACTGGACCATCGGCCAACCCGATGGTCAGGACCAGGTGACCCGCCCCAGTCAGCTGCGCACCGTCCGGGATCGCTCCCGCAAGTTCACGATGTACTTCGACCCGGACTGGGTCGAGCCCCCGGTGTTCGAACTCTACGACCTCGCGGCGGACCCGCTCGAGCTGCACAATCTGGCTGACCCCGCGGCGTTGCACCAGTTCCGACCGGACCTCATGGCCGATATGGCACTGGTGCTGATGAAGCAGATAGCGGAGAAGGGCACAACCCCGCCCGGCATGCCCACCGACCTGCCCCTGCCCACGTCCTCCCTGAGCCCGGGCTCGCTCGGCTCCTGACGCGGGGCGCGATCGGTACCCAGTCGCACTGCAGGGTCGTAAGGTCGGGTGTGGCCGTGGGCCGGCCCGGCCCTTCGGCGACGAGGTCACCACCAGTCGGAGGCATACATGCCCACACGTACCACGGTCGCTCGACACATCATCGACACACTCCACGCATCGGGGGTTCGGCGGGTCTACGGACTTCCCGGCGACTCGCTCAACGGCGTCACAGACGCGATCCGGCAGGTCGACGGCGTGGACTGGATGATCACCCGGCACGAGGAGGCGGCCGCGTTCGCCGCCTCCGCAGAGGCCGCGCTGACGGGCAATCTCGCGGTGTGCGCCGGTTCCTGTGGGCCCGGCAACCTGCACCTGATCAACGGCCTTTTCGACGCCCAGCGTTCCGGGGTCCCGGTGCTCGCGCTGGCCGCGCACATCCCGTCGGAGGAGATCGGGACGGGCTACTTCCAGGAGACCCATCCACAGGAGCTGTTCCGCGAGTGCAGCGTCTATGTGGAGCACGTCTCGTCGGCCGAGCAGGCGCCGCGGCTGCTGCGGATCGCGATGCGTGCGGCCATCGAGAGGCGCGGGGTGGCCGTGCTCGTCCTGCCCGGCGACGTGGCGCTCGAGGAGATCACCGCCGAGGTGGCCGCCATCCGCCCCACCACCAGTGCGGTGGTCCCGGCCGAGGAGGATCTCGCTCGCGCCGCCCGTGTCCTCGACGGCTGCGAGGACGTGACGATCCTCGCCGGCGCCGGCTGCGCGGGCGCCCATGACGAACTGCTGCAGATCGCGGAGACGCTCAAGGCGCCGATCGTCCACGCGATGCGCGGCAAGGAATGGGTGGAACACGACAATCCCTACGACGTGGGGATGACCGGCCTGCTCGGTTTCGCCTCCGGATACCGCGCCATGATGTCCGCCGAGACCCTGCTGGTCCTGGGATCCGACCTGCCATACCAGCAGTTCTACCCGGACGCCACGGTCATCCAGGTCGACATCCGGGGCGAGCGGATCGGGCGACGCACGCCTGTCGAGGTACCGCTCGTCGGCGGTGTCGGGGAGACGATACGGGCCCTGCTCCCCAAGGTGCGCACGCACTCGGGCCGCAAGCATCTCGACGACGCCACGAAGCACTACGCCAAGACGCGGCGCACGCTGGACGACCTCGCCACGCCGTCCAAGCGGACCATCCACCCGCAGTACCTGACGCGGTTGATCGACGAGACGGCAAGCGACGACGCGGTGTTCCTTCCCGACGTCGGCAGCCCCGTGATCTGGGCGGCCCGATATCTGACGATGAACGGGCACCGACGGATCGTCGGGTCGTTCACCCACGGGTCCATGGCCAACGCGCTGTCGCAGGCGATCGGCGCCCAGGCCGCCTCACCCGGCCGACAGGTGATCGCGCTCGCGGGCGACGGTGGGCTGTCCATGCTGATGGGCGAGCTGCTCACGCTGGTCGAACACGACCTGCCGGTCAAGGTGGTGGTGTTCAACAACTCCTCGTACAACTTCGTGGAGGTGGAGATGAAGGCCGACGGCTTCGTGAACTTCGGCACCGACCTGTCCAACCCCGACTTCTCGAAGGTCGCCGAGGCCTGCGGGCTCGCGGGGTTCCGGGCGGACAAGTCCAAGGATCTGGCCAAGACCGTCAAGCAGTTCCTCGCCCACGACGGGCCCGCCCTGCTCGACGTGGAGGTGGAGCGTCAGGAGCTCACGATCCCGCCGGCCATCAGCGCGGCACAGGCCAAAGGCTTCACGCTCTACTCACTGCGCACCGTGCTGTCCGGCCGCGGCGACGAGCTGGTGGACCTGGCCAAGGCGAACCTGCGGCAGCTCCTCTGACCGGTCGGCCCCGCGCTCAGTCCGCGCTGTCGAGGGCCTGCTGCCAGAAGTCGGCCTCCAGGCGCGTGGCCGTGCGGAACACCTCGGTGAGCTCGTTCAGCCGGCGGTCGGACAGCCCGCCCTCGGCCAGCGCGTCGAGCTGGGCGGTCGCGGCGCGGGAGGCGGCGGTGAACTCGTCGCCGGAGTACTCGCTGATCCACTCGCGGTACGGGTGCCCGTCACCCTGTCCACCGTACTCGGCCAGCCGCGGCTGCAGCCTGGCGCCGATCTCGGCGTAGCCGATCGTGCACGGAGCCAGCGCAACGCTCAGGTCGAGCAGGTCCCCGGCCATCCCCGAGTCCAGGACATAGCGGGTGTAGGCGACGGTGGCCTGTTTCTCCGCGGCGGCCTCGAGCTCGGCACGCGGGATCCCCCAGCGCTCCGTGAGCGTCAGGTGCAGCTCGGTCTCGGCGAGAATCGCGCCGGTCGCGGCGTGCGCGGCCTTGAGGTCAGCAAGCGTGCGGCTCTTGTACGTCGCCAGGGCGTTGGCGCGCGTGAACTGGACGAGGAAGTGGAAGTCCTGGACCAGGTAGTCCTGGAAGACCGGCAGCGGCAGGGTGCCGTCGCCGAGCCGCTCCACGAAGTCGTGCCGGGTGTAGGCATCCCATTCGTCGCGGCAGCGGGTCTTCAGGGTCTCGAACAGGCTCAACTCGGGTCTCCTTCAGTGCTCGGTCGACAGGTGGGCGACGATCGCGCCGTGTGGCCGGTGCCCGGGCCCTGTCCTGGTGTAGGTCTCGATCACCTCGAAGTGTGCCATCCGCACCCGCTCGGCCAGCTTTCCGATCGACCAGCGGTATGCAGGGGCCACCGCGTGGTCGAAGCGCTCGACGGGATCGCCGTGGAAGAACCCGAGCAGCAGCTGTCCGCCCAAACGTAGGACCCGGGTGAACTCCGCGAGGGGTACACCGATCCCCTCCGGTCGGTGGTGGATGAGCGAGTACCAGGCGAGGACTCCGGATACGCTCGCATCGCCGAGCGGCAGCGCCTCCAGGTCAGCCTGCTCGAAACGACACCCGGGATGCGCCGCGCGGGCATGATCCACGAACTCGCTGACGCCGTCGACGCCGCGGACGTCCACTCCCGCTTCGGCCAGGTGCGCCGTCCAGTGCCCGGGCCCGCACCCGGCGTCAAGGACCGGGCCGCCCACCTGACGCGCCCAGCGGGTCACCAGCTCGAGGTCGGCGGGGTGGACGGTCGAGATGGCCCCGAGGTGTTCGATGTACTCCCCCGCCCGCCGCGAGTAGGCCTCGCGCGCCTCCCTCGTCACAGGCCCCGCTCCCGTAGCCGGCTCGGAGACACGCCCTCCCAGCGGGTAAACGACCTGCTGAATGTCGCGGTCTCCGAGTATCCGAGCTCGCGCGCCACCTCGGACACCGCCGCGCCTTGGGCGAGCAGTTCGAGCGCCCTGCCGTGCCGCACCTCGTCGACCAGCCTCCGGAACGACGTGCCCTCCGCGGTCAACCTCCGCCGGAGCGTGCGCTCGTCGACGTGCAGGTCAGCGGCCACATCCGCCATGGACGGCCAGTCACCCCGCTCGTGTCGCAGTCGGCTACGCACCTGCCCGGCCACACCGACGCGGGACAGTCGGGCATCCAGCACCTCCCGGCACTGCTGCTCGAACAGTCGCGCGGTGTTCTCATCCGCCTGCGGCAGCCGCTCGTCCAGGCGTTCGCGCGGGATCACCAGCCGGTTGGTCGCGCACAGGGGAACCACGGCCGCCGGCTCGAGCCGCCACGCCTCCGCCAGCAGTGCGGCGCCCGCGGGCCCGAGCGTGGTCTCGATCCCGGCCAGCTGCAGGTCGATCTGCGCGCCACGAAACGCCGCCGCCAGCCCGGCCAGGTCCCGTTCCACCACGAAGGCGCGCACGTCTGGCGGGATCTCGTCGTCGGCGGCGACGGTGTAGACGACCCCGTCGCCCTCCTCCAGCGCGAACCGCAGGTGCGTCGGTGACAACGCGAGGTAGGGGATCGCCCGCTCGAGCGCCGCGCGCACGGTGGGCCCGGCAAGCATCATGAATCCGATCACGCCGGTCCGACCGATGGTCGAATACGCCCCGATGCCGGCTCCCAGCCCGGGCAGGTCCCCGAGCTCGGCCAACAGATTGCGGATCACCGCGAACTCTTGATGTGCCCAGATCTGCGCGTTCTCATCCGCGAGATCGGCCGGGTGAATTCCGGTGCCGGCGAGGCACCTCGTCGTCGTCATCCCCTGCGCCACGGCGCCTTCCACCATGATCCGCACGCCCTCCGTGCCGCGCGGCACGGCCCACACGGGCGACCCCGACGACGACCCCGACGACGACAACGACGGCGGCACAGTCATCGCCCGAACCTACCAACCCACCCACCCGCTTGTCCGAAAATGCCAACTTCCCGACCGGAAGCGTCATTCCGTCGGCGCGGAGGCGTGGCTACGGTCACAGTCATGACTCTCGTCGGCTCCCCTGACACCGCCACCGACACCGGGCTCGCGGCCGAGCTCGGCGCCCTCTACATCCGCGCCAAGGCCGCGGTCGGCGCCGAGGACCTGGCGCACATCCGCAACGTCACTGCGTACGGCGAGGCGATCGACGCCCGCCGCCGCGAGTTGCTGCGCGAGGGTGGCCCCCGCGCGATCCGCCGCGCCACCGCACTGGAGATGGCGTACCGACTGATGCAGTTCTCGGAGCTCGGCCACAACATCATCCACGGCAGCTACGACCACCTGCCGGACTGCGGCGAGTACCACTCCGACCGCTACCACTGGGACTTCAACGTCGACACCGACCAGTGGAAGACCATGCACCACGTGGGTCACCACCCCAACACCAACATCGTCGGCAAAGACCACGACCTGGGGTACAGCCTGTTCCGCGGCAGCGCCGGCCAGGACTGGTACGGCCACCACCTCGGGCAGGTCGCGCTGATCTCGGCGCTGGCCGCGATGGCCCCGATCGCGGCGCCGTTCTTCCTGGCGAACATTGCGCGCAAGGTCGAGGGACACGGGCTCTTCAGCTCGTACATGCTGCGGACCCCCGCCCGGATCGCCGGTCGCGACGCCCGGCGCCGATTCGTCGACGAGCCGTTCCGTTCTGGCTGGAAGCCGCTGCAGACGCTCGCCGCGAACTACCTCGGCGGGGTGACCGGCTACATGTCGGTCCTGTTCCTGGTGTTCATCGAGCACCACGCCGGCGAGCTCGAACTGTTCACCGACCCCGGCCCCGACGAGACCGCCGACCAGTACTACGAGCGCCAGATCCGCGCGACTCGCAACTTCCTGCCCAGCGCGCAGATGGACGACGCCCTCGCGCGGCTGCTCGAGGAGGAGGTGCCGTTCGAGAACCGACCCGACCTGCGCATATTCTACGGCGGGCTGGACACGCACGTCGAGCACCACCTGTTCCCCGATCTGCCGCCGTCGATGCAACGCGCGATCGCACCGGAGGTCCGCGAGATCGCCGCGCGGCACGGGCTGCCCTACCACGAGACGCCGCTGCTGGAGACCGTGCCGCTCATCGCCAAGACGCTCACCGGGCTGTCGGTGCCGTTCGGCGAGCGCGAGTTCTCTCGGCCCCGCGACCTGCTGCGCGACCCGGCTTCGCTCGTTCGTCGCGTCGCGGCCGGGCTGCGCTACCGGCGGCTGCCCGAGTCGCCCTACCTCGACAAGCCGCAGTTCCACAACGTGCCGGCGCGGGTCGTGGCGGCCACGCCTGTCGCGGACGGGCAGGCCCTGTCGGTACGCCTGGCCCGCCCGCGCGGGTGGGAAGATGTGCGGTGGGACGCCGGCGCGTACGTGTCGGTGCGCCAGATGGTCGACGACGACGAACTGGTCCGCCAGTACAGCCTGGTCCACGACTCGGTCGGGCAGGCCGAGCCGTCCGACCTGGAGTTCTGCGTCAAGCGCGTGACCGGCGGTCGCGTCTCCAATCGGATCGCCGATTCACTGTGTGCGGGCGAATACGTGACCCTGGTGGGTGTGCCGCAATCGACCGGTGACTTCGCGCTGACGGCCACGGATAACGGCGTTGCCACGACGAAATCCCTGCATATCGCCGGCGGCGTTGGCATCACGCCGATCATCGCGCTGCTGCGCCGTCTCGCCCGCGACGCCGCAGACTCCCCCGCTGGCGCCGGCCCGGACGCGACACTGCTCTACTTCAACCGCGACGAACACTCGATCATCTTCGAGCCCGAACTCCGCGAACTGGCTCGCGACGCCGGGATCACGCTGCACCTGTTCACCGACGCCCCGGCCACCCGCGACGACCTGCGCACCGGCCGGCTCGGTCCGGAGCTGCTGGCCGAACTGGTGCCGGATCTGGCCGGTCGCGAGACCTACGTCTGCGCCCCGGCGGCGGTGATCGATCTGGCCCGCGGGTGGCTGCGCGAGCTGGGGCAGCCCGCTGATCGATTCCACGCCGAGTCGTTCACCGCGCCCGAGCTGGACCGCCCCGCCGACGACGGCAGCCGTTACACCGTCAGTTTCGCCCGCACCGGGACGTCTGTAGAGATCGACGGCGGCACCACCCTGCTCGAGGCGGCCGGGCGCGCGGGCATCCCGGTGCCCACCGGCTGCGAGCGGGGCCTGTGCAAGGCGTGCGTCACCACCAAGCTCGCCGGCACCACCAGCGCCGAGCAGCCTGGCGTGCAGCAGGAGCGGATCACGGTCTGCAACTCGCTGGCCTCCTCGGATATCGAGCTGGATCTGTAGGTCAGTCCCACTTCCCCCGCGTGTACTGCGGCGGGTACGGGGCGTTGCGCCAGTCCAGGCCCAGCTCGGCCGCGGCCCGCTGCGGCCAGGCCGGCTCACGCAGGGCGGCGCGGCCGAGGAACACCACGTCGGCGCGGCTGTCGACCAGCAGGCTCTCAGCGTATTCCGGGTTGCTGATCAGCCCGACCGCTCCAGCCAGCACCGCCCCCGACGCCCGTACCTCCTCGGTCAGCGGCACCTGATAGCCCTGCTCGAGCGGCACGGGCGGCCGGTCGGGGGTGTTGGCGGCGGAGGAGACATCGACCAGGTCCACCCCGTGCTCGGCCAGTCGACCCGCCAACCAGCGAGAGTCCTCCGGCGTCCAGCCACCGGAGACCCAGTCCGTCGCCGAGATCCGGACGAACAGCGGCTTGCCCTCGGGCCACACTCGCCGCACTGCGTCGCAGACCTCCAGCAGCAGTCGGGCACGGTTGTCGCGCGAGCCGCCGTAGGCGTCGGTCCGCTGGTTGGACAGCGGCGAGAGGAACTCGTGAAGGAGGTACCCGTGGGCTGCGTGGATCTCCACCACGTCGAATCCGGCCTCGTCGGCGCGCCGGGCGGCGTCGGCGAACGCCGTGACCACCTCGTGGATCCCGGCGGCGTCCAGCGCCTCGGGGGTCGCCATGTCGCCGAACGGGATCGCCGAGGGCGCAACGGTGGCCCACCCGCCCTCGGACACCGGCATCGAGCCAGAGGGCTGGCCGGGGAACGCCTTATAGGTCGATGCCTTGCGCCCGGCGTGCGCCAGTTGGATCCCCATCGCCGCGCCCTGCGAGTGGACGAACTCCACGATGGGCGCCCACGCATCCCGCTGCCGGTCGTTCCACAGCCCGGCGTCCTCGGGGCTGATGCGTCCCTCCGGCACCACCGCGGACGCCTCGGCGATCAGCAGCCCGAACCCGCCCTGCGCCCGTGCGCCGAGGTGCACGAAATGCCACGGGGTGGGCACGCCGTCGCGGGCGTCGCACGAGTACTGACACATGGGCGAGAGCCAGACACGGTTGCGGACCTCGAGGTCACGGATACGGATCGGGTCGAAGAGCTGCGCCATGCCCGTGATTAAACCCTCGGTCGCCTGCACGCCGCCGACAGCACCCCCCGCTCGTCTACGGACCGATGCGCCGCCCCGACCTGCACCGCGAAGACTACCGTGGAGGTCATGGCAGACCCGCAGCTCACCCACCTCGACGCCGAGGGCCGCGTCCGCATGGTCGACGTCGGCGACAAGGCCGTGACCACCCGCACCGCCACCGCCGAGGGCGTCTTCCGCACCCGCCCCGAGGTGGTGACGATGGTCGACGGCGATGCGCTGGGCAAGGCCGACGTGCTGGCCACCGCGCGCCTGGCCGGGATCGGCGCCGCCAAGAAGACCTCCGAGCTGATCCCGTTGTGCCACCAAATCCCGCTGAACTCGGTCAAGGTGCATTTCGACCTCGACGCCGACGCGGGCGAGATCCGCGTTAGCGCCACCGCCAAGACCACCGGCAAGACGGGCGTGGAGATGGAGGCGCTCACGGCCGTGTCGGTGGCGGGCCTGACGTTGCACGACATGGTCAAGGCCGTCGATCCGCTGGCCACGATGGACGGGGTCCGCCTCGCCGCGAAGACCGGCGGGAAGCGCGGGAACTGGACGCGGGATATCGATGACCACGACAACAACGACGACGACAACGCGCAGACCGGACGCCCGGCCGGACCCGCGGTGATCGATCAGGGCAGGACCGGCGTCGTCGTCGTCTCCTCCACCGCCGCCTCGCGCGGCGAGCGGGAGGACTCCACCGGCCCCGCGATCCGGTCCTGGCTCCTCGGGCGCGGCTTCGACCCGGTCGAGGTGCACGTGGTGGCCGACGCCGACATCGAGGTGGCCCTCACCGAACAGGTCCGCCGCTCCCCTGCCGTGCTGCTCACCACGGGCGGAACCGGCGTCGCGCCCGACGACCGCACGCCCGAGGCCACCGCGCCGCACCTCACCCTCGCTCTGCCGGGCGTGGCCGAGGCGATGCGGGCCCGTGGGATCGCCGCCACCCCGACCGCCGCGTTGAGCCGTGGCCTGGCCGGGTTCTCGGGGCGCACGCTGGTCGCCAACCTGCCGGGGTCGACGGGCGGGGTGCGCAACGGGCTCGAGGTGCTCGACGACCTGCTGGATCACCTTCTCGACGTGCACGCGAACGGCGGTGGCCACTGATGAGCGCGCAGGATCAGGTCCCCCAGTCCCGCCCACTCGCCCAGATCACCGACACCGCGATCGATCCCCGCGAGGTCGAGAGTGCCGTGTGGAGCACCGCCGACGGCGCGATGGTGACGTTCTCCGGGATCGTGCGCGACCACGACGGCGGCCGCGCCGACGTCCAGCACATCGAGTACTCCGCGCACCCCACCGCCGCGACGACGCTGGCCCGGCTGTGCGAGTCGATCGAGGCGGAGATGAGCGGACCGAACGGTGTCGTGCGCGTGGGCGCCGTGCACCGGGTGGGCGTGTTGCCGGTCGGCGAGATCGCGGTGGTCGCGGTGGCCGTGGCGCCGCACCGCGCGGAGGCGTTCCGGGCGTGCTCGGAGCTCATTGAGCGGCTCAAGCACGGCGTGCCCATCTGGAAGCGGCAGCTGTTCACCGATGGGCTGACCGAATGGGTGGGCGTCGGCGACTGCTGAGCGGTCCCGGCCAGCCCATCCCTGCCCATCTGGATCGGCTGGTCCAGCCCTGTGCCGCTAGCGCTGCGTAGCCATCCCAACGCCGCTAGCCCAACCGCGAGCCGACCCACTCGGCGAGCACGCGCGCGCACGCGTCGACCCCCTCGACCCACGTGTCCCCGGCGGTCTCGTCAGCCGGGTCCGACACGTGCTTGACCAGGCGCGTCGGCACGCCCAGGGCCGCACCCGCGGCGGCCACGGCGTAGCCCTCCATGTCTACCAGGTCGGCGACCCGGACGAGTCGATCCCGCAGCGGCCCACCGGCGACGAACCGGTCCCCGGTCGCGAGCACGGGGGCGGCGACCCCGCCCGGAGCCGCCGGGGCATCGGCCGCGGCGGGCACCACGGCGGTCGCGGCGGACAGCGCCAGGGGCGGACCGTCGTGTCGGCCGGTCACGGCGTGTAGTGCGGGGTCGTCGAAATCGTGTTGGAACACCACCTCGATCTCGTGCGTGCCCTCCATCCCGGGGTGCAGTCCACCGGCGGTGCCGACGTTGACCAGCTCGCGGGGCCGCACGCCGGCGCCGAGGGCGTGCGCCACGGCCAGCGCCGCGCGCACTTTGCCGACGCCCGTCACCAGGACGGGGAAGTCGGTGACGAAGTGCCGGGCCTCCTGTTCGAGGGCGACGACGACGAGCGGGTGCGCAGCATCCACGGTTCCGATGAGTTCCACGCCGTTCACGCTAGCGGCAGGGGCCGCGGCCTCGAGTCGCGCGGTCGTACGGCCAGTCCCCGCGGTCGCGGTCAGTCCCCGCTCCGCGCCCACCACCGCTCGTCGCCCGAGCCCAGGGGAATCCGCGCCATCACCTCGTGGCGTGCCCGTCCCCTCCGGCCCTGACCGAGGAAGGACTCCACGAGCGCGATCTCGCGGACCTGCCAGTCGCTGCTGGTGAAGGTGTCGAGGACGTGGAGCCAGTGGGTGGCGTCGCCGGAACCACGGAGTCTCGCGAGCGTGAGGTGGGGCCGGAACCGGGCACCGTCCGGGCAGCAGCCCGACGAGTTGGCCGCCGACCGGGCGCCCGCCGCGAGCGAGTGGAGCGGATGCTCCTCGGGTTGCTCGACGCCCGCCCACAGGACCTTCGCCCGCTCCACAGACGGGAATGCCCCGGCCCCGGTCAGGGTGAGGCGGAAGGGTTCGTGTTTGCGGGCCACGGCGGTCAGACGGTCGGTGAGATCGTCCAGGCGCCAGTCGTCGACGTCAGCACAGAACGCCAGTGTGAGATGCCACTGCGCGGGGTCAGACCACGCCAGTCCCGGCCGCGGTTCGAGGAACCGCGCGAGTTCCTCGCGGATCTCCTCCGGTAGCAACACCGCCACGAACATCCGATGCCCCATGACACCACCGTGGCCCACCGATCAGCCGTGCACAAGACCCGGGCTCACTGGCTCCCCAGCCACAGCCCCAACCCCGCCGCCGCGACCGATGCGAGCAGCGTGCCGAGCCCGTAGAGCAATGCCGGTCCTCGACGTCCGTCGAGGGCGAGCTTCACCGTGCCCAGGCTCGCGGTGGAGAACGTCGTGTAGCCGCCGAGCACTCCTGTGCCCAGCAGCGCCATCACGCCGGCAGACCCGGCAGCAGACCCGGAAGCATCCTCGACCAACAGCCCGACCAGCACTCCGAGCAGGAACGAGCCGGTGACGTTGACGATCAGCGTGCCGAGCGGATAGTCGCGCCGCCAGCGGGCGCTCACCCACTCGTCCACGGCGTATCGACCGGCAGCGCCCAGCCCACCGCCCACAGCGGCGAGCCCGACGAGCATCGCGGCGCTCATTCTGATCCCCGACTTCCGGCCCCCGACCATCCGCCGGCCAGCAGCCCGACCAGCGTGGCGAGCGCTCCCACGACCAGCGTGGCCGCTGCATACGCAGCCGCGACGGCGAACTCGGCATCCCCCACGCGCTCCGCGGTCTGCACCGCCACAGCGGAATACGTCGTGAAGCCCCCACAGAATCCGGTCCCGAGGAGGAGACGGGCGCCAAGTCGTCGTCGTCCCCCTCCCACCCCACGGGGACCGTAGAGAACGGCGACGATCACGCCCAACAGGAACGCCCCCACGACGTTGATCGCCAGGGTTGTGACCAGCGGCGACCCCGGCCACGCCAGGCCGAGGGCGGCGCGCACCGCCGACCCCGCCCCGCCGCCCAGCCCGACGAGCGACAACGCCGCCACGCGGGACAGCATCACGTCGAGAGTCCGGCCTCCAGGGCAGCATCGAGGCCCTCGCGGTCGCCGGTGATCTCCAGGCCGGGCTCATCCGCACCCACGCGACCCCACAGGAGGAGAGTCAGCGTCTCGGCCGGACCCGAGATCTCGACCTCGCCGGACCCCTCGGCGCCCGGGATGACCCACTCGCACTCACCGGCGCGCACGCGGATCGTCACCGGGGGCGCCGGCTTGAGCATCGCGACGAGCGGTCGGATCGCGGTGCAGAACTCGTCCAGCCCGTCGAGCGCCACGTCGTCCATGAGCGGCGTCGTCGAGGCAGGGCCACGCAGCGCGTTCTCAAGGTCCCAGCGGTGGATCGCCGTCTCGTGCAGTTGGCGCCGCAGCCAGAAGTCCGCGCGGCCGGGGCCGGCGAAGGTCCAGGCGGGCGCGTCCGGGTCGGCGTCGGTGTAGGTCTCGATGGCGACGACGGCGAGGTCCCCGTACCACCGGGCCAGCGGGATCGACCCCTCGTCAGCGGACGGGGCCGATTTGTGCACATCGCCCATGCCGCGGGCCCGCTCCTCGGGGTTGCCCGCGCGGACGTTGGCGCCGCCCCACCAGTTGGCGGTGCCCACGTGGGCGACCAGGTCGTGGATCGTCCAGCCCGGGCACGACGGCACGGCGGTGGCCAGGTCGACCCCACCGGCGTCGTCGGCGTCGGCGTCGGCACCCTCGAGGGCGAAGCGCACGAGCCCGGCTTGGGCCTCGATCGCGTCGAGCATCCGCTCGCGGGACAGGCCCGGCTGCTGGTCCGAGTGCTGGCTGGAGTGCTGGTCTCCGGTGGTCATACGCGCGTCCCCTTCTCCGGTCCGGGATCCGCGGCGGGCTTGCCCTTGACGAGGCCCCTGGTGGCGAAGTCGATCTGCCGCCCGGCATTGGACACTGCGACCACGGTACCGCTGCCGAACATGCCGTCATGGTCGAACAGCGCCGCGGTCCCCACGGCCACCCCGTCTTCGCTGATGTGCTGCTCGGCCTCGATGCCGATGTCGCCGCTGCGGGGCAGTCGGGCGAGGGCCACTGTCAGGTCCGCGTTGATGAACCCGATGCCCTCGGTGCCCCAGTGGGCCATGAGACTCGTGGACTCACCGAGCGTCACGGCGCGCTGGAACGGCGACGCGTCCTGCCCGGTGACCACGTCGAGCGGATGCAGCCAGAAGCGCTTCCGGCCGGCGTTCTGGTGCGCGCCCATTGAACGACTCCAGGGCTCGTCCGAGGCGTCGCTCCCGAACCACGCGCGGGAGCCCGCGCTCAGCACCGTGCCCCCGGGCCCGTCCGGCGGCGTGAGGGTCCGGCCGGACCGCCACACCTCGCCCGGCGGCTGCTCGCCGCGGCGGAGTTGGACCAGTGTCGCCCGCGCCACCGTCTTGCCGCCCTGATAGATATGCGCGTCCGCCACCCGGATGCGGTTACCGCTGCGCACCTCCTCGGTGCGGACCTCCAGCGGCTCGAACTTCACCTGCGAGAACAAGTCGACGGTGAGCCGGGACGGCTGGAAGTCCTCGTGCCCGTACTCGATCTCGAGCGATCGCGCGGCCGCCGCGACGATGGCCGGACCGTTGACGAGACCGTCCGACCAGGCGCTCTTCGCGTATCGCGTCGGGACGTAGGACCCGTCCTCACCGAGATGGAAGAAGGAGAAGGGGCTGCCGTCATCGCCGCCGCTCGCCGACTCACCCGGCCTCGGCGCGTTCACAGGCCGACCGCCGCACGAGCGCGCCGCCGGTCGGCTCCGGCGCCTCCGGCCGTGCCGGCATCGCCGGCCACACTCGCCGAACCAGCCGCGCCCGCCGAGCCCGCCGAACCCGCCGCGGTCCACGACCGCAGGATGGCCGCGAGCTGCGTCTCGAAGTACTGCTCTGCGCTGGGCGACTCACGCCAGACGCTCAGTTCGAGCGACACGATGCCGTGCAGCGAGGCCCAGATCGACGTGGCGGTCTCGTGCACGTCGGCCGTCCGGAAGATCCCCTCGTCGACCAGTGCGTCGACCACCTCGAGCAGAGGCTCGCGCCACTGCGGCATCGGGGTCACCGTGTCACCACCCGGGCCCACGCCGACAGTTCCCGCCACTCCCGGGCGAGGCGAACGCACCGGCTCACCCACGACGAGGCCGTACAGTCCATGGTTCTCGAGCGCCCACTGTCGGTAGGCCCGGCACAGGGAGCGCATGTCGCCCTCGACGCTGCCGTGGTGGAGGGAACCGCGCAGCTCGGCAGCCAGTTGCTCGTCGGCCTCGTGCGCGACCGCGGCGAGTAGCCCCTGCTTGCCGCCGAACATCGTGTAGATCGCGGTGGTCGACGTGCCCTGGGACGCCGCGAGGGGACGCAGTCCGAGACTGTCCGGGGCGCCGTCACGAAGCCGCGTCATGGCCTCGTCGAGGATCCCCCGGCGCAGCACGTCGTCGTACTGCGCGTGCGTGGGGAGGCGTTCGGGATCGGCGGAGGAGATTCGGGTCACCCGGGCAGAATACGACGGCAACGTTGTTATTCCACCACCATGACGCCCGCGTGTCGGCCGACATCGACGTGATCACAGTGTTGGTGGCTCTGGCCGCCGGATCCGGAAGTGCAGGATCCCCGGCATGCCGGCCCCGCGAACCCCTCCGCGCACCGCGGCACTTACCCCGGCACGCACTTCGGCGCAGTTCACCGAACTGGTACTACTCGGCCGAAATCACTCGGCCCGCGGTACTTGGAAACCCACCTACTGATTCATCTCGTGAATTCAGAAGCCGTCGCCGCACCTGTTACCGATGAGGTTCGAGTGACACAATCCATGCAACGAGACAAAAGCAATGCACTCAAAAGAAACGGACCCACATCCCGATGCACAGGATGTGGGTCCACCGTAGCGGCTGGGCCGCGATCATTTAGCCATTGAGGGAATCATCAATTGGCCGCGGCGTAGGCGTCCATCACGTTGCCGGGAATGCGGCCACGGTCGGACACCTCGTAACCGTTCTCACGTGCCCATTCGCGGACAGCCGCGAGGTTCGTCGAGGACGACGACTTCGCCGACTTCTTCGCCGTACGACCCTTTCCGCGGGTCACCGGATGGCCGGCCTCGAGGTACGGAGCCATTGCCTCACGGAAGCCCTTTGCGTTCTCATCACTGAGGTCAATGGTGTATTCCCTGCCCTCGAATGCGAATGAGATCGTATTGGCCTCACTGCCGAGATTGGTCCCATCGAGATCGTCGACGTAATGAACCTGGAACTGCTGAGCCATTCCACACTCCCTGAATTTGGTTGTCACTCAACTCGGGAACAGTATGCACCGATAAGTCACTGTATGCATCCGGCCGCCACTTTCAGCGAACCGACATTGCCGGAAATAGAGTCAACATTCCACCGACAACATCCCGGACAATAAGCCTACAATCAGCATTCTTTTATCATAATGCTGCCGCTTCCACCTGCACGAATGGCGATTATGGCGCTGCCATCGCAGCGCCATCGCACTGTTTCGGCAATAGAAAATAGGAAGTTATCGAGGTCACCTATCGCGCATTATCTGCTGTGTTCAGCCGCACAGAACGTCGGCGAATTCGCGGTATCTGCGAACGATCAGATCGATGACCTCCGGGTGCGCCCCGAGTGGTTCCGAGGTGAGGTCACCCCCCGCGGCGGCGAGCCGATCCGCGAAGAATCCCGGCGCGAGAAGATGCGTCGCCACCGCCACCCGGCTGTGGCCGGATGCACGGAACGCCGCCACGGCGTCCGTGACAGAGGGCTCGGCGGCCGAGGCGAACGCGGCGGTCACCGGCACCCCGAGCAGCCGGGAGAGCGTGCCCGCCAGTTCCCGGGTCTCGGCGACCGACGAGGAGTCCCGGCTTCCCGCCGCTCCCAACACCACGGCGTCCGCGCCGAATGCCCCCGTCGCCCCGGCCTCAGCGAGACGCTGGATCACGGCCCGGACGACCTCCGGCTCGGACCCGAGGTGCGGGGTCTGCACGACCGGACCAGGCGCCTGCAGGCAAGCCTGGCCGACGTCGTGTGTCACGTGGAATCCGCGGGCGAGAAATACCGGCACCACGACGGTCGGGACACCGTCGGCGAGGATCCGTTCGGGTCCGGGCGACTGGACGTCGACCCAGGCGAGGCGGCAGTCCACCGTGTCTACTCCCGTGTCTACCCCAGTGACCCCGTCCGGCCGGAGCGCCTTGCGCGTCTCGAGCAGCACTCGGCCCAGCACCCTGCGCCCGAGTGCCGACCGCGTCCCATGTGCCACCAACAGCAGGCGCGGCCGGGAAGGTGTCGTCATACTCAGAGCATGCCGCACACCGCATGCATCTCCGAATTCGCCGGACAGGACTCGGACCGATGAGTTCCGGCCGTCCACGGCCGCGGGCCGGCTTCCCACGTCGTCGATCCAGGCCCGAGGTGACCGTGGCCAATTACGACAAGGTCTACGACTTCTTCGGCCCCGGTCGGCGGCGTGACTGGTTCACCTACCCGATCCTGCGCCTGGTCGACGCGATCTACCGCCCACGGGTACTGATACCCGCCGAGACGGTCGCCGAACTGACCCGGCTGCACGCGGACGGCATCGGGATCATCGCTGCCGTCAACCATCCGTCCAAGCACGACGCGACGGTGCTCGCGGCCGCCCTGTTCGACAAGCGGGTCCGCTTCCTGTCGGCGGGTACGGGCCTGACCAAGGACCCGCTCTTCCGCGGCCCGCTACGTCCGCTGTTCGAGTACACGGGCACGATCCCGGTCTTCCGCGCCAAGAACTACCAGGGCACGGCCACGGATGTCCATCTCGGTGCGGCCGCCCGCTTGATCCGGGTGTGCGTGGAGCGGGTCGTCGCCGGGGGTGTGGTCCTGACCTTCGTCGAGGGCACCAATTCCTCCGCCGACGACCTCCGCACGATGCGGCTCGAGTCGGTCAAGAAGGGTGTGGGCCACATGGTCAGCGGGGCCCGCGAGGCCGGCGCCCCGGTCGCGGTCCTGCCGATCGGCCTGGTCTATCGGGGCCGCGATCACCAGAACCCGCCCCCGAGGGGAGCGATCGCCGCGGCCGGACCCATGCTGACGTGGTTCTCCGGTCCCGTGCCGACGGTCGACGAGGTGCGCGTGGCCGTGCGGAACGGCATCGACGCCGCCCTCAAGACCGGGTGGGATCAGGCCTGAGTCCCCCGGGCCGGCACTGACTGTTCACCCCTACCGGTCCGACCCAGCTAGACGACGCCGGGAACGAGCTGGAACTCCACGCCGACGTCCTCGAGATCGCGCGCCACGTCCGCGAGCCCGGCCGCTGCGACGATCCGCACCACTCCGTGTCCGGCCTCGCGGCGGCAGGCGATCAGGTCGACCACGCGGGCGGCGGGCAGGCCTGAACTGGTGTCGATCACCTCGACGTCGTCGTCGAGTTCTGCCCGTAATCCCACGTCGACCGGCCCGTCCACGACCAGGACGTCAGCGGCGTGGACGAGGCGTCGCGCGCGGACGGTGAGGAGGTCGCCGTCGCCACTTCCACCGACCACCGCGACCCATCCCGCGGCGGTCCGCCGCCGCGCGCGCAGTCCGGCCGGCGCGGTGGCCAGCGAGCGAGCGACATGGCGCCCGACCCGCACTGACCTGCGCGGATCACCCGAATCCACGGCGATGCGCACCACGCCGGCCGGCGTCGCGACCGCCGTACGCGCGGGCACCCGTGCCGAGCCGAGCGCCGCGTCGCCCGCCGTCACGCACCACAGTCGCCGCGCCTCGCACAGCGCGGCGACCTCGGCGTCGACCTCGGCGTCGCCCGTGGCGACGTGCACCAGCCAGGGAGTGTCCAGGTCGGCGGGGGTGAATGATCGGACGACGACGACAACGCCGCCGCCAGCGTCCCCACCACGGGTCTCCCCATCACGGGCCGCCCCATCACGGGCCGCCCCATCACGGGCTTCCCCGCCACGGTGACTCGCGACCACGTCCTCCATCTCGGGCGCCAGGGTCGGGGCGACCACGCGGACGCGCGCTCCCGCCTCGAGGAAGAGCTCCGCCCGGCGGGCCGACACGGGGCCGGCACCGACGAGCAGCACCTCACGACCGGCCAGGCCCATGGTGAGCGGGAGCCCGTCCAGGGGCTGCGGTACTGCCGCGGTCGGCGATGCCGTCGACCCAGGAGCCTGCACCGGGACCACGGACCGAAGATCCAGTGCCGGGGCCCCCTGCGCCGGAGCGGGAGCGTGCGCCGGAGCGCGACCGACCGGCGACAGAGTCACAGGTGGATGCCGCACTCGGTCTTGGAGGAGCCGGCCCAGCGACCCGAGCGGGGGTCGGCGCCTGCCTCGACGCGGCGGGTGCACGGCTCGCAGCCGATCGACGGGTAGCCGTCGTCGAGCAGCGGGTTGAGCAGGCACCCGTGTTCGGCCGCGTAGTTGTGCACGCGCTCGAGAGTCCACGCGACCAGCGGGTTGATCTTGATCATCGAATGCTTCTCGTCCCACTCGACGATCGCGGCGCCCGCACGGTGATCCGTGTCCACGCGGCGCAGGCCGGTGATCCAGGCCTCGTATCCCGAGAGCGCCGCATCGAGCGGCTCGACCTTGCGCAGGCGGCAGCACAGTTCGGGGTCGGTCTCGTACGGCTTCGCGCCGAGGACCGCCTCGTGCTCGGCGATGCTCGCCGGGCTGCGGACGTCCACGACGTTGAGGCCGGGCGTCGCAGCGAGTGCATCGCGCACGCCGACCGTCTCGGAGAAGTGGTAGCCGGTGTCGAGGAACAGCACGTCCACGCCCGGGGCGTGCGGCGCCGTCATCTCGGGCACCACCGTGTTGGCCATGGAGCAGGCCACGGCCAGGGCGTCGCCAAAGGTCTCGCCGGCCCAGGCCAGCACCTCGTTCGGGTCAATCTCCTCGAACTTGCCGTAGATGCCCCGGTCGTCGAAGCGACGGGCGGCGTCCTCGGCGATGGCCTTGAGCTCTTCGGTGGTCCGCTTCCGACCGGGGCCGGGGGTGAGAACCGTGCTGCGGGGCAGCAGTTCCAGGCTCACTGTGGTCATACGAGTGCCTCCTCATCTGCCCGGTGGGCCCACTCGGCGAACGTCTCGCCGGCGTCGCGGCTGTCCACGTACTTCCTGATCACACGCTCCACGTAATCGGCGAGGTCCGTGGTCTTCACGCGCAGGCCACGGACGGTGCGGCCGAGGCCACCCTCGTCGCGGTGGCTGGCAGCCAGGCCGCCACCGAGGTGGACCTGGAAGCCCGGGGTGTCGCCGTCGAGCAACTGACCCTTGAGTCCGATGTCAGCCGTCTGGATGCGGGCGCAGCTGTTCGGGCACCCGTTGAGGTGGATCGACAGCGGCGTCTCCAGCGGAGCGTCGCCCGCGAAGCGCTTCTCGAGCTCTGCGACCAGCTCGGTGGCCGAGTCCTTGGTGTCGACGAAGGCGAGCTTGCAGTACTCGATGCCGGTGCAGGCCATGGTCCAGCGACGGAACGAGCTGGGACGGGCGTGCAGGTTGACCGCCGCGAGTCCCTCGATCAGGGCCTCGACCTTGTCCTCCTCAACGTCCAGCACGAGAACACCCTGGTGCGGGGTGAAGCGGATCCGCTGCGAGCCCGCGGCCTCGGCGAGGTCGGCGACCTTCGCGAGGACATCACCGCCGGCCCGGCCGACTGTGGTGGTGGCGCCCACGAAGAAGCGGCCGTCCTTCTGCTCGAACACCCCGATGTGGTCGCCGGGCGACGTCGCCTTGGCCGGAGCCGGGCCATCAGCCAGCTCTCGGCCGAGGTACTCGTCCTGAAGCACCTGACGGACCTTCTCCACGCCCCAGTCCTTGACGAGGAACTTGAGACGGTTCCGCGTGCGCTGGGCGCGGTAGCCGTAATCGCGGAAGAGGCTGGTCACGCCGTGCCACACCTCAACCGCCTCCTCCGGACGGACGAAGGTCCCGAGGCGCTGCGCGAGCTGCGGGTTGGTGGACAGTCCGCCACCGACCCACAAGTCATAGCCCGCGCCGAGCTCGGGGTGAACAACGCCCACAAAGGCGATATCGTTGATCTCGTGGACCACGTCGAGGCTGGGGTGGCCGGTGAACGCGGTCTTGTACTTACGGGGCAGGTTCGAGAACTCGGGGCTCCCGATGTACTTGTCCTTGATCTCCTGGATCGCCGGCGTGGGATCGATGATCTCGTCCGCAGCGATGCCGACGACCGGGCTACCCAGGACGACACGCGGGCAGTCGCCGCAGGCCTCCATGGTGGTGAGTCCAACCTCGTCGAAGCGACGCCAGATCTCCGGGACGTCCTCGATCCGAATCCAGTGGTACTGGACGTTCTGCCGGTCAGAGATGTCGGCGGAGTTGCGAGCAAACTCCGTGGAGACGCCGGCGACCACGCGGAGCTGCTCGGTCGTCAACGCGCCACCGTCGATGCGCACCCGCATCATGAAGTACTTGTCCTGCAGCTCGTCCGCTTCGAGCTTCGAGGTACGTGCACCCGAAATACCCTGCTTGCGCTGGGTGTAGAGGCCCATCCACCGGAAGCGGCCGGAGAGGTCATCCGAGGGGATCGAGTCGAACCCCTCCTTGGAGTACACGTCGATGATGCGCTGGCGCACGTTGAGCGCATCGTCCTCGGCTTTGAACTCCTCGTTGTGGTTGAGCTGGAGCTTGCCGTCGATCTTCCACTGACCCTTGGGCTTGGGAGCGCGCGCGGGACGGGCGGGGCGAGAGGCGGCTGCGGTGTCGGTCATGCTCGCGACAATAGTCAGAACAGACTGGTCTGTCTATCCAGGGTGACCTAACCGACCCCCCGTCCGCCCGTCGTCACCCAGGCGACGTCGAGGTCACGCCATCGGCAAGGTCGACCCGAGATCCCCCGCGATGCCGAACACGGTGCCCCAGAGGATCTGGACGACGTGGTACGGGAGGAACGTGGCGGAATCGACGAGCGTCGAGCCGGAATCCTGAACCAGGCTGCCGGCCGCGTTGATGGTCGAACCGGCGAAATCCACAAGACTGCCCCACATCACGAACTCCTTCCGGAGCTGATCCGACGACCCATCTCGTCGGTGGATTCGTACGCCAGACGCCCCATCTCGAGCCTAGACATTTCTTCATAAAGTGGAAACTGTGCAGCAAAACGGTTAGGCCTTTACTTAGGGTGCGGAAAGGTCACGATTCATCGGTGGCGTGCCGCGAGAACCGCTTGTAGCCTCGTGTGGTGTAGCCCACAACGGGTGGGCGTCTCGTCGAAAGGGCACACCATGTTCTCTGATTTCTGGGCAGGACTTGCAGTCGGCTCGGCCGAGCTCATCCCCGCGCCGTTCGGTTCGGCCGCGATCGACGGCCTTCTGCGCCTCCCGGCCTACGTACTCGGCACCCTCAGTGGTGGCGCGGCCCTGTTCGGCTCCTGACCCCGACTCGGCACGCCCCGGTGGTTCGCCACCGGGGCGTCTCGCATTTCCGGGGGTCCTACAGGCCGCAGAAGTCGAGCCAAGTGTCGACCTCGCGCCTGGCCTGCTCGCGACCGAGGACGTAGGCCTCGGCGAGACGGTCGACCCGGCGCTCGTAGCTGCGGATCATCACCCGGTGCGGACGGAAGACCAAAGCGTCACCCGATTCCTCCAACGCCTCGATCTCGTCGAGGGTCTCGTTGTAGAGGGCCCAACGGTGCATCAGCGCCTCCCCCACCGCCGGGAACCGGCGGAAATAGGAGCGATAGAACGGCGTCAGCCGACGCGGCGGAATCTTGCGATACCCGTGCGGCTGGGTCAGCACCACCAGGAACCTCTCGTATCCCGCGTCGCGAGCCACCGACAGCGGGACCCCTCCGTCGTGGCCCAGCGCCCCGTCGACGTAGTACTCGCCGTCGATGAGCACTGGCGGCATCCACACCGGCATCGTCGACGACGAGCGGACCATCCGCATGAGGTCGCCCATCGACGTGATGTCGTCCTCGCCCCAGAAGACGGTCTCGCCGTCAGAGCAGCGGAACGTCCCGATCCGCGCCTCGGTACCGCTCGCGGAGAACGTCTCGAAGTCGTACGGGAGGACCTGATCGGGCAGCCCCGCCTGCTCGTAGATGTACTCGGCGTTGAACAGGCCCTTGCCGCGGGCGAAGCTGCGCCAGTCGCCGAAGTTCGGGTCCGCGGCCAATTCCACGAAGCTCTTGCGCGCCCGCACGGCGTCCCGCGAGACGTAGTTGGCCAGGTGGGAGGCACCTGCCGAGATACCGGCGGCTAGCCCGGTGTGGATGCCCGCCTCGATGAGTGTCTCCACGACGCCGGCCGTGTGCACCGCCCGCATCCCGCCGCCCTCGAACAGGACGGCGATGTCGGGCGCGGTCGGGGCGAGAACGGTCACGCACACCAGCCTATGCGGCGACGCGGACCCGCTTGCCGCGACGCCGATCGCGCCCGCGGTCAGGCCCCGGCGCTGCCGCCCGTCAGCGAACCGACCGAGGTGGCGGACCCGGCGGGCCCGGCCGAGCCCTGGCCGCCACTGGACCCCACCGAACTACCCAGACGACGTCGATGTCACGTATCCCGAGACCGTCGCACCCGGTCAAACCTTCGACGTGTTCCTCCAGCCGGGGACGATGACCTCGGGCACCGACAGATTCGCCCGGTTGACCTACGATTTCGCACTTCCCACCAACGCGACAATCATCGGTGTATCGCTCGCAGGAGGGGAGCAGGGGATCACGACACCCACCAGTCCCGACGCCCTCGCCGTGGTGCGCACCAACAGCGCCGGCAATACCGACGCGAACGGATCCTTCGCCCGGATCTGGGGCGGACAGTCCGGCTATTGGGGCTCGAACAGCTCTCAGTACGGCAATAACCGCGGAATCGTCGTGGAGTCCAATACAGCATTCCGTCTGCCCAAGGTCAAGGTCACGATGTTGGCACCCGTGAGCGCTGCCGGAACCACGATCTCGGTGTCCCCGAAGGCTGTTGGCAAGACCGGCAACAGTGCTTACAACAGCGGCTCGGCGTCCGCGATCCAGTGGATCGAGGGTACCGGCAACCGCAACATCTTCTGCGCTTCCGGCGCCACCCCCGCCACCCTCACCTCGACGCGTGTCGAGGGCGAGGCCGTCCAGCTCGACAGCACCACCACGATGACCGCCGGCGGGCAGGTGGAGTCGGGGACCACCGGCACGCCGATCTCCGCCAAGGTCACCGTCCCGGGCGCGTCCGCGTCGACCATCGACGACGGCAAGGTCGAGTTCTACATCGGCGAGACCAAGATCGGCGAGGCCAACCCCAACTCGACGGGCGTCGCCTCGATCACCCACGACTTTCCGGCCCTGGCCGAGGGCGAGACGTCCAAGGCGTATCAGGTCCACGCCAAGTACGCAGGGGTGCCCAACTCGATCAAGCCCAGCGAGAGCGCGCCGACCACGTTCACCGTCGTGCGGGAGATCCTCAACTACTACGACACCGCCACCACGGTCACGGCCACCAAGGGCACTGAGGCGGGCGGCAACGTCCCGGTCACCGTCACCGCCAACGTCAGGTCCACCCCGTCGTCGACCATCCCCGGTGCCGTCAAGGTGGAGTTCTACAAGGACGGCGTCGCCATGGGTGAGCCCGTCGCGATCTCCGGCGGCAGTGCCACCGTCACCGACTCTGTCCCTGCGATCGAGGAGGGCGGCACGGCGAAGGACTACGTCTACAAGGCCGTCGTCACCGAGACCCGCGTCCCCGACACGAAGAACGTCTACCGCGGCAGCGAGGGCTCCACTACCCTCACCATCTCGCCCAGGGTATTCAACGACATCACCTCGTCGGTCGTCCTCTTCGCCGAGCAGGGCGCCGCGGCCGACGGCAACGTCCCAGTGACCATCAAGGCCAGCTTCACCACCACGCCCGACCGCAGCTACCCCACCGGGGCCACGGCCCAGTCCTACCGCGACGGCGAGGCGGTCGGCGAGCCGGTGGCGATCACCAACAAGACCGCCACGTTCACCGACTCGGTGCCCGAGGGCGACGCCACCTACCGCTACCAGGTCAAGTACACGGGCGCGACGGTCGGCGACGACCGCTTCAAGCCCGTCGACAGCAGCCTGCTCACGGTGAACATCGGCAAGGGTGGCACGACCCCGCCCACGCCCGGTGACGACGGCGGGTTCATGGGATCCCTCCGCGACCTCTTCGGGAACATGTTCGGCTCGCTCGGTAGCTGAACAGGCCGCCAGGCAAGCACCCCGCCCCCGACGGTCGTCGGGGGCGGGGTGCGTGCATTTTCTCCCCCGGGAGATGAGACGCATCACACAGACAGCGGTTAGGGTCGACTGATGGACTCTCTCGCCACCGCCGTCGCCTCCGTCAACGACGTCTACTGGTACCTCGTGATCGCCCTGCTGGTGATCGCCGGACTCTGGTTCTCGCTCACCACGCTCATCGTGCAGATCCGGATGTTCCCGGAGATGCTCAGGACGATCGTCGAGAAGCCCGCAGAGATCGAGGAGGGCAAGAAGGGCATCTCGGCCTTCCGCGCCTTCACCATCTCCGCGGCCTCGCGCGTGGGCACCGGCAACGTCGCCGGCGTCGCGATCGCCATCACGGTCGGCGGGCCGGGTGCGGTGTTCTGGATGTGGCTGCTCGCGATCGTCGGCGGCGCCACCGCCTTCGTCGAGTCCACGCTGGCCCAGCTCTACAAGGTCAGAGGCAAGGACTCCTACATCGGCGGCCCCGCCTACTACATCCGCGACGGCCTGGGCTGGAAGCCCGTCGCCGTCGTGTTCGCGGTCATCATCACGGTGACCTACGGCTTCGTCTTCAACGCCGTCCAGGCCAACTCCATCTCCCAGTCCGTGCGTAACCAGTTCAGCCTCGGCGAAGGCGTCGGCGCCGGACTGGTGATCGGCGCGATCCTCGCCGCGCTCACCGGCGTCGTCATCTTCGGCGGCGTCCGCCGACTGTCCGCCGTCACCGAGATCGTCGTCCCGCTCATGGCCGTCGCCTACATCGTGGTGGCACTGGTCGTCGTGGCGCTCAACATCTCGGAGGTCCCCGAGATGATCTCGCTCATCGTCGGTCACGCCCTCGGCCTGCGCGAGGTCGCGGGCGCCGCCGTCGGCGCGGCCATCATGCAGGGCATGCGCCGCGGACTGTTCTCCAACGAGGCCGGCATGGGCTCGGTGCCCAACGCTGCCGCCACCGCATCGGTCTCCCACCCCGTCAAGCAGGGACTCGTCCAGGCGCTCGGCGTCTACTTTGACACCCTCGTCGTCTGCTCGGCCACGGCGTTCATCATCCTGCTCTCGAACCCCGAGTTCGGCGGCGACCGCGAGGGCATCACGCTCACCCAGGACTCGCTCGCCGCGCAGGTCGGCGACTGGGGCGTGCCGTTCCTCATGGTCGTCATCTTCTTCCTGGCGTTCTCCTCGATTCTCGGCAACTCGTACTACGGCGAGGCCAACATCCGCTTCCTCCGTGAGAACCCCATGGCGCTCACCGTGTTCCGGGTCCTCGTCATGCTCGCCGTGCTCGGCGGCTGCCTCGGCTCGGTGGACCTCATCTGGAACCTCGCCGACCTGTTCATGGGCTTCATGGCCACCCTCAACCTCGTCGCGATCATCCCGCTCGGCGGCCTGGCCGTGGCGCTGCTGCAGCACTACCTGCAGCAGAAGGCCAAGGGCCACAACCCCGTGTTCCACCGCGACGACCTGCCCAAGGCGCGCAACGTCTCCTCGTGGGACGGCTCCGACCCCATGACCCACCAGCCCGTCGCCGACGAGGCGCGCGACGTCGAGCCGAAGGCGTGACGACGGAGCATCCCGCGGGCGCGATGACCGCGCGGGAGTTCTACTCCGGCCTGCCCAAGGCGCACCTGCACGTGCACCTCGAGGCGGCCATGCGGGAGTCCACGCTGAGGCAGTGGTGCAGCGACGACGGCATCGCCGTTCCCCCGCTGGTCAGCTATCCGGATTTCACGCGGTTCCTCGCCGCGTACGGCGTCCTGATCGGCCTCCTGCGCACCCCGGAGCGCGTGGCGAGGCTGCTCGACGAGGTGATGGCCGACGCGGCCGCGCAGGGCGTGGTGGCGCTGGAGTTCGCGTCGATCCCCGAGAAGGCGGCGGCGTTCGGCAGCGCCGAGGACGCGCTCGAGTTCATCCTGCCCACCGCGATCGAAGCCGGTCGTCGGCACGGTGTGTGGACCGGGGCGATCGTGAGCATCGACCGGGGCGCCGGGCCCGAGCACGCACTGGAGGCCGCCCGGCTTGCCGCGCGGTTCGCCGACCGCGGCGTGGTCGCGGTGGGTCTGGTCGCGGACGAGCGCGGCAACCCCGTGGCCGACGCGGCCGGGGCGTTCGCGATCGCGCGCGAGGCCGGGCTCGGGGTGGTGCCGCACGCGGGCGAGCTCGCCGGGCCCGAGGAGGTGCGGGCGGCACTCGAGCTGGGCGTGGACCGGATCCAGCACGGCGTGCGCGCGGTGGAGGACCCCAGGGTGCTGGAGCTTCTGGCCGAGCGCGGGACCTGCCTGGACGTGTGCCCGACCTCAAACGTCGTGCTGGACGTGTACCCCTCGCTGGAGGAGCACCCGCTGCCGCGGCTGCTCGAGGCCGGCGTGCGGTGCTCGATCAATGCCGACGACCCGCTGCTGTTCGGTGCCGACGTGGTGGACGAGTACGTGCTTGCCGAGGAGCGGACGGGCGTGCCGCGCGAGGTGCTCACCCGGTGCGCGCGCACGTCGATCGAGGCGTCGTTCGCGCCCGAGGAGGTCAAGAGCCGCACGCTGGCGGGGTGACGGGGCTCAGTACAGGAACACCACCGCATTGTCCCCGCCCCGGCAGATGATGCCGCCGTTATTGTGGTTCTCGATGCAGCCCATCTGGTAGCTCTGGCCGGTCGTCGGACTCACCGCCTCGACCTGCGCGGGGTCGCCGGGGCGGGCCGTGCGGAAGTACGCCTCGTGCACCGCGACGGCGAACGCGCAGCTGGTGGCGTCTGTCCCCCGGCCAGAGCGCGGCAGGGTCGGTCCGCCGTCGTCACTGCACTGTTCGAGGACCCCGGGCGGCGCGTCGGGGTCGACCGCCGACGACGACCCCGCCCCGGCCGGGTCCGAGGTGGCGGGTGCCGCCCCCGCGCCGGCCCCCGCGCCGTCGTCCCCGGGACCCCGGAGCAGCAGGATGATCGCCACCCCCACGGCGACGACCAGGATCGCCGAGCCCGCCGCCGCCAGGACTAGCCCCACACTCGGGCCCCGTACGTTCACGCCCCGCGGCGGATCTTGTCTGCAGCGAGGATCATCGGGATCTGCAGCGGCAGCCGGCCCCATGCGACGACTTTGTGGGGCCAGACAGGCTTATTGCGGTATGCGCGCACCATCTGCAGATTTCCGGGGAACACGCCCACGAACAGGGCCGTTGCCGCCGCCCCGCCCAGCGCGCGCGTGTCCGGGCGCGCGAGCAGGCCGGCCACCGCGAGCTCGGCGACACCGGAGCCGTAGGTCCAGGCACGACGGCTGCCGGGGAGCTCGGGCGGGATCAACCCGTCGAAGGGCTTCGGCGCCACGAAGTGCAGCACGCCCATCGCGCCCAGAGCGGCGGGCATGGCCCAGTACTTCACGGTCTTCGCGGTCTCGTACCTCATGGCCACGAGACTACGGCCGTCGGCGGCGGCGCGCGCCCTTCACCGGATCCGCGGCAGCACCTTCTCGCCCAGGAGCTCCATCGACTCCCACGCCGCCTCGATCGGCATGCCGCCGCACAGCGGGTGGCACGTGATGAGCCCGAGCTCGCCGTCGCGCACCCGCCGCACCAGGTCCTCGGGCGTGGCCACCACGTAGACGCCCTCGGCGCGCAGTTCATCGACGGTGCGGGCGTCGGACTGCACGAACGAGCCGCGCTCCTCGCCCACGTGCCACTCCCGGTATCCGCGCGCGTCGGCGAGGAGGTGGGGGCCGTGGTCCGCCCAGAACCGGTCCGGGTCGGCGGCGCAGAACACCGTCGCGGGTCCGGGAACGGGGACGACGACGAGGCCCGGCTTCCGCCCGTGGGCGGCGCATTCGTCCCGGTAGAGCGTCTCGAGGGCGGGATCGTCGAGTTGCGGTTGGTAGTGCATGCCCAGTCGCCCGGCCCGCCGCGCGGCTGCCGCCCCGCCTCCGAGGAAGATCAGCGGGTGCGGCTGGCTGTACGGCGGCGGGGTGACGGTCTGCCGCGGGGAGCCGTCCGCCGGCTCGTCGCCCACGGCCTCGCCCCGCCACGCGGCGAGCATGGTCTCGAGCATCGCCTCGAGCCGGGCGCCGCGCCCTCGCCACTGCCGGGAGTGCAGCGCGTACTCGGATGGCCGGTAGCCGATCCCGAACGTGTAGCTGATTCGGCCCGCCGAGAGGTGGTCGAGCACCGCGATGTCCTCGGCCAGGCGGACCGGGTCATACAGCGGCGCGTTGAGTGCCCACACCGAGATCGGGATCGTCGACGTCACCGCCGCGACGGCCGGGGCCACGACGAGCGGGGACGGCAGGTAGCCGTCGGCCGAGCCGTGGTGCTCGGACAGGTTGATCGCGTCGTGCCCGGTCTCCTCGGCGTAGCTGGCCAGGTCCAGAGCCGCGCGGTAGCGGTCGCGGCGCTCCCCCGGCCCGGCGCCGGGCGCCCGGAAGTCGAAGCGCGTGACGACGTAGACCATCAGCTCGCGCTCGGCGCGTTCACCGGTCCCGCCAGGTGCGAGTAGGCGGTGCCCCGTTCCTCGCGCTCCCACCAGGTGTCGGGCCCGGCAGTGTCCCGTCCGGCTGCGTCAGGCCCGGCTGCGTCAGGCCCGTCCGCGTCCGACCCACCGACGTGGCCCACGCCCTGCCGGATCAGCTCGCGCTTGAGGACCTTGTTGGTGGCGGTGGTGGGCAGGTCGCGGGCGATCCGGACCCAGCGTGGCCACGCCTTGGGCGACAGGTCTGGCTGGGCGGCGAGGAACTCACGGAATTCCTCGGGGTCGAGCGTGCTGTCGTGTCGGGGGACGATCGCCGCGGCCAGCTGGTCACCCACCCCGCGCGGATCGGGCAGCCCGTACACCGCGACGCGGGACGTGGCCGGGTGACGGAGGATGATCTCCTCGACGATGCCGGTCGCGAGGTTCTCTCCGTCCACGCGCAGCCAGTCCCCGGTGCGTCCGGCCAGGTAGATGTGCCCGTCGGCGTCGCGGTAGGCCAGGTCGCCGGACCAGTACATGCCGTCGCGCATGCGGTCCGAGGTGGCCTGCTCGTCGTTGTAGTAGCCGGCGAAGAATCCGGCGCCCTCAGAGTTCACGAGTTCACCGACACACTCGTCGAGATTGGTCACGGCGCCGTCGTCGTCGAATATCGCGCGGGGACATTCGACCCCGGTGACGGGGTCGTACACGGCGACCCCCGGGAACGGCTCCCCGATGGACGTCAGCGGTGAGTGTTCGGTGCGGACGACGATGATCGCCAGCTCGGTCGAGCCGTAGGCGTCCACGACCGTGCAGCCGAAGCGCTCGGCAAAGGCCGGGATGTCCTTGGGCGCCGCCTCGTTGCCGAACGCCACGCGCAGGGTCGTGTCCGCGTCGTCGGGTCGGGGCGGGGTGTCGAGGATGTAGGCGAGCGGCTTTCCCACGTAGTTCATGTAGGTCACGCCGTAGCGGCGCAGGTCCTCGCCGAAGCGGGTCGCGCTGAACCGGCGGGCCAGCGCCATGGTCGCGCCCGCCGCGATGGCCGGCGAGAACCCGCCCATGATCGCGTTGGAGTGGAACAACGGCATGGACAGGTACGTCACGTCGTCCGGGGTCAGGTCGAACCGGTCCGCCAGGTTCTCCCCGGACATGGTCACCGTGAAGTTGCCGACCTGCACCGCCTTGGGGTCGCCCGAGGTGCCCGAGGTGAAGATGAGCATGAACGGGTCCTGCGCCGTGACCTCCGGCGGGTCCGCGGGCGCCTGCGCGGCCTCGACCAGCGCCGCCCACTCGGTCGAGTCCGTGTCGATCACGGTCGTCTGGCCCAGGTCCAGGCCGTCGAGCAGGTGCTTGAGCTCCGAATCGGTGAGGATGACCTGGCAGTCGGACCGGCGGATGTCGCGCGCCAAGCTCTCGCCGCGGCGGGTGGCGTTGAGGCCGACCGTCACGTATCCCCCGAGCGCGCCCGCTGCCAGGGCATACAGCATCTCCGGGGTGTTCTCCAGCAGCGTGGCCACGTGCCGGGGACCGCTGCCGATGCCGTGCGTGTTGTGCGTCCACACCCCGCGCAGGACCTCCTCGATCGCGCCCGCACGCTTGGCCGCGCCGGCGAGGTAGTCACGCCAGGTAATCGAGGTGTCCTCGTAGCGGATCGCGGGCACGTCCGACTCGGCGTGGCGGAGGAGCTGGGCGCGGACGGTGTCGGCCATGGAGGGTCCTTCGGGGTCACTGGGGGGAATCTCGGAGGGGTGTGATGTGTATCATAGTCAACTCCGCTGACAGACGTCAGGACTTGCCGAAATGCCTGGTGCTGGTGCTGACTCCTCTGCACGCTCGCAGCGACTCCCCCGCTCGCCCTCAGCGCCCCCTGCTCGGCCTCAGCGCCCCCTGCTCGGCCTCAGCGCCCCCTGCTCGGCCTCCGCGCCCCCTGCTCGGCCTCAGCCGTCACTCCGGTCAGCGTTCTCCCAGGTGGATTTCTCGAAAAACGTACCGGAGTGACGGCTACTGGTCCGGAGGTCCCCTGTTCGGGCGACCGCGCTGCCGGCGAGTGGCGGGAGGCCGCGGGTGAGAGGCGCCAGGCCGCCGGTGGGAGATGCCGCAAATCATTACTGTGGCGGAAGGACCACTCGCCTCGACCCCTGGGAGAGCAACATGGACGTCGCCGCCGTCACCGCGATCGCACCGGACGCACCGCTGGAGAAGACCACCATCCACCGCCGCGACACCGGCCCGCTGGACGTGCTCATCGAGACCGAGTTCGCCGGCATCTGCCACTCCGACATCCACCACGCGCGCGGCGAGTGGGGGCGAACCGTGTACCCCACCACGCCGGGCCACGAGATCGTCGGCATCGTCCGCGAGGTCGGCTCGGAGGTCACCCGGCACTCGGTCGGCGACCGCGTGGGCGTCGGCTGCATGGTGGGCGCGTGCCACGAGTGCTCCTCATGCGAGGCCGGCCAGGAGCAGGAATGCGAGCGCGGGGCCGTCATGACCTACGGCTCCCCGCTGCCCGAGGACTCGGTCGAGGGCACCACCACGCAGGGCGGATATTCGACACACATCGTGGTGGAGGAGCGCATGGTCGTCTCCGTACCCGAGGACCTGGATCCGGCAGCCGCCACACCACTGCTGTGCGCGGGTGTCACCATGTTCTCGCCGCTACGGCAGTGGAACGTCGGCCCTGGTTCAAAAGTCGCGGTGATCGGCATGGGCGGGCTCGGACACGTGGGCGTGCAACTCGCCGTGGCGATGGGCGCCGAGGTCACAGTCTTGTCGCAGACCACCTCCAAGCGCGAGGATTCACTGAAGTTCGGCGCCGTGGAGCACTACGCGACCGCAGGTGAGGAGGGCATGCAGACTCTCCGGTCTCTGCGCGGGAGCTTCGACGTCATCCTCAACACGGTGTCCGCGAACCTGCCACTGGACCGCTACCTGGCCGCCCTCCGCCCACGTGGGGTGATGGTCGAGATCGGGATCCCGAGCGAGCCCATGTCGCTGCGCGCGGGCTCGGTGACCGGCGGCCGCAAGATCCTCACCGGCTCGATGATCGGCGGCATCCCCGAGACCCAGGAGATGCTCGACTTCTGCGCCGAGCACGGCATCACCGCGCAGATCGAACTCATCTCGGCGGACAAGATCAACGAAGCCTACGACCGCGTGGTCAGCTCAGATGTGCGCTACCGGTTCGTGATCGACGCCAAGACCTTCTGACCGCGAGGTCTAGCCGCAGGGCGAAAAGGAAAGAGAGGAAGACGACAACGCTGGACCACGTCATCCTCATGGAAACACTAACGGCACCAAATACTTGTTGATCAATCCCCAGATAGTCATGCCGAAGAACACGATCGCTGAGAGGATCAGCGTTACCCGACTCACAGGATCATTGTCCCAGCTTTGACGCAGCCGCTTTTTGAATTCCACCCACCAGCGAGCCCAATAGCCCGGCTGCTCATCGAGCGAGGGGTACTCGTAGGGAACGCCTCGATCCTCCGACTGGCCCAGAGTCTCACGGCCTTCACGGTGGCCAAAGTCCTCACTCGGACCGGTCATCAACAAACTCCTCTTAAGCCTTGTCGCCAGCCTTCTGGCCAAAATACGAGCCGACCGCTGCACCTACGCCAGCGCCTAGTTGATCACGAATAGCTTTCGAAGTACGTCATGATGAGTCTGACGACGATCATGATCACCGAGAGGGCCATCGTTATCCGAGTTTCGGGCGGCTTCCAGCTAAGGCGCCAAATCCTCTTGAATTCCGCCCACCGACCAGCCCAGTAACTCGGCT
>NZ_BRVN01000025.1 GCF_026011735.1 Dietzia sp. NCCP-2495 | reverse complement strand
TGGTCGATGTGTGGGCCGACAGCTGCACCTACGCCAGCGCCGATCAATGTACTAACCGGACCAAGAATCGATCCCGCTGAAGCTCGGGCTACGGTGCCGTCCGCCATGCCGCCCCCGCGCGGCGCTAGCCGAGATCGGCATCCGCAGCGAGCCCATGCCGCTGCGCCCGGTCTCCGAAACAGGCTGCCGCAATACCCTCACCGACTGGACAATCGACACCAAGTCGTCCGCGAGATCTGGCGCAGGGAAAGAGAGGGCGACGACAACGCCAGCCTAGGTTGTCCTCATTGAAACACTAACGGCACCAAATATTTGTTGATCAATCCCCAAATAATCAAGCCAAAGAACACGATCGTTGAAAGGGTCAACGTGACCCGAAATACTGGATCGTCCCATCGTTGACGCAACAGCCTTTTGAATTCCGCCCACCTGCCAGCCCAGTAATCAGTCTTCTCATCAAGCGAGGGGTACTCGTAGGGAACGCTTCGATCGTCCGACGGGCCCGGAACATCAAGGCCTTCATGGTGGCTGAAGTCCTCACGCGGACCGGTCATTGAAAATCTCCTCGTGCATCTTATCGCCAGCTTTCTGGCCGAAATACGAGCCGACCGCTGCACCTATCCCGGCGCCAATCAAAGTACCAACTGGGCCAAAAAACGATCCCGCGGCGGCTCCGGCTACCGCGCCGCCCGCCATACCGCCCCCGAGAGCTCCTGTGGTTTCAATGGCGGCTTCGACGGCAGACGTCTCGCCATCTCGATACCCCTGGTATCCGTCATAGACAGTCACGCCTGCGCCGAGCGCACCGGCAAACTTACCCATCATCCGTAGGCTCTTGGCCGTTGAACTTCCTATGTCGTCGGACACCGCATTCTTCATGTGTTTGCCGCGGGTTTCCGGATCGAGGTCGTCTGCGAAATTCGGAAATCCACTGCTCGCTGCCCCAGTCATCGCATCCAGACCACGGAGGAGCCAGGGATTATCCGGCCCGGGGATCGGCAAGCGGTCGACCGCTGCCGGTATCGAGGCATGGAGCTCGGCCGCGATCCGGTCGATCTCCCGCCCATAATGCTCGTCGAGCGAGCGCACCGTCTCCACCGCCCCGCTGATCTGCGCAGCGTGAAAATCGACGGTGGCCTGGACAGTATCGGCATCAGCAGCGGCGCCAGCACTTGCACCGGCACCAGCACCGGCCCCGCCAGCGCTCGCGATCACCGGGCGCACCGTGTTGCCCTCAACCATCAGGCCGGCCGCCTCGGCTTCGGCGATGCGGTCTCGAACCGACTGCACAGCGGGTCCCAGAGCTTTCACCGCTCGGACCAGCGCATCGTCTAGGTCTTCGAGACCCGCAGTTAAATGGGAGATGTGCCGCTTCTCCCCCTCAGCAGCCTCGATCACCGCCTGCGCGGCGAGCCCGTCCCAACCCTCATCGAGCGTTTCGGCCCCGTCGGTAAGGGTGTACCTCGCTCGCACCGCCATCTCCGACTGTGCCCCGACCGCTCTGGCGGCGTCGTTCAGTGCCGAGACATCCCACAGCCGGACCTCTGCCACCGAGTAGCTCATCGGCCCACGACCGCGCCCAGCGACGCCGCGAAGTCCTCGTCCTCTGCCTCGAGGAATCGATGCGCCTCGGCAGCGAAGTCGGCGAGCCCGACCAGTCGACCCGAGCTCCGCGCCGCACACACGGCGGCGGCACCGCACGCCCGGTCCAGGGCGCCCTCGATAGCGGAACCGCCGGGCAGCGACGCGCCGACTGCCGCAGCGACCCCGTCGAACGACACCCCCGCGACCCCGTCGCCGGCGTCGCGGAACACCGATACCGAATGCTCGATCTTGTCGGCATCCGCCCTGATCGTGCTGCCTGCCATTGCTCTCCTCGGCCTGATCCCGTGCCCGTCCCCGAAGGGGCTGTCACACGGTATGACGGCCCCGACCGCTCGAACGGTTCCGTCCGGGAGGAGATCGGTGAGGATCAGTGGAGTGAGCTACCCCGACGACGGGCGCTCAGGACCCGAGGTTGCCCAGAACGTCTAGCCGGGCGAGGAGATCCTGCCCCAGCTGCCGATGTTGTCGTCGTCGTCACCATCGCCGTCACCACCGATGTCACCACCGTCGCCGGGTTGTAACTCGTCCCCTCCACGTACTCGGTGATGAGCAGCGGCGTGAGGATCGACGGGCGATGGCCCGGGCGTCTGTCCGACCGTGTCGTACCCGTGGTGTCTACTGATGGTGAGGCCGGAGCCTCCGCGGTTGGGCCTCCCACCCGGCGGCGTTGCCCGACGCCGGGCCCCTCCCTGAGAGGAGAGCGCAATGCCACTTACCTGGACCCCCACGATCGACCGCGCGCTCGCGGTCGCCGCCCGTGCCCACGAGGGCCAGACCCGAAAGGACGATCCGACGCCCTACATCGCCCACCCGGTGGCGGTGGCGATGATCGTCTCCGACTTCACGGACGACGAGGACGTGGTGGTGGCCGCGATCCTCCACGACGTCCTGGAGGACGTGCCGCCGTCTGTCTACTCGGCCGCGGACATGACCGCCGAGTTCGGCGAACGCGTCACCGAGATGGTGCGCGGGGTGTCGGAGGAGAAGACGGCTGGTGAGGAGACGCCTCCGTGGCGCGTGCGCAAGGAGGGCTATCTCGCGCAGCTGGAGCAGGATTCCGAGGAGTGCCTGCTCATCTCGGCCGCGGACAAGATCCACAATCTGCGCTCGATGGTCGTCGCCCACGAACGTCAGGGCGAGTCGATGTGGGGCCTGTTCAACGCCGGGCCGGCGGAGAAGCTGTGGTTCTACGGCGCGATCGCCGACACGGTGACCGCACGACTCGGCGACTGTGCGGCATCCCGCGAGCTCCGTCGGGCGGTCGACGACGTGGCCGCGCTCGCCCCGGTGGCCTGACGGTATTGCATGACTGCCCCGCTGGCCCGGGCGCCGCGTCGCTGCACAGAGCGGCGCGGCGCCCGGGCCGCGGCGATCGGTCACGTCGGCCGGTCACGTCGCTCCAGTCGCGGTGATCGGTGACCTTTCCCGACCGTCGTGTCGTAGGGATGGGGCACCATGACGGCGTGACCGGATTCCAGGACTCCTCCGCCCCCTCCCTCACCGCAGTCGTCGCTGCCGAGGTGCGGCGAATCCGTGATGCGAACCCGCTGGGGCGCATCACCGTCATCGTCCCCTCGTTCGGTGCGTCCAGGGACCTCGTACGCGCCCTGGCCCTGTCCGGCGGTGCCGTCAACGTGGCCGTGAGGACCCCCTCGCAGGTGATTACGGAGCTGTCCGGCCCCGTGCTCTCCCCGCGGGCCCCACTACCGTTCCCTCTCCTGGCCGCGGCGGTCGACACGGCGATGGACACGGACCCGGGGCGGCTCGTGGACGTCGCGTCCGAGCCGGTCACCGGTGAGGCCGTCGCGAGAGCCTGCCTCCGTCTGGGCACGATCGATCCGGCCACGGTCACGCCCGAGACACCACTCCACGAGGAGGTGCTGCGCCTGGGCGCGCACGCCGGCTCCCTGACCGGCCCCTCCTATTACACGCAGTTCGAGGCCGCGACCGTGGCGCTCGACCGACTGAACGAGCTGGGGCACGTCCTGGTGGCCGCGCCTCTACGGGGGACGCGGACCGAGCAGCGCCTTCGTGACTCGCTCGAGGAGCGCGGGGTGACCGTGCTTCCCGGGACCGGGGCGGACCACCTGGCGGGGGCGGCCGAGCCCGACACACCCGAGGCGGTGACCGGGTCCCATGTCCTCCACGCCTCTGATTCGGATGACGAGGTGCGGGCTGTGGTCCGCTTCGTCCGATCGCGTCTGTCCGAGGGGATTCCCGGCCATCGGATCGGCGTCTACTACCCGTCGCCGGATCCGTACCTACGGCTTCTCCACCGGGCATTCGCCGAGGCCGGCATCGCCGTCCACGGCCCGACCGATCACAGCGTGGGCCGCTCCCCGGCGGGTCGGACCCTCGTCCGCCTGCTCGGCCTGGACGCCGCACGGATGAACCGGGCGGAGCTCCTGTCCGTCGTGGCGGAAGGCGCCCTGACCGTGGTCGATTCTCGGGGGAAGTCCGTCTCCTCACGCCGCCTCGAGAACCTCACCCGCACGCGGTTTCCCGTGATCGAGGGCACCGACTGGGACCACCTCGCTGAAGCAATACGAGCCGAGCCGAATCGCCTTCGGGATCCCGAGCGGGATGCCGCCGCCGCACTCCTCGGACTGATCGGATCGGTCCGGTCATGCCTGGAGTCGATCGACGCCGCACGCAGCTGGGCAGAGGTGGCCGCCACGGTGAACACCCTGGTCACGTCGTTGATCAGGCAGGGGACCGACCGTGCGGCCGTACTCGCGGCCGTCGGATCCCTCGTCGACCTCGATACCGTCGGTCCCCGAATTACCCGCGAGCGAGTCATCGGAGCGGTCACCACACGCCTCGACGCGATCGGCGACCGAGTCGGTGAGGAGGGGGTCGGGATCGCGCTCGGCCCGATCGACGAGGCGGTCGGCCGTGACCTGGACACCGTCTGCGTGGTGGGCATGGCCGAGGGCCTCCTGCCCGTCCTGCACCGACCGGACCCGTTGGTCCCCGAGGGGACGGTCGACCCACCGGCGTCCGAGATGCTCGACGAGCGCTACCGGGTCCTCCAGCTGGCGCTGGCCGCCGGCTCGACCCACCGCCTGTGTTCGTTCCCCCGCGGTTCGATGCGCGGTGGCGGGGACCGCATCCCGTCCCGGTGGCTTCTCCCGACGCTGTCGCGACTCACCGGATCCGAGGTCAAGGCGACCGACTGGCAACAGGCCGTGGCCGGGAACGACTCGATCACCGCGGTGTCGTCGTTCGTCGACGGCATCCTGACCCCACCCACCGTCCTGGGCTCCGATCCAGCGACCCCGGCCGAGCTGAGGATCCGTGGACTCGCCGGCAACGGGTGGAACGTCCGGTCCGACGCCCCAGAGGAGCTCCAGCGCGCCGGTGAGATGCGGCGCGATCGTCGCCTGGGCCAGTTCAGTCGATTCACCGGCGACGTGTCCTCGGCCGCGGAGCTGCTCACCGTCCTCGATCGTCCACTGTCCCCGACCCGTCTCGAGGACTGGGCCCAGAGCCCCTATCTGTTCTTCCTCGGGACCGTACTGCGGGTTCGTGTGCTCGACGATCCGGCGGAGGACATCGAGATGGATCTCCGCGACTACGGAAAGCTGATCCACCTGATCCTCCAGCGATACGTCGACTGGCGGATCGACACGGGATCCGGTCCGGACCGGGATCGGCTCATGGAGTTCCTCCGGGTCGAGTGCGAGGCGGCCATCGCCGCGTCCCCCGGACTGGTCGCCTCGCTCTGGCGCCGTCGGCAGGCGCTGCTCGCGGCGGAACTCGACTCGTGGTTCGCCGCCGACAGCGAGGACGCCGCCGCGGGATGGAGTCCCGCCGCCACCGAGCTCGACTTCGGGCGCGCCACCGAGGACGCAACCGAGAAAGGGACGGAGCTCGAGGTCCCCTACGAGGTCTCCACCTCACGCGGACCTGTTTCCCTGCAGCTCGCCGGGTCGATCGACCGACTCGACAACCTCCGTGGCTCACAGCGCGTCACCGATTACAAGACGGGGAAGGCCCCGGACGAATCAGACCGCCCGACGGAAGCCGATCCCACCAGGGCCGGCACCAGATTCCAGTTGCCGTTGTACGCCGCGGCCGCGGCGGCCGCGGATGGTCGCCCGGTCAGCGAGGTGCGGTACTGGTATTGCACCGAGCGCGGGGAGTTCACCGAAGTCGCCCTCCCCGTCACCGAGACGCTGATGGAGCAGGTCCGGACAGACGTCGGCAACCTCGTCGACGCACTCCAGAACGGCTGGTTCCCGCTGAAGGGCGGACGCGGATCCTCGCGGGATCTAGCCGACCTGCTCGGTGGAGTGGACCTCGACCGGTCATGGGAGCTCCTGTCGACGCGCGAACCGGTGGCGTCCCACCCAGCGTTCGCGGGAATGCTCGCGCCTGACCTGAGTGTGAACGGATCGGAGGCCTCCTGATGACCCTGCTCCCCGACTCTGCCGCCCGCACCCGGGTCGAGTCAGACACCGCCGCGACCCTGTTCGTCGAGGCCGGCGCCGGCACGGGCAAGACCCGCGCACTCGTCCACCGGCTCAGCGCGCTCCTGCTCGACGATGGGATCCCCATCGAGCAGCTCGCCGCCATCACGTTCACGGAGAAGGCCGCCGCCGAGCTCCGCGACCGGCTGCGCATGCATCTCGTCGGAGAACGTGGGCGGCCGGACCGCCGCGCGGAGACCGCGCTGGCGGGCCTGGACACATCGGCCATCGGCACACTGCACTCGTTCGCCCTGCGGCTTCTGTCCGAGAATCCGCTGGAGGCCGGCATCCCGCCCCAGGTGACCGCCCAGCAGTCCACCGCGGAGGACGCCGCGGTGGAGGCGATGTGGCAGGAATGCGCGGCGATCCTGTTCGGCAGCGGTCCCACCGCGGAGCGCACGGGCAACCTGGCCCGCGCTGTCGACGACATCCTTGATGCGGGCGTCAAGGCGCCCGCGTTCCGCGAGGTGATGGAAGCCCTGCACGGTAGCTGGGACCGACTCCCTGACACGCCCCTTCACGACGGGTCCGAACTCGCCAGCGTGCCGGACTTGAGCGGGATACAAGCCGCTGCCGCGTCGATCATCGCGTGGCGCGACAAGTGCGAGGATCCCTCGGACGCCCTCTACGCCACCCTGGACAAGCACCTGACCTGGCTGGAGAATCTCGACACGGCTCTGGCCGATCCCACAGCGACCCCGACCTGGATCGAACTGCTCGGGAAACCCCAAGGGCCGGGCAACGGAGGAAAGGGCGCCAACTGGGGTGGCACCGAGATGGTCAAGGAGATCAAGACCGAGATCAAGCAGTTCGGCGCCCAGTGTCAGGAGGTCATGGACACGCACTGGCCACCGCGCATCGCCGTGGTGCTGGACGCGCTCATCCCCGTCGTGCGTCGCCACGCCGCTGACCGACGCCGCCACGGAACTCTACAGTTCCACGACCAACTCGTCCTGGCTCGCGACCTGCTCCAGAATCCCGAGGTGCGAGATCGGGTCCGCGACAGGTACCGCCGCATCCTCATCGACGAGTTCCAGGACACCGATCCCATCCAGCTGGACATCGCCGAGCTGCTGACCGCGGCCGCGGATCGTCCCGGCCCGGAGCCCGGGCGCCTGTTCACCGTAGGTGATCCCAAGCAGTCGATATACCGGTTCCGTCGGGCGGACATCGCCACCTACCTCCGGGCGCGGGGCGACGGGCCCGGTGCGTCCACTGGTGTCGAGATCGAGCGGCTGAGCACCAACTTCCGCTGTTCCCGCTTTGTCCTGGAGTGGGTCAACTCGGTGTTCGGCGAGATCCTCGTGCCGATCGACGGCGTGCAGCCCGAGTACCAGGCGCTCGACCCGGCGCCGAGCAGGCCGACCCATGATCCCGCCCACGGTCCGAAGCCGTTCGTGTTCCGCACCGAGGACGTCCCCGAGCAGTGCCCCACCGAGGCGAATGACGCCACCCTCCGGCACTGGACCGAGGCAGCCGATGTCGCCCGGGTGATCGCCACGGCCATCAGCGAGAAGTGGACGCACGAGTCCAAGAACGGTGACCAGACACCGCTGGCACTCGGCGACATCGCGATCCTGCTGCCGTCCCGCGCGAGCCTACCCATGCTGGAGACCTGCCTCGATCACGCCGGGATCGACTACCGGACCGAGGCGTCGTCGATCGTCTACGGGACACCCGAGATCCGCGACCTGCTGCTGGCGGTACGGGCCGTGGCCAATACGGCAGACGAGGCCGCCCTGGTCGGTGCGCTCCGCTCACCGCTGTTCGCGTGCGGCGATGACGACCTGCTGCGCTGGCACGCCAGCGGCGGCGCGTGGGCATCCGGCGCCCCCGCGCCCGACGAACTGACGGACTCCCCCGTCGCCCAGGCGATGCGGTACCTCTCTGGGCTCTCGCGCGAGACCCGTCGACCCGGCGAACTGCTCGAACGCCTGGTCAACGACCGTATGGTGTTCGAGTCGGTCTCTGATTCTCCGCGCCGGCGCGACCTGTGGCGCCGGATCAGGTTCGTGATCGAGCACGCCTGGCAGTGGGAGGAATCCGCTGCGGATCCCGCCCGGGCGGACCTGCGCGAGTATGCGGACTGGGCACTCGCCCTGACCGCCGAGGATGCTCGGGTGCCGGAAGCGGCGATCCCGGAGATCGGCGTCGACGCCGTGCGGATCACCACCATCCACGCGTCCAAGGGACTCGAGTACCCGATGGTCATCCTGGCCGGGATGAGCCGGCAGTGGCCGGCTGATCGCACCCGTCTGTTGTGGACCAGCGACGAAACCCCGCGCCCTGTGGCGCGCTTCTCCACGATGGTCAGCGACCCGGAGTTCACGCAGGCGGCCCAACACGAGAAGGACCATTCGCTCGCAGAACGGATCCGCTTGCTCTATGTCGCCACCACGCGTGCCGAGAGCCGTCTCGCGGTATCCGGTCACGGATACGCCCTGGGCAAGAACAAGAAGCCACTGCAGATGTGGGGCAAGCTGCTCGGATCGGTGGTCGAAGAACCAGATGCACCTACCCTGGTCGACTTCGGGCCCGGACTACTGACCCCCGCTCCGGCTCCCATGATCGAGGTACCCGACGAGCAGGAATGGAGCGACCGCAGCCGGATCGTGACGGAACGGGCGAGCAAACGTGCCGGGTGGTCGGCCACTCGTATCGTGCACCCGGACATGGTCGCCGCGGGCTCGACCCCGGCAGGGGCCTCGAACACCGCGGAGACCTCGGACACGGCGGAGATCCACCCCGGAACCGAGGACCCGGACTCGGTTCGCAATCTCAAGGCACCGGCCGCCAGCGAGGACGGCTCCCCGGAGTTGCAGCCGCTGCCCGAGAGACTGGCAGCCGCGCTTCGGGATCGCTTCGCGCCGGCGCCGACGCACGTCGGCGAACTCCCGGCAGCACCACGGCACACACCGGTCGCCGCGGGACCCGATGTGGGCACCGCTGTGCATCACCTCGCCGAACATACCGATCTGGCTCGCCTACACAGTTCGATCGACGACCCAGCCGCGGTGGGCGAGTGGGAGCAGTGGGCCGCCAACCAGCTCACCGCGCTCGGGCTGAGTGGACACCTGCCCAGTGCCCGGGACCAGCAGGCCGTCACCGAGATGGTGTCCATTGCCCGCACTGCGCTCACCGCCGAGCCCGTACGCCGGGCATCGGGTCTGCGGTACTGGGCCGAGCTCCCGGTCGCCGGGCCCCTGACCACCGCGGACGGGGTGACCGTCGCTGTGGACGGCGTCGTGGACCTGGTCGTGGAGGAGCCCGACGGCACGTGGTCGATCATCGACTACAAGACCGACGTCAGCGCGACCGTCGCCACCGTCGACGAGTACCTGCTGCAGCTGTGTGCCTACGCCGAGCTGCTGGGGACGACCACCGGCAGGACCGTGTCGACCATCGAGTTGGTGTTCTGTCGAGGGCCGCGGGCCACGGCCGTGACCCGGACGCTCAGCTGAGGTTCGTCCAGACCACCCGGCCGTCGACGGGAGTGGCCACGGCCGAGTCGCAGGGCGCACCGGTCATCAACGACTGGTAGACCTCCACGAGCAGGTCGACGACCGAGTCCCACAGGCGATGCAGCGGTTCGCCGCCGCCGTACGCCCACACCGACCCGGCGTCCGGGCCACCGCCGAACGCCACGGCGTAGCCATAGCCCCGCCGCTCGGCGATCGGCCACAGTCCAGACGCCCACCGGACGTCGGACCCGGGCCGGGAACCCAACTCGCGCGCTGACATCGCGCTCTCGAACATCACCGACTGCGCGTCGAATCCCCGGCCGGCCGGCAGCGGCTCGGCGAACGGGAACAGTCCCTCGACCGAGTCCAGGCCGGTCCGGTGCAGGTGCCACAGCAGGGTCCGGAGACCGGTCTCGTCATTCACGCCGCACCGATCGAGCTGCGCGCCCGACTCATCCGACGACGAGCGCGGATCGTCGAACCACACCCCGCTGGGCGGGGCCACGCCGATCAGCGCGGCGAGTGCGTCCGTCAACTCCCCGATCTGCTCGTCGAGGACAGTTGAAGCCTCTTCGCTTCCGGACATCGACCGCCGCCGAGGACCGGAGTCGGGAGCCAGGCGTGGCCGTGGCTCGGCCTCGGATCCTGGTGCCGATCCGGGCGCCGGCGGAGCAGAGAGCAGCGGCGGGGTCTCCGCGACGGGCTCGGCCATCGCCGAATTGATGTCGGCAAGGACACCGTCAAAAGCAGCGCCGAAGTTCGAGTTCCACTCATCCGCAGCCGCTGACAGTCCATCGGCGGACGAGGCGGCCTCGGCGGCGCCGTCGCGGTCGGCGGCAGCATCGTGGTCGTACGACCCATTGCGGGTGTAGGAGTCATCTCGGGCGTATGAGTCCTCGCGGCCATAGAAACCGTCGGCACCGAACGGTTCATCGTCGCCGGCGGCGGAGGCTTTGGCCTCGGCCGGGATCGCGGGGAGCACACCCGTCACGTCCGCCAGGAGTTCCACCCGGGCACGGCGACCCGCATCCAGTCGCCTCCGCTCGGATCGTGTGAAGGACAGCACCGGCAGAGTGAGCAGGAGCGCAGCCTGCCGCCCTGTGAAGCCGAAACCGATCTTCAGCGCACGGCGCGCCTCGACCGGGGAGTCAGCCTCGCGGATGACCTCCATGACACCGTCGAGATCCTCGACGGCCAGCAGGATAGCCTCCGCCTCGTCACACGCACGCTCGAGATCATCCCCGGGCCCGAACCATCCGCCATCTGCATTGATCGCACTCACGTACGGCCCCGTTCTCTCACCATCATCCGGCCCATCCGGCACCGGACGGTCGGTATCCTACGCGCCCGCCACGACACCGAAATGATCGTTTCTCGACGACCGGCGTTCCCCCCGCGGAACCGGCGTCAGTGAACACCGTGTGCACCGGTTCAGCTCGCCGCGTCCCCCGATCCAGAGCGCCGGAGCGCCCCGGTCCAACTGTCGGATCACCGCCTGTGGGACACCGGATCCCCGACACAGGCGACCACCCGAAGAATGTGAAACAGGTTACCAAATGTTCACCATCCGAACTGGACGCTTGACCAACTAAAGCGGCCCAAGTGCGCCATGTGACGAGAATCTCCCACCCTTTCCGTACTCCTGACCTGCACATACATCGCCAAATGTTGATACTCAGGTTTACAAAAGCATCTCAGCGCCACTCCCCGTTAGGCTCTGGCCCATGAGAAATCGTCTCGAGTTGCTGGACCCCGTGGGCCCGCAGCCTGACCCGGTATCCGATGTGGATCCCGTCGACGTGACTGATGTCGAGGGATCCGAGGTGGACCACCGGCCGGGCGCGGCTGCCACCTCCGCCTCCACGGCCCCCGATGTCGCCCCGGCCGCTGTGCTGCCGTCGCCGCTGCACTTCCTCGCCGCCGGCACCGGCGGCGGCCTCGCCGGCCTGATCGCCGTCTATCTCGTGGCCACCAAGCTCGCGGGGACGCTGGATGCCGTCGCCGTGGTGATCATGATCTTCGCCGTGACCATGTCCGGGCCGTGGGTCCACGCCCGCGCGGAGTCCGAACTCGGCCGGGTGATCGCGGTGGCGCTGCAGTCCGTCGCGTTCGGCGCCGCGCTCGGCGCCCTGCTACTCATGTTCTGAGACGCACTGTCAGACCGTCGACGAGGTCGCCCTCCAGGCTGGCCCCCTCCACGAGATAGCGCCGCACGTCACCGAACTCGGCCTCGAGTGAGTCGAGAGACCTGCCGAGAAACGCCTCGTCCACGTCGAGGAGCACCTCGATGGCCTCCGCCTGCTCGGGCATCGTGTCCCGCACCTGCTGCCTGATCGCCGCCGACAGTTCCCGGCTGTTCTCGCGGGTCAGCATGTAGTCGGCGAGCACGTCCTCGCGCGAGACCCCGGCGAGCAACTGGAGCACCGCGGAGACCCACCCTGTCCGGTCCTTGCCGGCGGTGCAGTGCACGAGCGCCGCCCCGGAACTGCCGGCGACCGCCGCGACGGCCCGCCCGAACGCGGCCCTCTCCCCGTCACCGACGACGAACCGCTCGTACGTCCTACCCATCTCCTCGCGTGCCCGGGCCACACTGACGATCCCGGAATTCATGAGCGTCGCCGCGGTGGACCTGTCCTGCAGGATGTCGACCGCGACAGTCCGGGTTCCCGGCACCGGCACACTCGGACGCATCTCCACCTCGGTCGCGGTGCGCAGGTCGACGATGGTGTCGATACCGAGGCGCGCGAGGGTATCCGGGTCACCGCCTGTGGCCGAGAGCGCAGCCGACCGGTAGACGACCCCCCGGGCCATGGAGCCCGGCGCACCGGCCCCTGCACTCGCACCCCATCCCGAACCCGCCCTCGTACTCGGCGCCACCGGATAGCCGTGCCCCGCCACGTCGCGGAAATTGTGGATCCCGCTCAGCGAGAAGGTTCCGCCCGCGGCATCGACCAGTGTGCGGGCGACGGTGTCGTCGTCGTCATCCGGTCCCGACACCCGCCCGCCACCCACGCCGGCGTCTCCGCCCTGTTCCACGACCATGCCTCGACCTCCCGCGACCGCGCCCCGAACGGGCGACACCTCGTTCTTACCGCAGACCGAGGTCACCCCTCGGCGGCCGATCCCGTGATCGACGAGATGTTAGACGCGCGCCGCCGCCACAGCCCGCCCTCGCCGCCCCGCCTACCGCACCGGGCGCGCCAGGGTCGTGGGCTCGGTCCGGCCGCGCAGCATCACGTCCTCCCCCGCGCGCCACCGCCCGGCCTCCTCCGGGGTGCCGGCCGCCAGCGCGCGCCCGGACGCGAGCACCCGGCCGGGCCCCGCCTTGGCCAGCTCACACAGGCGGGCCGCCTCGTTCACCGCGTCACCGATCACCGTGTACTCGAAGCGCGTGGCCGAGCCGACGTAGCCGGCCACCACCTCGCCGTAGGAGACGCCGATCCCGCTGCCGTACCCGGGCAGTCGCGCGGTGAGGGCCTCCGCCAGTCGGCGGGCGACCCCGAGCGCGGCCGTGGCCGGATCGGGCAGCGGGGCGGGCGCGCCGAAGACCGCGAGCGCGGCATCGCCCTGGAACTGGTCGAGGTAGCCGCCGTCGGCCTCGACCTCGGCCACCACCACGTCGAAGAACGCGTTCAGCAGCGCCACCACGTCGCCGGCGGGGCGCGTCGCGGCGAGGGTCGTGGAGCCCACCAGGTCGACGAACAGCACCGCGACGTGGGTCGTCTCCCCGCCGAGCCGAGGCTCCTGGAGCTCGGCGGCGCGGGCCACCTGGCCGCCGACGTGGAGGACGAACAGGTCGCGGAGCCGCTGCCGCTCGGCCACCATCCCGGCCATGTCGTTGAAGCCGCGCTGCAGCTGGCCGAGTTCGGTGCCGTCGAACACGTCGATCCTGGCGGTACTGTTGCCGGCGGCCAGTTCCTCCATCGCCCAGGTCACCGACCGGATCGGGGCGAGCATCGCGGTGACGAGCAGCCATCCGCCGGCGATGCTCACGATGATCCCGCCCACGCCGATGAACCCGAGCAGCACCGCCATGCGCTCCACCGGCAGGTCGTCCCCGGACACGAAGTACACGGCGAGGTTGACCAGCGCGAGCATCGGCAGCGCGATCGCGATCACCCAGATCCCGATGAGGCGGGCGCGAATGCCGATGAACGGGCGATCGGGCAGGGTGCCGGCCTTGAACGCGATCGCCGTGAGCGGCCGCAGCGCCACCTCCGCGACGAGGTAGCCGAGCCCGGAGGCGAGCAGTCCGCAGATCAGCACCGCGGTGGCGAGCACCGGCACGACGGCCGGTTCGACACGCGCGTACGCGGTCACGGTCACGGCGCCGCCGATCACCCACAGCGCGGTCGTGAGCACGGTCAGGCGCCAGGGCACGACCAGGCAGATCAGCTGCTCGGACACCGTGGGCGCCCGGTTCTCGTCCGGCCAGCGCAGCCACCGGTGCACGACCCACGTCAGCCAACTCAGTCCGAACACGACCGTCACCACCACGACGATCGGCGTCACCACCAGCGCGGGGACCCGGTAGCGGCCGTGGAGGAGTTCGTCCGTGGGCAGCAGGACCCACTGGAGCCCCACCGCGCCGACGATCCCGAGCAGGTGCGTGACCAGCAGGGTCCACGTGAGCACCCACTGGACGCGCCGTTTACTGCGCGGCGGCGGTTCCACGGAGTCGCCGAGCAGCCGCGTGCCCCACGGGGGTCGGTGGCTGCCGGGTGGAGGGGTCACGGGTGGTCCTGCTCGTCGGGGTGGCGTGTCGCTCATTGTCCGCCGCGGCGGGGTCGATCGCGCCGGAACCAGCCGTGTTGACGACTGTCAGCTTCCGGGACGGATCGACCTCCGCCGAGCCGCGGGATGACCTACTCTTGCCTGTCATGGGCCGCGCTGATTTCAATCCTGGACACGACATGCCGCACGCGACGTTCGGGGACATCCTGCTCGTGCGCGCGACCGACGACCACCCGGGGCTGCGGTTCGAGGACCGGTCCTGGACGTGGCGCGAGTTCGTAGCCGAGGCCGCGGTGCGGGCGGAGATCCTGCGCGCGTGGTCCCGCGAGTACGCCCACTCCTACGCGGGCCGGCCGGAGAAGTATCGCCGCCTGCACGTGGGCGTGCTGCTGGAGAACGTGCCCGAGTACCTGTTCCTGCTGTGCGGCGCGGCGATGGCGGGCGTGACGATCGTCGGCATCAACCCCACGCGCCGCGGCGCCGAACTCGCCTCGGACATCCGCGGCGTCGACTGCGACGTCATAGTGCACGACGACGACGGCGCCGCGCTGCTCACCGACCTGGACACGGGTGCCGCCGGGAGCGTGGGCGTGGGGTCGGGGCGGTGGCGGGAGCTGCTGGCCGCCCACGCCGGCGCCGAGCCGCGCCTGAGCGAGGCCGCGCGCGATCCCCACACCCTGCTGGCGCTGCTGTTCACCTCGGGCTCGACCGGCGCGCCCAAGGCGGTCATGTGCTCGACCGGGCGCCTGGCGATGCTCGGCCAGGTCAACTACCGGGGCCTGGTCCGCGGCGACGTGACCTACAACGCGATGCCGCTGTTCCACGGCAACGCCCTCATGGCCGCGTTCGCGCCGTCCGCGTACGTCGGCTGCACGTTCACCATGCGGCGCACGTTCTCGGCCTCGGGGTTCCTGCCCGACGTGCTGCGCTTCGGCGCCACCTACGTCAACTACGTGGGCCGGTCCCTGTCCTACGTCCTGGCGCAGCCCGAGCGGCCCGAGGAGGCGCGCACAGCGCTGCGGATCGTCTTTGGCACCGAGGCGTCGGCGCACGACCGCGCCGAGTTCGCGCGCCGGTTTGGCGTCACGCCCGGCGAGTCGTACGGCAGCAGCGAGGGCGGCGTGGTGATCTCCCGGACCCCCGACACCCCGCCGGGCGCGCTGGGGGTGGCGGGCGCACATATGGACGTGGCGATCCTCGACGAGTCCGGGCGCGAGTGCCCGCCCGCGCGGTTCGACGCCGACGGCGGGCTGGCGAACGCGGCCGAGGCGATCGGCGAGATCTGCAACCTCACCGGCGCCGCCCTGTTCGAGGGCTACTACCGCAACCCGGAGGCCACCGCCGAGCGCAATGTCGGCGCGGTCTTCCACTCCGGCGACCTGGGGTACAAGGACTCGGACGGGTTCTTCTACTTCGCGGGCCGCTCGGGCGACAAGATCCGCGTGGACAGCGAGAACTTCTCGGCCGGGCCGGTGGAGCAGATCCTCGACCGCTTCCCCGGCGTGCTGGTGGTGGCCGTCTACCCGGTGCCCGACCCGCGGACCGGCGACCAGGTGATGGCCTCGATCCAGCTCGAGCCGGGCGCCCGCTTCGACCCCGCCGCCTTCGGCGAGTTCTGCCGCACCCAGCCGGACATGGGCACCAAGTGGGCGCCGCGCTTTGTGCGGATCGTCGAGACCATGCCGGTCACCGCGACCCGCAAGATCTCCAAGCCGAGCCTGCGCCGCGACTCCTGGACCGTGCCGGGCGAGGTGTACCTGCGAGGCGACGACGACGAATACCGCCCGCTCTCAGGCCACGACCGCGCCGAGCTGCTGGCCCGGTACGAACTCCACGGTCGCCGACCCGAGGGCGTGTGAGGATGGGGGCATGCAGCCCCTCCGCCGGGTGACCGCGGCCCTCGCCGTCGTCGTCCCCGTTCTCGCCCTGACCACCACCAGCGGTGCCGCTGCCGCCGACCCGCTCGGCTCGGCGGTGGTCGGCGCGGCCACCTCGCTGGGCGCCGTCGGCGCACCCGTGTCGGGGTCGGTGGAGGCGGTGCCGTCGGGCTCCCACGCCGGCTCGGTGGCCGCGCTCGACGCCGGGTCAGACGCGGCGTTCGGCCTGGGGGCGTCCTCGGACTCCGCCGGGGCCCCGATCGGCGCGTGCGAGGGCCCCGCGCCGCACGTGACGACGTTCGGCGCCACCCCACCACCCGTGCTCGGCTGGACCGAGAACATGGCATTCGACGCTGCCGGGCGCCTGTGGGTGTCCAAGACGTTCCTGGACCGCGTCGACGCGTACGACGACGACGGCGAGGTGATCGCCAGCGTCGACGTGCGCGCACCCGGCGGGATCGCACTCGGCCCCGACGGACGAATGCACGTGGCGGCCGGGACCGGATACCTGGCCGACCGCTCCGACCTCATCACCTTTGATCCCGCGGCCGAGCAGCCGGAGGCGCGGGTCGAGGCCCGGTTGGGCAGCCGGAAGAACGGCCTGGCCGTGGATGCCGACGGCAACCGCTACCTCACCGGCCTGCAGGACACGACGCTGACCAAGGTCGGCCCGGACGGCGAGGTGGACCGGGAGTGGTCGCAGGCGGCGGCGATCGGGGTGTCCAACGGGATCGCGATCGACGGCGACACCGCGTACGTCACCCAGCCCACCGACCGCGCCGTGGTCCACGCCGTCCCGCTCGACCGGCCGGGCGAGTGGACCACCACCGAGCTGACCGCGCCACCCACCACACCGCGCGGGCTCGACGACCTCGACATCACCGCCGAGGCGCTGTACGTGACCTCGTGGTCCTCCGGTGAGGTGTACCGGATCGACCGGGCCAGCGGTGAGGCGTGCGTACTGGTCGGCGGGATCCCGCGCGCGACGAGCGTGCTAGTGGCCGACGGCTTCGGCGACTTCGGGTCGGGCGACCTGCTGGTCACCTCGCTACACGGGCCGATCCGCCACGTTGCGCGGGAATAGTTCTGCTCAGCGCAGGATCTTGATCTGGAGCGGGTAGTTCATTACCTCGCCCCGGGTGGCGCGGAGCGTGCCGATCACGTGCGCGATGACCTGCCCCAAGAAGGACACTGCGAGTAGGAGCAGCCCGAGCGGGATGCCGATGATCGTGATGATGCAGATCCAGCCGACGATGCTGACCAGCCACATCGTGAGGTTGAAGTTGAACGAGCCGGCGGCGGCCTGGCGGACGAACGGGCTGCGGCCCTTGTAGATCAGCCACGCGACGAGTGGGCCGACGAAGGACAGCCATCCGGCCGAGATGACCATGGCGATGAGGCTCGAGGCATGGGCGAGGGCCGCTGCTGTGCGGTCCTCGGAACTGATGGCCATCGGGGCGTATCCGGGCTGCCGGTGGTCGTGGTGCTGTGTCATGACCCCAGTCTCGCGGGCGGGCGGCGCGAGCGCATCAGGGTTCTCCCCGGGAATCGGCGAAATACGCGGCCAGCCGGCGGTGGCGGTGGGCGAAGAACGCCCCGAGCACCCGGCGCAGTAGCGGGCCGGCCACCCGCAGCGGCGCCCGGGGTTCCAGGGTCACCACGTCAGTGACCTGCGAGGAGCTGGCGGCACGGCCGGGGGCGACCGTGCGGTCGTGGCCCCAGCGGCGCATGCTCGCCATGGTCGACTCCTCGACGAACCGGCGGCCGGGCTCGAGGCGGGCGATCACCAGGTGGTCGAAGTCGAACGGCACCAGCCCGAACAGGCGGATCCACGCCCGGCCCACGGGCTGGCCGGTGCCGACGGGTATCGAGTCGATCGTCATGCCCCTCGCGCCGGGCGGCATCGACATGGTCATCCACGGGCGCATCTCGTGGTTGATCCCCTCCGGGGTCACCACGCGTGCCCACACCCGCTCCGGCGGGGCGGGGATCTCGCTCGTGATGGTGAACGTCCACGATCGTCGCATCCGGATTCCCTCACGCTCGGTGTGTGGCCATCCTCTCAGTTCGCGGGCATTCCGGCGGGCCGTGTCGGACCGCACGCCTACCCTGGCGGCATGGCCGATCACCCCGTCCCGCCCCCGTCCGCCACCGTCACCGGCCCCGACCCGCTCGACGAGGCCGTCGCCCCGCTGCGGGACGACGTGCGTTTCCTCGGCGCCGTACTCGGCGACACCGTCCGCGAGCAGGCCGGCCAGGAGATCTTCGACCTGGTCGAGACCGCCCGCCGCACCGCGTTCGCGGTCCGGCACTCCCAGGCGGACCGCGACGAGGTGGCGGCCCTGTTCACCGACGTGCCCACCGACCGGGTGATCCCGGTGATCCGGGCGTTCTCCCTGTTCGCGCTGCTGGCGAACGTGGCCGAGGACCTGCACCAGGAGCGCCGCCGCCGCATCCACACCGCCGCCGGGGAACCCCCGCCGGACGGGGATCTCGCCGCCACGTGGGCGCGCCTGGACCGCACCCCGCCGGACGCAGCGCGGCTGGACACGGTCCGGGCCACCGCGCGGGTGGCACCCGTGCTCACCGCCCACCCCACCGAGACCCGGCGCCGCACGGTCTTCGAGATCACGCGCCGGCTGCTCGCGCTGATGCGCCGCCGCGACGCGCTGCGGACCGGGCCGCAGGACCGGGTAACGGCCGCGGAGACCGAGGAGGTGGAGCTCGAGATCCGCCGGCAGGTCCTCACCCTGTGGCAGACGGCGCTCATCCGTAGCGAGAAGCCCCGCATCGTCGACGAGGTGATGGGCGGCCTGCAGTACCTCGAGGCCACGCTCATCGACGTGATCCCGCCGCTCAACGCCGAGATCGCCGAGCGGCTCGACTGCGGCGACCGACCCATGGTGCGCCCCGGCTCGTGGATCGGCGGGGACCGGGACGGCAACCCGTACGTCACCGGCGACGTGGTGCGGTTCGCCACCACGCAGGCCGCCGCGCTGCTGCACCGGCACTACGACCATGAGCTGCGCCTGCTCGGGCGGGAGCTGTCCCAGTCGCAGCGCCTGGTGGACGCACCTGCCGAGCTTCGGGAACTCGCCGACTCGCTGGGCGGACCCCAGGTGGGCGCCGCGCAGGAGGACGTCCCGTTCCGCCGGGCCGTGTCGGTGGTCCGCCGCCGGCTCGCGGCGTTGGGGAACTCGTTGTCGTCGTCGTCCTCGTTGTCGGGGGGTTCCCACGACGACGAGGCCGCCGCCGCCCCGCCCTACACCTCGCCGGCGCAGATGCTGGCCGACCTCGACGTGATCGACGCCGCGCTGGCCGCGAGCGGGGGCGGGATGCTCCGGTCGCCGCGCCTGCGTGACCTGCGGTGGGCCGTGCGCTCGTTCGGGTTCCACCTGCTGTCGCTGGACATGCGGCAGAACTCCGAATCGCACGAGGAGCTGCTCGGCGAGCTGTTCGCGCTGGCCGGGGTGACCCCGGACTACGCGGCGCTGGACGAGAACGCGCGCGTGGAGCTGCTGCTGACCGAGCTCTCGCACGACCGGCCCCTGCTCGGCCCGCACACCCGGCTGTCCGACACGGCGGAGCGGGAGATGGGCGTGATGCGCGCGGCGTCCGCGGCCGTGGACCTGCTGGGGCCGGAGGTCGTGCCGCACTACATCGTGTCCATGTGCGGATCGGTGTCCGACCTGCTGGAGCCGGCGATCCTGCTGCGCGAGGTGGGTCTGTTCTCCGGGGACCCGGAGGCGCCGCGGTCGAGCGTGCGGCTCATCCCGCTGCTGGAGACGATCGACGACCTGGCGGCGGGGCCGGAGATCCTCGACGCGGCGCTGCGGATCGGGCAGTTCCGGGAGCTCGTGCGCGGGCAGGGCGACGTGCTCGAGGTGATGCTCGGTTACTCGGACTCCAACAAGGACGGCGGCTACCTGGCCGCCAACTGGGCGCTCTACCAGGCCGAACGCGACCTGGTGGAGACCGCCCGGCGCGCCGGGGTGTACCTGCGCTACTTCCACGGGCGCGGCGGCGCGGTGGGCCGGGGCGGCGGCAACTCGTACGACGCGATCCTGGCCCAGCCGCCCGGCGCGGTGCGGGGCGCGCTGCGGATCACCGAGCAGGGCGAGGTCATCTCGGCCAAGTACTCCGAGCCGCGGCGGGCCCGCCGGAACCTCGAGGCGCTGGTCGCGGCCACGCTCGAGGCGTCGCTGCTGGACGTCGAGGGGCTCGGCGACGAGGCCGACACCGCCTATGCGGTGATGGGCGAGCTCGCGCGGCTCGGGCGGGAGGCGTACGGCTCGCTCGTGCACGAGGACCCTGGGTTCATCGAGTACTTCACCACCTCCACCCCACTCAGCGAGATCGGGGAGCTCAACATCGGCTCGCGGCCCACCTCGCGGAAGCAGACGTCGACCGTGGAGGACCTGCGGGCGATCCCGTGGGTGCTGTCGTGGTCGCAGTCGCGGGTCATGCTGCCCGGCTGGTTCGGGGTGGGCACCGCGCTACGGCGGTGGATCCGGGGCGAGGGGTCGGGTGGCGGCGCGGCCGGCGACACCCCCGAGGAGCGGCTCGCGACGCTACGGCGGCTGTACGCCGACTGGCCGTTCCTGCGCAGCACGCTGTCCAACATGGCGCAGGTCATGGCCAAAGCCGACATGGACCTGGCCGGCCGCTACGCCTCCCTGGTGCCCGACGCCGAGGTGGGCCGGCGCATCCACGGCGTCATCTCCGCCGAGTTCGACCTGACCCGCGAGATGCTTCTGGAGGTGACCGGCCAGGAGACGCTGCTCGACGACAACCCGGCCCTGGCCCGCTCCGTCCGCAACCGCTTCCCGTACCTGGAGCCGCTCAACGTCCTGCAGGTGGAGTTGCTGCGCCGCCACCGGGCCGGTGACGACGACCCGCAGGTGCACACCGGCATCCAGCTGACCATGAACGGGCTGGCCACGGCGCTGCGCAACTCCGGCTGAGCCCTCCCGGGCCACCTCATCGAGAAGTGACTTCCGCACACCGCCACTCGACCGATGCGGGCCGGACCCACTTCTCGATGGCCGGGGCCGGGGCGCCGCCGGCGGGGGCCGGGTCAGCGCAGCTGGCGGCGGGCCAGCGGGATGAGCAACGCGCACACCACCGCGAGCCCGGCGATCCACGGGACCGGCCCGCCGAACCGCGACAGCTCGGCCAGGACGTACGGGGTGCCCATCCCGAGGTAGGCGATCACGTAGAACACGGCCACGAGGCCCGCGTGGTCCCCCACCCCCGACTGCAGCTCCACCTGGACCATGCCCGCCACGAGCAGCGTCCCGTAGCCGATGCCCAGCATCACGGCGACCGGCAGCAGCCACAGGGCCCGGCCCGGCAGGTCCGTGGCGGCGGCGAGGATCGCGCCGGCGGCCATGCCGATCGACGCGGCGCCCAGCCCGATGATCGGCGGCCGCGACGGGGGCGTATCGGCCGCGATCCTGCGGATGACCGGCTGGATCAGCACGCCGGAGCCGAGGGTCACGCCCACCATCACGCCCGCGTACGCGGTGGGTAGGCCGCCAGCGTCGCCGCCGAGCAAGTCGGCGAGCACGGCGAACGACATGCTGGCGCAGCCGAACACCAGCCACGCCCACGGGGCCACGCCCAGCAGGAAGCGGCGGGTCCCGGCGCTGGCCGGGATGAGCGGGGTCTTCACGGACTGCTCGACGGGCTGGTACGGGTCGGCGGTGTTCCAGGCGACCACCAGCGCGACGGTCCCCAGCACGAGGTGCGGCACGTACGCCGAGAGCAGCGGGGCGGGAACGAACTCGCCCACGAGACCGGCCACCATCCCGCCGAGCCCGAATCCGCCGCTCAACGCGATGGCGGCGCGGCGGGCCCCGGTGCCGGGGGGCGAGCCCGCGGACAGTTCCCGCACCCACGCGCTGCCCGCCCCGAACGCCGCGCCGGAGGCCAGACCGGCGAGGAACCGGCCGAGGTACAACCAGAACGGATTCTGTACGCCGAAAAGCATGAGCACGGTCGCGGCCAGCGACAACACGAGGACCGGGCGCATGAGCACGCGCCGGCCGTTGCGGTCCGACCAGCGACCCGCAAGGAGCAGCGTGGGTATCAGCCCGACGATGTAGATGCTGAACATCGCGGTGACCTCGGACTGCGCGAGCCCCTGGTCGGTGCGGTAGTGGTACAGCAGCGGCGCGAACTGGTTGGCGCCCCAGCCCACGGCGAACACCGCGAAGGCGGCGAGCAGCCAACTGCGGTTGCCGACGCGATCATCCATGCGGGAAATCTAGCCGGACGGCCGATCAGGCGAGCGCGGCGACGACGAACGCCACCCCCAACGCCACGAACAGCGCGCTGGCCACCAGGTCGACCCACGGCATCAGGCGCCCGACGCGCTCGTTGACGACGCGGTGCGAGGCGATCATCGCGATGCCGCCGAACCAGACGAACGAGGTGGCGATGAGCCCCGTCACGATCAGCAGCGACTGGGGCACCGGCACCTCGCCGCGGAGGAACGGGGCGAGCACGGCCCCGAAGAACACCAGGGCCTTGGGGTTGGCGAGGTTGGTCAGCAGTCCGCGCATGAAATCCGATCCCGCCCTCGGCTCCGGTCCCGGATACCGGGCCGGGTCGGGGGCCGGGTCGGGGGCCGGGTCGGGGGCGGGGTCCGGGACCGTGTCGGAGACCGGCTGCGCGGTTCGGGAGCGGAGCCAGCCGCGGATCCCCAGCAGGCCGAGGGTGGCCAGCACGATCCCGCCGGCGACCTGGAGCACAACCATGACCTGCGGGTACACGCGCACGAGCGCGGCCAACCCGGCAAAGGCCGCCACGAGCCACACCGCGTGACCGACGACGACGCCCGCCGCGGTGGGCACCCCGTGCCGTCGTCCGGCGAGGGCGCGTTGGAGGACGACGACGAGGTCGGGCCCCGGCGAGATGGCCGCCACCACCCACACCGCGAACAACGCGGCGACGGCGTGGGCGGTCACGCCGCCGATTCCATCGCGAGGAGGCGCTGCTTCGCCTCGATGCCACCGCGGTACCCGCCGAGCCCGCCGTCCGTGCGGAGGATCCGGTGGCACGGCCACACGAGCGGCAGTGGATTCGTGGCGCAGGCGGTGCCCACCGCGCGGACGGCACCGGGCCTGGAGAGCTCCGCCGCGAGCTGCTTGTAGGTGGCCGTCCGGCCATAGGACACGTCGACGAGGTGCCGCTGGACCTCGCCGCGGAAGCCCGTCGCCAAGCGGGTGTCCAGGGGTAGGTCGAAATCGCGACGCGTGCCGGCGAGGTACTGCTCGATCTGGTCGGCGGCGGCGTCGAGGATCCCGGCCCGGCCCGCGCCAGCCGCTGCATCGCCCGCGCCGGGAACAGCGTCGGCGGAGCTGGCAGCGGCACTGTCCGCCGCGGGGACCTGCAGGACCCGCGGGCCGATGCGGGTGGCAAGCATGTCCAGCACGTCGGGGCGGTCCTCGACCTCGAACGCCACATACACGAGTCCCGAGGTCGTGGCCGCGAGAAGCAGCCCGCCGATCGGCGAGGCGATCTCCCGGTACGCCACGTCGACCAGACCTTCCGCCTCGGCGGCGGCTGCGAGACGCCCGCGGAGCGCACCGGTGTCCGCCGAGGCGTGCTGCAGTTGTTCGATCATCTTGTCCTCCCTCTGGTCGTGTCCCTGCCTCACATCGCCTCGCCTCACATCGCCTCGCCCCTCATCCGTCGACACCGGGCACCTCCTTTTTCCGACGCAGAGCGGCGACACCGTCTGCGGCCGCCCGCCGAGCCGCTGCCTCCGAACCACCGACGACCCCGGCGATCTCGGCATAGGACAGCCCGCCCAGATACCGGTACGCCACGCACATCCGTTGCTTGGGTGGGAGTTTGGCGACCTCCGCCCAGAGCTCTGCCCCCGCGACGGCGGTGTACGCGTCGGTGTCGGTGTACGCAGCGGTGTCGTTGTCGTCGTCGACCCTTCCACCCCCACCTCCCGGCGGTGAGGCCGCGCGGACCGACCCGCGGATAACATCCACGGCCCGGCGGTGCGCGACGCGGACCAGCCACGCCTCGACGTTCGTGTCCTCCGGCAGGTCCGGCCACGCGCGCAGAGCCGACAGGAAGGTCTCGGACCAGGCGTCGTCGGCGTCCGGCCCCGGGCCGAGCACCGCACGGCAGACCCGCAGCACCGTCGCACCGTGGCGCTCCACCGCCGCATCGAACGCTGCCCTCATGGAATCCGGACCTCCCTCACCGTCCGCGAGCGTATGCCGCCGACACCCCGTAGTCGCGGCGGGCCACCGATTCGTGAGGTCGGCCCCCGGGCGAAGTGGCGGCCGAACCTGCCCCTTGGCGAGGTGACGGCCGGGTGACCATCGCGGTCACGGCGGGACAATTCCGCGCGCGACGGTTCCCAAGTGCGCTCGGGCGTCGCATACTGGCCGTACCCTCGTTTCACCCGGAGCCATCATGTTCATCCGACCACTCCCCCTTCCCTTCTTCCGATCTGCCCCGGCCCGAGCAGCCGCGCGATCCCGGACCGCGACGCGAACCCGGACTCGACTGGCCGGCGCGCTCACCGCAGCCGCGCTCACACTCCCCTTGGTCGGGGCCGTCGGCGTGACCGGCGCCGGAGCCGCCTCCGCGCAGTCGGTGGACCCGGCATTCGCCGCCGATCTGCACGCCCTCGAGGCCTCCGAACCCTTCGGCGCGCACGTCACCGATGCACTCAACGGCATCAACGGCCCCATCGGCGCGCCCGGCCCACCGGCCCCGGTGGACACCTCCGTGCCCTGCCAGCCGACGCCCGCACACCCGCGCCCGGTGATACTCGTCCACGGGACCTTCGACAACGGCCCCAACACCTTCCCGCGCCTCGGAGCACCTCTCCAGCAGCAGGGCTTCTGCGTGATCGCCCCGACCTTCGGCGCGTACGTCGGCAACCCGGGCCGCGGCGGGCTGGACTCCATCGTCGGCACGTCCGCACCCCAGCTCGCCACCGTGATCGACCACGTCCGAGCCCAGACCGGCGCCGACAAGGTCGACCTGGTGGGCTACTCGCAGGGCGCCGCGATCGCCGGCTACACCACCAAGATGCTGCGGTCCGACGCCGTCGCCCGCATCGTGTCCGTCGGAGGCTACTGGGGCGCCGACAACAGCGGGATGGTCCCGGCCGACCTTCCAGCCGAGGCTGCGGGGGTCGGCCTGTGGGCCGTCAACCTGCGAGGACTCGCCGAACTCGCGCCCTTCAGCCCGATGGTCGCCGCCTGGAAGGGAGTCGAGGGCAGCCCGTACGCGCCCGGAGTCGAGTACACGATCCTGGCCTCCCGCGGCGACACCGTGATGCCGCCGGAGTTCAGCTTCGTGCCGGGGCCCGGTGCGCGCACCGTGGTGGTCGAGGACGCGTGCGGCGGCGGGGCCATGGACCACAGTGGAATAGCCGGAGACCAGCGCACGCACGCGCTGATGGCAGGCGCGCTGGGCGGGGTCGGAGGCTGCTGACGGGCGGGTCCGGTCAAGCGGACTCGCTCGGGTGCCGCCGCTTCCGGTCCTGCACCAGCTCGTACGCGTCGCGCAGGTTCAGTCCGGGAAACGCCACCCGCAGTCGGCGCACCAGGTCCACGTCCCCGATCGACTCCCGGGCCAGGGTCTCCACGTCGGCATCGGTGACGCCCTCGGTGATGTCCCGCGAGCGATCGGCCGCGCGGTCGGCGAACCACCACTGGTGTGCCGCGGCACCGAACAGCAGCACGACCAGCGCGCACCACAGCAGCACGTCCAGGACGGACGAGTCGCCCTCGAGTACCTCGAACCCGAGCAGTACCAGCGCGCCGCAGCCGGCGATGACCGTGCCCGCGGTGACGACGACGGTCTGGAGGTCGCGAGGATGCCTGTTCGCTGACGATTCCCGGTCGCCACTGCGCAAATCGTTACTGCGCGAATCGACCCGGGGGTGACGGTCGGCGGTCATCAGACGGTCGGGTTGGTGTTGTCGTCGTCATTCCCCCGTGGTTTACCCACCTCGCCCGCGCCACCCGCGCCACCCGCGGCGAGGTGCCGCTCCACGCGCTCGACCTTGCCGGTCAGCTCCCCGCTGCGCCCCGGCCGCAGGTCGGCCTTGAGGACCAGGCTCACGCGCGGCGACACGGCCAGGACGGCGTCGGTCGCGGCGCGGATCACCGGCATGACCTCGTCCCACTCGCCCTCGATCGTGGTGAACATCGAGGTGGTCTCGTGCGGCAGGCCCGACTCGCGCACCACCCGCACGGCCGCGGCGACGGCCTCGCTCATCGAGGCGGTGTCGTCGGCCGTGGTCGTGGGGGCGACGGAGAACGCGAACAACATGCCAACACCGTAAACCCGTCAGAGCCGCGAGACGACCTGAGGGACCCCGGGTGTGAACTCTGCCTCAGCGAGCAGCTCGCGGACACGCGGGATGACTTTACGGCCGTAGAGGTCGACGGAGGTCATGAGATCGTCGTGCGGCGTGGGGCCGGAGGCGTACTTGAGGTCGAAGCGGTCCAGGCCGAGCGTGCGGACGGTGGTGGCGATCTTCTGCGCGACAGTCTCGGGCGAGCCGACGTACATGGCGCCGGACCGGACCTCGCGGTGGAAGTCGGCCTCGGTGGCGTCGCCCCAGCCGCGCTCCCGGCCGATCTGGTTGCGGTTGGTGATCCAGTGCGGCATCGCGAGTTCGGCGGCCTTCGCGTCGGTCTCGGCGACGAAGCCGGGCGAGTGCACGGCGATCGGCAGCCGCGGCGCGTCCTTGCCGGCGAGCTGGGTGTTCGCCTCGCGATAGAGGTCGGCGAACGGCGCGAACCGGCCGGCGGGGCCGCCGATGATCGCGAGCATGAGCGGCTGCCGGTAGCGCGCCGCGCGCACCACGGACTCGGGACTGCCGCCCACCGCGATCCACGAGGCGAGCCCGCCCTCGGTCTTGGGGTAGACGTGCTGGTTCACGAGCGGTGGCCGCAGGTCGCCCGACCACGTGACCGGCCCCTCGGGCAGCAGCGCGGAGAACAGGTCGAGCTTCTCGCTGAACAGCTGCTCGTACTGCTGCAGGTCGAAGCCGAACAGCGGGAAGGATTCGGTGAACGAGCCGCGGCCCAGCACCACCTCGGCGCGACCGTTCGAGAGGGCGTCGATCGTGGCAAAGCGCTGGTGGACGCGGATCGGGTCGTCGCTGGACAGGACCGTCACGGCCGAGCCGAGGGTGATGCGCTCGGTGCGGGTGGCGATGCCGGCCAGCACGATGTCCGGCGCAGAGACCGCGAAGTCGGGCCGGTGGTGCTCGCCGATCCCGAACGCGTCGACGCCCACCGTGTCAGCCAGGACGCCCTGTTCCACGACGTCGCGCAGGACCTGCGCGTGGTGGACGGGCCGGCCGGCGCGGTCGACGGTGACGTCGCCGAAGGTGTCGAGACCGAAGGCCACCTCGCCGCGCGGGACGGCGTGGGCGGGGGCTGGCGCCGATGTGTCCGGCGACGTGGGTGGTGTGTTTGACGACGATGAGGACGACGACGAAGTGGTTCCTGCGGGACCGTGGGCGGAGGCGGGGGAATTCATACCCCTCAGCATAGATGACGCGTCAACCACATGGCGTTGGCAGCTCTCCCCCGGTTCACCGGCTCCTGGTGACGATCCCTATGTGAATCAGGGGCGGGCGACTGCGGCCGGGGCGGTCTCGGCGGGGGCGGTCGGGGCGAGGGGCTAGGCCGGCCTTGCGGGTCCACCACCAGATGACAGAAGCAATGACGATGATGACACGAGGGCAGGAAGAAGCAGGTACGGTGTGCCGACGCCTCCCGAGCGGTCCTGGATGGCCGCGCCGAAGTCGGTGTGCAGTTAGAAAGCCGCGATCAAGCTGAAGCCGTTCAGGACAGCATGGAGGACGATCGCGACCTCCAGGCCGCCGGCGTGCCACGTGTTGAGGGCCAGTAGGACTTCGCGCCCCGCGCTAACGCGACCCCATGGACCCATTCGCTGTTGGCCAAGCTCATCGTCCGACGACGGTTACCCCTACTCTTCGGCCGCAAAATGCTCATAGTTGCGCCCAGAACCAAAAACTCCCGGCCTGCTGCACACCTGGTAGTCTCCCCGTTTGTGGTTATCGAGGCTCTGTAGCGGCAATGCCCGCGAGGGCACCTCTAACAACCGACTCGTAGATTCGGTCCTGGTCGAGCCCTCCGTCGATGAACCCGGTGTTGACGAGCGCTGAGAAGCCGTGCATGGCCGCGAACAGGCTTACTGCCGCATCGAAAGTCTCATCGGGTCGAAGTCCACAGGATGCGAGCATTGCACGCACCGCATTGTTGACCCTCATCGCCGCGGCTATGACCGATTCGGGATCCGGGGAGGCGGCAGTGAGTGCCTGGTATCTGCGCGGATACGTTGTCGCCCAGTGCCGATGGGCGTCCATCAGCGCGCGGAGCCCGTCTGGCCCGGAACGCCCCATTGCGACGGACGACAGGTGCTCGCCGAGGGACGTCATTGCTGCTACCTGAAGTGCACCGCGCAAGTCATGGAGGTTGCGGACGTGGTTGTACAGGGAAGCGGAGGCGATTCCAAGGCGTTCCGCGCACGCGGACATCGACAGTTCTTCCCAGCCGTGTTCGTCGACAAGCTCCATCGCGCCGTTGATCACCTTGGCGCGGGTGAGAGAGCGTCTGCGAGTGGAACTGCCGGAGGTCACGATCCTATGATAACGGAGGCGCGGTTAAAACAATAGTCTGTAGTCTATTGACTAATTGTGTTCGCATCAGTCGTAAGTAAATTCTATGCCAGTCGGGTCGGCAACTCGCCTTTGCGGCTGAGGGCGAGTGTCATTGGTTCGCCCGAGCTCGCGTGGCCGCGTGTGCTCCAGCACGGCGACCAAAGAAGGACCCTTCGCCCAGTTGAGTTCCGGAACAGTAGCCGTTGCCGTCCTGGGCGATGTTGGACGCGCAGGCACCCGCAGCATAGAGCCCGCCGACGACACCTCCACCTTTTCGCCGGGCCTGCCCGTCGACGGTCGTCGCGACACCGCCGAGCGTGAAACCCGCGTAGAGCGCGACGCCGACCGAAAGATCGAACACTCCCCATGGCCCCGTGTCTTGTGGTGTGAGCCAGTCGGTGTGCTTGTTGAAGTCTGGGTCCTCCCCGAGTGCGGCGTACTTGTTGTATCGGGTCAATGTCGTGGCCAGGCTGCCTCGCGGGAGGTCCAATCCCTTCTCCATCTCCTCGATCGTCTCGTACCCGTCTTTGAACGGCACGAGTGGCATCCTCTGCTCCTGCATATGGTCGCTGTCTGCGATGAGGTACGCCGCGCTGTCGGGTTGGCGCATCACCTGGTACGAGGTGCGCGCGTGATAGCTATCCTCCGCCACGAACCGTTCGCCACGTTTGTTGACGATGATGCCCTTGATCAGTGAGGAAGGCGGATAGAAGGGTGCCGTGACGAAAGGCTCCTCCATATGTTCAAGTGCCGCCCCCACCGACTGGCCCAGCCTGATCCCCAGTCCGTCGTCGTAGGAACTTCCAAGTGTGTACAGCTTCCTCCCAAGCGCCGGCACGTAGGCGCGCACCATGTCTTGGTTCATCACGAACCCGCCTGCTGCGAGGATGACGGAGGGGGCGAGAACTGTGCCGACGGCGTCGAAGGATTTCCAGACGACGCCTACAACATCGCCGGAAGGTGTCCCGTCGTCGGTCACCAACTGGCGGGCACCGGTCTCGTACCGCACCTCTACCCCGAGTTCATCGAGCCGGTCGCGAAGTAGGTCCATGACCATTGCGGCCCCTCCGGTGTCGCCGGGCACCGGCACCTTGTGTCCCCGCGGGAAAGGGTCCGCCTGTTCCCTGAACGGCCATACTTTCTCGTTTCCGGTGAACATCAGTCCTTCGGCCCCGGGTTGAATGACTGCCTTGCCGGGGAAGTACGAACGTTCGAACTCGAATCCGAGGTCTTCCAACCACGCGAAATGGCTGACAGACCCCGAGCAATACGCGCGGATCTTCTCCTCGTCGGGGTCTTTAGTTGAGATTGTCAGGTAGCGGACCATGGCGTCGACTGTGTGGTCGTGGCCTGTCGCCCGTTGGACCGCGGTCCCGCCGCCGAGGTAGAAATGTCCCCCCGCCATGGAGGTCGTGCCGCCGTGGACCGCAGCGCGTTCGAGCACCAGAACACGTGCCCCTGCCCGTGCGGCTTCGAGTGCGGCACACCCTCCGGCGATCCCAAAACCGACGACGACCACATCGTATGTTTCCGTCGGCCGTTCGGGGACCGCGGCGACCTCAGGCAGGGCCAGTCCGGACTTCGTCTCCGTCATTTCTGTTCCGGTTCAGCTCTTGTGGGGGATTTGATTGATCGTGCCGCCATCCATCACGAACTCCGAGCCCGTCGAGTACGAGGAGTCGTCGCTGGCCAGGAAGACAACGAAGGAGGCCACCTCTTCGGGTTGGCCTGGCCGCCCGAGGGGGATGGGGATCATGTCGTCCGGAATGCTCTCGGTGATCGGGGTGCGGATCAGTCCCGGATGGAGCGAGTTGACGCGGACGCCGTGGGGTGCAAGTTCCATTGCGACGGATTTGGTGATCCCGCGCAGGCCCCACTTGGATGCTACGTACCCGTGGGCCCACGGGGTGCCGCGCAATCCCTCGATGGACGAGATATTGATGATTGACCCGCCTGAGCCCGCGATCATCACGTCCGCAACTGCCTGCATCCCGAGGAAGGGACCGGTCAGGTTGACCTTGAGGATCCGGTTCCAGGCCTCGAGGGAGAACCGCTGGAGTCGATCACCGTTGGCGATCCCAGCATTGTTGACCAGGACATCGAGCCGTCCGAAATCACCGACTGCCGTCTCGACAGCCTCTTGCCAGTGACTCGGGTCAGTCACGTCGAGCGGGACGTGACGTGCTGCGTCCCCGAGTTCGTCGACCAGCGCTCGGCATTCGTCGTCCAACAGATCTCCGAGTACCACGGTGGCACCTTCGGCCACCAATGCCCTCGCGCTTGCCGCGCCGATTCCGCCGGCTGCACCGCTGATCAGTGCCACCTTGCCTGCAACTCGTCCCATGAGTTCCTCGTTCTCCGTGGTCATGTCGGGGTGTCTTCCTCTGCAACTGCTGCCGCGCCGAGTGTGGTCGCGAAGAGGCCTCGACCGGTTGGCATCGGTAAGTCCAGAGTCGTACGGATGCCCGCGGGGGCGGTAACGACGTCCGGCAGTGCGTTGACGACGCGTCCCGCACCCGCCGCGATGGCCGCATAGTTGTGGTCGCCCCGCCGGCTGCTAGGGCACACATCGACTCGGTAGGAGGGCTCGCCCTCGATCTCGAGCCGATAGGAGCCACCAGGCTGCGCTGGCTGGGGCCAGTCTGGACACAGGTCCTCGCGAAGTCGGGTGATGTGGTCCATGACGAACACTGGCCGCCCCGCGCTCATGCCGGTGACGGTGAACCGAACAGCAGCAACAGTTCCGTCGGCGATATGGCCGGCCGTGACGTCGAACGCCTCGGGCGCGGGCACCCGTTCGTACCACTCCGTGATCTCGTCGATCTCCACGTCAAAACCTGCGGCCAGTTGCCGGAGGGATACACCCCATGCGGCCGACAGCATGCCCGGTTTGAACAACAACGGCAGATCGTCAACCCCGCGCCCGAAACCCATCACCTCGATCAGGACCGGCCCACCGTCGTACGAGACGTAGTCAGCGATCTCCGAGCAGGTGATCTTCTCCACCCTCTGACACGTGCTGGCAACGGCAAAGGGCAGAACGTCGTTCGCCCAGCCGGGATCGATCCCGGAGACGAACAGGCTCACACCGCGCTCATGGCAGAGATCTTCTAGCCGCGTCACCATAGCCGGTGGTAGAAGACCCCAGGGGTAGATGAACGGCACCGGAGACGGGTCAAGCCCCTAGTAGTGGTGTAACTCGTTTCTGATCCTTCGCTGGAGGTCAGGCGGGTAGTTGCATCAGTGGATCGGCGGTCGCCTCCGCTTGAGAGCTGGTGTGGGGGTTGGTGGTCAGTGTGAGTCTGCAGCGCCAAGGTCATCGGTAGCCGCGATCCCGGTGATGACGTCGAGACCAGCGAGGTCGCCCGCGTCTCGCCCCACCTTCTCAGGGTCCGAGACGACGAGGCCCACCAGATCGAATCGTGGATCTTCGATCAGTTGTGAGAGTGCTATTCGACCGACGTTCCCGGTCGCCACATGAATGGCCTTTAGGGGCATTGGACGTTCTCCCTACTCAGGGTCGGGAAGTGCCCACCCGGGCGGGTCTGCACTTCGTCATACGAGGTCGCCACTTTGCCTACGGCTAGTGGTCGCCCTCTTTCGCTGGGATATATCAAGTGTTCAGCGAGACAGGCGGGTAGGGGACCGCTGTGAGCTTTTCAGCGAGTCCCCAGAGTTGCTCCTGGGCCTTCTCGTCGCGTGCTCGAGAGGCACTTCGGACCTTGACCGGCGCGCCGACGAGTTCGAAACGCCCACCCGGTCCATAGAAGTCCCCGTCCGTGGCGTCCGGGTCCAGAGCGGCCCGGAGGGTCGGCAGTGCACCCTGTGCCGCGTCCTGGGTGAACAGTGAGGTCACAGGTCGCAGGGCCGGGTTGTACACCAAGCGCACTGCGCGGGTGCGATCGCGGAGCACTGAAGTTCGGGTCCCGCCGGGGTGCGCGGAAACGGAGATCGCGGACCCGCCCTGCGCTCGGAGCCGGCGCCCCAGTGCGTAAGCGAACATCAGATTCGCGAGCTTCGACTGTGCATAGGCCACCTCGTGCGTGAAGTTGTGTTCAAGTGTCAGATCGTTGAAGTGGATGCGGCCTCGGCGGTGGGTGATGCTCGAGACGGTGACGATCCGGGCGCCGGCGGTGGCCATCACCAACTCGAAGAGACGTCCGGTGAGGGCGAAGTGGCCAAGAAAGTTGGTGCCGAGGTCCGCTTCGAATCCGTCCACCGTGAGGGCGCGGGTCGAGCGCATCACTCCACCGTTGTTGATCAATAGATCGAGTCGATCGGTGGTCTGGAGGATGTCATCGGCCGCCCGGTGCACCGAGCGCAGGTCAGCTAGATCGAGATGCACGACGCTCAATCGCGCATGCGGGGTCTCGCGACGAATGCTGGCCACCGCCCGGGTGGCGGCTTCAACATCACGGCACGCCAGTATCACCTCGGCATCGAGGCGCGCCAGCGCCCGCGCGGTCTCGTAGCCGATACCGGAGTTCGCGCCCGTGACGACAGCCACGTGCCCATCCAGCATGGCGGATTCTTCGAGGGTCCAGCCGCCCGCGTCTTTCCTATATCTCGCCATGAGGCACACCCTATACGAAGAGCGTTAGTTTGTAACGGATTGTCTTTCGTTTTAACCGGACCTCATTTACTCTTCATCTACGGCCTCCCTGATTCACGATGTGCGTGGCGTGACCGTCACCGAGATCGAAATCCGTTCGAGGCCCCATCGAGGAGGATCACTGATGACCACAACCGAACCCGCAGATTCATCTACGCTGAAGGAGCCTGGGCGGGTCTCTGGCGGCGAGGGCGAACTCGGCCACATGGACGAGCTCCGTGAGGACCCCATCGGCCTGTTCTGGCGGGTCCGTGAGGAGTGTGGCGACCTGGGGATCTTCCGGATCGCCGACCGCGACATCTGCCTGGCCTCCGGCGCCGCCGCCAACGAGGCCTTCTTCCGGGCGCCCGACGAGTCGCTCGACCAGGCGGCCGCGTACCCGTTCATGACCCCGGTCTTCGGTGAGGGCGTCGTCTTTGACGCCAGTCCCGAACGGCGTTCCGAGATGCTGCACAACACGGCACTGCGGGGTGAGCACATGCGCCAGCACGCCGTGACCATCCCGCGCGAGGTCGAGCGGATGGTGGCCGAGTGGGGTGACGAGGGCGAGATCGATCTGCTCGAGTGGTTCTCCGAGTTGACGATTTACACCTCCTCGGCGTGCCTGATCGGACCG
>NZ_BRVN01000024.1 GCF_026011735.1 Dietzia sp. NCCP-2495 | reverse complement strand
ACAAGGCCCCTCGCCCCGAACCCGAAAGGAGCCAACATGGACCACCTGGTCTGCACTACCTGCCTCGACGGCCTGGTCAACGACGACTGGACCGCGATCGAGGAGAACCACTCCGCAATCTCCACCGCCGAAGCGCTCGGCATGGTCACCCACACCGGCAGCGAGAACCACGGCGTCTACCGCTGCACCGTCTGCGGCGACGACCACTACGGCCGCGCCGAGATCGTCACCGCCGCCTGACCTCCGCCGCCCCCGCCACCCGGCGGGGGCGGCCCACGGGCGCACGCCCCCTCACCAGCCAGGAGAACACAATGAACACCAGCCCGAAGAAGACCCGCACCGGCTACTACGAGCCCACCGCAGCCAACGCCACCCACCTGCTCGACAACCGCGAGCTCGTCACCCAGGTGCGGCCGGCACTTCACATCACCCACGAGATCGAACGCCACGACGCCGCCGCCCTACTCAACGGCCACAAGAGATTCCTCTACCCCCAGATCAGCCGAGTCGCCATGCGAACCCACGGCCTCTACCTCGCCCACAACATCCCCCAACACCGGGACGACTACAACGGCGACCTGCTCGTCACCGGAGACCGACTCGCCCCCATCCCCAGCCAGGGCTAGTCCACAACCGCCCATCGCCGAGAGGCAGACGGGAAAACCGCAGGCGAGAACCAAAAAAAGCCCCGGAACTACTTGCGTACACGCATCATGCGTGTATGATAGAAGTAAGCAAGAGCCGGAGAGGGAGGAAGAGCAATGGACAATCAGAACTACGAAGTGGAGGACTCCCGCCTCTACAACGGCGACCACATCGCAGGGGTCGCCATGCTGGCAGCGAAGCTCGTCGACGAGCGGCTGCACCCGGGCAGGGAAGAGGACATCTACAGCATCGCCTACATCACCGCGATGACGTTCCGCTACCTCATCAGCGACCCCCGCACCCAGGGCCTCCCCGCCGAGAAGGCCCTCGCCGAGGGTGTCACCGTCGACGACATCATCTGCGAGACCATCGCCTCTACCCCGGGCATGGCCGAGGCGATCATCGCGACCCACTCGACCTCCCCCGTCGTCGATCTCGACGAGTTCGACTACTGACGAGCCGCAGCCCATCGCCGAGAGGCAGACGGGCACCACCCGAAAGGGATCTCCCGATGAGCATCACGGTCTACACCAAGCCGCAGTGCGTGCAGTGCGGCGCCACCATCAAGGCCCTCGATAAGGCCGGCATCAGTTACGAACTCGTCGACATCACCGCCGATGCCGCCGCACGCGACTACGTCATGGCCCTCGGCCACCTCCAGGCCCCCGTCGTCGTCACCGACACCGACCACTGGGCCGGCTTCCGCCCCGACCGCATCAAGAACCTCGCGGCCCACGCCGCCTAAGCCACCCACCAGCAGGGGAGGGGACATCACAATGCAGACCATGACCGAGGACCCGCAGGCCACCGCCGACCCGGTCGACGTCGACGACCTCGCCGCCACCGACGACGCACCCACCGTCCCCGAACTCGACCCCGAAGCAGCACTCCTCTGCGCCCTCCTGCACACCACCGACACCACCGAAGCTCGCCACATCACCGCCCACCTCGAGGCAAGCGACTTCCTCAACCCCCGATACGGCGACCTGTACAGCGTGATCGCCGACCTCATCGCGGCAAGCGAACCCCACCACGCCCCGCGGGTGCTCGCCGCACTCACCAACGCCGGCCGCTTGGCCGGCCACCAAGGACGGCTCCTCGCCGACGCCCTCCAGGTCGTCGCACTACTCGGAACCCCCGCCATCGGAGTGCGCACCCTCGCCACCGACGTCCTCGACGCCGCCTACCGCCGCCGCTTCGCCCGCACCGCCGCTGAGCTGACCCGTGCCAGCACCGAAGCGCCCACCGACGACCTCTTCGAGATCCTCCTTGGCCAAGGCCGCGCCATGCGTCGCGAAACCACGCGTCGCGCCGACCTCACCGGCGGACCGACCAGTGGGGGAGAGGGGGAGGCATGACGTTCATTGTCGGGACAGGCCCCACCGAGCTGCACGCCCACATCGACCTCGACCACCGCATCACCGCCACCATCCAGCCTGGGACGACTCCGGCCGTCACCGTCCTCGACGTCACCTGCAGCGACGGCCACTGGGCCGTCCTGGCCACCCTCAACACCGACACAACAGGCAAGGAGCCCCGGTGACCCCAGACGAAGCCCGATCACTCGGCCGCGCCATCCGCGCCGCACGCATGGAGGCCGGACTCACCCAGCTCAAACTGGCCGTGGCCATCGGAGTGAAATCCCCCTGGATCAGCGCCTGGGAACGGGGACAATCCCAACCCACCGCTTACCGACAGGCCACGCCGCCGGCCGTCATCAGCCAGGACCAGCTCACCGCAATCGCCGAAGCGCTGGACTGCACCATCGAATCCATCGAATCCATCGCCAACCGAGCCGCACTGTCCGCTGCCACCCGAGTCCTCTACGGGCTCGAACCACTTGGCCCCGCCCGCACCCTCGTCGGAGGCCAACGCTTCGACCTCACCGACGCCGAAGCCGACCGCGTCACCGACTTCATCACCGGACTCATCGCCGCCCGAGACCTGCACTAACCAGCATTGTCGGAGGCGACACCTAGGGTGCGCCACATGGACGAACTGCTGGGCCCACTGCGCCGAGCAGCCGAGCAAGCAGGCGAGAATCAGTTCCTCGAACTCCTACGGTGGCACCTCGTCGTGGCCGGCCTCCCAGATGTCGACCCCACCAAGCAGGGCGCCTACCGAGACGCCATCGCCGAGCTGGGGGAGGCGCGCACAATCGAGCTACTGCGCGACCTGCGCAGACTCGCCCTCAACCCCCGCCGCTATCGCAACGGCGCCGACGGCAAACCTCGCTACCGCCAGGGCCGAACCGTCAGCAATCACCACCACCGCGAGTAACCGCCTCGATCAGGTCGGCATCGCGGCGGTCCAAGGTACGGACGTTGTTGACCGACCGCGACACCGGACGGGTTCGAAGAGTCGACGCCACCGCCCGCGATTCGACGTCCAGCAGATCCAGCACGTCTCCGACCTGGTCCTTCTCGAGCTTCTCCGGGGCCAACCAGGTGTCCCACGAGGCAGGGGTCACAAAGACCGGCATGCGGTCGTGCACCTCGCCAGCCGCATCCTCACCGGTGCGCGTGATGATCGTGAACGTCGTCCGCCACTGCTCGTCACCGTCCTGGCGGTGGAAGGCCAACAGTCCCGCAGCGAGCAGCAGCTCGTCACCCGGGGCATGCACATAGCTGGGGTTCTTGACCTTCTTGCCGTCCTCGAGGGCTTCCTGCCACTCGTAGTACCCGGTCATCGGAACCAGGGCCCGCGCCGAGGCGAACGCAGAACGAAACATGCCATTGGTCGCAGCAGTCTCGAGCCGGGCGTTAATCGGCCGCGGACCTTTCTCTTTGGCCCACGACGGACGTAACCCCCACGTAGGCATGAACGCCTCACTCACCCGCTGTTCGCCGATCAGACGATCCCGGATTACGGGCGCCCGCGTGCGAGGAGCAACCGAGTAGGCCGGCTCCCACTCGAACCCCGGTTCCGACCCGTCCAGGTCAAGAACGTCGACCAAGGCTGCGCCAGACACTGCTACCGAGTACCGACCACACATGCAGCGGACGCTACTACCGGCTCGTGGCGTCAGCGGGTCGAACGACGGCGCCGGAGCGGCGAAGTGAACCGGACACACTCACTGCGAGACCGCAGACCGCCCCCCGGAACGCAGCCAGCCCACGCGCTCCCGCGTGGGCTGGACACGATGTGATACACTGGTAGACGGGTCGCAGCTACAGCTGACGCCTATCCTACTTAACTTCCTTCTAAAAGCCATAGTAGCGGTAAGCGCCACTGATCTCAAGCCCTCGTCGCGACGCAGTTACTGACGAGTGGAGGAAGGAGTACCGATGGTTGACACCAGAGAAGCGGAGACGTAGCAGCAAGCTACGTTGGTTCGCTGCGAAGGTCATCGCTCACTTGGGCTACGGCGCAATGAGCGGGACCGGCGCAGGTGGGTCACTGTGGGAGTTCTTTACGAACTTCCCCTGCTGACCTGAATGAACCGTCGTCGACGGCGGGCAGCACACTCAGGACTTGCAGGACTGCGCGAGTTCGCTACCCGTCCATGTCGACGCCCTCGGGCCGATTCCCGAGGTATCTGTAAACCGACGCACGGTGCAGGCCGAGGAGCCAGACGAGCTTTTCCGCGGCGTAGTCGCCGGAGGCGTACATCCGACGTAGCTCTTTCGGCGTCGGCGGGGAGAGCTTCGTACATGCCCTCGGCTTTCGCCCGGGCCACACTCTCGCAGGTGCGTTCGCGGTTCATGGCGCCCTTGAGCTCGGCGGCCATCCGAGCACCTGGCACAGCGTCGCACCGACTGGGTCGGCGGCATATGTCGTATGGCCAGCGGTCAGGGACCCGCCTTTGGCGTGGATCTTGGCGGCGATGTCGAGGAGGACGCGCAGCGAGCGGCCGAACCGGTCGAGCTTGTTGACCACGAGCTTGTCGCCGTTGCGCAGCTCGCTCAGTGCGCGTTCGAGCGCCGGCAGGGTCCCGATGTGGGGCAGCGCCTCGGGGTTAAAGGCGGTCTGGAGCCTCCAGCCGTTGGGCGGGGAGTGCGTGCTCTCTAACTTTGGAACCGTCTGCGCAGGCCGCAAGGTAGGGCATCGGTGCTGTTCACGCGCCTATTGGTGCGTTGTGGTGGGCGGACAGAGAAGGGGCCGTGGTGCCCGGCCCGGCATGTTCGATAGATGAGTCTTGCGCCGTATACAACATCTATGTACCTTTAGATCTGTTAGATTATGTATACGACGGATACGAAAGGTATCGCAGTGTCTAAGCAGAACACCGCCGAACTGGCCACCTCTGGAGGCGAGACGATCTTCGTCTTCATCTCCGCCGACAACGGCGGCACACGCATCGAGAATGGCGAGTCCGAAATTGACGTCATCCGCGGCACCTGGGTGTGTGCACCCGAGCGCGCCAAGCGGGTGGACCACCTAATTGCCGTCGGCGCCGACGGTCTGGTCACGCACGCAATGCGCGCATCCGTCGCCAACATCGAGCAAGTGAAACTCGCGAAGAAGACCGTCAGCCGCGTGCTGTTCGACGTCGAGGACTCCCCGGAGATGAAATTCCTGGTCGGCCATCCGTCTCCGGTCGCTCAGGTCCGCAACCCGGTCGCCTACGAGAGCACTGACTGGGTGCTGCACGGCGACGCCACCCTTGAGGACACCGACGAAGCGACCCGAGCCGTCGTGAAAGGTTACGTCCTCGACGTCGACGAGAACGGTGACGCCTTCGTCGCCGCACCCGAAGGCGGCAGCGTCACCGTCCTGTGCCGGTAACCCACGTTCCCAGGTCGCTTTGACCCATCAGCCCGGCAGTATCGGCGTGCATTGCTCTTGCGATTCCTACCGACAACGTTCACCGGCTAATGCAGCAAGCGCACCCCGGGCTCGCCTGACTGTTCCGGGGACGACAGAATCGATGTAATTGGCGCAGCCCCGGCACGAGCAGGTGCGAGCGGCTGCGGGGCTCAGGCTGGCATCGCAAGGTCCACCATCGCCTTGAGCGCGGTGTAAGGATCATCCGTCCATCCGCCGATCTCGTTGGCCGCCGGGCTATCTACCAGGTTTAGGCCGTCGGGCCCTCCGACTGCGTCGACCACGTCGTCCGGTTGATCCTTTCGGGGATCGAACGTCACCGTGATCTGGACTTCATCGATCAAGAAGAGCTGGGCTTCCGGGGGCTCGTTGTAGTTGTAGGCCTCGACGAACTCCTGTGGATCCTGCGCATTCTTGTCGGTCAGGGTCCCGGAGAACTTTCCGTTCTGGACTATTGCGCGAACTCGATCGACCTCGAAGTAGCCCTTTTCTGGGTCGTTGTTAGCTGCAGAAGCTCGCTCCAGGCTCACCGACAGCACGGATCCATCGGGCAGGCCCGTCTCTCCTGTGACCGCAACCTTGTCTCCATCGAGATTCGCACTCAGGTCGAGTGCGACAGGTCTGTTGAGAGTAGGAGCGGCTGTCGAAGTGGTGGAGCTGGCGGTGCTCGACGACGAGGACGTGGGTGATGCCAGCTCAGTTGACTCGACTTCGGAGTCAGACGAACCGCATCCGGAAAGAGCGAGGACAGAGAGGCTCAGAGCGGTGATGCCAAGAAAGAGTCGCATGGGGTCCTATCTGCAGAGTGCGTTCGAGTGGTTGATCAGCACGATTTAGGTTGCACGATGGTCTCAATGCTCGAGTCTGGGCCGTTGAGAGGCTGTCCTCCATGGGCGGACCAACACGGCCGGGCTCCTCCCCAAATATCCTCGTCGCTCTCGACAGTCCACGACGGGTCCTTCTGGTCAAAATCCGTTTGAGTCTCGTAGCCGTAGCAGTAAGCTGCGCGGGTCTTGGTGAGATAGAAGTCGATGCATTGATCGGTCAATCGGCGCAGTTCATCGGGATCGGATGTGCCTGCGACGAAGCGCACGTTGGACTGTCCGCCCTTGTGCTGTTTGGTCACTCCGTAGGCGCGGATCATCGCCTCGGAAAACTCGAGGGAGGGTTCGATCGCTGGCGAGGCGGGCGCATCGTTTTGACTGAGCTCGTCGGTCTTGAGGATGCCGAACACGATTGAGACACCATCGCCCACCTCAGTCCCCGGGGCGGGTTCTTGATCGAGGACCGTCCAGTTCTCGGGCGCCCACACTTGCCGCTTATCGCCCGACCGGTCTTCGACATCAGCATGGAGCTCCACCTCATCGAGCATTGCGTCGGCCTCTTCCAGAGTCATGCCGTTGAAGTCAGCCATGACGTAGGGATTCGACTGCTCGCCACACGCCGCAAGCAGGAATGGGATGGCGGCTAAGAAGGCTGCAGTGCTGTACCGACGACGACGCAGCACCGAGATCGAAGAGCTGTTGAACATGATCCCCTAAGAAGTGTCAGCAGACGCCCGCCACTGCGCAAACGATAGATGGACGATACCGACTCGCCACCTCTGGCTGCATCGCGCCCTGCCCCGGGAGCAGGCCCTCGAGGACGGTGCGGCATTTTTCGGTCCGCTCTGAAAGCCGTCCGTGTAACCAAATAGCCCCTGAGTGCGACACGTCGCTCACCCGACGTGGCCGCAACTATTTGCACAGTGGACTCCCTACAATAGAGCCATGACCAGCACAGAAGCCCACAAGAACAGCAACCTTAGAACTGCTCGCCAGGCTAAGAACGACGAGTTCTACACCCAGTGGGCCGACATCGAACGTGAGATGAACGCCTACTTGGATTACGACGCGGACGTCTTCCGAGGCAAGACCGTTCTCTGCCCGTGTGACGACCCCGAGTGGAGCAACTTTGCCAAGTTCTTTGCGCTTCACTTCACTGATTTCGGGTTAGCCAAGCTCATCTCGACCAGTTTCGCTCCCGACAGCAATCCGGGGCTCGAGTCGTATCAGCCTTCGCTGTTTGAAATCGAGTCCCCCCAATTTGATGAAGTAAAGACCCATACAAAGGGGAAGGTCTTCACGCTGCTGCCCGAGGACATCAGCGGTGACGGCAGGATCGACATCGAGGATCTTCGGTGGCAATACCTCCAGGGTGACGGAGATTTTCGATCCCCCGAGGTGACCGCGCTGCGTGACGAAGCCGACATCATCGTAACTAACCCGCCTTTTAGCCTGTTCCGCGAATTCCTCAACTGGCTTGTCGACGGTGACAAACTGTTCTCGATCATCGGTAGCAGCAATGCCGTGACCTACAAGGAAGTGTTTCCGCTCATCCGAAGCAATCAGCTTTGGAAGGGTGCCACTGCTAACTCCACCGACATGGTCTTCGGCGTACCGAAGGGTGCTGATGTCAACCCGACCGACAAGGTTAAGGCCGAACGACTCGGCTACCCATCGGACGGGAAGTACGACTACACCCGGCTTGGTAACTCCTGTTGGTTCACGAACATTGAGCACGGCCGCCGCCACGAGCCGCTCCAACTTATGGATACAGCCGACAACATCAAGTTCTCCAAGCACAAGGAGGTTCGAGGTGTCGGCTACCAGAAATACGACAACTTCAACGCCATCGAGGTTCCCTATACTGACGCGATCCCATCGGATCACAGCGGTTTGATGGGTGTTCCTGTTACCTTCCTTGACAAGTACAACCCAGATCAGTTCGAGATCATTGGGACTAGCGACGGGTCTTTCGCTGCAGAGCTCGGGGTCAAGCCTCTGGGCCCTGACTACGTGGGTAACGTCGGCCGTACCAAGCTAGGGCTTGCAAGTACACACAAAGCCGTGTTCAAGCGGATCGTGATTCGGCACCGCGCGGGGGCGCAGAAGTGAAAACAGAGCTGAAGCAATACACAGTCACCCAGATCGTCGAAGGGTTCCAGTACAACGAGCTCGAGGGCAAGGGCCTGTACGGACTGAACGGCAAGCTCACGATTCAACCCGAGTTTCAGCGCAGCTATCTATACGGGAACAGTAATAGAGAAGTCGCTGTGATCGAATCCCTGCTGAAGGGCTACCCGCTCGGGCTCATTTACTTCTCCGTCACAGACAGCGGCGACTACGAGGTTCTCGACGGCCAACAGCGCATCACCTCGATCGGCCGATTCGTGACCGGTCGGTTCGCCATTATTTACGAGGGTAACGAGCAGACCTTCGGTTCGCTGCCTAAGCACCTGCAAGACCGCATCATGGACAGCGAATTGCTGGTCTACCACTGCACTGGCACCGAGTCTGAGATCAAGGAGTGGTTCCAGACCATCAACATCGCCGGCATCCCACTCAACGTTCAAGAGCTGCTCAACGCGATCTACTCCGGGCCGTTCGTCACCGCAGCCAAGGAGGTGTTCTCGAACTCCAAGAGCTCACTCATGCAGAAATGGCTGAGCTACATCAAGGGTGACCCCAAGCGGCAGGACGTACTTGCCGAGGCCCTCAAGTGGATCTCCGACTCGCAGGGCATCACCGTCGACGCCTATATGGCCGCCCATCGCCACGACGACAACGCAGACCAGTTGAAGGCCTACTTTGACGAGGTCATCAGCTGGATCGACCACGTCTTCACCCGCTCGCCTGATCCCGAGATGCGAGGCCAGCCCTGGGGGCAGTTCTACGAGACGTATCACCATCAGCACTACAACGCCGTCGAGGTCGACGAGGCGGTGCAGGCGCTGCGCGACGACGACTCGGTCAAGAGCCAACGCGGGATCTACGAGTACGTGCTCGACGGCAAGCAGAACACCCAACTGCTCGACGTGCGGCTCTTCGAGACCGCAACCAAGAAGCAGGCCTACAAGCGGCAGACCGGCGCGGCCGAGGCCGCCGGCGTCTCGAACTGTCCACTGTGTGCCGTCGGTGGCAACGCCAACGCCACCCGGATCTACAAGCAGAGCGAGATGGAGGCCGACCACGTCGCCGCGTGGAAGACCGGCGGCAGCACCAGTCTGGACAACTGCGAGATGCTCTGCATCACGCACAACCGCGCCAAGGGCAACCGCTGACCAGGGTTCTGGTCAGTCGTGACATGATGATGGGCTCACGCCGTGGCAACTGACCCCGTCGAGACTCTCAGCACTTTCGTCCGCCGTCTGCGGCGCATCGAGGCTCACCCACTCATCTCCACAGACAATGGCGAATTGATCCGCGAACTCTGCTCGACACAGATGCACGTCACGGTCTATCCACAACTGAATGAAGCAGTGCAAACCTTCAACCTGCCCGACGAGGTGCTGTTCGAGTCTTTGGCCGCTCGGCTTCGTCCCATGACTCTGGAGCAAGACCGAATCGGCTACGGCAGGGTCTTCGATGCGCTGGACAGACTCACCGGCACCGACGACCTGACCACCCGCCTGTCCAACGACCACCTTCGCAGCGAGTGGACCCTCGCCACACGACGCGACCGCGCAAATCGTGGCTCGACTACGCGCGCCTACGGCGTTATTGGCGACGGTGAGCCGGTCAGCGATCTGGACCTTGCCTACGGATGGCTCTACGAGGACTCACTGCACGGTGACCCACCTAGCTTCGACCAGTTCGGCCTGCGTGAGCGCTACCGGGCCGCCACCCACGTGTTCTCCCATATTGCTGTGGTTGCCATAGAGACGCTGGCCTATCTCCGGCACCTCGCAGACGAAGGGCATCTCGTCCTACCCGACGAGGCGTTCGGCGCCGATGTCGTAGTCAGTGAGACGACTTGGGAGATTAGAGGCGAGTGGTACGTCGGAGAGCCGGTCGACGGCGGCATGTCCTCCGTTTCTGATGGTGAAGTTCCGGCCGAGATGCGACCAATCCAAGAGGTTTACCCGCCGAATCCGCCCGCGGACCCACCTGAGTGCAGCGACTGAGCGGCTGACCCACCACACCGTCCGACACTGGCCGGTGGGATTCGACACTGCGCCTAAGGGGATTCAATATATGGAACTTCAACCGGAAAACCGATCTCGCGAAGACCTCGAGAGGGAGTTCGCGCAACTCGCCATCGACGAGGCCTCCAAGTCGCCAGGCAATGCCCGTGTCGGCGTGGTCTTCGTTAAGGATGGCCACGTTGTAGCGACTGGCCACAGAGGCGAGCTCTTAAACCTGCACGCCGAACAGGTCGCACTCCAGAAGGCTCGTGACGAAGGCGCCACGCTCGCCGGGGCTGAGGTCTACACAACCCTCGAGCCCTGCGCGAACTCACGTACGGCCAGAGTTCCGTGCGCCCAGCTCCTGGTCGAGGCAGGTGTGTCCACCGTCCATATCGGCCAGTTCGACCGCAATCCACAGATCTACCGCTTGGGGTGGAAGCACCTGCGCGACGCAGGGGTCAAGCTGCGAGACTTCCCCGCGGACTTGCGTTCGCTTGCGGCTGAAGCGAACCAGAACTTCGCGCAGAACTTCACCCACGGGCTCGGCATGAGTGGAGGTGCAAAGTTCGACTTCACACAGAACGGTGGGAAGTTCACCATCAGTGCCGACGAGCTCCCTAGTTCACCAGCCTGGGAAACTCGATGGGGCAACTGTGGCGCTTCTGCCATCTACCTTATTGGTGGGATCCCGGGCAGGGTGGCACTCGCACGGTACGCCGAGAAGTTCACTGAGATTGACGATCCCGACGCTCTCGACTACGCGAGTCACTTCGCCGAAGTTCCGGTCGGCTCGATTGGCGTCATGCGCAACCCGCAAGGGCACGTTTTGTGCAGGGTCAAGAAGATTGAACCCACGCCAGACTACGGTGGCGGCGACCACGCCTCGGTCACGATCGAGTGGGAGATACGTCTTGCCGAGGAGTCCTGACCCAGGATGGCGACGAGCCACAGCTATCCCTCTCCGCTCCGGGCGAGCCTGTCCGTAAGCCGGTCGTTCGCGAGACGCTCTGCGGGTGGTCGGGCAAGGCGGGCAGTCCCAGGTCGCAGTGTCTCGCATGGGGTGGCCGGGCGCTTGTCCGCCTCCGGAGCCACCTACGCAGCGACCGAGAGCATGTTGGCGATGTATCCGAACACGATTCCTGCGAGCAGCAGGCCCGCGCCGAGCCACACCCAACGGCGGTCGCCGGGGAACTGGCCCTCGAGAAACTTCCGCAGCGCCGCACGCTCGGCCGCGGCCCCGGGGCCGACTTGCTCTACGAGCTGCTCCTGCATCTCCGCTGAGACTCTCGGTAGCGAGATCCGACCGCCGCCGAAACCTGGCATCGAGGTAGGGACTCGACTGAACGACTCCCGGTGCTCCTGCTTTGCCGCCTCCGCAGCGATCAGGCCGGTCCGCAGCGCTCGGACATTGCGCAGCGTCGTCACCGTCTCGGTGACGACCAGGGCTCCGCCGATGATCTGCGCGACGAAGGCGAGGCTGTGAAGCACGTAGAGCGTGGTTGACATGCGGCCAACCATAGGAGCCCGCTCCGACACGTCCGACCTCCACAGAACCCCTGTCCACCTGGGGTACGCCCACGCGGGACGGTTGTCGGCGCACTGTTTCTGCCGTGTCACAGGGTGAGTATCAAAATTTGAGACACAGTGTCTCTTCGCTTCGAGGGTGTACTGAAACGCTCGTACTTCAGCCACAGATGCAACCATGCGGCCACCAGCCGTCTACAGCGATCGCCCGGTGCACATCGTCGCGGTGTCAGCGATCTGGTCAGAAATCGTAAAGGCGCTTACGCGCGTCGAATGCAGTGCGACCGCCTTCCAACAGGTCCTCCACGTACTTTCGCACTTTCGGATCGTCGAGCGATCCGACGCCGTCACGTACCGTGCGGCCGTGCTGCCCGTCAGCTTCCATAGTCACAACCAGTTCGGCGTCTCCCAAGACGGGCACGTTTGCATTGTGTGTGCTTACGATCAATTGTCGGGTGCCCTTCAGAGATCGCAGCTTCTGAACGACGCCGTCATAGACAAAACGGTTGTCTAGGTCGTCTTCCGGTTGGTCGATGACAAGCGGGCTCATCGATGCACCGAGCAAGAGCAGCAGCAATGCAGTCGCTCGTTGACCTTTTGAAAGGTCCTCAAGGCGGCGCCACTTCGTCGCTGAGCCGTTGGCTGCGACGTTGAGCTGCACCTCGACAGCGAGGCCGACGGATTGCTCTTCTAGTTCTCTGTACAAAGGTTCACCAGCGTCCACAAGGGCCTTCGCCTGGGCGCCGGTAATGTTTAATCCTGCTAGCGCTTCCGATCCCGACCGAGCAGCAGTTACGAATGTCGCGATATTAAAGTCATCCCGATCGATGGCAGCAAACACCTGACCGCGCTGTGTTGTGAAGTGGTTGGCGACCACGGTCTTTATATGGTTTCGATCTGGTGATGCGATCGGTTTGACGATGACGGCTCCCCTTGTGGCCGCGTTGGATGCCGTAATGGCCTCCTTGAGTTGATCCGCGATTTTCTTATCAATTTCGGCCAGTTCGCGAAGCAACCCCGTTCTTTCGCTGCTCAGCTTCTCGTAGGCTTTATCGAAGACTGACCGTTTCTCGGCGCGCTTGGTGAGCCGGTTGAGGTTGGACTGCAGGGTTAGATACTCATCTGGTTTATATCCTTGCTCAACGAGTTCGCGGAGAACCGCAGAGACACCGTCGCGTTCGGTTTCGGTTGTGGACTCCCACGATTGCCTGGTCGTTTCAATCTCTGCCTTGGCTTCAGCGATAGCAGCCTGCACGGATGACGCAGCCTCCTCAAGTGCATTGGCGAGTTGCCCGAGAACCGGAGAGAGTTGCTCGAGGGTTGTCTTACGGGGGGAGTCGTTGACGTCGGTCAACTCGGCGCGGAGCTCTTCGACAACTGCTTCGATACCCCACTCGCGGGCCAGGCCCTCGACGGTTTGGACCCGTTCGGAGGCATCCGCGAGAACGGCGTCGTCCTTGTCTAGTCGAGTCTTCTGGTCAAGCTTCGCCGCAAGATCGGACTTGTCGAACGCCTCCATGCTTTCGGAGAGGCGTGGGATGTCCGCCAGTTCGGACTCAAGCGCCTCCCGGTCTCGCTCGTGCTTAGCAAGCGCATCACGGTTGTCGGCCAACTTCGTGAGAACATCGCCTCGCTCTGCAGGCGAGGCTGGCCTGCCAGCGACGCGTGCGACAAGCTCAGCCATCAGGTTTTTGTCCTGAGCCAGCTCGGCCAGTTCGTGTTGGCCGAATATTTCGAGGTTGCCCACGATGTCGCGTGGGCGCTGGTTCGTCTGGGTGCTGCTGGAGTCGCGAACGATGGCCGGACTGTTCGTTGTGCGTTCGATTGTGAAACGCGCCGGGCTAGGCGAAACCACGTCGACGACCAGCGAGATGACCGTTCCAACTCCAAGCACGTTCTTGACCATCTCTTTGTGGTCTTTACTGGACGCTTCGCCGATGGGTGGGATCTCCAGCACGTAGCGGAGACTCTCGATGACGGTGGACTTTCCGGTTCCTCGGCCGCCGATGAGGGCCGTGAGGTCCTCGGCGAGGTGGAGCTTCTGGCCGTTGAGATACCCGCCGTCCCAAGCAATCTCGCGAAGCAGCACACGAGACGTCGATGAAGGATCGGTAGTGCTGACTCGGGTCTTCGGGGTCTTCACCGCATGGCGTAGCCCCAATAGACTGGGGGTACTCATTTTGAACCACGTGCTCCCACCGGGCGAGGCAAGCGTCGCCGGGTCACAGATGTCGTCGGCATGGATAGCAACGAGCGGATGGCGGCGATCGTAGGGCCTGGTGCCCTTGAGGACCTTGGCCTGGTCGCCCATTTCGGCGGCAGACGGGGTGATGCCGATTGCCAACAACTCAGGGTGCTTGATCATCTCGGCAAGCGAGTCACCTTTCGCTCGACTCAACAGTCCAGCATTGGCGACGTTGGCGTGCGCCGGGATGACCAACGCTCCTCGGGCACACATGTCGGTCAGGATGTCCCCGTAGGACTTCGTCGTGGTGCCCTTCACGGCACCAGGCGTTAAACCGCACGCCCCAATCGCGGCCGTGACCTGATCGATCGCGGTTCCACGCTCGAACATCACCAACAAGTGAATGCCTTCAGAGGTGTTCGCCTCGAATCCTGGGAGCGCCGCTACGCCAGCCGCTTCAGCGTCAGCAATCAGCTGGGATGCACTGCTGGCGTTCCAATGATCCGTGACCGCGATTAGCTCAATCTGCTGAGTCTGAAACTCGGCAATCAAGGCCGCGTTGTAGGTTGCCTCATCCGCATATCTTTTCGAGGGTGACGCATTACCGACGTAACCGAAGGGGTTGACCTGGAGGGCCGCGCGAACCCAGCGGGCGCCACTCTGATTGTCGGCTGTTGGAAGGTCGTCCGTCCCCATCGATGAACCTCAGTTCTTTTCTCATTGTGCAGACTCTCATCGAACTAGCAGGCGTTACGGGCACTTCTCGGTCTGCTCGGGACCATCTTTCCCTGTGCCGGCGACGCCGCGCCACAACTCACTACAAGTGACCTCCACCAGTGACCACTCGACCCAACGGTTGCTCGCAACCTAGAGCGAAGATCACCCTGCTTCACATCGCGACCTCACTGGAGTTTCGTAACCGAGGCGTAGGCACCGCTCTCGTCCGCTGGGTCCAGATGCAATACGCCGGGCTGATCATTGAAGCTGAAACGGACAACGACGCGGTTGGCTTCTACCGGGCCGCGGGATTCGAGATCGTGTCGCTCGCGAAGTACATATTGGCGTCGAACGATCCCCGCCATTTACCGATAACAGTCACACTTAATCCTGTGCCGCACGGGTTAGATCGGACTACTGACACGTGTCCCTCTGAGGTGCAGGCCGCAACGCAACGTTGCCGTCAGTTCTGGATCATCGCATGAACTCGATGTCGTATCCGGCCAGCCCATCGATTGAGAGGCGGTATTCGACTCCCACGAGCGTTGCCATGTTCCAGCCGTCCTTGACGCTCAAAGTCTGCCCCGCAGATAACCCGTTTGCCCCACTTGCTGCGTACGACTCCACGTCGCCATCGCTCAACTCTTGAACGCCGTCGTACTCTCCCTGCTGGGCGTTGATCACCTGGGATTGGATCATGTCCGGAGAGATGGACGATAGATTCTTAATGGTGATCGGAAAGTAGACGCTCACGGGCTGTAGCGGCAGGTCGTAGGCGACCAACGCACCCTCGCTTGCTGCGAACTCGACCGGTTCGCCAACTGTGATCTCCAGTTTCACTTCACCGCCCCGAACTGCGTCTGAGTAGATCGCGGTCTGGCCGAACTTGCATGGATCTCCACCCGGTCTCGTTTCGCAGATCATTGGATCAGTGGCCGAAGCGGGCGCACTTTCGTCTCCCGAGTCAGGCGCTGGCGAGGGCTGCTCGGTGCTCGCAGCGGCAGAATTGTCTGCCGCTGACGAGTCCGACTCTTCTTCAAGGAGCGCTCCGACGGTAATGATGCTCGCCAGGATGATGCCGGCACCGCCGAGCGCGGCCCACATCTTCCACCGGATTGGCGGCTTAGGTCGACGAAAGTGCAGGGTCGTTCGCACACGGCCCTGCTGCTGAGAGAGCAACTCCCAGCCCTCCTGCTGCTTGTTGGCGATAGCTTTCGACTCGGTGCCGCGGATCGCCTTGATCTCGGTGACTTCGTACTGCGGTTCGTTACCTGGCATGGTTTTCCCGTCCGTCGATAGCGGTGCTGTGAGTGAACCCGTACCCAAGGACGGGAAGTGGTTAGTCGGTGGAGTCTGCACTAACTGTCGGACAAGTAGCGGTACACGGACGTGCGGTGCAGCCCGAAGAACCGGCCCAGTTCCGCAGCGGTGTACCCGCCGCTCGCGTGCATCTGGCGAAGCCTGTTCGCGTCGGCGGGGGAGAGCTTGGGTTGACGACCCCGGTACTTTCCTTCGGTTTTCGCTCGAGCAACGCCTTCGCGAGTGCGTTCGCGGTTCATGGCGACCTCAAACTCGGCGGCCATGCCCAGGACCTGGAAAAGCATTGCACCGACGGGATCGGCGGGGTTGTAGGTGGAGCGCCCGACGGTCAGGGATGCGCCCACGTCCTGGATTTGGTCTGCGATGTCGAGGAGGTCGCGTAGTGATCGACCAAGTCGGTCGAGCTTGGTCACGACGAGCTCATCGCCCTCGCGTAGCTCGGCCAGTGCCCGATCGAGGGCTGGCCGGATGCGGCGGCGGCCGCTGACTCCGCGGTCGAGGTGGATTCGTCGGGGCTCAACGCCGAGGGCGATCAGCGCTTCTCGTTGGGTCTCGACGTTCTGTTCCTCGGTCGATACTCGCCCGTATCCGATCCTCATGTGTCGAGTGTCGCATATAGCCACGATGTCGCCGCTTTTTCTGCACGTCATGTTTATGCGACGGCGACATGAGGCGCCGTTAGGGTTTGAGCTGCCCGAGCCTCTAGGTCGGGGGCGCGGCTCGGAGTGTCGCGTTAGGCGATCGTCAAATGCGACACATGAGCGGGGAGGTATTTCGATGAATCCGATGATTGTGGGCTTGGGTGGAGCGTGCGCACTGGCCGCGACTGTGCCCCTTACGTGGGCGCTCGTTCGAGAGTGGGCGGGTCAGGAGAGCGCGCCAAGCTACAGGCAGTGGCGCGATGTCACGCTCAGTTTGGTGGCTGGTGTGTTCCTCGGCATCGCCTTGCTCGCCGCCTACCCGGCCGTACTGACGTTCTTTGTTCTGATCGCTGTTGGGATCGCTGGCATTGCAGGAGGGGCGGCGACCGGATGGGTGACGCGAGCTCCAGAGAATCGCGATCGGCGCTAGGGCGTGTCTCCGGCCGGCCCCCCTCGTCGGCCCTCCGAGGTGCGAGACGCCGCCGCAGTCCGCGGCTAATCCTCGACGAGCGCGGACGGGTGCGCTAGAGTCGGTAACATAGGTAACGCGGTACGTTACTCGTTACCTGTTACCCGCCGCTGCCAAGAGGGATGCCTACATGTCGACGTCGCAGAAGATCGCACACGCCTACGGGGAGCTCATCGCCAGAGGCGACAAGATCACCGTTCGAGCTTTGCAGAAGCAGGCCGGCGTCCGGATCGGTGACGTCGCCGCGTGGATGCGTGACCACGCCGGCGGCGCCGGCGGAGACGTGCCCGAGGCGCCGGACCTGTCCGAGCCGATGGCGGCAATGGTCCAGTCGGTCTGGGCTGCCGCATGGAAACGCGCCGCCGAGAAGGCCTACGACGAATCGGCAAGCGCGCTCGACGATGCTCGAGCTGGGGAAGCTGACGCGCTCGCTGCGGCTGACAGATCCGCCGCAGAGCGGGACGAAGCAGTCGCGGCCCGCGACGTTGCACTCCGGGAGGTGGAGCAGTTGCGTCAACACGTGGCGCAACTACGCGAACAGCTCGAGACGGCGCAGCAGAACGTCAGAACGTCACAGGCCGCGGCTGAGGAAGCTGATCGTGCGCGAGTGCGGGCTGAGGCCACGTCCGACACCCTCCGCGAGATCTTGGACGCAAACCGTCGAGCCACTAACCAGTCACCCGCACCGCAGGAGAGCGAGGGCACGGAATGAGCCGCAACAGTCTTGCCGCTATCGCAGTTGCGCCGCTGAGGGTCTTAATCGGCGATGCCGCGGTCTCGTTCGCATCTGGGCGTGGGGGAGTGCGCCGAGTAGTCGCCAGTGATCGCACGTCGCAAGTTTTATACGGCTCCGGCCTGCATCCGAATCGTCTACTCCATCTCGATCCCGGAGTCATCATCGAGTGCCGCAGTGGCGACTGGTTTGCACTCGATCCGGCCAAGGTCCGGGTCGGGCATTCAGGCAGTGGAGCGCGAGAAGCGATCGGTGAGCTCACAGCGCTCGGACTGCCGGATGCACTCGCCGAGCGGATCGCGCACTCGACTTACAGCGACGTCCAGTTTGACGCCAGTGGCGCAATGCAGTCACACGAGGACACCTATCCCAGGCCACTTGCTTTCTCCGTTCCCGAGAAGATCGACGGGCGATGGACAGTCATTTTGTCCGCCGAATCGGAGGACGACCTTAGGCGCATTCAAGACTGGGCGACCTATCTCGACCGCGAACCGGGCTGGCTGCCGACATGGGTTTCCGGCGCTCGCGGCGCGACTGTCCTGGTCGACGAGAAGTGGGCCGTCAGGAACGGCTTTACTGTCGACCCGCCCCATCCGAATCAGCCGATCTCGATCGCCATCCAGCAGGGGAGTCTCACCCTTTGGATCGCTTGCCCGCTCCCGCCGGATTGGACCTACCTCCATCCAAACGGGTACGAGGTGCTCGACACTTTCGGCTTCGCTCTGGAGCACTACCGCCGACTAGATGCCGGCCCGCTGTGGCGCCGGTGGATCACGCACAAGCTCGACCGTAATCGTGCCCTCCTGGTCCCCACGCGGAGCTGACGGAGGCTGCCGAGGTGGAGTTCGCAGGAGCCGTAGTGTCGCTGGTACTGGCCTGGATACTGCTCCCCGTACTGGGCAGAATCGGCGGAGCTCTCCTCATCATTGTCGGATCGGCTGCGACCTTAAGCCACGAGCCGTGGGCGGGCTGGACGATCGCAACGGGGGCTGCTCTGTGGCTTAGTGGTAGCTGGTTGCACGCGCTCAAAACGTCCCGGTACTCGTCGATCCTGGCCCGGATTCTGTTCGAGCACACGCCCTTGAAGTGGACGCTCTGGCAGCACTGGGCGCGTGCGCGTCGCTCCCGCGAGGCAGCGCGCCGGCCACACGTATACGTCCCGTCTCAGGTGTGGCAGTCGGGCCAACGCTGACACATCCCTCGACCCGCGAAAGATCGACGGGCCCGCCGGTTGGCGGGGCCCGTCTGCGTTCGCGGGGGAGTGGTCAGAAAAGTGTCGGAAGGTCGCGGTCTTCGACTTTTCCGACGGCCTCGGCGTAGGCGATGGGGTCCCATCCGTTGCAGATTGCGGCGCGGACGGCGAGTGATCGCTGGGCGCGGGTGCGTCCGTCTCCGGTGGTGCGATTGGCGCCGGCGCGACCGCAGGCCACGGCGTAGCGCAGGTTCGCCGTCTGGGTTGACGGGATGAGATGCCCGTCGTCGACCCGGACGCACAGTGGTTCGTTGCACCGGTGCTCGCCGACGGTGTAGGAATCGTCGTCGCCGTAGGCCAGGAGGAGTGCGAAGCGGTGAGCGCTCATCGTGCGGGAGACGCCGTCGCGTCGCCAGGTGATGCGGCCGTACCCGTCGCCGCCGCTGATCGCACCGACCCACAGCCAGCACCCGGGCGAGCGGATCACCCGCGACCAGAACCGGTCGATTGTGTGGGCACTCGGCGCGATCGCATTGCTGTACGCGCGGCGCTCGGTGACGACACCTTCGTGCCGGGGCTCAAGCTCGAGCCCCGGCAGCGGGATGTCGTCGAAGAGGGTCACGCCACGTGAGCCTCATCGGAGCGGTGACCGTCGTGCTCGGAGTCCGACGCTGACACCTCCCCGCCCAGCGGCTCGTCGTGCTCGGTGTCGCTGTCGTCGTCGTCCTGGTCGTCGTCGGTGAGCGCATCCAGGGCGGCCTTGATGTCGCGGGTGGTGATGCCGAGGAGTTCGGCGATCTCCGCGCGGGGCTCGCCTTCGTCGATGAGGGCTTGGATCGCCTGACCGGCGTCGCGGCGGGCGCTCTCGATGGCGTCGGCGGCGGCGAAGTAGCGCGTGGCCGCGGCTTCCATGCGTTCGTCGCGTTCGCGCCGGGCCTTCTGCTTCTCGGCGAGTGCCTGTCGGGCGCGATTGCGGGCGCTTGTGCGGTCGGACGTCCTGGCCATCTGCGTTGGTCCCCTCACTCTTTCGATCGGTGTCTTCGACTCTATCGCCCGTGAGTTGGCCTGACTAGCGCTGCGCTGCTTGCGTGCACTAGTCCTCACCCGCTTGGAGGTTTGGCCCACGCTCGCTGTGCTCGCTTAGTGCCAAACCAGAACCTACATACCTCTTGCTGAAATTCAGACACGCCCGTGACCGGGCGCGATGCGGCGTCTAAGGTGGGCGTCGTGATGACGCTCCACGTGCTGCACGCCGGGGACGGCTACAGCTACCTGACTCGTCAGGTAGCTACCGCCGACCGGCTGCGCGAACGCGGCCAGGAGCTCACCGACTACTACACCGCCAACGGCACCCCGCCGGGCCGCTGGCACGGCGCCGGTCTGGAGGCGTTGTCTCAGATCAGCCCGGTGTCCGGCACGGTCTCCGAGGCGCAGATGAAGGCCCTGTTTGGCGAGGGCCGGCACCCGAATACCGACGCCATGCTCGAGGCCGGTGCCGATCTGAAAGACACGGCGCTGGGTCGGAAGTTCCCCGAGTTCCGCAATGAGATCCCCCTCGTGGAGGACTACAACGCCACACTCCGGGAGATGGCGGGCGAGGGCCATACGATCGACAAGGACGTCACGGCGGACCTGTGGCGCACGCTGGCCGATAAGCACTACCGCGACAAGTTCGGTCACCAGCCGGCCACCGAGCGTGAGCTGCTGTCGTGGGCCGCTGCGCAGCGCAGCAACGTGCGTCAGCCGGTCGCCGGTATGGACTTGGTGTTCACTCCGCAGAAGTCGGTCAGCGCACTATGGGCGCTCGCCGACACCGATACTCGGCAGGCGATCGAGCGGATTCACCGCGAGTGCGTGAACGACTCCCTGGCGTGGATTGAACGCGAGGCAGCGTTCACTCGTCGGGGCGATCGCAGTGAGCAGCAGATCGACACCCACGGGCTCATCGTGGCGCAGTTCGACCACTACGACACCCGTGCCGGCGACCCGAATCTGCACACGCATTGCGCGGTGTCGAACAAGGTGCTGGGCGCCGACGGACGGTGGTCAGCGCTCGATGGAGCCTCGCTGCATAAGCACGCGGTGGCGGCCTCGTCGCGGTACAACGCCGCCATCGTGGACCGTCTTCGCCGCGAGCTGGGCGTGCAGTTCGAGGCCCGTTACCCGAGCCGCAACAAGCAGCCGGTGTGGGAGATCGCGGGCGTCGACCAGGCGCTGTGCCGGGCGTTCTCCTCGAGGCGTCAGATGATCGAGGCCCGCCGGGACGAGCTGCTCGCCGAGTACCGCGACAAGCACGGCCGCGCCCCGACACAGGCAGTTCAGTTCGCACTGTTGCAGCAAGCCACCCTCGACACCCGCGAGGGCAAGCAGGAAGCCCGATCGCTGGCCGAGCTTCAGTCGACGTGGCGCCGGCTGGCGGCCCGTCACCTCGGGTCCGAGCAGGCCGTCGATCAGATGATTGCCGCCGCGCTGAACCCCGGCGCACAGGCGGAGAACACCGGCGCCGAAGTCCGTGAGCTCGAGGCCGTCGACGCCGAGGCCGCCCGCGCTATCGAGGCCGTCTCCGATACCCGCGTCACGTGGACCCATGCCCATGTCCGGGCCGCGGTCGAGGCCCAACTGACCGACGTCGAGTTCGACTCCCCCGCCGCCCGGGCGGCCACCGTCGATGAGGTAGTGACTCACGCGATGCGCCGGGACTCGCTCGCCCTGGCCACCCCCGAGATCATCGAGACGCCGACAGTACTGCGCCGGGAATCGGACGGTCTCAGTGTGCTGGACCGTCACGGCGAACTGCTCCACACCTCGGAGGCGATGCTCGCCGCGGAGCGCGATGTCGTCGATGCCGCGCGCACCCCGGTGCCGCTGTTCACCACCGGTGAGCATCTGAACGAGACGATCACCGCGCTCGAGTCGGACAGTGGTCGGACCCTGAACCCCGGGCAGCGGGCCCTGGCCGAGCACTTCTGTCTGTCGGGCCAACTCGTCGCCGCCGGAGTAGGCCCGGCCGGCACCGGCAAGACCACTTCGATGCAGGCCGTGGCGAAGGCGTGGCAAGCCACGGGCCGTCAGGTCATCGCCCTGGCACCGTCGGCGGTGGCTGCCGAAACTCTCGGCGAGGAGATCGGTGTTAAGGCGTACACCGTGGCCTCGCTGACCTATCGGTGGCGCGGAAAGCTGTCCTATATGGGCATCGGGGCCCGCACTGCTGAGGACCTTCCGGTCACCATCAGACCGGGTGCGATGTTGCTGCTCGATGAGGCGGCGATGGCCTCCACCAAGGACGTTGCAGCGCTGGTGGAGATCGCCCGCGACCGGGGTGCCGTGGTGCGGATGATTGGGGATCCCGCGCAGCTCGACGCCGTCGAATCCGGCGGGCTCATGCGGCTGGTCGCCTCCGAGACCAACGCCCCCGAGCTGACCGATGTGGTGCGCTTCGGCGACGACACCGCCCAAGCCGCTGCCTCGATCGCCATCCGCTCAGGCGAGGCGTCCGCACTGGACTTTCACGCGAGCAAGGGCTGGATTCACGGCGGCGGGCGAGACGAGATGATCCCGGCCGTGGTGGACGATCACTTCGCCGATGTCGAGGCCGGCCGCGATGGCATCGTGCTGGCCTCCACCACCGAAATAGTGCGGGAGCTCAACACCCAGATCCAGAATCGTCACCGTGACAGTGGGGCCGCTAAGACCCGGCGCATCGTCGATCTGGCCGACGAGCTCACCGCCGGCCGCGGCGACATCGTTGTGACTCGGTCCAACAATGGCTCGCTGCGCACCAAGGGCGGCACCCGCCCCGGTTCGCGGGTGCAAAACGGTGATCGGTGGCGGGTGGAGAAGGTCGGCAAAGACGGTTCGCTGACCGTGCGTCACCTGCGCCACCGCGGCCGGGTCACGCTCGACGCGCAGTACGTCGCCGAGTGCACCGAGCTGGGTTACGCGAGCACGATTCACCGCGCCCAGGGCATCACCGTCGACGTGGCCCGCACGGTCGTCGACGAGTCGACCAACCGTCGCGGCCTGTACGTCGCCCTGACCCGCGGCCGTCACGAGAACCACGCCTACGCGGTGACCGAGGCGCCGCTCGATCTGGACACGGAGGCCCCGCACCTGGACCCCGAGGTCGACGACCGACTTACCACTTCCCGCGGGGTGCTCGAGGCTGCGTTGGACCGCGACGAGGGCCACACCACCGCCACCGAGCAACTGCGCGAGGCCCTGGCCGCCGCCGACGACCCCGACCGGATGGCCGACCGCTACAACGCCGCCCGCAGCCACCTCATCGGCGACTACTCGCAGCACCTACTCGACGGTCTTCCCGTCGCGCTGACCACGCAGTTGCGCGACGACCCTCAACTCGTCGCCCTGTGGCGCACCACCTGCCAGCGCCACCTCGACGCCGGCCACGATCTCACCGAAGCCATCACCGACGCTCGTGACCGCCTGCTCGAGGCGATCGACGCCGAACCGGACCTGCCCGACTACCTACCCGAGAACACCCGCCGAGCCATTGAGCGCGATCCGCAGGCTATGGCGCTGATCCACCAGGCGATGAACGACTACATCGCCGACGGGATCGACCGCACCGACGCACTCGAAGCCGCCGTGGACGACCTCATGGACGCCCAGCCCCACCGCGCCGCTGCCCCAGACGCCCATTCGCCGACTGAGCCGAGTCCGGAAGACGACCCCCAGACCGCCCCGGCCGCCGAGAAGCCGAAGGACGCCGCCCTGCCCGCTAACGGCCGCGACCTCATCGCCGCCATCGACGACTACTTCGCCGACCCGGCCGACAAGGAGAACGCCGAGGCCACGGCCAACGCGCAGCCCGCGGCCGACAAGGAGAACGCCGAGGCCACGGCCAACGCGCAGCCCGCGGCCGAGCAAGGCGCCGAGCCTGAACAGGCGGAGGAATCGCCTGCTCCACTCGGCCCGCTCCCGCCGCGCCACCCCGGCATGAACACCGAGCTTGCCGACTATGCCGCCGCCGTCCTGGTCGAGCACGATCGACTCCTCCACGGGTCCGCGGAGGAGCCCGCCGACCCGGACGCGGCGGACCCGTTCACCGCCTCCCCCGCGCACGACGCGGAACAGGCTCGCCGGGGTCTATTCGCTGGCGACCCGTTTGCGGCCCGTGGCTTTGATGTCGCGGACCCGTTCAGTTCGCGTCCGGGCGATGTTGAGGCGGACCGGGACGAGCCCGTTCGGCACGAAACCCCTGCGCCCGGCCATGAGCCGGCGCAGGGGCCCGAGCTGTGATGTCGCCCTACAGGATGGGCGAGAGATCGCATTGCACCTCGCGATCCGCGGGGACCTCCTCGCCCGACCGCGCTATAGCTCGACGTCCGACTCCACCTCGGGGGAAGTCGAGGCGAGTTCGGGGGCGATGCTGGTCTCCGCGGTGGCGGTCGCCGTTGCGTTGGCGAGACTGGCGGCCAGGTCGGCCCCGGTAGTCATGTCCAGCTCGCCACCGATGGCCGGATCGGTCTCGAGTCCTTCCCATACCTGCGACAGCGCGGTGGTCACCCGCTCCATGACTTCGTCGCCGTCGATCAGCTCAGTCACCGTTGCGGCGGTGACCAGCGTCGAGGTCGCCCACAGAACTGTCATCTCCTGCCGGGGATCAGCTTGTGTGGCCTGCTCCGCGGAAGCGCGCTCTGCCTCGAGGCGGCGTTGCTCCTGGAGCAGGGCGTGGCCGTCGTAGTCGGCAGGCTCCCACCGGGGCCAGATGTCGGCAGCGGCGGTGTCGAAGCCCCGGCGGGCGAACTCGTCAGCGACGATTTGGCGCCGTTCGTCTCGCCACTGGTCGGAGGCGTCGGGGCGATCGGCCCAGGCCGTCTCCCGCAGTAGTCGGGCGATAGGTACGGTGCGCAGCTCGGCAGCGGTCAGGTAGTGGGTGCGCTCCCGAAATCTGCCGTTGCGGCCGGCGACGCGGCTGGCCCGGGCGAGCATCGACATGTGCTGCTGGCGGTTGTAGCTGTTCATCGGGGGTTCTCCATCGGATCGGAGCGCAGTAGCTCGGAGGGCTCATGGTGTGTTCGGCAGGACAGCATCGGTGATTCGGGGCCGAGTAGGACCTTCATGTGGTGATCGCCGACCGTGCGCAGGAAAATCTCGTCGGCTCGCATGGGATCGGTCACCGCCAGATACTCGTAGCTTCGCCACATCGCCCGGACACGGAACAGCACGCCCTCGTGCGCCCACCACCGGCCGCACCAGGCGTTGGCCTGCGAGCGGTCTTGGACCTGGTAGGCCAGGCGCAGGTAGTCGTCGAAGAAGTCGTAGACCGTCGGATGCCGCGGATTCGATGGAACTCCCAGGTCTTCGACGGCGTACCGTTTGGCGGCCCGCTGCGCCGCTCGGCGCAGGGCGGGCCCCAACCCCGGATGCTCGGCGTAGTCAGCGACGGAGGCGGCGGCCAGGCTCTTCATCTGGGACTGCAACGGTTCGGGCGTTGCGGCCCGCACGAGATCAGTCCACAGGGACACTGGTCTCTCCCTTCTCCAGGCGGTCGAGCAGATCGCGGGTGGTGGGTGAAAAGTCCTGCTTGGCGGCGGGGATCATTCGCGCCAGCATCGGCCGACGGCCCTTGGCGATGACGATCATTTGCCACTTCTGCAAGTTCTGGATCTCGTCGACGGACAGGATCGGTTTGTCCGAGCCCACCTGCTGAGAACTCGAACCGCTCCCGTTGGCGGAGTACGACAACGACCGCTCGACTTCGCGGTAGTTGCCGACCTGGGTGGAGACCATCTGCGCGAACTCCGGTTCGGTCTGTCCTGGCCCGATGACCTTGATCGCCACGAGGGCGTACAGCTTGCGCATCCCAACCGGCCCCCACATCTCCTCGCCCTGGGCGTAGGTCTGGAGAAAGATGTCGAACAGAATGCCGCGGGAGCCGTAGGTGGACAGCGCCTCCGGCAGGTTTGGCCACCGCACGACGTTGGCGATCTCATCGAGCACCATCAGCACCGGGATCGGGAGCCGGTCTCTCTCGAACTGGGAGGCCCGCTTCTTCAACGCCTCGCTGATCAGGATGGCCAGCACCGTCGAGATGGGGCGAGCGACCGGATTGTCCTCCTCGGTGAGCATGTACAGCGTTGCGCGATCGTCGTGGGCCAGGTCGGTGACGTCGAGGCGGCGCCGGTGGCCGTGGGGCGTGAGCCACTCACGTACCTCGGCCAGCCCCAGGCACGCGATGCAGTTCTTCGCGGCCGAGAACACGCCGTCACGTGTGCGAGGGGTCAGGGAGTACTTGGCGTTCAGATCTTCGTGTTGCGCCTCGTAGTTGCTTTCTCGTAGCAGGGTCAGGGGTTCGCCGGCCCCCGGAGCCGATACCCACTTGTACACGTCGGTGATCGGCTTGTTGCCCAGAGCGGCGGCCAGGAACAGTGCGGTCAGTAGGTCGCGGGCCTGCTGGTAGAAGAATGCGTTTTCGCCGGCATCGCCGGAGACCGCGGAGCGGGAAGTGGTGGCGCCCTCGAAGATCTCGGCCAGGCGTAGCGCCGAACCGTCCCAGTATCGAGCGGCTCGGACGAAGTCGAGCGGGTCGAAGTAGAACCCGCCGTCGGAGCCGGCGCCGGGGGCCAGCCCCTGAGGGTCGAATACCCACACCTCGCCGATGTGCTCGCGCAGGCGAATCGTCTCGTCGATGAGGTCACGCTTGCAGCTCGTGGCCACCACCAGCCCCGGCGCGTTCCAGATCTCCGGAATGGCCTTGCTGGTGGTCTTGCCCTCCCGCGGCGCCCACAGGTTCAGCACGTTGTCTTCGGTGCCCGACATCAGCACTTGCCCGGTGGCCCACTCCCGGCCCAGATAGGCGCCGTACCAGCCGCAATCGGGCAGATTGTTGCTGATGTGCTCGTGCCTGCGTGCTCGCGGCGAGAGCGTCGCGATGTCGCTGGTTGAGGCCATCTGTCGGGTCGCGTGGGCGATCCGTGACTTGGTGCCGCCGGTACGACGCAACTCCCACCGCCTGCGGGCGACGATGATCGTCACGGCGACCGCCACCACGACCACCCATTCGCCCACGAGGATTGCGGTGGCCGCGCCCGTCCACTCCACCGAGTCCCGGGCGAGGACTTCGATCGCACCGACCGTCGGGAACGGGCTCGGTGGCTCGGCCAGGCCGAGTTTGACCGCTGCCCGGTGAGCCGCCCACACCGAGAGATTGATGGCGACGAAGCCAGCCAGGACGATCAACAGCACGACGTGCTCAGGACGGAACAGTCCGATACGGGTGTTCCTCGGGTTGTCTCTGCCTGCCATGATGTGTCCCTACCTCGCCTGCTCGAACCGGTACTGGGCCGCTTTCCAGGTGGGGCCGTCGCGGACCATGTCCACCTGCACCGTCATCTCCGGAAGCGGGGTCGTGCTGCCGTCGCGGTGCTGGACCACTTGGCGCAGGATCAGCGTCACCGGTCCCTTGTCGTCGTTCGGGCCCATCGGGCTGCCGACGATCTCGACGGCGCCGACTACGACGTCGGCCGAGGCGGCCCACGCATCCCACTGCCGCGGCAGGGGCTCGTCGGCGGGTCGTTGGGCTGCGGCCTGCGCCAACGGTCCCGTCAGGACATCCGACGCTGCGTGCAGCGCCTCCCAGGGGCCGGACTGTTCGGCAGGTCGCCAGGTGAAGATCTGCCGGATTGCGGCGGTCGCGGCGCCGTCCGCCGACTCGGTCGGTTCGGGGTGGGGGTGATGGGCGTCTGTGCCCGGTTCGTCGGCGCCGCCGCGCAACATGACCACCAGCAGTGCCGCCAGCGCGCACGCCACCACTACACCTGCGGCGATCACGACGCCGACGATCAGCGATCGTCGTCGCTCTACCCTCATGGCCACTGCTCCTTCACTCTGCTCCGGCGAACTTCGCCGCTTCCTCGGGCACTATCACCACGTACCTCTGTGTTTCGGCGTACGGCGGTACGCCGCCGTACTGCTGCACAGCGCCGGGGCCCGCGTTGTAGCCGGCGAGCATCAACTCCTGCGGGTCACCCTTGAGTGCTCCCGAGGCGATGCCTTCGCGCTGGCCTTCGGCGATCTCGCACAAGTAGCGGGCGGCGGCCATCGTGGCGTCCGCCGGGTCAGACGGGGAGCCCGAACCGGGTGGACCGGCCACCTGCCCGTTCTCGTCGACCTTCGCGCCCTTGGCCGCCCACGTGCCGGGCATGAACTGCCCGTAGCCCTGAGCGCCGGCGGTCGAGACCGCCGTGGCCTGGAAGCCGGCTGATTCGTGGTACAGCAGGCCGGCCAGCAGCGGAGAGTCGACCTCACGGCACACCTGCCCCCCGAGGCTGATCCATTTTCGCAGCTCGTCGGGGATCTGACCGGCGTTGAGTGAGCGCCCGTGGTCGCCGACGCCGGACGGATCGCACGCACCGGTCGACGGCCCCACGCCGGGACCGGTGCCCTCCGGAGCGGGCCCGTACCGCTGGCCCGGTCCGGCTGCTCCTCCACCGGTCACGATCACGTGCACGTGGTCGAAGTGGTTCTGGGTAGGGTCGCCCCGATCCTCCATCTGGCTCGGCTGCCCCTCGGAGGGGATGTACTGCTGCCGCCAGATCAGGTACTCGATGTTGAGCGCGTCCCGGTTGCGGAAGAGGTAGTCGGTGATCTCGTCACCGAGCCGTTTGCCCTCCCCGGTGTCATAGCCAGGAATCATGATGTCCACCGCGCGGCCCGACGGGTGGTCCGGGAACGCGTCGACCGGGCGCCACCCCCCGATCGCTTCCACTTCCGGGAACTTCTGAGCAACTGATCGAGCCACCCGCACGGCGTCGACCTGGAGTTTGTCTTCGCTGGCGATGACCGGGGAGGGCGGAAGCTCACCGCCGGCAGAGCGACGGTCCCGGAGCCGGTCCCTGCTCGGAGCCGGAGAGGGGGCGGACTCGCCCGGGTTGGTGGCCTTGTCGATCCACGGTCCGGGATCGACGTCGCGGCCTCCGTAGCGGCCCCCCACCCAGATCTCGAAGTGCAGGTGAGCGCCGGTGGACTGGCCCTCGTTACCCACTCCGGCGATATGTTGGCCGGCCTTGACCTGGTCGCCGGCGCGCACCTTGATGTCACCGGCCTGCATGTGTCCGTACACCGTGGAGAACATGCCGTCTGGTCCCTCGTGGTCGATGACCACCCAGTTACCGAACCCGGAGGCGGGCCCGGACTCGGTCACCACGCCGTCTGCGAAGGCGTAGATGGGCGTGTGCAGATCGGCAGCCATGTCCGTGCCCCGGTGGTCGGGGCGATCGGGCGAGCGGTAGCCCGATGAGATCTGGTGCGTGCCCTCCTTCATCGGTTTGGAGTAGTGGCCGTCGGGCACGCCACCGGCGACGCTGCTTCCCCCGCCGACCGGGCGGCAGGCATCGTCCTCGATGAACGAGGACACGATGATGGTCAGCCCGAAGGCGATCGCGAGCAGGATGACCGTCACCGTCGCCAGGCCCTTGATCTTCACGACCCCTCGAGCTCCCGCAGCCGGGCCGTCAGATGGGCGTTCGCCGCCCGAAGACGGCGGATCTCACCCCAGGTGGGGCGGGGCATGCGCTGCTGATCCTCGGCCCAGCTGAGCACCGTCGAGGTCGCCACACCGAAATCGCGGCCAGCGGTCGCGGCCGCGGCCGTCAGGGTCGACGAGGCGTCGAAGTACCCGACGAAGCGGTCCACGACCTCACGCTTGAACTCGGGGCTGTAACCGCCCACCGGGCTAGGCATGAACCATGCCCCCCACCTGCGCCGACGTGCGTTTCCACTCGTCCTCGAACGCGGCGTTGGTGTCGTGCAGTCGCCACTGCTTCTCCAGCGGAGAGATGTCGGTGCGGAACGGGATGCCCGGTGAGGTGCTCTTGCTGGCCTTAATCATGAAGCAGCCACGCCCCGGAGGTACCGGAGCCTCCGCCGCCCGGCCCCGGGCAGGGGCCGCGCCCTTGGACCACGAGGTGATCTCGGCGATTTCCCGCTCTGTGAAGGGCAGCTTGCCGCCCAGCAGCCACAGCTCGTCGGCTGGCAGTCCGCCGCAGATCACCGCACCGGCCCGGTCGATGAACCCCATTGCGCGATTGCGGTCCGCCTCTGTCGGCAGGGTCTCCAGATCCTTCGAGCCGTGCGTGACCAGGTACACCGCCATGCCCAGTGTTCTCAGCAGACGCATCAGACCGTCTACGTGCTTGGTCAGTCCCGGCGCAGCGGCCAGCGTGCCCCACAGCTCGTCGAGGGTGTAGGCGAACAGCTTGCGCTTGCGCAGGCCGGCATCGGCGAGGATTTTCGACGCCGTCACCGCGCCTGCCGCCGATGACCAACACGCCATGATGACGGCGGCCTTCACGGTCTCGTCGTTGTCGTCGAGCGCGGAGACGTCGATCACCACCGCCGGGGAGTCGACGTCGATCTTGGTCGTGGTCTGCCCTGAGAAGATCTCCCCCGTCACGCCGTGCTGCATCGCGTACAGGCTCCGCAGGAGGGGCCGGACGGTGGCCTGATACTCCTCGGGCGTCGACGCCACGGTCACTTCGTGGAGTTGCTCGGACCCGGTCTGGAGCGTCTCGATCAGATCCGTCAGTTCCGGCGGATGCACCCAGCGGCTCTGCCCGCTCGGGCCAGGAGAGGCGTAAAGGTCGTCGAGCGCCACGGCCACAGCTGCGGACTCGTAGTCGGCCATCCGGTCCTGCCGCGCGATCGAGACCAGCGTCTCGATCATGCGTCGCTGGCCCGCGGCGACTTCCTTCTTCGCCCGATGGAGCAACTGCTCCAGCGTGCGCAGTCTCTCGTGGTCGGCCGGGGTCTGCTCGGCGTGGGCGTCAATGGCCTCTTGTAGTACCGGCACCACCGATCCCAGAGCGCCGGCATCGAGAGGGTTGATGAGATCCAGCCCGTGCCCGATCCGGATGACCTGGCCGTCGATGGCCCGTGCCAGCGGCACGTACTCACCCTTGAGGTCGTTCGGCACGATCGGCACGTGCCCCTGGGCCGCGTGCCCGAGCAGAATCTGTCGTACTAGCGAGGACTTCCCCAGGCCGGGTACGGACATCAGGAACGCCGATGGGGTCGACAGCAGATTCTGCTCAAGCCAGCTCAGGCAGTCGAAGCCAAGGTCCTTCCCGTCGAGCAGGTTGCGCCCGATCGGCGGGCCGATCATGGGAGATGGTGACCCTACCGAGTTGGGGTTCCAGCCAGCGGCATAGTTGGTGGCCATCATGAACTCGTTCGGCGGCGTCACAGATCGCACCAGGCCCGAGCCGAGGCCGGCGGCGAAAGGGGCGCGGAATCCCCGGGCTCCGGCCCGAGGCCACGCGTCCTCGCCGACCACCGGGGCCACGCCCTGTCGGGCCAGTGCCTCGTGCTTGATCCGCCTGACTTCGTCCGGGTTGGCCTTTTGCCACCGTGCCAACGCCCGCCCCCGGCGGGTCCACGGCCACGGGTACTTCTCTTGGCCGTCGAGGATTGCCTGAAAAAGGTGTGCGTAGTCCGTGGTGGGGTCTTCTGGTCCGAGCATGCTCATCGCGGCAACTCCGTATCAATCGTCGCGTGCTGGAACCCCGCCACACCCAGGCCCAGGTTGGCGGCCAGCATCACTCCCTGGCGGCCGGACTCGTGGCGCACTCGAAGACGAGTGCGCGGCCGTAGTGCCTGGAGGAACAGGTGGGCGATCTCGTGCCCGCCGGCCACTGTCACCGTCGACCACACCCGCCCCCCATCAGCGGCTTCGATGGCACTGACCGAGTCCGGGTCGACAAACGGGCGCATCCACCGCGTTCTCCAGATGTGGCCTCCGGCGTCCCACTCGGCCAGCACCTCGGACAAGTCTGCGCTGGCTTCGGCGCCGCTGGCCGGGTCCGAGCACGACACCGTGAAGCTGATGCACTCCACGCTCCCCACCTGGACACTGCGCGCGGACTCGTGCCAGGTCAGCTCCGTCAGGTCGGGGATCGTTCGCACGGCCGCGGCCAGCAGGTGCCCGCACCGTCCAGCCACGTCACTTTCTCGAGCGGGCCGCGCAGGCAGGCCGGCTAGTGCGGCAGCGTCATATAGGGCCGGTGCGTCGACCGCGACGATGGAGGCCAGTTCCGTGAGGTCTTTGCGTTCGGCCTTGGTCTGCGCCGAGAACAGTCCACCCAGCAGCGGCGGAGCCGACGTCGTGCTGTCGCACGCGAAGCTGACTCGCAGTCGGTCGAGTCCTGCCACCTGGCGAGTCCAGGCGCTGATCCGGTCCGGCTCCACCACCCCAGACCCATCGACCAGGTTCGCTACCGCGAGCTGGTGACGCTTGGCGTCGGTCATGTGTGCCTGTGGGAATCCGCGGGCGTCGACGGTCTCGCTGACACTGAGGTCGCGCAGAGGAAGGCTGGTCCCCCGGATCCACCTGATGACGGTCTTGAGATTCAGGCTCAGCATCGAACTAGTCCTTTTTTCCGAACGGGAGTGCCCCGGCGCCGAGGCAGAAGGAGAACGCAGAGTCCTGCATCCCCCGCATCTCGCGCACCCGAATGTTGAGCTGGTTGGCCAGCGCCTCGATGTCGCTGTCGATCGCCCGGTCGTCTTCGCCCGGAAGCCACGTCGCCGCGACGTACATCGACCGCCGCCCGTACCCAGCGCCCTTGGCCAGCGCTTTGCGTGAGGCTGACGTGCCCTCGAGTCGCAGTTCGGCGTCCACCGACTTGATCGTCTTCCCGTCGTTGACGCCGACCATCGCGTCTCGGTGCTCGGCCTCGACCAAGGAGTGCGCCGTGCCCGGAGGAAACGGGCGGTAGACCAGGCAAACGGTCTTGCGAACGATCCGCGAATGCTGCGCCAGCAAGGGGCGCAGATGCTTGTTCTCGAACGTGGCCGGGGGCGCGGCCACCATCTCCCACGTCCGAGACCACGTGCCGTCGTGGAAATAACCGCGATTAGTCGCTTTAGCCACCGCCGGCCCTGCATCCGACCACGGCAACTGATGAGGGGTGCCATTGATGTGGAGCTCCTCGAAATCCCCCTCCGCGGCGGGGTTGAACGCCTTGTGTGTCGAGGCCACCATTTCGTCTGCGGTCATCGGCCGCGCCTCGATCCCGGCCCACGGCAACGCACCGCTGTAGAACGCGACAATTTCGTACCGGAGCTGCTCGAGGAAACGGCGATCGCGCACGTGCGACAGTTCGGCTTTGAGCGTGAAGGCCAGCTCGAACTCGTAGTCTTGGCCGCCGGATTGCAGCCTCCTGGCGCGGGCGAATTGGATCTTCCGGGCGACCTCAGGTGCTTCCGGAGAGTCGAGCGTGTCGACTTCCCGCAGCGCCAGCATCCCCGTCGACGGCCTCGTGGTGTGCCGGGCCACCACGGCCAGCAGGTTCCGGTTGTGAGCCCACTGGGCCTCACAGGTGCCCCACTGTGCGGTCGTGGCCTCGTCCTCCTGCGCGCTTCGCAGAACGTCGCCCGACAGCTGCCCGGTCAGCTTCACCGTGACCTGCTTGGCTGAGGGATTGACGATCACCCCGTATCGGTAACCGTTCGCATCGACGTCCTCGAGCAGCTCGGTGCCCGCCAACAGTCCCGGGGCCCGACGTTGCCCGCCGGGTACCCGCGACTCCGGCCCCGACAGATACAGATCCTCCCCGGTGACATAACGCCAGAGCCTCGCCGTTGCCAACCGCCCCGATGTGACGAAGGACCGGCCATCGCGGTGAAAATGCACCAGAGCACCTACCAGCACGGCCAGCAGCGCGCACATCAGCGCGAAGCGCACCTGCTGCGCCAGCATCGACACCACGAACGCGAGAAGGCCGACCAGGCCCACGACCGCCGTGCGCGCCGGGATGCGGCCGATGAAGTTGCGCTCCCGCTTCCGGCCCAGGGTGTATGTCGTCGTCTCGTGTTGCGGCGCAACCGTGTCAGTCATCGCACTCCCCTACCGGTACGGCCCCGGGTTCACCGGAGCTCCTACTGAGTCGTCGAGGATGCCGCCGCCCGCACGAAGCGCCGTGCCGGCCATGCCGCCGGCGTTGCGGGCGATCCGTGCGCCGGTCTGCCCCATCCCGGCTATCTGGTGGCCACCGCCAGCGGAGGGGCCTCCGCTCGCAGCGCCGCCGCCAGCGGCCGTGCCAGCGGCAGCGCCGGACGCGCCACGGGCCGATCCACCGCCCGTTGACGGGCCATTGCCGCCCGAGTCAGATCCACCGGACGGACCTCGGCCGCCCGCGCCCCCACCGCCGCCTCCCCCGTCGCTGAGTCCGAGGCCGGAGCCGCCGCCGCCCAGGGCTGCGCCGCCCGCAGCCACCGCTCCGGCACCGCCGGTGCTTGCCGCAGCGATCGTCGTGCCCACGACCGCCCCGGTCGCCCCAAGCACTGCACCCCCCAGCGCACCCGCCGACCCGCCGGCCTGGCCCTTCATCTGAGGCAGAACGATCGCCAGCAGAGCGGGTGCGCAGAGCCCGGCGGCCCCGAAGATGACCAGGGAGACCAGCTTGTTCTCCTCGGACCCGTCGAGGTTCAACGCCGCCCATACCGCCGACATGTAGACGAACGCCGCCGCCACCTTCAGCAGCCCGAACGCGACGAGGACGCCCATCGCGTTCTCCACGGTGAATCGCCCCGCTCGACCGATCGCCCACGCCGCGAAGATCGGCATCAGACCGATCAGGACCGGCAGCAAGATGATCCGCATGACCATTGCCAGGCACATCGCCAGCGAGCCGATCAGGGAAATGAGCACGAACACCAGGACCAGGATCGGGTTCATTTCCTCCCCGATCGTCACCGCTTCGGTGATCTTGGTGAAGTCTTCCGCCGGCGCGATATAGGTGTTGACCAGGACGTCAGCGAAGGCGTCGAGCGCCATAATCGCCGGGATCGCCAACGATGGAACCAACGCGCCGTAGAGCAAGTACCGCCCGTATGCCGAGGCCGCATCCTCCATCGCCTCGCCGGAGCCTTGCCGCCGGGTCGAGGCGACTTTCAGCAGCCCGATCGTCAAGCTCAACGCCAGCCCGGCAACGGCGGCCTGCCACACGATGTTGTTGATTCCGCCCGACGACAGCTCCAGGGCCTCCGGACTGAGCTTGAACTTCGTCCACAGCGTCATCGTGTAACCGATGACGGCGGGGTTTCCGTCCTTGATCTCGCGGACGATCCCGGCCAGTTTGCCGTCCCACACCTCGTCGGCGACGGCTTGGATCGCATCGCCGGGATGCTGTACCGCGCCCGCCGTGATGCATGCCCCGGACACAGCGGCACGAGGAAGCGCCGTCACCGCCTCTCTCAGGCCGCCGGCGTGGGCGGAATCGCGCAGCCAGTCGCCGACGGCGGTTCCTCCAATCATGCCGCCGTCGAAGAACTCGCCGTCGAGCTCGCCCGAGCGGCAGTCATTGTTGAAGTCTTGGAACTGGTTCTGCGCGTTGTCCTGTGCGTTGGCGGGAGCGGACACGGCCAAGGCCGCGAAGAGCGCCACGACCAGCGTGATGAGGACTTTTGCTGCCGGTTTCAGGTCCACGGTGACCACGTCCCGTCGATCTCGACGACGGGAGGCATGGCGCGGGACGACAGGATCTCCCACTGCTCTCCGGTCCACTCCATCGACACCCGCACCACCTGGTGATCGTGGGGCCCTACGTCGATCGACTCGATCTCCCCGACCGCCTCGGCGATCGAGGGCATGGCCGCTTCGACCGTGCACACCTGCTCGTCGCAGTGCTGGAATCGGAACCAGCGAGGTGCCTGATAGCCCTGCGCCGCAGTCAGAGCCCGCCCATCGGCCGATGCTCCGCGCGAGCGGATCTCGTCTAGAACCGCCGGGTCTTCGGCGACCGCGTCAGGCATGAACTGCTGGAGGAAATCGGCGTACGCCGCTCCCATCTCCATTCCGAGGCCCGCGAAGTTCGCGGCCACGAGCGCTGCGCCACCGGGCGAGTGGGCGTACCCCGTCATCACTTCCCCGTCGAGGTCGGTCGGCCCGTCCGAGCGCGACACCATGACCGTTGCGCCACTGCTTACCCGCTGGAGCTCGAGCCCGGCGGGAGGCCCGACCATCTCCTGCCCTTCGGGGAAAGCACCGGGCTGGCCGGTCTGCTCCCGCGGCGTGCCGCCCGGGGCGTCGACGAGCGTCACCCGGCGCCCGATCAGGTCAACGTCAATGCTCTCCGCATCCTCGTCGGTAGTGGCGGTGGCGGGCGGTTCCGCCGGCCCCGACGACGGCGGTGGAGCGGACTCTCCTGCACTGTCATCGTCACCGTCGACGACCGCCATGATGAGGGCGGCAATGAGGGCCACGGCGACAACAACAGCGGCGACGATCACCGTTGCTGTGAGCTTGCTCCGTCGCTGTGAGTCCATGCTGAGCTCCTAAGAGTTGGGCCGAAATTCGGTGAAGTCGTCCAGGTTGTCGATCTCGGCGGCGTCCACCGCGGTCTGCTGTGTGGGCAGGACGAGCTTCCAGTCACCCGTCTGCCAGGCGAGCTGCGTGGGCTGGGCAGTGAGCGTCCCGTCGGGCCACTCGACAGCGAGCAGCACTTGAGCTCGATCGTCCGAGTAGTCGGTGAACCGGAAGCCTGCGAACGTCGCGGGATTGCGTACCCGTCCCTCCACGGAGACCAAGGCGCGAGCCTGTATCCACTGGTCCTTGCCCGGCCCGGGCGCCAGGATCGTATTGGCCATCCGCGGCCACTCTGCGTCGCCGGTCGTAGCCAGCAGCGTTTGACCGGTGATCGCAGCGATTACCGCGCATTGCGGCGTCCTGGCGTACCCGTGTTCAACGGGCTCGGTTTTTTCCGGGCACTGCTCAGCGCGGGGAACAGCGATACCGGCCATTGGCGACCAGGTCGCCTCCGGCGCTGACGTCAGGTCGGGGCCGGCAACCTCGTCTGTGTTGTCCGAGCCGCAGGCCGTGGCGGTCACGACCACCAGTGCAGCCGCTGCGAATCTCTTGAGCGTGCCCATCGTGCTCTCCTTCGCTGCGATCAGACGGGGGTGTAGATCAGTGAGACGACCATGCCGATGCTCGAACCAAGGACGAGAACGACGGCAATCACCAGCAGGCGCTCCACGCCCTGTTTGGGCTCTCGGCCCATCTCGCGTGCGTTGCTTATCTCCGCGAATGTCCAGCCGAGAAACACCACGGAGGTCACGACGACAAACGCGAGTCCTATCGAGATCCAGTTGGCAAACAGCCCCTGCATCACCGGGGGCAGCGGTATCGGCGATGTGGGAGGTGGTTGCTGCGCGAGCAGGCGGAGCGTCATAAATGCTTCGCCTATCCGAGCAGCCAGCCGACGATCGGCATGAGGACGCCCAGGCCGACCACGCCGCCGCCCCACCACAGCAGGCGGCCGGACACCTGGTCACCGCGTCCGTCCTGGCGGGCGAAGGCGATCCCGGCGAAGACCATGACCCCGCCAATGACTGCGATGACGATGCCGATGGCCAGCGCGACCCCGGCGACGTCGGTCAGACGGGTAGAGAGGAAGTCAGGCAGCCAGGGCGTGATGTTGTTGATGAACGACGTGTCGCCCTGGGCGAGTACTCGGGTGTTCATAGCTAGTTGCCTTCCAGATAGCTCGAGGTGGGGGACGCACTCGTGGAGGGCGCCGAGGTTGCCGTCGACACCGCGGTCGACGAAGTCGTAGTGGTGTAACCGAGGTCATCCAGCGCCGCGCGGGCTGCCTGGTTGTCGAACTCGACGGTCGCCAGAGCGCTCAGCCCATCGACGGACCGCCGAGGTGCGGGGGCCAGGGGTTCATCACTTCCGGCGGTGACGTCCTGCGCGATGGCCTGGACCCAATCCACCGTCGCCGCTGCCGGACTCCGGCCGTCGGGCAACACCGGCCGCTCGGCGTAGGCGTTGTGCTCGTTAGTCGACAGCCACGCCGTCAGACTCACCGCCAGCTCGACCTGCTCGGGGACCGGGACACCAGCGTCCTTGAACACCTGCAACGTCTGCCGTGCCAACCCGGAGGCGGAACCAGGCTCGAGCAAGGACATGGCCGATTCGGACAACTTCGCCACGGCCACAGCGCCCGCCGCCGGGGGTCCACCCGTCAGACCGGCAACAGCGATCTGCGCCAAGTTCTCCGGCGTCACGGTCTTGCGAACAACGGTGATTCCCGCGCCCAACGCCATACCTCCGAGGCCGGCAGCAACGTCGACCACGGTCCGGACCACCTGCTCTGGTGTCGGCAACGGCGGTATTCCCGGGAGTCCTGGCCCCGCCGGCATCGGAGGCGCGGGCGGGAGAACCTGGCCCGCCGGCGCCTGCACCGGCGAGGGCTCAGCGGTCTCGCTGGTCTCTGACGTCGAGCTTGTCGTGCTCGTCGACGTCGTCTGGCTGCTCGTCGATGCGGCCGTGGTTGCTTCTGCCGTGGCCGCTTGGACTCGCTTGCTCAGCACTGGGGTCTTCGCACCCCCATCGGGGCGCGGGGAGAATCCGACACCGCTGAAACCCAGGTCGACCACTTCTGAGAGGTCTCCGATGCTGACCGCGCGGTCGAGGATCCGCGCGAGCCGCTCCAGCGCCGCCACCGGGTCACCGAGCGAGACCTCCTCGAGGAGCGGAACGATGTCGGTCACCAGCTCCGATTCCGCGGGCAGACCGCACACGTAGTCGCCGGGCAGGCACCACGACACCACGCGATCGGCGATCTGGCCGAAGTCACTGAGGCCGGTCTTGTCGGTTCCCAAGCCGCCCGCATTCGCTGTGGCGAGCTGGTCCAGGCCAACCAATGCTCGCTGCACGTTCTCGCCGTCAGTGCCAGGAACGGGGCCAACGGTGGAGGAGCCCTCGGGGTGTAGTGGCGTGCCGCCCGCTCGAGTCGGATCGGCGAACAGTGCAACGCCGCCGATCTGGCTCGGGTCAATAACGCTCAGCCCTGCGCCGGCCCGGCGAGCGACGTTGCTGATGACCTCGGCGCCTTGAGAGAACCCCGCCAGGAAGACCTTCGTATCGGGGCACTTGGTGGCAATCTTGCCCATCAGGTCCTCGGTCATCTCGACCCCGGTGAGCATGGACTCGCCGTACGGAGTTAGATCCCCGACATTCAGCGGGATGCCCTGCATGCCGGGTGGCTGCGCTCCCCCGACCGTGGCCGGGTACGTCACGTACGTACGTGAGACTCGAGGCACCTGCTGCTGGTGGCTGGTCATCGCCGCCCCGAGGGCCTTACCGGCGGTGCCGGCGAGCGACTGCATACCGTCAGGCAGGTCAAGCAGCTCGGCGAAGCCAGACGACAGGTCTCCGATGTTCGGTCCGTTGACTGCGTTCATCACCGGGCGAGCCAGATCGCGCGAGAGGAAGCCGTGGGTGTCCTGGTTGGGTTCGGCGAACCGCGCGGTCTCCGAGGTGCCCGGTGCCAGCAGCATGTGTACCGCCGGGCACTGCGTGGTGCTCGCCGCGACCGGAGTGGTCCGGGAGGTTGCTGTCTGCGCCGCCGCGGGGCCGGTGCCGGCCACCACCAACGCCGGCACCATCAACGACGAGAACAGTCCGACTCGAATGCTCATTGCTTACCTTCCGCCCCATGCCGCGACCTGGGTCCGCGCGGCGTCGATGAGTTCGGTGCCGAGTTCGGCGACGGCCGGTGGAACCGCCTCACGCAGCGACGGCCGCTTCTTGGTCGTGGGCGCCTGGCCGAGGGACCAAACGGCCAGCTCGTCCACGGCCACGGTGGTCATTCCGGGAACAAAGGGGACGGCCCACATATGCAGAGCCCCGTTGCTGATCTGGGTGAGCAGACCAGCAAGGACGTCCCGTCGCTGGCGCACTTGCTGCGGTCGACGGCCAGGCACTCGCGCGACCGTGATTACTCCGAGTAGTTGTGCGCTACCAGCTCCGCCGGTGGCGAACTGCCGCACGAGGGCGTGGACCCTGGTCAGCGCTGTAACTGACTCCTCGGCTACCAGCACCACGAAGGGAGACTGCCGGGCGTGGCCTCCGGGCCATCGCCCCTGAGCGTCACCCGCAGGGCCAATCCAGCGACACAACGTTGTGACCCCGGCGCCGCCATGAGCGCCAAGCAGCCAGAGCCCTGGAGCGCCGCTCGTCGGAATGGGCGTGTCCCACACTTGGGCGCACTCGCCCGCCGAAGGTGGCTGGATTGCGGGGCGTACCGGCCCCAGCCCCGAGGCGACGTCGTTACGAGTCTGAGCCAGGATGGGAGTCACTGTTCCTCCTCGGCAATCTCGACAATCTCGACGCGGTCACCGTCGCGGCTCGTCGTGATCTCCTGCACGAACGTCTGGGGAGCCTGCGAGGGTCGGACCTCGGTGATTTCGACCGTCGCGGTGTCACCGTCCGGTGTGATCGACACGCAGTGCTCGGTGCCCTTGGGAACAGAGTCGATGCCTTCTTGGAGAGCATCGACATTGACCAGCGTGGAGTCGTCCGAGGTCAGGTCCAGGGCCTTCTCCGCGTCACGGGCCGAGTAGTAAGCGTGCTCGAAGGCCAGGATCACCCCAGCTACGGACTTGGTGTCACCGGCTCCAGCACCGGTGATCGTTCCGCCGGACTCCGACTCCTCGCACGCGAACTCCTCCGCAGGTGCGCTTTCAACCTGCGCCGCAGCTCCGCTTTCGGCTTGGATCTGGTCCAGGTCAGCGGCGATGTTGTCTGGTTCGTTCTCGCCACCAGACATCTGTGCCAGTGCCAGAAGGCTCACCCCGGCTATGAGCACTCCCAGCCCGGCGATTAGTGCCACCGCAAGCGTTCGTTCCCGGCGACGACCAGGGCCGGGCGACTGAGCCGAGCCCGCCCATTCGTCCTCGTCGGTGGCCAGGTCCAGCGGCGGCTCAGCCCCGCTCCCTCCGAGCTGGGTCATCCAATCCGGGTCGGAAGGAGTCGTCTTCGACTCCGGCGGCGAGGTCCGTGGGGCCTCGCCACCGGGAGGAGGTGCCACGCCGAGAGCATCCATCCAATCCGCGCCAGCAGCGCTGGAGTCCTGCTCAGCGTCCGAGTCGACGCGCCGCAGGGAGGACTCGTCACCATTGTTTTTTTCCGACACTTGTGGCCCTCCTCAATCGGCGGGAATGCTCTCGGCGCGAAAACAGATCAGTTGAAGTGGACCGGGGGCACACCCGGGATGTTGAGGTCGTTGATCGACCCGGCAACGTGGTCCTTGGCCTGGTTGATCGAGTCGTTGATGCCGTTCTGCACGCCCATCGCCGCGTGCGGGTTGGCGTTGACCGCGGCCCCGCCGGCGCCGAGCGAGGCGGCACCACCGGCGGCGCTTCCGGTACCGGCCAGGCCGGCGATCGCGGTACCAGCGGTGGCAATCGGACCGGCGGCGGTGGCCGCTCCAATGACGGGGGCAGCGATCGGGCCAAGGGTCGCTAGCGCGGCGATGATCGCGCCGGAGATGGCAGAAGCGGCGGTGAGCATGGTTGTTCCTCTTTCTCTACGGGTGGGACCGGCGACCGGGCGGTCGTCAGCCGATGTGAAGCTGCTTCGGAAGGATCGGGGCCTGTGGCACGACGGGCGCGCGACCTCCGAGGTCGATCGTGATCCCCTGCGGTGTGGCTGCCGGGGCAGGAGCGGGAGCGGGAGCGGGAGCGGGAGCGGGAGCGGGAGCCTGTCGAACCGGCGCCTGCTGCACCGGGTACGTCGGGGCTTGCTGAACGGGATACGACGGGGACTGCTGCACCGGCGCAGGCTGATGAGAGCGGACCTGCTGCGTGGGAGCCTGCGTCGCCGGAGCGATTTCGACCTTGGGGGCCGACTCTCGGCGCTCGTCGGGCTCGTTCTCCTTCTTCACCTCACGGGTTGGCTGGACCGCCTTCGCTAGGCCGGCCTGTTTGGCCTGGGCCGGACGCTGCGTAGCCGTCCGGGATGAGGTCGCCTGCGCGGCCTTGACTGACCGCTGGGAAGCACTGGGCTTCTGAGCCACATCCACGCCGGCCTGAGCGGTCGACGGCCGAGCTGCGGGCGCAGTCGCCTCCTCGATTCCTGACTGTGTCGCGGCCGATGCCGCGTACACGCCGCCGAAGGCGATCAACGCTGTACAGGCGCCGATGGCTGCTCCGCGAACGGCCGAACGGAGGTCTCCCTGGGTATGGCTCATCGCATCCTCGGATCACTGAGGGCGGCGCTCGGCACGGGGCAGCGCCCCGTGACCAGGGGGGCGCCGACAGTCGGCAGAGCACACGCGTGTGGTGGGAATTGCGCTTCATCGCACCGGGACAGAATCAACCGGTGCGGAGCCGTACCGACGGTACGAGCGCAGAAGGCACGGTATGCGAACGCTGGGTGCTTGCTCAAGGGCTTCCCTCTCAATTCCGGTGAGCCTCTACTTAGTTGATAGACCAGCTTGTCTAGCGGGTCTGCAACGCTAGGCTATAGCGTTAAGTTATACCGGCGCAAGGGCTGAGGGGGCCGAAATGGACTGCGATGATGATGCGAGTTGCACGCCAGATGCAGGAGGTTGCGTGGCTCGCAGGCCCGGCTATGTCAGCCCTTCCGTGGCTCGCGGAGCGATGCTCCGACACGGCCTCACGGGCCTCCAGGTCGCCGCTCGCGTGGGGGTTAACCCCTCGACCGTGCGCAACTGGCTAGCCGGCCGCACGGCGCCAGCCCCAGCGAAACTCGCCGCGCTAGCCCAAGTCCTCGAGCTGAACGTTCGGGACCTCACGGGCGTACTCCCGGGCCGCGAAACCCTCTCGGACATGCGCGTGCACGCAGCGCTCAATCAGTCCGAGGTCGCCGAGCGCGTTGGCCTCAGCCAAAGCGCCTTCTCCACCATCGAGCAGGGGGGCTCGCCACTGTCCGAAGCGCTGTGCGCCAGCCTGGCCGACCTCTACGGGGAGCCCCAGGAGGCCGTGCGCGACGCATGGCAACGCGCCAACGACACGCTCAAGGGTTCCACCCAATAGCGCACATCTGTATCGTTAAGTAATACCGGCCCGACACGCCGCCCGGCCTAGGAAATAACACACCTGAAACTACACCCGTGATACCACTATTCCCATGGCTCCTCCTCGTACCACTGAAGGTCGCACTCAACTCAATGCGCTCATCGACGAGAAGTTGTTCGCCGACGTGCAGCGCCTCTGGCGGGAATCCGGCAACCCCAAACGCTGGCAGGTTGTCGAAGAGATCGTCCGACTGGGCGTCGAAGCGTACGAAGCCGTACCCAAAGACCACCGGGGCGGGCAGCAGGAGCTGCTCCAAGCCGGTTAAGAACCGACCACGACTGAATAGGAGGACGCCTCTCACCATGCACTGACGCGGGTATCGACTGACCACCGAGTACCTGCGTGACAACTGCACAGCGGAGCGTTCACAAACAAAAAAGAACGCCACCCGACGGGAATCGGGTGACGTCCTTGAAGTTTGAGATCAGGACAGGCGACCAAACCTGCTTCTGATCTGCGCTCCCTCCCAATGGAAGGAACTGTCGTGCGAGACAGCTCCGAGGGTAGCGCACACCCAAATGCGGTGTCCAGCATGTCAATGCTGGGCGAGTCGCAGGGTGCGCCAATAGACCTCGATAACACGCAAGAACCCAACCTCGGCGACGTGATCCGCCAGCGGATCGAGGATGCCGAGAAAGAAAACACGCTGCGCGGCCAACGCGGCCACTCCTGGGCCCTCGACGGCCGACAGCCAGCCTTGGTGTGGCAAAGCCGCACCAAGTGGCTCACGGCCGCCGCGGCGGAGTTGGCGTGCGCTCCAGGCCGGCAGCTGTGCCGGAAGTGGGGCGTGTCCTCGCGGACCGTACTGCTCGTAGCTCGGGCGTGCGCTCACTTTGCAGACTCCAGCACCGGGCGAGGCGTCACCGCTTCCAACGCCACTATCGGCCGGGTCGCCGCTGAACTAGCGGGTCGCGCTCGTCCGTACTGCCACGATGTTGTCCTGAAAGCTCGGGCCGTCCTGGCGGCGCTGGAACTCGCGGTCGAGGTCGCGCGGGGGCGATACCTCACCGCCGAGGAACGATTTCAGGCAGCCGTGCACCACGACGGAGTCCAGATCCGAGCTGCATCCACATGGGCGCTGACGACTCCCCGCAGGTGGTACACAAAATCGTCTCTACCGCGTAGCGGTTCTACGGGGAGTAAAACTCCCCGTAAGAAGCGTTCCCCCACACACGCGCGCAAGCGCGCGCCGGCGCCCTCCGGGCGCTCACCAAGACTCCAGGGGCGAGAGCGGCCTCGCCAGGCACACATTGTCACCGCCCAGCTCGTCGCCTCAGCAAAGAGCCTCGACAACGGCCGTCACCTCGGGTCACTGGTCGACGTCATCGACGAGCTCGTGGATTGCACTCGCTGGACAGGGCGTGATCTGGTGACGATCCTCAACGAGGATGCGCGGAAGAACCCGCGGGACTGGCCCTCGACGATCAAGAATCCGGCCGGTTTCCTGCGGCATCGCCTCTCACGGCTCCGGAACGTGCTCGCCGGCCCCTCACCCAGCGAGGTGGCCGAGGAGCACCGACAGCAAGCCCTCGAAGAGCAGCGCCGACGGGCCGAGGCCGCCGCCGCAGCCGAGGAACGCGCGGCTACTCCTGAGCAGGTGTCACGCCACATGGACGCCATTCGCTCAATCCTGCGGCGACGGCAGCGCAGGTCGGCGGAGAACGACCGTTTCGGCCTCGCCAGGTAGCGACTGAGGGTGGTGATCGGGGGAAGTTGATCGCCCGAGATTGAGCTCGAAACCATAGGCTGTGTCCGTCATTGACCACGTCAGGAGGCTTCACGTGAGGCTTGATCCGAGATGGATCGTCTTCGATCTCGCAGACAGAGGCGATGGAGATCTGATGGTTCACTCCATCGGTGGAATCCCCTGCCAGCGCACGCTCCGACGGGCCGTCAAGAGCAACCTGCTCGACCTCGACCGTGACGGTCTGAGGCTGCTCACGGACTACGCCCGCACCCGAACATGCTCGACTCCCGGCCTGCACGCTGACTACCGCCTGGTCGAACACCCCGAGTGCGGTCCGACCGGAATCGCCGTCTGGCTCCACCCCACCCCGCCGGTTGAGCGCTGCGTGCTCAACTCGTGGGTCATGGACCTGGCCGATCTGACCACCGTCACTGCCGGCGACGACGTCTCCCTCATGGCCGACGGCCGTGTCGCCGGCGAACAGCGGCCGATTCAAGATCTGTGGCGATTCCTGACTCCGGCCGACGCCGCCACCCTTGTCACGCGCTACAAAGCGGCGGTGCTCGACCCGGACAACACGTGGGTCGGATACGAGTGGACTCTCAACCTGCCGGACGCTGCCCCGCTGCACATGTTCAGCGGAGGCCGGCTCCGCGTCGAGGGTGAGCAGCGACGGATCATCGGCACCAGCGTCGTCCTCGCCGAGCGCACGCAGGAACCTCCGGACCTCCTCGGGCCGCTCGTCGAGTTCGCCTCCATCACGCTTGCACTGGTCAACCGCCTGGCGCGAAGCGCCGTCACCAGTGTCGGTGCAGACGCGCCGCTGAGCTACGAGGCACTGTGCCGCCTCGTCACCGAGTATGACCTGTATGAAACCGGCGTCTTCCCCGTCGAGTTAGATGGCATCGAGTTCGATGCCAGGGTGGTCCCGATCGCAGACATGGAAGGCGGGGCGGCCACTGTAATGCTGCGTAGAAGAGGAACTGCATGAGCGAAGCACGCGATCGCGGCGCCAGCGGAGGTATCTACAACCCCGTCACTCTCAGGCTCTACGACGCGGGCGTCCTCGGGCTGACCAATCGACTGATCTGGCGATGCCCGACAGCGACGATGGTCGAGCACTACCGCAGCCACGCCGGCCGTAGCCACCTCGATGTCGGCCCCGGGACCGGCTACTTCCTCGAGCGCATCGACTCCCCCTCGCTCACCCTGCTCGACCTCAACGCCTCCTGCCTCGCCGCCGCGTCCGACAGAGTTGGCCACGGCAGATCCGTCGCCTCCCTCCAGCAGTCCTTTTTCGACCCGCTCCCCCGTGAGCACAGCTTCGACTCAATCGGTCTGAACTTCCTGCTTCACTGCATCCCCAGTCAAGAGAAGTGGGACCGCCTCTCCCAGCTCCGCGGCCACCTCCGGCCTGGCGGGACCATTTTCGGCTCCACCCTCATCCCCGATCCCGAGACCGCGACGCTCGCAGCTCGAGCGTTGAATAGCACCTACAACAAGCTCGGCGTGTTCGGTAACGCCGACGACACCATGGACGAACTGGAGAACGCGCTCCGCGGCTACACCGAGGTCAGCACCCGGCGGGTCGGCCAAGTCGCGCTGTTCTCTGCACGACGACCCCAGGAGGATCACACATGACCGACGCACGCGTAGCCCTGGTCACCGGCGCCAACCGAGGCATCGGCGCGGCTATCGCCGCCCGACTCGCCCGCGACGGCTTCACGGTCGTCGGCACCCACCGGGGCAGCGGCGTCGGCGAAGGCATCCACGGCGTCGAATGCGACGTCACCGACCCCGAGTCCGTCGATGCCGCGTTCACATACGCCGAGCAGACCTTCGGCCCGGTCTCCGTCGTCGTGGCCAACGCCGGCATCACCAAGGACACGCTGGTGATGCGGATGAAGGAAGAGCAGTTCCTCGACGTCGTCAACACCAACCTGGCCGGCGCGTTCCGCATCGCCAAACGAGCGACCCGCAACATGCTCAAGCAGAAGTACGGCCGCATCATCTTCATCGGATCCGCATCCGGAATGTCCGGCGTCCCCGGCCAGGTCAACTACACCGCCTCCAAGGCCGGCGTGATCGGTATGGCCCGCTCGTTCGCTCGCGAGCTCGGCATCAAGGGCATCACCTCGAACGTCGTGGCCCCCGGATTCACCGAGACCGATATGTCCGACGCCATGGACGACAAAGCCAAGGAACTCGGTACCTCGATGATCCCGCTCGCCCGATTCGCGCGGCCCGAGGAGATCGCCTCCGCCGTCGCGTTCCTGGCCTCCGAGGAAGCCAGCTACATCACCGGAAACGTGCTCAACGTCGACGGCGGAGTGGGTATGGGGCACTGAACTGCCGAGCTGGCACCGGGACCGGAGGTGACCCCTTCCCGCTATCTCCACAGTCTCCAACCCCTCCCCCAGACGCTGACCCGGCCGAGCTCAGCCCACGGCGCAGCGCTCAGGGCCGACTACGCTGGGCTCTCGACCGCAGTCACCCCGAACCAGAAAGGACCCCACCATGGTCATCGACGGCAACGTGATCGAAATCGGCACGCTGAACCAGCTCAAGTCCGGCTCGAACGTGCTCACGATCAAAGTCCTCCACCGGGCCTACAACCCCACCGCCCGCAAATTCACCGGCCAGGTCGTCTACGACGTCGAGCTACGCAAGCAACTCGCCGAGAACGCCCACGCCAGCCTGACAATCGGTGACGACGTCATCATCGACGCCGACGAACACGACCTCGCCGCCACCATCTACACCGACAGCAACGGCCAGGACCACCCCCTGCTCACCGGAGCCAAAGCACGCAACCTCGGCATCAGCATCCGCTCCGAGGCACTCCCTGTTACGCCTTGACCTGCTCAAACGCATCTTGCGCGCATATAGTCATGTGCGTAGCATCTGAAATGCGGAAGACGCCGGAGCTGCTACTCCGGCGCCTCCCTGGAACTGTCACCTAGCTAGGCGTCGGTTCCAAAGCGGATGAGATCCAAGAGAAGTCGACCGACCTGGGCCGTGGCGCTAACCACAGCGACCCAGAAGGTCGGCTTCTCGTCATTTCGACGGGTTCCCATCACATCACCTCCTTCCATCTAGGCAACGGCCCTGCGGATGATGGGCCGCACCCCTGCCGGAAGGAAGCGAACTCAGTATAAAGAGCCGGTGGGACACCAGAGTTAAGTCGGAAGGCAGCCCTGTGACCAGCATGTGGAGCCTCATGTGACTTGCTGGGGATAACCCATTTGCTCGATGGGTGTGGGTGTTCTGGGGCCAGCTCCCGCGTGCAATACCGTCTGGTGACTCCCGGGGCGTAGTCCCCTGGTGCAGGTGGGTGGCCGACCTTGGGTTGTGGGGCGATCTGGTGGTCAGCCCTCTTTCCCTGCCACCCCGAGTCTTCGTGCTCCGCTACCGGCGTCAAGGTCGGCGCCGGCTCCGCCGTCGCCCGGTCGTCCGCGAACAATCTGGCCCGCGCTTCGCTTATTTCGGGCCAGATTGTTCGCTCCCGTCCGGGTTCCCTTCCTTGACTCCGTTCGCTGCGCACGAGATCGGCAGGTGTCAGGGAAAGGGGGGCCCTGCGCGAACGGCTCTGACCGCGTGGTGTCGGGTGCATCGCCGCAGGTGAGAGGCGATTTAACCGACCCATACTAGTTGCATACTAGTATGATGCGTGTATACTGGAAGCAGAGCGGGCC
>NZ_BRVN01000023.1 GCF_026011735.1 Dietzia sp. NCCP-2495 | reverse complement strand
TCGCCGATGGTGAACTCGACGGTGCCCGCGGCGCCAGCCGGGGTGACGGTGGCTGTCAGGGTGGTGGGCTCGTCGACCCTGATCGGGCCGGTCTCCACTGTGACCTCGGTCGTCGTGGCCTCGGCGTCGACGGTCACCGTCTTGCTGTCAGTGCTGCTGGTGTAGCGGTCCGGGTTGGCCGGGACGAATGTGGCCGTCACGGTGTCGGTGCCGGCGGTCGCCGCGTCGAACTCGGCGGTGGCCGAGCCGTTCTCGACGTCGACCGTGCGGGTCTGGTCGCCGTATTCGAACCGGACCTGGCCCTCGGCTTCGGCCGGGGTGATGGCGGCGGTGGCCTGGATGGTGCCGCCGGCGGTCACCTGGATCGGGTCGAGGGTCAGGTCGGTGGCGGTGGCCTCAGACTCCACGGTCACGGTGCCCTGGCCGGTGCTGCCGTCGTAGCGATCAGCGTTGGTCGGGGCGAACGCGGCCTCGACGGTGTGGTCGCCGGCGGTGGTGAAGGTGTGCTCGACCGTCGCGACGCCCCCTGAGACGTCGGCGGTGTAGGTCTGCCCGTCGACGGTGAACTCGACGGTGCCCGCCGCGGCCGCCGGGGTGACGGTGGCCGTCAGGGTGGTGGGCTCGTCGACCCGCGCCGGTCCGGACCCGGAGCTGACGCTGACGGAGGTGGCGATCTTGTCCAGCACGGTGACGCTCAGCGAATCCGTGCTGCCGCTGTAGCGGCCGGTGTCGGCCGGGAGGAAGGTGGCGGTGATCTCCATCTGGCCGGTTGTGGTGGCCTCGATGTCCGCGACGGCGATGCCCTCGGCGTTCACCGGGGCGCTGACCGTGGTCTCGCCGTTGCTGAACTCGACCGTGCCGGCGGCTCCGGCGGGGGAGACGGTGGCGGTGGCCCGGACCGAGTCGCCGGGGATCACCTCGTCCTGGTCGACGGTCAGCACCGTCTGGGTCGCCTCGGCGGTCACGTCCACGGACTTTGTGTCGGTGCTGGTGGTGTACCGGTCGGGGTTGGTGGGGTGGAACGTCGCGGTGACGGTCAACTCGCCGGCCGTGGCGGCGGTGAACTCGGCGCTGGCGGTGCCCTCGTCGGTCACGGGGACGCGGATGGTCTCGTCACCGGCCGCGAACTCGACCTCGCCCTCGGCGCCCGCCGGGGTGACCGTGGCGGTGGCCTGGACGGTGCCGCCGGCGGTGACCGTGAGCGGGTCGAGGGTCAGGTCGGTGGCCGTGGTCTCGGAGTCGACCGCGATGGTGGTCTGCCCGGAACTGGGCAGGTATCGGTCACCGTTGGTGGGGGTGAAGTCGACGACGACGACGTGGTCGCCCGCCTCCGGGAAGGTGTGCTCCAGCGTGGCGACGCCGCCCGAGACGGTCGCGGTGTAGTCCTGCCCGCCGATGGTGAACGTGGCGGTGCCGGCCGCGGCCGCCGGGGTGATGGTGGCGGTCAGCGTGGTGGGCGTGCCGGCTTCCACGGGCTCGGTGCCGGCGGTGACCTCGGTGGTGGTGGGGGTCTGCTCAAAGACGTCGATCGTCTCGCTGTCCGAGCTGCTGGTGTAGCGCTGCGGATCGGCGGGGATGAAGGTGGCGTTCACCGTGGTCTCGCCCGCGGTGTCGGCGGGGAGCTCTGCGGTCGCCTTGCCCTCGGCGTCCACGGGGACGCGGACGGGCTCGCCGCCGGCGCTGAATTCGATGTCGCCCTCGGCTCCGGCCGGGGTGACGGCGGCGCTGGCCTGGACGGTACCGCCCGCGAGGACCTCCACTTTGTCCAGGGAGAGATCGGTCCGGGTGGCCTCGCTCTGAATGTTGACCGTGCCGGATCGCGACGAGCTGACCCACTGGGCCGAATTCGTGGGCGTGTAGGAGGCGGTGACCGACTTGGAGCCGGTGGAGTCGAAGGTCGTGGTGGCCGTGGCGACGCCGTTCACGACGTTCGCGGTGAGCGTCTTGCCGTCCACCGCGAATCGCACGGTTCCGGTCGGGGTGTTGGTGCCGTGGTTGGCGGTCACGCGCGTGGAGAGGGTGACCGTCTCGCCGACCCGCCCGGTGCTCGGGCTCACGGTGACGGCCTGCGTGGTGGTAGCGACCGCAGGCATGTCGAACCAGATGCGGCTTGGATACTCAATCTGATTCCAGTCGTTCGTTACTTCGGCTCGGAGACCGAGGTTGAAGCGCTGCCCTCCTTGCGCGTCTGCGGGGATGCGCGCGCTCAATTGGTATCTCCGGGTCTCGCCGTTATCGATCCTTGTATCGGCTAGATTTCCTCCCACGAAGTTGCCAGATTCGGTGCGCATGTCCTGCATGGTTTCGCCCGAGTGGGATAAATACCCGAACCCGCCAGGGTTGGTGATGACGCCCCACTTGCGCAGGTTCGACCATCGGTAAACCAAGTTGCCGTTGAACTTTGCGGTGTTCTCGATCCACACATTGCCCCCGGGTACAAAGTTGCTCCCAGCAGTGCGAACGCCCATCGTGAACTCGAATCGATCGTGCGTGATGGTCGCCGGATTTGAGATGCTCAACTGCTGAGCCTGCGCTGCAGGAGCGAGTCCCAGCACCAGCGCGAGTGCTGCGAGGAGCGCGGTCGCGATGCGCGCAGGCCGTGACACCGATGGCACGAGGTGCGCGTGAGACGTGGGGGCGTGGGCAGACATCGAGAGACTCCAGAGGGTGCGCAGGGGTCGAGCACCGGTTTGTCCGTGGTTTCGGGCGCTGAATCCGATCAGCAGTGGCGGACAGCCGGGAGAAGGGGAACTGAGCTCATAGTAATGAATCCGTAATATAAGTAAAGCCCCAATCTGATGAATGGTGCCGCGCTCAGAGGTGAACGTCCTGTCGGCGATACAGCGGTGTGACGACGGTAACTCTTCGTGGTCCCGCGCCCCGGAAGACTAGCGCTGACGTCTGGATGAAGTGGAGGTTGAGAGCGCGTGACATTCGGGACAAATCCGCCCAACGTAGGTTTGGTCGGCTAAATGTGCACCTGAGAAGTGCTGTCGACCTGTTGCGCAACTGAGAATCCCCTATATAGTTTCGTCGTACTCCGACATGTGCCCATGTCCCCTCAGGGCGCACCCTTCAAGTTTTTCGAGGAAGCCCATGCGCCGCGTACTCGCGTGGTTCTCAGCCGTCGTCGTCACCCTCGGCGTGGCCACCGTTCCGTCGGTGGCCACGGCGCAGCCGACGCGGTCGACCACATCGTTCGACACCACCTGCCACATTTCCGCGCCCAAAGTCGCGGGCGTGGGCGGTCCGATGGACATCACCCCCAAGAACCCGGTGCAGATCCACGTCACCGCCCCGGAGTCGGTCAACGCGGGCGAGCGCTTCGACGTCACCTTCGAGATCGACCCGATCAACGTCGAACTGGACAGTCTGCCCAGCGCGATCAGTCTCAAGCGCGCCTCGCGATTGAAACTGGACCTGCAGCGGCCGGCTGGGACGAAGCTGGTCGACTACAGCTTCAGTGGCGGCAACATCCCGATCGCCGACGGCCGGGTCATCACCGTGAACGAGAACGGTGTCCCTGATGCGAACGGCACTGTCCTGCGTCTGACCGACAAGGGCCACAACACCATCGGCAACGGCGGGAACACCTCGACCACCAGCCACGCCGGACTGAACATGGACCTGAGCGGGAAGACGGCGCTGGACTTCCAGTTCCCCAAGGTCACTCTGACCTTCGAAGCCGAGCGCGCCGGAACCGCGAACATCGGCGTCCGGACCCAGGGAGCGGCCGCCACCTACGGTGCCAACCCGGCGTCGTATCTCACCCTCCTGGCCTCGGCGGGCGTTCCGCTTCTCGGCGATCAGTGGGTTCCCGGCTACTGCAGCCCCCGCTCGTCGGCCACCGCCCCGATCAACGGCGGCGCCGCGACGATGAAGTCCGTTGAGATCGTCGGCCTGCCGACCTCCAGCACCCTCACCGCCCCGGACCAGGTGCTCCTGCGGGCCCCGGCGGAGTTCGTCACCACGGTCGATCCGCGCATCGCCGGCGAGGTGACCTTCACCAGCGGCAACCAGCGGGTTACCGCCCAGGTCGACACCGCCACCGGTGAGGCCAGGGCGCGACTGACCTTCAACGACCCGGCTGAAGCCGTGGTCACCTCGCGGTTCACGCCCACTGATCCGCGGTACGCCACGGCCACCTCGGAAATCCGGGTCACCCCGGAGCGGCTCCCCACTCAGATGACGATCACCGCCCCCGCGTCGACCGAGGCCAACACCCGGACCCCGATCTCGGTCAGCCTCCCGGGTGACGCGCGGGGAACCGTCACCTTCACTTCTGGCGACCAGGTGCGCGAGGTGGCCGTCCGCGACGGCCAGGCCGCGACGAGCATAACGTTCTCCCAGCCGGGTGAGACCGAGGTGGAGGCGGTGTTCACGCCGTCCGCCACGTCCGCGTACGGCACGGCGACCGCCTCGGCGACGATCCTCGTCGAGGAGAGCACCAATACGTCACTCATCCTCAACGGGCTCGACGCCCCGGGCTACGTGGCCGAGCCGGCCCGACTCGAGGCCGTGATCAACCCGGCCGAGGGCACCACCGATCCGCAGGGCCGCGTGGAGTTCGTGGCCGGTGCGGAGACCCAGATCGTCGACGTGGTGGACGGCAAGGCCGCGGCCGAGTTCACGTTCGGTCGCCCCGGCGATGTCGAGGTGAGCGCGACCTTCCACCCCGCGGGGAGCGATCAGACCCGCGCCACGGACTCCGGCACGCTGGAGATTCTCGACGCCGAGGCCACCGGTTCGGACCTCGTTGGGCCCGCGACCGTGGAGCCGGGTCAGGCCACCGAGTACCGGATCGTCACGACCCCCGCCGGCGTCGAGGGCACCGCGGTGGTGCGGATCGATGGACGGGTCGTGGCCACCGACGTCGAGATCAACGACGGCGAGGGCCATGTCACCCTCACCTTCCCGCCGGCCGTTCAGGAGAGTCGCACCGTCACCGTCGAATTCACCCCGCAGGACCCGCGCATGCAGCGGCCCCACACGGTAGAGCACACGATTCGGGTCGCCTCGGCCGCGGTCGACGAGGACGCACTCACCGTGACCGTCGAGGGGCCGGCGGGTGACCTCGAAGCGGGTCAGGCCGGACGTTTCCGCGTGACGGTTCTCCCGACGGACGAGCTGGCCTCCCCGGCGACGCTCAACGGGTACCTCACGGTGACCAACAACGGTGAGCCCGTCCTGGACGAGGCCGGCGAGCCGGTCCGGATCCCGGTCACCCGCGGTGTCGCTGACACCGACATCACCTGGACCAGCGGCTACCCGCAGGCCAAGTTCCTCCAGTTCACGTACCACTCCCCAGGCGGCGCCGAGCGCGCGTCCGGCTCGATCACCGTCAATGTGATCGGGGAGGGCGACGGGGCCGACGGCGTGTCCGTCACCCCGGGCCAGGGCACCGGCGGCAGTGGCTCACTCGACCTCGGATCCCTCACCGGCTCCGGGAGCCTGTCCGGCTCCCTCGGTGGCTGACGGCCAGGAATAGGACTGACATCTCATGATTCGCAAACTTCTCGCCGTACTCGCGGCCCTCACCCTCATGATGGGGCTCGCCCCCGCCGCTACAGCCCAGACCACAGGGACGGTAACTCAGAATGACCTGCGGTTCACATACTCGATCAACGCCGGTGGAAGTGACTTGCGGCCGGGCGGACATGTGAGGCTGGACATCACGGCCAGGAACACTCTCCCGTCATCGCCTTGGTACAACCCGCTACAGAACAACAGAGTGCTCAATACTTTCGGTTTCACCGTTCCGGCCGGCTACACGTTGCGCTCCAGCGGTGGGAATGACATGCAGAATGTCGGCACTCACGATCAGTCCAACTACTTTGGTGGGCAGCCCGGCGATGTGATCAGCACGAACCGAGTCGTAGGACCTGGATCAACCCGCTCGGGCTGGTTGTCGTTCAATATTCCCGACGACGCGGCAGGGGGCAGCTCGCACAAATTCGGGTTCCGTGCGCATCTAGGATTAAACGGCGATTGGCATCCACTGGTGGAGAACGCACTCGGGTTCACCCTCGGGGCAGTCGCCACCACGACGACAGTGAGCGCCACCCCAACCACCGTCGAAGAGGGCGGCAAGACCACGCTGACCGCGTCGGTGGCGGCAACGGCCGGGTCGAACAAGGTCACCGCCGGCAACGTCGAATTCTTTGTCGGCGGCACCTCGATCGGCGTCATGCCGGTCGGCACCAACGGCCGCGCCGGCATCGAGCACAGCGTGCCCCTGCTCGACAATCGCACCCCGATCACCCAGCAGGTGACCGCCCGCTACCTCGGGGATTCACCCCGGTTCGCGGCGTCGAACTCCGGGACTACGACCATCACGGTGAACCCCGAGCCCAAGGCCGAGGTGACGAGCACCGTCGGGCTGACGGCCACCCGCGGCCTGGCCGAGGACGGGCAGTTGCCCGTCACCCTCGACGTGTCCGTCGACACGAGCAACGGACAGGACCTCCCCGCCGGGGCACAGGTGGAGATCCTGCGGGACGACGTCGTCGTCGCCACTATCCCCGTCGCCGGTGTCACGGCCACCTACACCGACCACCTCGACGCGGAGGTCGCCGAGTCGACCTCCTACCGCTACACCGCGAGGCTCTTGAAGTCCGAGAGCGACGACACGATCTACCTGGGCGCCGAGTCCGAGCCGGTGACCGTGACGCTCGCCGCCGAAGTGACCCCCGAGGTCACCGTGGCTGTGGATCCGACCAGCGTGCTCGTCGGCCGCGCTGTGGACATGACCGCCACCCTCACCGCGGACGGGAACCCGCTGCCCGCAGGAGCCGAGGTGACCATCAGAGCCAACGGCCGCGACATCGGGACCGTCACGACCGGCGACGACGGCACCGCGGTCCTGGCCGGGCACGAGTTCACCACCCCCGGTGACAAGACCATCGAGGCCGTGTTCGGCGGCGCGGTGATCGGCGGCAAGAACTACCGGCCCGTCACCTCCGCCCCGGCCACCCTCACCGTGGAGGCGCTGCCGGAAGCCGACTCCGCGACCGTGATCGAGCTGCAGACCGAGGCCACCGCCGGCGACGAGGTGACCATCACCGCCGTGGTCTCCCGCCCCGACGGCGGCGAGCTCACCGACGCCGCGGCCACGGACCTCGGCTCGGTGTGGTTCTTCTCCGACGGCGAGGTGATCGGCTCCGCCCCGGTCACCATGGACCCCGCCACCGGCGAGGCTACCGCGGTCTTCACCCACCGGTTCGCCGAGCGCGGCGAGTACCGCGTGACCGCGGAGTACTCGGGGATCTCCGGTAACGATGAGGTGATCTCCCCGTCCGAGACCGCGGAGGCCACCGTGGTGACCGTCTCCGCCTCCGGGATCGAGATCGAGGAGCCGGGTCCGCCCGCGCCGGACCCGATCATGATCGGCTCGCTCGACATGGGCAGCATCGAGGGTGTCCTCGGTGAGGAGGGGCTGAGCAGCCTCACGGGGATGTTCGGCGGGAACTGACCCCTGCCGAACGATCCGGCCACGGCACAGGCGGCCCGTCCCCGGGGAGGGGGCGGGTCGCCTGTGCCGTCCGGGCGGGCGCAATGCGTGGGCGTATATATACGGGGCGCCGGGGCCGGGCGCACGATGGACGCCAACCGCGAGGCGTTCGACCGGCGACGGATCATCCCCCGGATGCTGCGCGACACGACCGACCGCGACCTGACGGTGGAGCTGCTGGGCCGGCGGCTGCCCGCCCCGGTGCTGGTGGCGCCGATCGGCGCGGCCGGGCTCATCACCCGGGACGCCGACCTGGACGTGGGTGCCGCCGCCGCGGTGGTTCCAGTTGTACTGGAGCAGCGACGAGGAGCTCGTGGACAGCTTCCTCTCCCGGGCCGAGGAGATCGACGCCGACGCCGTCGTCGTCACCCTCGACACCACCCAGCTCGGCTGGCGCCCGTGGGACCTCGACCTCGGCTCCCTCCCGTTCACGCGGGGCGTCGGGATCGCGCAGTACACCTCCGACCCCCGGTTCTCCGAGCTCGTCGCCGAGCGGATCGCCGCCGACGAGCCCGAGGACCCGGTGAAGGTCACGCCGCAGGCGGTGCGAACCCTGCTCGAGATGGCGCGCAACCACCCCGGCGGCCTACTGGACAACCTCCGCGCGCCCGAGCCCCGCGCCGCCGTGCAGACCTTCCTCGACACCTTCTCCAACCCGGCGCTGAGCTGGGACCACATCACCACGCTGCGGGAGCGCACCCGCCTGCCCGTCGTCCTCAAGGGCGTGCTCCACCCCGACGACGCCCGCCGCGCGGTGGACCTCGGCGTGGACGCGGTGATGGTCTCCAACCACGGCGGCCGCCAGGTCGACGGCTCGATCGGCAGCCTCGACGCGCTCGTCGCGGTCCGCGAGGCGGTGGGGCCGGAGCCGACGGTCCTCCTGGACTCCGGGATCCGCAGTGGCGCAGACGTGGTCAAGGCGATGGCCTGCGGCGCCGACGCGGTGACGCTCGGCCGCCCGCACCTGTAAGGACTGGCGATCGACGGCCGCCGCGGCGTCGGCGAGGTGCTGGACAACCTGCTGGCCGAGATCGACCTGACGATGGGGCTGGCCGGGGTGCGCTCGTGGGACGAGGTCGACGGCGGGCTACTGACCTGAGGCCCACCTCACCTCTATGTGGGATACCTCACAGAACCGCCGGCGGGGGCATTCCCGGGTTCTTTCCCGGCCACATCATCCCGTAAGGTCACACAGAAGTTCTTCCGGCGGTCAAGGCGACACCCCCGTCCGACCCCCGGGAGAGACGCCACAACGGCGGACGATGCACGGGCCACCCTCTTGCCCACGATTGCGTCGCGAGACCTGCGCGAACGACCGTCGACGGGCCCCTCGCGACACTGCGACGCGAGTCGTCGACACAAATGGATACGTCTCGCAGACATTACGGACTGAACCGGCGCGTGCGTGCCGGTTCTCATAACAACGCTGTCAAAGGAAACCCTTATGGCCTCGAGCCTTGAAGAGATCCCCGAAGTGACGCCTGATTCCGAAGTCCGGGAGACGGCCGAGGGGCCGTCGGTGATCGGTGTGGTCGCGGAGTCGAACCCCGCGGAGAATCGCGTGGCGGCGACGCCGGCGACGGTCGAGAAGCTGATCGGGCTGGGTTACAAGGTCGTGGTGGAGTCGGGCGCGGGCGCGCGCTCCGAGTTCGCGGATGCCGCCTACACCGAGGCCGGTGCCGAGGTGGTCGACGGCGACACCGCGTGGTCGTCGGACATCGTCATGAAGGTCGCGGTGCCCACCGAGGCCGAAGTCGGCCGGATGCGCCGCGGCGCCACCCTGGCGGGCCTGCTCGCGCCGGCGCAGAACGAGAAGATGATCGAGCTGTTCGCCGAGCGCGGCGTGACCGCGCTGGCCATGGACGCGGTGCCGCGCATCTCGCGCGCCCAATCCATGGACGTGCTGTCGTCGATGGCCAACATCGCCGGCTACCGCGCCGTGATCGAGGCCGCCCACCACTTCGGTCGATTCTTCACCGGCCAGGTCACCGCCGCCGGCAAGGTCCCGCCGGCGAAGGTCCTCGTCGCGGGCGCCGGTGTCGCCGGCCTGGCTGCCATCGGTGCGGCCTCGAGCCTCGGCGCGATCGTGCGTGCGACCGACCCGCGGCCCGAGGTGGCCGACCAGGTCAAGTCCATCGGCGGCGAGTACCTGCCCGTCGAGGTGCCGGACGAGGAGAAGGAGGTCTCCTCCGACGGCTACGCCAAGGCCACTAGTGAGGCCTACGACAAGGCCGCCGCGGATCTGTACACCGCGCAGGCCGAGGACGTCGACATCATCATCACCACGGCCCTGATCCCGGGCCGTGCGGCCCCGCGCCTGATCACCGCTGCCGACGTGGCGCTGATGAAGCGTGGATCGGTCATCGTCGACATGGCTGCCGCACAGGGTGGCAACGTCGAGGGCAGCGTCGCCGACCAGGTCGTGGTGACCGACAACGGCGTCACGATCATCGGCTACACCGACCTCGCCGGTCGTCTGCCCGCCCAGGCATCGCAGCTCTACGGCACCAACCTGGTGAACCTCACCAAGCTGGTCACGCCGGAGAAGGACGGCCAGTTCACGCTCGACATGGACGATGTCGTCCAGCGCGGCGTGACCGTGGCCCGGGCCGGGGAGATCCTGTGGCCCCCGCCGCCGGTCCAGGTCAGCGCCGCCCCGGCGCCCGCCGCGGCCGCCGCCGCCCCTGCTGAGGAGCCGGAGGAGAAGAAGGCGATGTCGCCCGGGCTGAAGTTCGGCCTCATCGGGCTGGGCATGCTGGCACTGCTGGTGCTGGTGGCCATCGCGCCGGGCGAGATCCCGCAGCACCTGACCGTGTTCGTGCTGGCCATCGTGATCGGCTACTACGTGATCGGCAACGTGCACCACGCGCTCCACACCCCCCTGATGTCGGTGACCAACGCGATCTCCGGCGTCGTGGTGGTGGGCGCCCTCCTGCAAATCGGCATCGACAACACCGTCGGCCTGATCCTGGCCGCCGTGGCGATCCTCGTCGCCTCCATCAACGTCTTCGGCGGATTCGCCGTGACCCGACGCATGCTCGGCATGTTCTCGAAGGGAGCCTGAGACCATGTCACTCGTGACCGCCGCCAACGCGGCCTACCTGGTTGCCGCGCTGCTGTTCATTCTGTCGCTGGCCGGACTGTCCAAGCACGAGACCGCCCGCCGCGGCTTGAGCTTCGGCATATTCGGCATGGGGATCGCGCTGATCGCGACCGTCGTGCTGGTACTCGACCACCAGCCCGCCCCGATCGGCATCATCCTCATGGTGGTCGCCGTGGGCGTGGGCGCCGGGATCGGCCTCATGCGCGCCCGCAGCGTGCAGATGACCGAGATGCCCGAGCTGATCGCGCTGCTGCACTCGTTCGTCGGCCTGGCCGCCGTGCTGGTCGGCTGGAACGGCTACCTCGATCCCGAGCTTCACGGTGAGCTCGAGGGCTCCCTGCTGGGCATCCACTACGCCGAGGTGTTCATCGGCGTGTTCATCGGCGCCGTGACACTGACCGGCTCGATTGTGGCCTACCTCAAGCTGTCGGCCAAGATGAAGTCGGCGCCGCTGGTCCTGCCGGGCAAGAACCTGATCAATGTCGCGATCCTCGTCGCGTTTGTGGTGCTGACGGTCTGGTTCATCATCAGCCCGGCCCTGTGGATGCTCGTCGTCGTCACCATCCTGGCCCTGGTGCTGGGCTGGCACCTCGTGGCCTCCATCGGCGGCGGCGACATGCCCGTCGTGGTGTCGATGCTCAACTCGTACTCCGGCTGGGCCGCCGCCGCGACCGGCTTCCTGCTCGGCAACGACCTGCTGATCGTGACCGGCGCGCTCGTCGGCTCCTCGGGCGCCTACCTGTCCTACATCATGTGCAAGGCGATGAACCGCTCGTTCATCTCCGTCATCATGGGCGGCTTCGGTATCGAGGCCTCCTCCGGCGAGGGCAAGGACCACGGCGAGCACACCGAGATCGACGTGGACGCCGCCGCCGAGATACTGGCGAACGCCAGCTCCGTGATCATCGCCCCCGGATACGGCATGGCCGTGGCCCAGGCCCAGTACCCGGTCGCCGACCTCACGCAGACCCTGCGCGACCGCGGCGTCGACGTGCGGTTCGCCGTGCACCCGGTGGCCGGCCGCCTGCCCGGCCACATGAACGTACTGCTGGCCGAGGCCAAGGTCCCGTACGACATCGTGCTGGAGCTCGACGAGATCAACGACGACTTCGCCGACACCGACGTAGTGCTGGTCATCGGCGCCAACGACACGGTCAACCCGGACGCCGCCGAGGACCCGGGCAGCCCGATCGCCGGCATGCCCGTGCTGCACGTGTGGGAGGCCGAGAACGTGATCGTGTTCAAGCGGTCCATGGCCGCCGGCTACGCGGGCGTGCAGAACCCGCTGTTCTTCCGCGCGAACTCGGACATGCTCTTCGGCGACGCCAAGGACCGCGTCGGCGAGATCCTGACCGCGGTCCGGGAGAGGCAGGGCGCGAACGCCTGACCTGCTGGCCGGCCGGCTCATCGTCCAGAGGGTTCGGACCACATCGCTCGAGTAGATGTGATCCGAACCCTCTGCTCGATGGTGGGGCCGCGTGCCAGGTGCCCCGCCCGCCCGTCGCGGAGGGCACCGCGGGCGGGGGTCGGGTAGAAACGGGGCCATGACCGCTACCCCTCGAAGCGACGCCCCCGGCGGCACAGCCGCCACCCCGTGATCCGGAAGATCACGTTCACCGGCTCGACGGTCGTCGGCAAGCAGTTGGCCGCGATGGAAGGACAGCACATGAAGCGCAGTTCGATGGAGCTCGGCGGCCACGCGCCGGTCATCGTCTGTGACGACGCCGACCTCCGGCTGGTCCTCGACGCCATGGGCCCCATGACGTTCCGCAACGCCGGCCAGGTGTGCATCTCTCCGACGCGGTTCCTGGTGCAGAACGGCATCCGCGACGAGTTCGCCCGCGAACTGGCCCGGCACGCCGGGCAGATACGGGTCGGCAGCGGACTCGAGGACGGCACCACCATGGGTCCCCTCGCCAACGATCGTCGACTCGCAGCGATGAGTCAGTTCCACTCCGACGCCGTCGAACGGGTGCGGAGGTTCTCACCGGCGGTCACCGGATCGGCGAGGCAGGCAACTACTGGGCTCCCACCGTGTTCAACGAGGTGCCGACCGAGGCGCGGTTGTTCAACGACGAGCCGTTCGGGCCCGTCGCCGCCATCCGGGGGTTCGATCACTTCGACGAGGCGATCGCCGAGGCCAACCGCCTGCCCTACGGGTTGGCCGGTTACGCGTTCACAGGGTCGCTCGCGGCCGCGGACCTCCTCACCCGCAGGGTCGAGGTGGGGATGCTGTGGGTCAACATGCCGTCGATGCCGTCCGCCGAGCTGCCGTTCGGCGGGGTGAAGGACTCGGGTTACGGCTCCGAGGGCGGTCCCGAGGCCATGGAGTGCTACCTCAACACCCGATCGATCGCGATCCGGAACGTCTGACCCGCCGTCAGGGCACGACGAATCGGGCCACGACGAACCGGGACACGACGAACCCCGGGGCCCGCAGCCGAGTCGGATCGAACCGGCGGCAGACCCCGGGGTCATGCAGTCGCGTGAGGTGTCAGTTCTTCGTCGTGTTCGCCATCTCCTCCGGTGAGTCCTCCGCGGCGGCGGCGGTTCCGAGACCGTCCTGGAAGTACGCCATCTCGCGGTGATAGGCCTTGTCGAGGCCTTCGAGTTCGGCCTCCTCGGTGACGCGCAGTCCCATCGTCTTGTCGAGAACGACCGCGATGAGCAGCGTGACCAGGAACGAGTAGGCGACCACGGCCACGGTGGCCAGGGTCTGCGCCCCGATCTGCCCGAACCCGCCGCCGTAGAGCAACCCCGCCTCACCGACGGGGGAGGCGGGATCGGCGATGACGCCGATGAGCAGCGTGCCGACGACGCCGGCGACGAGGTGCAGTCCGGCCACGTCGAGCGAGTCGTCGTATCCCAGGCGGAACTTCAGGCCGACCGCATAGTGGCACACCACGCCGCAGATCAGGCCGATCGCGATGGCGCCGAGCGGGCTCACCGACGAGGCGGCCGGGGTGATTCCGACCATGCCGGCGACCAGCCCGGACGCCACACCCAGGGTGGTGGGGTGCTTGGCCCGGACCTGTTCGGTGATCATCCACGCCAGGGCCCCGCACAGGGCCGCGACGACGGTGTTCAGGGCGGCGACGCCGGCCGTGTTGCCCGCGGCGACCGCCGAGCCGGCGTTGAAGCCGATCCAGCCCGCGAACAGCATCCCGGCGCCGAGGAAGGTCAGGGGGACGCTGTGTGGCCGGCTCACCGTGGGGAACCCGGCGCGGCGACCCAGTACGAGCACCAGGGCGAGTGTGGCGATGCCGGCGTTGATGTGGATGGCGGTACCGCCGGCGAGATCGATCGCGCCCAAGCCGTTGGCGATCCACCCGCCCACGACCGAACCGTCCTCGGAATCGAACGCAAACACCCAGTGGGCGACGGGGAAGAAGACGAGCAGAGGCCACACCAGGGCGAAGACCAGCCAGGTGGAGAACTTCATTCGATCGGCGACGCCGCCGGCCACCAGTGCGACCGTGATACCGGCGAACAGCAGGAGGAATCCCGCGAAGAGGGCGGGCGGCAGTCCCGGTGTCGCCGGCTCGGCCATGATCCCCCTCAGCCCCAGGTACTCCAGGGGGTCCCCGAGGAGTCCGAGCCCGCCGAGCGAGTTGCCGAAGGTGAGGGAGTACCCGACGACGACCCACAGAACTGCCATCACCGCGACCGCGCCGATCGTCATCATCATCATGTTGAGTGTGCTGCGGATGCTGACCATGCCGCCGTAGAACAGGGCGAGACCGGGCACCATCAGCGCCACGGCGACCATGGCCGCGAGCACCCAGGCGGTGTCCGCCGCCGCGATGGCTACGTCCATCTGTCTCTCTTTTCTCTGCAGGCCGCCGGGGGCGGCTATGGGGATAAACGAACGTTTCACAGTGTGATCCTGTGGTGCTCACCGCCGCGTATCGCGATGGTTTCCATCTGGTTACCGGATTCCCCGGAGGATCACCCCGCTACAGCGGCTCGTCCCATCGCCGCAGGTGAGCGCTGCGCACGATGCTCCGGGAAGCCGTAACGCGGCGGTAACCACCACGGGGTTTCCGCGCAGTAGGTTAGGGACACCACGCAGAAACAAGCGCCAGGAGGGCCCATGACAGTGACCGCAGATCCCACCGTCGGGGTCGCCGCTTCCCGGAACGGCTCGGCCGTCCACCCTCCGGTCGCGCCGATCAGCACGGGGGCCGACCAGGGGCCGGGCCCCCTCGCCAGGGTCGTTGCCGAGACCGGGACGCGATTCATCCTCGCCGTCTTCACCAACCTCCGTGGCAAACCCTGCGCCAAGCTCGTGCCGGCCTCGGCCGTGGACCAACTCGAGGCCCGAGAGCTCGGCTTCGCCGGTTACGCGGCCGACGCGATGGGCCAACAACCGGAGGACCCCGACCTCGTCGTCGTCCCCGACGCGCGGTCCTTCACCTCGTTGGACTTCATCAAGCCCGGGTTGGCCCTCGTGCACTGTGACCCCTGGGTGGCCGGTCGACCGTGGCGCTTCGCGCCACGCGTCATCCTCGGCCGGGTGCTCGCCGACGCCGCCACCGACGGCCTCGAGCTCAAGGTGGGCGCCGAGGTCGAGTACTTCCTGGTCCGCCGGAACGCCGACGGCACGCTCCGCACCGCCGACCCGAAGGACGACGAGTCCCACCCCTGCTACGACGCCCGCGGCGTCACCCGCATGTACGAGCACCTCGCCGGGGTCTCGGAGGCGATGAACACCCTCGGGTGGTCCAACTACGCCAACGACCACGAGGACGGCAACGGACAGTTCGAGCAGAACTTCGCCTACGACGAGGCCATGGTCACCGCCGACCGGGTCATGACCCTGCGCTACATCATCTCGATGCTGGCCGAACAACGCGACATGATCGCCACCTTCATGCCCAAGCCGTTCTCCGACCGGACCGGCTCGGGGATGCACCTGCACATGTCGCTCTGGCGCGGGGGCGACGCGGTGTTCCCCTCCGAGAGCCCGGACCGGTACGGGCTGGCGCTCTCCCCCACTGCCTACGCCTTCATCGGCGGCATCCTCACCCACGCCTCCGGTATGCACGCGGTCCTGTGTCCGACGATCAACTCCTACAAGCGCATCGGTGCACGCACAACGACCTCCGGTGCTACCTGGTCGCCGACCAATGCGACCTACGGCGGCAACGACCGGACCCACTACCTCCGCGTCCCCGACGCGAACCGGATCGAGCTGCGCGGCGGGGACGGATCCGCGAACCCCTACCTCGCGATGGCGGTCCAGTTGGCAGCCGGACTCGACGGCATCCGACGCGACCTCGACCCGGGACCGCCCGCCACCGTCACCGACACCACCCACACCCTGCCGCCGACGCTCCTGCACGCCGTGGAGGCGATGGTCGCCGACGACGTAGTGCGCGCGGCCCTCGACAGCTGTGGAGACGGGGTCGCCGACTACTACGCCAGCCTCAAGCGCGACGAGTTCACCGCCTGGCACAACACCGTCACCCAGTGGGAGATCGACGAGTACCTCACGGCGTTGTGAGCCGCCGACCACCCTGCGTCACCCACCCACCCGCTCTCACTACACCTCAGGAGAAACCATGTGCGGCATCGTCGGACTCCACCTCCGCGACCCCGGCCTCGAGCCCCGGCTCGGCGAACTGCTCACCACCATGCTCGGCGAGATGACCGACCGGGGCCCCGACTCCGCAGGGGTCGCCGTGTACGGCAACCGGGACTGGACCCCGGCCGGATCCGCGACGGTCACCGTGCTCGCCGACGGCGTCGGCGTCGACGCTCTCACCCAGCGAGTGGGCGCCGAACTCGGCCGCCCGGTCGAGGGACGAGAACTCGGCGCCACCACGTTGCTCAGCGCCGTCACCGACGTCGACTCTCTGGCCGCCGCCGTCCGCATCGCCGCCCCCGAGGTGGTCCTGGTGGGCATGGGGCGCGAGCTGGCCGTGCTCAAGGGGACCGGCCTGCCGCTTGACCTGGCCGCCGGTTTCGGCCTGGCCGGAGCCGGCGGCTGGCAGGGGGTCGGCCACACCCGGATGGCCACCGAGTCGGCGGTGACACCCGCCGGGTCGCACCCCTTCTCCGTCGGACCGGACCAGTGCATCGTCCACAACGGGTCCTTCTCCAACCACGCCTCGGTCCGACGGCAGCTCGCCCGACGCGACATCCGCTGCGACACGCTCAACGACACCGAGGTCGCCGCCAGGTTCGTCGCCGCCCAGATCGCGCAGGGCGCCGGCATCGACCAGGCGCTCGAGGAGATGGCCGGAGTGCTGGACGGCTTCTACACACTGCTGGTCTCCACCGCGGACGACTTCGCCGTGGTGCGCGACCCCATCGCCTGCAAACCCGCGTTGATAGCCGAGACCGACCAGTACGTGGCGATGGCGTCAGAATACCGGGCGATGGCGCACCTGCCGGGTATCGAGAGCGCCCACCTCTACGAGCCCGAACCCGGCCGCATCTACCACTGGCACCGCTGAGCGCGCACCGCCCACAGTCGGACCCCGTCACCGCCCTGGCCCCGTACCCGAAGGACCCACCATGACCGTCATCGCCGATCAGGCTCTCACTTCCGACCAGACCTCCGCGGCCGAGCCCATGACCGCATCCCGCGTGATCAACCTGCACGACGCCTCCCTGCGCGAGGCCAACCGGATGCTGCAGGAGTCCGACGGGACCGGCCGGTTCCTCGTCACGGAACCGAGGGGGGCGCACGCCCTGGCCGTCGGCCTCGACAGCCCCGACGAGGTGATCATCGACGGTCCGACCGGGTACTACACGGCCGGGATGAACGACGGCGCCCACGTGACCGTCAACGGCAACGTGGGCGTCGGCGTCGCGGAGAACATGATGTCCGGGACGGTCCGCGTCCACGGTTCGGCCTCCCAGTCGGCCGGCGCCACCGCGCACGGCGGCCTGCTCGTGATCACCGGCGATGCCGGCGCCCGGTGCGGCATCTCGATGAAGGGCGTCGACATCGTCGTGGGCGGGTCGATCGGGCACATGAGCTGCTTCATGGGTCAGGCCGGTCGCCTGGTCGTGCTCGGTGACGCCGGGGACGCCCTGGGGGACTCCCTCTACGAGGTCCACATCTACGTCCGGGGGTCGGTCGCCTCCCTCGGCGCCGACTGCGTGGAGAAACCGATGCGGTCAGAGCACCACGACGAGCTCGCCGACCTACTCGACCGTGCGGGGTACGCCGACGTCCCGACCGGCGAGTTCCGCCGGTACGGGTCCGCCCGCACGCTCTACAACTTCGACGTCGACAACGCCTCGGCGTACTGAACCAGCCCATCCGCTCGCCCCCGGCGACCCGCACCACAGGAGTCCACCCATGCCCTTCGACGGACCGACCCGAAATGCCACCACCGCCATGCGGCCGCCGGGCACCGACGCCCCGACCCTTCGCGAATCCGCGACCTTCCCGCGGGCGGTCATCCACGAGATCCAGCGAGCTGCCGACACAGGGATCTACGACATCCGCGGCTGGGGCGCCAAGCGTCGACTGCCCCACTTCGACGACCTGCTGTTCCTCGGCGCATCGATGTCCCGGTACCCGCTCGAGGGATACAGGGAGCGCTGCGACACCGACATCACCCTGGGTGCCCGGCACGCCTCGAAGCCCATCCATCTGGACATCCCGGTGACGATCGCGGGGATGAGCTTCGGCGCCCTGTCCGCGCAGGCGAAGGAGGCGCTCGGCCGGGGCGCCAGCGCCGCCGGGACCTCCACGACCACCGGCGACGGGGGGATGACGGCCGAGGAGCGCGGGCAGAGCTCGAAGCTCGTCTACCAGTACCTGCCGTCGCGATACGGCATGAACCCGGTCGACCTGCGCAAGGCGGATGCCATCGAGGTGGTGTTGGGGCAGGGGGCCAAACCCGGTGGGGGAGGGATGCTGCTCGGGCAGAAGATCTCCGACCGGGTCGCGCAGATGCGCACGCTGCCCAGGGGCATCGACCAGCGCTCGGCATGCCGGCACCCGGACTGGACGGGGCCGGACGATCTGGCCATCAAGATCCTCGAGCTGCGGGAGATCACCGGGTGGGAGAAGCCGATCTACGTCAAGGTGGGCGCCACCCGCACCTACTACGACGTGAAGCTGGCGGTGAAGGCCGGCGCCGACGTCGTGGTGGTGGACGGTATGCAGGGGGGCACGGCCGCGACCCAGGACGTGTTCATCGAGCACGTCGGCATCCCCACCCTCGCGGCCATCCCGCAGGCGGTGCAGGCGTTGCAGGAGATGGACCTGCACCGCGAGGTGCAGCTCATCGTCTCCGGCGGAATCCGGTCGGGTGCGGACGTGGCCAAGGCGATGGCGCTCGGGGCGGATGCGGTCGCGATAGGGACCGCCGCGCTCATCGCCCTGGGCGACAACCACCCCCGCTACGAGCAGGAGTACCGCGAGCTGGACTCGGCGGCCGGCTTCTACGACGACTTCCAGGAGGGGCGGGACCCGGCCGGCATCTCCACCCAGGACCCGGAGCTGGCCGCCAGGCTGGACCCGGTCGCCGCGGGAAGGCGCCTGGCCAACTACCTGCACGTGCTCACGATGGAAGCGCAGACCATCGCCCGGGCCTGCGGCAAGTCCCACCTCACACACCTGGAGCCCGACGATCTGGTGGCGCTGACGATGGAGGCCGCCGCGATGGCCCGGGTGCCCCTCGCCGGGACCGACTGGATCCCCGGCCATGCCGGGCAGGGCCTGTGAGATGACCGCCGCGCCGGAGGCCGCCGCCGCATCGGAGACTATCGTCGACGCCATGGGGACCGAGCCGGAGGCCGCGCGCAGGATCGTCCACCAGGCCGCCCCCCGCGAGCTGCCGGTGGACGTCCCCACCGGCGGCGATCTCGAGCGGATCATCGGGTTCCACGTCCGCCGACTCCGTCTCTCCGAGGGACTGGGGGTGGCGGAGATGGCGCAGCGGATCGGCATCTCCAAGGCGATGCTGTCCAAGATCGAGAACGCCCAGACCTCGTGCTCGCTGAGCATGCTGGCGAAGCTCGCCTCGGGGCTCGACGTCCCTGTCACCTCGCTGCTGCGTGGCGCGGACACCCGGAGGGACGCGGTGTTCACCGCCGACGGTCAGGGCGCCACGATCGTGGGCCGCGGCACGGCGGCCGGTCACGTTTACGAGCTGCTCGGCGCGCTGCGGGGCCCGAACAAGCGCATCGAGCCGGTCCTGGTCACCCTGACCGCCGAGTCGGAGGCGCATCCCCGCTTCCAGCACCCGGGCACCGAGCTGCTGTACATGCTGGCCGGCGACATGATTTATCACCACGCAGAGTCGGAGTACCGGCTCCGGCCCGGGGACTCGTTGCTTCTCGACGGCGAGGGGGTCCACGGCCCGGTGGCGATGCTCGAGCTGCCCATCCGATTCCTCTCGGTGACCGCCTACCCGGACGGTGTCGAGGGCTGATCCGGACCCCCGGACCGCCCGCCTGTCGCGTCCACCGCTGACTGCTCGGGCGCTCGCGCGCCGATGCGCCTTCTCCCACCCCACCCGGGCCGCTGCATGCCCGCACCTACCGCCCGTTCCCGGGACGCCCCGTCGTCCCCGAATCCCGAGGATCCCGCCATGACGGCCCCGACCGCTCCCACCGTCACCTCGCTGATGTCCGCGATCCGCGACGTCGGCACCGACCCCACCCGCGGCGGGTACAGCCGGCCCGTGTTCTCCACCGCCGAGCTGGACCTGCGCGAGTGGTTCCTCGCCGAGGCCGCCGCCCGGGGGCTGGACTGCGAGACGGACCGCAACGGCGTCATCTGGGCCTGGTGGAACCCGGCCGACCATCCACTCACCGACGCGGTGGTGACCGGCAGTCACCTGGATTCCGTGCCCGGGGGAGGGGCGTTCGACGGGCCGCTCGGGGTGGCCTCCGCGCTCGTGGCCGTCGACCACCTGGCCGCCCGCGGTATCCATCCGCGCCGGGCGCTGGCACTGACCGTCTTCCCGGAGGAGGAGGGTTCGCGTTTCGGCCGCGCCTGTCTGGGCTCGTTGCTGCTCACCGGGGCCATGGACCCGGCGGTCGCCGCCGCCCTGACCGACGACGACGGCACGACGTTCGGGGAGTTGTGCGCCCTGCACGGACTCGATCCCGCCCGCATGGGTCGCGACGAGGAGGCACTGGGGAGGATCGGTCGGTTCGTGGAACTGCACGTCGAGCAGGGGCGGGGCCTGATCGACCTGGGCAGCCCGGTCGCCGTCGCCTCGTCGATCATCGGTCACGGTCGCTGGCGGGTGACCTTCACCGGTCAGGGCAACCACGCGGGCACCACCGTGCTCGCCGACCGCCGCGACCCCATGATCCCGGCCTCGCGGACCGTCCTCGACGTCCGCCGGATCGCGGGCCAGCACCGGGGGGCACGGGCCACGGTCGGGCGTCTGGTGCCCACGCCCGGCGGGACCAACGTGATCGCCTCCCGGGTGGACCTGTGGCTCGACGTCCGCCATCCCGATGACGCGGTCACCGCGCGGATCGTCCATGAGATCTCCGAGGTGGCGTCGGCAGCAGCGCTTCTCGAGGGCTGCGAGGTCGCCGTCGTGCAGGAGTCGCTGAGCGGGTCGGTCGACTTCGACCCCGTCCTGCGTGACCGATTGTGCGCCGACCTGCCCGGGGTGCCGATCCTGCCAACCGGTGCCGGTCACGACGCCGGTGTCCTGGCCGCGCACGTGCCCACCGCGATGCTCTTCGTCCGCAATCCCTCGGGGGTCTCGCACTCGCCGGCGGAGTACGTCGAGGACGCCGACGCCGAGCGCGGCGCCGAGGCGCTGGCCGACGTCCTGGCCGACCTGCTCACCACCGACTGACCCCGGCCGATCGACCCCGGCCGACCGACCACCCTCACGACAGAAGGAGAACCCCCGTGACCGAGACGGCGCAGTACCTCATCATCGGCGGCGGCCTGGAGGGCCTGTCGATCGCCTGGAACCTCGCCGAGCGCGGTGAGACCGACGTGCTCGTGGTCGAGAAGGACACGCTCTGCTCCGGCATGACCGGCAAGTCCAGCGGTATCGTGCGCTGCCACTACGGTTCGCCGACCATGGCGGCGCTGAGCTGGCACAGCATCCCCGTGTTCGAGAACGCCCGCGAGTTGCTCGGCGACGACATGGGCTTCCGTCAGTGCGGATACGCGGTGATCGTCGGCGAGGAGAACGTGGTCCCGCTGCGCGCGAACGTGGTGATGCAGCAGAGCCTGGGGATCGACACCGAGCTCATCGCGCCGGACCGGATGGCGGAGCTGTGGCCGGGACTCAACGTCGAGGACGTCGCGGCCGCCGCCTGGGAGCCGCGGGGCGGCAGGGGCGAGGCGTACATGACGGGGATGGCGTTCGCGGCCGCCGCGCGTGCCCGTGGGGTGCGCGTCCGTCAGAGCACCCGCGTGGTCTCGCTCCTCCGCGGTTGCGGGGACCGGGTCGTGGGCGCGGAGTTCTCCGACGGCACGGAGGTCTTCGCCGAGCACGTGATCCTCGCGACCGGCGTGTGGGCCCCGCAGCTCGGCACCACGGTCGGGATCGACATCCCGGTCCGTGCGCAGCGCGCGCAGCTCGTGATGGTGGACCAGGGCGAGCCGCTCGGGCAGGTCCCCACGCTGTCCGACCTGGTGGGCCTGCAGTACCTGTGCCGCGAACCCAACGGGGAGATCCTGGCCGGCAACTCGGACCACGCCGCGCCGCAGTACATCGACCCCGACGCCTACGCCAACCGGGCCGATTCCTCGACCGTGGAGAAGGTCGTCGAGCGGCTCATGCACCGCCTGCCGGACATGCCCGATCCGTCGATCACAGGCAGCTATGTGGGGGCGTATGACACGACGCCGGACTACAACCCGATCATCGGCCCGTCGCCGATCGAGGGGCTGTTCCTCGCGGTGGGCTTCTCCGGCCACGGGTTCAAGATGGCGCCCGCGGTCGGTCGGCTGGTCGCCGAGTTGCTCACGGAGGGGACGACGACGATGTCGGGCGTCGATCCGGCCGACTGTCGGTTCTCCCGGTTCGCGGAAGGGCGGCCCACGACGAGCCTCCACCCGTACGTGGGCGCCGGCGAGATGCGCTGACGCGGCGGGCCGGGCACGCCCCCGCCCCCGCGGGTGGCCGTCGTACCCGGTGGCCCGGCACGGGACTACCCGGCGCGGGGCGCCCCGGCACCGGACTACCCGGCGGCGTGGAGTGCACGGTTGGTCAGCGAGCGTCGAGCTTTGTCCTCGACCTCGGCGAGCGAGGATCCGACGTGGCCGCGCAGGAGGTCGACGGCGGTGGTGACGTCGCCGTCGAGGACGCGGTCGAGTACTTCCAGATGTTCGGAGACCGTCGCGTGCACCCGCTCCTCCGTCGAGTAGTCGTACATCCTCATGGGGCGGACACGGACGTTGACGGCGCGGAGCTGATCGGTCACGGCCGCGTTCCCGCAGGCCGAGGAGAGTGTCACGTGGAACGCCTCGTCCCGCTCCACCAGATCCGGTCCCGGGGTGGGGGGTGTCGAGAGGAGCGACGACCAGACCCGGCGCAGTTCGCTCAGCGACCGGAGGTCCGGGCGTAGGTCGGGGTTCTCCGCGATTCGCCGCAGCCCGCTGAGTTCCAACAGAACCCGCAGCTCGTAGAGGTCCCGCAGAGCGGGGAGGTCGTAACGGGCCAGAAAGTAACCGTCATCCCGGCGCTCGAGCAGGCCGTCGGCGTCCAACCTGATGAGCGCCTCGCGAAGCGGCGTGCGGGACACCTCCAGTTGGTCGCACAGGCGGCCCTCGACCAGTCTCTCCCCGGGCGCGAAGCGGCCCGTCGTCACGAGCTCGCGGAGACCGTGCAGCGCACGAGCGGACTGCGAGAGGCCCGCCTCGCCCCGCGAGGTCACGACCCGTCCCCGTGGATGAGGCCGGAGATGGCCCGTTCGTACCTGTTGAACTCCGTGTCGTTGACGTCTCGGGGGCGCGGGAGTTCGATGTCGACGTCGGCGATCACGTGGCCGCACAGGCCCGATCCGGCGCCCCCCGCCATCACGATGACCCTGTCGGAGAGGTTCACCGCCTCTTCGACGCTGTGCGTGATGAACACGGTCGTCGTCCCGGTCTCCCGGTGGATGCGGGAGAGTTCCTCCTGCAGCGAGCTGCGTGTCATGGCGTCCAATGCGCCGAACGGCTCGTCCATGAGGAGCACGCTCGGCCGGTTGGCGAGGGCCCGGGCGATCGCGACGCGCTGCTGCATACCGCCGGACAACTGACCCGGGAAGCGGCCGGCCGCGGTCTCCAACCCGACGAGCGCGAGCGCGTCACCGGCCACCGCCCTGGCCTCCTTCCGCGACATGCCGTTGCGGCGGGGGCCGTACGCCACGTTCTCCAGGGATGTCCTCCACGGGAACAGCCCGTAGTCCTGGAAGACGACCCCGCGGTGGGGACCGGGGCCACGGACGGGGACGCCACCGAGTTCGATGACACCGTCGGTGGCCGTCTCGAAACCGGCGAGGAGCCGAAGCAGGGTCGACTTCCCGCAGCCGCTGGCACCTACGATGCTGACGAACTGACCCGCCTCGATGTGGAGGTCGAGGCCCGAGAGCGCGAGGACGTCGGAGTCCTTGCCGGGGAATCGCATCTCCACCCCTCGCACGGAGATCGCGGCGCCGGGGGCCGAGGTGGTCGATGACGAGGCGGGGACGGGACGGGATTCGAGTGTGGTGGTCATGGGAGGTCCTTTCGGGAGTCGGGGAGCGGGTGGCACGGGGGGTGCGTCGCAGCGGCGGGCGGGCCGCCGCCCGACCGGGTGTCGTGCCCGGGGAGGTCAGGTGAGCCCGGGGCGGCCCCGGGTGACCGTGCACAGCGCGCGGCGCAACAGCGCGTCCGAGAGCAGGCCGGCCACGCCGATGGTGAGCATCCCGGCGATGATCACGTCGGTGCGGCTCATGTCGCGGGCCTGGGTGATCAGCGCCCCGAGGCCGGTGGTGATGCCGACGGTCTCGCCCACCACCAGGACCACCCAGGACAGGCCGAGCGCCACCCGCAGGCCCGAGGTGATCGAGGGCATCGCCGACGGGAGAACCACGTCCACCAGCACCCGGAGGCGGTCGGCGCCCAGCATCTGGGAGGCCTCGAGGAGGCGCGGCGGCACGGCGTGGGCGCCGGCAATGGTGTTGAGGAGGATGGGGAAGAACGCGGCGAGGAAGACCAGGAAGATGGTGGATCGGTCCCCGTACCCGATCAGCAGCAGACTCAGCGGGGCCCATGCGGTGACGGGGATCGGGCGCAGGATGCCGATGGTGGAATCGAGGAGTTCGCGGATCACACGGAGGCGGCCCATGAGGATGCCGAGGGGGATCGCCACGGCCGCGGCGAGCAGGAACCCGTTGAGTACTCGGAGCGCGCTAGCCGCGGTGTGCCGCCACAGCGAACCGGACAGGGCGTCGGAGCCGGTTCCCACCGCCAACCCGATCCAGGTCTGCGCCACCGTCAGGGGATCGCTGAGGAACCGCATGTCGATGCCGAACGGCAGCTGCCACTGCTGACGGACCGCGATCCACCACAGGGCGAGGATGACGAGCGGGATCGGCAGGGCGAGCAGGATGCGGCGGGTCCGGCCCCGGCCGCGCCTGACGGCGGTGGCGGGCACGACGTGGGGTGTCGAGGTGGTCCGGCGCTCGATCGCCGGGGGAGCGAGAGTGGTCATGTCCTGGTCTCCTTCTCGAAAAGCCTGGCTGGGATCGGGGTGCGTCAGTCGGAGTGGACGAACGTGTTGACGTCCGGTGCCGAGGGGATGTGGCCGACGCGGACCATCTGCTCGATCAGGGCGGCGAGCTGGGCGCGGAACTCGTCGTCGATGTCCGATCTGGGCCATGTGTTGGCCACGGCGAGGGCGGTGATCTCCGGGTCGAGGGAGAACTGCTCGACCACCCTGTCCCGCCACTCGGTGCGGTGGGCGTCCATGTACTCGACCGCCTGACGGTGGACGTCGGCGATCCTTCCGACCTTGTCCGGGTCCGCGTCGATGGTCCGTTGGGTGACCCCGAGGCCGATGTTGACCTTGCCGACCGGCGTGTCGTACGGGGAGGCGATCTCCACCGCCCCGGAGTTCTGCCGGGCCGTCGACGGACCGAGCTCCGCGGAGAGGAAGGCGTCGATCCGACCACCGCCGAACGATGTCGCCATCTCGGAGAAGGGCAGATTGACCAGGGTGACGTCGCGGTCGGCATCGAGTCCGTGTCGGGCGAGCGTCAGGCGCAGGAGGATCTCCTGTGACGATCCCCGCGGGTACCCGACGGTCCGGCCCCGGAGGTCCTCGACACTGCGGATGTCGGGTGTGCCGACCAGCCCGGACCCGCCGTCCGCGGCGACGGACAGCAGTCTCAGGTCCTCGCCCGCCGCCGCGCCGGCGAGCAGAGCGGGAATGCCCACCACACCGAAGTCGATCTGTCCGCTGACGAGAGCGTTCTTGATGTCGGGAGAGGAGTCGAACGTGGCGATCTCGATGGCCAGGTCGGGAGCGAACTGCTGGTAGAAGTACGGCGCGAACAGGTGTGGTTGGCCCCGCAGGGTGCCGACGGTGATCCGCTCGAGGTCGCTCTCGCTACCGAGCGTGGTGAACGTGGAATCGATGGTGGAGCAGGCGGTCGTGGACAGCGAGAACACGGCGACCAGCGCCAGGAGTACACGGCGAAACGGGGTCAGCATCGGGCGTCGTCCTTACTGGTGTCGAGGGTGGTGGCGAGGTAGAGACGCCAGTCGGTGTGGTCGGTGATGTCCTCGGCGCCGCCCAGGGCGTCGGCCGTGCAGCCGAACCCGACGACCGACTCACCGCCGTCGAGCGAGACGCGTGTCAAGCTCATCGGGGCCGGGAGCTCGGCGAGCAGGCGCCCGAGAGCGGAGTGCGGGAGGCGGTACAGCTCACCGTTGATCGACCGGCCCGTCTCCTCCGGGCGGGCCGGGACGAGGCCGGGCTTCGGGGGCACCGTCGGCAGGGAGAACAGTCTGTAGTCGGCCGAGGTACGGATGTCGCCCACGAACCGTGCCCCGAGCGACTCGAGTTGATGGTGCAGCGGCTGGCCACGGAGGTGGGCGCCGAAGACCGCGAGCCTCGTGTCCGATCCGGGCCAGATCTCGGGGACCGGCCCCCGGTCCTCCGCAGCGCTGGTGCCGAGCAGGGTGGAGTGGACGCGGGCGGCGAGGTCCGCGGCCACCTGGTCGTGGTCCCGGGGGGCCAGCACCATCACGCCGAAACGTCCCGGGCCGATCGACCGTCCCGGGACGGCGACACCGCACATGTCCAGGAGGTTGCAGAAGTTGGTGAACGTGCCCAGACGTCTGCTCACCTCGAACGGTGCCGCGGCGACCTCCGCGAGGGTGGGGTGGTCGGTGGTCGTCGGCAGGAGCAGACCGTCGATGCCCGTCATGAGGCGGCGAGCGTGGGCTCCGGCGTGGGCGAGGCATTCCAGGTCCCCGACGAACTCCACGGCGCCGGCGTCACGGCCACCGAGGATGATGGCGGCGACGGTCGGGTCCAGGTCCTCCGAGCCCCGGGACACGGCGTCACCGACGGCCGCATAGCGCTCGGCGACAAGGGCGCTGTCGTAGAGCAGCCTCGCAGCGTCCAGGAGCGGGGAGATGTCCACTGTGACGATCTCGACGCCCGACCGCTTCAGCTCGCGTACCGCGTGGTCGAAGGCCTCACGGTACTCCGCATTCAGGGCGGACAGGTCCCGTTCCCGCGGGACGGCGAGTACCGCTCGCGACGGGGCCGCCAGCGGGACATCGTCCCGTCTGGGGCCGCAGCGCGGATCCGCGCCGTCCGGCCCGGCGATGATGGCCATCACCCGGGTGGCCTCGGGCACCGTTCGCGCGAACACGCTCACGCAGTCGAAATCGGCGCACGCGGGCACGACGCCGGTGGCGGGAACGAGCCCGGGGCTGGGTTTGAGGCCGACGATCCCGTTGAAGGCCGCGGGAACGCGGCCGGAACCGGCGGTGTCGGTGCCGAGTGCGAAGTCGACCTCGCCGTCAGCCACGACCACGGCCGAGCCCGAACTCGACCCGCCCGCGATGCGTTCCGGCATCCCCGAGGCGTGCACCGCGCCGTACGGGCTACGGGTGCCGACCAGGCCGGTTGCGAACTGGTCCATGTTCGTCTTGCCGACGAACGTCGCACCGGCGTCGACCAACCGCTGCACCACCGTCGCGTTCCGGGGTGGAGTGGTGGCGAAGGAGGGGCAGCCAGCGGTTGTGGGAACGCCGGCGACGTCGATGTTGTCCTTGACCGCGAACGTCAGGCCCGCGAGCGGAAGGTCCTCGCCGTTCGCGGCACGCGCCAGGGAATTGTCCACTGATCGGGCGATCTCGTCAGCGGCGCGGCGGTGGATCCACGTGGGGTTGCTCCGGGGCGGGGTGGTGAGCATCGGGAATCCTCTTCTGAACTGGGGGGATACGATGCTGTATACGGTGCGGTGTACGAGTTACCGCTCTGGCAGCGGCGTGTGACGGCGGTGTTGCGGCGGGGGCTTCCGCGTTAACAACCGGTGGCAGACCCGGCCTCCTGCAGCGCGGGGAGCAGTTCGCGCTCGGCCAGCTCGAGGAACGGCGACTGGTCCCGCGCGACGTGGTGCAGGTAGATCCGCTCGAACCCGAGTTCCTCGAACTCGCGCAGGCGGCCGACGAATTCGTCGACGGAGTCGGTGACGATAACCTCTCGGCGAGCTTCTCATCGGGGATATGCCGCCCGGCGACGTCGAGCTCCTCCGGGGTGGCCAGGTTCGCGTCGAGGGGCGCGCCGACGGCGTTGTTCTGCCACTGGGCCCGTGCGAGCGGTGGGGGCGGGGCGGCACGGCGTCCCGGGCCGCCCCGCCGGGTCACTTCTTCTTCAGCGCCTCCGTGCAACGCAGACGGAGCTTCTCCAGTTCGCGTCCGTGCTGATCCGCACGCTCGACCAGCTTCTCCAGCGTGGGCCGGGGAAGCCGGGGGTCGTCGATGTCGAGCAGAGCCTTTAAGCCGAGCGTCTTGCCCGTCACGGCGAGGGTCAGTGCCTCGAGCTCGACGAGGTCACTCAGCGGGGAACGCTCGGCGGCCCGGCGGTTGGGCTTGAGCTGTCCGAACTTCTCGGCGGCCTTGGCGGGCAGGTCCTTGAGCATCGAGGGTGACGTCCCCGCCAGCGTCATCAGCTCCTCGAGGATCTTCAGGTCGTCCTCGGTATCGTCGCCGATGCGGGAGACGATCTTCCTGGTCTCCGGATCCCCGTGGTCCTCGGCCACGCGGCGGAACAGGTCGATCCCGGCGGCGGCACCGGCGTGGTGGTCCTGCATGTACGTGTGCAACATCTCGGTGGCCATGACACGACGGTACGAGAGCCGGACGCAGGAGCAACCGTTCGGACGGACCAGAACCTCAGTGCGCGAGGAGCCCCTTGGCGATGTGGGTCACCTGGATCTCGTTGCTGCCCGCGTAGATCATGAGCGACTTGGCATCGCGCGCGAGCTGCTCCACCCGGTACTCGGCCATGTAGCCGTTCCCGCCGAACAGCTGCACGGCCTCCATCGCCACCTCGGTGGCGGTCTCGGAGGAGTACAGCTTCATGGCCGAGGCCTCCGCCAGCGACAGGGGCTTGCCGGCCCGGGCCCGCTCGATGGACATGAAGACCATGTTCTGCACGTTGATGCGGGCGACCTCCATCTTCGCCAACTTGAGCTGGATCAGTTGGAACCGACCGATCTCCTGGCCCCACAGCGTCCGCTCGCGGGCGTAGTCGATGCACAGCCGGCGGCACTCGTTGATGATCCCCAGCGCCATGGTGGCGATCCCGATCCGCTCCGCCGCGAAACTCGCGCGCGCCGACTCCCGGCCGTCCCCGCCGCGGGGCTCTTCGGACTCGCCGAGCAGGCGGTCGCGCCCCAGCCGCACGTCGTTGAAGAACAGCTCGCCGGTGGGGGATGAGGCCAGCCCCATCTTCTTGAAAGGCGCCCCCTGCGTGAGCCCCTCCATGCCCTTGTCGAGCACAAAGGTGAGCACCTTGCGATTCCGCTTGTCCTCGTCCGTCGCGGCGCCGCCCTCGTCGAGCTTGGCGTAGACGATGATCACGTCCGCGTACGGCCCGTTGGTGATGAACGTCTTCTGACCGTTGAGGATGTAGTCCTCGCCGTCGCGCCGCACATAGGTGCGCATCCCGCCGAACGCGTCCGAGCCCGAGTCCGGCTCGGTGATCGCCCAGGAGGCGATCTTCTCCATGCTCGCGATCCCGGAGAGCCACCGCTCCTTCTGCGCGAGCGTGCCCCGCGACCGGATGGTCCCCGCGCCGAGCCCCATGCTCACCCCGAGCGCCGTCACCAGCCCCAGGCTCACGGCGGACAGCTCGCTGGTGACCACGGCCATCATCGAGTCCTGCCCACCGCCGCCGGAGTCTGCGGCGCTGGCGTTGTCGTCGTCGTCCTTCCCGGTGGCTTTCCCTGCGGCATTCCCGTCCGCCTCCGCCCGCTCCCTGGCCAGGGCCTTCTCGGTGCTCTCGCGCGCCATCGTGTCCATGCCGAACTCGGCGAACAGCTTCCGGATGATCGGGTACGGCGTGATCTCGCCGCTCTCCAACGCGTCGATCTGCGGGCGGATCTCCTTGTCGATGAAGCCGCGCACCGCGTCGCGCACCATCAGATCGGTCTCGGACCACTCGAACATCGGCGTCTCGTCTCCTCGATACTGTTCTGCAACACGTTCCAGGCCAGTCTGGACCGGCTCCGGGGGCGGGCGCGGGCGTTTGGCCCAGACAGCTGTCCATGTCCGGCACACTCGGCGCTATGAGTGATCACGTCGACCCGACCGCCAGCACCACCGCGAGCTCCGCCGACCGCGCCCACGCCGACCGCGAAACCCCCGCCGGCCGCGCCCATCTCGGCCGGGTCGGCCTGTGGACCGGCTCGCTCGAAGGGCTGGCGCCCGCGCAGTTGCCCGACGTCCTCGGTGAGCTCGACGACCAGGGCTGGGGCTCCCTCTGGTTCGGCGAGGCCGTGGGCCGCGAGGCGTTCACCGCCGCGCAGATGTACCTCGGCGCGACGCGGCGAATGGCGATCGGCACGGGCATCGCCAACATCTACGGCCGCGACGCCTCCGCCGCCGGCGCCGCCGCCCGGACCCTCGAGGCGCTGCACCCGGGCCGGTTCGTGCTCGGCCTGGGCGTGTCGCACGCGCCGCTGGTCGAGCGGCATCGCGGGCACAACTACGGTCGGCCGCTGTCGGCGATGCGCGAGTACCTCGATGCTCTCGACGGCACGCGCGCCCTCGCCGCCGGGGAGGACACGATGCCGCCGGTCGTGCTCGCCGCGCTCGGCCCCAAGATGCTGGAGCTGGCGCGCGACCGCACCGCCGGCGCCCACCCCTACCTCACGCTTCCGGAGCACACCGCGCAGGCGCGCGAGATCCTCGGCGGGACCGGGGAGTCGGGGCCGGCCCTGGTCGTGGAACACGCCGCGGTGGTTGCTGACGGGGTCGACGACGACGAGCTCTGGCGTTCCCGCGCCCACGACCACCTGAACGTCTATACGGGTCTGCCGAACTACCGGAACTCGTGGACCCGGCAGGGCTTCGACGAGTCGGACTACGTGCGCGGCGGCAGCGACCGCCTAAAGTCGGCCCTGGTCACGCGCGGTCTCGAGGCGACGCGGGCCCGCGTGCAGGAGCACCTCGATGCGGGCGCCTCGACCGTGCTCGTGCAGGTGTTGGGCGAGAACGTGCTGGTCCCGCCGGTGGCCGACTGGCGGTTGGCCGCGCAGGCGCTGCTCGACTGAGTCCCACGCCCACGCCCACGCCCATGCCCGCGCAAGCGCACGCGTGAGCCGTCACTCCGGTACGGACTCCGCTTTGGCGACCTGGGGAAACGCTGATCGGAGTGACGGCTCAGGTCAGACCTGCCGCCTGCCGCCTGCCGCGCGCCGCGCGCCGCCCGCCGCGAGTCCGTGGGACCTGTCCGGGCGCAGACCCGGCGGCGCCGGTTACTCCTCGTACGCGGGGGTCTCCACGGTGATCGGGTCCGCCGAGGCGCCGCCGTTGGTGGTGAGCGTGTACTCGACCTGTCCGGGCCCGGTGGGGATGAGCGTGTCCTTCGGGTGGGCGATGTTGCCAATGGGCAGGAATGCCGGGCTGGGCACCTCCATGACCTTCTCGCCGCTCTCGCCGGTGTCGAGGTTCCTCCACGACACCGTGGCGGTGAGATCGCAGGAGCCCACGCCGACCACGCCGGCGGCCTACGCGACCTGGGAGCTGTGCGGGTAGCCGTCTGGGTCGATCGTCGCGGACATCGCACCGAAGCATGTGCCGGTGGGGGAGCCGCCGGTGGCCACCATTCGGTCCTCGGCGGGGGTCAGCGAGGGCATGGTCTCCGCCGAGCCGCCGACCGACCCCGTATCGGGCATGGTCTGGGCGCCCGCTGTCGCGGGAACGGCGACCGTGGTCGCGAGGGCGAGCCCGGCCACACCGAGAACGGAACGAACACTGCGCTTATCAATCCTTCTGGCACTGGTTCGAATGCTCATGTGCCACATGGTGATACCGGACGTCGTCGCCCACAAGGGTGCCCGCCCGACCGGCCACGCCCGGCCCGGGGCGAGAAGTGCCGATCCCGCAGGTGGGCGCATTAGCGACATGACGATGAGACTGAATCGACACCTGTCTGTAGTGTCCGACGAAGGGCTTCGTGAAGGGATGCGGGATGAGTGCACCAATAACGAACGGCGACGCCATGCCCCGCGACGACCGTGGCCTCGTCTGGGTACTGGCGTTCGGCGGGATCGTCGTGTCGCTCAGTCAGACCCTTGTCATCCCGCTCCTCGCGGTCCTGCCGTCGATTCTCGGCACCAGTGCGGTCAACGCCTCCTGGGTGGTCACCGTGACCCTTCTTGCCGGGGCCGTGGCGGGCCCGGTCATGGGGCGGCTCGGCGATCTGTACTCCAAAAAGAACGTGGTCATCGGAAGCGCGCTGGTCATGGTGCTCGGCTCGGTCGTCTGCGCGCTGTCGGACTCGCTGTGGCCGATGATCATCGGGCGTGCGCTCCAGGGCGTGGGGATCGGCGTGATCCCGATCGGGATCGCCACCATGCGGGAGGTCTTGCCGCCGGCCCGCCTCGGCTCCGCGATCGCCCTGATGAGCTCCTCCCTCGGCGTGGGCGGTGCGCTCGGACTCCCGGCTGCCGCCGCGTTGGCCCAGTACGGGTCGTGGCAGTGGATGTTCTGGGGCTCGGCCGTCCTGGGCGTGGTGGCCGCCGTGGCGATGGGACTGTCGATCCCGCAGCGACCCGCGGCGAAGCCCGACGGCACACTGGACCTGGTCGGCGCGCTCGGCCTGGGAGTCGGACTGGTGGCATTGCTGCTCGCGATCTCCAAAGGCGCCGACTGGGGGTGGGCCTCCGCGACGACACTGGGACTGCTCGCCCTGGCGCTCGCCGCGTTCGCCCTGTGGGCGCGGTGGGTCCTGCGGCATCGATCGCCGATCGTCGACCTCCGTGTGGCCGCCCGACGGCCGGTGCTGCTCACCAACATCGCGTCGGTGACGGTCGGCATGGGGCTGTACGCGCAGCTGCTCATCTTCCCGCAGGTCCTGCAACTCCCGGTCGCGACCGGTCACGGACTGGGCCAGTCAATGGTGGCCATGGGCCTGTGGTCCGCGCCGGCGGGCCTGGCGATGATGGCGGTCTCGCCGATCAGCGGCCGTCTCATCAGTGGCCGCGGACCCAAGACGACGCTGGTCCTGGGCTCGATCGTGATCGCGGTCGGCTACTTCTCCGGACTGTTTCTCATGGGCAGCACCTGGGGCGTCATGATCGCGGGGGTCATCACCAGTGGCGGAGTGGGACTGGCCTACGGTGCCATGCCGGCGCTGATCATGGAGTCGGTCCCCACCACGGAGATGGGCTCGGCCAACAGCGTCAACACCCTCATGCGCTCCATCGGCACCACCACCTCCGCAGCGGTGCTCGGCGTGATCCTCACCCAGATGTCGACCGACTTCCAGGGGCTGTTCGTGCCCACCGAACTCGGCCTGCGGACGGGGCTGGTGTTCGGCGGGGCCATGGCGCTGGTCGCCGCGGGCGTGGCCGCGACCATCCCGCCGCCGTGGGTGTCCGACGAGGAGTGACGACGACGAGCTTCTGCCCGAGCCGTGACGAGTGCGTCGGCGCGGTCGAGCTCTGTCGGCAGAGCTCAGTCGGCCGAGCCCAGGACCCGCCGGGAGATCGCGCTGGCCAGCTCGACTGGCCGCTCCTCGGGAATCCAGTGACTCACGCCGGATAGCTCGACGAACCGGTAGTCGCCGTCGACGAAACGCTCGGTCAGGGCCGCACCGCCGCGTCCGAGCGCTGGGTCGTCGTCGCTCCACACGAACGTCGTGGGCACGGTGACGCGCGCGGTCGCGCCCCGGGGTGAGGCGAAGGGCAGGGCGCGATACCAGCCCAGTCCGCCGCGCACGGCGCCGGCTCCGACCATCTCCTCGCGGTAGCGCTCGATCATTTCGCTCGTCATCCCCATCCCGGCGAGCGCCTTGACGGGCAGCGGGCCCGCCGAGTTCAGGACCAGTTCGGGGATGAACGGCAGCTGGAAAAAGCCCATGTACCAGGACCGCAGCAGCTGATCGGAGGTCACCATCGCCTTGAGGAACGCCGTCGGGTGCGGCACGGAGACGGCGGTCAGCGAGCGGACGCGCTCGGGGTGGTTGCCGGCGATGCCCCACGCGACGGCCGCGCCCCAGTCATGACCGACGATATGGGCGCTGGACAGGCCGGAGTGGTCGAGCAGAGCCAGGACGTCGCCCACGAGCTCGGTCAGACGGTACGGTCGGCGCCCGCGCGGCCGCGCCGAGGCGCAGTATCCGCGCTGGTCGAGGGCGATTGTGCGCAATCCATCGGCGTGCAGCATCGGCACGACGAGGTCCCAGCTTGAGGCGCGCTGCGGAAAACCGTGCAGGAGTACCACCGGCTCGCCGCCGGGCGGGCCCGAATCGATGGCACGCAGCTCCATGCCGTCGCGGGGGATCCAGATCTCGCGGACGGCGGGCGCGGCGGGGCCGGCCGGGCCGGTGGGGTCGGCGGGGTCGGCGGGTGCGGCCGGGCCGGTGGGGTCGCTCATGCCGGGGACGCTACCTGGGTGAGTGCCGCCTGGGCGTTGCTTCCCGAGCGTCTGCGCCGGGGGCGCCGGGGCTTCTCGGCGGGCGTGACTGGTGCCTCTCGCCGGTCGCGTGTGCTGGCGCCGGTTGTTGCCGAGGCCTACCGCCTCTCCTCGCCGGCGCTTAGGCTCGGAAGGCATGAGCCAGGGCAGACGGCGCTACGTCGAGGTGGTGCGGTCGAGCGCGGTCCAGGCGACGCGCGAGCAAGTGTGGGCACGCGTCGTGACCGCGCAGGGGGTCGCCGATGAGTTCGGGCCCCTGCTGACCATGCGGTTCCCGCAGCGATTGGACGGGAAGTCGATCGCCGACCTGCCGCTGGGTGAACCGGCCGGTCGCGCGTGGATCCTGCTGGGTGGGCTGGTCCCGGTGGAGTTCGACGACCTGGTGATCACCGAGATCGACGCGCCCCGTCACTCCAGGAGCGATCCCGGTTGGGGTCGGCGCGGGTCTGGGAACACCGGCGCGAGCTCGACGCGCTGCCGGACGGCATCACGCGCGTCACCGACACCCTGCGCGCGCAGCCACGGGCGCTGGTTTCGACGCCGCTGGTCCGCGCAGTGGTCGGGGCGCTCTTCGATCACCGTCACAGGCGTTTGGCCAGGGCTTTTCGGGGCGAGGTTTAGCCGGGCGTGGCGTTGGCCCGGGTTCCAGACGTGGCGTTGGCCCGGGTTCTCGGTGGGTTTGTTGACACCACTGCGAAAGTGGGGCCCGATTCCCGCAGTGGCGGCGACAAGGATCGCAGTGGTGTCGACAAGGTCGACGTCAGCGCAGTATCGAGCCGGTGCGAGGCTGAGCAGAGGCAGGGGAGGGGCTAAGCAGAGGCTGGGGTGAGGCCGATTCGCGTCCGAGCCGGGGCCAGCGCGCTGCGGGGTTGGGCGCTCATGGGCTCGACGCTCACACCTGCCCTATAAATGAACTCCCGCGTCCGCCGGAGCGGGCGCGGGAGTTCACGGAGCGGAGCGCCTAGTCGGTGACCAGTCGGGCTCCAGCATCAGGCTGCGGCCTTTAGCCAGGCTGCAGCCATGACCAGGCTGCGGCCAGTGTCAGACCGGCGGGCGCGGGGTCCGCTCAGAGTCGCGGGCCCCGCTCAGGCGGTGCAATCAGGAGCCGAACGCGGGCTGCTCGGGCGCGGTCTCGCCGGCCTCGGTGTCGTCGCCCTCGGTGTCATCAGCGGCGTTGTCACCGGTCAGCGAGCCGAGCATGCCAGCGGAGCCGGCGTCCTCGGCGTCATCGCCCTCGTCGGGAGTCTCGGCCTCGATGCCCTTGAGGATGTCGAGCGCGCCGGCGATGTCACCGGTCATCGCGGCCTGGACGGCGGCGTCAGCGTTGGCCTCGCACTCCTCGCCCGACAGGCCGGGCACGGTGCCCTCAGCGGAGCCGAGGAAGTCATACGCCGAGATGGAGCCGCAGAGCTGCTGGGCGATCGCGGAGACCTCCTCCGGGGTGTCCACGTCGTCCGTCGCGCCGTCCTCCGTCGCGTCGTCGCCGGTGGTGGCGTCGGCGGCGTCGTCGCCCTCGGTCGTCTCACCGGCAGTCGTGTCGACCTCGGTGGTCTCGGGGGTCTGGGCCTGGTCGTCGGTGGCGACGTCCTCGGCGGCGGCCAGGCCTGCGCCGGCGAAGGACAGGGCGGCGGCGGAGCCGATTACGGCAATGGTCTTCTTCATCGTGATGTCACCTTCCGTCGAGATGCCCGTGGGAAATCCGCGGGTCACGGCGGCGACCGTAATTGCCGTGAACGCCAGTTTGCAGTGATGACTGTCACAGCACAGGCGACTGACGGGAAACGCTTAACCCACTGCGCAGGACGAATGCTCCCGCGGGGAATTCTTCTTCACTGAGCCCGCCGGCGGAGCTGTCGTTTGCCGGACCGCACTCCGTGGGGGATTCTTAGCGCATGAGTGGAACCGCTGAGATCTATGACGCCGTCCTCGCTCCGGGGAAGCTCGATCTTCTCCGGTCGTGGGTCGGCGAGCAGGTGTGGTTCGACGGCGCCGTCGAGTCCCTCGAGCAGGTGACGGCGTACCGGTTCGTCGATCCGGCCGGCGAGGTCGGCATCGAGTGCTTTCTCCTCTCCGACGGGACGCGCACCTTCCACGTGCCGGTCACCTATCGCGGTGCCGAGCTCGAGGGCGGGGAGGACGCGCTGGTCGGAACCATGGAGCATTCGGTTCTCGGCCGCCGCTGGGTCTACGACGCCCCGGCAGATCCCGTCTACCAGGCCGAGGTCCGTCGTGTCATCAGCCACCGCGACACCGCTGCCGACCATCTGCAGGTCGAGGAGGGCAGCGTCACGCCGTCCCCGGTCAACATCCGCGGTGGCGGCGACGGCCCGGCGGTCGGAGTGGACGCCCCGCAGGTGATCCGCGTGATCTCCGAGGAGAACGACGCGGAGGCCGACCATCCGCTCATCGGTTCGCCCGGGACCCTCAGTGGAACCTGGGAGGATGCCGACGGATCGCACACGGCGGTCCTCGTCGTCGTCGACTGATCCGTCTCTCCGCGCGGGGCGCAAGGGCTTCGCGCGCGGCGCTGGGCCGGCTCGCGCGGCACGGAGAACACAGAACACCGCCCTCACCTGGCTCGCAGGTGAGGGCGGTGTCGTTGAGGGGTCAGCGCGCGGCGGTGGGAAGTGGACCGCCGCGCGCCGGAGGGGCGCCGAAGCGCTGTCGGGGTGCCTGAGAGGTCACCGCGCGTCCGAGGGGTGGCGTGAGACGCCGGGAACGCGGGTCAGGCGCTCTTGATGGCCGAGACCTCGATCTCGAGGGTGACCTTCTCCGAGACCAGCACGCCGCCGGTCTCGAGCGCGGCGTTCCAGGAGAGGCCGAAGTCGCTGCGGTTGATGACCGTGGTGCCCTCGAAGCCGGCGCGGAGGTTGCCGAACGGGTCGGTGGCGGTGCCCTCGTAGGAGAACGGGATGGTGATGGACTTGGTCTGGCCCTTGATGGTGAGGTCGCCGGTCACGTCCACGCCGCCGTCGCCGTTCGGCTCGATCTTGGTGGAGGTGAAGGTGATCTCGGGGTAGTTCTCCATGTCGAAGAAGTCGTTGGACTTGAGGTGGCCGTCGCGGTCGGCGTTGCGGGTGTCGATCGACGAGGCGTTGATGGTGACCTTGGCTTCGGCGCCGGAGATGCCCGACTCGGGGACGGTGACGGTGCCGGTGAAGTCGTTGAACGAGCCGCGGACCTTGGTGACCATGGCGTGGCGGGTGACGAAGCCCAGGCGGGTGTGGGTGTCGTCGAGGGTCCAGGTGCCGGTCAGGTCGTTGAGCTGGGTGGTCATGGTGACTCCTTGGTGGTTGTTCCCGGCTGCGGGGCCGGAGGACTTCTTGTTGTTGTGTCACCAACATTAAGCCCGTGTCCGTGATATGTCAACAAGAAGAGTTAGTGATGTACGTCACGGTATGTGGCGGCGCAAGAAGTGGAGGGCGTGCCGCACGGCGCGATCGTGGCACGGCCGGCCCGAGAACAGGTCGAAGTGGTCGCCCGGGTAGTGCCGGACCTCCGCGCGCGCCGCGAAGGCCGCCGTCGCCGCGGCGTGCGGTGGTGCGGCCCGGTCCAGGTCGGCGATCTGGAACAGCGTGGGGACGACGACGAGGTCGGCCGCATTCTTGGCGGGCCGGAACGAGCCCAGCTCCGCCCCGATCGAGGCGCCCACCTCGTTTCGCCAGGTGGGGCCCGCCACGGACGTGTAGGCCTCCTCGTAGCCTTCGAGCGAGAGCAGGGCGGTCGAGCCGGGCGGGCCGGCCAGCGGGACCATCGGCTCGGGCCGGCCGGCCACGGCCACGGCTCTGGCCAGCACCGCGGTGCCCGTCGCGCGCAGCAGTGCGGTGGGCTTGTGCTGGCGGGCCGCGGTCAGGGCGGCGGCGCGCCCGTCGACCAGCGGGACCACCGCGATCACCGCGGCCACGTCCCGCCGGCCCCGGGCCACCTCGAGCACGTGCCCGCCGGACAGCGAGCAGCCCCACAGCACGATCCGGTCCGGGTCCACGCCGGGCTGTGCGGCCGCGGCGGCGATGGCGGCCCGGTAGTCGTCCTGCTGGCGGGCGGGGGAGACGACCTGGCGGGGCTGGCCGTCGGAGCGCCCGAAGCCGCGGTAGTCGAAGACGAGCGCGGCGTACCCGGCGGCAGCGAACGCCTCCGCGAACGGCATGAGGCCGGAGTCCGCGGTGCCGCCCAGTCCGTGGGCGAGCACAACGCAGGGGCTGCCCGCCTCGCCGGCGCGGGCGGCGTCACCGGCGCTCTCCGCCCCGCCGGCGGCGGGCAGGAACCAGCCCCGACACTCGGCAGCGTCCGGCCCCGACCCGGAGCGGAAGGCGATGTCGACGGGGCTGGTCATGAGGTTCTCCCTGCATCTGACGCGGCGTCCACCGCGGGGTCGGGTCGGCCGAACACCGAGCGGACCCACATGTCGGTGGCGACGGTGAGCAACGGCTCGCGGGGGGCGTCGATCTCGTAGGCCAGCTGCTCGAGCACGGTCTCGTTGATGTGGATCAGTCCCACGGCGAGCGCCTCGGGGTCCACGCCGTCCGGCGCCCGACCGGCGGTGCGCTCGTCGCGCAGGAACGCGGCGATCGGGGCGGCCAGGGCGTGACGGCCCTCGTTCCACAGCGCCCGGGTCTGTTCGTGCTTGCTGCGGGCGGTGAGCAGGGCCCGGTAGATGTGGGCGTTCTCCAACACACGGTCGGTGAGTTTCTCGAGGGCCCCGGCCACGCGTGTGCGGAAGTCCCCCTCGCCGCCCACGATCGTCTCGACCGCCGCCCGGGCCTCGTACTGGACCGCGGCCAGCAGGACGCCCACCGCGGCGGCCTTGGAGTCGAAGTAGAAGTAGAACGCGGACCTGGTGATCCCCGCGGACACCGTGAGGTCGGCCACCGAGATGTCGTCCAGCGCCGTGGTGCGGAGCCGCTCGTCGAGTGCGGCGAGCAGCGCCTCGCGCCGTCGGTCGCCGCGCGGCGAGGTGTTCGCCGGCGGCGCGGCCGGGGTCACGCCGTCGCCCGGGAGGGCAGGGCGGCGCCGAGCGCGCGGGCGCGGGCCAGGCCGCGGGGGATCTCGCGGGTGCGCAGATCCCGTTCGTAGAGGAAGTAGTCGACCTGCTGCTGGTGGCGGGGCGTGTCGAGCATGTGGCCGATGTACTTCTTCTCGTCCTCCACGATCACCCGCTCCATCTCCGGCACCGGCGGGGTGCGGTACAGCCCGGCCGCCCACGCCGCCACCAGCCGGGCCTGGGCCTCGACGAACGGGAAGAGGGTGGGGGTGGACTGGGCGAAGCCGACAAAGGCGAGGTCGTCGATGCCGGGGGAGAACATCCGCTTGTAGAGGGGGATGTGGTTGTGGGCGTCGGCGGACAGGAAGTCCCGGTCGAAGAACGGGAAAGTGGTGTTGTACCCGGTGGCCTGGATGATCACGTCGAACTCGCCGCTGGTGCCGTCGGTGAAGTGCACGGTCCGGCCGTCCAGCCGGGCGATGTCCCCCTTGGCCACCACGTCCCCGGAGCCCAGCCGCAGCGGCAGTTCGACGGACTGCGTGGGGTGGGCCTCGAAGAACTTGTGGTTGGGGGTGGGCAGTCCGTATTCCTCCGGCCGGCCCGCCGACATCGGCTGCATCGCCTGGGTGGCCTTCCGCTGCCACGAGTACGGGATGTACGGGAAGGTCGCGAAGTACTTGTCGGCCGGTTTGCCGGCGATGTACTTGGGCACGATCCACGCTCCCGACCGGGTGGACAGCGTCACCTCGTTGCGCATGACCTTGGACGACAGCTCCACGACGATGTCCGCAGCGCTGTTGCCGAGGCCCACCACGAGGATCTTCTTGTCCATGAGGTGCAGCGGATCCCACGGGTCGACGTAGGCGTGGGAGTGGATCATCTCCCCGGTGAACTCGCCGGGGAAGTCGGCGAAGCGCGGGTCCCAGTGGTGCCCGTTGCCCACCACGAGCCCGTCGAAGTGGAGGGTCGCGACCCCGCCGGCCCCGGGCTGTACGGCCGACCCGGTGCGCGACGTGGTCAGTTCCCACCCGCCGTCCGGCAGGCGCTCGGCATGGTCGACCCGCGTCTCGAACTCGATGGACGGCAGCAGGCCGAACGCCTCGGCGTAGTCGTCCAGGTACTGCTTGATCTGGCTGTGGTGGGGGAAGTCCGGGAACTCCTCCGGCATCGGGAAGTCCCGGAAGCTCAGCTGGTGCTTGGAGGTGTCGATGTGCAGCGAGCGGTAGGCGCTTGAGCTCCCGTTGGGATTGTCGAACGCCCAGTTTCCGCCGATCCGGTCCGACGCCTCGAAGCACACCGCGTCAATCCCGTAGTCGCGGAGCATCTTCAGCGTCGTCAGGCCGCTGATGCCCGCGCCGATCACGGCGATGGTGCAGGTCGATTTCATGCGAACCCCTTCGGCGGATCCCTCGGCGAGGCAGACTCGCCGACAGAAGCTATGGCGCGGATCACACTATGGCCCGTGTTGACGGTCGTCAACAGCTTCCTCCGGCCCGGCGAACCGCCCCGCCGAGGCCGGCCGTCAACCCTACTGGAGGCCCCGTGGACACGGATCGCACACACGTCCCCACCCCTGACCGCGAAAGCAATTCGGACGGTTCCGATGTGGCCGCCCGCGGCCGGTCCGCCGTCGTGGTGGGCGCGGCGTCGGGGATCGGGTGGGCCACCGCCCGCGCTCTCGCCGCCGGGGGGTGGCAGGTCACGATCGGTGACCTCGACGCGGAGTCGACCGCCGCCCGCGCCGCCGAACTCGGCCCGGCGCACCGGGCGTGCGCCGTCGACGTGACCGACGAGGCGTCGGTCGAGGCGCTGTTCGCCGGGAGCGCCCCGGACCTGGTGGTCACGACCGCCGGCGTCAGCACGCTGGGCCTGGTCACGGACCACGACACCGAGGAATTCCGTCGGGTCGTCGACGTGTGTCTGACCGGCGCGTTCCTGGTGTTCAAGCACGGTGGCCGGGCGGTCCGGGACGGCGGGTCGATGGTCGCGATCGCCTCGCTCAACGCGCGGCAGCCCGGTCGGGGGATGGCGGCCTACTGTGCCGCCAAGGCGGGCCTGGTGATGCTCGCCCAGGTCGCGGCCCTCGAGCTGGGAGAGCGGGGGGTGCGGGTCAACACCGTCTCGCCGGGCTTCCTCGTCACCCCGCTCACCGAGCCCGTCCTGCAGATCCCCGGCCTGGCCGAGGAGTACGCCGAGAACTCCGCGATCGCCCACCGCGGGACCGCGGAGGACGTCGCCCGCGCCGTGCTCCACCTCGCCGCGGCGGACTGGATGACGGGGGAGGACCTGGCGATCGACGGTGGCGCCCAGCTGCGCCGCTACCCGGATGTGCTCGGACTGGCGACCAGGGCGTTCGCATGAAATCGCCCAGGTCGGTGACCGCCCTCCGCGGCCCGCGGCTGGCCGGGGCGTCGGCCGTCGTCACCGGCGGCGGGTCCGGGATCGGCGCGGCCCTCTGCCGCGCCCTCGTGGCGGCCGGTGCGCACGTGGTGGTGGCCGACATCGACCTCGCCGCCGCGCGGCGGGTCGCCGAGGGGGTGACGACGACGAGGTCCGGCCCCGGCGCCGGGTCGGCAGCGGCGGGGAGTGCCGAACCGGCGCACCTCGACGTCACCGATGCCGCCGCCGTCTCGGCCCTCGTCGAGGAGATGGTCGCCACCCGGGGCGGGCTGGACCTGATGTTCGCCAACGCCGGCATCACCTGGGGCGGCGACACCGAGAAGCTCACCCTGGAGCAGTGGAACGCGATCATCGACGTCAACGTCCGTGGCGTGGTCCACTGCGTGCACGCCGCGTACCCGCACATGATCGACCGCGGGGCCGGGGCGATCGTGTTCACCGCGTCGATGGGCGGGTTGTGCCCGGCGGGGCTCATCACCAGCTACGCGATGACCAAGCACGCGGTCGTCGGGCTCGGGCTGTCCCTGCGCGCCGAGGCCGCCGGTCACGGGGTCGGCGTGACCGTGGTGTGCCCGGCGGCGGTCGACACCGCGATCCTCGACAAGGGTGAACTCGACGGCTTCGACGGTCGGCATTTCTACCTCGACGGCCAGGGGGTGCGTCGGCCGCTGGACCCCGACCGGTTGGCGGCGAGCGTGCTCGACGGCGTCGCCCGCAACCGCGCTCTCGTGATCGAGCCCGCCCGCGCCCGGGCCACGTGGCGACTGCAGCGACTCGCGCCCGGGGTGATGGACCGGATGATCGCCCGGTACGTCCGCGCCTCCCGCGCCCGGGTGGCACACCCCACCATGTAGATGACGGATCAACTATGCTGCCAGCAGGACCTCATCCGCCGCTGCCCACGATCCCGCGACGCCGACCTCGTCGTCGTCACCCACCCCACCGCACGACGTGGCCTTTGGCCTCGACACCTTCGGCGACGTCACCGTCGACCGCGCCGGCCGCCCCGTCCACCAGGCGCAGGTCCTGCGTGACCTCGTGGAGCAGGGCGTGCTCGCCGACGAGGTGGGTGTCGACGCGTTCGGCATCGGCGAGCTCCGCCGTCCTGACTTCGCCGTCTCCGCCCCCGACGTCGTGCTGGCCGGCCTTGCCACCCGCACCAGTCGCATCACGCTCGCTCCGCCGTGACCGTCCTGTCCAGCGACGACCCCGTCCGCGTCTTCCAGCGCTTCTCCACCATCGCGGATCCCAGTGGTGCCCGTTGCCCACCACCAGCAGGTCGAACTGGCGGGTCTCGCGGCCCGCCCCGTCCGGACTCGCCTCTGACGACTCCCCGTCCGCTGCCTCTGCTGCCGCGCCTGTGCGCTCGGTGGTCAGCTCCCAGCCGCCGTCGGGCAGTCGCTGCGCATGCACCACGCGGGTCTCGAACTCGATGGATCGGAGTAGGTCAAACGCGTCCGCGTAGGAGTCCAGGTACTGCTTGATCTGGGTGTGGTGTGGAAAGTTCGGGAACTCCTCCGGCATCGGGAAATCCCGGAAGCTCAACTGATGCTTGGAGGTGTCGATGTGCAGCGAGCGGTACGCGCTCGAGCTGCCGTTGGGATTGTCGAACGCCCAGTTCCCACCGATCCGGTCCGAGGCCTCGCCTCCAAGTGGGGCCTACTGCTGTGACTGTGCTGCCACTTTGTGGGCCCACCGGTAGTCGGCTTTGCCCGAGGGCGAGCGCTGGATCCGGTCGACGATGACCCAGTCTTTAGGGACTTTGTAACCGGCGATGTGCAGAGCAGCATGTTCGGTCAGATCGGCTTTGGAGACTGTTTGGCCTTCGGCCAGCTCAACAACCGCAACGATCTCGTTTCCCCACCTGTCGTGTGGGCGGCTGCAAACGTTGACGTCCCGAACCGAAGGGTGGGTGCTGATGGCCTTCTCGACTTCCTCCGCGAAGACCTTTTCGCCGCCGGTGTTGATGGAAACGGAGTCTCTTCCCAGAACCTCGACTTCTCCGTCCGCCAGGAGACGGGCCCTGTCTCCAGGTACCGCATACCGTCGGCCGTCGACAACCGGGAAGGTGCGGGCCGTCTTGTCAGGATCGTTGAGATAACCCAAGGGCACCCATCCCGACTGCGCTAGCCATCCCAACGCATGGTGTCCGGGCTCATGAAGGCGTTCCAGATCTTCGTCTAGGACTACGGCCCCTGGCCCGGGCCCGAAGCGGCCTGTGGCGGCTGCCCCGCGGGCAGACAGATGTGATCCTTGCGCCCCGGTCTCGGACGAGCCAACGGAGTCGTTGATCAGTGCATTGGGCAACAGGTCGAGTACCTGCTCTTTGAGCTCTGCCGACAGCACAGCGCTGCCGTTGCCGATGATCGACAGACTCGAGAGGTCATAAGCACCGGTCCGCATCTCCTCCAGGAGCGGGCGCATCACCGCATTGCCGGTGACCGTGATGGTGCTGGTCTTTTCCCGCTCCAAGGTCCTCAAGACGTCGGCGGGGTCCATCCGGCGGTTCTCATCCGGGATGACGATCTTCGCCCCTTGGTGCATGAGGATGAATGCCGACCACTGGGCCGCTCCGTGCATGAACGGCGGAATCATGAGCATCGCGCCTCCCATGCCGTTCACCGCGCGATCGACCACTTCTTCGTAGCTCGTCACCGGGTCCCATACTCCCGGGGTTCGGCCCCCCATCGCCGACATGAAGATGTCGTGCTGTCGCCACAGCACTCCCTTGGGCATGCCGGTGGTTCCGCCCGTGTAGATCATGTAAAGATCATCCGGCGAATGGCCGACATCCGGCAGCTCTGCCGGGACCGACGCTAGTGCTTCTTCATAGTCCACCGCGCCGGGAAGCAGAGGCTCATCGGAGTCGTCCGCGACCTGGAGCCACAGTGTGATGTCTTGTAGCTCGTCTCGGATCTCGGCAAGTAGCGGGGCGAATCTGGCGTGGTAGATGATCGCCTTCGACTCCGAGTTCAAGAGAAGGTAGCGAAGCTCGTCTGCAACGTACCGGTAGTTGACATTGACCGAGGCGCACCGTGATTTGAACGCTCCGAGCATCCCCTCCAGGTACTCGTTGCCGTTGTAGAGGTAGAGCGCCACGTGGTCCTGGCCGGACTCGTGGGAGGCGAGGGCGCCGCGTTCCCGACGGAGGCCTAGCCCTGCCTGGTGGAGGTAGGTGGCCAGGCGGCGGCTGCGGTCGGTCAACTCCGCGAACGTCAGTCTGCGGTCTCGCCAGACGATCGCTTCGCGGTCCGGGAGGGCTTCACTGATCGCCTCATGGGCCAGCCCGATGTTGAATTCTTCGGTCATTTCGTACTCCCTCGAGAAGATTTCATGGACTGTCGGGTCGCCTGTGCCGTGATCCGGGCGCGAATACAAGACAGTCGTCTAGACAATTGTCTGAACACCTCTCCATTAGAGTAGTTCAGCGCCTAGGGTGTATGTATGCGAAATGGCGTCGTTCTCTTCACCTCGGACCGGGGCATTGCTCCCGCTCGGCTGGCCGTAGCTGCTGAAGAGCGGGGGTTTGACACGTTGTATGTGCCCGAGCACACCCATATCCCGGTACGGAGGGACGCACTTCACCCCACGGGCGGTGAGGATCTTCCCGACGACAGGTACATGCGCACCTTGGACCCGTGGGTCTCTCTAGCGTCGTGCCTTTCTGTCACAACACGGATCGGCCTGGCGACAGCGGTGGCACTGCCCGTGGAATCTGATCCGATCACTCTCGCCAAGACCCTGGCCACGCTCGACCACCTCTCCGGCGGGCGGGTCACTCTCGGGGCGGGCTTCGGCTGGAATACCGACGAACTGTCTGACCACAACGTTCCAGCCGCCCGGCGCCGGGGCGTTCTGAAGGAATATCTGGAAGCAATGCGCGCTTTGTGGACCGAAGAAGAGGCGTCCTACGACGGGGAGTTCGTGTCCTTCGGGCCGAGTTGGGCACATCCCAAACCTCCGCAAGGGCGGATTCCGGTGATCATCGGTGCCGGCGCGGGACCCAAGACCTTCGCCTGGATCGCCGCGCATGCCGACGGGTGGATGACCACCCCGACCAGCACCAACGTTTCGGAGAACGCCGGAAGGCTTCGTGCCTCTTGGGCGGAGGAGGGAAGAAGTGGCGAACCGGATATCCGCGTTCTCGTGGCGAAGAAGCCCGACCAGCAGGACTTCCAGGACTGGGCCGACGCCCGAGCTACTGAACTCATCTGGGGCGTACCGGACGCAGATGAGAAGGCGGTCCTGACCTATCTGGACAAGCTCGCGGACCGTTTGGGCCTGTCGCCGTGAGTGCGAATAAGAAGCAGTGGACCACCAGCATGTCGAGGAGCAGCCCAGTGAATCAAACCAGCCGATACGCCGACTTCACACGCGAGGAACTTGCGGTGATCGTGCCAGAGTTACTCCTGATCGGGCAGCTCATCGACCGAGCGGGAATGCCCTGGTGCATCTCCGCTTTCGGTCGCGAGGAGATGCTCCAGATCGCGATTGAGGAATGGGCTGCAGCAAGTCCGATCTATACACGACGCATGCAGAAGGCACTCGATTTTTCCCCTGAAGAGCCGGGTCGCGGAGACGTCCCGACGATTTTCAAGGGGCTGCAACTGGACATCGGTGCTCCCCCTCAGTTCATGGACTTCCGGTACATCGTGCACGACCGGTGGTCCGGCGAGTTCCACCTCGATCACTGTGGTGCGCTCATGGATGTCGAACCCATGGGAGAGGACTATGTCCGTGGGATGTGCCATGACATCGAGGACCCCACGTTCGACGCCACGGCGATAGCGACCAATCCGCACGCTCAGGTCCGTCCGATTCACCGGCCGCCGCGTGTCCCTGCGGACCGGGCACCGCATTGCGCGTGGACGGTGAAGATCGACGACTCTTTTCCGGAGCCGGAGCCTGTATCCGCCCTCGCCGTCAACGAACGGTCCCGAGCGGCGACGGTCGAGTTGACACCGATCGACCCGCGCGACGAGGGGCTGTCCGATTACAGCGGCGCACTCATGTCCGATGTTGATTTCTTGGCCTTCTCGCATTCCGGCCTGGTCCGGATTGCGGATGAAATCTGTGTGCAGATGGCACTTCTGGATAATGCGTTCGCAATCGCGGTCGATGCGCGCACCGACTCAGCGGACGACACGGTCAAGATCCGTCGCAAGCAACTCGTGGGTATCGCCGGGGTCGCCGGTGAGAGGCTGACACGGGCGCTCGCACTAGCAGAGCAGGACGACGCGGTGAATGCCGCAGCCCGGCTGCTGGCTGCGCACCCGATGCTCAACCCGGCCGCCTACGTGAACGCCGAAATAGACGGCGCTTGCCTGCTCGTCCGCCCCTCCCTTGTCCACCAAGACAATGGCTGGATCGCCTTGTGCGGGCCCGAGTGGTTCACACCACTTCGCGCTGCCGTCCGTGCCGTGGATCCCCATCTGGACATCGAGGTGACGACCGGAGCTGCCGTCGGCGAATGGCAAGGCACAATTGTGCGACGGGATGAACCGATTTCCGAGTCCGACGAGGTGGCGGTGACCAAGTTCAGCACCGGCTCGGAGTTTACCTTTGAACCCAGACGATCCTTGCCGCTCTTTATTGTCGGGGAGGCGTGATGGCGGCCTTGGTCCGCGACGATATGATCCCGGCGTACTTCCGCCGTACTGACGAGGTGTTCGAGCCACTGGATTTGAGCCGTAGTGAGTGGAATGTGGACCACCTACACGGTGTGGCTGTGAGCGGACTCCTGGCCTGTGGGGCAGAAGAGGCGATAGGCCGCCTAGGACGGGCCGAATTCGTTCCCTCCCGATTTCATGTCGATCTCTTTAGACCGAGTCGGATGAGTCCGACCAGGCTACGCACGGAAGTCGTCCGCAGTAGCACACGCCTGACCCTGATCGACGTATCCCTGATTCAAGGGCAGCAACAGACAGCACGCGCGAGTTGCCTGTTCCTCAGGCCTTCGCAATCTCCGCCGGGCGCGATATGGGGGCTCGAGGACAGGCCCGTTCCACCGAGCCGTGATCTCGCGAAAGAACTGATGGGGGGACCTCCGTGCATGGCCAGTTCGGAGCCCTGGTCGAACCGGTTCGAGGACCACCAGAACGAGGGGCGACACCAGATGTGGCATCAGTTGGTGCCGATCGTGCTCGATGAGCCCGGCACGACGTTTCAAGCGACCGCGGGAATAGCCGATACGGCCAACATGGTCTGCAACTGGGGCAGCGGAGGCGTTCCATACATCAACTCCGATCTCAGTCTGATGCTGGCTCGCCGACCGGGAAGCATGGAGGTCGGATTGCGCGCCCTCGACCACGTTCAGAGGGATGGGGTCTCGGTAGCTACTGCGGAAGTGTTCGATCGCGAGGGCCCATTGGGCACGGTGTCCGTGACGGCCGTGGCCAACCCCATGGACACGCTGGATTTCGGCGGTAAGGCGAAAGGAAACTAAACCACTACGGCCAGCTCGCCTGCTGCGGGGACAAAACGTTTGCAGGACTGCTGGTCAGTCGTGTGCGAGGGGGCTTATGACGTCGTCAGAGAACCGCGCCATTCCGTCGAGCTTTTGTTCGAGCGTGGCGTCGAGTTCGTAGTAGTAGGCCCACGGTGCGGTCATCGTCTCGGTCATTCCGAGTTGTCGCGCCCGACGGAAATCGTCCGGCGTGATCGCATCGGTAAGGGCAACGATCACTTGGAACTCCCCAGTCGCACCGATTTTATCCCGCTCGGCGCGAAGCGCGGCCGCCCATCGGGCTCCTTCGTCTATCGTGCAGAGGTCACCGACCCACCCGTCGTACCGGGCGGCTCTAGCGAATCCGGCATCCGAGATCCCGCCGACATAGATCGGCACCCGCTCTGAGGGCGTCGGTTCCATCGTCAGCTTCGGCGTATTCCAGAACTGGCCCTCGTACTCGACATCCCCGGGCGCCCACAGGCGACGGATCAGTTCGAGTGCTTCGTCAGTTCTCCGGCCACGTGTACCAAAGGGCTGCTCGAGTAGGTCAAATTCTTCACGGCACCAGCCGACTCCCACGCCGAGAGTGACCCGGTTACCGGACAGTACGGCCGCAGTGCCGACCGTCTTGGCCACCTGGTAGGGCGATCGCATCGCGGCAATGTACACAGAAGTGAAGAACCGCACTCTGGAGGTCACGGCAGCGAGGTGTCCGACGGTCACCCAAGGGTCGGGCCACTCCGCGCCTGTCGCCCAACGCCGACTGCCGTCCTCGGTGTAGGGATACGGAGTTTGAATGTCTGCGATGTCGACGACATGGTCGGGTAGCGCGAGTGAGGAGTAGCCGAGCTCATCGGCTGCCTTGGCAATCGGGGCCAATTGTTCATGCGGGATCCAGGCGGTAGAGACGGCGAATTTCATGGCTTCCTTTCGACTGGGGCCGAAACGACGCCGTCGCCGTGACCGGTGGCGGACCTACGACGCTGGCAGAAGCCGGTAACGGCGACGGCTGTTCGCATCAGACTTCCGTCGGTCCGGTGACCGGCCATAGGGTCGCCGGGCTGTCCTCGATCCGATACCAGCCGGCGGGCTTGCCGCCGGCAGCCTCGAAGCGAGCCTTCATCGACGGGGTCAAGGCGTCGGCCTCATACATGCGCATGAACAGGTCCACGACGTTGCCGAAGTCGAAGAAGTCCCGCTGCCACGCCCACTGCTGATTCCCGTTGTAGAGGAACCACGAGCCGCCCAGGCCGTGCACCTCGTACGGCCGGCCCGTCCGCGGATCGACGGTGTCGCGGGCGATCTGCTTCCACAGGCACAGCACATCGCCGGTCTCTGGGTCGATGATCGTCCGGATGTAGGGGTACTGCCATCCCCCGAGGCCGGCCATCTCCTGACCAAAGGCGAGGTCACGCAACTCGTCACGGCCAACGGCCATGAAGTCGTCCTTGGTGCCGTAGTTCCAGCCGTAGGTGGCGTCCTCGGTGAAGAAGTCCGCCAGCGGTGTCCAGTCCTTGTTGCGCTCGCACTCGGCGTTGGCATCCACCCATTTCTG
>NZ_BRVN01000022.1 GCF_026011735.1 Dietzia sp. NCCP-2495 | reverse complement strand
CACGCGTATTCGAACGCTATCTGACGCCACCGCTCGTAGCGCCCGGAGACGCCGCCGTGGCCGGCGCTCATCTCACAGCGCAGCAGCACCGGCCGCTCCGCGGAGTTGGCCGAGGTCGACACCTCGCGCAGCTTCGCCACCCACTTGGCGGGCTCCACGTACAGCACGCGGGTGTCGTTCAGCGAGGTCACCGCCAGAATGGCCGGGTAGTCCTTGGCCTCGATGTTCTCGTACGGCGCGTAGGAGGCCATGTAGTCGTAGACCTCCTCGTCGTGCAGCGGGTCGCCCCACTCATCCCACTCGATGACCGTGAGCGGCAGCTCCGGCATGAGGATCGAGGTGAGTGGATCGACGAACGGCACGACCGCCTGGATCCCCGCGAACAACTCGGGAGCGAGGTTGGCGACCGCGCCCATGAGCAGGCCACCCGCGCTGCCACCCTCGGCCACCAGACGATCCGTAGCGGTGAGCCCGGACTCGACCAGGTGCCTCGCGCACGCGACGAAGTCGGTGAAGGTGTTGCGCTTGGTCAGGGTCTTGCCGTTCTCGTACCAGAGTCGGCCCATCTCCCCGCCGCCCCGGACATGCGCCACGGCGTAGACCATCCCCCGGTCCAGCAGCGACAGCCGAGCCACCGAGAATCCGGGGTCCATGCTTGACTCGTACGAGCCGTACCCGTAGATCAACGTCGGCACCTGCTCGCCCGCGTCCACCCTGGCGGCGGTGTCGACGGACATGACCAGCGAGAGCGGCACCCGCGTGCCGTCCTCCGCGGTGGCCCAGTCACGACGCTGCACGTAACCCGACGGGTCGTACCCGCCCAGTACCTCCTGCTCGCGCAGCAGGGTCCGCTCGCCCGACCCCAGGTCCATCGAGTAGACGCGACCGGGCGTGACGAACGAGCCGTAGCCGTACCGCAGCACGGGGGTCCGCCACTCGGGATTCGACCCGACGCCAGAGGTGAACAGCTCCTCGTCGAACTCCACGGGCTCGAACTCGCCGTACGCGTCGGCGCCGGTGTCGGTGTCCGGGTCCAGCGGCATGAGCGCGAACCTGGGCAACGCCCCCTCGCGGTAGCTCAGTACGAGCACCCGCTCGAAGGCGTCCACTCCCTCGACCCGGACATCGTCACGGTGCGGCACCAGCGTGCGCAGCTCGCCGAAGTCCCCGATCGGCCCGACCGGAGCCTCGCCGACCGTCGAGTTGGGCGCCCCTGCGTTGTGGGTGACGATGAACCGGTCCTCGCCGCCCACCACCGCGTGCTCCACGTCGTACTCGACGCCCTCCTCGCGCGGACGGACGCACCAGAAGTCCCCTGCGGGATCGCCGGAGTCGAGGCACCACACCTCGGTGGTGATCTTGGACCCGATCGCTATCTGCAGGAACTTCTCGCTGCGGGTCTCGCCCACACCGATCCAGTAGGACTCGTCCGGTTCGTGGAACACCGTGACGTCGTCGTCACGACCCGATCCCACGCGGTGCCGCCACACGGTGTCCGGTCGCCACGCCTCGTCGACCGTCACATAGAACACATAGTCGCCGTCCCGCGACCACGTCACGCCCGCGGCGATGCCGGGGATCTCGTCCTCCGGCGCCGTGACCTCGGGGTCCAGCGACCGGAAACGCAAGGTGTAGCGCTCGTCGCCCTCGACATCGACCGACCACGCCAGCATGCGACCGTCGTGACTGACGGAGAACGCGCCCAGCGCGAAGTACCCGTGTCCCTCCGCCTCGACATTGCCGTCCATGAGCAACTGCTCGTCCGGCAGCTCAACGCCGGGCGAGACCTCCGGCGGGACCCAGCCCGCGGGGTCCGACTCGTCGGCCACGAACTCGGCCGGCACGGGCACGCGGCAGTGCTGCGCGTAGGACTTGCCCTCGATGGTGCGCGAGAAGTACCACCAGCCGCCCGAGCGCACGGGAACCGACATGTCGGTCTCCTTGACGCGGGAGCGGATCTCCTCGTAGACCGCGTCCTCGAGCGGCTTGAGGTCGGCGGTCAAAGCATCGGTGTAGGCGTTCTCTGCCTCGAGGTACTCGCGGGTCGCCGGGGCGTCCTTGTCGCGCATCCACTCGTAGTGGTCCTCGAAGACCCGGCCGTGGTGCTCGCGCCGGTGCAGGCGCCGCTCGGCCACCGGCGGGGTGGGTGCGGGCGCGCCGGCGGCGGTGGGTGTGCCGGTGTCGGGGGCGCCCGAGTCAGGGGTGCCGGTGTCAGGTGCGTCGAAAGTGGACTCGCTCACGCGTCGCCTCCGATCCAATCAGCGAACTGCAGACCCGAGATACGCTCGTACGCCTCGATGTACCGCGCACGCGTCGCCTCGACCACCTCGGCGGGCAGCGGCGGCGGTGGCGTGTCCGAGGCCTTGTCCCAGCCCGACTCAGGGCCGGTCAGCCAGTTGCGGACGTACTGCTTGTCGAAGCTCGGCTGCACCTTCCCCGCCTCGTATCCCTCCGCCGGCCAGTACCGCGAGGAATCCGGGGTCAGCACCTCGTCCGCGAGGATCAGCTCGCCTCCGGAGACACCGAACTCGAACTTGGTGTCCGCGAGCAGCACACCGCGCTGGGCCGCCATCTCGGCGGCGCGCGAGTAGACCTCCAACGTCGCGGCGCGGAGTCGCTCGGCCATCTCGTCACCGACGATCTCGGTGAGCCGGGAGAACGAGATGTTCTCGTCGTGGTCCCCCACCGCCGCCTTGGTTGCCGGCGTGAAGATCGGCTCGGGCAGCTTGCTGGCCTCGACCAGCCCCTCGGGCAGCTCGATGCCACAGACCGTCCCCGACTCGCGGTACTCGACCATGCCGGACCCGGTCAGGTAGCCGCGGGCCACGCACTCGGCCTGCACCATGTCCAGCCGGCGGACCACCATCGCGCGGCCCAGCACCTCGGCGGGGATCCGCTCGTCGTCCATCGGCCCGGCCAGATGATTGGGCACGTCCAGCGCGTCGAAGAAGTACGCGCTCATCGCGGTGAGGACGCGGCCCTTGTCCGGGATCGGCGTCTCGAGAATGTGGTCGTACGCCGAGATGCGGTCGGTGGCCACCATGAGCAGCGTGTCCGCGTCGATCTCATAGAGCTCCCGGACCTTGCCGGCGGCGAGATGGCGATAAGTGGAGAGGGCAGGTCGCATGAGGCCAGCGTAGCGGCCGCCCCGGACACCGTTCCCTCGGGCGACGGGCCTCAGTCCCTCGCCGCCACCGCGCCGAGCCGCCCCTCAGCCCAACCGCGCGTCGAGCCAGGCCCCCAGCGCCTCGTAGGCCTCGTCCGCGCAGAGATCGTTGAACAACTCGTGCATGCCGCCCTCGATCTCCAGGTACGTGATCTCAGGCCGCGGATCATGGGCGCTGCCGGCCTCGAGGGCGAACCTGCGCGACCCGGTGGGCGCGGTGATGGGATCCGCGCTGCCGTTGAGGACGAGAGTAGGAACACGCAGTCCGGGCGAGCGCTCCAGCAACTTCTTCCCGCCCGCGAGCAGAGAGCCCGCGGACAGTGCGGGGACGCCGGCGTGGTGGACCAGCGGGTCCGACTCGTAGTCCGCGATGTACTCGGGGATGCGGGAGACCTCCTTCGCGTCGAGATTCTCCACCGGGAGGAAGGGCAGCAGTCGGGCGATGACCGGCGCGATCGCCTTGAGCACGGCCGGCGAGTTCTCCCCCACCGCCAGGCCCGGCGAGGACAGGACGAGCCCCGTCAGATCCCAGGGGCGACGGAGTGCCGACTCCCCGGAGATGAGTCCACCCATCGAATGTCCCATGAGCAGCCGCGGGAGGTCCGCCGTTGAGTCCCCGGCCTTCTCCGCCCAGCCGATGACGGCGTCGCGGACCGCGAGGTTGTCCTGGATATGGGTCTCGACCGCGACCCGCGCCCGCGGTCCCGGCGCCGTCCCGTGACCGCGCAGGTCATAGGTCGCGACGGTGATCCCGCGGTCGTTCAGGAAGGAGATCATCTTCCCGTAGCGGCCGGAGTGTTCGCCGAAGCCGTGAACCAACAGCAGGAGGGCCCTGGGGGTGTCCGCCCGGTGGATCGCGACCTGCAGGCCGCCGGTTCTGGGCACGGGGAGGATCGTCTGACTCATGGGCGCAACATTAGCGCCCGGCCCCGTGCGTGTGACGGACTTCAGGCGGCGCCGGTCTGATCGTGGCCCGCGCTCCCGGTGTCACCCGGAGAACGCGGACGCCGGCGTGCGCCCACCCGCCGGCGTCCGCGGACCTCGTCGTCGTCGCTCTGCCCCCGGCCCCACGGCGAGACCCGCGGCGAGCAGCCGTGACCGGACCTGACCAGACCGGACCTGACTCGACCAGACCTACAGGATCGCGCCTGGCGTGTAGCCCGCCGCCTCCGGGTACCGCGCGATGAGGGCCTCGGCGCGCGCGACCACGGCGTCGACCTGGTCGGCGGCCGCACCGATGAACGCGGCACGATCGGCGAGTGCGGCCTCGAGCGCCTCACGGTCGAGCGGCAGGCGGTCGTCGGCGGCGAGACGATCGATGAGGTCGGGCTCGCGGCCCTCCTCCCGCATCGCCAGGGCCACGGCCACGGCGTTCTCCTTGATGGCCTCGTGCGCGACCTCGCGGCCGACGCCGGCGCGCACCGCGGCCATGAGGACCTTGGTGGTGGCCAGGAACGGCAGGTAGCGCTGGAGCTCCTTGTCGATGACGGCCGGGTACGCGCCGAACTCGTCCAGCACGGTGAGGAAGGTCTCGAACATCCCGTCCAGCGCGAAGAACGAATCCGGCAGCGCGACGCGACGGACCACGGAACAGAACACGTCGCCCTCGTTCCACTGCGCGCCCGCGAGCTCGGCCGCCATGGATCCGTAGCCGCGCAGCACGACCTGGAGGCCGTTGACGCGCTCGCAGGACCGGGTGTTCATCTTGTGTGGCATGGCCGACGAGCCGACCTGGCCCGGCTGGAACCCCTCGGTGACGAGCTCGTGACCAGCCATGAGGCGGATGGTCTGCGCGAGCGAGGACGGTCCGGCACCCAACTGCACGAGCGCGGAGACGACCTCGTGGTCCAGCGAGCGCGGGTAGACCTGCCCGACCGAGTCGAAGGTGCGGGAGAACCCGAGGTGGGTGGCGACGCGCTGCTCGAGCTCGGCCATGCGCGAGGCGTCACCGTCGAGCAGGTCGAGCATGTCCTGCGCGGTGCCCATCGGCCCCTTGATCCCCCGCAGCGGGTAGCGCTCGAGGAGGGACTCGACGCGCTCGATCGCGACGAGCAGCTCGTCGGCGGCGGAGGCGAAGCGCTTGCCGAGGGTGGTGGCCTGGGCGGCGACGTTGTGACTGCGGCCGGCCATCACCTGGTCCCGGTGGGAGGCCGCGTGCTCGCCGAGTCGATGGACGGCGGCCACGGCGCGGTCACGCATCAGCTCGAGCGAGCGGACGACCTGGAGCTGCTCCACGTTCTCGGTGAGATCGCGGCTGGTCATGCCCTTGTGGATGTGCTCGTGGCCGGCGAGGTCGTTGAACTCCTCGATGCGCGCCTTCACGTCGTGGCGGGTGACCCGCTCACGGTCCGAGATCGACGCCAGGTCGACCTGATCGATCACGGCCTCGTACGCCTCGATCACCCCGTCGGGGATGTCGATTCCCAGGTCACGCTGGGCGCGGAGGACCGCGATCCACAGCTGACGCTCGAGCACGATCTTGTACTCGGCGGACCACAGGGTGGCCAGATCGGCGCTCGCGTAGCGCGAGGCGAGGACATTGGAGATACGAGGCTTGGCGGTCACGGGCTCGATTCTCTCACGAGACTCCGACACCGGCTCTCGGCGTCGTCCCCCCGCCCGAGTGCCCGTGCGCTCCCCGGCCACACCGACCGGAAATCCGCGCGAGAAACGTGCAGAAAATCCTTGCGGTGTCGAAAATGTGTACGTAGTCTAGAACGCAGATTCGAAGCACGTTTATAGTTCGATCCGACCGGGGAGGTGACTGATGGGGAACGAGTACGACGACGACAAGGTCACCATCCACTCGCTCGCCACCTCCTCTCCGACCACGTCCTCCACCCCGACAAGCGCGCCGGCAGAGGCGGCATCAGAGGTACAAGCAGGCGCGCCACTGGACCCGTTGGGTGCGGCCAACGCGGCACTACGCGAGAGCTGGGAAGCGGAGAACCGCGCGTCCGGCCTGCGGCTCGTGGCGGCGCACACGGTCATGGCCCAGTGCGTGATCGACCCCGTCTGCGCGGACGCTGCCGACGAGCCCCGGCCCGGCTACGGAGTCGTCGACCCGGAGCTCATGGCCGCCACCCACCTGGTCCGGATGCTGTCGATCTCGTCCACCCGCGCCAGGTTGATGATCTCCTTCGCCGCGGACCTGCATTTCCGCTACCCGGCCCTCCTGGAGTCGATGCTCGCGGGCCTCATGGAGCAGAAGGTGGCCCGAGCGCTTGCCCTACAGATGTCCAATGTCGACGAGAGCGTGCTCGACGAAGTCCAGAAGCGGGTGGTCGAGGACTACCTCGACCGGCTCGCTGCCGGCGAGCGTCCCAATATCAACGATGCCAAGGCTCACGCGGACCGAATCATCATCGACATGGACCGGGACGCGGTCCGCCTGCGGAAGGACGATGCCGCACGCGCCAGGGGCGTCCGGATCAACAAGGGCCAGGACGGGATGACCACCGTCAACGCGACCCTCCGTTCGGACGAGGCGGCAGTCCTTGCCGAGGCACTCGACGAGCAGGTGGAGCTCGACCGTGAGGCAGAGAACGCCGCCCGGGACACCGCCCGCGCCGAGGCTGAATCCTCAGGCGAGCCAGAGCCCGATTCCACCGACGATGAGGGCTACACCGAAGCACAGCGTCGCGCGGACGCCCTCATGTCAAAGGTCTGCGGCGGTCTCGGCCCCGCTCACGGCGGCGAACCCGAGCCCGGCCCCGGCGGAGACACGGACGGCTCCCCCTCCGGAGGCAGCGGCGGCAATGGCGGAGGCGCTGGCGGCAACACCACAGGCGGTGGACTCTCCCTCCGTCCGCGGATCACGGTCATCACCAATCCGACCGGCGGAAACGTCCCGGATGGTTCGCACCTCAGCGAGGCCGGCGTCGAGTTCCCCCGGTCCGGCGAGGCCGCCATCGAGTCCCTGCTGGCAATGCTGAAGCTGGCCGACAATACGGTCATCGAGAGCGTGGACCCCACGATCGGCGCCGCGGACTCCGACGAGGAATCACTGCGATATCGCCCCGGCGCCGCACTCGCCCGCAGGATCAGACTCCGGGACGGCACGTGCCGTCATCCCGGCTGCGCAGTCCCGGCCGAGGCCTGTGATCTGGACCATGTCGTACCGTTCAACCACGACGATCCTGCGGCAGGCGGGCTGACTGTGGAGTGGAATCTGGCCGCCCAGTGCCGGAGCCACCATCGGTTCAAGACCTTTGCTGGCTGGGACTACCGCATGGAGCCCGACGGCACGCTCGTCCTCACCTCACCGGACGGCGAGACCATGTACACCCGTCCCACCGGTCCACTGGCGAGATATCGCCTGGCCCGGGAGCGTGCCGAGGCCGGCGCCTGGGACGGCTACCGCGACTATGACCCCGCCCCGCACGACACGAGCGGCAAGGGGCTTCCTGGAGAACTCCGCGCCGACGCCGTCACGGAGAGACACCGCCGAGTGGCGAGAGCTGCCCGACGCGCTCGGAGGCAGTCGCACGGTGCCGCGACCTGGGCACAGCCGTTCACCACGTGCGTTGCGCACCACGGGACCGCCGAAAGCACCACCCACGGCACCACCGAGTACCAGCGGCAGTACGACGAGCTCAACGCTAAGCGCCGCCCGCACTCAGCCCAGCAGGGTGACGAGCCGCCGGTCTAGTCGCGGCCGGCTCGTCCTCCGATGCGGGTCAGGACACCGTCGCGGGTCAGGACACCATCGAGCCGCCGGTCGAGGCGTTGAAGATCTGCGAGGCGTTCATGTAGATCTGCTCTGTCGTGAGTGGCCCCTGGAAGAGGAGCCACGGACGAGTGATGTAGACGCTGGCGGTGATGATCTCGGCGGAACCCATGCGCCGACGGTAACCCGCCGAGCCGCCGGACAGGGCTGCCATCATGAGCTGCGAGTCCCAGCGGCCCGGCCGCCCGGAACCTTACTAGCCCAGCACCGCCTCGAGCCGGTCCAGCGCCTCGGCGACCTCCTCGGTACCTCCGGCGAAGCTCAGCCGGACGGTGTGGCGGCCGTCGACGGTGTCGAAGTCGACGCCGGGCGTCAGCGCCACCCCGGTCCGGTCGAGGATCTCGGCGCACCATGCCACGGAATCGTCGGTCCAACGCGAGGCGTCGAAGTACGCGTAGAAGGCGCCGTCAGGCGGGGCGATCTCCCCCACGCCCAGCTCCCCCAGCCGACGCAGGACGAGCTCGCGATTGCGGGCGTACCGCTCGACGTGACCGTCGAGCTCGGCAGCGGACTCCGGGGTGAACGCCGCAACGGCCGCGAACTGCGCATCGGCCGGCGGGCAGATGGTGAGGTTGCCGATCAGGCGGTCGACGGGATCGCGCAGATACTCGGGCAGCAGCATCCAGCCGATCCGCCAGCCGGTCATGGAGAAGTACTTCGACACCGAACCCATCACCACGGCGTTCCGGCTGGACTGCCAGGCGCTCGCACACTCGCGGCCGTAGGTGACGCCGTGGTAGATCTCGTCGCTGACCAGCAGCGTCCCGTGCTCGTCGCACCAGCCCGCGAGCGCCGCGAGCTCCTCCGCACCGATGATGGTGCCGGTCGGGTTCGCGGGGCTGGCCACGATGAGTCCCGCAGGCGCGTGCCCGAGTTCGGCGGTCACCGCCTCGAGTTGCGCCACCGTCGGCTGGTAGCGGGTCTCGGGCCCGCACGGGATCTCGCGCACGTGGCACCCGAGCGCCTGCAGCGTGTTGCGGTAGGCGGGGTACCCCGGCCGCGCCATGACCACCACATCGCCGGGGTCGAACGCGGCGAGGAACAGCACCGTGAAGCCGCCCGAGGATCCGGTGGTGACGACGACGTCGTCGGCCGACACCTCCACGCCGTCCCGCTCCCGGTGATACGTCGCGATCGCCTCGCGCAGGGGGCGGATGCCCAACGCCTCGGTGTAGCCGAGGATCTCCGTGTCGAGGGCGTGATGCGCGGCCGCCAGCACCGGGCCGGGCGCAGGGGTCGAGGGCTGCCCGGCGCAGAGGGAGATCACGTCACCGTGGGTCTCCTGGCGGCGGGCTGCGGCGGCGAGGACGCTCATGACGTGGAACGTCTCGACGGCCGAACGGCGGGACGGGTCGCGGGGCACGGGCATGACGGTGAGGGTAGTCATCAGTTCAGCTTCCGAACGACCCCGACCCCGTACTCGACCCCGAGCCCAACCTCGACCCCGACCCTGTACCCGACCCCACCGGTACAGACCCGAGTGCGCCTGAGCCGAGAGAGCCCAGCGAGAGCGAGCCGTCTCCGGCCACTTCGAGTCCGAACACGGCCAGTTCCTGCGCCGGGCCGCCGGTGGTCCCGACCGAGATCACCAGCTCATACGAGCCGGCGCCCAGCTCGCCTGTCCGCAGGGTGAGCGCCCGCTCCAGTGACGCGCCCGCCGCGACGGTCACCGGGACGACGGCCACCGGAACGGCGTCGCCCCCGCCTTCATCGGTCACCAGCTGCACCGGGGTGCGCACCATGTCCGGTCCGGTCAGGTCCGCCCGGAGATCTCCCGAATACTCGGGCCCGGTCGACTGCACCAGGACTGTCAGGTCGACCAGCTCGTCGTCGTCCACTCTGTGCGTCACGTCCCCCACCGCGGTGAGGCGGACGGGGAGGTCGACCACGGGATCGGACGGACGCAGGGTCGACGGCGTGCCGTCACCCACCCGCGGCCACATTCCGGTGGTGCCCGGTACCGTCTCCCAGTCGATCCGGTCGATCATCATGTACCGCCGCTGGACCCCGTTGGGCAGGACGGCGCTGCCGCGCGGGGCAGCGTGGTAAAGCATCCAGTCGGTCCCGGCGTCGTCGGTCGCTACGTCCACGTGACCCGGGCCGACCCAGTCGTCGTCACCGTGCAGGATCACGTCCCCCGAGTCCGGTTCGTGCAACGGGCGTCCGCCGCTGTCGACGTACGGCCCCATGAGGTCATCCGCGCGGCCGCCCAGCACGCGGTACTGCGAGCCCTCGCCGTCACAGCACAGGCCGGCGCTGGTGAACAGGTGCGTGTGACTGTCCCGGGCGAGCACAGTCGGAGCCTCTACGCCTGTACCGGCGATGAGCACGGGGTCACCCTCGAGCGCGGTCCCCTCGGCGTTCATCGGCACCGCGTGAATCCCCTCGAAGTTGCCCATGAGCATTACCGGGCCGATCTCGGTGAACACGACCTCCGGATCCATGGGATCGAGGACCTCGCCGCGGTACTCGCCGTGGCACACGATCGGCCCGGAATCGTGGGTCCAGGGCCCCTCGAGGCCCGGCGCACTAGCGCGACCGACACACGGCTCGATGCCACCGGTGGTGTAGTACATGACCGCGCCCGAGTCGGCCACGTGGACGTCCGGCGCCCACAGGAACGACCCCGCCGGGGCCCACGCCGGGAGGGAGCGGAACGCATTGCCCACATACTCCCACTCGACCAGGTCGAACGAGCGGAAATGCGGGATCACCCGGTAGCCGGCACCGTCGGACCAGTCGTCGGAGGACGCGTACACGTGATACGCGCCATCCGCGCCGCGCAGCACGGTCGGGTCCGGGGCGACCGACGAGATCGCGGGATTGGCCGACGCCGGGGCCGCGGCAGCGGTAGTGGCGGTAGCGGTGGTAGCGGCTGTGGAGGTGGAGATGACCACGACGGCGAGGGCGGCAGCCCCGACACGGCGGGCACCGGAGCGAGAAGACATGACTGCGAAGATAGCGCCCCGCACCAGGGAATGTGAGTCATTCCTTAGTGCGGGGCGCTGGTCTGCCCGGGTCGGCCTGGCCGGATCAGGCTTAGCCGAATCAGCCCTGACCGGATCAAGCCTGTGCGGCGCGCTCCTTGCGGAGCAGGAAGCGCTGGATCTTGCCCGACGGGGTCTTGGGTAGCTCGCGGACGAAATGGACCTTGCGGGGGAACGCGTGGGACGCGAACTCGGTCTTGACCCACTTCTGGAGTTCGGAGACCTTCTCGTCGTCGTCGACAACTCCCTCGCGCAACACGACGTAGGCCTCGAGGACCTCGCCCGCCAGGTCGTCGGGGACGCCGATCACGGCGGACTCGAGCACGTCCGGGTGCTGCGCCAGGACCGACTCCACGTCGAACGGCCCGATCCGGTAGCCGGACATGAGGATCACGTCGTCGTCGCGGCTGGAGAAGTAGAAGTGGCCGTCCTCGTCGAGCTTGGCGGCATCGCCGGTGTAGTACCAGCGTCCGTCGGCACTGAAACGCTCGGCGGTCTTCTCCGGCGCCTCGTGATACCCGGTGAACCACATGAGCGGGCTCGCGGGCACGTCGATCGCCACGCGGCCGAGCTCACCCGCCGGGGCGGGCTCGTCGGAGTCCGCGGCGAGCACGGTGCAGGCCCAGCCCGGCAGGGGCACGCCCATCGAACCGGGACGGACGTCCTCGCGAAGCGCGTCGTGCCACGGGTTGATGATGAACATGCCGTGCTCGGTCTGTCCGTACTGGTCGCGCACCTCCACGCCGAACTGCTTGATCGACCAGTCGATCACCTCGGGCGTGAGCGGCTCGCCGGCCGCCGAGGCGCGACGCAGCGTCACGTCGTTCGGGGCGATGTCGGCCTTGGCGCGCATCGTGCGGTAGACGGTCGGCGCGGCGGCGAAGTTGGTGACCTTGTAGAACTGCAGCACCGCGAACGCCAGCTCCGGCGAGTAGCGGGCGTGCAGCAGCAGGCTGCGGCGACCGAGGGCCAGCGGGCCGAGGATGCCGTAGTACAGGCCGTACGCCCAGCCCGGATCGGCGCCGTTCCAGAACACGTCATCGGCGCGCACGTCCAGACCGGTCTCGATGTACTGGTGGAACGCGGCCAGCGCGCGCACCGGAACCACGACGCCCTTCGGCGTGCCGGTGGTGCCGGAGGTGAACAGCATGACCATGCCGGCATCCGGACCGGTGACCGCGGCGGGCCGGCCGGGCTCCTGCGCCGCGACGATGGTCGCCAGGTCCAGATCGCCCTCGCGGGCCTCGGGGCAGTCGGCCAGGCCCGCCACCACGACGGGGACCGGGGTCTGCTCAATCTTCCCGCGCTGGTCGGCGTCGGAGACGATCACCTTGGCGTCGCCGCCGGTGATCCGCATCTCGATGGCGGGCCAGGCGAACGCCGTGAACAGCGGCATGTGGACCGCGCCCAGGCGCCAGATACCCACCAGGGTGAACACCAGGTCCGCGGACTTGGACATCAGGGTGGCGACCCGGTCCCCCTCGGACACGCCGAGCTCGGCCAACGCGGCGGCGACCTTCTCGGACTCGATCCGCAGCTCGCCATAGGTGATGTCGCGGCTCGACAGGTCGGGGTCGATGATCGTGAAGGCCACGGCCTCGGGATCGTGCCGGTCGCAGAGGAACTCCGCGGCGCTGGCGCCGGGGACGTCATAGATCGCGAGCAGCTGCTCGGGAGACAGGGGCGTGGACGCGGTGCTGGCGGACGCGGCGCCGTCGGACGCGGCGCCGTCGGACGGAGTGTTCTGGGTCATACCGACAGATTGTTCTCTTTCACAGCGCACCGCGCCATCACCACCCACCAACGGGCACCCCCGCTTCAGGATCTGGCGTTCCGCGGGTCGGCGGGTGCACTCTAATGAAAGGTCAGAACCCTGCCTGTCCCTGCCCTTCAGTTTCCCCTCACCCGTCCCGCACGTACCCCGCACCCACCCGGAGGACCCTCATGGCCGTCGACCGCATGCTGCCCAGTGACGAGGCATACGACCTCATCGAGATGACCCGCGACGTCGCGGACAAGCTGCTGGAGCCGGTCGCCGCGCAGCACGAGAAGGACCACACGTACCCCGAGGGTCTGTTCGCCCAGCTCGGCGAGGTCGGCCTGCTGGGACTGCCCTACCCGGAGGAGTTCGGCGGCGGCGACCAGCCGTACGAGGTGTACCTGCAGGTGCTCGAAGAGCTTGGTGCCCGCTGGGCCGCGGTCGCCGTGGCCACCAGCGTCCACGGACTCGCCTGCTTCCCGCTGGCGACCTACGGCACGGACGAGCAGAAGAACGCGTGGCTGCCCGGCATGCTCGCCGGTGAGCAGATCGGCGCCTACTCCCTCTCCGAGCCGCAGGCCGGCTCCGACGCGGCGGCGCTGCGTTGCCGCGCCGAACGCGACGGCGACGCCCCGGACGCGCCCTACGTCGTGACCGGCACCAAGTCGTGGATCACCCACGGCGGGATCGCCGACGTCTACAACACCTTCCTGCGCACCGGCGAGGGCTCTCGCGGCATCTCCTGCCTGCTCGTGCCCCGCGACACCGAGAACCTTCACTTCGGCAAGCCCGAGGACAAGATGGGCCTCAACGGCGTGCCCACCACCACCGCCTCGTACGAGGGTGCCCGAGTGGACTCGAACCGGCTGATCGGGGCCGAGGGCGACGGACTGAGGCTCGCGTTCTCCGCCCTCGACTCGGGCCGCCTGGGGATCGCCGCCATCGCGACCGGGATCGCCCAGCGCGCCCTCGACGACGCCGTGGCCTACGCCAACGAGCGCGAGGCGTTCGGCAAGTCCATCATCGGCCACCAGGGCCTGGGATTCCTGCTGGCCGACATGGCCGCCGCAGTCGGCTCCGCACGCGCCACCTACCTCGACGCCGCCCGCCGCAAGGACGCCGGCCGCCCGTACTCGCGCGAGGCCTCGGTCGCCAAACTCACCGCCACCGATGCGGCCATGAAGGTCACCACCGACGCTGTCCAGGTGCTCGGCGGCGTGGGCTACACCCGCGAGTTCCCGGTCGAGCGCTACATGCGCGAAGCCAAGATCACCCAGATCTTCGAGGGCACCAACCAGATCCAGCGACTGGTGATCGCCCGCGGTCTGGCGAACTGAGGCGGGCGGGGCCTGCGGACGGTGCTTGCGGACTGAGCCTGTCGGGCTGACGGACAGAGCCCGGCGGGCCGATCGCCCGTGCTGCGCCTAGGGTGAGTGGCATGGCCCCGCACCCCGACTCCCCCGCCGCAGGCTCCGACCCCCAGGCCCCGGACGCCGGCGCCGGCACCGCCGACGCTGAACTCGTCGTGCTGCTCGACGAGGCGGGCACGCCCGTCGGCTCGGCGGACAAGGCGACCATCCACACCGCCGACACCCCGCTGCACCTGGCGTTCTCGTGTCACCTGGTCGACGACGACGGGCGCGTCCTGCTCACCCGCCGCGCACTGTCCAAGCTGACCTGGCCGGGGATCTGGACCAACTCGTTCTGCGGGCATCCCGGCCCGGGCGAGGACCCGACGGAGGCGATCGTGCGGCGGGCCGAGCAGGAGCTGGGTACGCGGGTCGACACGATCGAACCCGCGATCCCCGACTTCCGCTACCGCGCCGTGGACGATTCCGGGGTGGTGGAGAACGAGATCTGCCCGGTGTTCACCGCCCGCATCCGCGCGGACCTGAACCCGCGGCAGGATGAGGTGTGCGCCCACCACTGGGCGAGGCCGGAGGACGTGCGGCTGGCCGTCGACTCCACTCCGTTCGTGTTCAGCCCGTGGATCGTCGCACAGGTTCCCCGGATGGCTCTCTACTCCCGCTGAGAGCTGCTCCCACTGAGAGCTACTCCCGCTGCGAGACCAGGACGGCCACCGGGTGACCGCGCAAGAACCCCTGGGAAACTCAGCCGGGGATGCTGATGCGCCCCTCTTCGGCGGCCTGACCGATGTCGCGGCGGAAGTGGCCGCCCACCAGCTCGATGCCGTCGAGGATCCGGTAGGCCTCGGCGCGTGCGGTGGCGAGATCGGCACCGGTCCCCACGACGGACAGCACGCGTCCGCCGGCGGAGACCAGCGTGCCCTCGTCGTCGCGAGCGGTTCCCGCGTGCAGCACGCCCGGCTGCTCGGCGCCGGTGATCTCGTCGCCGCGGCGCGGGGTGCCGGGGTAGTTCTCCGCGGCCAGCACGACGGTCACGGCGGCGCCGTCGCGCCAGACCAGCGGCTGCTGCTCGGCGAGGGTGCCGGTGGCCACCGCGTGCAGGATCTGGCCGAGCGGCGACTCGAGCAACGCCAGGACGGCCTGGGTCTCGGGGTCGCCGAAGCGGCAGTTGAACTCCACCACCTCCGGGCCCTGCGACGTGATCGCCAGGCCGGCGTACAGCAGGCCGGAGAAGCCACAGCCGCGCGCCACCATCTCGCGGGCGACGGGCTCGCATACCTCGGTGACGATCCGCGAGACCATGTCCTCCGGCAGCCACGGCAGCGGCGTGTAGGCGCCCATGCCGCCGGTGTTGGGTCCGCGATCACCCTCGCCGACGCGCTTATGGTCCTGCGCGGGCAGCAGCGGGACGACCGTCTCGCCGTCGACGAGGCAGAACAGGGAGACCTCGGGACCGTCGAGGAAGGACTCGAGCAGGACGGGGTGGCCGTCGTCGAGACACGCCAGCGCGTGGGCGTGGGCCGCGGCGCGGTCCGGTGTCACCACGACGCCCTTCCCCGCGGCGAGGCCGTCGTCCTTCACCACCCAGGTGGGACCGAACCGGTCGAGCGCCTCGTCGAGGTCCGCGGGCGAGTCGACGATCTCGGCGCGCGCGGTGCGCACGCCGGCGGCGGCCATAACGTCCTTGGCGAAGGCCTTGGAGCCCTCGATGCGCGCCGCGTCGGCGGACGGTCCGAAGACCGGGATCGAGGCGGCGCGCAGGGCGTCGGCGACGCCCGCGACGAGGGGGACCTCGGGTCCGACGACGACGAGGTCGGCCCCCACCCGGCGGGCCAGTGCGGTGACCGCCGCCGGGTCGGTCACCGACACGTCATGACAGGTCGCCTGGACCATGCCGGGATTGCCCGGCGCGGCGTGGAGCTCCGTCACCGCGGGGTCCGCCGCGAGGGCTACGAGGAGGGCGTGCTCACGAGCACCGGATCCGATCACGAGAATGCGCACAGCGCCTACAGTAGCGCCGCCGCCGGGCTCGGCCGACCCGGCCCGTCGGGAAACTCCGCGCGGGTCGGGAAAGTCCCGCGTCGGTCAGGACTGTCCCGCGTGTATCAGGCCCGGAAGTCCGACAGTGCGCGCACCGGCAGGTCCGCCGCGTCGCGGACGCGCAGCCCCTCGTCGGTGAGGAGATCGGTCAGGCACAGGTCGATCGTGCGCGCGACGGTGGCCGACGCCTCCTCGGTGTCCATCTGATGGATACCGAACATGGCCTGGACGCTCAGCCCGTCGATCGCCGCCCACATCGAACGCTGGCCGACGAGGTTGCTGCCCTGCACGAACGCACCCACCTCTACCCCGCGGTCGACGACGGCCTGCAGGTTCTCGCGGGCCTCCATGGCCTTCTCGGCGACCGTGGTGGAGGAACCGAGGCTCTCCAGCATCATCCGCGCCCACGCCGGCTCGTCCACCGCGAACGCCACGATGCCCATCGCGAGGTTCCGCAGGTCGAGGTAGGCGGCGAGCACCGGGTCGCTCACGCCGGTGGTGGGCTCGACGGCCGCCAGACGCTCCGCCATCGCGAGATACCCCTGGGCCGACACCTCCTCGACGAGCTGCTGGCGGTTGGTGAAATGCCGGTACGCGGCCGTCGCGGACACACCGATCTGGGGCGCGATCTCCCGCAGGACGATCGCCTTCTCCCCGGACTCGCGCGCTCGCGCGGTGGCCTCGAGGATGATCGCGTTGCGAAGGTCACCGTGGTGATAGGACTTCTTCTTGGTGATCTGCTGCTCCCGACCTTCGTTGGCGGTCTCCGCCGGCGCCGACGCCGGAACAAGAGGCTCGACCATGACGGCGCTCCTTCGATTGCTACTGGGACAAGCGGGTCTCCGCTTGTTGACGGGACCACACAACTCCATTAAACACTCGATACTCCCCGTCGGTCGGACGTGAGCGGGCGAAATCCGTATTCTTTGGGTCATGTCGTCGGTTTTCAGCAAGATCATCGCCGGTGAACTGCCGGGTCGCTTCGTCTGGAAGGACCCGGAGGTGGTCGCCTTTCTCACCATCGCCCCGGTCGCACCCGGACACGTGCTCGTCGTTCCCCGCACCGAGATCGACCGGTGGACGGATCTGGAACCGGCGCTGCTCACGCGGCTCAACGAGGTCGCCCAGGCCGTGGGCAAGGCCGTGCTCTCGGGATTCGACGCATCGCGCGCGGGCTACCTGATCGCCGGCTTCGAGGTTCCGCACACGCACATTCACGTGTTCCCCGCGAACGACATGTCCGGATTCGACTTGTCCCGGGCCAACCCGGACGCCCCGGCCGAGGAGTCGGATGCTGCGGCGGAGACCCTGAGGAGCGCCCTGCGCGAACTGGGCTACGGCGAGTTCGTCCCCGAGGCCTGACGCCCCGCCCCCGCGCCGAGTGCGCCGCGTCGCGGCTGCCCGTCAGTGCCCGAGTGCGTCGGTGACCGGCCGCATGTCGTGGTAGTCGACCCAGCGGCGGACGAGCCCGTGCTCGAACTCGAAGAACGCGCCCACCTCCAGCACGACCCGGGTACCGCCGATGCACATGCGTATTGTCCTGTTGATCGCGACGGTGTCGCCTGTGTCCGAGGTCAGCACGTGGTGAATGTCGCAACGGACGTCCGTCGCGACCTCGGTGTGGAACTCGATGACGTGTCGCACCTCCTCGAGACCGTGCACCACTTGGGTGTCCTCCATCAAGAGCTCCACGTCGGGCGTGCAGCACGCCTGAGCCGTGGGCACGTCGCCGGTAAGGGCCGCGGCGAGCAGCCGGAGCGCTACGTCGGCAGGCGTGTCCGTGTGAGGGGAGGCCTCTGTGTCCGGGTCACCGTGTTCGCTCATCCGTCTGCTCTCCCCTGTGTCGCCTGGTTGCCCCTGTGTCCCGGGACGCCCCTCTCGGCCACCCCTCACCCCGCGATACGATCCAGGGTCGCCAGGGATTTGTAGTCTGACCACCGGCTCACCAACCCGTCGGTGACCTCGACGAACGAGCAGCCCCGGATCTCGATCCCGCCGGAGGGGAGGAGGTATCGCTCGAGTCGCCGCAGCGCCACCACACCGTCCGACTCCAGGACCTCACCCTCGATCGAGACGTCGAGGAAGCCGGCCAGCCGGCCGAAATCCACTGCGATGTCGTGAACCCCCTCGTGTCCGATGTAGGTGCGGATCTCACCGAGCCTGTAGACGATGGACGACGACGACAACGCCACCGCCGCGTCGTAGTCGCCACCGACCACAGCGAACATCCATCGCGTTGCCACGTCACTCGCCGACTGCTCCTTCACGGCTACGGCCCTTTCGAGATCATCGTCGATGAACGACACTGTGCGCGGACACCGTCGGCAAGTGCTGCAGATGGACGCAGTTGCCGGACGCTGCACGTAGTGATGCCATTTTCCCACCCTCGTTAAAGGAAAATCAATGGGAACGTCCCGACCCCAGGATCTCTACCCGCAATTAGGTGAGCTGACGGCTCATCTCAGAGGACTGACCGACGATCTCGCGATGCTGCGCGCACGCTGTGAAACCTGGGATACCGCTGAGTTGCGGGTCGACCCCGGCTCGGTGTGGACCACGGACGAGACGCTCGCGGCGGTACTGGGAGATCTCGCGGGGGCGGAGGAGGCGCTGCGCTCGGCCCGCGGCCGCCTCGAGGGCGCCTGGGCTGCTCTCGGACGCCTCGCGTCGGACTGATGTCGCGGACACACGCCTCAGACGACTGCCTCGGCACCATCCCCAGGAGAGCTGGAGACGAGACTTGAACTCGCAACCGCCCGATTACAAGTCGGGTGCGCTACCAATTGCGCCACTCCAGCACGGCCACCCTGACCCGCCGATCCGTCGATGTGTAGATCCGCAGATCGATCAGGTCGCCAGCGACCGGGAACCATCCTAACCCGACCACCCTCCGTGCTCCCGACTACGGTGTCCACCGTGGACTTCCGCGACACCATCTCACCCTTCACCCGCCCCCTGGCGCGGCTGGGTTTGCGCAAATCCGCGATGGACCTCGCCGTCGAGCCGCCGCTGTCGCCGATGGCGCCGGTGGATCTCGACGACGACGGCGCCGTCACCGACGTCCTCAACCTCGCCCTCGAGATCGGCAGCATCCTCCTCTCCTCCGGTGAGGGCGCGGCCGACACCGTAGCCCAGGCCGAGTCCGTGGCCGCGGCGTTCGGCCTGCCCCACGCGACGGTCGAGGTGACGTTCACGTCGCTGAGCATCGGCGTCAACCGTCGGCGGGGTCGCCCGCCGATCTCGGTGATGCGGGTGGTCAACTACCGCACCGTGGACATGACACGGGTGACGCGCGCGGCCCGGCTCATCGACCTCATCGTCCGCCGCCAACTCACGGTCGAGCAGGCGTCGAACGAGGTCGAGGCGATCGTCTCCTCGCCGCACCCCCACTCGTTCCGGGTCGCGATCCTCGGCTGGGCGATGCTGGGCTGCGCGGTGGTGATCCAACTCGGCGGCACTCCACTGGCGGGACTTCTCTCGATGGTCTCGACCTTCGCCCTGATGTACGCCAACCGGTTCCTCGACGGACTCCGCCTCCCCACGTTCTTCCAACAGATCGTGGGCGGCTTCATCGCCACGGCGTGGGCCCTCATCGCCTTCGGCTTCCTCGCGGACGCCTTCATCGAGATCCGACCATCCCAACTGGTCGCCGCCGGCATCATCGTCCTCCTGGCCGGGTTGACCCTCGTCGGCTCGATCGAGGACGCCATCACGGGCTTCCCCGTCACCGCCGCCGGCCGAGGGGTCGAGACGTTGGTCCTCACCGGCGGCGTCCTCGGCGGCATCACCATCGCCCTCGCGCTCTTCGGCCGCCTGGGCCTGTCCCCTCCCCCCATCGATCCGACAATCACCGGCAACGCCGCGACCCACGTCGCGATCATCGCCGCGGCGGTCGGCGCCGCCGGCTTCGCGGTCGCCAGTTACGCCACCGTGCGGGCGACACTCCTCGCCGCGGGCGTCGGCGCGATGGGCATGGCGATCTACCAGATCATCACCTTCGCCGGCTTCGACGTGGTGGTGGGTTCCGCACTCGCGGCCTGCGCCATGGGCCTGGTGGGCGGCATCCTCGCCCGTATCGCGACCCTGCCCCCGCTGGTCGTCACGATCGCCGGCATCACGCCGTTCCTGCCCGGCCTGTCCGTCTACCGCGGCCTGTCGGCCCTGACGAGTGACCAGACCGGTATCGGTCTCGGCCTGATGTTCCAGGCACTGGCGATCGCGCTGTCACTCGCCGCGGGCGTGGTGTTCGGCGAGTGGCTCACCCGTAACTTGCGGCGAACCGCCGCCGCCGAACTGTGACGTAGAATCGACCACGGACTCGGGGCGCCCCGACCTGGGACGCGCCAGTCCGACCCCGACCACAGGAGGACATCGATGGCAACTGCCGCCGCCGACAGCAAAGAGCCCCAGATCGACGACATCGAAGAGGTTGCCGACGAAACCGCGCAGCAGGCACGACTCGTCGTGGCCAGCTACTCCAAGGACGCCGAGGAGTGCCGCATGCTCATCGACATGCTCGGCATCGGCCCCGAGACCGCCGAGCCGGACGACGCCGAGTAATCCACCACCACACAGCGCAGGGAGTAGGGGCATGACACGCGAAGCCGGCCAGGGCACGGGTGACGCGGGGGCCGACTTCGTCGTCGTCGCCAACAGACTCCCCGTCGACCTCGTCCGCGACGCGGACGGCACCGAACAGTGGAAGGCCAGTCCCGGCGGCCTCGTCACCGCGCTCGAATCCATCCTCAAGGCCAACCACGGCGCCTGGGTGGGCTGGCCCGGCGTCGCCGACGCCGCGCCCGACCCCTTCGACTCGGACGGCATCCGGCTCCACTCGGTCCTGCTCTCCGCACTCGACATCGAGCTGTACTACGAGGGGTTCTCCAACGCCACGCTGTGGCCGCTGTTCCACGACGTCGTGGTCCCGCCCGAGTACCACCGCGAGTGGTGGAACGCGTACCGCGACGTCAACACGCGCTTCGCCGAGGCCACCGCCGCCGCCGCCGCACCCGGCGCCACCATCTGGGTGCAGGACTACCAGCTGCTGCTGGTCCCCCGCCTGCTTCGTGAACTCCGACCCGACCTGACCATCGGGTTCTTCCTCCACATCCCGTTCCCGCCCGTCGAGCTGTTCATGCAGCTGCCGTGGCGCACCGAACTGGTCGAGGGCATGCTCGGCGCCGACCTGGTGGGATTCCACCTGCCCGGCGGCGCGGACAACTTCCGCATCCTCGCCAACAAGCTCAGCGGCCTGCCCTCGGTTCGGCTGCGCGCGGACAAGACGAAGGCCGCCGAGATCCGCGTCGACGACCGCATGGTGCGCGCCGGCGCGTTCCCCATCTCGATCGACTCGGGGGCCGTCGACGCCCTCGCACGCACCCGTGCGATCCTCGACCGCGCCGTCAGGCTGCGCGAGGAGCTGGGCTCCCCCAAGGTACTCATGCTGGGCGTGGACCGACTCGACTACACCAAGGGCATCGACGTCCGCCTCAAGGCACTCGAGGAGCTCATCGGCGAAGGGCGGCTCGACCCGTCCGAGGTGACGTTTCTCCAACTGGCCACGCCGAGTCGTGAGCGCGTCGAGCAGTACCAGTTCATGCGGTCACGGATCGAGGAACGGGTCGGCCGCATCAACGGCATGTACGGGGAGATCGGGCAGCCGGTCGTCACCTACATCCACCGGCCCGTGCCCAAGTCCGAGCTCACGGCCTTCTACGCGGCCGCCGACGTCATGCTCGTCACGCCCGTACGCGACGGCATGAACCTGGTCGCGAAGGAGTACGTCGCCACCTGTACCGACGGCGCGGGGGCCCTGGTGCTCAGCGAGTTCGCGGGCGCGGCGGCCGAACTGCGCCAGGCCTACCTGTGCAATCCGCACGACCTGGAGGGCGTCAAGGACGCGATCATGGCGGCCATCTCCGACCCCGTCGAGGAACGCCGGCGTCGCATGCGGGCTCTGCGCCGTCAGGTCCTGGGCAACGACGTCCACGCGTGGGCGCGCCGATTCTTCGAGACGCTGGACGCCACCCCCGACAACTGACGGCCGGGGGCCCGCGCCGGGCCGATCACAGCGCCGGGGCGGTCACCGTGCCGGGCCGATCACAGTGCCGGGATGATCACAGCGCGTTGAGCTTGGCCAGCTTCCAGCTCTCGCCGTCGAACTGCATCTCCAGGCTGAGCCGGGAGGCGGAACTGGCGGCCTCGGGAGTGTCCTTGGTGGAGACCATCCGGTTGAGCATCACTAGCACCGTCACGTGCTCGGCATCCACCACCTCCTGCGGCGCGGCGGCGGCAACGGTCGCGTAGACGGTGGCCTCCTGCTGCTTGGCCGCGGAGGCGACGGTCGGCATCGACTGTTCGACGAACTCCCCCAGCGCCGGCTCGGCGAGCTTGGGGCGCACCGCGGCGAGGTCCGCGTCTACGGTGCGGTGGTCGTAGGTGAACATCTGGGTGGCGATCTCGCGCGCCGCGTCGGTGGCCGCGTGGGGCGCGTCCGCGATCTGCTGCTCGGCGGCCGTGGCCTCGCGGGCCTCGACGTACTGCCACGTGGCCAACCCGGCGACGACGACGAGGACCACCGACGCCGCCGCGAGGATGCGGGTGAGCAACTTCTGGCGGTCCGGGTCTATCGGCTCCTTCGGCGAGGCCGTGGCGCCCACATAGGCAGTGTCGGCGGCGGATGGCGTACCGGACCCCGACGTCGTGCTTCTGCCCGAGGTCGCCGAGGAACCGGATTCGGGGGCCGCAGCCTCCATGCCCTCGAAGAGGCCGCCGGCACGGGCTGCCTCCATCGCACGCTGGCGGGCGGCATCAGCCTTGCGCTGGGCGCGGGCCGCACGCTCGGCCTCACGCTGCGCACGGCGAGCGGCGCGGACGTTGGACTCGGGTGCGCTCTGGTCCGGGGTGCTCGAGTCCGGAGTGTTCGTGTCCGGAGTGCTCTGGTCTGAAGTGCTCACGGGATGAAGTTCACCCCCGAGACCTTCATCACGCCGTCCTCATGGCGATTGACCGTCACGCGGACTCGGTACTGCCGGTCCTGGTCCTCGTCGGCTTTGGGGTTACCGATGGTCTGGTCGATGGCCATGATCACCTCGGCTCGATCGGGGTAGGAATGCTCGACCGCCGCCGCGGACACCGCGCCGTCGGCCACGACGTTGGTGGTGGTGACGACGTCCTCGTACGAGTCGCGGCGCGGGGCGAACTGCTCGGAGAAATCACCCTCGATGAGTCCGACGATCTCGTCCACATCTTCCGACAGGGTCTCCTGCCGGATGGTCATGAGCTTGGTCATGACGTCTGTCGCGAAGTCGCGGTAGGACGCGTCGAGCTCCGCGGAGGAGGCGCGGTCGGCACGGACCGTGGCCGCCTCGTTCCGCTCACTCACCCACAGCCCCGCTGCGACGATCGCCGCCACCAGGCACAGGGCCGCGATCACCGAAACCACGATCAGTCCGGTCCGCCCACCACCGGTGGGGGTCTGGTCAGACTGTGGCACTAGGTCACTCCGTTCGTCAGGATGTCAGCCAGGTCGGCGTCCGCCGCGAGCCGACTCTCGGTACCGAGGTTCAGCTGACGATACGTCTTGCCGTCGGCGCCGAAGTACTCGCCCGTCTCGGCGTCGTACACCGCGGCGGAGGTACGGATCTCCGGCTCGCCCGAGGTGGACGACGGCACGACGTTGTAGGCATTGGGGTTGTTGCCGGGCGGCCCGACCTCGCTAGTGTTGGGCGGGTTATGGCCCTCGGGCACGTAGTTGCCGGCGCGACACTCATCGGGAGAGGCTCCCCGACGCCCTGGGAACTCCATGCACGGCAGGTTGCGTGCACCTCGTGCGGCGATCTGCGAGTCCATCGGCACCTTGCAGTAGATCCCGTTGATCAGGGGCGGCACCGACAGATCGGCCGGGGACCGCCGGTCTTCTGCTGGCAGAAACCCCGTCGTGCAGGGCGGGGTCTCATTGATCTGCAGGTTGAAGTCCACCTTGACGGAGCCGGATTCGCGGCCCCCTTCGATCGCGGTGACAAGCGATGATACCAGCGCCGGGTAGATCACCAACAGCTGCTCGATCGAACGGTTATAGACCACGCCGACCTCACCCACGCTGACCAGGTTGGCCACGAGCACCGGCATGGTGGGCTGCAGCTCGTTGAGCACCTTGGTGGCCCGGCCCAGAGCATCCGGGCCGCGCTGGATCAACGACGTCACCTGGGGTTCGTTCTCACGCAGCTGATCGGTGATGTCGGCTATGTTCCGGGTCCATGCGCGGATCGAGTCGGACGAGCGCAACTGCGAGTCGAGCACCGGCTCCGCGTCCTCGATGAGCTGACGCGTGACTCCCGAGTTGCGCTGGGCCTCCTCCAGCAGCAGCTGCGCGGAGTCCAGGAACTGCTGCAGGTCCCGGGCAGATCCGTTGAACGCGTCGAACGACTCGGAGATGACGCGCCGCATCTTGGCGTCGTCGATCGACGCCATGAGAACGGTGGCCTGGTCGAGGACCGGGCCGATGCTCTGCGGCATGTCGACGCGGTCCTCGCCGATCACGGTGCCGTCGGCCATCCGGCCCTCCGGCTCCCCCTCGGGCACGAACTCGACGAACTGCTCGCCCACCGCGGACACACTGCGGATCTCGGCACGGACGTTCTCTGGCACGTCGGCACCGGAGTCGAAGTGGAGCTCGGCCACGACCATGCCGGGCTTGAGCGTCACGGAGTCCACGCGGCCGATGGTCTTGCCAAGGTAGGAGACGTTGGAGTTCTGGTACAGACCACCGGTGTCCGGCATCTCCAGGGCGACGTCTGTGCGGTGCCACCCCAGGGCACGAGGCACCTGGAGGTACACCACCGACATGACCAGCAACGCCACGACGGTGACCACGGAGAAGATCGTCAGCTGAATCTTCACGAGCCGGGTCATCGGGGGGCCTCCTCGGTCGGTGCGGCGGGGCCGCCGGGGTTGTCGGCCGGCTGCTCACTGGGGGGCGGGTTCCCGGTGTCCGGGTTCTCGACGCCCACGTCGGGCCGGGGCACGTCCAAGGAGAACGGGTCGGGACTGACCACCGAGCCGGGAGCAAGCCCCACGTAGCCCTCGAGGCCGGCCATGCGATTACCGAACTCGGTACCCAGCAGGAACGTCTCCTCCAGACGAGGATTGCTGAAGTCGGCGTCAATATAGAGATTCGCGTAGTCACCGCGCAGGAAGTTGTCGATTCCGGCTTGCGGGAAGGGGAAGGTGATGAGTGTACTCAGCACCCTGGTCATATCCCGGCCAGAGTTGGCCAGGCCCTCGAGCACCGGCGTGAGGTCGCGGAGGTTCGCCACCAGGTTCTGTCCGCCGCCGGCGTCGATAATCTGGTTGGCCTTGTTTCCGAAGTCGCCGAGCGAGACCAGGGCGGTGGTCAGTTCCTGCTTCTGGTCGTTGATCAGACCGACTGCCTCGGGCATCTGTGCGAGAGCGCGGGCGAGGGTGTCGTTCTGCTCGTCGATCTGCCGGGCAAGCCGGTCGAGTCCCTCCATGGCCGCGACGATGTCGGCACGCTGATCGTCGAGTCCGCTGACGGTGGTCTCCAGCTGGGTGATGACCTCTTTTGCGTCGAGCTGACGGCCGTCGAGGGCGGTGTTGAGCTCCTGCGAGATCGTCTCAAACTGCGCAAGGCCGCCGTCGGTGAGAACCACCGACAGCGCCGAGAGCGTCTGCTCGGTGGTCGGGTAGACACCGGCGCGCTCGATGGGGATGACATCACCTGCCGCGAGCGTCCCCTCCGCGCTGCCATCCGGTGGCGGGAACAGCTCGAGGTGCTGCGAACCCAGCAGGCTGGTTTGCCCGATCTTGGCGTAGGCGTTGGCCGGGAGCCGTACTTCCTCGTTGAGTGAGACGGTGACGATTGCGGTATAGTCCTCGACCCTCATCGACGCGATGGAGCCGACATTGACGTCATTGACCCGGACCGGTGAGTTCCGGGTGATGGTGGTGACGTTGGGCATCTCGATGGTGACCTCGTAGGCGCCGTCGCCCTTGCCCTCGGCTCCGGGCAGCGGGAGCGAGTTGAGCCCGTCCCACGCGCAGCCGGTCCCGACGAGCAGGACGGCGCCGGCGAGCGCGCCGGCAGCGAGGACCCGCGAACGGAGGATCCTTCCGGCCGGTACAGTCATGCCGCTCATCATGCGCCTCCCGTCACGAGCAGGGTGTCGGTGAGGTTGTCGCCCTTGTTGACCACGTTGACCAGCGGGTCAGGGCGGTCCGAGACGGGCTGGACGCCCGGCGCCGTCTGTGTGCCCGGCTTCTGTAGGTCCCAGATCTGGTCCGGCTCGGCGGTCGGTGTGATCGGCGGGGCGACCACACCGTACGGGTAGTTCGAGGTCAGCGAGTTGAACAGTGGCCCCATGTATTGGGCGCACAGCTCCGCGTCGGACTCCGCGGTGTTGTTGGCCAGGCCGGCGATGGCGCCGCAGATGAAGTTGGTCGGATTGGCCATCTGGTTCATCGCCAGTACACCGTTGAGTGTGCCCTGATACGGGCGGTAGATGTTGTAGAAGTTCGCCATGGCGGTGGGGCCGACGTGGAGGATGCCCTCGAGATCGGCTCGGCGGTCGCGGATCACCTCAGTGGCGCGGCCGAGCTTGTCGACGCCCACGGAGAGCCGATCCCCGTTGCTCTCGAGGAAGCGGTTGATGTCCATCACCGCGAGATCAAGGTCGCGCAGGGCGGCATCGATATCCTCGGTTTGGTCCCCCAGCACCTGCGAGACGCTGGCGAGCTTGCCGCCGAAGGAGACGATCTGCTCCTCGCTCTGGGACAGCGCGGTGACGAACAGCTGGAGGTTCTTCAGCGTGGTGAAGAGGTTCTCGCGACCGTCGGACAGGATCGACATGGTGTGTGAGACCTCATTGAGCGCGTCGCGGATGTCGGCGCCGTTGCCCTCGAACATCGCGTCGGCTGAGTCGACGAAGTCGCCGAGCGGGCCGGTCTCTTCACCCTCGGCGGGGCTCAGCGCGGTGGACAGCTTCATGAGCTGCTCCTTGACGCCGTCCCACTCGACCGGGACCGCCGTGCGCTCGACGGGGATGGTGCCGCCGTCCGGCATCTCCTCGCCGCCGGTGTAGGCCGGGGTGAGTTGGATGAACCGCTCGGCGACGAGCGACTGGGCCACGAGCAGGGCGTTGGCGTCCTCCGGCACAGGGACGTCGTGGGCGACCTTCATGGTGACCTTGGACATCCCGTCCTCCGTAGCGATGTCGGTGATGCGGCCGACCTCGACGCCGAGCACACGGACGGTGTCGTCCTCGTAGACGCCCTGCGTCGACGGGAAGAACGCGGTGATCGTCTTGGTCCGACCGGAGAAGATCCAAACGGCTCCCGCGATCAGGGCCACCACGGCGATCAGGGCGACCACCTTCGCGGCGGTGCCCGGCAGGAATCGGTTCATCGCGGCAACCTCTTCTCGCCCCAGCCGGGGAACTCGTCCATCAGGGTCAGGCCCGGGGTGCCGGGCAGGGTTGGTTCTCTGACCAGCCCGGGCTCGGGCTGGACCCGGTCATCGATGAGCGGCATGAGGTCACGCAGGATCGTCTGCTGGTACTGGCCCTGGGAAAGATTGACCACATAGGCGTTGAACCACGGGCCGGAGGCGACTGCCTCACTGAGTGCAGTGGAGAACGGAACGATCCGCCGCAGTCCGAGGTCGATGTCGTCCTTGTTACGGATCAGCAGATCAGACACCTGCTCGAGCTTGTCGAGCGCCGGGCCGATCTGAGCCTCGTTGTCCTGCACCAGCCCCGACAGCTGACGGGCGAGCTCGTCGATGTTCACGATGAGCTCGCTCAACGCGCGCTTACGCATGTCGAGCTGGGTGAACAAGATGTTGCCGTCGACCATGAGCTGGTTGATCTGGTCGCTGCGCTGACCCAGCACGTCGGTGGTCCCGGCCGCTTTGTCCAGCAGCTCGCGGACGGCCTCGTCCCGCTCGTTGAGTGAACGGGACAGTCGTGTGATGCCGTCGATCGCGCCACGCACCTCGGGCGAGGAGTCCTCCATGGTCTCCGCCAACACGTCGAGGGCGTCCTGCACCGAGTCGGTATCCATGGCCTCGACGGTGTCGCTGAGATCGCCGAGGGCGGAGGTCAGCGAGTACGGCACGGAGGTCCGGTCAATCGGGATCGTCCGGTCCTCGAGCTCGCCGCGACCGTCGGAGTAGATCCCCAGTGCACGCCGGCCGAGGATCGAGTCCGTCTTGATCTGCGCCGAGCTGTCCGCGCCGAGGTCGACGTCGGTATCGATGTCGAACTTGACCCTGACCTGGTCACCGTCGAGGTCGAGCTTCCGGACCGATCCGACGCGCATACCGGCCACCTGCACTTCGTCGCCGGCCTTGAGCCCGGCTGCGTCCGCCACGTAGACGGTGCCACCGTGCATGCCGTTGATGTACGGGATGCGGTCGTAGTTCAGCGAGACGGCCATGAGGGCGACCACGCCGACCGCGCCCCACACGCCGATGACCTTCGGGTCGCGGTCCCGGAACCGGAGTTGTCCGCGGGGCGCCTTGGGGGGCGCGCCGTCACTGTTCTTCTTACTCATCGGGGAACGCACACCGTCCCGTCGTCTGCTCATACTGCGGAAGAAAGAGGTCATTGCCGGTGGCCGGGTTGGTGATCCGAACTATGACGCCACAGAGATAGAACTGGAAGAAACTGCCGTAGACGCCGAGCCGGCCCATCTTCTCGAAGTCGGACGGCAGGCGATTGATGACGTTCTCGACGAACTCCTCGTCGTCATTGATCAGAGTCGCCACGCGATCGATCTGGGCGATGTCCTCCTTGAGGGAGGGCCGCACGTCGGCCAGCAGCGTTGTCATGTTGGCGCTCGTGTCGTTGAGTCGGCTGACCGACTCCGCCAGGGGCTCCGAGTTGGCGGCCAGTCCGGAGACGAGCTGCTGCAGGTCGTCGACGATCGAGTCGACGTTCTCGTTGTTGTCGGCCACCGTGGTGAGAACGGAGTTGAGGTTCGTGATCACGTCGCCGATCAACTGGTCGCGGTCGGCGAGGGACTGAGTGAGCGACGACGTCGAGGCGAGCAGGTCCTGAATGGTGCCGGACTCACCCTGAAACACCTTGACGATCGACTCGGACAGCTGGTTGACCTGCCCGGGGTCAAGCGCCTTGAACAGCGGTCGGAATCCGCCGAGGAGCGCGTCCAGGTCAAGCGCGGGCGCGGTCTGCGAGAGGGGCAGGGTGCCGCCTGGCTCGAGCGGAGCCTGGCTCCCCTCTCCGCGCTTGAGCTCGAGGTAGCGGTCGCCGGTCAGGTTCTCGTACCGCACCACGGCCTCGGTGCTCTGGTGGACGCTCTGGTTTCCGGCGACCGTGAAGCGGACGCGGGCGGTGTTCTCCTCGGCCAGCTCGACCTTCCCGACCTGGCCGACCTCGACGCCGGCGATACGCACCTTGTCGCCGGACTCGAGCCCTGAGACGTCGGTGAAGTGGGCGTTATATCGCTCGAAGTCGCCGGAGCGGTACTCGCTGAACACCACGACGAGCCCGGCCAGCACCAGGGCCATCACAGTGGTGAAGATCCCGAGCTTGACCGCGGTAACCCGGCCCGCGCGCGCTGCCGCGCGCCCGGCGCTCACGGGTTCCCTCCGTCCATGCCGAGCATGACCTGCAGCAGTGTGGGCGGCGCGGGCCTTCCGGGCTCGGTCGACGGAAGCGGGCCGAAAAGCGGGCCGGGTCGCGAGGTAAACACGTCGGGCATTCCCTCCACGGGGTTGGAGCCGGTGTCGGTGACGACGAACGGCGCGTGGACGCTCGGGTCGGGGAAGGGCAGGCCGTAGCAGTTCGGGCCGGTACTGGCGTTGACCTTGGGCAGGTCCTTGGGATACTCGTAGGCTCGTGCGCCCTGCTGGAAGCCTGCCCTGAATGTCAGGCCCGGTTGGTTGGACGCACCGAACGCCTGCCCGGCGCCCTCGACGCCTTGGTTGAGGCCGACGATCAGGCAGGTGAGTATGGGCGAGTACTCGCCCAGCAGACTGGTCGAAGCGCGCAGATCGGACAGTGCCTTGACCAGCTGGTCGCCGTTCTCGCTCAGCAGCCGCTTACCGGTCTCGCCGGTGCCGATCGCGGAGGCGAGCAACTGCTCGAAGCGAGCCTGGTTGTTGACGATGTTGGCGCCGACGTCGGTGCCGGAGTCGAGAATTCGCATGACATCCGGAGTGACGTCCGCGTAGAGGTTCGCCACCCGCGAGCCCTTGGCCAGGTCGCGCTGGAGCGTCTCGATCTGCGGATTGATCTCTTCCAGATACGCGTTGAGGTCCGTGATCGTCCGGCCGATCTGTTCGCCTCGCCCGTCGACGGCTCCGGAGATCGCGCCGAGCGTCGCGTTGAGCTTCTCCGGCTCGATCGCCAGGAGCAGATCCGACAGATCCTGGAACAGGGTGTTGACCTCGGTGGTGACATTGGTGGCCTGAACCACGGCGCCGGGCTCAAGGGTGGCAGGGCCCGGGTTGGCGGGGGCGCGGAAGTCGACGGACTTGGCCCCGAAGATGGTGTTAGAGCCGATTGAGACGGGAGAGTTCGCCGGGATCGCCTCGAGCGCGGCGGGGTCCACCTCGAGCTCGAGGGTCGCACCGTCGAACTCCTGGATGATCCGGGTGACGTTGCCGATCTCCACACCGCGTGAGCGGACCTTGGCGTCCTCTTCCATGACCAGCCCCGCGCGGTCGCTGCGCACCGTGATGGGCACGCGATTGTCGAAGGCCCGCACGAACATCAGGAGGGACAGCGCGACCACCACGACGATGAACAACGTCAGGCCCGCGCCCGCGATGCGCTTGGGCACCGTGTCGCTCTGGCTCACCGTCCTCGCCATATCGTCTCTCCTATCCCGACAGGTTGAAGTTGCCGTCTCCGCCGTAGATCGCGAGCGAGACGAGAAGGGTTACCGTCACCACGGCGATGAGCGACGTGCGCACCGCGTTGCCCACGGCCGCGCCGACGCCGGCGGGGCCGCCCGCCGCGTTGTACCCGTGGTAGGTGTGGATGAGCATGATCGTGATGGCCATGGCGATGGCCTGGACGAACGACCAGAGGATGTCCGTCGGAATGAGGAACGTCGAGAAGTAGTGGTCGTAGACGCCGCCGGACTGGCCGTAGATCTCGACCGTCGCGAAGCGGCTCGCCAGGAACGAGGCGATGACGGCGAGCGAGTACAGCGGGATCACCGCGATCATCCCGGCCAGGATGCGCGTCGAGACCAGGTAGGTCACCGAATCGATGGCCATGACCTCGAGCGCGTCGATCTCCTCGGAGACTCGCATGGCGCCCAGCTGGGCGGTGGCGCCCGCGCCGATGGTGGCCGCCAGCCCGATGCCCGCGATCACCGGCGCGGCGATACGGACGTTGATGAACGCGGCGAAGAAGCCGGTGAGCGCCTCCACGCCGACATCCGTCAGCGAGGAGAAGCCCTGCACGGCGATGACGCCGCCTGTGGCCAGGGTGAGGAAGGCGACGATCACGACCGTGCCGCCGATCATCGCGAGCGCACCGGTTCCCATGGCGATCTCGGCGATGAGCCGCAGCGTCTCCTTGGGGTACTGGGTCAGCGCGCGGGGCGTGGCCGCCAGCGCGCGCCAGAAGAACAGGGCGTGATCGCCGAAGTTGTCGAACCCGCCGATCGCCCGATGGCGAGCACGCGACAGGCGCGGGAACCGCGTGGTCTCTATCACCGCCATGTCACGCTCCCAGAACCTTGACGCCGACGGCGGTGATGACGGTATTGACCACGAACAGCGCCATGAAGGCGAAGACGACGGTCTCATTCACCGCGTTTCCGACCTCCTTCGGTCCGCCACGGACGTAGAGGCCCTTATAGCAGGCGACGAGGCCGGCCAACATTCCGAACACCCCGGCCTTGATCTGCGCCAGGACGAGCTCGCCCAGACCCGTCAACAGCGTGATGCCGTTGACGAACGCACCGGGGTTGACCCCCTGGAGGAGGACGGAGAACAGGAAACCGCCGAGGATGCCGATGGTGCACACCAGGCCGTTGAGCAGCAGGGCGACGAACGTCGAGGCGGCCACCCGCGGAACGACGAGACGCTTGACCGGGTCGATTCCCAGCACCTCCATCGCGTCGATCTCCTCACGGATGGTACGAGCGCCCAGGTCCGCGCAGATGGCGGTGGCGCCGGCCCCGGCGACGATGAGCACGGTGACCATCGGCCCCACCTGCGTGACCGCGCCCAGTGCCGCGCCGGCACCCGAGAGGTCGGCTGCGCCGATCTCCCGCAGCAGGATGTTGAGCGTGAAGCTCACCAGGACGGTGAACGGGATGGCCACGAGGATCGTGGCCATCATCGACACGCGGGCGATGAACCATGACTGGTCGACGAACTCGCGTCCCTGGCGGACGATCGAGGGGAATGAGATGAAGGTGTCCAACGTCATCGCGAAGAAGTCGCCGACTCCCTTGAGTGGCTTGTCGAGAACACTCGCCATGACGCCCCCCTCCTACCTTTTATCCCCCGGATCACACGTGATCCCCTCACGTCCGGGGTCCACCCTGTGTGATCGCGGTAACACATTAACGAGAACGTGTTCCAATTCGCAAGGTCTTCCTCGGCACCCCCGAGGTGGGCCCTCCCGGAATCTGGAGGGAATCTAACACGCGCCCCACCCGTCACCGCGCTCCCCGGCGCGAACTCACAGGTTCGCGCCGGGGGCCACCGGTTGCGGTCAGAGTTTCATGATCTCCGCGGCTGAGAACGACTTGCCCTCTGCACGGCCTGACCAGTGCCCCGACACCGCATCGGCGAACTCGCGACGGTCCCAGACGCCCCCCGGCGCGTCGAACCGCTTCTCGACGACCGGCGCCTCGACGAGCGCCACCATGCCGCCGTATACCACAAACAGCTGCCCCGAGACGCCGGCCGACGCAGGCGACGCGAGATAGGACACGAGGTCCGCGACGCGATCCGGCGAGAGCGGATCCGGACCCTTCGAGTCATCCCACTCCGCGAAGACCGCCTCGGTCATCCCGGTCCGCCCGCGCGGGGCGATGACATTGGCGGTGCAGCCGATGCGCTCGAGCACGCGCGCCGCGGACAGCGTGAGCGCGGTGATGCCGGCCTTCGCGGCGCCGTAGTTGGCCTGCCCGGGAGGGCCGAAGAGCCCCGCCTCGGACGAGGTGTTGATGAGGCGGCCGTAGACCGGCGCACTACCCTCGGTGCGCTTCTTGTCCTCTGCTCGCCAGTGGGCCGCGGCATTGCGGGTGAGCAGGAAGTGACCGCGCAGATGAACCTTGACCACCGCGTCGAAGTCGTCGTCGGACATGTTGAACAGCATCTTGTCGCGGGTGATACCCGCGTTGTTGACGACGACATGGACACCGCCCAGTTTCAGAGCGGCGGCCATCATCGCGTCCGCGGTCTCGCGCTCCGAGACGTCCCCCACGACCAGCTCTGCCCGTGCACCCGCCGCCTCGATGTCCGCGATCACCGCATCCGTGGCCTCGGAGGCCCGGATGTCGTTGATCACGACTGCGGCCGCGCCCGACCGGGCCAGTTCAACAGCTTCCGAGGCCCCCAGGCCCGAGCCGGAGCCGGTGACCACGGCCACCCGGCCGTCGAGGGACAGATCCTGATCGAGCATTCCGCGCTTCTCCTCCACAGTTACTCGACGGCCTTGAGCGCCGCCATGGGACATTTCTCCACAGCCTTGAGGGCCCGCTTCTGGAGCTCCTCCGGCACCTCGTCCACGATGACGCGAACAACCTCGTCGTCGTCGTTCAACTCGAAGACCTTGGGCGCGAGGCCCACGCACACGGCCTGCCCCTCGCAGCGGTCGGGATCCACTTCAATCCGCATACCAGTTCTCCTTAGTCAGTCCAGCGGGCACGGTGCCCCCCGGGGCTGGGACGATTCTATGTGAGACGGGACACTAGAACGTGTTCCTACTCGAGCACGAGTGTAAGGCACCGCGACCGGTCGGCCCGCACTCGCGCCGAGCGCCGCCATCCCGCACCCCGCAGTGTTAGCGTGATCTACGCAACTGGAACTTGTTCCAATTTCGACGACGAACCAAGGGGCTCCATGGACATCACCTACACCCCAGATCAGCAGCGTCTGCGCGGCGAGTTGCGCGAGTACTTCTCCGCGCTGATGACCCCCGAGCGACGCGAGGCGTTCACCTCGACCACCGGCGAGTACGGGCACGGCAACGCCTACCGCGAGATTGTCGCGGAGATGGGCCGCGACGGCTGGCTGACCCTGGGCTGGCCCGAGGAGTTCGGCGGCCGGAACCGGCCGATGATCGAGCAGCTCATCTTCACCGACGAGGCCGCGATCGCCGGCGTCCCGGTCCCCTTCCTCACCATCAACTCCGTCGCGCCGACGATCATGGCGTTCGGCTCCGAGGAGCAGAAGGCCTACTTCCTGCCGCGCATCAGCCGCGGTGAACTGCACTTCGGCATCGGTTACTCCGAGCCCGACTCCGGCACCGATCTCGCCTCTCTGCGGACCCGCGCGGTCCGCGAGGCCGGCACCGGCGAGCACTCCGGCCAGGACGTCTACCGGATCAATGGCCAGAAGATGTGGACCTCGCTGGTCGCCTACGCCGACTGGATCTGGCTGGCCGCCCGCACCGACCCGGACGCCAAGCGACACAAGGGCATCTCGATGATCGTCGTCCCCACCACCGCCGAGGGGTTCTCGTGGACGCCGGTGCACACCATGGCCGGCCCCGATACGAGCGCGACCTACTACCAGGACGTGGTGGTCCCCGCGACCAACCTCGTGGGCCCCGAACACGGCGGCTGGCCGCTCATGACCAACCAGCTCAACCACGAGCGCGTCGCCCTCACCTCCGCCGGGCCACTTCAGGCCTCGCTGCGACAGGTACTCGCCTGGGCGCGGGCCACCCATTCCGCCGAGGTCGGCCTGCCCGGCGACGGCATGGTGATCGAGAACGAATGGGTCCGCACCCACCTCGCGCGCGTGCACGCCATGGCCGAGTACCTGGCGCTGCGCAACTGGGAGATCGTCTCCGCGGACACCGCCGCCCCCACCCGCATCGCCGCCTCCGCGACGAAGGTCTACGGCACCGAGACCGCATGCGAGGCGTACCGCCTGCTTATGGAGGTGCTGGGCTCGTCGGGCTACCAGCGCTCGCACTCCCCCACCGCCGCGCTGCACGGTCGTATCGAGAGGCTGCACCGCTCGGCGCTCATCCTCACCTTCGGCGGCGGCACCAACGAGGTGCAGCGTGACATCATCGCCGCGGCCGGCCTCGGCCTGCCGCCGGCCCCCCGCATGGCGCCCGCGCCCGCAGCCGCCAGCCCGACCGCGTCCGCCACCACCGCGTCCGCCACCACCGCGCAGAAGGACCGCTGACATGGATTTCTCCGTTGACGACACCATCACGGAACTGACCGGACTCGTCCGCGAGATGGGCGAGAAGCTGGTGACCGACGAGTCCCTGCGCGAGCTCGACGCCCGCTTCGGCCCCGGCACCGAGTCCGGCGGCACCGACCGCGACACCGCCCGCTTCCACGCCCCACTGTGGGACGCGCTCGTCGAGGCCGGGGTGCCGGCGGCGCTCGCGCCCGGGTCGTGCGGCGGCGCCGGACTCGGCGTGGTGGGCGAGGCGCTCGTGATGCGGGAGCTGGGCCGCGTGCTGGCCCCCGTCCCGCTCTCGCCCGCGATCCGGGCCTCGCATCTGCTGGCCGCCGCCGGGCTGACGGACCGCGCGACCGATGTCGCCGAGGGGCGGGAGATCGCCGCCGTCGGCGACGGTCCGATCGCCCCCGCGATGGAGGTCGACTGGGCGCCGGTCGCAGACCTGATCGTCGCACCGCTACCGATGCCGGATCTGCCGATGCTGTGGTTCTCTGATGTCGCCCGGGCGCGCGAGAAGGACACCGTCGCCATCGAGCGGACCGTGCCCGTGGACTTCTCGTGCGCCGGGATGGTCAGCGGCCTACCGACGTACATGCCTCTGGCAGACCGGCCGGCCGACGACACTCCGCGCCCGACCGAGCACTCGGCAGGGAACTCCGTGATCCCCGCCCACGCCTCCGCGCTGGAATTCGACGCCCTGCGTCGCCGCGTGCACCTGGCGGCCCACCAGTGGGGCGTGGTCGAGTCCGCGCTCGAGCGCACCGCCACCTACGCCACCACGCGCCATCAGTTCGGCCGGCCCATCGGCTCGTTCCAGGCCGTCGCGGCCCGGCTGGCCGACGGGATGATTGACGTGGACGCCGTGCGCCTGTCCACGCTGCGCGCCGCCTACGAGCTCGACGCCCGTAGTGGATCCGTCGAGAACGGCGACACCGGCCCCGCCGAGATCACCGCCACCGCCCGCGACTCCGTCGCCTCCGCTCATTTCTGGGCCTGCGACGCCGGCCACCGCCTCGCCCACTCGGCCGTCCACATCCACGGCGGCGTGGGCCTGGACCGCTCCGAGCCCGCGCACCGCTACTTCCTCGCCGCCAAGGCGAATGAGTTCCGACTCGGCGGCGCCACCCGGCAGTTGCTCGACCTGGGCGACGTACTGGCCTCCGAAGGAGACCCGTGGGAGTACTCGGCATGAGCGCCGCCGTGCGGACGATCGCCGATGTCGCCGCCGAGCCGTTCCGCTCGGTCGCCGACGCTCTGCACGCCCTGTCCGACATCGACGACCGCGGGATCTGGGCCGACGGGCAGTTCACGCCCTGGTCGCAGGCGGCCCGGGAGAGCGCCGTCCGGATCGCGGCAATCCGGGAACTGATGAGCTCGCGGGCGGACGTGTCGTCGTCGTCGGGCTCGGCGTCGTCGGGGTCGGCGTCGTCGGGGTCGGCGTCGTCGGCCCCGGACGCCGCGCGCGACGCCCCCGCCCACCCCCACATCGGTCTCCTCATGTCCGGCACCCCGGAGTACCTTCACCTGCTCGGCGCGGCGGCGTGCTCGGAGCTCGTCGTGGCCGGACTCAACCCCACGCGGCGCGGCGAGGCCCTGGTGCGCGACGCGCGGCTCGCGGACTGCGCGCTGGTCCTCACGGACGCGGACAACGAGGCACTTCTCGACGATCCCGACGTGGGCATCCCGGTGATCTCGGTGGACTCGCCGGGGTGGTCGAAGCTGCTGGCTCGCCACTCCGGCGCCACCCTGCCCGACCCCGCGGCCGTGCCCACCGACGCCGACGACCTGGTGGCGCTCGTGTTCACCTCCGGCACCAGCGGCGACCCCAAGGCCGTGCGCATCACCCAGTCCAAGATCTCGGTGCCCGGCCGGATGCTTGCCGAGCGGTTCGGGATGGGCCACGAAGACTGCGTGTACAGCGCGATGCCGCTCTTCCACTCCAACGCCGTGATGGTGGCCTGGCCGATCGCGCTGTTCGCGCAGTGCTCGATCGCCCAGCGTCGCCGCTTCAGCGCGTCGGGCTGGCTGGACGACGTGCGGCGCTACGGCTGCACGTTCGCCAACTACGTGGGCGCTCCCCTGTCCTACATCCTCGCCACCGCCGAGCGCGCCGACGACGCCGACAACCCGATGCGCGTCGTCTACGGCAACGAGGCGCCCGCCGACGTGCGCGCCGAGTTCACCCGCCGCTTCGACGTGCGCGTGGTGGACGGTTTCGGCTCCAGCGAGGGCGGCCTCTCCGTCTCGCGTACGCCCGACACCCCTGACGTCGCGCTCGGACCGCTGCCGGCCGGCGTACGGATCGTCGATGTGGACTCGGGGGTCGAGTGCCCGCGCGCACGGTTCGACGCAGACGGTGCGTTGGTCAATCCCGACGAGGCCGTGGGCGAGATGGTCGCCGACGGGCCCGGGATGTTCGCCGGCTACTGGAACGACCCGGCCGCCGACGCCGAGAGGATGCGCGGGGGACGTTTCCACTCCGGCGACCTGGCGTATGTCGACGACGACGACTTCGTCTACTTCGCCGGCCGCTCCGGCGGATGGATGCGGGTCGATGGGGAGAATCTGGCGGCAGCACCGATCGAGCGCGTGATCCGGCGTCATCCCGATGTGGCCGACGTGGGCGTGTACGCCGTGCCGGCGGCCGCGGTGCGCGGGCCGGGCTCGGGCTCGGGCTCTAGCGCTGGCTCCGGGACAGGCTCGGGGACAGGCTACGGCGCGATCGGTGACGCCGTGGCGGCCGCCGTGGTCCTCCGCGGTGACGCGGACGAGACGGTGGCCTGCTGGTTCGCCGAGGGCTTTGGCGAATTCCTCGCCGGCCAGGCTGACCTCGGCCCCAAGCAGTGGCCCTCGCTGCTGCGGATCACCTCGGCGCTGCCTCGGACCGCGAGCTTCAAGTTCCGGGCGCGGGATCTCACCTCGCTCGGCACCGAGCCCGCCGGCGACCGGATCTGGGTGCGCGGACACGGGGCGGAGAGGTTCGTGCCGCGGTAGACGGGACGCATCGGCGGCGGGGCTAGCCGGGGCGGTCTCACGTGGTCAGAGCCCCCACCGCAGTGCCCAACAACACTATGCCCAACAACACTATTTCGAGCCCCGGAGCCGCCGTCGCCACGGGGTAGGTTCGGAGTGTGACCCCTCCGGCTGACGCAGACACGCTCGACCCCGACAACGACTTCAGCGTGACCGTGGTCCCGGAGAAGCCACTGCTGCGAGGCTGGATCCATCTCGGCACTCTGCCCGTGGCGATCGTGCTCGGAGTCCTGCTCACCGCGCTGTCGGAGGGCACCGCGCTGACGGTGGCGTGTGCGGTGTTCCTCGCGACCTCGTCGCTGCTGTTCGGCATCTCGGCGCTGTATCACCGGGGCACCTGGTCCCCGCGGGCCGCGGCGCTGCTGCGACGGATGGACCACTCGAACATCTTCCTGCTCATCGCCGGGACGTATACGCCCATGACCGTGGCCGCTCTCGAGCCGCCGGCCAGCACGATCCTGCTGGCCGTGGTGTGGACCGGCGCACTACTGGGGATCGCGTTCAGACTGTTCTGGCTCTCGGCCCCGCGCTGGCTGTACGTGGTGCTGTACATCGTCCTGGGCTGGACCGCGGTCTGGTTCGCCGGCGACCTCATCGAAGTGGACCCAGTCGCGGTGGGACTGGTGCTGGCCGGCGGACTCGCCTACACGGGCGGCGCGGTGGTTTACGGCCTCAAGCGGCCCGACCCGGTGCCGGGCGTGTACGGCTTCCACGAGGTGTTCCACACGTGCACAGTGGTGGCCTTCGCCTGCCACTGGGCGGCGATGCTGCTGTTCGTCCTCGGCAGCTGAGCCCCGCGCTCCCCGCCGAGCCCGCAACAACACCGAAATCCGCTACTCCCTCCGCAGATCCGCTACCCGTAAAGGGGTAGCGAATCAACAGGCGGAGTAGCGGATTTGCAGGGCGGCGGGGTGGTGACGCGGATTCCAGAAACGAGCTGGTCAGGCGAGTGAGGCGCGCAGGCGCTCGACGGCGGCGGAGTACTCGGCCACGATCTGCGCCATCGTGTCGGCGACCGGCACGATCCCGTCGAGCGAGCCGATGATCTGCCCGGCCGGCATGGCCACGACCTCCGGATCCTGGGCCGCGGAGATCCGCTGGTGCGCCTCGGCGACCAGCAGGTTCTGCAGCGGCATGGGCAGGGGCTCCGGAGCGTCATCGGCGGCCCAGGCGTCGGTCCACTTGCTCTTGAGCAGCCGGGCCGGCTTGCCGGAGTAGATACGGCTGCGAACGGTGTCCCGGCTGGTCGCGGCGAGCAGTGCCTTTTGCATGGCCTGCGAGCCACCGTCGTCGGCGTACTCGGCGGCGGTGAGCCAGCGCGAGCCCATCCAGGCGCCCTGCGCGCCCATGCCGACCACGGCCGCAACCTGCGTGCCGTCGCCGATCCCGCCGGCGGCGAGCACGGGTGCCCGGCCGTCGAGCGCACGGAGGATCTCGGGCACGAGCACCATGGTCGCCACCTCGCCGGTGTGACCGCCGGCCTCGCCACCCTGGGCGATCACGATGTCCACCCCGTTCTCGGCGTGGGCGAGCGCGTGTTTGGTGCTGCCGGCCAGCGCGGCCACCTTGAGCCCCGCGTCGTGAGCCTGGGAGATCACCTCGACCGGCGGGGAGCCCAGCGCGTTGGCAATCAAGACGGGCCGGTGTCGCAGCGCCACGTCGACGTGCGACTGCGCCACAGAGTGCAGCCAGCCCAGGACGCCGGCGTTCTCGTCGTCGTCGTCGCCGAGAGGCGGTACGCCTAGGTCGTCGAGGACTCGGTTGACGAATCCGCGGTGCTCGTCGGGGATCATGGCGCCCAGGTCCACGGAGCTGCCCTCGGTGGGCACCTTGTTGGGCATCACCACGTCGACGCCGTACGGCTTGCCGTCGGTGTTGGCGTCCATCCAGTCCAGGACCTCGTCGAGCTCGGCGGGGTCGTTGTACCGGACGGCGCCCAGCACGCCCATGCCCCCGGCGCGGGTCACGGCGGCGGCGACCGCCTTGGACGGGGTGAACGCGAAGATCGGGTACTGGATTCCGAACTCCTCGGCCAGATCGGTGCGGATGTTCACGAGGGGATCTCCTGGCTGTCGTCGGCGGGACGGGACGCGGCGATTTCCGCGGCCCAGCGGTAGTCGGGCTTGCCCGCGGGATTGCGTTTGACGGCGGGTTCCACCCATAGGGCGCGCGGCACCTTGTAGCCGGCGACCTCCCGGCGGACGTACTCCCCCACCTCGGCGATCGGCGGGCACGTGCCGTCGCGGGTCTGGATCACCGCGGCCACCTGCTGCCCCATCCGCTCGTGCGGCACGCCGATCACCAGGGCATCGAACACATCGGGGTGCGTCTTGAGCGCGGCCTCCACCTCCTCGGGGTGCACCTTCTCGCCGCCCGTGTTGATGGACACCGAGCCGCGGCCGAGCATGGTGACGGTGCCGTCTTCTTCCACGCGCGCGTCGTCGCCGGGGATCGCGTACCGCGTGCCGTTGTAGGTGCGGAAGGTCTCGGCGGTCTTGGCCTCGTCCTTGTAGTAGCCCAGCGGGATGTGCCCGGACCGTGCCACCTTGCCGATGGTCCCGGATCCGGGGGCGACCTCGTTGCCGTCATCGTCGAGCACGGTGGTCTGCGAGTCGATGGTCACGCGCGGGCCACCGGTGTGGTTCTTGCCCTTCTCGGCCGGCGCCAAGCCGGAGAAGCCGGTCTCGGAGGAGCCGATCGCATCCGAGAGCAGGAGGTTCGGGAAGGCGTCGTTGAACTGGTCCTTGACCGACGGCGACAGGAGCGCCGCCGACGAGCCCATGTAGAGCAGGCTCGAGGCGTCGTACTTCTCCGGGTCCCAGGCCTCGATCATGGGGCGGGCCATGGCGTCGCCGGTGATGAACATGAGGTTGATCCCCCGGTCGGTGACCAGCTGCCACACTTCGGCGGGGTCGAACTCGGGGACGATGACGCTGGTGTGGCCGGCGAACAGGGCCATGAAGATGGCCCACTGGGCGCCGCCGTGGATCAGGGGCGGCAGGGCGCAGCGGACCAGCACGCCGCCGTCGACGGCCTTATCTGCCAGCTCCCATTCGCTGGCGACCTTCTCTCCGGTCATGTAGTCGATGCCGCCGCCGAGGACCATGAACACGTCCTCCTGCCGCCAGACGACGCCCTTGGGCGCGCCCGTGGTGCCGCCGGTGTAGAGCATGTAGGTGTCGTCGTTCGAGCGCGGTTCGAAGTCGCGCTCCGGCGACTGCGCGGCCAGGGCGTCCTCGTAGTGGGAGACGGTGACGCCGGCGGGGACCTGCGGGTCGGGCCCGTCGGTACCGTCCTCGATCACCACGACGTGGGTGACGGCCGGGGCCTGTGGGAGGGCCTCGGCGAGGGTGTCGGTGTAGCGCCGTTCGACGACGACGACAACGCTGTCCGAGTTGTTCAGCAGATACTCGAGTTCGGGCGCGACGTAGCGGAAGTTGACGTTGATCATGACAGCGCGGATCTTGAAGATCGCGACCATCGCCTCGACGGCTTCGATCGTGTTGCGGCTGTAGACCGCGACCTTCCCCTCGGGGCCCACGCCGACCGATCGGAGGTGGTGGGCGAGGCGGTTGGCGCGCTCCTCCAGTTCGCGGAATGTCAGGACCCGATCACCCTGGACCAGGACCTCGCGGTCCGGCACGCGATCGACACTGTGCTCGACAAGATCCCCAATGGTGTAAGCCATACCCCTAAACTAGAACGTGTTCCCGTCCTGTGGGGTGGGTTACATCGAACTGTCGACACACTCAGCTATTCAGGAGGCACGATGACCGCCGACGTCACGCCCGAGGACCAGCACCTGCTCGCCGAGCGCCGCGGCCACGTCCTGATCGTCACCATGAACCGGCCCGAGGCACGCAACGCGCTGTCGGGTCCGATGATGCGCGGGATGGAGGAGGCCTGGGATCTGGTGGACTCGGATCCCGAGATCCGGGCGTGCATCCTCACCGGTGCCGGCGGATACTTCTGTGCCGGCGCGGACCTCAAGGCGATGAACAAGGACGCTCCCGGAGACAAGTTCGCCGGCGGCGGATGGGACCTCACCAAGCTCCCGGCGCTGCTCAAGGGCCGTCGGTTGAGCAAGCCGCTCATCGCCGCGGTCGAGGGCCCGGCCATCGCGGGCGGCACCGAGATCCTGCAGGGCACCGACATCCGCGTCGCCGGACGTTCCGCCAAGTTCGGCGTCTCCGAGGCGCGCTGGGGCCTCTACCCGCTGGGCGGCTCGGCCGTGCGACTCGTCCGCCAGATCCCGTACACCGTCGCGATGGAGGTCCTCATGACGGGCCGCCACCTGACCGCCGAGGAGGCCGAGCGCTTCGGGCTGATCGGCCACGTGGTGGACGACGGCTCCGCGCTGGACAAGGCGCTCGAGCTCGCCGAGTCGATCGCCGCCAACGGCCCGCTCGCGGTGCAGGGGATGATCGAGACGATCCGCCGCACCGAGGGCATGCACGAGGAGGAGGCGTTCAAGGTCGACGCCGAGGTGGGCGGCAAGGTCTTCGCCTCCGCGGACGCCAAGGAGGGCCCGCGCGCGTTCGCGGAGAAGCGCACCCCCGAGTTCCGAGGCGAATAACCCGCCCCTCCTGCCCGCAGCCGCTCCCTCCGAGCATCGCTGCACAAGTGCTCGACTTGTGCACTGTCTCGGTCAACCCCGCCGACCCTATGCGGCACATCGGTGACCGACAGGCCGCCTAACCTCGGGGCCGCCGGCCGGCTGAGCGGAGTACAGGCCCTGCCCCGACCCGATCGGAGCCGGAACCGGAGCCACAGCGTAGGCCGACCGATCAGGCCCCCGGTGCGGGCGCGGGCCCGGAGATGACGGTGCCGCCGCCGATCGCGCCCTCGATGAAGGACGTCGAGCCGGTCTCGCCGAGGCTGCTCTCGGACATGCTGCCCGTGGCGCTGCCGAATTCGGCCCCATCCGCGCTGCCGAATTCGGCCCCATCCGCGCTGCCGGATCCGCCGTCGCCCGAGCTACCCGAGCTCCCGGAGTCACCGGTGAGGCTGCCGGTGAGGCTGCCGAGCGGGCCCCAGTCGAGCAGGTCGTCCAGCGAGCCCCAGCCGGTGCCGGCGTCTTCCACCGTCACCTCCACCTCCGCGGCGGGCTCGGAGGTGCCCTGGTCGTTGGTGGCGGTGGCGGAAACGCTGTGCGTCCCACCGGCCATCTCCCCCACCTCGCAGGAGAACGTGCCCTCTTCGGTCGCGGTGGTGGTGCAGCGGATCTCCCCGTCGACGGTCACCTCGACAGTCGAGCCGGCTTCGGCCAACCCGCTGATGGTGACCACGTCACCGGTCGTGGGGGCCTCCGGGTCCACAGCGGAGACGGTCGGCGCCTCGGGCGCGGTGGCCGCCTCCTCGAGACGCAACGACCAGCCCGGCCTGATGGACACCCCCTGCTGCGTCTCCTCCCACGGGATCCCGAGCAGCAGCTTGACGGGGATCTCCTTACCGGTCGGTGCCGGGACCTCATTGAGCAGGACCCCGTAGTCCTCCGGAGTCGACGGGCCCGTGAGGGTGGCCATCTCGCCCGGGTCCTCGCCCAGTTCCACACGCCAAGTGGCCGAGGCACCGTCAGTGACGTTCCAGGCGCCCGCGTAGGCCTGCAGGGTGGCGGGCTGCTCGCAGCCGTTGCGCACCAGGAACTCGGCATGGAGCGATTCACTGCCTGGGACCGGCCTGATGGACCTCCACGAGATTTCCGAAGTACCACCCCAGCTCTCGCCCGCGTCCTGCGAGTACTCCAGGCATGCGGTGTCCAGCCAGGCCACCAGATGAGGATCTCCACTCACCTGCGTCGTGTCGACGGTTCGCGTGGTGTCTGTGGTGGCGGCGGCAACGAGACCCATCAGGGACATGACCCCGAGCGCTCGAACCGCTCCGCTTACCCGCTGCTTAGCTCCCATGCCCCGGATGATAGGAAGTTCCGCTCAGGAAGTCCACAGGAGTCACTCGTTCTGTGGCCCTTGGTCGGTCGATTGTGAGCTGCCCGCGCTGCCGCGGCGCATAAGGACAGCCGCTCCCCGAGATGGTTTCCCGCTCTCCTTACGGACAGCCGCCACCACCCTCAGAGCTTCAGCTTCGTCCGCCACTTCATCGCGTTGAAGTAGATCGACGCGTGCCGCTTCTTGTCCGGCGGGTACGGCGCGGCGACGAACTCGGAGATGTTGGTGGCGAACGAGTGCATGGCCACGGCCCGCTCGTGGGTGAAGGTCGAAAAGCCGTAGCGTCCGTGGTAGCCGCCCATGCCGGAGTTACCGACGCCGCCGAACGGCACGGCAGAGGAGACCATGCCGATGCCGAAGTCGTTGCCGTAGATGTTGCCGGAGCGGGTGCGGTCGGCCAGGTGCTCGAACCGGTCGTTCTTGTCGCCGTACCAGTACAGGACCAGCGGGCTGGGCCGGTCGCCTATATAGCGGATCGCCTCGTCGATGCTGCGGTAGCCAAAGACGGTGAGCACGGGGCCAAAGACCTCGTCGGAGTCGATCTCCATGTCGGAGGTGACGCCGGTGAGCAGGGTGGGCGCGATCTTGCGGGTGACGGCGTCGGGCAGCCGCTCCCCCGCGGGCGCGGCGTCGCGCTTCTCGGCACCCTTGGCCACGGCGTCGTCGATCAGGCCGACGATCCGCTCGTAGTTCTTGGTGTTGATCACGGCGGTGTACTCGGGGTTGCCGGCGATCGCGGGGTTGGCCGTGCGCCACTGGTCCAGCACGATCTCGCAGAACCGGTCCATCTGGTCCTGGGGCACAAACACGTAGTCGGGGCACATGCACACCTGGCCGCCGTTGACCATGCGAGAGGAGGCGACGCTGCGGGCCGCCCGCTCGAGGTCGGCGCTCGAGTCCACCACCACGGGGTTCTTCCCGCCGAGTTCCAGGGTGACGGGGGTGAGGTTGGCGGCTGCGTCGGCGGCGACGGACTTGCCCACCTCGGGCGAGCCGGTGAAGAACAGGTGGTCGAACGGCAGCCGGGAGAAGTCGGCGCCGCGTCCGTGCTCGGGGCCGATGATCGCGAGTTCGTCCACAGAGAAGTAGTCGGGCGCGCGCCGGGCGAGCACCTCGGTGGTGTGGGCGGTGACCGACGACGGCCGCAGCATGACGCGGTTGCCGGCGCCGAGCGCGGACCCTGCGGGGACGATCGTCAGGTACAACGGGAAGTTCCACGGCCCGACGATCCCCACCACGCCCTTGGGGTCGTGCCGCACCTGCTGGGTGAAGCCCACGGCGTCCAGCAGGCGGGAGGGCCGGGTGGGCTTCATCCACTTCTTGACGTTGGCGCGCTGGGTGTCGAGGTCGGGAATGGAGGAGGCCACGTCGGTGAGCAGCGAGAACGTCTCGGGGCGGGAGCCGTAGTCCTCGCGCATGGCCTCGGTGAGCTCGGCGGCGTTGTCCAGGACGAGCCGCTTGAGGCGCAGGATGCGGTCGCGCCGGATCTTGGCGCCGGGCTGCGGGTCGGCGAGGAACGCCTGCTGTTGCCGCTCGAGGATCTGCTCGAGGGTGAGGTCGCGCGCGGTGGGGGTGCCTGTGGTGCCGGTGAGGGTGCGGGTCATGCGTCCAGGGTAGAACGTGTTCCTGGTCTAGTGTGGTGCCGAGGTCGGCCGGCCGCCGCGCCGCGCCAGCCGGACCGGGGTCGCGGGGTCACCGCGGGAGGGGAAAAGACCACGACGACGACGCCGCCGAGGGCCCGCCTCCTCTGGTGGAGAAGGCGGGCCCTTGGTGAGGCACTCGTGCGTCAGCTGCCGAGCGAGCTCAGCGATCCGAGTGAGCCGGACGAGCCGCTCCCGCCGGCCCCGCCGAAGAGTCCGCCGAGCGAACCCATGTCGAGCGAGCCGGTGTCGTCGTCATCGTCGTCGTCCTCGCGGACGGTGACGGTCTTCTCCACCGTCATGTCCCCAGCGGAGACCGTGAGGGTCACCTGGCCCGCGGCGGCGGGAGTCCACTCGCAGGTGGCCGTGCCCTCGTCGCCCAGAGTGACGCGGCAGATCTCCGTGTCACCGTCGGTGATCACGACCTGCTCCCCGGCGTCGCCGGTGACCGTGATCTCGACCTTTTCGCCGGCCACAGGCTGGGCCGGGGTGACCGTGATGGTCGGCTCGGTGGGATCGACCACCGGGGCCTCGACCTGCAGCGACCCTCCGTCGGCGGCCCCGGAGGTATTGTCGGCGGCATCGGTCGCAGTCACCTCGACCGTCTTGCCGTCCATTGCCTCGGTCGCGTCGAACGAGCACGTAAACGTTCCGCCCGTCGCGGTGACCGAGCAGACCTCGTCGCCACCCACCGTCACAGTGACGGTCGACCCGGCCTCCGCCGATCCCGACACCGTGACCTGCTCGCCCACCGTCACCGGCTGCGGCGACACGGTCACTCCCGTGGGCGCGGCCGGCGCCTCGGTGTCAGGCGCCTCCGTGACGGTGACGATCTTGGTGACCGTCTGGTCCCCGGCCGTGACCGTCAGGGTCACCTGGCCCTCCGCGGCCGGGGTCCACTCGCAGGAGCCCGTGCCGTCCTGGTCCAGAGTGACGCGGCAGACCTCGTCCGCCCCGGCGGACACGACCACCTCGACGCCCGGCTCACCCGTCAGAGCGAGGGCGACCGGCTGCCCGGCCACCGGCTGCGCCGGCGTCAGGGTCACGGTCGGAGCAACCGGGTCCACGACCTCGGCCTCGAGCTGCAGCGACCCGCCGTCGGCGGCCTCGGAGGTGTTGCCGGCGCCGTCGGTCGCGGTGACCGCGACCGGCTTACCGTCCATATCCTCGGTTGCGTCGAACGAGCACGTGAACGTCCCGCCCGTCGCAGTGACCGAGCACACCTCATCGCCACCCACGGTCACCGTCACGGTCGACCCGGCCTCCGCCGTGCCGGACACGGTGACCTGCTCGCCCACCTTCACCGGCTGCGGCGACACGGTCACACCCGCGGGCGTGGCCGGGGCCTCGGTGTCGGGGGCCTCCGCGACAGTTACGGCGGTCGCGGTCGTCGACTGCGAGGCGCCCGTAGTGCCGTCACCCACGTAGTGCGCGGTCACGGATACGTCGCCGGCCGCGGCCGGGATCCAGTCGCACTCCACTGTGCCGTTGGCGGCGACCTGACCGGTGCACAGCGCGTCGGTGCCGCCTCGGAACTGGACGTCCACGCCCGTGACGCCGCCGGTGACGGTGGCCGATAGGCGCACCGGCTCCCCGGCAGTCGCGTCTGCCGAAGCGGTGACGGCGGACGTCTGCGTCTGCGCGACGCCCACGTCGATGCTCACCGGCGTCGACTCGGAGCCGGCCACAGCGTCGTTGCCGCCGTACTTCGCGGTGGCGGTCAGCGTGCCCGCGGTCGCGGGGGCGGTCCACGTGGCGGTGGCCGTGTCGCCGGTCACCGTCGGGGACGCGACCACGTTGCCGCCCACCACGATGTCGACGGTCTGACCGTTGGCGATGCCGGTGGTGGTGACGGTGAAGGTGATCGCGCCGCCCACCACGACCGAGTCGGTGGCCTCGAGCGCGACCGTCGACGCGGTCTTGCCGACGGTCACGCTGGTCACCTTCGCCGACTGCGAGGCGCTGGTCGTGGCGTCGCCCATGTAGTGGGCGCGGACCGCGACGGCCCCGGCGGCGGCCGGAATCCAGTTGCAGGACACCGTGCCGTCGGCGCCAACCTGCCCGGTGCACAGCACGTCGGTGCCATTGCGGAACTGGACGTCCACGCCGGGAGTGCCGCGGGTGACTGTGGCCTGGAGCGGCACGGTCTGGCCGATCGTCACGCTGCCGGGCGCGGCGACGCCGGAGGTCTGCGTGGCGGTCTCGTCGACGGTGATGGTCAGCGGGGCTGAATCGGCAGCTTCGGTCGAGGTGTTCCCTGCGTAGCTCGCGGTGATCGTGAACGTGCCGGTGGCCTCGGCGAGCCACTGGTAGGTGGCCTCGCCCCCGGTGACGGTGGCGGTGCCCTTCTTCTTCCCGTTGACCAGGATGTCCACGCTCTCGCCGTCGGCGATGCCGGTGGTGGTGAGGCTGAGGTCGGCGGTTTCCCCGGGCTGGACGGAGCCCGGCCCGGTCAGCTCGATGGACGTGCTGATGGTGCTGACGCTCACCGGGAGCGTCGCAGTCCCCGACTGCACGTTGTTGAGGAGCGCGTATGCGTTGAGCTCGTGCTGGCCCGCCGGCAGTGTGCCGAGCTCGCACTGGAACGCGCCTGAGGCGTCGGCGGTCGCCGTGCACTCGCTGTTGTTGGTGAACAGGAAGACGGTTACCTCGGATCCCGCGGGGGCCGTGCCGCTGACGGTGAGGGTGTCGGCGGCGGTGGGCGCGGCGGGGCTGATCGTCAGTCCGCTCGGTGCGGCCACGACGCCCTGCCCGACGCTCACCGTGGTGGGGGTGGCGGAATCGGAGGCGGAGGTGGTGTCAGTGCCGGCGTAGTGCGCGGTCACGGCCACGTCGCCGATCTCCTCCGGGGTCCACGCGCAGCTCGCGGTGCCGTCGGCGCCCACTTGCCCGGTGCACAGCACCTGGTCACCGTTGCGGAACTGGACGTCCACGCCCTCGACGCCGCCGGTGACGGTGGCGGTCAGGGTGACCGGCGCGCCGGTCTTCGGATCGGCGGAAGCGGTCACGGTGGAGGTGGTGGTCTGTCGGGCGTCGACGACGACGACGAGCTCGTCCGACTCCGCCCCGGCGACAGTCTCCGAGCCGGCGTACACGGCGCGGATGGTGTGGCTGCCGGTCGCGGTCGGGGTCCAGTCGATGCTGGCCTTACCAGCGGCGACCTGCGCGGGGCGCGACTGCTCGCCCTGGATCTCGAAGGTGATCGTCTGGCCGTCGGCGATCCCGATCGTCTGGGCCGTCAGCGTCTCGCTGCTCCCCACCGAACTGCTGGTGGGGCCGGTGAGCTCGATCGACGAGGCCTTGCGCCCCACGGTGACGGTGGTGGCCTGCGGCGACTGCGACTGTGTGGTGGTGCTCGTCCCCTCGTAGTGGGCGGTCACGTGGTACTCACCGGTAGCGGTGGGGGTCCACCCCACGAGGGCGTTGCCGTTGGCGGACAGCGTGGTCCTGGCGAGCACGGTGTCACCGTTGCGGAACTCGACGAACTCGCCGGGAGTACCTCCGGTGACGGTTGCTTGGAGATCCACTCGCTGCCCCACCTCCGCGCTCGCGACAACGTCAACGTCGGAGACTGTGGTCTGAATCAGTCCGACTGTTCCGGTGACAGCGTTCGAGGTGGAGTCCGCGTAGCCCGTCGAACCGCGGTAGGTGGCGGTGAGACTGTACGACTGCGCGGCCTGCTGGTTGGTCGGCTTCCAGGTGAAGCTGGCCTTCCCGTCCTGGAGTTGCGCGGTCCCGAGGGGCTGCCCGTGGTTGAAGAATTCGACGTCGTCGCCGTCGTGCCCGTCCGTGACGGTCGCGGTGAGGGTCGACTCGGTGCCAGGTGCGGGGTCCGGGTCCACGGCAAGGGTCGTGGTGGTCTCCTGGACCGGCTGGCTGACGGTGATGGTCTGAGGCACAGACGCTGAGGAGGCGATGTTGGTCGAGCCCGCGTAGTGAGCCTCGACGGAGTAGTCGCGTTCCTCGGTTGGGGTCCACCCGGTGAAGATCGCGGTTCCACCGACCACGTCTGCGGTGCCGATGCTCGTGCCACCCACGCGGAAGTCGATCGACTGACCGTCGGGGATGCCGGTGGTGGTGGCGGTGAGCGGGATGGTCGTGCCCACGTGCCGCGGGGTGCCCACCTCGAGGTTGACGCTCGAAATGGACTGCGTGACCTGGGCGGTCACCGTCGCGGAGGCCGATTCACTGTGGGTCGGGCTCTGGCCGGTGCGCGCCGTGATCGCGTACGAACCGGGGGCGGCCGCTGTCCAGGTGGCGTTCGCGACTCCGCCCTGCGCGGTGGCGGTCGCCACGACGTCTTCACCAACTAGGAAGCTGACAATGGTGCCATCCGGCGCGTCGGTGGTGGCGTTCAAAGTGGTGGGCTGGCCGATCACCACTGACCCTGGCTCGGCGAGGGTGGTGGTCACGCCCTTCCGCTGGACGGTGATGGTGGGGCCCATGGTCGGGAAGTTTCCATCGCGCACAGTACCGCTGAACTGGAATCCGCCCGAGGGAACCGGACCGGCATCGCAGGTGACGATATACCGAGCAGTCATGGTGATCGGTGGCTCATGACTGGCGGGTCCCGGTGGATCAACCTGCACCTGTGTAGCCGAGACGGACACTTCGCTCGAACGGCTGCCATTCGTGTAAGTCGTTCCGTTGGACGGCGTCCACGTCACAGCATCAGCGTTAGTCGCAGGATCGACTAGCTCGAGACATTGGGGAGTGAAATCACGCATCCAATTGATGAGGTTCCCATTCAATCCGCCAATTCGCTCTAACCGCGTGGACACTGTCACGGTGTCCCCGTATGTGACGGTGCCTTCACTGACTGTTCGAGCGACCCGCATATTACTGCCCCAGCCACTGGAAGTTTCTGCGGTGGCCGACACTGGCCCTGCCGACACCGCGCCGCTGGCCCCGGTGACCAGGAACGCCGCCGCCATCGCCAGCGTTCCCAATAGCGCGAGCGGCCTTTTCAACCTGTTCTTCATGAGTGCCCCTTCCCCCCGGGCATGAGTAACGATGCGGCCGAAGCGGCCGTGGTGCGAACGGGCGGCGGAGCGATATCCGCTCCGCCGCCCGAGGGGTGATGCGTTAGCTGCCGAAGCTGCTCAGCGAGCCGAGCGAGCCGCTGGCGTTATCGCCGCCACCGGAGCCGGTCAGCGATCCGAGGCTTCCGCTATCCGTATCTGTTGGATCAGGGTCCGGATCCGGGTCAGGGTTGACAACCTTCGGGGCGATGAAGACCGACTCGGTGTCCTGCGAGGCCAGGTAGACACCGTGACCGGAGAACACCGCGCGAACGGTGTGATCCCCGTCGGTTGTCGGGGCCCATGTCAAGGTCGCCGTGCCGTCCGACTGGACAGGCGCGGTGCCAATCAGAGTGTTGCCGTCGTAGAAGGTGACGGTTCCACCGGCCTGTCCCGCAGTGACCGTTGCCTTGAGCGTGGTCTCCTGGCCCACCTCGACAGACTGGATGTCTGCCAGTGTCGTGGTGGTGCTCTGGGCTTCGGGCGCCTTCTCGGCAACAGTGACAGCGAGCCCAGCGTTCGAGGGGTTCACACCGGTGCGTCCCGAGAACTTGGCATCGATCGTTCGCTCACCTGCGACAGACGGGATCCAGTCAATCGAGGCCGTGCCGTCCGCACCCACGGGGGCGGGTCCGATGGAGACCCCGTCATGGAAGAACTCAACCTCGCCACCGGCACCCGCCGGGGAGACCGTCGCTGTGATCCTAGTGCTGAGTCCCACCTTCAGGTCTCCTGAGGTGGCGATGGCTAACGAGGAATCGACGTTGGTGGGCGACACGACGACAGTGCGGTTATGGGATGTCGATCCACCGTGAGTGGGGGTCTCACCGAAGGTTGCCGTGACCTGCTTTGTCCCGGCGGTGGTCGGAGCCCACTCGAGCGTCGCCTGACCATTACTGACCGGGCCGTTCCCCACAGGCGCACCGTCGACGTTGAAGGTGACGACCCCGCCATCCGGCACGTTGTTGGTGGTGGCCCTCAAGGTGACCTGTTGATTGACCTCCGGGTTGACGGGCTGCGCCAACCAGACCGAGGTGCCCATGCGCCGGACATCGATCGTTGGCCCGTTGCTGGAAAAGTCTGCCGCGCCACTGATTGCGTTCGTGGTGTTCCACTTGGGTCCACCAGTAGGGAGCGGCCCGGCTGCGCACGTGACGCGGTATCCCGCGGAGAAAGTGATGGGCGGCGCCCACGAGTTGGCAAGGGGTGGATCAATCTTCGTAGACCCTGGCGAAACGAAAACCTCGCCCGGATTTGAAGCCTCTGTGTACGTTTTGCCGCTGACCGACCACGTGGTAGAGCCGGGAATGTACTCGAGGCAGTCCGGCTTGACGTCTTCGATCCAGTAGACCTGCCACAAGTTGCTTCCACGGGTGACCTTATTGGTGATTGTGATCTCGTCACCCCAGACCGGCGAGCTTTCGCTGACGGTCCTTTCGTAGCTCACGCCACCTTGGGATCCTTTCGCTGGCGCGGTAGGA
>NZ_BRVN01000021.1 GCF_026011735.1 Dietzia sp. NCCP-2495 | reverse complement strand
GCCCCAGCAGTTCGACGCCCACCACAACGAGCAAGACCACGTCGACCGAGTCGACGACGCGGACTGCCAGCGTAGAGAGCGCACCCCCTCTGGCCGCCAGCCCGACGCCCGTCGGCCCGACTCACGTCGAGTGTGTCTACGGCGGGGGAGCGTGGACGGAGACCGGCTGGATGAGCGATGGATCGTACGGCTACCACCCGGAATGTGCCGCTTTGCGCAGTGAGCAACTGTCGAAGTACCCGTACGTATGCCCGCAGACCGATCACCATGTGGCGGACGTGTCTGAATGCCAGTTTCCGACAGGCGTTCCTGCGCAGACCTCAGAGCCCCCGGATCCGTCCATCGTTGACGAGCCGACAGAGGCGCAGGAGCCAATTGCGCCAAGCGTCGAACCGGGGGTTGTTGGCGAACCCGGATCGGAGACGTGCGAGGCCGGGGATCCATCGGCGGCGTGCCAGGAGTAGTTGCGACTGACCGCAGCTGCGTTGACGACCGGTTTCACGGGCGGGTGCGGGCCCGACTTCCGCCTGTACCGGCAGCCTCAGCCACGCCGCCCCTCGCGCCACAGCAGGCCCAGGAAGAAGAGTCCGCCGAGCACCACGGTCACCACGCCCACCGGGAGGGGCAGGGCGAAGGCGTGCTGGGCCACGAGGTCGGAGGCCAGCAGCAGCACCCCGCCCAGCAGTGCCGCCGGCAGGACCCGATCACTGCGGGTGAGGAGCCGCGACAGGTGCGGAGCCACCAACGCCACGAACGAGATCGGCCCGGCCGTCGCCACGGCCGCCCCGGCCAGGACCGTGGCCGTCGCCAATAGGACCAGCCGCGTGCGACGCAGTCGTACGCCCAGGGCCACCGCGACGTCGTCGCCCAGCGCGAGAGCCCGCATGCTCCGCGACTGCGTGGAGATCACCACCGCGGCCACGAGCAGCACCCACGCCAGCGGCCACAGCTCGGACCACCCGCGGCCCTGCAGTGAGCCCGTGAGCCAGATCTGGGCGGTGACCGCGCTGGCCACGAACCCACGGGAGAGCAGGTGCGCCACGTACGCCATCGCCAGGGCGCCCAGGGCCACGCCGAGCAGGACCAGGCGGGCGCCGCTGAGCCCGCGCCACCACGTCAGGGCCAGGATGAACCCGGCGGTGAGCGCCGCGCCCGCGAGTGCGCCCGTGGCGACCTGCGCGATACCGCCGCCCAGCACGAGGATCACCGTCGCCCCGCCCGCCGACGCGCCCTGGGTGATGCCGATGATGTCCGGGCTGGCCAGCGGATTGCGGGTGAGCGCGCAGAACAGCGCGCCCGACGTCGCCAGAGCCGCGCCCACCGCCAGCGCGACCAGCGCCCGGGGCAGGCGGCGTTCGTGGATGAAGAAGTTGGTGGTGCGGTCGGGTGCGTCGCCGAGCAGGGTCGCCACCGCGTCGGGGACCGAGATGATGAACTCGCCGATCACCAGCGAGGCGGCCACGAGAATGACGACGACGACGGCGAGGATCGCAGTGACCCACGCGGTGCGCAGGTGCAGCCGCACCGAGAATCGGCCGGCGGCGAGGAGGCGTTCGTCGCTGGGCAGGGCTGTTGCGGGGCGCGGTGCGGTTATCGTCATGCGACACCCACTCGTCGGCCGGCGGCCAGGTACGCCACCAGCAGCGGCGCGCCGATGAACGCCATCACGACGCCCGCCGGGGTCTCGGACCCGCCCGCGATCACCCGGCCGATCACGTCGGCCGCCAACAACAGCGCGGGCGCCACCACCATGGACAGCGGGACCACCCGGATGAGGCTCGGGCCGACGAGCCCACGGACGAGGTGCGGCACCACCAGGCCCACAAAGCTGATGGGCCCGGCCAGCGCAGTGGCGGTCCCTGCGAGCAGTGCCACGGCGACGAGCGACCACACCCGCACCCACCCGGGGCGCACGCCCAGCGCCACCGCCGAGTCGTCGCCCAGGGCGAGCGCGTCCAGGCCGCGCAGGAGCAGCAGGGCGATCACGGCGCCCGCGACGACGAGCGGGATCACGCCGGTGACCTCGTCGATCGACCGCGCAGTGAGCGAGCCGACTTGCCAGAAGCTGTACGCCTGCAGGACGGTCTCGTCCAGCACGACGAACGTCTGGGTGAGACCGGACAGCACCGCCGCCAGCGCCACCCCGGCCAGGGTGAGCCGAACGGGTGAGGACGCCGCGAGCGCCGAGGTGCTGAGCAGGAGGATGATCGCGGACGCCACAGCGGCGCCGGCCAGTGCGAACCACACCGTGGAGGCCAGGCCGAGGCCGCCGGTGAGCGTCGCTCCGGCGACCACCCCGAGCGCGGCGCCGGCATTGACGCCGAGGATTCCCGGGTCGGCGATCGGATTGCGGGTCACGGCCTGCATGAGCGCCCCGGACGCGCCGAGCGCCGCACCGCACACCAGCCCGAGCACGGTCCGGTTGGCCCGCAGTTCGCCGACGATCCCCACCACGCTCTGCGTGCCCTGGCCGAGCAGGGCGCCCACCACCTCGGCGGGCGGGATCGGGCGGGCGCCGATCGCGAGGCTGGCCACCACGGCGGCCGCCAGGGCCAGCACGGCCACGATCAGTCCGGGAACCACTCCGGTCCCGCGGCGGGGTGTCCGGGTGCTCGGGGGCGCAGGCTCTGTGCCGGGCACCGCGGGCCGTGCGGCGGCGTCGGAGTCGGGGAGAGGTCGTGGGGCCACGGTGGAACTCTAGAGCAGGTTCGCACTTAGGTCAGGCTTGCCTGTGTGGTTGGATCTGTACCCATGAACAGACTCTCTCGCCGGCGCCGCTCGGTGCCCGCCCTGATCGCCGTGACGATCGCCTCCGCTCTGGCCCTGTCCGCGTGCTCCAGCAGCAGCGACTCCACCGAGGCCACCTCGGAGGAGGCCTACACCGTCACCCACGCGATGGGCGACACCGTGATCGACGGGACGCCCGAGAGGGTCGTCGTCCTCGACTCCCCGCACCTCGACGCGCTCGTCGCGCTCGGCCACACACCCGTCGGGATCACCGAGTCCGGCGCCGGCACCGGCGCACCGCCGTACCTCGGCGACGTCGACGCCGAGGTCGTGGGCCTGACCTCCGAACCCGACATCGACGCGATCGCCGCGCTCGCCCCCGACCTCATCATCGGCGCCAAGGTCCGCCACGAGGCCATCTACGACGAGCTCTCCGGCATCGCCCCCACCGTGTACTCCGAGAACTCCGGCACCGACTGGCAGGAGCAGGCGCGGATCACCGCCGCCGCCCTCGGCGAGGACGAGGAGATGGAGGAGCTGATCGACGACCTCGACACCCGCATCGCCGAGGTCGGTGAGCAGGTGGGCGCGGAGGGCACCACCCTGTCGATCGTGCGGTTCCGCCCGGACAACTTCCGCCTCTATGGTCCCGAGACGTTCTCCGGCTCGATTTTGTCCCAGATGGGCTTCGACCTGGGCGAGCGCGAGTGGAACGAGTACTCCATGGCCGAGCTCTCCCCGGAGCTGTACGAGCAGATCACCGGCGAGGTCGTGTTCTTCACCAACCCCGGCGGCGACCCGTCGGCGACGACCATGGCTACCGTGACCGGCCTGTGGGGGGACCTGCCTGCGGTGAAGGCCGGGAAGGCCTACGAGGTCGAGGACGAGACCTGGATGGTCGGCATCGGCGTCCTGGGTGCCGGCGAGATCCTCGACGACGTCCAGGAGATCCTGGGCTGATGCCTCGCCCCTCCCCACAGGCGCGTGACGCCTCCCTCGACGGTGATTCCGCGCGCACGGACGCCCCGGCTCGCACGGAGGCGTCCGCGGTGGCTCCGGTGCTCGCCGTCGAGGGGGCCCAGCTCGCTTACGAGCGCCGGGTCGTGGCCAGCGGGCTCGACCTGGAGCTTCCCGAGGACGCGTTCACAGTGATCGTGGGCCCCAACGCCTGCGGCAAGTCCACGCTGCTCAAGGCGCTGGCCCGCGTCATCGCTCCGGGGGAGGGGCGTATCCTGCTCGACGGGCACGACCTGCACCGGCTCAGGACCCGGGAGGTCGCCCGCCGGATCGGGCTCCTGCCACAGGGTGCCGTCACCCCGGAGGGGATCCGGGTTGACGACCTGGTGGCCCGGGGCCGGCACCCTCACCACAGTCCACTACGCCAGTGGAGCCGCGCCGACGACACCGCGGTGACCGCCGCCATGGCCTCCACCGGGGTGAGCGAACTGTCGACTCGGTTCGTCGACGAACTCTCCGGCGGCCAGCGTCAACGCGTGTGGATCGCCATGCTGCTCGCGCAGGAGACGCCCGTCCTCCTGCTGGACGAGCCCACCACGTACCTCGACATCGCGCACCAGTACGACGTGCTGGACCTACTCCGGGACCAGCACGAGTCCGGGCGCGCGGTGATCGCGGTGCTCCACGACCTCAACCAGGCCGCCCGCTACGCCTCGCACCTGGTAGTGATGAAGGATGGTCGGGTGGTGGCCACCGGCGCCCCGGCTGACGTGCTCACCGCCGAGCTGGTCGAGGAGGTCTTCGGCCTGCCGTGCGTCATCGCGGCCGACCCGGTGGCGGGCACACCCACAGTGGTCCCGCTCGATCGGCGCGCCCGGAGCGAGTGAGGTCGGGTCGCAATGGCGGCCCTTGTCGTCGTCGTCCTCGGCGTCGTCGCTCCGATCGTCGCCCGTCGCCGCCCAACGGCGCGCTGGGCACGGACCAGTAGTGGGGGATAGGCGGGGCGGAGCGCACTACGGCGACGTGGTGCCCCCGGCAGGAATCGAACCTGCGACACCGGCTTTAGGAGAGCCGTGCTCTATCCACTGAGCTACGAGGGCGGGAACCGTCGGTGAGTCTAACCGACGCCGGTGACGACTTGGACGGGGAGGCCCGGACCGGTAACGTGGACCCTCGGCGTTCGTGTCATTCCCGCATGCGGGGCATGTCGGACGCCCTCGCGCGGGTCACCACCGGCCGCCGTGCGAGGGCCAGAGCGCCCAACCGGCCGGCAGCCCACGAGATAGACAGAGGTATCGCCAGTGTCTACGTACGCCCCCAAAGCCGGGGATGTGACACGCGCCTGGTACGTCATCGACGCCACTGATGTGGTGCTCGGTCGACTCGCCGTCCAGGCCGCCAACATCCTCCGCGGCAAGCACAAGCCGCAGTTCGCCCCCAACGCCGACACCGGCGACTTCGTCATCATCATCAACGCTGACAAGGTCGCGATCTCGTCGAACAAGCGCGAGCGCGTGAACCACTACCGCCACTCGGGCTTCCCCGGTGGCCTCAAGTCCCGCACGCTCGGCGAGGCCATGGACACCCGTCCGGACCGCGTCGTCGAGAAGGCCATCAAGGGCATGCTGCCGAGCAACAAGCTCGGCCGCTCCGTTGCCTCGAAGCTGAAGGTGTACGCCGGTGCCGAGCACCCGCACGCCGCCCAGCAGCCCGTGCCCTACGAGATCAAGCAGGTGGCCCAGTGACCGACGAGAACATCACCCCCGAGGCCGAGACCGCCGACGATCTGGTGGCGGACATCGCCGCCGAGGTCGCCGAGGACTACAGCGAGGCCGACTACGCCGGTGACGTCGAGTTCGCCGCCGACGACGTGGCCCCGATCGTCCACGACGGTCCGGCCCAGGCCGTTGGTCGCCGCAAGGAAGCCGTCGCCCGCGTGCGCCTGGTTCCCGGCTCCGGCCAGTTCACCCTCAACGGCCGCACCATGGACGACTACTTCCCGAACAAGGTGCACCAGCAGCTCGTGAAGTCGCCGCTCGTCCTCGTCGAGCGCGAGGAGCAGTTCGACATCGTGGCGCTGCTCCACGGTGGCGGCCCCTCGGGTCAGGCCGGCGCCATGCGCCTGGCCATCGCCCGCGCCCTAACCCAGTACTCGGGCGAGGACCGCCCGGCCCTGAAGAAGGCCGGCTTCCTCACCCGTGACGCCCGCGCCGTCGAGCGCAAGAAGGCCGGCCTCAAGAAGGCCCGTAAGGCCTCGCAGTACTCGAAGCGCTGATCTCACTTTCCGAGATCGCTTCACCAGAGCAGGCTCCCGCACGAGCGGGGGCCTGCTCTGCATTTACTCGGACGCGGTGTCGTAACCTGGCGGCTATTCTGTGCGAGGCCTGACCACTGACACACCAATCATCGGAGGATCCACCACATGGCGAGACTGTTCGGCACCGACGGAGTTCGTGGACTGGCCAACCGGAAACTCACCGCGGACCTGGCGCTACGACTCGGAGCCGCCGCCGCGGCCGTCCTGGCAGCCGAACACGCCGACCATCGCCCCGGACCCAACCGGCCGCTGGCCGTGGTGGGCCGTGACCCCCGCGTCTCCGGCGAGATGCTCGAGGCCGCGCTGGCCGCCGGCCTGTCCAGCCAGGGCGTCGACGTGCTGCTCGTGGGCGAATTGCCCACCCCGGCCGTCGCCCACCTCACCGCCCAGCACGGTGCTGCACTGGGCGCCATGATCTCCGCCTCACACAACGCCATGCCGGACAACGGCATCAAGTTCTTCGCCGCCGGCGGCCACAAGCTCGGCGACGCGATCGAGGACGCCATCGAAGGCGCCATCACCACTGATTCCATCACCGGCCCGACCGGCGACGCGATCGGCCGAATCAGCCACGCCTCCTCCGCCGATGCCCTGGACGGCTACGTCTCGCACCTGCTCGGCGCCACGCCGGGCAAGCTCGACGGCCTCACGGTGGTGGTGGACTGCGCCAACGGCGCCGCCAGCCAGGCCGGACCTTGCGCGTACCGCGAAGCCGGAGCCACGGTGATCGAGATCCACGCGACGCCGGACGGCTACAACATCAACGACAAGTGCGGCTCCACGCACCTCGACGACGTGCGTGCCGCCGTGGTGGAACACGGCGCCGATCTCGGACTGGCCCACGACGGCGACGCCGACCGCTGCCTCGCCGTGGACGCCGCCGGCACCGTGGTGGACGGCGACCAGATCATGGCGATCCTCGCCCTGGCCATGCGCGATTCCGGCGAACTGGCCGGCAACACCCTGGTGGCGACCGTCATGAGCAATCTCGGACTCAAGGTCGCCATGCGCGAGGCCGGCATCGAGATGTCCGAGACCAAGGTCGGCGACCGCTACGTCCTGGAACGCCTCCGCGAGGGCGGGTTCAGCCTCGGCGGCGAACAGTCCGGGCACCTCGTCCTGCCCGCCCACGCCACCACCGGCGACGGCGTGCTCACCGGCCTGCGGATCATGGCGCGCATGGCCGAGACGGGCTCGAGCCTCGCCGACCTTGCCGCCGTGATGACCGTCCTGCCGCAGGTGCTCATCAATGTGCCCGTCGGCGACAAGGCCGCCGTGGCCGCCTCGGACGCCGTGTCGAACGCGGTGGCCGCCGAGGAGGCGAAGCTCGGCGACACCGGACGCGTGCTGCTGCGCCCCTCGGGTACGGAGCAGCTCGTGCGCGTGATGGTCGAGGCCCAGGACCCCGAGCGGGCCCGCAGCGTGGCCGAGCGACTCGCCGACATCGTGGCAGCGGTCTGAGGGTTCAGCCGCCTGAGCGGCTCAGCCGCCGATGAACGACTTGGCAAGCCTGAGCAGCGGGGGAGCGGACGGGACGAGATCGTCGGCCTCCTCGGCCAACATCTCGCGCGTGACCGACACGGTGTCCTTGATCTTGGCCTCCGGATCGGCGAACGCGGCGTAGTCGTCGTCGTCACCCACCGTCGCCAACAAGTACCCCGCTAACAGCGGACGGACCGCGCGGTGCGTCCGCTTGTCCGGATCGGCCAGGCCGACACCCACCACCAGGGACTTCCGCTCCACCAGGCCCTTCTCGATGGCCTTCTCCAGGCGACGGTGCACCAACTCACCCCGCCACGCCACGTGCAGATCCCGCGCGTCCTCGGCGAACGTGCCGCCCGACGCCTCGACCAGCAGCCCTGGCGCGTCGATCAGGCTCGCGCGCTCGGCCGCCGACGGCACCGTCTCCGACGGGAAGACCATCGCCACCGCATCGATATCCGTGCGCTGCGACGCCAGGAGCGCGGCCACCCCGCCACCCAGGCCATGACCGGCCAGGGCGATGCGCCGCGGATCCGCGCGCACCGAGCCCCGACCCAGCGTCGACTGCAGGGTGTTCTCGATCGCGGCCGACAGGTGATCGGCGAACAGCTGATGGCTCGGCCGCGGACCGTGATCAGTGGACGGCGCCACCACCACGAAACCCCACGACGCGAGATGCTTGAGCGTGTCCGTGTAATGCTGCGGGCCCTTGGTCCAGTCGTGCGCCCACCCCACGATCGGGGCGGGTGACGGGGCGCCCCGCGGCACGAAGATCGCGCCCGGGGTGCCCGTGAACCCGAGATCGCCGGTATCCACCCCAAAGGGGCCCCGACGACTCACCTTCGCATGCAATTCCTTGGTCTTTATGGCCACGAAACCCACAGTATCGCCTCCACGCGGGATCAGGGCCGTAGGGCGTGCGCTCCGCGTGGTTACAATCGGCAACCATGTGCGGAATCGTCGGTTACGTGGGCCACCAGACTGCCCTTCCTGTAGTTGTTGAGGCCCTACGGCGGATGGAATACCGCGGCTATGACTCGTCGGGGGTCGCGATCCTCGACGGGCAGGGCACCACCCGCGTCGAGAAGAAGGAAGGCAAGCTCGCCAACCTCGAGGCCGCGCTCACCGACGGCGGTGGCGAGACCGGATTCGCCGGCACCACCGGCATCGGCCACACCCGCTGGGCCACCCACGGGCGCCCCAGCGACCGCAACGCCCACCCCCACGTCTCCGGCGACGTGGCGATCGTCCACAACGGGATCATCGAGAACTTCGCCCCGCTGCGCGCCGAGCTCGAGGCCGACGGAATCGAACTGTCCTCCGACACCGACTCCGAGGTCGCCGCACACCTGCTCGCCCGCGCCATGGACTCCGGCGACACCGCCGGCGACTTCGAGGCGTCCTGCCGCGCCGTGCTGGCCCGCCTCGAGGGCGCGTTCACGCTCGTGTTCAGCCACGCCGCCCACCCCGACGTGCTGGTCGCAGCCCGCCGCTCGACCCCACTCGTGCTGGGCGTGGGCGAGGGCGAGATGTTCCTCGGCTCCGACGTGGCCGCCTTCATCGAGCACACCCGCGAGGCCGTCGAGCTGGGCCAGGACAACATCGTGGTGATGCGCGCCGACGGCTACCAGGTCACCGACTTCGCCGGCGAGCCCGTCGAGGGACGCCCCTTCCACATCGACTGGGACCTCGAAGCCGCCGAGAAGGGCGGCTACGACTACTTCATGCTCAAGGAGATCGCCGAGCAGCCCGCCGCCGTGGCCGACACACTGCTCGGCAAGTTCCAGGACGGCCGCATCGTCCTGGACGAGCAGCGCATCTCCGACCAGGAACTGCGGGACATCGACAAGGTGTTCATCATCGCCTGCGGCAGCGCCTACCACTCCGGACTCGTGGCCAAGTACGCCATCGAGCACTGGACCCGGCTCCCATGCGAGGTGGAGATCGCCTCCGAGTTCCGCTACCGCGACCCGGTGCTGGACCGCTCGACGCTCGTGGTGGCCATCTCGCAGTCCGGCGAGACCGCCGACACCCTTGAGGCCGTGCGCCACGCCAAGGCGCAGAAGGCCCGCGTGCTGGCGGTGTGCAACACCAACGGCTCGCAGATCCCGCGCGAGGCCGACGCCGTGCTCTACACGCACGCCGGCCCCGAGATCGGCGTCGCCTCCACCAAGGCCTACCTCGCCCAGATCACCGCCAACTACCTCGTCGGCCTCGCCCTGGCACAGGCCCGCGGCACCAAGTTCCCCGACGAGGTGGCCGCCGAGTTCCGCCAGCTCGAGCGCATGCCCGAGGACATTCAGAAGGTCGTCGACGCGCTGGACCCCGTCCGCGTGATCGCCCGCGAGCTCGCCGACTCCAAGTCCGTGCTGTTCCTCGGCCGCCACGTGGGCTACCCCACCGCGCTCGAGGGTGCGCTCAAGCTCAAGGAGCTCGCCTACATGCACGCCGAGGGATTCCCCGCCGGCGAGCTCAAGCACGGGCCCATCGCGCTGATCGAGGACGACCTGCCCGTCTTTGTGGTGATGCCGCCCATCGAAGGGCGCGGCGTGCTGCACTCGAAGCTCGTCAGCAATATCCAGGAGATCAAGGCCCGCGGCGCCAAGACAATCGTTATTGCCGAAGAGGGCGACGACGTGGTGAAGCCCCTGGCCGACTACTTCATCCCCATCCCGGCCTCCACCACGCTGCTGCAGCCGCTGCTCGCGACCATCCCGTACCAGGCGTTCGCCGCCGAGGTCGCCGCCGCGCGCGGCTACGACGTGGACAAGCCGCGCAACCTGGCCAAGTCGGTCACGGTCGAGTAGGGCGCTGCGGGAGGGGTTCTGGTGGGCAGGGGCCTTGGTGAGCCGGGGTCGGTGGGCATGGGCTTCGGTGAGCACGGGCCTGTTGCCGTGACCAGCCGCGCGCATTCGACCGACGCGACCTGGGGGCGGTGGCCGTGACCAGCCGCGCGTATCCGGTCGAAACGGTGCGGTCCGCCGAGAGGCCGCTCATCGAGGCGGCCGCAGCGGCCGGCGATCCCGATGCCGTCATGCGCCGGGCCGCCGCCGGCCTGGCCCACCACACCGCGGCGCTGCTGCGGGAACGCACCGGCGGGCTGTACGGCGGGTCGGTGCTCCTGCTCGTCGGCAGCGGCGACAACGGCGGGGACGCCCTGTACGCCGGCGCGATGCTGCGCCAGCGGGGCTGCCGCGTAGATGCCGTGTTGCTCGATCCCGCGAGGGCACACGCACGGGGGCTCGCTGCGCTGCGGCGCGCTGGAGGGCGGGCCGTTGACGCAGCGGCTGGATTCTCCGCAAATCCGCTACCCGGAATGGGGATCCGCTACCCGTCTAGGGGTAGCGGATCCGCAGGGGGAGTAGCGGATTTCGGGCGGGGGATGCCGGATGTGGCGGTGGACGGGATCGTCGGCCTCGGCGGGAGCGGTCCACTGCGCGAGCCTGCAGGGCAGATCGTCACCGCGCTGGCCGAGGCGGGAGTGCCATGGGTGGCCGTGGACCTGCCCAGCGGCGTCGACGCAGACACCGGCACCATCCACACCCCGCATGTGCCCGCCACTCTGACCGTAACTTTTGGACTGCTCCGTCGCGCGCACCTGCTGGCCTCGCCCGCCTGCGGCCGCGTGGAACTGGTGGACACCGGACTCACCGAGCCGGGCGCTGGGCCGATTGCTGCGCTGGACGCCGAGACACGCGTTGGGCTGCGCGCCGAGCAGAGCGCCGCGCCTGGGGTGATCCTGCGCCCGAGCCTTGCGGAGGTGGGGCGCGCCTGGCCTGTGCCGGGCCCGTCAGATGACAAGTACAGCCAGGGCGTAGTGGCCATCCGCGCCGGATCCGAGAAGTACCCCGGAGCGGCGGTGCTCAGCGTCTCGGCAGCCGTGGCCGCCACGTCGGGCATGGTGCGCTACGTCGGCTCGGGCGCGGACCGCGTGCTCGCCGCGCGTCCCGAGGTGGTGTGCCACCCGTCGGTCGCCGAGGCCGGCACCGCGCAGGCGTGGGTCGTGGGCCCCGGAGCGGGAACGGGACCGGATGGGATTGCCGACATCGACGCGGTGCTGGCCCATGGCCGGCCGACACTCCTCGACGCCGACGCGCTGACCTGCATCGCCGCCCACCCCGTCCTGCTGCGCAGTGCCACCGCGCCGGTCCTGCTCACCCCACACGGCGGCGAGTTCGACCGGCTCACCGGCGGCTGGGACCGCGCAGACCGGGCCGGCGCACTCCGCCGCTACGTCGCGGGTCTGAGGGAGCGGGGCATCGAGGCGACGGTCCTGCTCAAAGGCCGGGTCACGCTGATCGACGACGGCCAGGTGACCTACGCGGTGGACGCCGGCTCCTCGTGGGCGGCCACGGCCGGCTCTGGTGACGTGCTCGCTGGCGTGGCAGGAGCGCTGATCGCCAACGCCGCGACGGGGTCGAGTACGTCACAAGCCGGGACGAGCTCGTCACAGGCGGACCAGAGTCGGTCGCCCGCGGGACCGAGCCCGTCGCTCGCGTGGCCGGCGGCGGCCGCCGCGATACTCCACGGGCACGCCGCTCACCGTGCCGCCTACCGTGCCGCGCACAGTCGTGATCTGGGCCCCGGCGGACCCGGTGCTCCGATCGGCGCGTCGGATCTGCTGGCCGCGCTGCCTGGGGCGATCGCCGACCTGCGCGCCCGCTGAATCGCTCCCGGCTATCCCGTTTGGCAGAATTGACAGAATGGCACCAAATGTCCCCCCGGCTCCCTGCCGTGCGGAGATCGACCTGGACGCAGTCGAGCACAACGCTCGCGTCCTGGTCGATGCTGCACAGGGGGCGCGGGTCATGGCCGTGGTCAAGGCCGATGCGTATGGCCACGGCGCCGTCGCCGTCTCGCTGGCCGCCCTTCGCGGCGGCGCGGACGCGCTGGGCGTCACCACGATCGCCGAGGCGCTCGAACTGCGCGAGGCCGGCATCACCGCCGAGATCCTGGCGTGGATCTACCTCCCGTCCGACGACGTCCGCGCGGCGCTCGAAGCCGATGTCGACCTGGCGGTCCCCAGCCCAGCCCACCTGGACACGGTGATCCAGGCCGCGCGCCGCACCGGCCTGCGGGCGCGCGTGACCCCCAAGATCGACACCGGCCTGGCCCGCTCGGGCATCACCCCAGAAGATTGGCCGGAGGTCCTCACGCGACTGGTCGCGGCCGAGGCGGGCGGGTTGATCGAGGTCACGGGCCTCATGGCGCATTTCGCGCACGCCGATGACCCCGGCAACCCGGTGATCGACCAGCAGGTCGCGCGCCTGCACGAGGCCGTGGAGCAGGCCCGGGCCGCGGGCCTCGCCTGCCCGGTCAACCACCACGCCAACTCCGCGGCCACGCTCACCCGGCCGGACGACGGCTTCGAGATGGTCCGCCCCGGCATCGCCCTCTACGGCCTCGACCCGGTGGGCGACCTGGATGTGGACCTGCGCCCGGTCATGTCGTTCACCGCGGACATCCTCATGATCAAGAGACTGTCCGCAGGTCAGGGTGTCAGCTACGGGCACACCTGGCACGCGCCTCACGACACGACAGTGGCACTAATCTCAGCGGGATATGCCGACGGCGTGTGGCGGATACTGTCCGGCCAGATCGACGTTGAAATCGGCGGCGTCCGGTATCCGAACGTGGGCCGGGTCTGCATGGACCAGTTCGTCGTCGACCTCGGACCGACACCTGACCCCACCATTCGCGCCGGCGATACAGCAGTATTGTTCGGCGACGGTACGAACGGCGGCCCCACGGCCGCCGAGTGGGCCGACAAGCTGGGCACCATCCACTACGAGGTCGTTACCGCTGTGCGGGGGAGAGCGCGCCGGCATGTGCTGGGACGCCACGCCGGCGGCGACAAGGGGAGTGCGAAGTGACGGACAGGTCACGCAAGGGCAAGGGTCCTCGCAAGAGCAGGGCCAAGGGGCCTCAGGACGCGGCTCGCAGTGACGCGGCTCGTAAGAACGGGGCTCGTCAGGACGAGGGTCGGTTCGACTTGGACGCCGAGGCGGACGGCTCAGGCCGCCCGCGGTTCCGTTTCCCGAGACGCCCCACACGCTCAACGCCCGCTGAGCCGATCGAGGTCCAGGCGCCGGAGACCGTTGGCGGCGATCCGGCGTCAATCGAGGTGGTCAATGACCAGGTCCGCACACCCGGCGGGGTCGGTTCAGCGCTGACCGCACTCGCCGCCGCGAGCTTCGGTTCCGCCGCGACTCTCATGCCGGGTCGGCGGGCCAAGGACCCGTGGGCCGGCGAGGACATGTACGAGCTCGGCGTGGACCGCGGTTCGATGGTGGCGGCCACCGACGGCGTCCCGCTCGCCGTGCGCGAGGCCGGGCCCGTCGACGCGCCCATGACCGTCGTGTTTGCCCACGGCTACACGCTGACCATGGACACGTGGCACTTCCAGCGCCGGCACCTGGCCGATCGGTTCGGCTCGGAGATCCGCATGGTCTTCTACGACCAGCGTGGCCACGGGTCGAGCGGCAAGAGCACCCGCGAGAACTCGACCATCGAGCAGTTGGGCCGCGACCTGGCGACCGTCATCACGGCGACCGCGCCCACCGGGCCGGTCGTGGTGATCGGCCACTCGATGGGCGGCATGACCGTCCAGTCGTTCGTGTTGCAGCATCGCGAGTTGGTGGCCGAGCGCGTCCTGGGGGCGGGGCTGGTGGCCACCGCAAAGTCGGACCTGACCGAGTCGGGGCTCGGCGCGGTGCTCGAGAGCAAGGCACTGTCCAACCTCGCCAGCCTGGCCACCCGCACACCCGGCGTGTTCACCTCCGGTCGCAAGGCACTCGGCGCGATCATCTCGCCGCTCGTCTACGGCGGCTCGTTCGGTGATCCGGCCACGGTCAGCCCGACCCTCGCGCGCTTCACCGACAAGGTCATCGCCGCCACCGACGTGCTCACCATCGCGAACTTCTTCGAGGCGCTCTCCGATGTCGACGTGTCCGGGGCGATGGAGATTCTCCGCGACGTCCGCACGACCGTGTTGTGCGGCGACCGCGACCTGCTCACCCCGCTCGACCGCTCCGTCGACATCGTCGACGAGCTGCCCGACTCCGAATTCGTGGTGGTGCCCGGGGCCGGTCACATGGTGATGCTCGAGGATCCCGCGCTCGTGTCCGAGGTGCTGGGCGACCTGGTCGCCGACGCGATTGTCGAGTGGCGCGAGCGCCAGCGCGAGGCCGAGAAGGGCGGAGCTGGCGTATCCGGCGCTGCCAAGTCCGGCAGGGCTGCTTCCCGCAAGACCGCACCCGGCAAGGCTGCTTCCGGCAAGGCCGGCTCCACCGCCCGGGACGCGAAGGCATCGTGACGCTCGAGGTGCCGGGTCGGCGCGAGCTGGCCACCGTCGAGGACACGCGTGCGCTCGGCGCCGAGCTCGCCGGCCTGCTCACGGCCGGCGACGTGGTGGTGCTCGACGGACCCCTTGGCGCCGGAAAAACCGCGCTGACCACCGGCATCGCCGCCGGCCTCGGCGTACGCGGCCGGGTCACGTCGCCGACCTTCGTCATAGCCCGCCGTCACGCCCCCGAAACCCCCGGCGGCCCGGGCCTGGTCCACGTGGACGCCTACCGACTCCTGGGCGCAGACCCCGACGCCGAGCAGCCCACCCGCCGCGACCTGGCAGACGAGCTCGAGTCACTCGACCTGGACTCCGCGCTGGAGCACGACGTGGTGGTGGTGGAGTGGGGCGCCGGATTCGTGGAGTCCCTCGTCGAGGCACCGCTCGTGGTCGAGATGCGCCGCGGCGACGACACCGAGGTCCGCTCCGCCTCCTGGTACCGCGCCGGCTGACAGGCTGAGGGCGGGGATCCCGCCTGCGCAGCGGTACGCTGACCTCGTGCTGGTCCTTTCCGTCGATACTTCTACCCCTCACGTCACCGCCGGTGTCTGCCGCCTGGAACCCGCAGGCCCGGGAGATGGCCCGAGGATCGAGACCCTGGCCACCCGCGTCACCGACGACGCCCGCGCCCACGCCGAACTGCTCACCCCGCACATCCTCGAGTGCCTGTCCACCGTCGGCATCACGCCCACCGAGCTGGACGCCGTGGTGGTGGGTGTGGGGCCCGGCCCCTTCACGGGACTGCGCGTGGGCATGGCCACCGCCGCCGCCTTCGCCGACGCGATCGGCGCACCCGTCCACGGCGTCTGTTCGCTCGACGCCGTGGCTGCCCGGGCCCGCGCAGCGGGGGTGGATGGCGACGTCGTCGTCGTCACCGATGCCCGGCGACGCGAGGCGTACCACGCCCGCTACAACGGTGAGGGCGTGCGGACCTCGGGCCCGATCGTGGGACCCGCCGCCGAGATCGACGTGACCGGCGCGCGCGTCGTGGGCGAGCCCGCCAAGATCGCCGAGATCCCCGCGGTGGGCGACGGGACGGGCGCGGCGGGGGCGGGCGCACTTACCTCGCCCGACCCGGCCGGACTCGTCGCGGTGGCCGCAGCCGACCTGCTCGCCGGCACCGACCCCGCGCCCCTCGTGCCGCTGTACCTGCGCAGACCCGACGCGGTACCACCCAAGCCCGTCGAACCGTCGGCAGCACTGACCGGGGTGCAGCGATGAGCCCGGCGGACCGCACCACGGCCGCGAGCGTGGTGTACGACGCCCTCACCGCGGACGACGCGATGGCCTGCGCCGCGCTGGACCTCGAACTGTTCGGCCCCGACGGACCGTGGTCAGCGGCGGCGTTCCTGTCCGAGATCGGCTCACGCCACAACCACTGCTTCGCCGCACGCCTGAACGGCGAACTGGTCGGATACGCCGTGCTCGCCACGCTGGGGACCGGCAGCGACCGCGAGTTCGAGGTGCACACCATCGGCGTGAGCGAGCGGACGCAGGGTCTCGGGATCGGGCGGACGCTGCTGCGGCAGATGCTCGATGTGGTGGACCGCGAGGGCGCGCCCGTGCTGCTCGACGTGCGGACCGACAACATGCCCGCCCGGACTATGTACGAGGCGCACGGGTTCGAAATAGTCGGCCTGCGTCCGCGGTACTACCGGCCGAGCAATGCCGACGCGTATCTCATGACGCGGCCCGGGAAGACGCTGCCGCTGAAGCCGTTGCCGCAGAAGACGGCGGCGCCGTCGTGGACCAAGACGGTTCCCATTGCTGAGGCGAGGGCGGGCGGTGCGGCGGGGGCCGGCACACGCGACAACTCCGGAGAGGTGGCCGGCTCGTGAAGACCGTCATGGGGATCGAGAGTTCGTGCGACGAGACCGGCGTAGCCGTGGCGCGGATCCACGACGACGGCCGGGCCGAGCTGCTGGCTGACGTGGTGGCGTCGTCGATGTCCGAGCACGCGCGCTTTGGTGGGGTGGTGCCCGAGATCGCCTCGCGTGCGCACCTCGAGGCGCTCGTGCCGACCGTCCGCGCCGCGCTCGCCGAGGCCGGAGTTGTCCGTCCCGACGCCGTGGCCACGACCATCGGGCCCGGGCTGTCGGGCGCGCTGCTCGTCGGCTCCTCCGGCGCCAAGGCCTACGCCGCCGCGTGGGGAGTGCCGTTCTACGCCGTGAACCACCTGGTCGGACACGTAGCCGTGGCCGGATTCGACGGCGGCCCCCTACCCGAGTGCGTTGCCCTGCTGGTCTCCGGCGGCCACACCCAGCTACTGCACGTCCGCTCGCTCACCGAGCCGGTTGTGGAACTGGGCTCGACCGTCGACGACGCCGCCGGCGAGGCCTACGACAAGGTGGCGCGGCTCCTCGGCCTCGGCTACCCGGGCGGCCCGGTGATCGACCGGCTCGCGGCGACCGGCGATCCCCGTGCGATCGCGTTCCCGCGCGGGATGACCGGGCAGCGCGACGCCCGGCACGACTTCTCATTCTCCGGCCTCAAGACCTCGGTGGCCCGCCGGATCGAAGCAGCCGAGCGCCACGGCGAGCAGCTCGACGTGGCCGACGTGGCCGCCTCCTTCCAGGAAGCCGTGGCCGACGTGCTGACCATGAAGGCCGTCCGCGCCTGCACCGACCTCGGCGTGGACACCCTGCTCATCGGCGGCGGAGTGGCCGCCAACTCCCGACTCCGCGAGCTCGCGGGGGAGCGGTGTGCGGCGGCGGGCATCACGCTGCGCGTGCCGCGACCCCGACTGTGCACCGACAACGGCGCGATGGTCGTGGGCGTGGCGTCCGCGCTCCTGGCAGACGGGGTGGCGCCGAGTGCGCTGACCGTCGCCGCGGATCCCGGGTTGCCGGTCGAGACGACGCAGGTGGTCTGACGAGCCGTCTCGGGGAGTGCGGATTCGGATTGAATCGCTGACTTCCGCATGGAGTCGCGAGTCAGTGCCGTGGCGCAGTCATCGTTCGGCAGCGGGGAGAGCGCACTTCGGCAGCAGGGAGAGCTCGCTTGGTTCTTGTCGACATCACTGCGAAGAACCGGTCAGATCCTCGCACTGAGGGCGACAAGCTTCGCAGTGGTGTCGACGAAGTTCTCGGGTACGCCGGTTTGGTACGCGAGCTCGGTGCGGAGGCGGGTGGAGCGGCAGGTGGCGGAGCGGAGGGGCCACGGTGTGTGGAGCGGTGGCGCCGCGGTCAGCAGGCGGGCTTGATGAAGGCCTTCACGTAGCCGCCGGTCTCGTGCAGCAGGGCGTGCTTGCGTGATCTCGAGAGCGGGCGGGGTGTGTCGGTGACGTAGACGTCGCCGTCGAAGCAATGCTCGAAGTACATCCGCACGCGGGAGACGTGGCCCCAGTAGGTCACGGCAAGCAGTGACTGGTAGCCCTTCTCGCGCGCGATGCGGGTGGCCGCAGTGGTCTCGCCCTCGGTCGTATCGATGTCGGGAGTGAAGCAGTCCACGTCGATCTGCCGCCCGTCTCGTGCGACCACCGGAGAGGCTGCGCAGTAAGCGGCGATCATGTCCGCGTACTTTCCGGTGCCGCCGGGTTGGGACACCAGGATGTGGTCGGCGACGCCCTCCTCGGCCAGGTGGCGGGCGTAGACGTAGCGGTCGTCCGGCGCGCCCGCGACCACCACGATCGCATCGACGCGCTCCGGAGAATCGACCCGCGGGAACAGGACCGCCCGCGCCGCCTCGAGGCCAGCGAGAACCAGGGCGAGCACGAGCAGCGCGACGATCATCAGAATCGTCGCGCCGCGCCTGCTTCTCGGTCTCACGAAGGGACACCGTACGGAGGCAGCCTGAACGGTGGCTTAGGGGAGGGGAAAGGATGCGCGCTCAGCGGAGGGGAAAGGATGCGCGCCGGGCTGGGCAACGGCGGGACGGTGTCGTCGTCGTCCCCATTCCCGTCACCAACACTGGGAACGGCACCGGCGTCATCGGGAACGGCACCGGGGTGAGGCGCGTGCTCGTCGCGTGGCGGGGCAACGGCGTCGCGGCTGGGGGAGGGCGCGTGTTCGCCAGCCGCGAACGCGCGCGAATCGTGCACCCGAGACACTTGAGTGCTGGCACTCGCGCATATAGAGTGCCAATAGGCATGGAGCCGGCAGCGTCACCCGCGACGACGCGTTCACCGGAGCCCCGCCCCCCTGAACACATTCGTCATCTACACACGGAGGATCCATCGTGGCGATCAAGCCGCTTGAGGACAAGATTCTCGTCGAGGCCACCGTTGCCGAGACCACCACGGCGTCCGGCCTCGTTATTCCGGACACCGCCAAGGAGAAGCCCCAGGAGGGCACCGTCGTCGCGGTCGGCGAGGGCCGCTTCGACGAGGACGGCGACCGTATCCCCATGGACATCAAGGCCGGGGACAAGGTCATCTACTCGAAGTACGGCGGCACCGAGATCAAGTACGAGGGCAAGGAGTACCTGATCCTCTCCTCACGCGACGTCCTGGCGATCATCGACTGACGTTGAGCCGCGTCCACCCCGCCCCGACGGCGCCGGCCTGAACTCCGGCCCGCCGGGGCGGTGGTGTCTGACCACCGCCTGACCCGCACGATTCGAATTTCCACTTCCTCCGAGGAGTCCGTAACCCATGTCCAAGTTGATCGCATTCGACGAGCAGGCCCGCAAGGGCATGCTCGCCGGTGTCGACGAGCTCGCCGACACCGTCAAGGTCACGCTCGGCCCCAAGGGACGCCACGTCGTCCTGGCCAAGGCGTTCGGCGGCCCCACCGTCACCAACGACGGCGTCTCCATCGCCCGCGAGATCGAGCTCGAAGATCCCTTCGCCAACCTCGGCGCCCAGCTCGTCAAGTCCGTCGCCACCAAGACCAATGACGTCGCCGGCGACGGCACCACCACCGCCACCGTCCTGGCCCAGGCACTCATCCGCGAGGGCCTGCGCAACGTCGCCGCCGGCGCCAACCCCATGGCCATGGGCAAGGGCGTCGAGAAGGCCGCCGCAGCCGTGGTGGAGTACCTCCGCGCCGCCGCGACCCCCGTCGAGGGATCCGAGGCCGTGGCCCAGGTCGCCACCGTCTCGTCCCGCGACCCGGAGATCGGCCGCATGGTCGCCGAGGCCATGGACGCCGTCGGCGCCAACGGCGTGGTGTCCGTCGAGGAGTCGCAGGGCCTGCACACCGACGTCTCTGTCACCGAGGGCATCGCCTTCGACAAGGGCTACCTCTCGCCGTACTTCGTCACCGACCCCGACGAGCAAAAGGCCATCTACGAGGACGTGCTGATCCTCCTCCACCGCGAGAAGATCAGCTCCCTGCCGGACCTGCTGCCGCTGCTGGAGAAGGTCGCCGAGACCGGCAAGCCGCTGCTCATCATCGCCGAGGACGTCGACGGCGAGGCGCTGTCCACCCTCGTGGTGAACTCGATCCGCAAGACCCTCCGGGTCGTGGCCATCAAGTCCCCGTTCTTCGGCGACCGTCGCAAGGCGTTCCAGGACGACCTCGCGATCGTCACCAAGGCCCAGGTCATCAACGCCGACCTCGGCATGAAGCTCTCCGAGGCCGGACTCGACGTGCTGGGCCAGGCCCGCCGCGTCACCGTCTCCAAGGACGAGACGATCATCGTCGACGGTGCCGGTGACCAGGCCGACGTCGACGCCCGCGTCGCCCAGCTCAAGCGCGAGGCCGAGGCCACCGATTCGGACTGGGACCGCGAAAAGCTCGAGGAGCGCATCGCCAAGCTCGCCGGCGGCGTGGCCGTGATCCGCGTCGGTGCCGCCACCGAGACCGAGCTCACCGAGCGCAAGCTCCGCGTCGAGGACGCCGTCAACTCGGCCAAGGCCGCCGTTGAGGAGGGCGTCATCGCCGGAGGCGGCTCCGTGCTCGTCCAGGCGGCCGCGTCGCTCGAGCGGCTCGCCGCCGACACCGCCGACGCCGACGAGGCCGTGGGCATCAACGTCGTCCGCAAGGCCCTCACCGCGCCGCTGTACTGGATCGCCTCCAACGCCGGCGAGGACGGCTCCGTGGTGGTGAGCAAGGTCGCCGAGCTCGGCGCCCGGGACGGCTACAACGCCGCCACCGGCGAGTACGGCGACCTCATCTCCAGGGGCATCATCGACCCGGTGAAGGTCACGTCCTCGGCCGTGACCAACGCCTGCTCGGTCGCCCGCATGGTGCTGACCACCGAGACCGCGATCGTCGAGAAGCCCGCCGAGGCCGACGACGCGCACGGACACCACGGTCACTCGCACTGATGCATTAACGCACACCGCGTTCGGGCCCCGTCCACCGGTCAACCGGAGGGCGGGGCCCGGTGCCGTCGCGGGCCGGAATGTCGTCGAGTGGCAAAGCGACCAGTTACGCTTGGCACTCATAAGTGAACCTAGGACACTCCGGCCCCGCGCCTAACATGGGCGCGGGGCACATCGGGGGAGTAGACGTCCCGGCGCCAGTCCCGGGCCAGACGCGTAATCGGACCACCGTCTTGCCCGGACAGGTGCTCGTGACGTTCTCGTGACGCCCGCGCGTCTGACCTCCGACATGCGGGCATTCCACCCCCGACAATCAGGTATCTCACCCCCGACAGGAAGGTTGCGCCCCGTAACACCCTCGTGTAACGAACGGGCTCACGATTTCGATGACAGGTACAGCAGACGAGTTGGAACTCGCCGTCGCCGCAGCGGTCAAGGGAGACCGCACCGCCGCGTCGCGTGTGCTTGAACTCGTACAGCCGGGCGTGGTGCGGTACTGCCGCTCCCGCGTCGGCGGCTCGGAGAGAGCCAACCTGTCTGCTGACGATGTCGCCCAGGAGGTCCTGATCGCGGTTCTCTCGGCACTGCCGGGATACCGAGACCAGGGACGACCCTTCATGGCATTCGTGTACGGGATCGCGTCTCACAAGGTCGCGGACGCCCACAGGGGCAACGCTCGGAACAAGTCCGATCCCGTGGAGTACCTCCCCGAGGTGCTCTCAGACGACACGGGGCCGGAGGATCACCTCCTCGAAGGTGAGGTCTCAGATGCGGTGCGAGCACTGCTTCAGACCCTGCCGGAGAAGCAACGGGAGATCGTCCGGCTACGCGTGGTGGTCGGACTCTCCGCCGAAGAGACGGCGGAGATCGTCGACAGCACGGCCGGAGCCGTGCGCGTCGCCCAACACCGGGCGATGAAGCAGCTCCGGGCAACGATCGAGAAGGACGGAGAGGAGCGGTGGCGATGAATGACGACGATTTCGGCCAGCAGGGCTGGGACGATGTCGCCTCGCTCGACGCACAGGATGTCGACCGGGCTGAGGTCGCACGCGACGATGAACTCCTGGACCTTCTCGGTAGCGGTGAACTGACCGACAGCGACGACCCCTTGGTCGCCCTCCTCGCCGACTGGCGCGCCGAGACGGACGCCGCGGCCATGCCGCCGCTCCCGAGCGCCGAGGAGATCGAGGTCGCGATGGCCTCCAACGTGACGCAGCTGCGTCCGCGTCGGGTCTGGACGCGGCGTGGCGACCACCATCACGGAACGCGGCCCGCCCTGTGGCAGGCCGTGACCGGCGCCGCCGCGGTGGCCGCGATGATCGTCGGCGGACTGTCCGTGGCCGCGCACAGCGCGATGCCCGGCGATCCGCTCTGGGGAGTCTCCAAGACGATCTTCTCCGACCGCGCGGGCGAGGTGGAGCTCGTCAACGATCTCAGTGAGTACCTCGCGGCTGCGGATGACGCGGCCCGCGAGGGGGACCACAGCGAGGCCGAGCGACTCCTGGAACAGGTCAGCCAGCGACTCGACGAGGTGACCAACGCCGCTGAACGGGTGGAGTTGATGAAGCGTCGTGACGCGATCCTGCGAGACCTGTCACGGGTCACCCCGACCGCCGTCCCGTCGCCCGCACCGGCACCCGATCCCGGTCCGGCGCCCGCGCCGCAGCCGGGCCAGGCCACCCTGGTCCCCGGAGTGCCCGTCCCGCTGCCGTCGAACCTCATCCCGCCGCCGGCCCCGGGCATGCCTGTAATCCCGCTGCCGATGGACGGCCTGGGGATCAGCACGACCCTGCAGATCCCGGTCGACACCCAGCGGCTCCAGGACTTCCTGGCGCCCACGACGGGGATCCCGGCCGACACCCTGAACCAGGAAACGCAGACGCAGACGTCGCCGACGCGGGTCACCGTCACAACCCAGGTGCCCACCACGACGGCGCAGTCGCAGCCGGAGGGACCGGCGAAGGACGTGGCGCCGAGCAACTCGGGCAAGTCGACCTCGCCGACGAACTGACGCCGCCACGCTGAGGTCGATGACCTGATGCCGACTCCCTGAGGTCGGCATACACGACACCGGGCCCACACCGCCTTTCGGAGGTGTGGGCCCGGTGTCTGCGTTCTGGGGCGCTGGCTGGTCGCGCTGCGGCTGGTCGTGCTGCGGCTGGCCGCGCTTCGGCTGGTCGTGCGCCGGAGCGTTCAGCTCAGCGCCGCCAGTTGAGCTTGCGCGGCGGCCGCATGGCGCGCACCGCATCGGCGTAGCCGCGGCAGTACTCCCACGTCACATAGTCATCCGGGATCGGATCGAACGCCGGCTCGTGGGGGAGGAGGGATCCGTCCGCGAGGAGCTGGATGAGGTTGGACCGGAGCATGTCCCACTCGTGGTAGTGCTCCTCCGCGCAGTCCTCACACTGCACCGCCACGCCCTTCACCCCGATCGGGGCCAGAAGACGCTGGAACTCCGTGAGATCTTCCAGGTCCTCCTCGATGGCCTGGCGCTCCTCGGAGTCGAGGGGACCGGAGGGGAACTGACCGTCGACGGGATCGAATTCGGCCAGTTCCGCCGATGGATCGTCAGGATCTCCGTCGAACGGGTCGGGCGGCATGCCATGCCGAAGTGGATCGTTCACGACCCCACCGTACCCGTGATTGGTGGCACACGGTGCCCCCGGACCTCCCACGTGCGGGTCCAGCGGTTCGAGGCCGCGGCCGCAAAAGCACTATCCTCGTAGAACGTGCACCGAGACGACCCCCAGGAGGACCGCAGATGAGTCAGTCGCAAGGCTTCGTGCGTACGGGCGGCGACGACCCCGCCAAGGTCGCGATGGTCGGTCTGACCTTCGACGATGTCCTGCTGCTCCCGGCCGCCTCCGAGGTGGTTCCCAGCGAGGTGGACACCAGCACGCAGCTGACCCGCGAGATCACTCTCAAGGTCCCGCTCATCTCGTCGGCCATGGACACCGTCACCGAGGCGCGCATGGCGATCGCCATGGCCCGCCAGGGCGGCATCGGCGTGCTGCACCGCAACCTCTCGATCGGCGACCAGGCCGCCCAAGTCGACACGGTCAAGCGGTCCGAGGCCGGCATGGTCACCGACCCGGTCACCTGCAAGCCCTCCAACACGCTCGCCGAGGTCGACGAACTGTGCGGCCGGTACCGCATCTCCGGCCTGCCGGTCACCGACGAGCGTGGCGAACTGGTGGGCATCATCACCAACCGCGACATGCGTTTCGAGGTGGACAAGAGTCGCCGTGTCGACGAGGTCATGACCAAGGCCCCGCTGGTCGTGGCGCGTGAGGGCGTCACCGCCGAGGCCGCGCTCGGTCTGCTGCGCCGCCACAAGATCGAGAAGCTCCCGATCGTCGACGGTGGCGGCCGCCTCACCGGCCTCATCACGGTCAAGGACTTCGTCAAGACGGAGAAGCACCCCGACGCCACCAAGGACGCCGACGGTCGCCTCCGCGTGGCCGCCGCGATCGGTACCGGCGAGGACGCCTGGCAGCGCGCCGGAGCGCTGGCCGAGGCCGGGGTCGACGCGCTCGTCGTGGACACCGCCCACGCCCACAACCGCAACGCGCTGGAGATGGTCACGCGCGTCAAGCGCGAGTTCGGCGACCGCGTCCAGGTGATCGGCGGCAACCTCGCCACCCGAGGCGCCGCCCAGGCGATGATCGACGCCGGTGCGGACGCCATCAAGGTCGGCATCGGCCCCGGCTCCATCTGCACCACCCGCGTCGTGGCTGGCGTGGGCGCCCCGCAGATCACCGCCCTGCTCGAGGCGTCCGTGGCCGCCAAGGCCGCCGGCGTCCCCGTGATCGCCGACGGCGGTATGCAGTACTCCGGTGACGTGGCCAAGGCCATCGCCGCCGGCGCCTCGGCCTGCATGTTTGGCTCGCTCTTGGCCGGCTGCACCGAGTCGCCCGGTGAGCTGATCTTCGTCGACGGCAAGCAGTACAAGGTCTACCGCGGCATGGGCTCCCTCGGCGCGATGCGCGGCCGCGGCAAGCCGGGCGCCGAGAAGTCCTTCTCCAAGGACCGCTACTTCCAGGACGACGTGCTCTCCGAGGAGAAGCTCGTGCCGGAGGGCATCGAGGGCCGCGTGCCCTTCCGCGGCGACGTCGGCCAGGTGCTGCACCAGTTGAACGGCGGCCTGCGCGCGGGCATGGGCTACACGGGTTCGGCGACGATTCCCGAGATGAACAACGCCCAGTTCGTCCAGATCACGGCGGCGGGGCTCAAGGAGAGCCACCCCCACGCGATCCAAATGACAGTCGAGGCACCCAACTACAACGTCAAGGGCTGATCGAACCGTGCGTGATGTCGTAGAGATCGGAATGGGCCGCGAGGCCCGTCGGATGTACGGACTGGGGGAGATCGACCTCGTCCCGGCCCGACGCACCCGCAGCTCCAAGGAGGTGTCCACGGCCTGGCAGATCGACGCCTATCAGATGGAAATCCCGGTGATGACCCATCCGACGGACGCGATCGTCTCGCCGTCGTCGGCCATCGAGATCAACAACCAGGGCGGACTGGCCGTGCTCAACGGTGAGGGCCTGTGGGCCCGCCACGCCGACCCCGAGGCGGCCATCGCCGAGCTCCGCGACATCGCGCTGGAGGACCTGACCGGTATCCGCGCCGTGGCGCGGCTCCAGGAACTGCACAGGGCGCCCATCAACGAGGAGTACCTCGCCGCCGCCGTGCGCACGATCCGCGACGAGGGGCAGACCGTCGCCGTGCGCGTCTCGCCGCAGCGCGCGCGGGAGCTCACGCCGGGGCTGATCAAGGCCGGCATCGACATGCTGGTCATCCAGGGCACGATCATCTCCGCCGAGCACGTCTCCGGCGAGGACGAGCCGCTGAACCTCAAGGAGTTCATCGGCTCACTGGACGTTCCCGTGATCGCCGGTGGCGTCGTCGACTACAAGACGGCGCTGCACCTCATGCGCACCGGCGCGGCCGGCGTGATCGTCGGCTTCGGCGGAGCCGAGGGCGTCACCACCACCGGCTCGGTCCTCGGCGTGGAGATCCACATGGCCACCGCCATCGCCGACGCCGCCGCCGCGCGGCGCGACTACCTCGACGAGACCGGTGGACGCTACGTCCACGTGCTCGCCGACGGCGACATCTACACCTCCGGCGACATCGCCCGCGCCGTGGCGTGCGGGGCCGACGCCGTGGTCCTGGGACCGCTGCTCGCCGGCGCCCTCGAATCGCCCGGCAAGGGCGTGTACTGGGACTCCGTCTCCGCGCACCCCAACATGCCCCGCGGTCTCGTCGCCGAGACGCACGACGAGACCGCGCTCGCGCCGCTCACCGAACTGCTCGAGGGGCCGACCAGCCAGCCCGACGGCACGCGCAACCTCATGGGCGGCCTGCGCCGGGCGATGGCCAAGTGCGGCTACACCGACGTGAAGGGCTTCCAGAAGGTGGACCTGTCCGTGCGGAGCTGAGTTTCGCCTGTGTCACGCGCCCCGCAGCGCACGTCGCTGCGGGGTGCGGGGCATTTCGGGGGAGAGGCCCGGAGCGGCCCGTGCCCCCGCCCCGGCCCGGCCCCGGAGTCGGCCAGCGGTCTAGTTGACTTACATAAGCGGTACTACTGTCGGGTAAGTTCTTGGGCGCTCGGGTAATGTGACCCGCATCATTGGCCCACACGGGGGAGTTTCGTCATGACGTCGTCCAGGCAGCCGCACACGACCACCGCGGCACCCTTGCCGACCGACACGGACGTGTTGGTCGTCGGCTCCGGATTCGGCGGCAGTGTCTCCGCGCTGCGGCTGACGGAGAAGGGCTACGCGGTCACGGTCGTGGAGGCCGGTCGCCGGTTCGCCGACGCCGACTTCGCCAAGACCTCCTGGCGGCTCAACAAGTTCGTGTGGGCACCCAAGATCGGCCTGTTCGGCCTGCAGCGCGTGCACATGCTCAACGACGTGCTGGTCATGGCCGGCGCCGGCGTGGGCGGTGGCTCGCTGAACTACGCCAACACGCTGTACAAGCCCAACCCGCCGTTCTTCAACGACGAGCAGTGGGCACACATCACCGACTGGGACTCCGAGCTGTCCCCGTTCTACGACCAGGGCCGTCGCATGCTCGGCGTGGTCACCAATCCCACCCACACGCACTCCGACATGGTGATGAAGGAGGTCGCGCGGGACATGGGCGCGGAGGACACCTTCGTCTACACGCCGGTCGGCGTGTACTTCGGCGAGAAGACCGGCGGCCAGGGTGCGCCCGGCGAGACCGTCCCCGATCCCTTCTTCGGCGGTGTCGGCCCGGACCGCACGGCATGCATCGAGTGCGGCGAGTGCATGACCGGCTGCCGCCACGGCGCCAAGAACACGCTGGTCAAGAATTACCTCGGCCTGGCCGAGCGCGCCGGCGCCCGCATCCTTGACCGCACCACGGTCTCCGGCCTGCGCGAGCGCGAGGACGGCTCGTGGGAGGTCACCGTCGAGCGCACCGGGGCGTGGAGCAAGCGCGGTAAGCGGGCCACCACCATCACCGCCAAGCAGGTGATCGTGGCCGCTGGCACGTGGGGCACCCAGCACCTGCTGCACTACGCGAAGGACGACGGCTCGCTGCCGCGCATGTCCTCCGCGCTCGGCAAGCTCACCCGGACCAACTCCGAGTCCATCCTCGGCGCGGCGGGCGACAAGTACATCCCCGAGCGTGACTTCTCTGAGGGCGTGGCCATCACCTCGTCCTTCCACCCCACGCCCGACACCCACATCGAGCCGGTCCGCTACGGCAAGGGCTCCAACGCCATCGCCGCGCTGCAGACCCTCCTCACCGACGGCAGTGACACCATGCCCCGCTGGCTGCTGTTCCTGCTCGAGGTCCTGCGCCGGCCGACCAGCGCCCTGAAGTTGGTGAACTACCGCAAGTGGAGCCAGCGCACCGTGATCGTGCTGGTCATGCAGAACCTGGACAACTCACTGCAGACCTTCGTCAAGCGCTTCGGCCCGTTCCGCTACGTCTCCAGTAGGCAGGGACACGGTGAGCCCAACCCCACCTGGATCCCCAAGGGCAACGAGGCCACGCGCCGGATAGCCGACAAGATCGACGGCATCGCCGGCGGCACCGTGGGCGACCTGTTCAACATGCCCATGACCGCGCACTTCCTGGGCGGCTGCCCCATCTCAGACTCGCCCGAGCGCGGCGTCGTGGACCCGTACCACCGCGTGTGGAACTACCCGACCATGCACGTCGTGGACGGCTCCGCGATCTCGGCGAACCTCGGCGTCAACCCAGCGCTGACCATCACCGCGCAGGCTGAGCGCGCCATGTCCCTGTGGCCCAACAAGGGCGAGGCCGATCCGCGTCCGGCGCAGGGCCAGGCGTATGTGCGCATCCAGCCGGTGCCGCCGAAGTCGCCGTTCGTGCCCGAGGCGGCGCCGGGCGCGCTGTGCCTGCCGATCGTCGGCGTGAGCTGACGCGCTCGTTCCCGCCCTCCCCGGAATCCGCTACTCTCCCTCGACATCCGCTACCCCAGGACGGGTAGCGGATCCGGGCGGGGGGTAGCGGATTTTCGGGTCTGGGGAGTGCGGTGCCGTGGTCGAATACGACGACGACGCCGCGGCGCATAGACTCGGGTGCGTGGCCGAGAACGCACAGACCAACTCCCAGCTCACCGCAGAGGCGGCGGCTCCGCGCCCCGTCCTCGTCGTCGACTTCGGCGCCCAGTACGCGCAGCTCATCGCGCGTCGCGTCCGCGAGGCGCACCTGTACTCCGAGGTGATCCCGCACACGGCGACCGCCGCGGAGATCAAGGCCAAGAACCCGGTGGCGCTCGTCCTCTCCGGGGGACCGTCCAGCGTGTACACCGAGGACGCGCCGTCGCTCGATCCCGAGGTGTTCGAGTTGGGCCTGCCGATGTTCGGCATCTGCTACGGCTTCCAGGTCATGGCCCGCGCGCTGGGTGGCGAGGTCTCCGAGACCGGGAACCGCGAGTACGGCCGGACCGACGTCACGGTGTCCGGTGGGCAGCTCCACGCCGGGCTGCCCGAGCACCACCCGGTGTGGATGAGCCACGGTGACGCCGTGACCGCCGCCCCGGAGGGATTCGAGGTGACCGCCACGTCGGCCGGCGCCCCGGTGGCCGCGTTCGAGTGCACCGAGCGTCGCTTGGCCGGCGTCCAGTACCACCCCGAGGTGCTCCACTCGCCGCACGGTCAGCAGGTGCTCACCCGATTCCTCACCGAGGTCGCCGGGCTCGAGCCGTCGTGGACCGCGTCGAACATCGCCGAACAGCTCATCGCCTCCGTGCGCGAGCAGATCGGGGAGGGGCGCGCGATCTGCGGCTTGTCCGGCGGCGTGGACTCCGCGGTGGCCGCCGCGCTGGTGCAGCGCGCGATCGGTGATCGTCTCACCTGCGTGTTCGTCGACCACGGTCTGCTGCGCGCCGGCGAGCGTGAGCAGGTCGAGACCGATTTCGCCTCCGCGATCGGCGCCCCGCTCATCACGCTCGACGACGCGGACGTGTTCCTCGGGCACCTCGACGGTGTCACCGATCCGGAGACCAAGCGCAAGATCATTGGCCGCGAGTTCATCCGCTCTTTCGAGCGCGCGGTGGCCAAGGCCCTCGAGGTCCAGGGCTCGTCCGACGGCGGCTCGTCCGGCGGCTCCGACGCCTCGTCCGGCGGCGGCTCTGAGGCCTCCACCGGCGGCGGCTCCGGCTCCGTGGACTTCCTCGTCCAGGGCACCCTCTACCCGGATGTCGTGGAGTCCGGCGGCGGCTCCGGCACCGCCACCATCAAGAGCCACCACAATGTCGGCGGCCTGCCCGACGACGTGGAGTTCACCCTCGTCGAGCCCCTGCGCCTGCTGTTCAAGGACGAGGTCCGGGCCGTGGGCCGCGAGCTCGGTCTGCCCGAGTCGATCGTCGGCCGCCACCCGTTCCCCGGCCCGGGCCTGGGGATCCGCATCGTCGGTGCCGTGTCCAAGGAGCGTCTCGACACGCTGCGTGCGGCGGATGCGATCGCCCGCGAGGAGATGACCGCCGCGGGTCTCGACGAGACGGTCTGGCAGTGCCCGGTCGTGCTGCTCGCCGACGTCCGCTCGGTGGGCGTCCAGGGCGACGGTCGTACCTACGGTCACCCGATCGTGCTGCGTCCGGTCAGCTCGGAGGACGCCATGACCGCTGACTGGACCCGCGTGCCGTACGAGACGCTGGCCTTGATCTCCAATCGCATCACCAACGAGGTGCCCGACGTCAACCGGGTCGTGCTGGACGTCACCAGCAAGCCGCCGGGGACCATCGAGTGGGAGTGACGGAAAGGGCCCAGAGCTACCGCGTCTGCGTGTAGCTCTGGGCCCCTCCTTGTCTCCGGCGACTCCAGCTCCGCGTCGCCGGTGACTCAGCGCCGGATCACCATCACCAGTCCGACGAGCACCATCAGGACCAGGCCGCCAGCCAGCAGCACGGTCGGCGTGATGACCGGTCCGCCGAGGATCGCCCACACAGCCACACCCAGGGAGAGCACTCCCGCGACGGCCAGGGTGGGGGAGCCGGACTTCTTCTTCTCCGGCATCGCGACCGTGCTGCCGGCCGCACTCGCCAGCGCGATCCCCGTGTCCGACGGTCCGACCCCGAAGCCCAGCGGCTGGGAGGACGCGAACCCGGTGCCGTACGGCAGCGGCTCATACAGCGGCTGCTCGGGGATCGCCGTGGTCGGGCCGGTGCCGAACGTGGACGCCGTGGAGGCGCCGAACTGCGCCGTCGGGCCGGTGCCGAACCCCGCCGTCGGGGTCTCGCGCCACGTGCCGCTCAGATCCTCCGTCGGGGCGCTGCTGGCACCCGGGTCGTTCTGGTTGCCGCCGATGCCGCCATCTGCGGCCGGGGTGTTGAGCGCGTTCATCGGGTCACCTTGACACTTCCGATTTCGCTGGAGATATCCAGGGTGAGGACAGGGCCGTCGTCGTTCGTCGAGAGCTCAGGGCAGTCGACGGAGCCGATCTCGGTCGTGCAGTTCGCGTCCACGGCCATCCCCTCGGGAACAGTCACGCGGACCTCGCCGACCTCGTTCTTGATCGTGTAGGTGCGATCGCGATCCAGCTCCAGGCCTGTCATGTCGATGTTGAGGCTGCCGAACTCGTTGGTCAGCGGCGTCTCCAGCTGGGTGGGTGAGCTGATCTCGAACTGGTGCTGGGTGTAGTTCTGCCAGTCGGCGGCGTTCGTCTGCACGAATGAGGACAGCAGCACGAATCCGGCGAGCGGTCCGGCGACGATCAGCAGTCCGTGACCGCGACGGGTGACGGCGCCGATGAGCAGTCCGCCGGCCACCACGGCCAGAGCGATCGCCGCGATGCGGGTCGTGTCGAGCCAGGTCGTACCGGGTAGCTGTGCCAGGCCGGTGGCCACGGCTGCGGCGATGATCGCCAGGCCGAGCGTGATCTTGGTCAGCCGCGACTTCTTCCTGGCCGGCTGCTCGTCCGAGATGCGGATGCCGGGCTCGGGCAGGTCCCACGCGAACGGGGCGGCACCGAGCGGGTCCCAGGTCGGTGGGGTCGGCGGGCCGTACGGGGCGTCCGCGTCAGCACCCGGGGCCTGCGCGTCGGCCGCGGCGGAGGCGCCGTCGCCGTGCGTACCGGTGCCAGCAGCTGCGCCCGGTGCCGAGCCAGCACCGAAGCCCGCACCGAAGCCGGGGTGCCACGGTCCCTGCTGGCCGGGGCGCCACGCGCCCGGACCGGGCGTGCCGGGCCGCATCGCGGAGACCGCCTCCCACCCGGCCGGCGGCTGGGGTGTGCGGCGGTGCAGCCCGTACCAGCCGGCGAGCATCGCCGCGGTGGCCAGGAAGCCGGCGCCTACGAGGAAGCCCTGACCGGAACCGCCGAAGGTGGGTGCGGAGATGAGGACGACGACGACGAGCGCGATCGCCCCCACCTTGGAGCCGGACGCCCGGCCCCGCCCGATAAGCGCCTCGCCCTTGGAGGCCTCGTCTCCGGCGGTGCGCAGGAGCAGCCACATGAGGGCGTAGAGGAAGATGCCGGCGCCACCCCAGAGGGCGGTGATGACAAAGGCGACGCGGATGATGACCGGGTCGATGTTGTAGCGACGGCCGAAGCCCCCGGCGACGCCGGCGATCTTGGAATCATCCGGGGTCCGGACCGGGCGCGTCCGCCACAGGGAGCGCAGCTCCTCGGACAGGTCTTGGGTACTGGTGCTGGACATGGCTCTTATCGTGGTCTGTCCCCGCTCTCAGCACATCGGGGAGCAACCCTGATATTTCGACCCCGGAAATCTCGGGGTCGACCCCTGATGCGGACCCGGGGGTCATCTGTGACCATGGCTTCTATGAGTGAGAACGCGACCGACCCCGCACCCCGGGTCGGAGCGCACGGTCCGCTGCCCGCCGAGGCCCCGACCGTGCGGCTTCCCGTCGGGCCGCCGGCGAGGTTCCGGTGGTACCCGCGCCTGACGCGGTCCCCGAACGGGTCCGTCCTGGGTGGCGTCTGCGCGGGCGTGGCCGAGCACCTCGGGGTGAGCGTCACGCACGTGCGGCTGGTCATGGTCCTGCTCGCCAGCCTCGCCGGAGCCGGCGTGGCCATGTACTCCGTGCTCTGGGTGATGCTCCCGGCCGCACCTGTCGGCGGCCCCGGCCCTCGCGGCGGTTCCGGTGTCGGCGCGGGTCCAAGCGCAGGCGCAGGCTCTGGCGCAGGTGCAGCTGCAGCCTCGAAGCCCGTGGATCCCCGCGAGCACCGGAGGGGCAAGGCGCTGCTCGTGGTGGCGATTCTGGGCGCCGTGCTCTCGTTCATGCTGACCACCGCGACGGGACTTAACGTTGTGGTCCCCGTCCTGGTGGTGGCGCTCGGTGCGGGGCTCGTCTGGCAGCAGTACGACCGCGGGGGAAAGACCTCGCCACGGTCGGCCTTCGACTGGGCCCGCGTCACGGCCGGTGCAACCCTCGTTGTCGTCGGCCTCGCCGTGGTGGTCCTGGGACAGGTCGAGCTCGCCGCCCTGCGGTCCTCCCTCCTCGCGGTGGTGGCGACCCTCGTCGGCGTGGTGTTGCTCTCCGTCCCCGTCGGACTGAGGATGTGGCACTCGCTCGAGGAGGAACGCGCCGCGCGGATCCGCGAGTCCGAGCGCAGCAACATCGCCTCCCAACTGCACGATTCCGTCCTGCAGACCCTCGCGCTCATCCAGAAGCGCGCCGACGACCAGGTCCAGGTCTCCCGACTGGCCCGCCGGCAGGAACGCGAGCTGCGGCAGTGGCTGTTCGGCGCCGAGGCCCGCATGTCGTCCGGCGCCACCAGCGTCGCCGGGGCTGTCGGGGTGCTGGTCGCCGATGTCGAGGACGACTACGGACTCCGCGTCGACCAGGTCGTGGTGGGCGGAGACCGGGCCGTTGGCCACGCCGAGGACGCGGTGCTCGGCGCCATCCGCGAGGCACTGGTCAACGTCGCCAAGCACGCCGGCGTCGACACCGCCGACGTGTACGTCGAGATCGACGGGCGCGTGCTGTCCGCGTTCGTCCGCGACCGTGGCGCCGGCTTTGACCCCGAGACGGTCGGCGATGACCGGCACGGTCTCGCGCAGTCGATCCGGCATCGCGTGACCAGTCGCGGGGGCAGCGTCACGGTGCGCAGTACGCTCGGACGCGGGACCGAGATCGGGATCGAGATGCCGCTGGAGGGCGAATGATGCAGGTGCGCGATGACGGATGAGTCTGTGGTCGGCGGTGCGGATGCGTCCGAGGGTGCTGCTGGCGGTGCTGCCGGTGGCCGGGTGTGCCGGGTCTTCCTGGTCGACGACCACGCGGTGTTCCGCAGTGGCGTTCGCGCCGAGCTGGGCGGACAGCCGTCGATCGAGGTCGCGGGCGAAGCCGGATCGGTCGCCGAGGCGGTGGCCGGGATCGCGCGCGTGCAGCCCGACGTGGTCCTGCTCGACGTACACATGCCCGACGGCGGCGGTGTCGCAGTCCTCCGCTCGGTGCTCGAGTCCGCCGGTTCCGGCGACGAGGCCGCCCACGTCCCGACCTTCCTCGCGCTGAGCGTCTCGGATGCCGCGGAGGACGTGATCGCCGTGATCCGCGCCGGCGCACGCGGGTACGTCACCAAGACCATCTCCGGCGACGAGCTCGCCGACGCCGTCCGCCGCGTCGCTGAGGGCGACGCCGTGTTCTCCCCTCGCCTGGCCGGTTTCGTGCTCGACGCCTTCGCCCGTGCCGCACCCGGTCCCGAGGATCGCGGGGAGCCCGTACACGATCCCGAGGTCGACTCGCTCACCCCGCGTGAGAAGGAGGTCCTCCGGCTGCTCGCGCGTGGGTACACGTACAAGGAGATCGCCGAGGAGCTGTTCATCTCGGTCAAGACGGTGGAGACCCACGCGTCGAACGTGCTGCGCAAGACCCAGCAGTCCAATCGCCACGCGCTGACCCGCTGGGCGCAGTCCCGCCACCTCGACTGACCGTCTCGGAGACCCCGGCCCGGGGCCGGGGCGCTGAGGTGAGGCCGACCAGTTGCCCGGCCCGCCCGGCCTGCTCCGCACGTATCCGCCGCGTCCCCGGCGAGTGGTCCCACCCGCTCACGTTCTCCGAGGTCTCGGAATGGGTTTCGTCGCATTTGTGACCGCTCGCCGCCGCGGAGCGCAATGTGACTCATTGGCCGAGTTGCCGTGCACGAATTCCTGTCGACGACGCTACTGTGACGTCGTGAGCGAACCCCGCGACCTGCCCGTGTGCATCATCGGTGACTCGTTCGTGGCCGGTTACGGCGACGAGACCGGCCGCGGCTGGACCGCGCTCCTGGTGGAGGCAGCCGCCGACGAGGATCTGCACCTCCACGCCACGGTCGCGGGGATCGGCGGGGACACCTCCGAGATGATCCTGGCCCGCTGGGATGAGGTCGACCGGCGTCGGGCCGCGTTCCCGACCACCGCCGTGATCGCCGAGTTCGGGGTCAACGACGTCATGCGTGTCGCGGGGGCCGAGCCCGGTGTCGAGGTCGAACGGGTCGATGAGCAGGGAACGGTCGCGGCGCTGCGCGGCATGATCGACCGGGCACCGCGGGGGCGGTTCCTGGTGGTCGGCCCGCCGCCGGTCCTGTGGGACGAGGTCAATGCGCGCACCGTGGCCCGCGCGGAGGCGATCGCGTCCGTGTGCGCCGAGGCGGGTGTGCCGTTCGTGCCGACCTTCGATGCGCTGCGGCCCGGTGGGGCGTGGATGCGCGAGGTGGCCGCGGGGGACGGCGCGCACCCCGGTCCAGGCGGATACGCGCAGTTCGCGGAGGCGATCACCCGCCCGGTCCTGGACTGGCTGCGCGCTCTCCCAGACGCCGAGCCCGGCTAGAGCCAGAACCAGGTTAGAACCAGAGCCAGGTTAGAAGCTGAACCCGGCAACCCGGCAACCTGGTAATCGTCCGCCAGAAGAGCCCGTCCCGATCCGCATCGGGTCAGCGCGAGCTCTTCATCGCGGCTCTGACCGTCACTGCCGGATCGGCTTCCAGTTCGGCCACGCGCTCAGAGCCCATGGGCAGCAGCGCGATCCGCCCGGCGGAATCGAAGTGCAACGCCCACCCGTAGGTTTTGGCCAGCGGCGAGGTGCGCAGGCACGGTTGTCCTTTGGAGAAGAACTGCGCGCGTGCAGCGGGCCGGTCGGCTTCGGTGATCGCCTTGCGCTGGCAGTGCACATCGAAGATCAGGTCGTCGCTGGTCCAGACGTAGTCGCTGGCCGAGAGCCGCTCGTACTGCAGCTCGGCGATCGATCCTTTACCGGCCGGCGGGGCCGTCGCCGTCTGCGCCTTGGTGTCTGGCGCGGGAAGGATCAGGGTGTCGGTGTAATCGGTGGTGTGCACGATCGTCTCCCTCTCTCGGTCCCATCGTTCACCTGATCGCGTCGGACTGCCCCCGAATCCCCGGATCGAGCCGGGCCGCCGAACGTCCCACCAGCTTCTTCCGTTCGCTGAACGCTTCCTGAATCCGACCCGCGTCCATTCGGTTGAAGCCACCGCACTGACCGGTACCGTGGACCACGTCGCACGCCCCGGTGCGGCAGGAGGGGAGTGGTGCATGTCGAATCCGCAGAACTCTGACCACGCCGAGAGCAAGTTGGAAGAGAAGGACGAGCGGGACAATCGCCCGAACTCGAAGGACGAGTTGGCCGACGAGTGGGGCGAGGAGTCGTTCCCGGCCAGCGATCCGCCCGGAGCTCCCTGACTCAGCACAGGTCCTCGAACTGCTCCGACACCGCCCGCAGCGCACTCGCGCTGCGGGCGAACTGTTGCCGTTCGGTCTCGTCGAGTTCCAGTTCCACCACCCTCTGCACGCCGGTCCGCCCGATCACGGCGGGCACGCCGATGTAGATGCCCTCCTGCCCGTACTCACCCCGCAGCAGGGTCGAGACGGGTAGTGACACCTGCTCGTTGTGCAGGATCGCGCGCGTGATGCGGGCCAGCCCCATACCGATTCCGTAGCTGGTCGAGCCCTTGGAGTCGATGATCCGATAGGCGGCGTCCCTGGTCTCGGTGAAGATCTGGGTGAGCCGCTCCCGCTTGGCCGGGTCTCCGTCGAGATCGCGCCGCAGGGGAACCCCGGAGACGTTGGCGGAGGAGAAGACGGGCAGCTCGGTGTCGCCGTGTTCGCCGATGATCGAGGCGTGCACGCTCATGGGGGCGACGCCGTAGTGCTCGCCGAGCATGAACCGGAACCGTGCGGAGTCGAGAACGGTGCCGGAGCCGATCACCTGGCCTGGGGGCAGCCCGGAGTAGCGCCAGGCGGCCTGGGTGAGGATGTCGACGGGGTTAGTGGCGACCAGCAGAATGCCGTCGAAGCCGGTCGCCATCACGTCACTGACAATTTTTCCGAATAGTGTCATGTTCTTGCCGACGAGGTCGATTCGGGTCTCACCGGGCTTCTGTGCGGCTCCGGCGCAGATCACGACCATGGTGGCGTCGGTGCAGTCGGAGTAGGTGCCCTCGGTGACGAGGGTGGGGGAGGGCGCCCAGACGACGCCGTGGTTGAGGTCCATGACCTCGCCGACGAGCTTGTCGTGGTTGATATCGATGATCGCCAGGTGATCGGCCAGACCCTGGTTGACCAGGGCGTACGCGTACGCGATACCCACGTCTCCGGCGCCGATGAGCACGATGCGGTTCCCGATGGAGGCCTTCATGGTCACCGAGAGTAGATCCCCGGTACGACATCGGGGTGGAGCCCGGATGAACAGCGGGGTCGACGACGACAACGACGACGATGCCCACGCCGGGCCGTCGTGCGTCACCGGAGACTGTCGTCTCGGGGCCGAGGGCAGCTGGAACCGTTCTCGAACAGGAGTTCTTGCATCGTGTCGTACTCGTGGTGTTCACTATTCGTCGTCATCGAAAAACGGTTCGATTTACGCGTTGGCGGCGTGTCGCTCGTGGCGGGAGGTTGTGGTGATGGTACTGCGAGGTTCTGCTGTCGACCGTTCAGGTGTGGATCTGTCGGAGCTTGATACGGCTGATCGGGTTGCTGAACTGCGGCGTCGATTGGCCTCCATGCCCGGTGGGGGACTTCCGGCTGCTGCCCGGTCGCGCCCGGGTGTCACGGCTCTCCCATCGCCCGGGGGTGGAGGGACTCCTGGCGCAACGGGGTCCTCCGTCGGCGCTTCGGCGGTCCCGGGGGCGGCGGTGATCTCGGCGGGCCCGGTTCCTGCGTCCGGGCAGTCGGGGGCTGCCGCGGCCCCTGCGTCTGCTGCGTCTCCTGAGGGGGCTGCGCCGTCGGCGGTACCGGCCACCCCCGCGGTGCCCGGGGTCCCCGTGCCAGCATCGGTGGCCGGGCTGCTGCCGGGCGGCGTGCTGCCCGCGGGTCGGGTCACGGCGGTCGCGGGGAGTGCCACCCTCCGCATCGGTCTGCTGGCCGCGGCCACGGCGGCCGGGGTCCGGTGTGCGGTCGTGGGCTGGCCGGAACTCGGGGTGGCGGCGGTGGCCGAACAGGGTGGCCGGCTGGACTGTCTGGCGCTGGTCCCGGATCCCGGGCCGGATCCTGCGGCGGTCGTCTCCGTGCTGATCGACGGACTGGACCTCGTCCTGCTGGGGCCCGATGTCGCGGGGGTGGCCCCCTCGCGCGCTCGTGTGCTCGCGGGTCGTGTCCGGTCCGCGGGCGCGGTGCTTCTCGTCGGTCCCGGATGGCCGGGCACCGAGCTCACCCTGGCCGGTCGGCATTGTCGCTACGGCGGACTGGGCGCGGGCGCGGGTCGATTGGTGTCGGTCTCCACGCTGGTGCGCTGCTCGGGTCGTGCGGCCCCTCCGAGAACCGCGGAATGGGTGGCGGCGGGATGAGCGCCCGGGTCATGGCGGTGTGGTGCCCGGACTGGCCGGCGGTCGCGGCGGCCCGGGCAGAGGGGCACGGTCTGCACCTGCCACTGGCGGTCATCGGACCCAGGGGGGTGCTCGCCTGCAATGCCGTCGCGCGCGCGGTCGGGGTCCGGCGTGGCCTACGTCGGCGGGAAGCCCAGTTCCGCTGTCCCGAGCTCGTGGTGGTCACAGCGGACCCGGCACGCGATGCCGCGTGGTTCGAACCCGTCGTCCAGGCGCTGGACGCGGTGGTCCCGGGCATCGAGGTGCTGCGGCCAGGTCTGTTCGTGTTCTCCGCGGACGGTGCACTGCGTTTCCACGGCGGTGTGGAGGAGGTCGTGACCCAGGTGGTGGACGCGGTCGCGGCCGCCGGCGTCGAATGCCAGGTCGGCCTGGCCGATGAGCTGCCCACCGCGGTGCTCTGTGCGCGCGGCTCGGCGCTGCTCGAGCCCGGTGGGGACGCCGGATATCTGGCCGGCCTGTCTGTCGGGGCGCTCGTGGTGGAACCCGCTCTGGGTGACCCGGAGGTGCTGTCCGAACTGGTGGGGCTCCTGCGCCGGCTCGGTGTACGGACGATCGGCGACTTCGCCGAGCTCACCAGCAGAGATGTCACCTCGCGATTCGGTGAGGTGGGCGCCGTCGCCCACCGCATCGCCCGAGCGGTGCCCTGGCGTCCGCCATCGGTGACCGCCGTACCCACCGGATCCGCGATCGAGCACCGGTGTGATCCGCCGCTCGAGCGGGTCGACGAGGCGGCATTCCTCGGTCGACGCCTGGCCGGCGAACTGCATGAACAGCTCGCGGCCGCAGGGGTGTCCTGCCTGCGGCTGTCCATCACGGCGCGGGTCGAGGGCGGGCAGGAGGTCAACCGGGTGTGGCGGTGCTCCGCGCCGCTGACCCCGGAGGGCACCGCCGACCGGCTGCGGTGGCAGCTCGAGGGATGGCTCACCGGTACGGCGATCGCCGGTGGGGAAGGAGGTGCGGTCACCGCACTGGTCCTCGAGCCCGTGGAGGTGGTCCCGGCCGGCCGTGTGCAGGAAGGGCTGTGGGGCGAGGCGGGCCTTGCCGAGGCCAGGGTCCACCGCGCACTCGTGCGCGTGCAGGGATTGCTCGGACCGGAGTCGGTACAGGTTCCGGTGGAGACGGGAGGGCGCGGCCCGGCCGACCGGGTGCGTGCGGTGCCCTACGGAGACGCGCCCTCGGAGCCCGTGACGCAGGGGCCGTGGCCGGGGGCGCTCCCCGCACCGTCGCCGTCCGTGGTGTGGCCGGGACCGGGCTATCTGTTGGAGATCCGTGAGAGTCGCGATCCCGGGGCCGGCGTCCGGGCGCGCGTCCCGGTGGCGGGGGGAGTCCTGTTACGTACCGACGCCGGAGCGGACGTCCGGGTGACGCCGCGGGGTCTGCTCAGTGGCAGGCCCTCGGTCGTCGAGGTGGGCGGGCAGCGCTGCTCGCTGCTCGGCTGGTCGAGGCCGTGGCCGATCGACGAAGCGTGGTGGGAGCCCGCGGAGGGGCCCGATCCCCGCAGGCCCCGGGCCCGGATGCAGGTCGTCCCCGAGAGGGCGGCCGCATTGTTGCTGTGCCGCCCGCTCGGGGACTCACCCGGAGGCTGGACCGTGGAAGGGGTCTACGAATGACCGCGCACGACGCGAGCTGTGTCCGTCCCCCGAGGTCAGCGAGCGATGTCGATCACCAGTCGGGTGGGGTTCTGCAGCGTGAAGGCGGAGAAGTCACGGTCCGTGCCGTCCAGTCCGATCACGGACTGGGCCAGTCCCTCGAATTGCCCGGCGAAGTACACCCCGTTCACCCCGGAGGCGCCGTCACCGGTGACGAGCCCCACGGGGATCTCGGTCATATCGGTCTCGGTCGGCAGGACCTGGCCGCCAATCATCACCTGGAGGAAGGAATCCCCGTCCACCTCGACCGGGAAGCCGCTGCCCTGCTGGACGGGAGCGTCCGCGTAATCCACCGTGTAACTCGGGACGCCGGTGCCGTCGAGTTCGAAGACCACCCGGTCCTTGCCCTGGTAATCGCCCATGCGGATCTCGGAGACGACCAGCGCCGGTCGCTCGGACTCCGGAGTGTCCGGCGTCGCGCTCTTGGGCTCCGGATCAGACGGGCCGGCCGACGGGTCGGCGGCATCGGTCTCATCCGGCGTCAGGTTCTGGGCCAGAGCAGCGGACGAGGTGCCCGCCGACGTGGTCTGGTCAGGTGTGGCCTCGGGAGAGGAATCGGCACCGCACCCGGCCATCGCCAGGGCGGTGGCGGTGGCCAGGGCGGCGGCGGCAACGAAGCGGCGATGTCGGGTACTCATGCCTCCAGGCTAGATCCTTTTAATCACTTTTGCCCCACGAGGTGGCTACTGTTACGCATCCTTGATCGGTGGGGCACGATGGAAGCGTGGCAGTCAACGATTCCTCCGCATACTCGGACTGGTGTTCCTTCCAGTCGGCCGACGAACCACCGGCGGGGACCGCAGCCCACGAGATCTCGTGGATCCTGCTGGAGATCCCCGGACACTGGGGTCGCGACATATTCGACGGTCAGGCCCTCGGCGAAGATCTGTCCGAACGCATCAAGAAGCACGTGGCGGACTGTGGATCCCGCATGCTCTTCATCCGGAGACCAGGCCGCGAGGGGCAGCTCATCGACAGTCACCGCTTCTACATCTGCGACACCAGACCGGGACGGCGCACCGTTCGGGCCGGCCGCGTCGCGCGTCCCGAGGACATCCTCGACCTGGACCTCTCGCCGGACGGGCACGTACCGGGCACCCGCGAGGTCTCGGCACCGCTACCGCTGGTGTGCACCCACGCCAAGCGTGACCAGTGCTGTGCCGTGCGGGGTCGGCCCATCGCGGCCGTGCTCGAGAAGCAGCTGGGAGGGCGGCTGCTCGATCTCGACCCCGACGCGCTGGTGTGGGAGTGCTCGCACACCGGGGGACACCGCTTCGCTCCCGTGCTGCTGCTCCCCGGCACCGGCTACACCTACGGACCCGCCGGCATCGATCTCGCAGTCCGGATCGTCGAGGGCGAACTGGAAGGCGAGGTCGTCACCGAGCACCTGCGGGGGCGCAGCACATGGCCGCCGGCCGGGCAGGTCGCCGAGGTCGCGGTTCGAGACTCCGGCGTGGATGCCGGGATCGACGATCTCCGCGTGGAGATCGACCCCGAGAACTCCCGCGTCGCGGTGGTCCGCCACACCGACGGTCGTGCCTGGCGCGTCGAGACCGACACCCGGCCGCTCCCGGACCGCAAGCAGAGCTGCCGCAAGCCGCCCACCGGCGCCAAGGCCTGGTTCGTGGAGTCGGTCACCGAACTCTGACCACAGCCCGGGTGGTGCCGGATGAACTGGTACCACGGACCCGAGAGCTGGTCCGAGCTCGAACGAGTGCTCTCCGGGCGGCCCGCCCCGCGCGGACCCGAGCACCCGCACCCCGGTGACGGCAACGACGCCCCCGCCTGGTCACGGCAGCGATCCGAGTACACGCCCCCGCCGCTGCGGACGGCGGCGTCGACCGTGCCGTACGCGGAACTCCACGCGCACACCGCGTTCAGCTTCCTCGACGGAGCCTCATCGCCCGAGGCGATGGCGGAGACCGCCGCCGAACTGGGACTCACCGCTCTCGCGATCACCGACCACGACGGGTTGTACGGAGTCGTCCGCTTCGCCGAAGCCGCCACCGAACTCGGCCTGGCCACAGTGTTCGGCGCCGAACTCACACTCCCCGGCGGCGAACACCTCCTGGTCCTGGCGAGGGGAGGCGAGGGCTACAGGAGGCTCTCCCGCGCGATCGCCCGCGCCCATCTGCGCGGAGGGGCCAAGGGTGCACCCCGATACGAGATCGCCGAACTCGCCGAGGCCGCAGGCGGTCACTGGTACATCCTCACCGGCTGCCGCAACGGGCGGGTGCGCCGCGCACTCGAGAAGAACGGCCCGGCGGCGGCCGAGTACGACATCCCGGCGGCCCGCACGGCCCTCGGCCAGCTCGTCGACCTCTTCGGGCAGGACCGGGTGATCGTCGAACTGACCTGCCACGGCGTCCCCGAGGACACCGAGCGCTGCGACGCGTTGGCGGGACTGGCGGAGGCGGCAGGCCTCGTCGTCGTCGCCACCACCGCCGCCCACTGCGCCGACCCCACGGACTCGCGCCTGGCCTCGGTCATGGCGGCACTCGGCGCCCGCGACGCGCTGGAAACCCACGCCGCCCACCTCCCCGCCGCAGGGGGCGCCTACCTGCGCTCCGGCGACGAGATGGCCGAGATGTTCGACCGGTGGCCCGACGCCGTCGCCGCCGCCGACAGGATCGGTCGGGAATGCGCCTTCGACCTCGCCCTCATCGCACCGAAACTCCCGCCGTTCGACGTGCCCGAAGGCCACACGGAGGACAGCATGCTCGCCGAACACGCCTACGCCGGCGCCGCCCGCCGCTACGGCAGTCGCGAGACGCACCCGCAGGCGTACGCGCAGATCGACCGCGAACTGACCGTCATCAGCGAACTCGGCTTCCCCGGATACTTCCTCGTGGTCCACGACATCGTCGAGTTCTGCCGACGGGAAGGGATCCTCTGCCAGGGCCGGGGCTCGGCCGCCAACTCCGCGGTCTGCTACGCGCTGGGGATCACCAACGTCGACCCGGTGGGCGCGCAGCTGCTGTTCGAGCGGTTCCTGTCCCCGGAACGCGACGGCCCGCCCGACATCGACGTGGACATCGAATCCGGGCGCCGGGAGGAGGCCATCCAGTACGTCTACGCCCGCTACGGACGAGATCACGCCGCCCAGGTGGCCAACGTCATCACCTACCGCGGACGCTCGGCCGTGCGCGACGTGGCCCGCGCACTGGGCTACTCCACCGGGCAGCAGGACGCCTGGTCCAAGAGCGTCGACCGCTGGTCAGGTCTGAAGAAACACGAACGGGAGACCGCCGAAAACACCGTCCCGGAGGACGTGCTCGGGCTCGCGCGCCAGATGGTCGGCCTGCCCAGACACCTCGGCATCCACTCCGGCGGCATGGTCATCTGCGACCGGCCCGTCGCCGACGTGGTGCCCGTCGAATGGGCACGGATGCCCGGGCGGACCGTCCTGCAATGGGACAAGGACGACTGCGCCGCGGTCGGCCTGGTGAAATTCGACCTGCTCGGACTCGGCATGCTCACCGCGCTGCACCACGCGATCGACCTCGCCGCAGAGCACAAGGACCTCGAGGTGGACCTGTCCAGGCTCGACCTCGCCGACCCCGCGATCTACGAGATGCTGTGCCGCGGCGACTCGGTGGGCGTGTTCCAGGTCGAGTCACGCGCTCAGATGGCCACGCTGCCCAGGCTCAAACCCCGCACGTTCTACGACCTCGTGGTGGAGGTCGCGCTCATCCGGCCCGGCCCCATCCAGGGCGGCTCCGTGCACCCCTACATCCGGCGACGCAACGGACTCGAGAAGCCGGTGTTCGACCACCCGGCGCTCGAGCCCGTCCTCGGCCGGACCCTCGGCATCCCGCTCTTCCAGGAACAGCTCATGCAGATCGCCACTGCGATCGCCGGGTTCACCGGAGCCGAGGCCGACCAACTCCGCCGCGCGATGGGCGCCAAACGCTCACCCGAGAAGATGGCGCGCCTGCGCGAACGGTTCTTCTCCGGCATGCGCGAACTCCACGGCATCGGCGACAGTCCACCCGGAACCCCCGACACCGGACCCGAGGTGGCCGAGCGGATCTGGGAGAAGATGTGCGCCTTCGCCAACTACGGCTTCCCCGAGAGCCACTCGCAGTCCTTCGCCGCGATCGTCTACTACTCCGCATGGTTCAAATGCCACCACCCGGCGATCTTCTGCGCCGCCCTGTTGCGCAGCCAACCCATGGGTTTCTACTCGCCGCAATCCCTCGTCGCCGACGCCCGTCGCCACGGCGTCACCGTGCACCGCCCGTGCGTCAACCGCTCACTCGGCGGCGCCACCTGCGAGAACCAGGGCACCGAAGTGCGGCTCGGCCTGGAATCGGTCCGGGCGATCGGGTCCGACCTGGCCGCCGCCATCGCCGACGAACGCGACACGCATGGCCCCTACACCTCCGCCGGCGACCTCTCCGGCCGCACCGGCCTGACCGTCAGACAGATGGAAGCCCTGGCCACCGCGGGCGCCCTCGACTGCCTCGGCACCGGCGGGCGGAGAGCGGCGCTGTGGTCGGCGGCCACCGCCGCACGCGAGAAGCCCGGCATGTTGCCCGGCCTCAGCCAGGTCGACGCCCCGGCCCTGCCCGGGATGAGCATCCTCGAACTCACCTCCGCCGACCTCGCCGCCACCGGCATCAGCCCCGAGGAGTACCCGACCGTCCACGCCCGGCCCTGGCTCGATTCCCGCGGGGTGTGCACCACCGCCGGGCTCGCCCACGTCCCCGACGGCAGCCGGGTCCACGTGGCCGGCGCCGTCACCCACCGGCAGCGCCCCGCCACCGCCGAGGGCGTGACGTTCCTCAGCCTCGAGGACGAGACCGGCATGACCAACATCGTCTGCTCCGTCGGACTCTGGGCGCGGTACCGGCCCGTCGTCTCCTCGTCGCCGGCACTGATCATCCGCGGCACCGTCGAGAACAGCTCCGGCGCGGTCAGCGTGGTGGCGGACAAGGTCGAGCGGCTCCACCTCGGCCTGGCGATCGGACGCAGTCGTGACTTCCGCTGACCCGACACGGGTGCAGATCCCGTCGATGCGGCTGCCGCGCCGGACGCACCGGCGTAGGTTCGGGCCCCATGAGCGAGACCACCGCCGACGCGATCGACGACCTGCGTACCCGACTGGGCCAGACCCCGCTGCTCACCGATCCGGACCTGCTCCAGGGCTACCGCCAGGACTGGGCCAAAGCACCGGACCCGGGCATGCCGATCGGCGTGGTCCGCGCCCGGAGCACCGAGGACGTCCAGGAGGTGATGCGCTGGGCGAGCGAGCACGCGGTCCCGGTCGTTCCGCGTGGTGCCGGATCCGGACTCTCCGGAGGCGCTACGGCTGTCGAGGGTGGGATCGTGCTGTCGACCGAGCTGATGCGAGACATCGCCGTGGACCCCGTGACCCGCACCGCGACCGTCCAGCCGGGGCTCTACAACGCCGAGGTCAAGGCGGCCGTCGCCGAGCACGGGCTCTGGTATCCGCCGGATCCCTCCTCCTACGAGATCTGCTCGATCGGTGGAAACATCGCCACCAACGCCGGCGGCCTGTGCTGCGTGAAATACGGCGTCACCACCGACTACGTCCTCGGCCTGACCGTGGTCCTGGCCGACGGCACAGCAGTGCGACTCGGCGGCCCCCGGCTCAAGGACACGGCAGGCCTCAGCCTGACCAAACTGTTCGTCGGCAGCGAGGGCACGCTCGGCATCGTCACCGAGATCATCATCCGGCTCCTGCCCGCCCAACCACCCCGCTCGACCGTCGTGGGCATCTTCCCCGACGTGGTGTCCTGCAGCGAAGCGGTCCTCGCCATCACCAGTCGCCTCCGGCCCGCCATGCTCGAGTTCATGGACACCGTCTCGATCCGAGCCGTCGAGGCCGACCTGCGGATGGGCCTGGACACGACCGCCGGGGCGATGCTGCTCGCCCAATCCGACCTCACCGGCGCCGACCGTGCAGCCGAGACGGAGTTCATGGCCGAGGCGTTCCGGGCCAACGGCGCCTCCGAGGTCTTCTCCACCGACGACCCCGACGAGGGCGAACAGTTCACCATCGCCCGCCGGGCCGCGTTCACCAGCCTCGGCAAGACCGGCTCACTGCTCCTCGAGGACGTGGGCGTCCCGCTCCCGGCCCTGCCGCAGTTGGTCGCCGGCATCGAGGAGATCTCCGCCCGGCTGGAGGTGACGATCGCGCTGGTCGCTCACGCGGGGGACGGCAACACCCATCCGATCATCGTGTTGGAGGACGACGACCCGGCGCGGGCCGACCGCGCCCAGCAGGCCTTCGGCGAGGTGATGGACCTGGCGATCGGCATGGGCGGGACCATCACCGGCGAACACGGTGTGGGACGCCTCAAGGCGCCGTGGCTGCCGAACCAACTCGGCGACGACGTGATGGAACTCAGCCGCCGCATCAAGACCGCGCTGGATCCGCAGGGCATCCTCAACCCGGGCGTGATGCTGTAGACCGGGCACGGGTGCGGCAAGGGAGGTCGGGCACGGGTGCGCCACGGCCCCGAGACGCCAAATCAGGTGCAAACCCGGGGTTCTCCCCGATGTGCCCAGCGGCGGTGGCGGGCGACGATACCGACCATGGCCACCGATCGAGTCCAACTGCTGCTGTACCGGACGCTGCTGTTCACCACCGCCGTCGCAGCGCTGGCCCTGGGGTTCCACGCCGGTCTCGAGGCGCCGGAGATCACGCCCGAATACCAACTCACCGGCTACTGGCAGGCCTACGGGCTGCTCGTCTTTGCCGCCCTGTCCGCCTACCTCGGCGCCGCGCCACCCGGAGCGGGCGTGTTGTGGCTGGTCGTGCTCTTCCACAAGGCATCCATGACGATGACCGCCGTCCTGCTCCTGCGCCACGACGTCACCGGTGCGCCCGCCGCAGCGATGATCGACGGGGCGCTCATGCTGGCCGTGCTCCTCGCCCTCGGACTGCGGGTCCCGGCCGCCCGAGCCGCCAACGCGGCCCGCAACGAGAGACTAGACCGGCGTACCTGTGCGACCGGCACGAACCGCAGCACCCGACCGGGCACGCCCGCGACGAACCCCGAGCGACCGCTGCCGCTGGAGATTCCGGCGGTGTCGCAGTCGTCGTCGTCATCGTGGCCCGGACGGTCATCCCAGGCGGTGTCAGGCCTCGTCGACCCGGACGCGGACCGCCGCGGCGACCGGCGTGCCCACCTGCACGGTCTCACCGCCTAGCGCCACCGCGATGATCCCCAACTCGACCTGCCGCGACACCACACGCACCGCGGAGTCCGGCCGCAGACCGATGTCGGCGAGGTGACGCAGGACGGTGTTGTCGCGGTCCGACACGCGGGTCACCACGCCCATCGACCCCTCGGGCACCTCGTCGAGCGGGATGTCGCCGAGCCGGTCGACCTGCCCGTCGCGCGTGGGGATCGGATCGCCGTGCGGATCACGACGCGGGTGATCGAGGAACACGTCGAGCGCGTCGACGAACCGGTCCGAGACCACGTGCTCGAGCGCATCGGCCTCCGCATGCACCTCGTCCCACGGGTAGTCCAGGCACTGCGCGAGGAAGGTCTCGATGATCCGATGCCGACGCACCATCGCCACCGCGAACGACCGCCCCGACTCCGTCAGCTCGACAGGCGCATAGGGGCGGTGCTCGGCCAGACCGAGGGCCACGAGCTTGCGCACGCCCTCGCTCACCGACGACGGTGACGCTCCCAACCGCTCCGCGATCGCCCCAGACGTCACGGATTCGCCGCCGGCACCCAGCGCGTGCGCGGCCATGAGATACGCCTGCGTGGTGGGGGTGAGGTCGGCCAGGCTCGTGGGCTGGTCGTGGGTCATGCCACCATCATCCCCGATCGCCGTGCGCGCGAGGCCGCCACCGCCCGCGGGACCACCCCGCGCCGCGGCGCGAACAACTGCGCGACCAGGAACAACGCCGCCTGGGTGAGAACCACCACCGGCCCGGGTGGGAGGTCCGCGTAGTAGCCGACGTACAGGCCGGAGACCCCACCGGCCAGGGCGACGACGACGGCGACGATCATCGTCCCCCGCATCGTCCCGGCCACCAACTGTGCAGTCGCGCCGGGCACGATGAGGGTCGCCACCACGAGGATCACACCCACCGACTGGACACCCGCGACCGTCGCCGTGGCCAGGGTGGCCAGGAGCAGAGCGGTGAGGGTGCGCGTGCGCAGTCCCAACGTGTGGGCCTGGAGACGGTCGAAGGCCAGCATGACAAGGTCGCGGCGGAAGGCCAGCAGGACGATCACCGTGAACGCCGACACGGCGAGGACCTGGACGAGGTCGGAATCGCGGACACCCAACACGCTGCCGAAGAGGATCGAGTGCAGGTCCTGCCCGCTGGGAAACCGGGCGATGAGGATCAGCCCCAGGGAGAACAGGGCCGTGAACACGATGCCCATCGCCGCATCCTCGCGGACCGTGCCCGCCTCTCTGACACCGCCGATCATGCCGACGGCGATCAGGGCCGCGAGCAGTGCGCCGACCGCGAACGGGATGTCGATCATCGCCGCGATCACCACGCCCGGCAGCACCGCGTGCGACACCGCGTCGCCCATCAACGACCAGCCCATGTGGACCAGCCAGCAGCTCAATAAGGCGCCGGCGATGCCGGATGCGGCCACCACCAGGAACGCCCGGCGCATGAACGAGTACGTCAGGGGCTCGGTGAGGAGATCGATCACGGGAAGGCCTCCTCGGTGGGGGCGGTGCTGGTGGAAGCGACGCTGGCGGGACGGTTGCCGGTGTGGGCGGTGCTGGTGTGGGCGGTGTTGGTGGGGGCGAGGCGAGCGCCGAGGAAAGTCGACAGGATCTGCGGCGTGGTGGTCTCGGCGACCGGACCGTGCGCGATGAGTCGACCGTTGAGCAGCCCGACCGAGTCCGCCAGACGCTGAACCGTCCCCAGGTGATGCGTCGAGATGAGGGCCGCTCGACCGTCGGCGGTGAGTTCGCGCAGCACGTCGATGTAGACCTCCTCGCTGCCGGCGTCCATACCGTTGAACGGCTCGTCGAGCAGCAGCAGATCGGCCTCCTGCGCGAGGGCGCGGGCCAGCATCACGCGGCGGCGTTGTCCTCCGGAGAGCTCGCCGATCCGGCGGGTGGCGACCTCCTCCAGCCCCACCCGGTCGAGTGCTGCGGCCACGGCTGCGCGATCGTTGGACGAGGGGCGCCGCCACGGGCCGGTGAACCGCCGCCGACCCTGCAGGACCACCTGGGTGGCGGTGATGGGGAACCGCGGGTCCACGGCGTCCGCCTGCGGAACGGCGGCCACCCGGCCACTGCGTAGCGCCTGCGTCACCGACATCCCGAGCAACTGCACGGAACCGGAGGTCGGGGTGACCAGCCCGAGCAGCGACTCGAGCAGGGTCGACTTGCCGGAACCATTGGGGCCCAGGAGTACCGTGATCTCGCCGACCGGGACCGCCAGCGAGACGGCATCGAGCGCACGCACCGGGCCGCGGTCCACGGTCAGGTCGTTGACCACGGCCGCCGGCGGGCCGGTGTGCGGGGAGTAGGGAAGTGGCTGCGTGGTCATGAGGTCAGCTCCCTGGTGATGGTCCTCAGATCGTGGTCGAGCAGATCCAGGTACGTGGGTACGGGCCCGTTCGCGGCGGAGAGCGAGTCGACGTACAACGTGCCCTCGAAGCGGCTGCCGGTCTCGCTCGCGACCTGCGTCATGGCGTCGCCGGAGACCGTCGATTCGCAGAACACGGCAGGCACGTCCCGGCGACGCACCTCGTCGATCAGTCCGGACACCTGCTGTGGCAGACCCTGGTTCTCGCTGTTGACCGCCCACAGGTACAGCTCGTCGAGCCCGAGATCACGGGCCAGATACGAGAACGCCCCCTCGCAGGTCACCAGGACGCGGTGCTCCGCCGGGATCGCCGCCACCTCGGCCTTCGCGCGCTGGGCCAGCTCTCCGAGCCGGGCGATGTAGGCATCGGCGTTGGCCGCGTACTCGTCGGCGCCGGCGGGGTCGAGTTCGGAGAGGGCGTGGGCGATCGTGCGGATGTAGCTGGCGCCCTCGACCGGAGACATCCACGCATGCGGATTGGGTCTGCCAGTTGCCTTGCCGGCACGGACGGGGAGCGGGTCGATGCCCTCGCTGGTCACGACGTGCGGAACATCCGTGCCGTCGAGGAATCGCAGGAGCCAGGCGTCCATCCCGAGCCCGTTGCTCACCACGAGGTCCGCTCCCTCGACTCTTCGCAGATCGCCCGCGGTGGGCTCGTAGTAGTGAACGTCCGCGCCCGGGGTGGTGATGGACTCCGCGATCACCCGGTCGCCGCCCACGACACGAACCATGTCCGCCAGGACGGTGAACGTGGTGGCTACGACGAGGCGGTCACCCGAGGTGCGGTCGCTGGAAGTGCGGTCGCCTGAGGCGTGGCCGCTGGAGGCGTGACCGCTGGAGGTGTGGCCGCTGGAGGTGTGGCCGGTGGAGACGCGGTCGCCGCTGGTGTGGCCGGAAGGCCCGCCGGGAGCGTCCTCGCCCAGCGCCGTCTGCTCCGGGCCGCGGCCCGAGGAGTCGCGTTCTGCTGTGTACGTGAGGGCGGTGTTGTCGTCGTCGTCCACAACCGTGGGCCCGCTGCCCGGGCCAGGTATCCCGCACGCGGCGACCACCGACATCGCCAGGACGGCGGCGGCGGCCGACGCCAGGCGGTGAGCGCCTGCCGAGGCGTGGGCACCCGGCCGGTTACGGGTCCCGAGCGGGCAAAGTTTCGGCATGCCGAAACTTTAAGGCATTGGTGTCAGGAAATCACATTTGCGGCGGGGTGGATTCGCTCGCGGCGCCTGTACGGCCTGCGCCTTCCGTGACGCTCGCGTCAGCTGTCCGACCTGCCCAACCCGTCCAGCTGACGCCACGCCTCGTACACGGCCACCGCCGCTGCATTGGAGAGATTCATCGAGCGACGGCCCGGAAGCATCGGGATCCGAACCGTGCCGGTCACGCGCGGATCGGCGAGAACATCCTCGGCCAGGCCCGTCGGCTCGGGGCCGAACAACAACACGTCACCCGGCTCGAACCGCACGTCGAACAGGTCCGCCTCGGCCCGCGCGGAGAACGCCCAGACGCGCGCGGGCAGGAGCCGGGCATACGCCGCCTCGAGATTCTCGTGGACCTCCACATGCGCGAGGTCGTGGTAATCCAGGCCCGCCCGCACCAGATGCGGCTCCGAGAGCTCGAACCCCAGCGGACCCGCGAGATGCAGCTCGCAGCCCGCCCCCGCCGACATGCGGATCGCGTTGCCCGTGTTGGGCGGAATGCAGGGACGGTCGAACAGCACTCGGACCGCCGCGCCGGTGGAGGCCCCGGTGTCGGTCTCGGTTGCGTCGTCGCCGTCTGTACCCGTGGTCGCCCCGGTGGCAGCGACTTCGTCTGCACCCGTGGTTGCCCCGGTGGCCCCGTCGCTGCCCACTCCGGCCCTGTCCTCGCCCGCTCCGCTCATGTCCGGCATTCTCGCAGTGCGCTACCGACGCACCCGGCCCGGAGTGGGATACTGAACCGCGTGACCGCGATCAAGCTGGACGGCAAACTGACCCGCGACGAAATAGTCGCCGACCTCACCGAGCGCGTGACCGCGCTCCGGGCCAAGGGGATCACCCCCGGGCTCGGAACCGTTCTGGTCGGCGACGACCCCGGCAGTCGCAGCTACGTCAAGATGAAGCACAAGGATTGTGAGCAGGTCGGCATCGCCTCCATCAGGCGCGACCTGCCCGCCGAGACCACCCAGGCCGAACTCGAGGCCGTGATCGACGAGCTCAACGCCGACCCCGCCTGCACCGGCTACATCGTGCAGTTGCCGCTGCCGAAGCACCTCGACGAGAACGCGATTCTCGCGCGGATCGACCCGGCCAAGGACGCCGACGGACTCCACCCGACCAACCTCGGCAAGCTCGTCCTGAACGAGCCCGCGCCGCTGCCCTGCACCCCGAACGGGTGTATCGCGCTGCTGCGGCGCTTCGACGTGGACCTCAACGGCGCGCACGTCGTGGTGGTGGGACGCGGCGTGACCGTTGGCCGGCCCATCGGGCTCATGCTCACCCGCCGCAGCGAGAACTCCACCGTGACGCTCTGCCACACCGGCACCCGCGATCTGGCCGCCGAGACCCGCCGCGCCGACGTGATCATCGCCGCCGCCGGCGTGCCGCACATGCTCACCCCGGACATGGTCGCCCCCGGAGCCGCAGTGCTCGACGTGGGCGTCTCCCGTCTCGACGGCAAGCTCGCCGGCGACGTGCATCCCGACGTCTGGGACGTGGCCGGCGCCGTCTCGCCGAATCCCGGCGGCGTGGGCCCGCTGACACGTGCGTTCCTGCTGGCCAACGTCGTCGAGCGCTGCGAGCGGATGGCCGCCGAGGCGTGAGTCCGCATGACGCAGCCCTACCCTGACCGGCCCCGGCCGACCGACGCCCGGCCCGCCCGCACTCGGCCCGCGCGGCTGACCTGGGCGCAGGTGCGTGCCCAGTGGCCGCTCGCGCTGGTGCTCATCGGCCTGGCGGTCTCCCTGGGATTCGTGTTTGTCGACCGCTGGCGCCGTGGAGCGTTCCTCCTCGGAGTGGTGGCGCTCGGGGCAGCGATGCTCCGGGCCTCGCTGTCTTACGAGCGGGCCCGGTTGCTGGCCGTGCGGACCAAGGGCTTCGACGTGGTGTTCTTCACCGGCATCGGCGTGGTGATCGTCTGGCTGGCCACGTCGGTCGACTCGCTGGGGACTGGATAGCGGGGCTGGATGCGGGAGCTGGCGTGTCGGGCTCGAGCTTCGGGCTCGAGCTTCGTGCTCGAGCTTCGTGCTCGAATGTCAGGCTCGGGTCGATCTAAGGCGCATCGAGGCCCATACGATTCCACTACGCCCATGGAATTCCATAGGCGCAGTGAAATCCGATAGGCGCAGCGAATCATTCGTGCAACAGAGTCCTCTGCGCTGGTACGTGCGGCGCCCGCTGTCACGAGCATGGGGCGCCCGCTGTCATGAGCATGCGACGCCGTACAGGACTTTCCTGATGCGAGCTGAGAGTCGATCCGGTTGCATGATGTCTCGCCATCGCCAGTGAAGAACGCGATAGCCGAGTGCCATGAGTTCGGCGTCGCGGTCTTTTTCTTTGGCCAGCTGCTCCTGTGTTTCCAGTGGCGTCCGTCC
>NZ_BRVN01000020.1 GCF_026011735.1 Dietzia sp. NCCP-2495 | reverse complement strand
TTGAACCTCAGCCAAAACCGTGGTTCTCGAATCACTCTCTGGAGCGCGCCTTTTGCGAGCGAGTCCCGCGCCTCTCGGCTGGTCTCGCTTGCTCCGGCTCCAATTAAGTTACGCACGCATGAACGGAAAAGCAAACCTGCAGGTCAAAGGTCCCAAATGCACGAAAATGCCGGCAAAGCCGACGTTGTCGTGTTAGTGCAGTCCCCCGAATCAGCGGATCCGCACTCCTGCAAAGCTCTTCTTTCCTCGCCGCAGTACCAGCCAACTGCCGTGGAGAAGGTCCTCGGCGGCCGGCGCCCATTCCGGATCGGAGATGCGCTCGTTGTTCACGTATGCGCCCCCCTCCCCGACGGCGCGACGGGCCGCGCCCTTACTCTCGCTGAGACCCGAGGCCACCAGGAGATCAGTGATCGACCTGGGTGCGTCGGCGGCCAACTCGACCGAGCCGGCGTCCTCGAGTGCGGCGGCGAGAGTCAACTCGTCAAGACCGGTGAGCTCCCCGCGACCGAACAGCGCCTGCGAGGCGAGCTGCACCGACTCGGTGGCGGCGACTCCGTGGACGAGAGTCGTCATCTCCTCGGCGAGTCGCTTCTGCGCGGCACGCAGGTGCGGCTTCTCGGCGGTGATCGCCTCGAGTTCCTCGATCTCCTCCTTGCTGAGGAAGGAGAACCAGCGCAGGTACTTCACGACATCGGCATCCGCGGTGTTGAGGAAGTACTGGTACCAGGTGTAGGGGCTGGTCAACTCCGGATCGAGCCACAGGCTTCCACCACCGGTGGACTTGCCGAACTTCTTACCGTCCGCTGACGTCACGAGCGGAACCGTCATGGCGTGCACCGACTCGGAGTCGACGCGACGGTTCAGGTCGACGCCACCGATGATGTTGCCCCACTGGTCGGAACCACCGACCTGGAGCGTGACTCCCATGTTCCGACGCAACTGCAGGAAGTCGTTGGCCTGGAGCAGCATGTAGGAGAACTCGGTGTACGAGATGCCGTCGCCCTCGAGCCTGCGCTTGACGGTGTCGCGTCCGAGCATTGTGTTGAGCGAAAAGTGCTTGCCGATGTCCCGGAGGAACTCGATCGCCGAGAGGTGACCGGTCCACTGCATGTTGTTGACCACCCGGGCGCCGGTCGGTCCCTCGGTGAGATCGACGAAGCGCTCGAGCTGACCGGAGATCCGCTCGGCCCACTCCGCGACGGTGTCCGAGGTGTTCATGACCCTCTCACCCACCTCGCGGGGGTCGCCGATCATCCCCGTCGCGCCACCGGCCAGGACCACCGGACGATGCCCGGCGAGCTGGAATCGGCGAAGCGTGAGGAGCGGGATGAGGTGACCGGCGTGCAGACTCGGCCCCGTGGGGTCGAACCCGCAATACAGCGACACCGCCCCCTCGTCGAGATGGGCACGAAGGGCGTCGAGGTCCGTCGACTGGGCGATCAGTCCACGCCACTGCAGGTCATCGAGGATGTTGTTGGTCACGGCGTTCATTGTCCCCCATCACCGCCGGAGCCGCCCGCGCGGCGTACCGGGGCGGGTGCCCTCGGGCTCCGCCGGTAGGCCGAGACCTCGGGTGCGCCGTCGATCCAGAACCGCCAGGGACGGTCGGCCTCGCGCGAGACTCCGACGCGAGGTCCGGAGGCGACCAGTCGCGAGGGCACCGGGTCGGGACGGAACGTCACCGGGGTCAGATCGCGCGACGCCGGTAACAACACCGGTGACTGCGCCGGTGCCGACATCGACGACGACGACGACGAGAGTACGTCCCGACCTCGGAACGACAGGTCTATCCCCAGTGCGCGGCCCAGATTCCCCGGGCCGCGGGCCAGAGACCTCGGTCGGATGCCGGGCCGGCGGTGTTCGACGACGTCATGTCCCTCCTCGACGCGTGCCGCTCGCAGGAGGACGCCGCCCCCTTCGCCAGCAGGTCTACACGTGATGTTCACGCACTGGTGGATCCCGTGGCTGAGGTAGACGTACAGGTGCCCGGCGTCGCCGAACATGACTTCGTTACGTGGTGTGATCCCTGGCCAGGTGTGGGCCGCTGGATCCGGATACTCCGAATCCGGTGGTCCTCCGTAGGCCTCGACTTCGACGATCCGCAGGGTGACAGGGCCGTGCGAGAGGGTCCCGCCGAGCACGATGAGAGCAGCGTCGAACGGCGCCGCCTCCCGCAAGAGAGTCCTGAGCGGGTGGACGGCGCCGGCCGACGTGTCGTGAGATGCGCTGCTCACTCGGTGGTGATCACTCGGAGGTGGGATTCTCCACCGGGCCGGGGGTCGCGCGGGCCAGCAGGTCCGCGTGCTCGGTCTCGTCGACAGCGCGGGACTCGTCGACCAACAGGACCGGGATGCCGTCGTCGATCCGGTAGGCGCGGCGCAGTCGCTCGTTGTACAGCGTGTCGTCGCCGACCAACAGGAGCGGCCCCTTGTCCTCGGGGCAGGCGAGAATCTCCAGCAGACGTGCATCGATGACGGACATGGCGCTTACCCTACCCATCCGGCGAGTTCGTCACGGAACTCGACGAGGCGGATTCGCTGCTGGGCCACCGCATCCGCGGCGGTGCCCCCACGCGCGTTACGGGACGCGATGGAACCCGTCACCGTCAGCACGTCACGTACCTCGGGGGTCAGTGCGGGATCGACGGCGGCGAGTTCGTCGTCGTCGAGCTCGTCAAGACCGACCCCACGTGCCTCGGCGACACGCACGCACTCCCCCGCCGCCTCGTGCGCCACGCGGAACGGGACGCCCTGGCGGACCATCCACTCCGCAATGTCGGTCGCGAGGGTGTAGCCCGCAGGGGCGAGTTCGGCGAGCCGCTCGGGATGGAACTCAAGCGTGCCGACGAGTCCCGCCATCGCCGGGAGGAGCAGGTCGAGCTGGGCGACGGAGTCGAAGACCGGCTCCTTGTCCTCCTGCAGATCGCGGTTGTACGCGAGTGGCTGGGCTTTGAGGGTGGCAAGGAGGCCGGTCAGGTTGCCGATGAGGCGCCCGGTCTTCCCGCGCATCAACTCCGCGACATCGGGGTTCTTCTTCTGCGGCATGATCGAGCTTCCCGTCGACCACTCGTCGGCCAGCGTGATGTACCCGAACTCCGGCGTCGACCAGGCGATGATCTCCTCCGCCAGGCGAGACAGGTCCACCGCGATCTGGGCGAGAACGTACGAGGCCTCGGCCGCGAAGTCCCGGGAGCTCGTCGCGTCTATCGAATTGTCGGACGCCCGGTCGAAGCCGAGCTCCGCGGCGATCGCGTCGGGATCCAGACCGAGAGACGAGCCCGCCAGGGCGCCGGAACCGTACGGCGACACGGCGAGCCGCTTGTCGAGATCGCGGATCCGGTCGAGGTCGCGCAGCAGCGGCTGGGCGTGGGCGAACAGTTGGTGCGAGAGCAGGACTGGCTGGGCGGCCTGAAAGTGGGTCTTGCCGGGCATGACCGTGTCCGGGTGGGCGTCGGCCTGCGCCACGAGGGCGTCGACCACGTCGAGCACCCCGGCCGCCACCGCGCGCACCGCGTCACGAAGCCACATGCGGAACAGAGTGGCCACCTGATCGTTGCGTGACCGACCGGCCCGCAGACGCCCGCCGACCTCGGGGCCCACGCGCTCGATCAACCCGCGCTCGAGTGCACCGTGGACATCCTCGTCCGACTCGGCCGGAACGTACGCGCCCGAATCGACATCGGCGGCCAGCCGATCGAGTCCGTCGAGCATGGTGTCCAGGTCCGCACCCGTGAGCAGGCCGGCGCGGTGCAATACCCGGGCGTGTGCCTTCGACGCCCGGATGTCGTACGGGGCGAGTTCCCAGTCGAAGTGGGTCGACTTGCTGAGGGCGGCCATGGCCTCGGCGGGACCACCGGCGAAGCGGCCGCCCCACAGCGCCCCGGTGTTGGTACCGTGCCGGTCTTCCCGGCCCTGCTCCTCGCTCACAGTCCGAGATCCCGCTTTGCGGCGATCTTGGAGCTCAGGCCGTGGAGGTTGACGAAGCCCTTGGCGTAGCTCTGGTCGAACGCGTCACCCTCGTCGTAGGTGGCCAGGTTGAAGTCGTACAGCGAGGAGTCCGAGCGACGGCCGTTGACGATGATCTGGCCGGCGTGGAGCACCAGGCGGATGTCGCCGTTGACGTGCTCCTGGGTCTGCTCGATGAAGGCGTCGAGGGCGTACTTCAGCGGGGAGAACCACAGGCCGTCATAGACCGCGTTCGACCAGGTGTCGGTGACGCCCGACTTGTAGCGGGCCAGCTCGCGCTCGAGCGTGACGTCCTCGAGGGCCTTGTGCGCGGTGATGAGCACCATTGCGCCCGGGGCCTCGTAGATCTCACGGCTCTTGATGCCCACGAGACGGTCCTCGACCATGTCGATCCGGCCGACGCCCTGGGCGCCACCGCGACGATTGAGCTCCTCGATCGCCTCGAGCACGGTGACCTTGCGGCCATCGAGGGCGACGGGCACGCCGCCGGCGAAGGAGATGGTCACCTCGTCCGGGGCGGCGAAGTTGAGGGTGGGGTCCTCGGTGTAGTCGTAGACGTCCTTGGTCGGGGCGTTCCACAGATCCTCGAGGAAGCCGGTCTCCACCGCGCGGCCCCACACGTTCTGGTCGATCGAGAACGGCGACTTCTTGGTGACGTTGATCGGGATCTCGTTCTGCTCGGCGAACTCGATCGCCTTCTCGCGGGTCCAGGCGTAGTCGCGGACGGGGGCGATCACGTCGAGGTCAGGCGCGAGGGCACCGAAGCCGACCTCGAAGCGCACCTGGTCGTTGCCCTTACCGGTGCAGCCGTGGGCGACGGCCGTTCCGCCGTGCTCCTTGGCCGCGTCGACGAGGTGCTTGACGATCAACGGGCGAGAGATAGCCGACACGAGCGGGTACTCGCGCATGTACATGCCGTTGGCCTTGATGGTCGGGGCGCAGTAGTCGTTCGCGAACTCGTCGCGGGCGTCCACGACGATCGACTCGACCGCGCCACAGTCCAGGGCACGCTGGCCCACGACCGACATGTCCTCGCCGCCCTGACCGAGGTCGATGGCTACGGCGACGACCTCGGCGCCGGTCTCCTTGCCGATCCAGCTGATGGCAACAGACGTGTCGAGGCCGCCGGAGTAGGCGAGGACGACGCGATCGGTCATGGTGTTCTCCTTGTGGTGATTGTTTGTCTAGGTGTTCAAGGGTAGGTGGTCGGGTCAGAGCTGGCGTCGAGCCAGGGCTGCGAGTCGCTCCGCGAGCGCTGCGCCACGGACCGGTTCACGGGCCATCACAAATATGGTGTCATCCCCGGCGATCGTCCCCACCACGTCGTCGAGATTCGCCCGGTCCAGTGCACTGGCGAGGAAATTCGCCGCGCCCGGCGGGGTCCGCAGCACCGCCATGTTCCCGCTGTGGTCGGCAGAGACGAGCAGCTCGCCGAGGAGCCGCCCGAGACGGTCGGTGCCGCCCGGGATCCCGGGCACGTGGCTCCCGTCCTCCGGGATCACGTAGCGGCCCGATCCCCCGTCGGCGGCGCGGAGTTTGACCGCACCGAGCTCGTCGAGATCTCGGCTCAGGGTGGCGATCGCCACCGCGATACCGTCGCCGGCAAGTACTGCCGCCAGCTCGGTCTGACTGCTGACGGGGCGCTCGCGGAGGATCTCGGCGATGCGGGCATGGCGTGCCGCCCGGCTGACCCCGCCGACGGAGGTCATGCCCGCTCCAGCAGCCAGACGAGTAGCGCCTTCTGTGCGTGGAGACGGTTCTCGGCCTCGTCGAACACCCGGCTCCGGGGTCCGTCGATGACCTCGCCGGTGATCTCCTTCTCGCGGTACGCGGGAAGGCAGTGCAGCACGATCACGTCGTCCGACGCCTTCTCGACCGCCGCCTGGTCCAACTGGTAGTCCGCCAGGTCGCGCAGACGGTCTGCGGCGGAGTCCTCCATCCCCATCGACACCCAGGTGTCGGTGATGAGGACATCGGCGTCGACGACCGCCGAGTTCACATCTGTCGTGATGGTGACCGATCCACCGGTCTCCGCGGCGATCGCCTCGGCGTCGGCGACCACCTGGCCGGCCGGCTGGTAGCCCTCCGGAGAGGCGATGGTGATGTGCATACCCGCCGTCGCGAATCCGACCAGGTACGAGTGGCCCATGTTGTTGGCGCCGTCACCGAGGTAGACCGCGCGGAGGCCTTCTGTACGTCCGAAATTCCCGCGGATCGTCAGCAGGTCGGCGAGGATCTGGCACGGGTGGAAGTCGTCGGTCAGGGCATTGACGACCGGCACCGACGAGTTCGCGGCGAGGTCTTCGAGTCCCGCCTGTGAGTACGTGCGCCACACGATCGCCTCGACGAACCGGGACATCACCATGGCGGTATCGGCGAGTGTCTCCCCCTTGCCCATCTGGGTGGATCCGGACTCCACCACGATCGCGTTCCCGCCCAGCTGGGCGATTCCCGCGTCGAAGGAGAAGCGTGTGCGGGTGGAGGTCTTGTCGAAGATCACCGCGACCGACTTCGGTCCCTCCAGTGGGCGAGCCGAGAAGGGCTCGGCCTTGAGCTTCAGTCCCAGGTCGAGTACCTCCGCCTGCTCAGCGGGACTCAGGTCGTCGTCGCGGAGAAAATGCCGGACCTTCGGAGCCGATGCATCGGTGGTGGACGGGGCGGTCATGACGAGGTCTCCTTACTGGATACGGCATCGAGAATCGACGGCAGCGCGGTGACGAACCGTGCTGCCTCGTCTTCGGTGAAGATGAGCGGCGGGGCCAGGCGCACCACGTCTGCAGCGGTTGCCCCGACGAGGTACCCGGCGTCCCGGGCGGCCACCTCGACCTCCTTCGACCTGGGCTCGGTGAGCACCATGCCGAGCAGCAGCCCCTGGCCACGGACGTGGTCCACGAGCGGGTGATCGAGACATTCGATCTCGGCGGTGAGGATCTTGCCGAGTCGGCCGACATGGGCGAGCAGGTCGTCGGACTCGATCGTGTCCAGGACCGCAAGCGCGGCGGCACAGGAGACGGGGTTCCCGCCGAAGGTACTGCCGTGCTGCCCGGCCGTGAGCAGATCTCCGGCGAGGCCGATCCCGAGGCAGGCACCGATCGGTAGTCCGCCGCCGAGCCCCTTGGCCAGGGTGATGGCATCGGGTACGACGCCCGCCTTGCGGGTGGCCATGATCGCGCCCGTCCGGCCGATTCCGGTCTGCACCTCGTCGACGATCATGAGGACGCCGTACTCGGTGCACAGTGCGCGCACGTCGGCGAGGAATCCCTCCGGGGGTTCCACGACCCCGCCTTCCCCCTGGATCGGCTCGACGATCACCGCGGCGGTATCCGCCGGCGCCTGCTCGACGAGGGCCCGGAGAGCATCGATGTCGCCGTAGGGGAAGAACTCGACACCAGCGGGCATGGGTTCGAACGGTGTCCGCTTGGCGGGCTGCCCGGTCATGGCCAGCGAACCCATGGTCCGGCCGTGGAAACCGTTCTCCGCGGCGAGGATCCGGGACCGCCCCGTACGGCGGGCGATCTTGAACGCCGCCTCGTTGGCCTCGGCGCCGGAGTTGCAGAAGTAGGCGCGGACCGGCTGGTCCACCGCGAGGAGGGACTCGAGCCGCTCGGCTAGGGCGACCACCGTCGGGTGAACGTAGAGGTTCGACACGTGCCCGAGCTCGCCGATCTGGCGGCTGACAGCCTCCACGATCGCGGGATGAGCATGCCCGAGCGAATTCACGGCGATCCCCGCGAGCAGGTCGAGGTACTCCTTACCGCTCGAGTCGGTGACGACCGAACCACGGCCCGCGACGAGTTCCAGCGGCGGAGTGCCGTAGTTGCGCATCAGGGCGGTATCCCACCGTGCGGTGAGATCGCTGGCATCATACGTTGTCACTGTGCTGCTCCTGCTGCTGCTCTGGTCTGGTGGTCACCCTCGGTGACCATGGTGCCGATGCCGCCCTCGGTGAGGATCTCGAGCAACACCGAGTGCTCGACCCGGCCGTCGATGACGTGGGCCGCGCCCACTCCGCCCTGGACTGCACGGAGGCAGGCCTCCATCTTGGGCACCATGCCGCTCTCGAGAGTCGGGAGAATCGCCTCGAGCGGCGTGGTCCCGAGGTGGGTGACGAGAGATGACCTGTCGGGCCAGTCGGTGTAGAGGCCCTCTACATCTGTAAGGACGACAAGCTTCTCCGCACCGAGCGATGCGGCGAGCGCACCTGCGGCGGAGTCTGCGTTGATGTTGTGGACGACACCGTCGGCATCGGGCGCGATAGTGGAGACCACCGGGATCCGTCCGGCTTCGATGATGTCGAGGACGGCACCGGGCTCGACCGCAGCGACGTCCCCGACGAGTCCGATGTCGGTGGGCTCACCGTCGACCATCGCGGTGCGGCGGACGGCGGTGAACATGCCGGCGTCCTCACCGGAGATGCCCACGGCGTACGGACCATGGGCGTTGATGAGGCCGACCAGCTCGCGTCCGACCTGGCCGAACAGCACCATCCGGACGATGTCCATCACCTCGGGCGTCGTGACGCGGAACCCTCCGCGGAACTCCCCCTCCATGCCCAGTCGACTGAGCATCGCGTTGATCTGCGGACCTCCACCGTGGACGACCACCGGCTTGAGTCCGCACGTGCGCAGGAAGACCATGTCGGCGGCGAACGCCGCCTTGAGCTTCTCGTCGATCATCGCATTGCCGCCGTACTTCACCACGACGATCTTGTCGTGGAACTTCTGAAGCCACGGGAGCGCCTCTGCGAGGACGTGCGCGCGGACGAACGGCGTCAGCTGGGTCGACCCGTCGTTCATCGAAGTGGGCATGTCAGTCGCCTCCGTAGGTGTCAGGAAGATCAGCAGTGGGCAGGGTCAGAATCACGTGGACCCGGGTTCCGCCTCGGTGACGGAAGCGGAACTCCGCACCATGGGCGGTAGGGACAGGCCCGGGTGGCGATGCAGGCTCCGCGTCGGGAGCGGTCTCAGGACGGAACACGAGGACGTCGATCGGCCCGACCTCGGTCCCGGACCGGTCGGTGGCGAAGCGGGCCATGTCCTCCGCGACCTCGTGAACGGTGGTGAAGTCGGAGGCAGGGTCGTCGGAACCGGGACCATCGAGCATGACAATGGCACGCACTGACGGGACCTGGGCGCTCAATTCGCTCCATTGCAGTTCCACAACGTCATCGGCGGATCCGTTGTCGTCGATCTCGACGGTGGCGGTCGAGCCCTCCGGAGCGAGCCAGAACGTCGCCACGCCACCGGCGGGGTGCGCGTAGCGCTCCAGACCGTGTTCCCTCCCCTCCGGAGTCACACCGGACAGGACACCGTGACTCACGGCGCAAGACCGACCGTACTGAGCCCCGCGGTCTCGGGCAGCCCGAGCGCGAGGTTCATCGACTGGATGGCCCCTCCGGCGGTGCCCTTGGCGAGGTTGTCGATCGCGGCGGTGAAGACCGCGCGACCCTCCCGCTCGTCGACCTCGATCCCCAACTGCACGGCGTTGGAGCCGAGCACCGAGGCGGTCATGGGCTGAACGCCGGCGGGAAGCACGTGGACGAACGGCTCGTCACCGAAGGCCTCGGCATACACCTCACGCAACTGATCGGCGGTGGCGGTGGTCGGTGCGACGGCCGTGGTGAGGATGCCGCGCGCCATGGGCGCGAGAACCGGGGTGAAGCTCACCGACACCTCGGCATCGGTCACCGACTTGAGGTTCTGGGTGATCTCCGGGGTGTGCCGATGCGTGGTGACGCCGTACGCCTTGGCCGATCCCATGACCTCCGAGGCCAACATCGGCACCTTGGCCGACTTGCCCGCGCCGGAGGCTCCCGTCACCGACACGATGGTGATGTCGGAGGCGTCCACGAGTCCCGCCGCCACAGCCGGGAACAGTGCCAGCGACGCACCGGTCGGGAAGCACCCCGGGACGGCGACGCGCCGCGTCGACCGCAGTGCGTCGCGCGCCCCGGGGAGCTCGGGCAAGCCATAGGGCCAGGTTCCGGCATGCGCCGAACCGTAGAAGGCCTCCCAGTCGGCCGCATCCTTCAGCCGGAAGTCCGCCCCGAGGTCAATAACGAGAACCTCTGGGCCGAGCTGCTCGGCGATCGCCGCGGAATGACCGTGCGGCAGGCCGAGGACCACCACGTCGTGGCCGGACAACGTCTCGGCACTGGTTTCCGCGAGGACGCGGTCCCCGAGAGGCAGAAGGTGAGGATGGTGCTCCGCCAGCGTCTGGCCGGCGTTCGAGCCGGCGGCCAGGACCCCGATCTCCATCTCACCCGAGAGGTACGACGGGTGCGCCAGGAGAAGCCTGAGGAACTCCCCGCCCGCGTAACCTGATGCTCCTGCGACCGCTACCGTGATTGCCATACGCACAAGTATGCATCACGTTGCAATCTTTTGCACCTCCGGGTGCAAAGCGAGTCGTGTCGCGCGCAGTTCCCTGCCCGGGATCGCCGCCGCCCCGTGCCGGCCCGGCTCACGCGCCGATCTGCCGCCTCGCGCCGTCGAACCTACGCTGGCCCAGATCCACGGAACCGCCCATCTTCCGCCCGGCCGCGAGCCCCGAGGAACCGACGCGTCGCTTCGCTCCCCTGACCGTGTGCGGAAAGCGCCGCCTCATCTCCGACTCCGCCCGGTCGGCATCGTTGCAGAGCACCAGGCCGGCACCCACCGCGTCAGCGCTCGAGGTGACCGCACTCGCCTCCGCCGCGGCGAGCCGTCGTCCAACCTCGAAGGCGAACCCGGTCATGAACGACTTGCGGTGGCTCACCGCGGAGACCCCGGGGCCCGGACGCTGTCGCGCCGCACCGGCGAGCATGATCCCGATGAGGGCACCCGCGAGCATCACCACCCGGTCGACATGCCGTCGCACCCCCACGACGTAGACGATGCGCGCGCCGTCCGCGCGCCGGGAGGACACGGCCTTGCAGTACATCGCCGAGGCGAGCGAGGCGATGAGCCCGATCTGATCCGGCTGATACTTCCCCCTCAGGACGTACTCGTGGACCGTCACCTCGGACGCCGCCGAATCCGGCCCGGATCTGGCGAGCGCCTCATCCACCCCGTATTTGGCCAACAGCGCATAGGCACGCTCGAGGAGCACCTCCGCCTCGGGCGTGCCGGCCACGCTCTCGGCTTTGGCGAAGAGCTTGCGGACCCGGTCGAGTGCCTTGCCCTCCGAGCGGGCGGACGCGGCGGTGTTCTGTGCGGTATCGGCGGCGTTCATGGTGGTCTCCTGCTGGTCTGGTGTGGATGTCGGCACCAACATTCGCACAGACGTACGACACGATCGTCGTCGCGACATCATCGTCCGAGGTCAGAGGGGAACCGCGGAGCGGCAACGACGGTGGTCAGACGGGAACCGCAGGCGATCAGCGGCGGAGGAACCAGGTGTGGTCCAGCGGACCGGAGCCCTTCCCCACGTCGAGGCTCAGCCCACCGTGCAGGGCACCGTCCATCCACGGACGGACCCGTCGATAGGCCGCTTCCCAGTCCGGCGCGCCCACCCGCGCGGTCGCCAGCGCCGAGGATAGTGAGCAACCGGTGCCGTGCGTGTGCGGCGTGTCGACGCGAACGAACGGCAGACGCAGCGTGGTGCGGCGCTCCCCTGTCGACTGCACCAGGACGTCCTCGGCGCTGCCGTCCAGGAGGTCACCGGTGGTCGCGAGTACGGCACTGCCGGTCTGTTCGTGGACCAGTTCGGCCTGACCGACGATCCCCTCGATGTCCGGGGCGGTGTCCACCCCACTCAGCACTCCGAGCTCGGGGACGTTCGGGGTGACGAGCTCGACCACCGGGACGAGGTCACGCAGCATGCGCGCGGCGTCGTCGGTCGCGAGGCGACCGCCGGTGGTGGCCACCATGACGGGGTCCAGTACCACGTGAGGAGGACGACGACGACGAAGCCACTCACCCACCGCTTCGACGAGTGAGGCCTCCCCGAGCATCCCGATCTTCACGGCATCGATCTGGACGTCGTCGGCGACGGCGTCGAGCTGCGCGATGACGGTATCGACGGGCACCGCGTGGACGTCGTACACCCCGCGGGTGTTCTGGACCGTCACCGCGGTCACCACACCCATGGCATAGCCACCGAGCGCGGTGACGGCCTTGGTGTCGGCGAGCAATCCGGCCCCACCCGACGGATCGGTGCCGGCGATGCACAGAACGCGGGGAGCCATCACCGCGTCAGCCACGCAGGCTCGCCCCGACCGCCTTCGCGGCCGCGTCCACCGCCGCCGTCCGCCACTGGCTGGCCTCGTCCTCGGTCAAGGTCCGGTCGTATGCCCGGAACGTGAGTGCATAGGCGAGCGACTTGCGGCCCTCACCGAGCTGGCTACCGGTGTAGATGTCGAACAACCTGATGCTCTCCAGCAGGTCGCCGCCGCCGGAGACGAGCGCTGCTTCGACGGACGAGGCGGGGACGTCGGCGTCCACCACCACGGCCACGTCCTGGTTCACGGACGGGAACGCGGAGATCGCCGGCGCGGGCAGTACCTCGCGCACGCCCATCGCCGTGAGATCGATCTCCATCGCGCACGTCCGTGCCGGTAGCCCGAGCCGCTCGCAGGCAGCGGGGTGCAACTCACCGGCGTGACCTACGACGGTGCCGTCCACCAGGACCTCGACACAGCGGCCGGGATGCCACGGGGCGAAGGTGGCCGCTCGGACCTCGGTCTCCACGCCGAGAACGGTCCCGACGATCTCGGCGGCGTGGACCGCGTCGAGAGCGTCGGCCTCGCGTCCCGCCGAGGCGTGACCGGCCGGCTCGCGCTTGCCCGTGTACACCGCCGCCACGTGCAGCGGCTGGTCCGGCAGAGAGTCGCTGAGGACCTTCTGCTCGTCGGCGGTGGGCTCCCGGTCGACTGGCAGCATCTCCACGCCTGTAGTGGACGGAGTGCGGAACGCCACCTGGGCGAGCGAGTACAGCGAGAGGTCGCGGGTGCCCCGGGTCAGGTTGCGACGCGCGATGTCCACCAGCGACGGCAGGAGCGTCGTCGCGAGATGCGCCTTGTCGCTCTCGAGGGGATTGACCACGGACATGGTGGCGCGGCGCTCGTCGTCGTCGTCCAATCCCATCGCGTCGAACACGGACGGATCGCAGAACGGCGAGGTGAGCACCTCGACATGGCCGGCGGCGGCCAGGGCGCGCCCCACGGCGCGGCGACCCCGCTGGGTGGCGGTGAGGCCCCGGCCAGCGGGGGCGGTGGGCACCACCGACGGGATGTCCTCGAGTCCCTCCAGGCGCAGCACCTCCTCCACGAGGTCCGCCGGGCCGGTCAGGTCCGGTCGCCACGTGGGCGGGGTGACCTGGAGGAGCACGGCGTCGTCGCCGGTCACCTCGGCACCGATCTGCTCAAGGCGACGACGCGCGGTACCGGCCGGGTACCCGAGACCGGCGACCCGCGAGGGACGCTCCGGATCGAAGGAGATCGTGGGCATGTCCGGGGCAGAGCCCACGTCCGTGAGCGACGCCTCGACGGTGCCGCCGGTGATCTCGGCGAGCAGCGTGGCAGCCCGGTCGAGCGCGGCGATCGAGGCCGCGGCGTCCACGCCACGCTCGTAGCGCTTGCCCGCCTCACTCGGCAGCTTGTGACGGCGGATGGTCCGGAACACCGCGAGCGTGTCCCAGACGGCGGCCTCGAGCAGCACGTCCGTGGTCGTGTCGGAGACCTCGGTGCGGGCACCGCCCATGACGCCGGCCAGCGAGATGGGACCGGTCTCGTCGCAGATCACGACGTCCTCGGGGTCGAGGGTGCGCACCGCGTCGTCGAGCGTGGTGAGCTTCTCCCCCGCGCGGGCCCGACGGACGGAGAGTCCGCCCGAGATGGTCGCGGCGTCGAAGGCGTGCATGGGATGCCCGAGCTCGAGCATGACGTAGTTGGTCACGTCGACCGCCGGCGAGATCGGACGCACGCCCGACAGCAGCAGGCGACGGGCGAGCCACCACGGGGTCACCGCCGAGGGATCGACCCCGGTGACGCGACGCAGGGCGAAGCGCTGTGCACCGGCCTCCTCGGTGACCTCGAGCGGCCACGTCTCCCCCTGCGACGGCAGTCCCAGCTCGGTGGCCGGATCCGCGAAGTCCAGGTCGAACCCGCACGCCAGCTCGCGGGCCAGGCCGCGAGCGGACAGGCAGTAGCCACGGTCCGGCGTGACGTTGAGCTCGATGACCGTGTCCTGCTCGGGGCCGCCGGCGGCCAGCACCGGGCCGGCCGCGTCGCCGGGCTCGGCGGTGCCGGGCGCGAGCACGATGATGCCGCTGTGATCGGAGCCGATCCCGAGCTCGGAGGCGGAACAGATCATGCCCTCACTGGGCTTGCCGTAGGTCTTGCGCTTGCCGATCTCGAACCCGCCGGGCAGGACGGTGCCGGGCAGGGCCACCACCACGAGGTCACCCTCGGCGAAGTTCCGGGCACCGCAGACGATCTGCTGCGGCTCCTCGCCGCCGACGTCGACCAGGCAGAAGCGGATCGGCTTCTTGAATCCCTCGAGCTCCTCGATCGAGTCGACGCGGCCTATGGTCAGTGGACCGGTGATCTCCGGGAGTGTCCGGGGCTCGCCCTCCACCTCGAGGCCGACGCGCACGAAGCCCGCGTCGAGCTCGGCGGGGGTCACCGACCAGCCGTCGTTGGCGCGCTGCAGGATCTCGGTCAGCCAGGACTGCGCGATGTGCACTGTGGGGTCCTTCGTAAATTCTCGGTGGTGGGGTGAGCTCGGGGTGGATCGGTACCGCGGGTCAGTACCGGACGCCGAAGGGGAGCGAGAACCGCACGTCGCCCTCGACCATGTCGCGCATGTCGTTCAGTCCGTTCCGGAACTGCAGGGTCCGCTCGAGGCCCATGCCAAACGCGAAGCCGGAGTACTCCTCGGGATCGATCCCGCAGGCGGTGAGCACGTTGGGGTGGACCATGCCGCAGCCGCCCCACTCGACCCATCCGGCCCCGCCCTTCTTGCCGGGGAACCACACGTCCACCTCGGCCGACGGCTCGGTGAACGGGAAGTAGTTGGGCCGCATGCGGGTGCGGGTCTCGGGGCCGAACAGGGCGCGCGCGAACGCGTCGAGCGCGCCGCGCAGGTGGGCCATGGTCAGTCCCTTGTCGATCGCGAGTCCCTCGACCTGGTGGAACACCGGGGTGTGGGTGGCGTCGAGCTCGTCGGTACGGAACGTCCGGCCCGGGCAGGCGACGTAGATCGGTGGCTCACGGTCGAGCATCGTGCGGATCTGCACCGGCGAGGTGTGGGTGCGCAGCACCTGCCGGCTGCCCTCGGGGGCGATGTGGAAGGTGTCCTGAAGGGTGCGCGCCGGATGGTCCGGGAGGAAGTTCAGCGCGTCGAAGTTGTAGTGCTCCGCCTCGATCTCCGGCCCCTCGGCGATCTCCCATCCCATGCCCACGAACACGTCGGCGACCTGTTCGGTGATGATCGTGATGGGGTGCTGGGCACCGACCGGCCCGCGGCCGGCGGGCACGGTGAGATCGAGCGTCTCGGCCACGAGGACCGCGGCGTCACGCTCGGCCTGGAGGACCTCGAGCCGTGCCTCATAGGCCTTCTGCACGCGGCCGCGGGCCTCATTGACGGCCTTGCCCGCGGACGCCTTCTGCTCCTTGGGCAGCGACCCGAGCGCCCGGCGGCCGAGCGCGATGGGGCTGCGGTCCCCCAGGTGCGCCGTCTTGGCGGCGGCCAGTGCGTCGAGGGTCTCGGCGGAGGCGAACGCGCTCTCCGCGTCGGCCGCGTATCCCGCCAGCGACTCCTCGTCGATCCGGGGCGTGTCCGCGCTCTCGACCGTGCCTGTGTCTTCGCTCACCTGTGCTGTGTCCTCCCCGTCCCGGTCATCTCCGGCGACCGCCGGCGGCATCGGGTGCCATCCTAGTCGATCGCACCGGTCACCCCGGCCGTGCGTCCACCTCAGACGACGCCGTTCTCGTAGGCGTACACGACCACCTGTGCGCGGTCCCGCAGGGAGAGTTTCTGCAGCACGCGCCGCACGTGGGTCTTGACGGTCTCCTCGGAGATGAACAGGGCCCGGGCGATCTCGGCGTTGGAGCGTCCGGTGGCCACCTGCTCGACCGTCTCGCGTTCACGAGGGGTGAGTGAGGCCAGCTCGGTCGGTTCGCGGCGCGGCCGCCGTTCGTTCGTGACCGCAGCCTCGATGAGACGCCTCGTGACGGTCGGGGCGAGTAGCGCCTCACCGGTCACCACCACCCGCACCGCCCGGAACAACTCCTCGGCGGGGGCGTCCTTGAGCAGGAACCCGGAGCAGCCGATGCGCAGTGCCTCGTACACATAGTCATCGAGGTCGAAGGTCGTGAGCATGATGATCCGCGGGGCGGGGTCGTGGCCGGCACCGAGGATCCGCCGGGCCGCCTCAAGACCGTCCATGGTCGGCATCCGCACGTCCATGAACACCACGTCCGGGCGCAGGGCATCGGCCTTGGCCACGCCTTCCGCACCGTCGGCGGCGTCGCCGATCACCGCGATGTCGGGTTGGGAGTCGAGCAGCGCGGCGAAGCCCTGCCGCACCATCGCCTGGTCGTCGACGATCAGCACGGAGATGGCCATGGGACTCACCCTAGAAGACGGGTACCGCCGCGCCTGCCGGATCGCAGCGGGACTGACGCGGTGACGGTGAACCCGCCGTCGGAGGCGGGCAATGCCGAGAAGCTCCCGCCCACCGCGCGGACCCGCGCCGACATTCCCGCGATCCCCGAGCCACCGCCGGTGCCCGGTGACACGAGCGCGCCGGGCGCCGCCGGGCCGTTGTCCACCTCGAGGACCGCCGAGGGCGGCAGCTCACCGTTCCAGGTGGGATCGGCGGCGCTGTCCGCGGCGGTGTCCGCAGTGGTGCCTGCGGAGGGGCCCGTGGAGGTGGACGCGGAGGTGTCCGCGGTGAGGGTGACGACGACGACACCGCCGGGCGCGTGCCGGGACGCGTTGGCCAGCGACTCCTGGAGCACCCTGTGCAGGACCACACCGGTGGTCTCGTCGATCCGGTCCATCTCCCCGATCAGCTGCCACGTGATGTCGATTCCGGAACGGCGGGCCGCACGGAGGGTGGGCTCGATCTGGTCGATTCCGACGGGTTCGGTGGTCTGCTCCTCCGCGTCCGTCCGCAGGACCCCGAGCAGCCCGCGGACCTCGTCCAGGGCCTCGCGCGCGGTCTCGGCGATCGAGTCGAACTCCGCGTGGACGGCCGGGGTGACGCCCTGCAACCGGTACGGCGCCGACTGCGACTGCACCACGATCATCGACATCTGGTGGGCCACCACATCGTGTAGGTCGCGAGCCAGTCGATTGCGTTCCTCGGCCAGGACCCGTAGATCGGCCTGCTGCGCGGATCGCCGCGATTCGCGTTCCAAACGCAGGGACGAGCTCTCCAGCTGGCGGCGCGAGATGAGCAGCCACCGTACGAGGACCATCACGGTGGAGAAGACGGCCGCGCCCACCATCCATCCGACTCCGACCTCCAGGCCCGGATTGAAGGCCATCAGGGCCACGGTCACCGCAACCGCCACCGCGACCCGCTTCGGCGGAGCGAGCAGGATCGCCGCCCCCAGGCACACCGCCAGGGCGAGGTGGAACACCACAGGCCAGCCCAGCGCGAAGTCCGGCTCGGTGCGAAGCGGCACGGCCACCAGACAGGCGAATGCCACCGCACACCACGCGGGCAGCGGCCACCGCCCGCACACGGCCACCGGCAGTGTGCCCAGGGCAGCGAGCAACGGCACGAGCGACGTCCAGGCGTCGTGGGTCACGAAGAAAGTCGGCCAGGCCACCGAGAAGAAGAGCCCTGCCAGTGCCAGCAGGATCACGTCCACCGGGTGGGCTCGGAAGCTGCTGAGGACAGCGCGTCCGCGATTGTCGCTAGTCGCGCGTCGCGCATCACCGGCGGCGTCGTCGGGCGAGGTGAGGTCTGGGGAGACGGGATCCGAGCTGGTCGATCGCATGGCGTCAACGGTATTGCGCGCCGCCCGCCGGGGATATCCCCCTGAGGAGTGACATCGGGGTACCCCCTCCGGGTTAGCGCCACAGAGGTACACCGAGATCACCTTCCAGGGGGATCCGGCCGACGATCCGCGATTCCTACTTTCGCCCTCATGCCGATCACCTCAGCAGCCGTTCCGTCCCGGGTCGTCGCCGGCCTCGTCGTCGTCATAGGTCTCGCCTCGGGGCCCCTCGCCACGGCCGCACCTCTCCCGTCCGGATCCCACGCACCCTTTACAGGTGGTGTGTCCGCTGCCGCACTGACCGCCGCGCGATCGCTCGCCGAGGGCGAGCCCGGGACAGGGATCATCGGCCCCGATCTCGAGACAGACCTGGGCTACACGCCGGTTCTCGAAGGGACACTCGCGTCCAGGGCCTCGGGCGACTGCTCGTCGCCTGTCCCTCTCCCCCGCTCGTTCGAGCCGGCGTGCCGCGTCCATGACCTCGGGTACGACCTGCTGCGCGTCGCATACCGGCACGGGGCGGACATCCCGCGGGGACTCCGCGCCGACCTCGACTCGCTGCTCGGCCGGCAGATGCGGCAATCGTGCGAAGGCGACCTCCTCTGCGTGGGGGCGGCGACCGTCGCACGCGCCGCCGTGGGGCTCAACACTGTGCGCCAGGGCCACGGCGCCCCCGTGGAGGAACGGATCTGGCGGCTATGAGAATCCTCGCCCGGCTCCTGATCGTCGTGCTCGCGGCACATTCCCTCCTCGGGGCGGTCGACGCGGCCCTGTGGTGGGCGTTCGACTCCGGCCCGCTGGCCCCCGAGACCGAACTCGTCCTCACCCACCGCTCGTCAGGCCCGGCACTGCGGGTCTACGGCGACTACCCGGACCTCGACCCGCAGTCCGCCGCACAACGCACCGTCGACTCGCTCGACGGCGCCGGCGGCTTCGACCGGTCGGTGATCGTGGTGACCATCCCCACCGGCTCCGGATGGGTCGATCCGCATCAGGTCGCCGCCATGGAATCGGCGACGGGAGGGGACGTGGCCACCGTCGCCGTGCGCTACTCCGCCGCACCGTCGGCCGCCGTGTTCATCCTGCGTCCAGAGGTGGCGACCCGGTCGGCACAGACACTCCTCCGGGAGGTCATCGATCGGATCCGCGCACTCCCCGCCGGAGACCGGCCGCAGTTGGTGGTCCACGGGCTCAGTCTGGGTGCCCTCGCCGGGATCCGGGCACTTACCGATCCGGACCTGGCCCGATACGTCGACGCGGCGCTGTGGCAGGGCCCGCCCGGCGCGGGACCCCGTGAGGAAACGGGAGTCGACCGCGAACCGGGAACCCGGCTCGGCGGGGCGGGCAGCAGGCACGGCGAGACAGGCACTGGGGCGGAGGGTTCCGGCGACTGCACAGTCACCGAGGTCAACGACGACGACCCGGTCGCCGAACTCTCCTGGGGCCTACTGGGTGAGCCGCTGCACGGTCTCCGCGTCCTGGCCGCGCTCCCGGGGTCGGACTCCGCCCCTCCCGGGCACCTGCACCGCTACCGGCCGATCGTCCCCCCGGCCGGCTGCCTCGAGCGAGCCAGCTGAGTGGCCGCCGGTGCCGACTGAGTGAGAGCCCGCCCGTGCCGACGGACTGAGCGCCCGCCGGTTCCGACTGATCAGCGCTGCTCGCTCACCGCGCCCGCGTCCACGTTCAGGACCCTGGTCGACCGGAACGTCTCGCGCATCCGGCGATCATGGGTCACCAGCAGGACGGTGCCGGCGAAATCCTCCACGGCCCTCTCGAGCTGCTCGATCGCGGGCAGGTCCAGATGGTTGGTCGGCTCGTCCAGCACCAGCAGGTTGACGCCTCGGTGCTGGAGGAGCGCCAGCGCCGCCCGGGTCCGCTCACCCGGAGAAAGGGAGTCGCATCGGCGCGACACGTGTGCTCCGCCGAGCCCGAACTTCGCCAGCAACGTGCGCACCTCGGTGGGGTCGGCACCGTCCGGATCGGCGACCGCACAGAACACGTCGAGCAGTTCTCCCCCACCGGCGAACATCGCCCGGGCCTGGTCCACGCGGCCTGTCTCCACCGACGATCCGAGCGTGACCCGCCCGGAGTCGGGCTCACGATCTCCCAGGATCAGGCTGAGCAGAGTCGACTTACCAGACCCGTTGGCCCCGCCGACCAGGACCCGGTCCCCCGCATCGATTTGCAGGGACACCGGCCCCAACACGAAGTCGCCCCGGCGGACGACGGCGGAGTCCAGTACCGAGACCACCGTGCCCGATCGCGGCGCCGCGGCGATCTCCATCCGGAGTTCCCACTCCTTGCGCGGCTCCTCCACCACCTCGAGTCGCTCCATCGCGCGTTCGGACTGCGCGATCTTTGCGGCCTGTTTCTCCGACCTCTGACCTGCACGGTTGCGGATGTGCTTATCTTTCTCTGCGTCCTTCCCACCGGACTTGCGCATGGTGTTGCGCACACCCTTGTCGAGCCAGGTCTTCTGCGTCTGGATGCGGTCCTTCAGCTGATCGACCCGGCCGGCGTACTCCTCGTACGCCTCACGGGCCCGCTGGCGGGCCAGGGCCCTCTCAGTCAGGTACGCCTCGTACCCGCCGTCGAAGACCGTGATCTGTCGCTGCGCCGCGTCCAGTTCGACGATTCCCGTCACGCACCGGGCCAGGAACTCGCGATCGTGACTGACCACGACCATCGGCCGGCGCTCTGTCCGCATGAACTCCTCGAGGACGTCCAGGCCCTCGAGATCGAGATCATTCGTCGGCTCGTCCAGCAGCAGGATGTCGTACTGGCTGAGCAACACCGCGGCGAGATTCACCCGCGCCCGCTGCCCGCCCGACAGTGCGGCAACTGGGAGCTCGAGCACCGACTCTGCCAACCCGAGCCGGGCCGCGGTCACCAGGATCCGCTCGTCGAGGTCGCCACCGCCGAGCGCGAGCCACCGCTCGAGCGCGTCGCCGTAGGCGTCAGCGGCTCCGGCCGACTCCGCCATCTCCTCCGCGAGCGCATCCATCCGGGACTGCGCAGCGGCCACCCCGGTGACGCGGCGCAGGAGGGAGCGCACGTCCTCGTCGTCGTCGTACTCCACCTCCTGGCGGAGCAGCCCCACGGTCGCCTCCGGCGGACTGACGGTGACACTCCCCGCCATCTCCGCGTCGGGGATCCCCGCCAACGCGTGGAGGAGCGTGGACTTCCCCGCACCGTTGGGGCCCGTCAGGCCCCAGACGGCGTCGCCGGAGACGACGAGGTCGAGTCCGTCGAACAGGGTCCGGGCACCACGGATCGCCCCGACCCCGCGTGCTGTGAGGGTGGCGCTCATGGCCTGGCGCCCTGGACGCGGACGCTGGTGTGCAGGCATATCGACGCAGCCGTGACGATGTTGAGACTCTCGGCCCTCCCCCGGATCGGGATACGTACCCGCAGTTCAGCGGCCGCGGCGAGATCGTCAGGGATTCCGTGGGCCTCGTTGCCGAAGACCCAGGCCGTCGGACGCGCGAGCAGCTCGTCGGCGTGCTCCACGTCCACCTCGCCGTCCGCGGTCGCCACCGCCACCTGCAGCCCTGCGGCTCGGGCACGCGAGACGAGATCCACCTCGGCGACGCCGCGCACCACCGGCACGTGGAAGAGACTCCCGGCGGAGGCGCGGACCGCCTTGCTGTTCTCCGGGTCGGCCGCCCCTTCCGTGAACCACACCGCGTCCGCACCCAACGCGTCAGAGACACGGATCAGGGTTCCCACGTTGCCGGGTTCGGACACCGCCTGGCCGATGGCCACCAGCCGCGGCGGCGTCACACCACCGACGCCCTCGCCACCGCCGCGGTCTCCACCGTCGGTTTCGCTTCCGGACGCCTCGACGGCGTCGGGACCGAGGACCACCTGACGGCAGACCGCGACGATCCCCGCTGGCGTCACCGTGTCCGACAACGAGCGGAGCGCACGCGGGGTGACCGGAGAGACGGGTACGCCAGAGCTACTGGCCAGCTCGACCAGAGCGGAGAAGCGGTCGGCGGCGCCGTCCTCGCAGAACACCTCCACCGTCCGACCCGTGGTCAGGGCCGCCTCGACGGAGTTGGCGCCCTCGGCGAGGAACCGCCCGGACTTTCGCCGCGCCGCGGCGCGGTGGAGCTTCGACGCGGAAACGACCCGCGGAGTCCGTTCGGTGAACGGATCCACGGGTCGTCCTGTGCCCTCCCCGGGCCGGGTGGTGTGCGTCAATTCGCGAACGTCAGGCCGCCGGGGCGTTGACGTCGGCCGGCAGGGCCTTACGCGCGACCTCGACGAGCGCCGTGAAGGCGGCCGGGTCGGAGACGGCCAGGTCGGCGAGCACCTTGCGGTCGACCTCGACCTCGGCGAGCCGCAGGCCCTGGATGAAGCGGTTGTACGTCATGTCGTTGGCGCGGGCCGCAGCGTTGATGCGCGAGATCCACAGCTTGCGGAAGTCGCCCTTGCGCTGGCGACGATCGCGGTAGCTGTAGGTCATCGAGTGGAGCATCTGCTCCTTGGCCTTGCGGTACAGCCGCGACCGCTGGCCCCGGTAGCCCTTGGCCGAATCAAGTACGGTCCGACGCTTCTTCTGGGCGTTGACTGCCCTCTTCACGCGTGCCACTGGAAAATCCTTACTGGTCTGGGGTGGTCACCTCGAGGCGACCGAAAGTTCTACGTGTCAGGTGGAGGGGCTCAGAGCCCGAGGAGACGCTTCACGCGGGGCACATCGGCCGGCGCGACGTCGGTGCGTCCGTCCAGGCGACGGGTGCGCTTGGTGGGCTTCTTCTCCATGATGTGGCGACGGTTGGCCTGCTGGCGGACCAGCTTGCCGGATCCGGTGGTCCGGAAACGCTTCGCGGTGCCCTTGTGGGTCTTCATCTTCGGCATGATCGGTCTTCCTCACATGGTTCGTCCCGGGACCCGGTGGGGTAACGGGGTGCGGACGTCTGACGTCCGTGGTCTGGTCGGCGTGGAGTGCCTGCGGACTACTCCGAAGCGGGGTCGGTGACCTTGGATTCCTGCGCCTTGGCGCGGGTCTTGGCACCACGGTGCGGGGCAACGACCATCGTCATGTTGCGTCCGTCCTGCTTGGCGCTGGTCTCGACGTATCCGTAGTCGGTGATGTCGTCCGCGAGCCGCTGGAGCAGGCGGAATCCGAGCTCGGGTCGGGACTGCTCACGACCGCGGAACATGATCGTCACCTTGACCTTGGAGCCCTTCTCCAGGAAACGGACGACGTTCCCCTTCTTGGTCTCGTAGTCATGGGTGTCGATCTTCGGACGGAGCTTCTGCTCCTTGACGACCGTCTGCTGCTGGTTCTTCCGAGCCTCGCGCTCCTTCTGCGCGGCTTCGTACTTGAACTTGCCGTAGTCCATGATCTTGCAGACCGGCGGACGGGCGTTGGGCGCGACCTCGACGAGGTCCAGATCGGCCTCGAGGGCCAGACGAAGTGCATCCTCGACGCGAACGATCCCCACCTGCTCGCCACCCGGGCCGACGAGTCGGACTTCGGGGACGCGGATTCGTTCGTTGATACGTGCTTCGGAGCTGATGGGCCCTCCTCGGTAGTACGGTGCGCGTGCGTTCACAACCACGATCGTGGTCACTCATCCGTCCTCGCGGACCCCGAGGTCATCCCGACACAGGTCGGGGAAAACCGAGAAAGCCCCATGGCACGGATGCCTGGGGCCACTCACTCCGCATCCACCACCTACTACACCCGTGTTTCGACAACACAGGCCCCTGGGCGGGGATGCTGACCATCAAACTACCCAGCGGCGTCGGATGGTGGGAGATCGGGCTCCTCTTGGACGGTGGAATCTGTCGGGTGACGGATTCCCACAGTCGGAGTTCAGCGTACCAGGCTGAACGGGGACCCCCAAACTGGTGCCCGCTCCACCGGGTACGCGTGGTACGTGGAACAGTGTAGCCATGACCAGCGACCAGCCTGCAGCCGCCGAACAGGGGCGCGAGAATCTCCTCGAAGATCATGTCGATGCCCGCGAGGTCGATGTGGTCGACCTGGCCGACGTCTCGGCCCAGGAGGTCATCTTCCGGTCGATCGTCGTGCTCATGAGCGCGGGCGCGGAGAAGCTCGGCCTGTCCGAAGACGATCCGTCGTCCAGTTCGCACCTGGATCTCGACGAGGCCCGCAAGTTGATCACCGCTCTGGCCGGCCTCGTTGTGGCCTCCTCCGAGTACCTCGGACCGCAGGCCTCGGTCGTGCGCGACGGATTGCAGGGTCTGCAGCGCGCCTTCCGTGAAGCGAGTGCCTTCCCCGATGAGCCCGGCCAGGGTCCGGGAGAGAAGTACACCGGCCCGGTGTACTGATCGGACCTCCCGGCACCCACATCGGGGTGCCTCGCGCCGCGATAGCCGGCCAGACACCACGTCAGCCCGGGTCGAGATGACCCGGGCTGACGCTGTGTTGTGGCCTCACGCGGTCAGCGCAGTCCTCGTGCCTTTCGCGCTGCCTTGGCGGCGGTCTTCTGCGCCGCGGTCTTGGTCGCGGCTGTCTTCGTCGTCGCGGCTTTCTTCGTAGCGGCAGCCTTGGGGCCGGGTGACTTCTTCGCAGGTGTTTTCCTGGCCGCAGACTTCGTGGCCGGCTTCATTGCCGCCGCGTCGGATTCTGTGCGAGATGCGGCGGGAAGCACCTCCGCTAGGAAGCGTCCGGTGTGGCTCTCGTTGACCAGCGCCACGTCTTCCGGGGTTCCCTCGGCGACCACGGTCCCGCCACCGGCTCCGCCTTCCGGCCCCATGTCGATGACCCAGTCGGCGCTCTTGATCACGTCGAGATTGTGCTCGATGACGATCACGGTGTTGCCCTTGTCGACCAGTCCCTGGATGACGAGGAGCAGTTTGGTGATGTCCTCGAAGTGCAGCCCCGTGGTGGGCTCATCGAGGATGTAGACCGTTCGACCGCTGGACCGCTTCTGCAACTCGGCGGCCAATTTGACGCGCTGCGCCTCGCCACCGGAGAGCGTCGGCGCGGACTGGCCGAGACGGACATAGCCCAGGCCGACCTGTGTCAGCGTCTTGAGGTAGCGGTGGATCGAGGTTATCGGCTCGAAGAACTCGCACGCCTCCTCGATCGGCATGTCCAGGACCTCGGCGATGGTCTTGCCCTTGTAGTGCACCTCGAGGGTCTCTCGGTTGTACCGGGCACCGTGGCAGACCTCACATGGCACATAGACGTCCGGCAGGAAGTTCATCTCGATCTTGAGAGTGCCGTCGCCCTGGCATGCCTCGCAGCGGCCGCCCTTGACGTTGAACGAGAACCGGCCCTGCTTGTAACCCCGGACCTTGGCTTCCGACGTCGCCGCGAACAGGGTACGAATCTTGTCGAACACCCCGGTATACGTGGCGGGATTGGACCGCGGGGTGCGGCCGATCGGTGACTGGTCGACCTGGACCAGCTTGTCGAACGCCTCCACTCCATCGATACCGGAGTGTCGACCCGGCACCTGCCGGGCACGGTTGAGTTGGTTGGCCAACGCCGTGGCGAGGATGTCGTTGACGAGCGTCGACTTCCCGGAACCCGACACACCCGTGACGGCGCAGAGCACGCCACCGGGGAACACCACGTCGACGTTCTTGAGATTGTTCTCCCGTGCACCCCGGACGCGCAGTTGCTTGTCGGGATCTGTGGGTCGGCGGGAGCTGGGTACGGCGATCTCGCGGCGGCCGGCGAGATAGTCACCGGTGAGGGACTCGTTGTTGGCGAGCAGTCCCTCGTAGTCACCCGAATGAACTACCCGGCCACCGTGTTCACCGGCCAGTGGGCCGATATCGACGATCCAGTCCGCGGCCCTGATCGTGTCCTCGTCATGTTCCACCACGAGGAGTGTGTTGCCTAGGTTCCGCAATCGGACGAGGGTGTCGATGAGGCGCCGATTGTCCCGCTGGTGGAGGCCGATCGAGGGCTCGTCCAGGACGTAGAGCACTCCCGCGAGTCCGGACCCGATCTGTGTGGCGAGCCTGATCCGCTGCGCCTCTCCACCCGACAGGCTGCCGGCCACACGGTCAAGCGACAGATAGTCCAGTCCGACATCGAGCAGGAAGCCCATTCGTGCCTGGATCTCTTTCAGAACACGCCCGGCGATCATCGCCTGCCGGGAGTTCAGCTCGAGCCCGTCCAGGAAGGCTGCGCAATCGGCGACCGACATCCGGCTGATGTCGGCGATCGACCGGTCCTGCCCGCCCGGGCCGCTCAGGGTGACCGCCAGGATCTCGGGCTTGAGGCGGGTGCCGTCGCATGCAGGGCAGGGAACCTCCCGCATGTAGCCCTGATACCGCTCCTTCTGGGACTCGGACTCGGTCTGCTCCAGTCGGCGCTTGAGGAAGGACATGACGCCCTCGAACTTCGCGTCGTAGGTGCGGACCCGCCCGTACCGGTTCTTGTACCGCACGCGAACCTTGGTCGACGCGCCCCCGAGCACAGCCTTGCGCACCTTCGCCGGCAGATCCCGCCAGGGTGTCCGCAGATCGAAGCCCATGTCCTCTGCGAGGCCGCGGAGGAGCTGCTGGAAGTAGTCCGCGCTCTGACCACCCGCCCAAGGGGCGATCGCGCCGTCCGCGAGAGACACCGCCGGATCCGGCACGACGAGGTCCGGGTCCACCTCGAGATGCGAACCGAGACCGTCACAGACCGGGCAGGCGCCGTACGGGGAGTTGAACGAGAATGCACGGGGTTCCATGTCGTCCAGCGCGATGGGGTGACCGTTGGGGCACGCCATGTGTTCGGAGAAGCGCCGTCGACGCCCCGGATCCGTCTCGTCGACATCCACGTAGTCGATGACGATCACTCCGTCGGCGAGGCCGAGTGCGGTCTCGACGGAGTCGGTGAGGCGCTGACGGGCCGTGGGCTTCGCCGCGAGGCGGTCCACCACCACCTCGATGTCATGCTTCTCCTGCTTCTTCAGCGTGGGCGGCTCGGTGAGCGTGTACAGCTCTCCGTCCACCCGGACTCGGCTGTACCCGTCCGCTGCGAGCTGGGCGAAGAGGTCGACGAACTCACCTTTTCTGGTACGCACCACCGGGGCGAGCACCTGGAAGCGCACGCCCTCCTCCCCCGCCAGGATCTGGTCGACGATCTGCTGCGGGGTCTGACGCGAGACGACCTCACCACAGGTCGGGCAATGAGGAACACCGGCCCGGGCGTAAAGCAGTCGGAGATAGTCATAGACCTCGGTGATTGTGCCCACCGTCGACCGGGGATTGCGGTTCGTAGACTTCTGGTCGATGGACACCGCCGGCGAGAGCCCTTCGATGAAGTCGACATCGGGTTTGTCCATCTGCCCGAGGAACATCCGGGCGTAAGAGGACAGCGATTCGACGTACCGTCGTTGCCCTTCCGCGAAGATCGTGTCGAACGCCAGGGACGACTTGCCCGAACCGGACAATCCCGTGAACACGACCAGCGAGTCACGAGGGATGTCGATGTCCACACCCTTGAGGTTGTGTTCCCGTGCGCCGCGGACGACCAGCCGGTCCACCATGGGTTCTCCTTCCGAGGGGGGGAGGTCGCCACATCGTCATATGTGCCGCATGGCCGCCGTTCCCGCACACGAAGGTACCAACGTCTTACGACACGCTTCCGCCCACTCACCTCGCGCGGGGTCGGTAGCCTGCACCTATGTCGAACGCAGCCACTGATCTTCCCGACCGCATCACCATCACCGAGGGGTATACGGGACGCCTCGGCGGGCAACTCACCGGCGAGCGCTGGACAGTCGGCCCGGCACGGCTGACCAAGATCTCGGTCGGACAGATGGACAACAACGTCTACCTCGTCGAATCCCTGGCGACCGGCGACGTCCTCCTCATCGACGCCGCCAACGACGCGCCGCAACTGGTGGCCTACCTCCGCGAGAACGCACCGGCGCTCAAGGAGGTGCTCACCACACACCTGCACGCAGATCATTGGATCGGGCTCGCGGAGACGGTCCGGGAACTCGCTCTCCAGACGATCGCCTCCCCCGGCGACGCGGGATCGATCGATGTCCCGACCGATCGTCATGTGTCCCACGGAGACGTACTGGCCGTCGGAGATCTCCGTCTCGAGGTGATCGGGCTCCGCGGTCACACCCCCGACGGAATCGCACTGCTGCTCAGCACTGACGAGGGCAGCCATCTCTTCTCCGGCGATTCACTGTTCCCGGGCGGACCGGGCAAGACCGGTTCCCCGGAAGACTTCACCCGGTTGATGGACGACCTCGAGAGCCGGGTGTTCGACGTCCTCGGTGACGAGGTGGTGGTCCATCCGGGTCACGGTGACGACACCACCGTGGGCACCGAACGGCCCCAGTTGGACGCCTGGCGCGAGCGGGGTTGGTGAGAAGCCACCCCCGAGCGCCAGCGCCAGAGGCACCCCACCTCGATGAGCGAATCGTAAGGAAGTTCACTCGGTTCACCATCTCCCCAGCACAGCAGTCGGATGACCTGGCTCACGCGGAAGCGGTATGCGGCGATCGGAAGCGCTGGACACCGGTTCGGGTTAAGTTCGACCACGCACTCCCACTCATTCAGGAGGAACGATGATCCGACGACTTGCACGACCCATGCTCGCCACGGTTTTCGTGATCGATGGCGTCGAGACGTTGCGCAATCCCCAGCCCCATGTCACCGAAGCAGCGCCGTTGGTCGACAAGGCCGCACCGTTGGTCGAGAAGGGCGAGCAGGCCGTGAACGAGCGGGTGTCCGCGACCGTGCCGCCGGTGACCAAGGACCCGGAGACACTCGTCAAGGCGCTCGCCGGGGTGAAGATCGGTGCGGGCGTCCTGTTCGCGATGGGCAAGGCCCCGCGGCTGTCCGCGCTGGCCCTGACCGCCTCGCACCTGCCGTCGACGGTCAGTCGGCACGCATTCTGGACGGAATCGGATCCGGCTGCCCGCAGCCGCAAGACCACAGGCCTGGCCACTGACGTGTCGCTCCTCGGCGCACTGATGCTCGCCTCCATGGACACCGCGGGCCAGCCCGGCCTGATGTGGCGTGCCCGCAAAACCGGCGACAAGGTCTCCGCGAAGCTGCCCGGCGCGAAAGCCGAGGCGGCTGGCGCAGGTGCCGCGGTCGCCGGTGTCGCGCAGACCGTGGCCGGTCAGGCACGCGATGCGGCGGAGACCGTTCGTGAGAAGGCACCCGAGGTGGCCGACACCGTCCGCGATCGGGCGCCCGAGGTGGCCGAGCAGGTCCGGGACCGCGCGAGCGGTGTCGCCGGCGAGGTGCGTCAGCAGGCGTCCGGCATCGCCGGACTGGTCATGGCCAAGGCTCCGGTGATCGCCGACCAGGTGCGCTCCCGCGTCGCCGAGGCGCGTGAGCAGGCCGCCCCGTACGCCGCCGAAGCGCGTGAGCGTGCCACGGCCGCCGCTCATCTGGCCGCGGAGGAGGCCGGCCCGCTCGCGACGCAGGCCCGTGACCGTGCCGGTGCCGTAGCGGGCTCCGTGGCCGAGCGCGCCCAGGGTCTCGACATCGAGGCTGTCCGCAAGGCCGCCGACGATGCCCGCGTGGCCGCCGCCGAGCGGGGTCTCAAGGCCGAGAAGCGTGCGCGCAGGTCCGGTGCCGATGCCAAGAAGAAGTCCGATCAGCTCCGCGCGAAGGCCGCCGAGGCCATCCGGCCCTGACGACAGTGACGACCTGACCGGGGATGACCCGGACCAGCCGACGACCCCGCCCCACCGGGCGGGGTCGTCGGCGTCGTAGGGCGCTCGCCATTTCCCGGTAGCCTGGATTTCCTGCCCAGAGCCGTCCATCCAGCGAAGGAGTGCCTTGACTGGACACGATCCCCTCGCCGAGGAGCAAGAACACCTCGGCCGTCTCCTTGACCGGGTCGAGGAACTACGCACCGACACGCGCGCCCGCCTCGACGCCGTGCTCCGGGGCGCCGGTGGGACCCCCCAGGCCCGCTCGGAGCGCGAGTCGTTCGCGCGCCTCTACAACGCGGAACTGGCGGCGTACAACGCCGCGAACCTGGGACTGTACTTCGGGCGCCTGGACATGGAGGACGGGGAGATCCGTCGGATCGGCCGAGTGGGCCTGAGGGATGACGACGACGAGCTCACCACCCTGCTACTGGACTGGCGGGCAGACCACAGCCGACCGTTCTACCTCGCCACCACCGCCCGGCCGGAAGGTGCACACCGGAGGCGGCACCTGCGCACGATCGGGCGTCGGGTGATCGGCGTCCACGACGAGTTCCTCACCGCTCCCGCGGACGGCGAACTCCCCCAGGACCACGACGACGTGGTGGGCGAATCCGCTCTGCTCGAGGCCCTGGACACCGCACGGTCCGGGCATATGACGGACATCGTCGCCACCATCCAGCGCGAGCAGGACGAGATCATCCGTAACCCGCACACGGGTGTGATGGTGGTCCAGGGTGGTCCGGGGACCGGCAAGACGGCGGTGGCTCTCCACCGGGCTGCCTACCTCCTCTACACGCATCGGCAGCGACTGGACCGCAGCGGCGTGCTCATCGTGGGGCCCAACGCCCGATTCCTCGACTACATCGCCCGCGTGCTCCCGTCGTTGGGCGAGTCCGGGGTCGTGCTCCGGACGCTCGGGGATCTCTATCCCGGCGTCAGGGCGTCCGGTGTGGAGACCCTCCGGGGCGAGGAGGTCAAGGGGTCGGGCGCAATGGTGGACATCCTCAAGGCCGCGGTCCGCGCCCGGCAGCTCGCTCCCGACGAGGAGGTCCTGATCCACGTCGAAGGTCACGACCTGGTCCTCCAGCCGGCGGCGATCAGGTCGGCCCGGGGCCGGGCACGCATGACGAGGCGCCCGCACAACCTGGCGCGCGAGGCGTTCGCGACACGTGTCGTCGACGCCCTCACGGACCAGTACGTCTCCGCGCTCACCGATCCGGTCGGTCACGCCGAGGACGCGGCGTGGGCCCCGCAGGGGGACGGACTGGGCGACCTGGGAGACCCCGATCGTCCGCTGCTCGATACCGGTGACCGCGCAGCCCTCCGTGCCGAGGTCGAGGGTTCTCACGAGGTCCTCGACGCGATCGACGCCTGGTGGCCGGTGCTCCGGCCCGAGCGGCTCCTGGCCGAGCTGTTGTCGAGCAGGGAACGGATAGCCGAGGCCGCCGGGGACTATGTGGCCGAGGACCAGGCCGCGCTGTTCCGGGAAGACGGGTACGCGTTCACCGTCGCCGACGTACCGCTGTTGGACGAACTCGCGGAGCTCCTCGGCGAGGATCCCGCAGCGGACGGCAGCGAGGCCGACCGTGCGTGGGCCGAGCAGGTCCGCCAGGCTGAAGAAGCACTGGAGATCCTCACCGGTTCCGCGGTGCAGGACATCGAGGACGATCTCGACCCCGAGGTGCTCATGGCCTATGACGTGGTGGATGCGGAATCACTGGCGCGACGTCACAGCGAGGATTCCGATCTCACCGTCGCCGACCGGGCCGGAGCGGACCGCACGTGGGCGTTCGGGCACGTGATCGTCGACGAGGCCCAGGAGTTGTCGACCATGGCGTGGCGTGTGCTCATGCGTCGCTCACCGAACCGGTGGATGACCCTGGTGGGCGACATCGCACAGACGTCCAGCCCTGCCGGACTCGACACGTGGGAGGACGCGTTGTCCCAGTATGTAGACGATCGGTGGGTGCTCTGCGAACTGTCCGTCAACTACCGCACTCCGGCGACCATCTCTGAGGTGGCCGGGGCACTACTGGCCGAGATCGATCCCGCGGCCGTCCCTCCCCGCCCCGTCCGCGTGGGGAGACGTCCGGTCGAGTGGGTCGAGGTCGACCCCGACTCGCTGCCCTCGCTGGTGTCCGACCGGATCACCGACGTGGAACCGGATCGCGCCATCGCCGTCCTGGTTCCGGACAATGACCACGCCCTCGAGGCCACGACTGGATATCCTGCTCTCCGCGAGGCCGTCGAGAACGCCCGTCCCGGAACGACCGTCCTGCCGCTGTCGTTGGCGAAGGGACTCGAGTTCGATGTGGTGGTGTTGGTAGATCCCGAGCAGGTGCTGGCACGATCCCCTCAGGGGCTGCAGGACCTCTACGTGGGAACGACCCGGGCGACCCAGGAACTCATCCTGGTCCAAACCACGGAATTCGGTCCCCTCCTCGCGGGGATCCGCGACACGCTCGCGGACAGTAGGAAGGAACTCACTGCATGACCTTGGTGTCGGAGCGGGCTCTGGTGACGCCGGTGCTGCTGGCCCTCGTGTTCTCGGTCGCGGCCTGCGCACAGGCAGAGGACCCGGCGCCCGAGGCCGCGACGCACGAACCCGCGTCGTCGAGTTCGGCTGCTGAGACCCCCGCCCCGCAACCGGAACCGGAGCAACGAACCGACAGTGAACGGCAGTTCCTCGACGAACTCACCGGGTTCGGCCTGCCGACGGGGATGAGCGCCGAGACCACAATCGAGGTGGGAATAGGCATCTGCGACTCCATCGCCGACGGCGCCACCACGGACACCATCCTGGACCATATCCGTCCGCTGAGCAGTGCGATCGCTGCGCAGAGCGACGACCACGACACCAATCGTGTCGGCCTGGCGATCGTCGAGGCCAGCCGCTCGCATCTCTGCGACTGACCCCTCGACGCGATCAGGGCAGGCCCCGTGGCACGTGGGGCCTGCCCTGGTGCGGGTCACCGGACGGTGGCGCGGGTGCTGCCGCGGGACCTCAGGTGGTGTGGACGATCAGGACATCGCAGGTCGCCCGTCGCGCGGCGTCAGAGGGAACTGAGCCGAGCAGTCGACCGGTGAGCGAGTTGAGACCCTTGTTACCCACCACGAGAAGGTCGGCTCCGACCTCGTCGGCGAGCGCGACCAGGGACTCCACCGGTGCCCCCTTGACGGTGCGGACCTCGATGCTGGTGGCACCGGCGGCGGTGGCACGCTCCTTGGCTCCGCGGACGATCTCCTCGGCCGGATTGTCACCACGAATCTGGTAGGCGTCAGCCCCCAACTGGTCCGCGGCCTGGTTGACCGACCGCGGATCGGCCGGAACGTAGGCGCAGGCCACCACCAGTGTCGCGGACGCATCAGCTGCCAGCACGGCGGCACGTTCCACCGCGCGATACGACGACTCCGACCCGTCCGTCCCCACGACCACCTTGGTGTAGGCGCTCATTTACTGTCCTCTCCTCGGGAACACGTTTTACCCAGCGTAGACCTCGGACGCCTGTCCCGTAGGGAGTAAGAGTGTCACATCACAGGTGCCCGGTCAGTCGATGCCCGCCTCACGCATCCCCTTGAGCTCCTTGCGTAGCTCGGCGATCTCGTCGCGTAGGCGTCCTGCCAGCTCAAAGCGTAGATCGGTAGCCGCAGAAACCATCTGTTCGGTCATCTCCTCGATGAGTTTCTCGAGTTCCTGCCGCGGACGCGCCGCGCCGCCGACCGCGCGTGCACCGACGAGCTCGGGGCGATCCACCGTGCCCTCTCCGGAGGTGCTCTCCTCCCCCACCCGGTCGAGGATGTCGGCGATCTTCTTGCGCAACGGTTGCGGGTCGATCCCGTGCTCGGTGTTGTAGGCGATCTGCTTCTCGCGACGCCGTTCCGTCTCGTCCATCGCGTGCTGCATCGAGTCCGTGATCCGGTCCGCGTACATGTGGACCTCACCGGAGACGTTGCGCGCCGCACGACCAATCGTCTGGATGAGCGAGGTGCCCGACCGCAGAAACCCCTCCTTGTCGGCGTCGAGGATCGCCACGAGCGAGACCTCGGGGAGGTCGAGCCCCTCGCGGAGCAGGTTGATCCCCACCAGGACGTCGTACTCGCCGCGGCGAAGGTCGCGCAGCAGCTCGACGCGCTGCAGGGTGTCGATCTCCGAGTGCAGGTACCTCACCCGGACCCCGAACTCGAGGAGGTAGTCGGTGAGGTCCTCGGCCATCTTCTTGGTCAACGTGGTGACAAGCACCCGCTCGTCGCGGTCGGCCCGCGACCGGATCTCTCCGAGCAGGTCGTCGATCTGTCCCTTCGTGGGCTTGACGACGATCTTCGGGTCGACGAGTCCGGTCGGGCGGATGACCTGCTCGACGAACTCGCCGCCGGTCATCCCCATCTCGTAGTTGCCCGGCGTCGCGGACAGGTACACGGTCTGGCCGACCCGTTCGGAGAACTCCTCCCAGGTCAGTGGGCGGTTGTCCAGCGCGGACGGGAGCCGGAAGCCGAACTCCACGAGGTTGCGCTTACGCGAGGCGTCACCCTCGTACATGGCGCCGATCTGCGGGACCGTCACGTGTGATTCGTCGATGACGGTGAGGAAGTCCTCGGGGAAGTAGTCGATGAGGGTCGCCGGTGCGCTCCCCGCCTCACGCCCGTCGATATGCCGCGAGTAGTTCTCGATACCCGAGCAGAACCCGACCTGCTGCATCATCTCGATGTCGTAGCTCGTACGCATGCGCAGTCGCTGGGCCTCGAGGAGCTTGCCCTGGTTCTCCAGTTCCGCCAGCCGCACCTCCAGTTCCTCCTCGATGGAGGCGATCGCCTTGGCCATTCGCTCCGGACCGGCGACGTAGTGGGTGGCCGGGAAGATGCGCACCTCGTCGACCTTGCGCACCACGTCCCCGGTGAGCGGGTGGATGTAGTACAGCGCGTCCACCTCGTCGCCGAAGAACTCGATGCGGACGGCCAGCTCCTCGTAGGTGGGGATGATGTCGACCGTGTCCCCCTTGGCGCGGAACGTGCCCCGGGTCATGGACACGTCGTTGCGTTCGTACTGCACGTCCACGAGCAGCCGGAGCAACTGGTCGCGGTCGACCTCCTGGCCCACGGCCAGGGAGACCGAGCGGTCGAGGTAGGACTGCGGGGTACCGAGGCCGTAGATGCACGAGACGGAACTGACGACGACGACGTCGCGGCGCGATAGCAGCGAGGAGGTGGCGGAATGCCGGAGCCGCTCCACGTCGTCGTTGATCGAGGAATCCTTCTCGATAAAGGTGTCCGTCTGCGCAATGTACGCCTCGGGTTGGTAGTAGTCGTAGTACGACACGAAGTACTCGACCGCGTTGTTGGGGAGCATCTCGCGCAGCTCGTTGGCGAGCTGCGCGGCGAGCGTCTTGTTGGGAGCCATGACCAGGGTCGGTCGCTGCACCTTCTCGATGAGCCAGGCCGTGGTGGCCGACTTGCCCGTACCGGTGGCGCCCAGCAACACGACGTCCCGTTCGCCCCTCCCCAGCCGCTCGCTCAGTTCGGCGATTGCCGTGGGCTGGTCTCCGGACGGGGTGAACTCACTGACCACCTCGAACCGGGCGTCACTGCGCTCGACATCCCCGATCGGTCGGAACTCCGAATAGGACATGACGGTGGGGTCGACTGGAACGCCGTCGTCGGGGATCTCGGTCGCGAATGCCATACCGTCCAGACTACGAGCCCGCGCTCGGCCCTGCCGCCGGTCACCGGGCAGACTGTCGTTGTCGTCGTCACCTCCACCCGGGGCGGTCCCGCGCCGGTTTCCTTCCCCGCACCGATCAGGGATGATCTGATGTCACTGATCTGATGTCATTGCCGAGCACTTCCGCCGGCAGCCCCCGTCCGGTTCCATCCGCTTCCATCCGCCCTCAGCCCCCACGCTTCGGAGAATCCCGCACCAATGTCACGCCCCTCGCCTCGCGCCGTGTCCCGGCGCCTCACCTCGCTCGTCGCGGCGGTCGCCACTACGGCCGCCGGCCTGACCGCCGTAGGCACCCTCGGCGCCGGCACAGCCTCCGCCGGCCCCTGCAGTGAGATGTTCGGGAACTTCGGTTCCCTTCTCGAGCACCGGACGGGCGCCGGCATGGGTACCGGGTCACTGGGGTCGCTCGGCTCCTCCGACGGCTCCGGCTCCGTCGGCTCCGTCTCCGAGGCTCTCGGCTCCGCCGACCGGTCCGGGTCACTCATCCAGCAGCTCGAGACCGGCTCCGTCGGCAACAGCCTCTCCGGGAGCCTCGACCCGCTGGTCGGCTCCGTGTACGGCATGCCCCCGTGGATCACGGGTGAGGAGGGCACGGTGCCGGTGCTGCGCGGACCCACCCAGTTCCGTCAGCTCGTCACCGGCCCCACGAGCCCGTCTGAGTCAATCAGCAAGTACGGCGTAGCCGGCACCGACCTGGGCATCATGTGGGACAACGGCAATGCGGCCGACCCCGAGGTCCTCATGGCCTTCGGCGACACAATGGGCGACTGCACGGTGCCCGGCAACCAGTGGCGCTCCAACGTCCTGTTCCGCTCCGGAGACACCGACCTGGACGACGGACTGACCATCGACTCCGCCGCCATGGGCCCCGACGGTCTGGCCAAGTCGATCGTGCCGCGCATCAACCAGCCCGGCGAGGTGACGATCATCCCCACCGCCGGCATCTCCGTGAACGGCGTGCAGTACCTGCGCTACATGTCCGTCGCGCGCTGGGGCCAGCCGGGATGGTGGAACACCAACTACTCCGGCATCGCCTACTCCGCCGACAACGGCGAGAACTGGACCCCCGTGCCCGAACTGGCCCGCCCGATCACCGACACCGTCCCCGTGGGCGACGGTGCGCCCGGGGTCGACGACGACTGGAAGCGGGCCCAGATGAGCTCGTTCGTCACCGGGCGCGGCGACGGCTACCTGTACGAGTACCTGACCCCTTCCGGCCGACAGGGCGCCGTGGTGCTCGCGCGCGTGACGACCGAGGGATCGCCCACCGTCGACGCCCTGGGTGCTGACAACCTCACTGAAGACACCCTCCTGGACGGCGTCCTGGACCCGACCGGATACGAGTACTGGGACGGCGACGCGCAGACGTGGACGCCCGAGATCTCCCGCGCGACCGCCGTGATGCCCGCACCCACCAGCGAACTGTCCGTCATGTGGAACGAGCACCTGCGCAAGTACACCGCGATGTACTCGCGCGGCTACGACTCTGTGGTCATGCGCACCGCCGACAACCCGCAGGGCCCATGGAGCAACGCCACCACCCTCATCGACTACTCGATGCTGCCCGGTGTGTACGGCGGTTTCATGCACCCGTGGGCGCAGGGCCGCGACCTGTACTACCTGGTCACCACCTGGAACGCCTACAACGTGTTCCTGGTCCGCACCGACCTGGACGCACTGTTCCCGCAGGAGCGGTCCCGGATGCGGGCCGCGGTGCCTGCCGCCACCGAGGTCGTCCGCCAGGTGCCGGTCTCCGAGCTGCAGAGCGGGATCGTGCCCACCGAGTGATCCCTGACGCCCGCTTGGCCTGTCAGCGGGAGCGCACCTCCTGACACCGGGCGCGCTCCCACTGGCGGGTCTCCTCGCGGTCCTCACGCCCGAGAACGTCGGCGTACTCGGCACGGGCCGCCGGGTCGTCGGCGATCACCTGGGACATCACCAGCGCGAACTCGTGCTCGGGGTCGTCCTGCGCGATCACCGTCACCTCCAGCGGGCGGGCCGGGTCGCACCAGTGCAGCAGCGGAGCGTCCGACGTGCGGTCGGGCACCCAGCCCGCCCCGGTGAGCACTCGCACGGCCTCGTCCCGCCCCGGCTCGTCCGCCACGGTGACCTGGATGTCGATCACGTCCGGGGCGTCGAGCCCGTCCACCGCCGTCGGACCCACGTGGTCGATGCGCTCCGCCCTGCCTCCCAGCACGTGGTGGAGTCGCGCGGTCGCGCGCTCGGCCTCGCCCGCCCACTCCGGGCGGAAGGGCACCACGGTCCGGTCCCCGATCACGGGGGTGGCGGTGCGGAGGTTGTGCTCGAACGGGCGGAGCCGGGATTCCACGAGCTCACGGGTGAGGTCGGCAACAGCACTCCTGTCGCCGGAGTTGTCGATGAGCACGTCCGCGACCGCCCTGCGCTGGTCGTCCGTCGCCTGCCGGGACATGCGGGCCCGGGCGTCGTCCTCCGGCATGCCGCGCTGCTCCACCAGTCGCTCGAGCCGGATCTCCGCCGGGGTGTCCACGACGATCACCAGCTGGTAGCCCGGCGTCATCCCGCCCTCCACGAGCAGCGGCATGTCGTGCACGACGATTGCATCCCCGGGGGCCTGCGCGAACAACTCCGCGGTGCGCTCCCCGATGAGCGGGTGCGTGATCGCGTTGAGAGCGGCCGTCCGCTCGGCGTCCACGAATGCCAGCGCCGCGAGGGCCGCCCGGTCCAATGATCCGTCCGGTCCGAGGATCTCCTCGCCGAACTCCGCGACGAGCATCGCCAGGCCCGGTGTCCCCGGCTCGACCACCTCGCGCGCGATCCGGTCCGCGTCGACGATCACCGCACCCGCCTCGGCGAGCACGGCGGTCACCGTGGATTTTCCCGCACCGATGCCACCGGTCAGTCCCACCATCAACATTCCTGGAGTCTAGATCACATCCGCAGTGGTACCGGTCCCCCACCGGCGGTACGCCCACCGTCGACCTGAGCCGGTCAACGCCGTTAATATCTGATTGGTTTCATAAATCGCAGCTTCCGATTGACGCCCTTCCTCGCCGCCGTCCCCGAGGTCGCACTGTCCACCACACTGCTGTTGCCTGCCACCGCCGGCGCATAGTCGACGGGTTGGACCGGATCCGCGGACGGCTCGCTCACCGGGTCCCTGAACACCGTTGGAAGAGCATGCAGATGAGCGCCATCCTCGAGGCCGACGGCTACCTGTACGAGTACATGACGCCCTCGGGCCGCAGCGGCCCGGCCACCGTCGCCCGCGTCCCCGTGACCGACGCCGTGGCGTTCGGTGCGATCGACGAGTCGGGCCGCATCGACGAGCAGCGCCCGGAGGCGGCCGCCGCGGAGTCCCCCGCCGCGGCCGAGCCGGAGAACAAGCCGGTCGGCTGACGGCCGGTACTGTCCGGTCGCGACCGCCCTCGGAGGCACCCCGGAGGGCGGTCACCGGTGCGGCGCGCCTGGCACATCGCTCCCCTCTCACGACGCGACGCGCCTCGACGCGGACCCTCTCCCCTGCGACACAGAACAGCCCCGGCCCGCACTCCCACCGTCAAGGTGGGGTACGGGCCGGGGCCGTCTACTGCAGTGTGGCGCTACGCGCCCTCAGGCTGCGGGATCACTCCCCGCCGGCCAGCTTCGCGCGCAGGGCGGCGAGCTGCTCATCCGACGCCAGCGAACCGCCGGTCGACTCGGACTGGCTGGCCTCGGCGGCCGGGCGCGCAGACGGAGCCGACTCCGACGAGTAGTTGGTCGGCGCGGCCTCGGCTGCCTCGGCAGCGGCGGCGCGACCCTTCTCGATCTGGGCCGTGTGCATTTTGTGGCGACGCTCAGCCTCGGCGTAGCGGTTCTCCCACTCCTCACGCTGCTTCTCGAAGCCCTCGAGCCACTCATTGGTCTCGGGATCGAAGCCCTCGGGGAAAATGTAGTTGCCGGCCTCGTCGTAGCTGTCGGCCATGCCGTACTTCGACGGGTCGAACTCCTCAGTGTAGTCCTCGTCCGCCTGCTTCAGCGACAGCGAGATACGACGACGATCGAGATCGATGTCGATGACCTTGACCATGGCGTCGTCGCCGACTGACACGACCTGGTCCGGGACCTCCACGTGGCGCTCGGCCAGCTCGGAAATGTGGACCAGACCCTCGATGCCCTCTTCGACGCGCACGAACGCACCGAACGGGACGAGCTTGGTGACCTTGCCCGGGACGATCTGACCGATGGCGTGGGTCCGGGCGAAGTGCCGCCACGGATCCTCCTGGGTCGCCTTGAGCGACAGCGAGACGCGCTCGCGATCCAGGTCGACGTCGAGAACCTCGACGGTGACCTCCTGGCCGACCTCGACGACCTCGGACGGGTGATCGATGTGCTTCCAGGACAGCTCGGAGACGTGAACAAGGCCGTCGACCCCGCCGAGGTCCACGAACGCACCGAAGTTGACGATCGAGGACACGACGCCCTTGCGGACCTGGCCCTTCTGCAGCTGGTGCAGGAACTCGGAGCGGACCTCCGACTGGGTCTGCTCGAGCCACGCACGGCGCGAGAGCACGACGTTGTTGCGGTTCTTGTCCAGCTCGATGATCTTGGCCTCGAGCTCCTTGCCGACGTACGGCAGGAGGTCGCGGACGCGGCGCATCTCCACCAGCGACGCGGGGAGGAAGCCACGGAGACCGATGTCGAGGATGAGGCCACCCTTGACGACCTCGATGACGGTGCCCTTGACGGCCTCGTCCTTCTCCTTGAGCTCCTCGATCGTGCCCCAGGCGCGCTCGTACTGGGCGCGCTTCTTGGACAGGATCAGGCGGCCGTCCTTGTCTTCCTTGGTGAGGACCAGGGCCTCAACCTCGTCGCCCACCTCGGCGACCTCGCCCGGGTCGACATCGTGCTTGATGGACAGCTCACGCGAGGGGATGACACCCTCGGTCTTGTAACCGATGTCGAGAAGGACCTCGTCACGGTCGACCTTGACGATCGTGCCCTCGACGATGTCGCCATCGTTGAAGTACTTGATCGTGGCGTCGATGGCGGCGAGGAAGTCCTCAGCGGAGCCGATGTCGTTGACGGCTACCTGCGGGGACGTGGTGTTGGTGGTCATAGGGTGGGGTGCTCCGAGATGGATAGGAATCGTAGGTGGACTGGAAATACGCGGGCGGTATGCACGCGACCGTCAACTGTACGCTTCCAGAGTGACGTCCACAAACCCCCCTGGACATGGAGAGTCTGTCCGCGCTTCCCGCCACTGGTGGGACTCCGAGGCCGCCGAATATCACGCCACGCATGGCGAATTCCTCGGTGCGACTTCCCCCGACGGTGAGTTCATCTGGTGCCCCGAGGGCCTCCACGAAGGAGACTGGCACCTTCTCGGTGACGTCGACGGACGCGACGTCCTCGAGATCGGGGCCGGCTCGGCGCCGTGCTCGCGATGGCTCGCGGGCCAGGGCGCCCGAGCTGTCGCGACCGACGTGTCAGTGGGGATGCTCCGGGTCGGCGCCGAGGCGGCGCGCAGGTCCACCGGTCGGGCAGGGTCGGTGCCGCTGATCCAGGCCGACGCCGGTCGACTGCCGTTCACGGACGCGAGCTTCGACGTGGTCTTCTCCGCGTTCGGTGCCGTTCCCTTCGTCGCGGACACCGCCGGGGTGATGGCGGAGGCCGCGCGGGTCCTGCGACCGGGTGGCCGCTTCGTGTTCTCCGTCAACCATCCGATGCGGTGGATCTTCCGTGATGATCCCGGTGTCGACGGCCTCGTCGCGGTGTTCCCCTACTTCGACCGCACCCCCTACACCGAGCGCGACGAGGACGGCCGACTCACCTACGTCGAGCACCACCGGACCGTGGGAGACCGTATCCGCGAGCTCGTCGCGGCCGGGTTCATCGTCCGTGACCTGATCGAACCGGAATGGCCCGAGTGGTTGGAGCGTGAGTGGGGTCAGTGGAGTCCACTGCGTGGTGCGATTTTCCCCGGCACCGCGATCTTCGTGGCGTCACTCCCCTGACGCCTGCCCGCCGGGCCTGACTTCGAATACGACCGCCCCCACTCGGTGACACGAGCGGGGGGACGGACGGATCCGACGTCCCCGGATCAGTGAAGCTCCAGGACTCAGGTCAGAGGCTCTTCAGGCCTCAGGTCAGAGGATCTTCGACAGGAAGTCCTTCGTACGTTGGTGCTGCGGTGCGCCAAGGACGTCCCCCGGCTCACCTACTTCGACCACCACACCGTTGTCCATGAACGCCACGGTGTCCGCGACCTCTCGAGCGAAGCCCATCTCGTGGGTCACCACGACCATCGTCATGCCGGCCTTTGCCAGATCTCGCATCACCGACAGGACCTCACCCACCAGCTCCGGATCAAGCGCAGAGGTCGGCTCGTCGAACAGCATGAGCTTCGGTTCCATCGCGAGCGCCCGCGCGATCGCCACTCGCTGCTGCTGCCCACCCGAGAGCTGGGCCGGGTAGGCGTCCGCCTTCGCGGACAAACCGACCGTGTCCAGTAGGTCGCGCGCCCGCGCGGTCGCAGTGGCCTTCGACTCGCCCTTCACCAGCATCGGCGCCTCGATGACGTTCTCCAGAGCGGTTCGGTGGGGGAAGAGATTGAAGTGCTGGAACACCATCCCGATCTCGCGCCGCTGACGAGCGGCCTCCTTGGCGGAGATCTCGTAGAGCTTGTCGCCCTTCTGCCGGTATCCCACCAGTTCCCCGTCGACGTAGAGTCGACCGGCATCCACCTTCTCGAGGTGGTTGATGCACCGGAGGAACGTCGACTTCCCGGACCCCGACGGCCCGACGAGGCACAACACCTCACCGGCACCGACCTCGATGTCGATCCCCTTGAGAACCTCGAGTGAGCCGAAACTCTTGCAGACCTGATCGGCCTTCACCATCGGTGTCATGCCGTTCCTCCCGACTTCTGTCCCGGCGTCCCCCCGGCTTCGGCGGCGGCGAGACCGGACGGGGTCAGTCCGTCGGCGTCGGCCAGTGCACGGAGCTGCTTGGCGGTGAGCTGACGGGTCGCTCCCCGTGAAAACCGCTTCTCCAGGTAGTGCTGGCCCACCATGAGGACGCTGGTGATGACCAGGTACCAGGTGGCGGCCACCATCAGCAGCGGGATCGGCTGGAAGTTGACGCCGGAGATGTCCCGCGCCTGGCCGTACAACTCACCGGAGAACGGGATGGCCACCACGAGCGAGGTGGTCTTGAGCATCGAGATGAACTCGTTGCCCGTGGGAGGGATGATGACCCGCATCGCCTGGGGCAGAACGGTGCGACGCATCGTCTGTCCCCATGACATGCCCAGGGCGGTCGACGCCTCGGCCTGCCCTTCCGGGACGGAGGAGATGCCGGCGCGGACGATCTCCGCCATGTAGGCGGCCTCGTTCATCGCCAGGCCGACCACGGCCAACCAGAAGGCCGAGTACAACACCATCGTGTCGTCGAACCGGATGAACTGGATGTCGGTGAACGGGATCCCGAACTGGACCTGGCGATAGATGGTGAAGATGAGGCCCCAGAACAGCAGCTGGACGTATACCGGGGTCCCACGGAAGATCCACAGGTACACCCACGCCACGGACTTGAGCACGGGGTTGCTGCTCATCCTCATCACCGAGAGCAGGACGCCGAGGATCACCGCGAGGATCATCGACAGCAGCGTCAGCGCGATGGTGTAGAACGCCGCGGTACCGAACCTGGTGTCGAAGAGGTATCTGCCGTACGTGTCCCACCCGTAGGCGGGGTTGGTCGCGGCCCCCCAGACGAACAGGAAGGTCAGGACGAGGACGACGGCCGCCGACACCCACCGCCAGGGGTGCCGCAGCGGCACCGCCTTGATGGGCTTCGGCGTGCCCGATTCAGGACTGCTCACTACGGAGGTCACTCGCGGATCTCGGCCTGGCTGATCAGACCGTTCTCGACGCCCCAGTTGGTGGCGATCTGCTCGAACGCACCGGACTCGATGAGCTTGTTCGCGGCGGCCTCGAGAGCGGCGCTCAGTTCGGAGCCCTTACGCACGGGCCAGCCGTAGGGGGCGGAGTCGAAGACGTCGCCGACGAGCTGCATCTTGCCGTCGGACTGCTTCACCGCGTACGCGGAGATCGGCGAGTCCGCGGACATCGCGTCGGCCTTGCCGAGGGCGACGGCGGTCGAGGCCTCGTCCTGGGTGTCGAACTGGACCTTGATGATCTCGGGCTTGCCTGCGGCGACGCAGGCCTCGCTGCGGGCGGGGACGTCCTCCTGGTCGGAGATGGTCGTGCGCTGGACCGCGACGCGCAGGCCACAGGCATCGTCGGGGTCCACCTCGTTGCCGGCCGCGGACGCCCACTGGATCCCGGCCTCGAAGTAGGTCACGAAGTCGACGGTCTCCAGTCGCTCGTCGTTGACTGTGAACGACGAGGCGCCCAGGTCCATGGTGCCGCCCTCGATGGCGGGGATGATCTTCTCGAAGTCCGACTCGCGGAACTCGGCCTCGAGCCCCATCACGGTGGCCACGGCGTCCATCACGTCGATGTCGAATCCGACGATCTCACCGCTCTCGTCCTTGAACTCGTTGGGCGCGTACGGGGTGTTGGTGCCGATCACGATGGTCCCGCGCTCACGCAGGTCCGCGGGGACGAGCGCCGCGATCTCGTCGTCGGTCTCGACGGTGACCTCCTGGCGGGGCTCGCCGGTGTCCTCAGGCCCTTCCGTGTTGGTGGTGCAGCCGGTGAGGACGAGTGCTGCCGTGGCGGTCGAGGCGAGGATGGCACGGAGCCCGCGCCGGGAAGTGAGGGACATGTCAGGGCCCTTTCAGGCGTCGTTAAGCCGAATCTGCAATGAACCTAGGGCATCGGAGGAGTGCCACAAAATGAATCGGCCGAAAACCGTCAGTGTGCGGCCGAGTCCCAGTCCGTCCCGATCCCCGTCGACACGTCGAGTGGGACGTCCAGCTCGATCGCGGAGTACATCCGGTCGACCACGAGCTCGCGGACCTCGTCGAGCTCACCCTCCGCGACCTCCACGACGAGTTCGTCATGGACCTGGAGCAGGAGCCGACTCCGCAGGCCGCGCTCGGTCAGGTCGGCGTCGACCCGCAGCATCGCAGCCTTGATGATGTCTGCCGCTGTTCCCTGGATCGGTGCGTTGAGGGCTGCGCGCTCCGCGTTCTCGCGCTTGATCCGATTGTCGGAGTTGAGCTCGGGGAGGTAGCGGCGACGGCCGAACAGCGTCTCCGTGTACCCGTCCTTGCGTGCCTGTTCGACGACGTGCTGCAGGTAGTCACGAACGCCGCCGAACCGGGCGAAGTAGGCGTCCATCTGCTCACGTGCCTCGCCCTGGCTGATCCCGAGCTGGGCGGCGAGTCCGAACGCACTGAGTCCGTACGCCAGCCCGTAGCTCATGGCCTTGACCCGACGCCGGAGCTCGGGGGTCACCTCGTCGATCGGCACCCCGAACGCCCTTGACCCGACGAAGGAGTGCAGGTCCTCCCCCGTCCGGAACGCCTCGATCAGCCCCTCGTCACGCGAGAGGTGTGCCATGACGCGCATCTCGATCTGGCTGTAGTCGGCGGTGAGCAGGCAGTCGTATCCCTCGCCCACGACGAAGGACTTCCGGATCCGCCGCCCGTCCTCGGTGCGGACGGGGATGTTCTGCAGGTTCGGGTCCGTCGAGGACAGTCGCCCGGTCGCGGCGACGGTCTGGTTGAACGTCGTGTGGATCCGGCCGTCGTCGCCGATGGTCTTGATGAGTCCCTCGACGGTCGTGCGCATCTTGGTGGTCTCGCGGTGCAGCAGCAGCGCCTCGAGGAACGCCCGTCCCGGGGTCTCGCCGGTCTCCTTGCTCAGCAACTCCTCGAGCGCCTTGGCGTCGGTGGTGTAGCCGGTCTTGGTCTTCTTGGTCTTGGGCATGCCGAGCGTCTCGAACAGCACGACCTGGAGCTGCTTGGGTGAACCGAGGTTGATCTGTTCGCCGCCGATCGCCGCGTAGGCGGCCTCCTGGGCCTGCCGTCCCCGGTCGGCGAATCCGTCCCGGAGTTCCTCCAGTGCGGCCCCGTCCACCGCGATACCGAGGGCCTCCATCCGGGCGAGCACCGGCACGAGCGGCAGTTCCATCTCGGCGAGGAGCTGCGCGCCGTGGACCTGCTCGAGCTCCACGTCGAGCCTGTCGGCGAGGTCGACCACCGCGCGGGCACGGGTAGCCGCGGCGTCGGCGGTGTGCTGCGCGGCCTCGGCCTCGTCCACCTCGTCGAGGAGCGACAACTGCTGCTCCCCCGCCTCGACCTCTGGCAGTTCGCGCTGGAGGTGTCGCTGGTACAGCTCAGCCAGTCCGTAGCTCCGCTGCCCCGGGCGCACGAGGTAGGCGGCGAGGGCGATGTCCATCGTCACGCCACCGAGGGTGAGTTCCCGACCGGCGAGCGCGTGGATGGCCGACTTCGCGTCGTGGAGTGCCTTGCTCACGGCGTCGTCGGCGAGCCAGTCCCCGAGCGCCTGCTCGTCCTCCGGCCCTATCGCCGCGAGGTCGATGTGGCCGGAGGCGCCGCCCGCGGCGGCGATGGTGAGGGTCTGTGCATCGCCGGCGCCGGGGTTCGAGGGTCCGACGACGACGAGGCCGTGCCGCTGCCCGGCCGGCGCGTATGAGGCCAGCCAGTCAGAGACGTCTCCGGCGTGCAGGACCGAGGCCTGCTCGAGCTCGATCTCGGCGACGGGCTCGGGGGCGCCCTCGGGCAGGAACGCCGTGAGGAATCGGTCCCGGGCCTGCGGGCCGAACTCGAGTCTGTCGAAGAGAGCGTTGACATCCGCCCGCTCCGGGGTGCTGCGGACCAGGTCCGCGAGCTGCACGCCGAGATCCAGGTCGCGGGTGAGTTCGGTGATTCGACGGTTGAGCTGGACCTGCGGAAGATGTTCGCGGAAGCTCTCGCCGACCTTGCCCTTGACCTCGTCGGCGTGGGCGATGAGCTCGGACAGCGACCCGTACTGGGTGATCCACTTGGCGGCGGTCTTGTCGCCGACCTTCGGCACGCCGGGCAGGTTATCGGACGTGTCGCCGCGGAGGGCGGCGACGTCCGGGTACTGGGTCGGGGTCACGCCGTACTTCGCCTCGACCGCCTCCGGGGTGTAGCGGGCGAGTTCGGAGACGCCCTTGACGGGGTACAACACGGTCACCGAATCGGTGACCAGCTGGAGCGCGTCACGGTCGCCGGTACAGATGAAGGTGCTCGACCCGGGGTCCACGGCTGAGGTCTGGGTGGCGAGAGTCGCGATGATGTCGTCGGCCTCGTGCCCCTCGAGCGACAGGGTGCGCACGCCGAGTGCGCGGAGCGCCTCCTGGATGAGCTCGACCTGGCCCTTGAACTCCTCGGGGGCGGCGGACCGCGTCGACTTGTACTCGCGGTACTCGGCGGTTCGGTGGAGCGTCGATCGGGACACGTCGAACGCCACCGCCAGATGGGTCGGCTCCTCGTCGGTGACGAGGTTCGCGACCATCGACAGGAAACCGTAGACCGCGTTGGTGTGCTGCCCGGACGCGGTCGAGAAGTTCTCTGCCGGCAATGCGTAGAACGCGCGGAACGCCAGTGAATGCCCGTCCAGGAGCAGAAGCCGGACAGGCCCGCCACCCGGTCCGGCCGGGTCGACGCCAGCGGATGTGGTGGCGTCCTTCCGGTCGGCGTCCGACGATCCTGCGTCCACGTTTGTCACGGTCTGGCTCGAGGTGCTCACACGGACACTCTAGGTGTGCCGTCTGACAAGCGCTCGCCGGTCGTGGGTTAGACTTCATCGGCACTCGCCCCCGTAGCCCAATTGGCAGAGGCAACGGATTCAAAACCCGTCCAGTGTCGGTTCGAGTCCGACCGGGGGCACCACGTTAGAGCAGTTCAGACCGTCTTTCTGATCGGGACGACCTTCCGCTTCTCCCCCTCGGTACGCAGAGAGTACGCACGAGACTCACTGAGGTTCGCCGCGAGATGGTCCAGATCGTCGTCGAACAGGTGCCCATAGCGGTCCAACGTCAGGGTCGCCGAGGCATGGCCTAGCATCCGCTGAACGGCCTTGATGTTCGCCCCCGCCTGGATCGCCAGAGATGCCGCTGTATGCCGCAGATCGTGCGGTGTCATCTCCTTGTACGGCCGCGCACCGTCGAACTTCGAGCGGTACGTCCACGACGTCAGATACCCGCCTATGGGCGACTCAAAGACCAGCTCGTCCTCGTCCAGCTCCTCGATGAGTGGCCGGAGTTCCTCGACGAGGAACGCGGGCACCGGCACCGACCTGTGAGCGTGAGACTTGGGTGGGCCGACCACCAGTTCCCGGCCCACCCTCGTGACCGATTCGGAGACCTCGATCCGGCCACGATCCAGATCGACACGTCTGGCCCGCAGCGCGACGGCCTCTCCCCAGCGCAGGCCGGTGTACGCCAGCACGAGGGTGAGGAGCCGCCACTCTCCCATCTTCGCCGCGAGATCCTCCACCTGGCGGTGCGTCAAGTATCGGCGCTCCACGGCCACCTTCCGCGGGAGTTCGACGCCCAAGGCAGGGTTCACCGCGATATGTCGGCGCTTCACCGCGTAGTCAAGAACACCACGCAGCGCTTGATAGGCCTGGATCGTCCGCGACGGCGATAAGCCCTTCTCGGTGTCTCTCACCCCGCTCGAGCGCATCTCCGAGATCCACGCCTGCACGCCCTCGTGAGTGACGTCGCCGACCGGGGTGCCGCCCCACTTTGGCAGGACGAGTGTGTCGAGCAGACCCCGGTACCCTTCTAGCGTCTTCGGCTTCAGCTCCGACTTCGTCCCGTACCAGCCCTCAGCGAGGTCCTGGACGAGGACCTTCTTCTTCGCGGGCTGCACATAGGTGCCAGTGACGAGATCCGCGGTCGTCTGGTCCAACCATGATTCGGCGTCACGCTTCCGGGCGAACCGCTTAGTCGTTTCCCGGCCGTCATCGTCCACATAGCGGGCCCGCCAGCGCATCCCCTTGCCGCGTAGCCGGGTGGGCTGACCGGTGGCCTTAGAGGTCCACAGGTCTTCGACGCCGGAACGTCTGTTACGCACCATCGACACGCGCCTCCCGGTCGTGTGCGCTCCCGACGTAACGAAGCCGCGGACGTTTGCTGTGGGAGCTCTGTATTGGCCAGAGTTCATTCAACCGCTCGTTGACGAGCTTCAACGACCCTTCACTTTGGATCGAGGAATACGTCTGGTGAACTGCGTTCATGAGGTCATCCAGTTCCCATCGCAGGACGTCCAAGTAGTCGTCGCTCAGCGCAAGAGCCTCGCTCGACAAGGGCTTTGTCACGTATCTCTGCTCGAAGCTCTCAATATCGTGTTGAGCCCAGAAAAATCGCCCACCAGCCTGCACAGCATCGGCTCGAAGATCACGCAGCCGGTCGAGCGCTGCACGGTAGAAGTCCACATCGGACTTCTCTGGCGTCGGCGTATACATCCACTCCAGGGACCGTTCGAAGATGTTCGCAAGTGCGATGGCCTCCCCGATCCGAACCGGCCTGGACCCCTTCTCGACCCTAGAGATCGTCGTCTGATGAAAACCGTCGAATCCCTTGTCCTGCATCCGCCGAGCCAACTCCGTCTGCGACCACCCGTTGCCTTCACGCAAGCGCTCGACGGTCTTGGCGAAAACGAGGTCTGGGGTTTGGTGTGAGCTGGTGTCAGGTGTGGTCACGAGAGCCAGATTGCCACACATTGTTGCGCACTGCAACATCTTGTGGTTTAGTCTAGTGTGTACTTAACAGCAACAGGTTGTTGCAGCCCAGGAGAGGACTACCCATGGCACCCCGCTTGCTTACCGTCGAGGAAGTCGCACCACTGCTACGCAAGAGCCCTTCTGCGTTTCGCTGGATGATCCAGACCGGGAGCGCCCCGAGGCACGCCAAGATCGGCGGCCGTCTGTACTGGCGCGAAGCCGATGTCGAAGCGTGGATCGACGCGAAGTTCGAAGAGGCCTCGTGATGATGCACCCGACTACCTAGACCTCAGCAATCAAACTCGAGGACATACACAGGTAGGGGTCCTGGGAGGCGACTGGAGGGATGGAGTGCCGCCAAGTGCGTCCCAGCTCCGCCCGCCACAGCCGGGAGACTCAGAGCAACGGGCCATCGCAATCGCTGACCGGGCAGACCACCCCCGCGATCTAGAACCCGTACAGTTCGCCGGTCCGCCGGTTAAGGACCTCGACCCACTCGCTGCTGGGGACGGAGCGCTCGTAGACCCGCCAGGATGACGCACCGCCTCCGGCGGAGATCAAACTCTCGATGGTCTGGGTGGAACTACCGTGCGCCAGCGCCCAAGGTTGCCACTTGTGCACAAGGCGCTTGGGCAACTCCACGGTGAACCGCACCGCTAGCTTGTCAACGCTGCTCCCGGCTAGGCCGAGGGTGCCGTCTTGCGGGTCTGGGTTGCTGGACAACCACACGACGTCCGGCCCGGCGTGATCCCGCTTGAAGCTGATGTTCGACTCGACCGTCTTGAGGAACCCGTCGTTCAGGATGTAAGGGAGGTGATCGGTCGATGTGTAGTGGTAGACGCGGATCAGTCTCGGTCCCACGGCTTCTCTCCCTTTCCGCCTGTGCCCTCCCCCAGCAACTCAAGGTACTAGGAACCCCTTCCGGCTGCGCCGTAGCAGGCCAAAGAGGGTTCCGAGTTGAGGAATTAAGGGGAATCGAACCCCTGACCTTCTCGATGCGAACGAGACGCGCTACCAACTGCGCTATAGCCCCTAACGCACTTACAGGCTTTCTACCTGCGTTTATAATCTCCGCGGCTCACAATCAATAACCTCGGATGACCGGAGATTGTGGGCAATGCGTGGGCAATACGTGGGCACCGCCCACAGCGCTCGAAGCTCCGCACGGACCACCCGGAGAACTCAACCAGAGGCACGACGGCAAACTCTGGGGTCTCCGACGCCATGGGAACGCTCGCTCCCGGCAGCCGAATGGATGAGCGACGAAGTGCGTGCAAGTGCTGCACAGGTATCCCTCCTCAAGTCCGAAGGTGGCCCATGAACGACACGGCGGTAGTCGAACCCCGGTGCCGGGTATGCAGGGACGACAAGACTCGGGAGAAGGTGAACTCTCTCCTCGCGAAGGGCTTGAGTTTCGCCGCCATCGCCCGCGCCGCCATCGGAGGCGGTGAGGCAATCTCGGAGGACTCGGTGAGGCGGCACGCGGATCGTCACTTCCCCGTTCAGCATGTCGCGGGGGCTACCTACCGGGAGATCGTTGAGCGGCGAGCTCGCGAGCAGCAGCTCGACCTGGAGGAGGGGGTCCGCACGGCGTTGACTCCCCTTGCCTACTTCGAGGCCGTCATGCTCAAGGCATTCGAGAACCTCGTTGACGACAAGGCTGACGTGAGTATCCAGGCCGGTCTTAGCGCCGCGGCTCACCTCCAGGAGGCCGCGGCGAGCTCCTCGGATGGGATGGAGATCGCCCGCGTCATGGTGCAAATGGACCAGGTCATTAGAGCAGTTCGTGAGACTGTCCCCGAGGAACTTTGGCCCGAGATCGTCGAGCGCCTTAAGGGCACCGAGGACGGCTACTGACTCCCAAGTTCCTCTCAGGCCCGCCCCCACGACAAGAGCACCGACCGCCGCTCCGACGGGCACGCCGACCCAGCCAGACCGAAGCGGCCGTTGGTGGCCGGGGAGACTACCGCTTTACGGAAGCCGCGCATTGCACAAGCGTCGGTGGGTTCGTCCTAGTTTGCCCCGTGACGCCCGCCCCCTCCTGTTCCCCCTCCCCCTGCCGGGAAGCTCCGCTTGGGCCTCTACGGGCGAACCAGGCGACGGCACGGACGGGTACAGCTTAAGAAGTCGCCGACCGGAGATGGCTTACGGTCGGCAAGACGCCGAGCAGGCCATCCCGCGGGCCCCGCGTGCTAGCGGACGTCCAGAACAGAAGCCACGTTAAAGCTCATGCACACCGAACCGGAGGCTCGACCCGTCCCCCAGTCGCCAATGGACGAGCCCCATCTTCGAGGCCCGGTTTGCTATGAATAATGCCTGCTCAGGAGCTGTGTCCTACAACGGGTATAGGAGAGGAGGGGGGTTGACAAAAGAGATACAGTACCACTGAGGTGATCTCTCAGCTTGACCACTCAAGAGACGGAGGCCCGCTTCACTCGTAGCGGAAGACCCCAACGCTCGCCTACCGAGAGCATGACGTCCTCAAGCACCTCAAGGTCCCCCACTGGGGCAAGAAACGAGTCGTGAATCGGGAAGGGGCATCGACCGGTTCGACTGTAGGTCTGAAGCATGACCTCCATAGCGATGTCCGAGTCGTCTCTCTGGAACCTCGCTCCGGAGTCTGATCCGAAGAACGGCTCTAGGTCCGGATGAGCTTCCCTCACCGCCTCCACGAGATTTCTGGCCAAGTCAGTACCAACGGCTCTTCCCCCAAGATCCTTCGCAATGGCACGGCTTGCCGATCCGAAGTTCGCTGCGTTAAAGAGCACGTTCACCGCAAGCTTCACATCGTCTCGATCGAACCCCTCGATCTCATACGGATCCCCATCGGGGACGCGCACACCAGCCTTGGTTAACGCCATCGTGATGTGAAGCGCCGAGAAATCCAGTTCGGCGACCGGATGGACTTTGTCTCCCTCGTGCCATCGCAAGTTCATACGCTCACGAAGTGAGAGGTTCTGGACGGACTCCCCGAAAAAGTAGAACCGTCCGCCTCGATCAAAAAACTTGTTGAAGATCCGGCGTCCGGGCAGAACTCGTCGCCGAGCGCCCTCCAGCCGGATGTCCTGGCTCCGAAGTAATCGGTTGACCTCACGTACATCAGCACGCATTTCCTCGGTAGCCGAGGAGTCCTCGTAGTCGAGTGGCAGACCTTTCGAGTCACGCAATACGATCGTCTCCACAGACCCCAGCCCAGCGCGCTGCTCTCCCGGATCTACCAACCCATCGAGAAGGTCCAGCAGCTTGCGGGTGGCAACAGCCACCGACTCTCTCCCCTGCCCACCAGCACCGCCGTAGCGGCCTGTATAGAGCCTCGCGAGACCCGCCTCATCAAGGCCTGCCATCGCGTTAATGACGTAGTAGTAAGTGCGGTACTTCCCCTCGGACCTATACCTGGTCGGAACGCTGTACGCGCCGCGCCCGCGGGGATAATGCACACCGTTACCCGAGACGAAGTGAGCGCAGAACAGCGACCGCGAGATGGATGCGGCGCTGCGTCTGATCTCCTCGTTCTTAAAGGTCGCAGCCTGTCTCAATGCCTCGACGACTGGTTCTATCTGGTCGTCGGACCAGCCGAGCAATAGCTCCGGCGTCGGCTTGTACAGCGGGTGGTCGAAGAGGAAGCTCACCTATAATCACATACCGCTGGACTGCTTGGGTCCGGTAGCGTCGACCCTGCCGAGCGCGTCGACAATCTTGTTGGTCTCCACTGCCACGGTAGTGACCTTCTTGATCAGCTCGACGATGTACTGCGGGTCTCCCACCTCGTCGCACCAGTCATTAGGATCGTTGACGATGCCGGAGGCCTTGTCGGTCTTGACCTGCCACCGGTCGATGATCCAACCGAGGGCGGAGCGCGAGCCGAGCATGTAGTCGTCGGCCTCTATCGGGATGCCCGTGATGGTCACCTTCGGGTTGTAGATGATGGTGGTCGGGTCATTGACGAGCTTGCCCGTCTCGTCATCTCGGACGCGGGCCCACTTCATCTTCGACACCCGCCACGTCTCACGATCCTCCGCCGAGACGCCCTTTTTAAGTTCGACCTTCAGGGGATACAGCTCGACTTTCTCGTAGCCAGTGTGGAGGTCAGCAAGCCACCTACCCACGCGAGTGACCGTCTCGAATCGTTCCTGGGTCTCTGGCGTCGGAATGTGCGGCAGCATCTTCTTCAAATCTGCCGCGTAGCCGATCCGGTAATGCGGGTCATGGAGTTGGCCGTACACGTAGTAGAAAATGTCGTCCTTACCAACCTCGGGGCCGACCACAT
>NZ_BRVN01000019.1 GCF_026011735.1 Dietzia sp. NCCP-2495 | reverse complement strand
CGACCGGCGGCAGCGGGCTCGGGCTGGCGATAGTGCAGGCTCTCGTCGAGGCGCACCACGGGACGGTGGGGGTCGACACCAGCCCGGGGCGGGGTGCGACATTCCGGGTGCGGCTGCCGCGCGCCCGGGACTGACGCGGCGGCGACCACCGACACCAGTTGCCAGGCAACTGCCAGCTTCACCGGAGCGTTCCCGACAGTTCACCCGCTGTACTGACTTCACAGTCAGACAGAGCCCGTCTGCGCCGGCGGGATCCACCGCCGGCGCGGGGGACGGGAGAGGAGTCGCCGAACATGGCTCATGCCTTCAACCGGTACGAGATCAAGTACCTCATCGATGAGAAGGACGTGCCAGCCCTCCGCGAGGAGTTGGCCGCCCGAATGGACACCGACCCGCACTCGCCACGCGGCGGATACCCGGTGGCCTCGCTCTACTACGACTCCGACAGGCTGCTGTTCTACTGGGAGAAAATCGAGGGCCTTAAGTTCCGCCGCAAGCTGCGGCTGCGGCTCTACGGTGACCCGGCCGAGTGCACCGATGAGTCGACGGTCCACGTGGAGATCAAGCAGCGCGTCAACCGGGTCACGCAGAAGCGACGGATGCCGCTGCCGTACGGCGTCGCACGCGAGTGGCTGGACGAGCTCCGACGCCCGCAGTGCGCGCCCGAGCACCAGGGCTTCGTCAACGAGGTCAGCGGGCTGGTCTCGAGCCTGGACCTGCGGCCCGTGGCCACGACCGGTTACCTGCGCGAGGCGTTCGTGGGTCGCGGGTCGGACACCGGCCTGCGCGTGACGATCGACCACCGCGTGCACGGCCGGGACCGTGACTTCCACTTCGCCTCCGGCGCCGAGAACCGGTTCATCATCCCGCCCAAGCTCGCGATCGTCGAGCTCAAGGCCAACGAGCGGGTCCCGTACTGGGCCACCGACCTGGCGGCCCGGCTCGACCTGAACGTCGTGCGGATCTCCAAGTACTGCCGGTCGGTCGAGACGTTCGGACTGGCCCCGCGCTCGATACACGGCGCCCCTGAACTCGCCGCCCTCTGACACCCGTACACCAGAACCAGGAAAGCAATGAACTTCGACTTCCAAGACCTCAGCGGGACCTTCACCGCCTTCGACGTGGCGATCGCGCTCTCGCTGTCCTTCGTCCTCGCCTCGATCATCGGGTGGGTCTACCGCCACACCCACCGCAACGTCTCGTACAGCCAGTCCTACGTGCAGACGCTCGTGATCGTGACCATGGTGATCGCGATGATCATGCTGGTGGTGGGCTCCAACATCGCCCGCGCGTTCGCGCTTGTCGGTGCCCTGTCCGTGGTGCGCTTCCGCAACGCCATCAAGGAGACCCGCGACGTGGGCTTCATCTTCCTGGCGATGGCCGTGGGCATGGCCGCCGGCACCCGCTTCTACCTGCTCGCCATTGCCGCCACTGTCGCGATCTGCCTGGTGATCGTCCTGATGCACCGCTTCAACTGGTTCACGCTCGACGTCCAGCGGCAGGTGGTCAAGGTGCAGGTCCCGCCGGGGGCCGAGTACCACGCGCTCGTCGAGGACGCCCTCGTGGCGCACTGCACCGACTTCGAGCTGGTCTCCACTGAATCCGCCCGCGGCGGCGCGCTCACCGAGCTCAACTACACCGCCCAGCTCAAGAAGGGCAGCAGCTCCGCCGACCTCATCGCCGCCCTCAACCAGGTCAACTCCGGCCAGCGCGTCACCGTCCTGACCGGGTACGACCAGACGGACCTGTGATGGCCGCCGACCCGACCACGCCGCGGCGTCGGCTCAGGCACCGTGTGCCCCTGTCCTTGCGACAACACTGGAAGCTGCTGGCAGTGAGTGTGGCGGCGCTCGTCGTCGTCGTCCTCGTCCTGGGCGACACCCGCGTCCGGCCGTACATCACCGCCGACGCGGATGTGATCGCCTCGCCCATCACCGAGAACGTGACCGGCACGGTGGAGCTGTTCGATCCCGACGTGGCGCACGAGATCCACCTGGAGATCGACGACGTGGAGTACGCCGAGATGATCGACGCGTTCGAGCGCAACGGCGACAAGAACTGGGTGACAGCAGATCTGACGATCGACGGTGAGTTCATCAACGACGTCGCCGTGCGGCTCAAGGGCAACTCGACGCTCATGGGCCTCCGCGGCGAGGATGCCGGTCCCGGCGGCCAGGGGCGCGGTGGTGCTGGGCCCGGTGATGGCGGGCCGCCAGCGATGCCGGAGGGGATGGAGTTGCCCGAGGGGATGCCGCCGATGCCGGAGAACGCGGAACTGCCGGAGGGCCCGCCCGGCGGCATGGCGGTGCCCGGAATGGATGCCGGGATCTCGGCCGACGATCCGGCGTCGCTACCCCTGCTCATCAGCTTCGACAAGAACTACGAGGGCCGCGCGTACCAGGGGATGACCGAGCTGTCGGTGCGCCCGGGCACGCCGGTGCTCAACGAGGCCGTCGCGCTGGAGCTGACCGAGGTGACCGGGCAGGCCACGCAGCGGTACACGTACAGCGAGTACTCGGTCAACGACGGCCCCACCACCTCGCGGCTGGTGTTGGAGCACCCAGACGACGGGTACACGTCCGCGGCGTTCGACGGCCCCGGCTACCTGTACAAGGCGGACGCGAACTCACGGTTCGAGTACGTGGGCGAGGACCAGTCGGACTACTCCGACCAGTTCACTCAGGTCAACGCCGAGGGCGACGGCACCATGCAGCCGATCATCGACCTCCTGCGGTGGGTGGAGTCGGCGAGCGACGAGGAGTTCGCCGCTGAACTCGACCAGTGGATCGATGTGGAGTCGTTCGCCGAGTACGTGGCCACGCAGAATCTGCTGTCGAACTCCGACGACATGTCCGGCCCCGGACAGAACTACTACCTCTGGTACGACCTCGGGACCGAGAAGTTCACCGTGGTGTCCTGGGACCTCAACATGGCGATGAGCGGGGATGCGACCGCCGGCCCGCACGACACCGTGTCGATGGGCGGGCGCGGTGGTATGGGTGGCCCCTCCGGCGCCGAGCCTCCTGCCGGGATGGAGTTGCCCGATGGCGTGGAACCGCCGGACGGAATGGAGCCTCCCGCCGGGATGGAGCCCCCGGCAGGCATGCCGATGGACGGACCGCCCGGTGACGGTGGGAACGCAGGCGGCCAGGCCGGCGAGAACCAGTCAAGCGAGAACCCGGACGGCGAGCGCGGCGGCCGCGGCGGCCCGTCGATGGATCACCCGCTCAAGACGCGGTTCCTCGAGTCCGACGCGTTCACCGAACTCTACGAGCAGACCTACTGGCGGCTGTACGACCAGGTCTACGGCAGCGGCCTGGCGGGACAGACGCTCGACCGCGTGCTGCAGCAGTTCCCGCTGAGCGACGAGGTCGACAGCGCCACGCTCGAGGCAGACGCGGCGACGCTCCGCACCTGGATCGACCAGCGGACGGCGGCGCTGGCGGAGAAGCAGGCCGTGTAGATGCCGCACGCGGGGCGGGCGCTCGCTACGCGCCCGCCCCGCAGGCGCGCGGCCGCTACAGATCGCCGGGCAGCTTGTCGCGGCGGATGCCGCGCCAGGAGGGTTGGCGCATGTGGCCGTCGTCGGTGAAGCCCTGGTGGCGGACCTCGACGACGATCTTGGGCAGGACCCAGATGGCGTCGCGGCGGGCGTCGGCGGGCAGTTGCTCGACGAAGGGGCTGGTCTTGCGCTTCAGGGGCTCGAGCTCCTCGAGCAGCGCGCGGGCCTGCTTGTCGGTGAAACCGGTGCCCACGCGGCCGATGTAGACGAGGCCGGTTTCGGCGGGCAGGCCCAACAGCAGGGAGCCCAGTGAGCCTGAGCGTCCGCCCTTGCCGGGCCGCCAGCCGCCGACGACGGCCTCGGTGGTGGTGAGCAGCTTCTGCTTGAGCCACGCCTTTGACCGCCGGCCCGACTCGTATTTTGAGTCGCGGCGCTTGGCGACGATGCCTTCCCAGCCGTATTCCTCAGCCTCGGCCAGGGCGCGGTCACCGGGGCCGTCGAGGACGTCGGGCACGTGCACGCGGTCGACCGAGCGCAAGGCCGGCGCGAGCAGGTCCAGCACCTCACGGCGCCGCTCCCACGGCTGCGATCGCAGGTCGACGCCGTCGACCTCCAGCACGTCGAAGACGAACAGTTCCACCGGCGGGAGAGATGGGTCCTTGCCCTCGGCGGCGGCCTGCTTCGCCAGCGAGGCGAAGTCGGGGACGCCCGCGGGGTCCAGCGCCACCAACTCGGCATCGATCACTGCGGGCTTGTCGAGCGCATCGGCCAGCCCTGGGAACCCGTCGGTCAGCCGGTCCATGGAGTTGCCGTTGCGGCTGACCAGACGCGACTGCCCGCCGGCGCCGCTGGTCGCCACGGTCACGCGGTAGCCGTCCCACTTTCCCTCGAACGCCCACGTGTCGTCGGGGAGTCCGGTGACCTCGGCGGCCGTGGGGATCATCGGCAGTGGGGGAGCGTCCGGGCGCGAGGCACTGTCGGAGTCGCGGGACCCCCGCGCCCGCTTGTCGCCTTCCGGGTACGACGACTTGGGGTTGTCGCGGCCACCGTAGTAGGAGTCCGGCGACTGGTCCTTCATGTACTGCACGATCCACTGGTTCTTCTCGGCGCTCGTGCGCACCAGGACGTACCGGCCGGACACCTTCTCGCCGTCGAGCCACACGATGATCTCGTCCTCGCGCCACTTCTCGCACTCGTAGGTGCCGCGGTCCCAGATGGTCATGTGCCCGGCGCCGTACTCGCCCTTGGGGATGGTGCCCTCGAACGTCTCGTAGCCCAGCGGGTGGTCCTCGGTGTTCACCGCGAGCCGCCGGTCCTTGGGCTCGGTCGGCAGGTTCTTGGGCACGGCCCACGAGGCCAGGACGCCGTGGTGCTCGAGCCGCAGGTCGAAGTGCAGGCGGCGGGCGTGGTGCTCCTGGATGACGAAGATCGGTCCGTCGCCTCCTGAGCGATCGGTTTCGACCTCACCCTCGAACGGCTCCGGCGTCTTCCGGCGATCCCGCTTGCGGCGGTACTCCTCGAGACTCGTCACCACGGCGTCGGCGCTGGTGGGGCCGGCGTCGCAGCCCTCGACGTCGGTCGAGCTGGTGTCGGCGGGCTCGGGGTCCTCGTCATCTGACGACGACGAGCTCTTCTTGCCGCCCTCCGATTTCGTGGCTCGCGATGCCGAGTTGGATGACGACGCCGACTTCTTGGCGGTGGCCTTTCTCGCCGTCGTCTTTGTGGCGGGTTTCTTCTTGGCCGAGCCGCCGTTCTTGGCCGTGCCTTCGAGCCCGTCGAGGAGGTCGCCGTCGGAGTCCAGTCGCTTCAACACCTCGTCCCAGTGCAGGTGCGCCAGGCCGCCGTCGCCGAGTTCCTCCCACGAGCGGGGCGCCGCTACCCACGGTTCGGCCCGGCCGCGCAGTGAGTAGGGGGAGACGGTGGTCTTGGCGCCGCTGTTCTGGCTCCAGTCGACGAACACTTTGCCGTCGCGGATGGAGCGCTTCATGGTGGCGGTGACCAGGTCGGGGGTCTGCTTGGCCAGTGATTGCGCGATCTGCTTGGCCACCTTGGAGGCGCTGGCGGCGGTGACCGCCTTATCCAGACGGGCGTAGAGATGGATGCCCTTGGACCCGGAGGTCACGGGGAAGGAGTCGAGCCCCGCCTCGGAAAGGAGATCCCGGACGCGCAGGGCCACCTTCGCCGTCGTATCCAGATCCACGTCCTCGCCCGGATCGAGGTCGATCACGATCCGGCGCGTCCGGCCAGGCTCGTCGTTCTCCAGGGCCCACTGCGGCACGTGCAGCTCGAGGGCAGCCTGCTGCGCGAACCAGGCGAGCGTGGCGGGGGAGTCGAGCACCGGGTAGCGGACGGTGCGGGAGGAGTGCTCGATCGCGACGCGCGGCACCCAGTCAGGGGCGTGGGAGGGCAGGTTCTTCTCAAAGAACGAGTCCTCGCCGGTGCCTTCGGGCCAACGCTTGCGGGTGACGGGCCGGTTGCCGGCGTAGGTGAGGAGCAGCGGCGCGACGGCCTGGTAGTACTCCAGCACATCGGCCTTGGTGGTGCCGGTGGCCTCGTAGAGCACCTTGTCGGCGTGGGTGAACCGCACGGTCCGCCCGTCGACCTTCACCGACTCCTTCTGCCCCTTAGTCGCCATGGGACCACTCTTGCATCCGACTCGGACACTGGCGACCGGCTCGGCGCGCGGACGCTGCTTGCGGGAGCAGGCGGACTACTGGTTCGTCGAACGAACCATATCCGGAGTAACAGCGTGAACAGTCGGCACATAAAGTGAGATGTTCACGGACGTCAATTAAGAAGGGGGCCGCGTGGCCATCAGTCGCGAGCACGGCGTGAAGCGCGTGACAATTCGAGAACTGCTCGCGGAGGATCTGCGCATCCCGCCCTATCAGCGGCCCTATCGGTGGAAGCCGGAGACGGCCACGCAACTACTCGACGATATTCGCTCGGCATTCCACCAGACCGTAAGCGGGGCGACGAATGACGACAGGGCGTTCGAGACCTCATACGTGCTGGGTGCGGTGATCCTCCACCGAGAGGATCGCGCCCATTCTCCGGACGTGGTGGACGGTCAGCAGCGGCTCCTCACGTTGACGATGCTGCTGAAGCTTCTCGACGAGCCGGACCCGCATGCCGTCGATCGCGAGACCTGGGACCGCGCCGACCCGGCCGCACCGATCACGAAGGTCTGGCGGGAACTCGCCAGCCGCGTCAGCGCGATCGACGACGACCGGAGCCGGCTCGCCGCCTTCATCCGCGACAACTGCGTGGTGATGCGGATCGAGACGAATGACGCCGACGAGGCGTTCCGGGTCTTCGATTCCCAGAACTATCGCGGGAAGTCCCTCCTGCCACACGACCTGCTCAAGGCCTATCACCTGCGGGAGATCCGCGGAGAATCCAGCCTCATGATGGTCGCCCTGGTCGAGGCGTGGGAGGCCGTCCCGGACGGGGACCTGGATCGCCTCTTCTCCACCTACCTGTGGCGGATCCGGAGGTGGTCGCGGGGGATGTCGGCGCCGGCGTTCAGCGCCGACCACGTCGATGAGTTCAAGGGAGTGACGGCAAGGGCCGCGAGCTCCCCGATGGCCCGCTATCACCGCGCGGCTCAGTCCGTCGTCCCGGTGCTGACGGCATGGTCCGCGGACACCACCCCGTCCGACCGGGACGGGCTACGGACCCGCTTTCAGTTGGAGGCACCCGTGCAGGCGGGCCGCCCGTTCTTCGAGATGGTCTCGTTCATGCTGGACGAGGTGAAGCACTTGCGCCGCGATGGATTCACGGAGCCGGAATGGGAGAATTTCGTCTCGTCGTCGGTGGAGTTCGACGAACAACCAGCCAAGGCGAAGTTTCGGTACGTGTCCGAGCTATACCTCGCCGCGTTGCTCTATTACACGAACAAGTTCGGCGACCACGATCTCTCTGAAGCGAAACGCCGGCTTTTCCGGTGGTCCTATAGCCTCCGGACCGCTTTGATACGGGTGCAATTGACATCGGTCGATAATCACGCACGCAGCACGGACGAGAACGCTTCTGCCTTCGGACTTCTGCGTAATGCCGAACGGCCGGAGGATCTGCGCCGCCTCGTAATGGGACCGTTGGAGCGACAGGACCGGCCCGACCACATGAAGGAACTCCGCACTCTTCTCGAACGCCTGGGGGCATGATGACCAATCAACTGACGCCTGAACTGCTGACGGTCAAAGAGCTCTTCGGCCAACAGGGCGTGCACTACGAGATCCCCATCTATCAGCGGAACTACGCGTGGGGCAAAGAGCAGATCGACCAGCTCCTCGATGACATCTGGAACGCATCGACGAGCAACGTCGGCGACTACTTCCTGGGCAATCTCATCGTGGCCCCGAAGTCCGAGCACGACAGCGAAGACGTCACCACGTACGAGGTGGTCGACGGCCAGCAGCGACTCACGACGTTGTTCATGCTCCTGCATCGGCTGAATCGAGAATCCCTGGAGGCGGAGGGGCTCGGCGGTCGCGACCTCGAGGCCACCGCTCAACTGACCTACGCATCGCGGCGGGCCGCTTCCCAAGCGCTGCAGAACCTCTCGGATTCCGAGGAGGACGAGGGGTCCGGAATCCTCACCGGGTACAAGCAGCTCAAGGAGGGGCTCGCGCGACTGAGGAACGCAGGCGCCGACCTGGGGCATTTCGCGCGTTTCCTTCTCGAGCAGGTCTGCGTGGTGCGAGCAGCGCTTCCCGGGGACACCGACCTCAACAGGTACTTCGAGGTGATGAACACCCGCGGTCAGCAGCTCGAGCAGGTGGACATCGTCAAGGCCCGGCTCATGAGCTATCTCGGATCCGTCAGCTCGGGGGTTTCGGCAGACGCGGATCTCACCGAGCGCCAGCGCGCGTGCCTCGCGTGGATCTGGGACGCCTGCGCGGACATGGATCGCTACATCCAGATGGCGTTGACGCCGGGTGACACGGATCTCCGTGCGGCGATCTTCGGACGGGACTGGGACGGACTCGAGGTGGCGCGGTTCGACGCACTGGTGGAGGTCCGCGGCCAGCAGAGGACCGCGGATGCGACGAGCGTGGAATCCGTGGCCCTCTCTGAGGCGATTAGGGGCTATGCGCACACTAAGGACGAGCCCGCGACGGAACTGCAGGAGACCCAGCGATTCGAGTCGCCGATCCGCTTTCCCAGCCTGCTTCTGCACGCCCTCAAGGTGATGCACGCTCGCGCGGGGGACGACGACGAGGATGACGGTCGCCTGGACGATTCCAAGCTGGTTCGGCTCTTCGACGATGAGTTCAGAAACACCGAACGGCGGGCCGACCGCGTGAAGACGTTCATGGAGACGTTGCTGCGGTGCAAGTTCGTCCTGGACAACGCCGTTCTCAAGCGGGAGTTCGTGGGCACCCACGTGGAGGACGGCGCGTGGTCGCTCAAGCGACTCGCGAGGGGCGAGCGGAGTGGTTCCGGCGAGAGAAGCAAGGTCAGCCCGAGGTACCCTCGCGCGTTCTCGCCGACGGGGGAGGAGTCCGACGACCAGGTCGAGGCGGCGGCAGGGGACCAGACCCGCGACGTGCTCCTCCTCCAGTCGCTCCTCCGCGTCACGTATACCTCGCCGAGGACCATGCACTGGATCACTCACGTGCTGCGGCTTGTCGATCCCGCGTTGCCCCGCCAGCAGGTGGGCCGTCTGGTCGCCGACGAGCTGCGCACCTTCATCCGTGGCAAGGTCCGCGAGTCGATGCCGACCGAGTCCGGTCCGGTGGGCTTTGCCATCGAGCGGATCGTGTACACCTACCTGGACTATCTCCTCGCCCAGGGCTATGGCCCGGACAGTGCCCGGGATCCGAAGTTCGAGTTCCAGTTCCGCAACTCGGTGGAGCACTTCTTCCCGCAGTACGCTAACCGCGACAACACGGGCTGGGATGCGCTGGCCGGGGATGATCCGCGGCTTCATCTCTTCGGCAACCTTGCCCTGGTCAGCGTGAGCGCCAACTCGAAGTTCAGCAATGAGCTGCCGGCGACCAAGGTGCGCAAGGAAGGCATCATCAAGCAGAGTCCGAAGCTCACGCTGATGGCTGATGAGGTTAGAGAGAACGACGGGGTGTGGGACGGGGATTCCATCGAGAAGCACCATCGGGAGATGGTCACGATTCTCAATGACGACCTCGCGCAGCTGGGCGGAGGCTAGGTCACCGTTCGGGAGAGGTGACGACGACGAGGGTCCGCACAGCCGGCGGCCGGTCCCGCGCATCGTGCGCGGGACCGGCCGACGGGGCGCGGGCGGCTGTGGTTCGTCTACCGAGAGCCGGCCTCGGTGCGTGCCTGCCGAGGGTGGCTCATGCCTCGGCGGTGGTCACCGACGTCTCGACGCTGGGCTTGTCGGGGCCCGTGGTCGGACTCGAGGTGGGTGCCGGTTGGCTGGCAAGCTCCCGCCCACCGGCCAGCCCGGTCCGTGTCACCGTGTGAAGTCGATGACCAGCCGCCCCCGAGTCCCGCCGGCTTCGAGTCGTTCGTGGGCCCGCCACGCGTCCTCGGGCGCGTAGCTGTCCGCCAACCGGAGGGTGAGCACGCCGTCCTCGGCCAGCTGCCGCAACTCGTCGAGCTTTTCCTGTTCCTCCGCCATGTCGACCACGCTCACGGCATGGACCCGCAGGTCGCGCTTTCCGTCGCCCCGATACCACCGCACCGTCGCTACCCCACCGCCGGTCTTGACCGCGGGGAGCACGGCGGCCTCCTGCACGGATCCGTCGAAGAGGCCGTCGACGCCGTCGGGGTAGAGCTCGAGGATGCGGTCGGCGACGCCCTCGCCGCGCCGCACGATCTGATCGGCGCCGAGTGACCGCACGAGCTCCTCGTCCGCCTCGGACGCGTCGGCGACCACGATGAGGCCGACGTGTTTGGCCAGCTGGATGACGTATCCGCCGGTCGAGCCCGCCGCCCCGGTCACCGCGAGAACCTGGCCGGGCTTCAGCGCCAGCAGGTCGAGGGCGCGCCGGGCGGTGAGGCCGTTCATCGGGAGCGTCGACGCGGCGATGTCGTCGGCATTGCGGGGCGCGGCGGTGATCGACCGGGCGGGCAGGACGATGTCCTCGCGGTACGCACCGTGGTCGTCGCGGGGGACCACGATGCCCATGACCCGGTCGCCCACGGACAGGGACGTGTCGGCGTCCTCGCCGATCTCGATGAGTGTTCCGGCGATGTCCATGCCGGGGACGTCCGCGGCTCCGCGCGGCGTTCCGGTCTTCGAGCGGGAGCCGTTGCGCGTGTAGGTGTCGGTGGGGTTGACGGTCGCGGCGGTGACACGCACCCGGACTTCGGTGGGGCCGAGTTCCTGCTTGGGGACTTCCACGACCTGCAGGGCGTCGGGGCCACCGTAGGTCGTTACTCCGACGGCGCGGACGGAGGCGGTTGAGACGGTCATTGTTCCTCTTTCCCGCAGACCGGCGAGGGTGGGCCGGTCCGCTGGGTAGTTGGCACGAGTGACTTCTGTCGTGCAGCCTAACCACGCCGGCAGGGCGGTGCCGCCGCGAGCGACGGGCCTGGGGAGATGTCGACGACGACGAGTTCACCCTGGCCGCTCACCGGTCGGGCCCCTCGCCGGCCCCTCACCGCACGCCCGCCGTCCAGTGAGCCGACGGTTACCGACCGATGCCGCGGCGAAACGGCCACGACACAATGCGCGTTCAGACTTGGTCCAGTTCATTAGCGCGGCTACCGCAGAGCTGGAGGAGACGACGTGTCCTACGTTCAACCAGAGGACTTCACCCGGGCGATGATCGACGCCGGGGCTAAGAAGGTTCACATGTCCACCCGCGACACCCTGATCCGCGGCTTCATGGCCGGGGCGATACTGGCGTTGGCGGCGGCGTTCGCCGTGACGGTCACCGTGCAGACGGGCAGCGCCCTGCTCGGGGCGGTGCTGTTCCCCGTCGGGTTCATTCTGCTGTACCTGCTCGGCTTCGACCTCCTGACCGGCGTGTTCACGCTGGTACCGCTGGCCCTGCTCGACAAGCGCAGAGGCGTCACGGTCGGCGGGATGCTCCGCAACTGGGGCCTGGTCTTCGTCGGCAACTTCGCCGGTGCGCTGACGGTGGCGTTCCTCATCGCGTTCATCACCACCTACGGGTTCAACGTCGCGCCCGACGAGGTGGGCCAGCGCCTCGGGGAGATCGGCGAGGCGCGGACCCTGGGCTACAAGGAGTACGGCGCGGCCGGGATGGCGTCCCTGTTCTTCCGTGGCGTGCTGTGCAACTGGATGGTCTCCACCGGCGTGGTCGCCGCCATGATGTCCACCAGCGTCAGCGGCAAGGCACTGACCATGTGGATGCCCGTGATGCTGTTCTTCTACATGGGCTTCGAGCACTCGGTGGTCAACATGTTCCTGTTCCCGACCGGACTCATGTTGGGCGGCGACTTCTCCTTGAGCGACTACCTCGTGTGGAACGAGATCCCCACGGTCGCCGGGAACCTGGTCGGCGGCCTGCTCTTCGTGGGCCTGACCCTGTACGTCACCCACGCCCGTACCAAGGCGCGGCGGCCGCTGAAGCCCGAGTCCGCCCAGGCCGACGTGGAACCCACCGGCGCCCCGGCCTGACCCGGCCGACCCTCACCGCGACCACACCCCACCAGGAGGAATCCCCCGTGAACCCGATCATGTCCAAGCGCGACGCCGCCGCCCTCGTCGACTCCGCGCGTATCCGCCAGGGCCGCACGTGGTCGGAGTTGGCCGAGCACCTGGGCGCCCCACTGGTGTGGACCACCGCCGCGTTGCTGGGCCAACATCCGATGACGGCCCAGCAGGCACGGTCGGTCTGCGAACTGCTCGGCCTGGGTGAGGATGTCGCCGAGAGCCTGGCCCTGCAGCCCAGCCGCGGGACGCCGCCGGATCAGATGGCGGACCCGACCATCTACCGGCTCACCGAGGCGCTGGCGGTGTACGGTCCGGCGCTCAAGGCCCTCATCCACGAGGAGTTCGGGGACGGCATCATGAGCGCGATCAACTTCCAGGTCGACTTTCAGCGCCGGCCGGACCCCGATGGGGACCGGGTGGTGATCACCCTCGACGGAAAGTTCCTCGACTATCGGTGGTGACGATCAACAACAAACACGACGAACGCCCGGCGGCCGCAGCCGCCGGGCGTGCTGGTGTAGTTCTGGCGGTACGTGTCGAGCCAGAAACTGGAGTGGGCGTTCAGGACGGCGCGGACCCGGGCGACGGCGGCTGCGTGGCGCTGCTTGGCGCGTTCCATTCCGGCGTCGAGGTCGGCGACGGTCGCGGTCCACACATCGACGCCCTCGCGGGCCAGGAGAGGGGCGAGGAGCTCGAACTGGGCGTGCAGCCGCCTCGCCATGCCGCCGCCCCCGCCCGACTACCCGCCGCGCCACCCGGTTAACCCGCCTCGCGCCGCCTCACGTTGACGAGGACCCGGGCCACGCCGGACATGAAGTCCAGGCTGCGCCGCGCGGCCTGCTGCTCGAGGAGCAGCAGATCCAGTGCCCGGATCACCGCGGCCAGATCGGCGCCGGCGGCCAATCGGTCCAGAGCCACTGCCGCTGCGACCGCCTGTCCCTCGTGGAACGCCAGGTCCGGCAGCACCGCCTCGACGGCCTGGGACAGCTCGCCTGCGGGCCGATCGTCGAACGCCGCGCTTACGGAGACGCGGTACTGCTCGAACCGGTCCCGGGCGGCGTCGAGCTCCTGGTGTAGGTCCGCGGTCGCAGACATGGTCGCCAAGCCTACGACGACGACGAGGTCACCCCGCCCTCACGGTCCCGCGGTCGCCGCGACTGCGCGCGGTCATACTCCGAATGCCGCGGGATAGCGGATGACGCCGCCCGGGACGGCAGGGGAGTCGTCGAGGGGCAGGGCCATCAACGCCTCGTCGGGGGCGTCAAATGACGCGCGGATGCCGAAGCTGGAGGCGCGGCGGAAGCCGAATCGTGGGTAGTAGCCGGCATGGCCCAGCACCACGACGAGTTTCTCGCCCATCGCCTGAGCCGCGTCCAGGGGCGGAGGGCGTCGACGAGGTCGGCCTCGGAGGCAGTGTGAAAAGCGCGCAGGATGATGTCGCGGATCGCGGGGATGTCGGCGTCGGTCTCTGCGCGGGTGGTCCAGGCGGTCATGCGCTCCGATCTGGGGCGTGGTGGCGGTGCCGCCGGGATACAGCTCGCCGTTCAGGGCGTGGGGGACGACGGCGAGGTGGTCATATCACTGGATGACCGTGCCGTCCTCGGTCACGTACGAGACGCCGATGAGGGTCGTGGTGCCCAGATCGTCGCCGACGTAGGTGGCGGTGAGGTCGACCAGGTCCACCGGCCGCCGGGGGAGGTCCACATCCGATAGGTGCGAGCGGCGATCTGCAGACCTGCTTTGCGCAGACCACGGCGTCTGTTGGGGCGGCGTGAGGCATAGCCTGTTGGTCTCCATTTGGTTGACGCGGCGTCGTTTCAGTGTGAGTGTGAGGAAGTCAGAGGTTTGCCAAGCACAACCATTGGAGGCTCAGCATGAAGGCTGTCGTCTATCAAGGACCCAGAGATGTCGCGGTTACGGATGTTCCGGACGCGAAGATCGAACGTCCCACCGACGTGCTGGTCAAAATGACAACGACCAATATCTGCGGCTCGGACCTGCACATGTACGAGGGCCGGACCTCCTTCGAGCAGGGCCGCACGTTCGGCCACGAGAACATGGGGGAGGTGGTGGAAATCGGTAAGGGCGTGGAGAAGGTCAAGGTGGGCGACCGGGTCGTGTTGCCCTTCAACATCTCGTGCGGGTTCTGCAAGAACTGCGAGCGCGGTCTCACGAATTACTGCCTGACCACGCAGCCTGACCCGTCCGCCGCCGGTGCGGCATACGGATTTGCGGACATGGGCCCGTACGGCGGAGGCCAAGCGGAGCTGCTCCGGGTCCCCTTCGGCGACCACAACGCGCTGCGCCTGGGTGAGGATGCGCAGGAGAAGGAGAACGACTACGTCATGCTCTCCGACATCTTCCCCACCGGCTACCACGCAACCGAGATGGCCGGCGTGATCCCGGGCGACAGCGTCGTGATCGCCGGGGCCGGACCGGTGGGGCTGATGGCTGCCCTGTCCGCGACGATCAAGGGGGCCGCGAAGGTGATGGTGGTCGATCGCCACCCCGACCGGCTCGCGCTGGCTGAGCAGATCGGTGCGATTGCCATCGACGACTCCAAGACCGACCCGGTGCAGGCGGTGCTGGACGAGACGATGGGGCTCGGAGCCGACCGTGGTTGCGAATGCGTGGGCTACCAGGCCCACGATCCCCAGGGCAACGAAGACATCGCCCTCACGCTGAACATGCTCATCAACGCGGTCCGCTTCACCGGACGAATCGGCACCGTCGGCGTGTTCGTCCCCCAGGACCCGGGGGCCAAGAGCGAATTGGCCAAGCAGGGCAAGGCGGCCATCGACTTCGGCACCCACTGGTTCAAGGGGCAGACCATGGGCAACGGTCAAGCCCCGGTCAAGCGGTACAACCGCCAGCTCCGGGACCTGATCGCGGCTGACAAGGCGAAGCCGTCCTGGATCGTCTCCCACGAGATCTCGCTGGAAGAGGCCGCCGACGCCTACAGGAACTTCGACGCCAGGTCCGAGGGTTGGACCAAGGTCGTCATCAAGCCAGGTATGTCCAGCGGAAAGAAGGCGAACTGACATGGCAGCAGATCTGCAGGGCAAGAGGGTCGCGATCCTCGCCGCGGACGGGGTCGAGCGCGTCGAGCTCGAGCAACCCCGCGAAGCACTGGACCGGGCCGGCGCTCAGACCGAGGTCCTCTCGATCCACGACGGCGAGATCAAGGCCCGTGAGAACGATCTGGATGAAGCGGGCACGTTCACCGTCGACGGGCTGGTCGCCGACGCCTCGGTGGGCGATTACGACGCCCTGCTGCTTCCCGGCGGCACGGTGAACCCCGACCAGCTCCGGGTCGACAAGGACGCCGTTTCCTTCGTCCGCGACTTCGTCGAGAGTGGCAAGCCCGTGGCGGCGATCTGTCACGGACCGTGGACGTTGATCGAGGCCGGCGTGGCCACCGGTCGCACCCTGACGTCCTTCCCGAGCATCCGCACGGATCTGCGCAATGCCGGCGCGAACGTCGTCGACCAGGAGGTCGCGGTCGACAAGAATCTCATCACCAGCCGCTCGCCGGAGGACCTGCCGGCGTTCTCCGACGCGCTCGTGTCCCAAATCGCGGACACCACTACAAAGTAAGAGGAGACATCATGAGTGTGACCAAAGGATTGCTGGTCAGGTTTGACGCGTTGCCCGGCAAGGAGGACGAGGTTAAGGACTTCCTCGACAGCGGCCGTGAGCTTGTCGAGGGAGAGCAGGCCACCACCGCGTGGTTCGCGATCCGCCTCGGGCCGACCTCGTTCGGCATCTTCGACGTCTTTCCGGACGACTCCGGACGTGATGCCCACCTGTCCGGACCCGTGGCGGAAGCGCTCGGCGAAAACACCGGCAAGTTGTTCTCCGAACCCACGATCGAGAAGCTCGACGTGTTGGGCTCCAAGCTTCCCGCCTGACACCACAGACCGGGACTACTGACCCGGACATGAAGGGTCGCTGCGCGCGGTGACTTCGGGCTGACACAGCCCGTTGACGTCGTGGCAGCGGCCCCTCCTCTTACGGCCTATCGCCCATCCCTAATAGATCGAGGAATCGCGATGACAGTAATTGACGACGACGTTGCCCCGACGCGTTCACCCGAGGTAGCAGTGATCGGGGGCGGAATCGTCGGTCTGTCGACGGCGTACGCGCTGCGGGAGCAGGGCGTTCCGGTGCGCTTGTACGAGGCCGGTCTGCCCGGAACGGGTCAGTCCGCGGGCGAGTCGCGGATCTTCCGGCATGCCCACGACGACCCGCGACTCGTCGCTTTCGCGCGCGAAAGCCGCGGCGTATGGGATGAGTGGGCCGAACACTTCGACGTCGAGCTGGTCTCATCAGACGGTGTCGTGGCGATCGGAGAGAGCGCCCTGGCGCGGCTGCGGGTGCTCGACCAGGTCGGCGGCGTGGAAGCGCACGAGATCGATGCAGCCGAGCTCGCCCAGCGAATGCCGCTGCTCGCTGGGTACTCGGGGCCAGCGATGCTCGACGAGTCGGGCGGCGCGATCCGCACCCGCGCCGCGATCACGGCACTCGCGGGTGCCCTCGCAGAGGCCGTCACCACCGCAGAGGTCATCTCCATCGATCCCCGCGCCGATGGGACGGTCGAGGTGCGCAGCGTCAGCGACCGGGCTGTCTACTCCAAGGTGGTCGTGTGCGCCGGCCGCGAAACCGCCCGCCTGGCCCGCACCGTCGGCCTGTCGCTGCCGGTTCGCCTTGCCGCACACGTCCGGCTGACCTTCGACGTGAAAGGCGCCGCCCCGGCACGAGTCGCGTGCCTGCAGGACGGCAGCGGTGTCTTCGGCGAAGTCGGCGTATACGCGACGCCGCTACCGGGCAACAGCAGTTATTCGGTCGGACTCAGCGAAACCGTGGGCGTCCGCGACGACGGAACGTTCATCGACCCTGCGGCGATTCGATCGCTGGACGAACGCGCACGCGAATACGTGACACGGGCGCTGCCCGGTCTCCACCCAGAGCCGCGCGACTTTCTTCACTGCTGGGTGACCGACCTCCCATGGAGCGAGGACGGCGTGGCCGTGTGGGAGGAAGGCTCTGTCTTTTTTGTGGCCGGTCACAATCTGTTCAAGCAGGCACCTGCGCTGGGTCGCGCTCTTGCCCGGGCTGCGACCGGCGGCGGTCTAGACGCCGACCTCACGCCCGCCGCTCGCCTCGGCGAAGCCCTGCGATAGTTCGCCTGACCCCAGAACGGACGCACTCAATGGGTTCTCCGCGAGCGCGAGCCGAAATGGGTACGCTCGGCGAAAGCACCGGCATGACGTCTAACTCAGGCGAGACAGCCTTAGCCCATCGGTCGACCCGATTGGCATGTGGCACACAACCAGGAGGTACTCATGACCATCAAGCTCGAATCCGTATCGCTCGAGGACGCTCAGCGCGTGATCGCCGCCGCTCAGGCTAAGGCGGAAGAGATCGGGTCGCCGAGCAACATCGCGGTGGTCGACGCGGGTGCTAACTTGGTTTCCCACATTCGCATGGACAACGCGTGGGTGGGCAGCGTCGACATCTCGATCAACAAGGCCTTTACGGCGCGCGCCTTCGACATCGCCACCAAGGACCTGGCCGAAAATGCTCAGCCCGGCGAGCAGTTCTACGGCATCCAGAACTCGAACCATGGCAGGGTCATGGTGTTTGCTGGCGGCATCCCGCTGCGCCGCGATGGCCTGGTCGTCGGGGCGGTAGGAGTGAGCGGGGGTAGCGGCGAGCAGGATCAGACGGTCGCGGAGGCAGCTGTAGCGGCGTTTTAATCCATTCCGAAGAACGCAAAACCGAGCAAAGGATAGATCCAATAGGATTGATCCAAGATGGCAGCAACAAAGGTCAGCAAAGCGCTTCTGGTGCGCCTCGAAGCACTGCCCGGCAGGGAGGAAGAAGTCCGCGACTTCTTGAACCAGGGCCTGTCGATCGTAGAGGGTGAGCCCAAGACCGTCCGGTGGTTCGCGATACAGTTCGGCCCCTCGTCGTTCGGGATCTTTGACGCATTTGCCGACGACGGTCGCCAGGCGCACCTGTCGGGTGAGGTCGCGAAAGCGCTCGGTGAGAAGACGGGTGAGCTTTTCGGGGAGCCCGTTATCGAGCAGCTCGATGTCGTCGCGGAGAAGCAGCCCGCATAGAGCAAGCGCCCGCCCGCGGCGGCCACAGGACTTGGCGCTTGCCATGCGTGCGCAGACGCCAGGCCAGGGCGTGTCTCCCATAGCTGTGTGGTGGCCCACGGTCTCGCGGGTCACCACACAGTTATGGGAGACACGCCTTAGAACATTCCGGCCGGGCCCGCGGCCCCTCGCCCCAGGAGGCTGAGAGCCCGAGGGTGACGACGACGGCAACCCGTCGCCCCACCGCCGCCGAGACCCGCGTAACAGCCTGACCGCTCAGGCGTGGCTACTGATGAGATCGTCCATCGACCGCCCCGAGGGGAAGCCATGCGCTGTCGCGGACCGTGGCGATGACGGCTGCGGGCAACCGGGGATGCCATGGCCCCATTGTGTCTCCTCGGCGCGAACAGGCCCGCGGCGCGTCGACCGTCACGGCGAGGTCCGCTCACCGTTCAGAGCACCCCGGCCAACCCCCCCGATCCCTCGACCGAGGAGGGTGAGAGCCCCGAGGGTGACGACGACGACGGCGACCCGTCGCCCCACGGTGGCGGACACTCGCGTGGCCACCGCGCCACCCAGAAGAATGCCGATCGGAACCATAGCCACAACCAGCCCGATCACGCCGATCGGCGGCAGCCCGGAGATCGGCGCGGCCTCGAGACCGACCTTGGTGATGACGGAGGTCGCGCCCATGGTGAAGAAGATCGGCTGCAGGGTCGCGGCGAAGGACCGCTGGTTCCACCCCGTGGCCTGCGCGTAGACGAGCATCGCGGGCGCGGCCACGCCCACCGCGGTGTTGAGGAATCCTCCGGCCGTGCCAGCCACTGCAGCCGGCCGCCGGCCGCCCACCGGCGGGATGCGCACGAGTGCGGTAAAGACGAGGGTGCCGAGCAGAACAGTGCCGATCACCACCTCGAGCCAGCTGCGGTCGGCAGCGCCCACGAGGAGGGCACCGGGCACGGACCCCACGACGATCAGCGGCGCCAGGTGGAGGTAGCGGCGCCAGTCGATGTCGCGCCACAGCGTGATCGCGATGAGGGCCGCGGAGACGGTGGTTGTGATGTTGGTCGGTGGCACTCCGGCGACGGGCCCCAGAAGCAGGGCCAACGTCGGCGAGACCACGAGCCCGACACCCATCCCGCTGACCCGCTGCAGCACGGTCCCGAGGATGACGGCCGACGCCGCCACGAGCAGGAGCAGGGGCGCGACGTCGGCGGGCATGGGGACAGCTTTCCAGGTGCCTCCGGCGTGGCCGTCGGCCGATCGGTGGGCGGTGCCGCCTGGCGCGTGGGTGTGGGTCGCCGTTTCTTGGTGACGACGACGAGGTGAGCGACCTCGGCCCTCATTCGCCGCCCGGTTGGCCGGTATCGCCGGCACGCAGCTGAACAGGCTGGGCGGACAGCCGAGATCACCACGCGACCGAGGACCTCTGGCTGGGGTGGCGAGTGCAATTCCTTCACGGGCTCGCGAGACCTCGCCCGATGGATGTTGTGCTCTACGCGCCTGACCCGCTTGGACGTCGCGAAACGTCGAGGTCGATCGTCGTCCTATGCAACTCGGCCTCTGGCGGAATAGGGCCTTGATTTCCCCAGGGCCCGCCCGCCCGAGCGCGTTCGTACTTGCCGGCTTGGTCGGGTTTCATCTCCTCGGTGGTACCTGATCCGCGCTTCGCCATCAGGGCCCACCCTGCTGGGGTAAGGCGAGCGATCGGACTTTTCTTTCGTGGCGCGCCCCTGTGGCTGTCGATCGCAGCCTCGACGGAGCCGAGGTTTTTCGAGGTGCCCCACGGCGGGGAGCCCGCACTGTAGTGCTCGAAAGTGGGCCACCAGCCCCAAAGCTCGCTGTCGAGAGGTTGAGTGACAGAGCTGGACGGCTGGGGCGGGGCCTCTGGGGACGTCGATGGCCGCAGCGGGGCGTCGGACTTTTGGACGGTGCTCAAGGTAGGGACGAGCGGGAATGGGCACTCGGGCCCGTTCAAGACGGTCATCGTCTCGGTCATCGCGCGATACAGCCGTTCAGGGGCTCCCGGGTTAGCCATCCCTTTGCCGGAGGGGTGGGGAACATCAGCTGGAATGACCAACCCCGCGGAGGAGAGTCCGGATCGCACCCAGCCGTCGCGGGCCATGGCCCCCATGAGAAGCACCACCTTCAAGTTCGGGAGGAGAGCGCGTAATTCGCTGAGCCAGCGGGCGCCGCGTGCGCGCTCTGCTGCGGAAGAGCGACCATTCTTGGTGCCAGAGATTGGGGCCGGTGCGACATTCCAGTGCACCACCTGCTGTGGAGTCAGCCCGAAGTCGTTGTAGATCCCGGCGCACCGACGGGCGGAACCGTCGTCGTTCTCGAGGCTCAGTAACCCGGATCCAGTTCCAGCTTCCGCCTTGGTCGACGGGTTGTCCAGTAGAGCGAGCACCTCGGCCTCGACTCCGCCGAGTTGGGGATCGACGTACGGAACTAGGCCTCGGGCGATTCCTTCGGCGTCAGCTACGGCGTCGGCGATAGCGTTGATTGGCGCAACGTGAAGGTCACGCACGTGTGCGCGTTTGACCGCGACGATAGCGGGGTCGGCGTTTCGCCCGGGTGTGAAGGGCCCAAGCCGCATCAGCTCCATCGTGGGAGTCGAATCGTTGCCGTACGTCGTCATGAACGCACTATTGCATCCACATCTGACAAGTAGGACGAGTGCGCTGGCGGGTGGCGATCAACTCCCAGGCAGTGGCCGGCGACTCCGGCTCTCCTGCATTCAGGGTGTGGCTCTCGTCCGGCTGCCGCCGCCCCGCATATGTCGCATACTCATCCCATGCGATCCATCTGGAAGGGCGAGGTCTCGTTCGGTCTGGTCAACGTGCCGGTCAAGGTGTACGCGGCGACGGAGGACCACGATCTGCACGCGCGGCAGGTGGACAAGAAGGACGGCGTCCGCATCCGCTACAAGAAGGTGCGGGACGACAATGGCGAGGAGGTCGAGTTCTCCGATATCGCCAAGGCGTATGAGTCCGAAGAGGGCGAGATGGTCATCCTCACCAAGGACGACCTGGCCAGCCTGCCGGTGGAGCAGAACCACGAGATCGAGGTGACGGAGTTCGTCCCGGCCGATCAGGTGGATCCGGTGGCGTTCGACAACGCGTACTTCCTGGAGCCGGCGTCGCGCTCCAACCGGGCGTACGTGCTGATGCGGGAGGCGCTGCAGCAGACGGACCGCCTGGCGATCTGCACGTTCACGCTGCGCAACCGCACTCGCCTCTGTGCGCTCCGGGTGTACAAGGACGTGCTCATGCTGCAGACGCTGCTGTGGCCGGATGAGATCCGCCCGGCGATCCTGGAGGGCCTGGACAAGGAGGCGAAGGTCCGGCCGCAGGAGGTCAAGATGGCGGCGTCGCTCATCGAGACGATGGCGGCGGATTTCGAGCCGGAGAAGTACGAGGACGACTACCAGAATCAGCTCAAGGAGCTCATCGAGGCCAAGGCGGCCGGCGGTGAGGCGTTCACGGTGGAGGAGAAGGACACCTCGGGCGACGACGGTGACGACGAGGTGGCCGATCTGCTGGCGGCGCTGCGGGCGAGTGTGAAGGACCGGGGTGGTAAGGCGGACGACGCCGACGACCAGGACGACGACGAGAGCGACGACGACGAGGACTCCGGCTCCGCCAAGAAGGCCACCAGCAAGAAGAGCGGGAGTAGCTCGGCAAAGAAGACCCCGGCAAAGAAGACTGCCGCGAAGAAGGCGCCCGCCAGAAAGGCGGCGGCAAAGAAGTCGACGGCAAAGAAGTCGACGGCAAAGAAGTCGACGTCCTCCAAGTCGGACTCCGGCAGCTCCGCCTCGAGCACGTCCAAGAAATCGGCCTGACTCGACGGCCAGGCGACTATTTCTGTAGGCAATCGCGCGCGTCCGGGTGACGGTGCGGGACCCGAGGCACACCCAGGGCACCTCGGGCTGATGACGTACCCGATCACGGTCGACCGCGTCGAGGCCCGTCGACACCTGGCACGCCATGAGGTGTATCGGCCTGCGGAGTTTACGGTGTCACATTCGGGTGGGGAGGGGAGAGGGACGCGAAGCGCGCGACACCCCGGCGGCGAATCGTGGTCCGGGGTGGAGGCCTCGTCGTGGAACCCGGGTGGTATGCCCGAGGCGCGCGGGGGTCCCGGGTGGGCTGCTGCGGAAGCCGGGGGCGCGCGTCGCGCATACGGTCGGGAGGTCCGCGACGCCGTGGCGGGGCTGGGCGGCCTGGACGTCCTCGTGCTCAACGCCGCGGCAGCGGAAGGTCGAGAAGCTGGAGGACCTCACCTCCGAGCAGTGGGCGGAGACGATGAACGTCAACGTCAACGCGCCGTTCTGGATGATGCAGGAGGCGCTCGGGCACCTGCAGCCGGGATCGAGCGTGATCTTCACCTCGTCGGTCCAGGCGTACACGCCCTCGCCGGGCCTGGTGGACTACGCGGCGTCGCGGGCGGCGGTCAACACGATGTCCAAGAGCCTGGCGCAGCAGCTGGTGGCGCGGGGGATCCGCGTCAACGCCGTGGCGCCGGGCCGTTCTGGACTGCTCTGCAGGTGTCTGGTGGGCAGCTGCCGGACGCTCTGCCGACCTTCGGACACAAGAATCCCCTCGGTCGGCCCCGGCCAGCCCGTCGAGATGGCCGGCGCGTACGTGTACCTGGCGTCGAAGGAGTCGTCGTACACCACCGGCAACACGCTCTCGGTGACGGGCGGCGCGCCGACGCCGTAGGGCGGGGTGGCCTCGGCGGTGCGGGGAGGGGCGGTTGCGCGGCCGCCGTGAGGCGACCGGTGTGCGCCCCGCCGCGAGGCGCGTACGGTCGGGGACCCGACCCCTTGAGAAGTCAGGATGTGATCTCCACATGAGCACGTACCGGACCCACAACCCCTCCACCGGCGAGACCGTCGCCGAGTACGACGGCCTGGCGGACGGCGACATCGACGCCGTCCTCACCCGCGTCACCGAGGGCTACCGCAGCTGGAGTGAGGTCGATCCGCGGGAACGCGCCCGGATCCTCGACGCGATCGCTGACGCGTTCCGGGAGCACGGTGACGAGCTCGCGGCGGCCATCTCCGAGGAGATGGGCAAGCCGACCGAGGAGGCGGCCGGAGAGGTCGAGCTGGCCGCCTCCATCTACGCCTGGTACGCCGAGCACGGACCGGATCTGCTGCAGCCGGAGTCGCTGGACGTCGCCGGTGCGCGCGAGAACACGGTGACCGTGGAGCCCGTCGGCCCGCTGGTGGGCGTGATGCCGTGGAACTACCCCTACTACCAGGTCGCCCGGTTCGCCGCCCCCAACCTCATGGCGGGCAACACCGTGGTGCTCAAGCACGCCTCGATCTGCGCCAAGAGCTCTGCGCTCATCGAGCAGATCCAGCGGGAGGCGGGCCTGCCGGAGGACGCCTACGTCAACGTGTTCGCCTCCTCCGACCAGGTTGCGCAGATGATCGCCGACCCACGCGTCCAGGGGGTCTCCCTCACGGGCAGCGAGGTCGCCGGCGCCGCCGTGGCCGAGGTCGCGGGAAAGAACCTCACCAAGAGCGTGTTGGAGCTCGGCGGCTCGGATCCGCTCGTCGTCCTCGACAGTGACGACGTCGACGCGCTCGTCGACACCGTCGGGCGGGCGCGGCTCTCGAACTCCGGTCAGGCGTGTAACTCGCCCAAGCGGATGTTCGTGCCGGACGGGATCTACGACGACTTCGTCTCTGCGCTCACCGACCTCTACGGCCGTATCGTCGTCGGGCCGTCCGACGAGGACGGCACGGAGATGGGGCCGCTCTCGAGCGAGGACGCGCGGGACACCGTGGTCGAGCAGGTCCGCACCGCCGTGGAGCAGGGCGCCACGCTGCACGTCGGCGGTGAGGCCCTCGACCGGCCCGGCGCCTACATGGCGCCCGCGGTGCTTACGGACATCACCGAGGAGATGGACGTCTACCATGACGAGGTGTTCGGGCCCGTCGCGATGATCTACCGGTACACCGATCTCGACGACGCCCTGCGGATCGCCAACGACACGCGGTTCGGCCTGTCCGGATCTGTGTGGGGCACCGACCCGGAGGAGGCGGCCCGCGTCGCGGACCGGCTCGACGCCGGCATGGTCTACGTCAACGAGCACGGCACCACGCGTGCCGGCCTCCCCTTCGGCGGCGTCCGCGCCTCCGGCTACGGCCGGGAGCTGGGCCGATGGGGGATGGGCGAGTTCGTCAACACCAAACTGCGGCGCGTGCACTGAGGCCGACGGCGGGTGGCCGCGGCACCCCGCGACACGACTCGGTGGCGGCCGCACCCTCTGCGGCCGTCGCCGGTCAGCGCCGGACCGGCGGCGGTGATTTCTCAAGCGTGTCGGAGTCGCGCCGGCGGGGGCGGGGCCGCCGTGGTGAGCGCGGCCACGCGCGCCGAGACGTCGGCGGCGGCGACGGTGACCGCGTCGGTCGTCCGCATCACCGCGCGCCCGGTCATCCGCCGTCCGGGGGTCGCCGCGATCGAACCGACCGCGACGTTTCCCCGTCCGATCACCGGGGCGGACACCGCGAATACCGCGAGGTCGGCGCCCGGGGTGAGTTCGGAGTCCAGGACGTCGATCGTGCTGAGCTCGGCGAACAGCTCGGAGACCCGGTCCCTCACGAGCGGTCCGACGCCGGAGGACTCGAGCGCGTCGGCCATCCGCAGCAGTTCGCGCCGGGCGGGGGTGAGTCGGTCGACCGACCAGCCGCGCCGCGTGACCTGTGGCATCACGAGGTCCAGCCGGGCCCGGGCGGCGGCGGGGACCGCGCCGTCCGTCAGCCACATTTCGCGGCGGGACTCCGGAAGCCGGGCCGCGACGTCGCGCACGAACGGCGCCCGGAGCGGGATGGTGTGTCCGGTGGGCATGGCGGAGGACGACGACGAGGTGCGCACGCCGCCGCGGACGACGTCGACCACCTCGAGGAAGTCCCCGCGGAGCTGCAGCGCGGCGGCGGCGATGCCGGTCAGGTCGGCGACCTCATCCAGGGCCGGGCGGGCGATCCGGGCAAGGTCGGGCTCCGTGCCGACGCTCCGCCCCACCGCGCGCAGGACCGGCCCCGCCACCCATCCGCCCCCGGCGCCGCTGACGCGGTCGGCCCAGCCGCACGCGTGCAGCTCGGCGAGGACGGCGTGCAGCGTCGAGCGGCTCGCCCCGAGCGAGGCGGCCAGCCTCGTCGTCGTGACCGGCTCCCCGGCCGCGGCGAGTGCCGTGGCCACCTCCACGGCGCGGCGGGTGGGCTCGTGTCGCATAGTCGACACTCTACGTCGATAATCCGTCGATAGCAGGGTCGTTCCGCTCGCGGTGGCGGGAATCCGGGCGGGGGCGGCGCACGATGGTTCCAGCACGATCTGATAGACAGTTCTGTCTATTGAGATTGTCCACACGACGATGGAGGTCGCATGACGCCCAGGACGGCGGTGACGCTCTCGCACCTCGACGCGCTCGAGGCGGAGTCCGTCCACATCTTCCGCGAGGTAGCCGCGCAGTTCGAACGACCGGGGATGCTGTTCTCCGGCGGCAAGGACTCCGTGGTGATGTTCCACCTCGCCCGCAAGGCCTTCTGGCCCGCGCCGATGCCCTTCCCGCTCATGCACGTCGACACCGGGCACAACTTCGACGAGGTCATCGAGTACCGCGACCGTGTCGTGGCCGAGACCGGGGTGACGCTGCACGTCTCCTACGTCCAGGACGACATCGACGCCGGCCGCGTGATCGAGGAGACCGGCCCCGGCACGAGCCGCAACCGCCTCCAGACCACCGCCCTGCTGCGCGGCATCCAGGAGAACCGCTTCGACGCGGTCTTCGGCGGTGCCCGCCGCGACGAGGAGAAGGCCCGCGCCAAGGAGCGCGTCTTCTCCTTCCGCGACGCCTTCGGCGCCTGGGACCCCCGCGCCCAGCGCCCCGAGCTGTGGAAGCTCTACAACGGTCGGCACCGCAAGGGCGAGCACATCCGCGTCTTCCCGCTGTCCAACTGGACCGAGCTGGACATCTGGCAGTACATCGAGCGTGAGGACATCGACCTGCCGCCGATCTACTACGCGCACGAGCGCGAGGTCATCGAGCGCGACGGCATGCTGCTCGCGAACACCCGCTTCCTAGAGACCCTCCCGGGCGAAGAGGCCCGCACCGAGCTGGTCCGCTTCCGCACCGTCGGCGACGCCACCTGTACCGGGTGCGTGGAGTCCGACGCCGCCGACAACGCCGCCGTGGTGGCCGAGGTCGCCGGGACCCGAGTCACCGAGCGCGGTGCGACCCGCGCCGACGACCGCATCTCCGAGGCCGGCATGGAAGACCGCAAGAAGGAGGGCTACTTCTGATGAGCACCCCCACCACCGAGGAGACCGGCGTGACCGGCTCCGCGTCCGCGACCGACTACACGACTGGGGACGCCGTGCTGCCCGAGGGCCACACCATGTCCGAGAACGCGCAGCTGCTGCGCATCGCCACGGCCGGCTCGGTCGACGACGGCAAGTCCACGCTCATCGGCCGCCTGCTGTTCGACTCGAAGGGCATCTTCGAGGACCAGCTCGCCTCCATCGAGGCCACCTCCGCCGGACGCGGCGACGAGTACACCGACCTCGCGCTTCTCACCGACGGCCTGCGCTCCGAGCGGGAGCAGGGCATCACGATCGACGTGGCGTACCGCTACTTCTCGACCCCGCAGCGCAAGTTCATCATCGCCGACACCCCGGGGCACGTGCAGTACACGCGCAACATGGTCACCGGCGCCTCGACGGCGGACGTGGCGATCATCCTCGTGGACGCCCGCAAGGGTGTGCTCGAGCAGACCCGCCGTCACGCATTCCTGTCAGCCCTGCTGGGCATCCCGCGCCTGGTCGTGGCGGTCAACAAGATGGATCTGGTCGACTACGACGAGGCCACCTTCGAGGCCATCCGCACCGAGTTCACCGAGTTCGCCGCCAAGCTCGAGGTCCACAACGTCACCTTCGTCCCGCTCTCGGCGCTCAAGGGCGACAACGTCGTCGAGCGCAGCGAGGCGATGGCGTGGTACACGGGGCCCGCGCTCCTCGATCATCTCGAGAACGTGCACATCGCCTCCGACCGCAACCTCACCGACGTGCGCTTCCCGGTCCAGTACGTGATCCGGCCCCAGCGCGCCGACGGTCTGGACCACCGCTCGTTCGCGGGCACCATCGCCGGCGGGATCATCAAGACGGGCGACGACGTCGTGGTCATGCCGTCCGGCCGGCAGTCCACCGTCAAGGCGATCTGGGGCCCCGGCGGCTCGGAGCTCGACGAGGCTGCGGCCCCCGCCGCCGTGACCATCGCCCTCAACGACGAGATCGACATCGTCCGCGGCGAGATGATCGCCCGGCCGGGTAACCGTCCGCACCAGGGCACCGAGCTCGAGGCAATGGTGTGCTGGTTCGCCGACGACTCGAACCTGACCACAGGCAAGCGCTACATCATCAAGCACACCACCCGCGACTCCAAGGCCGTGGTCACCGGCCTCGAGTACCGGCTCGACGTCAACACGCTGCACCGCGACCAGGCGGCCACCGAGCTCGAGCTGAACGAGATCGGCCGCATCGGCCTGCGCACGCAGACGCCGCTGATGTACGACGAGTACCGCCGCAACCGCGACACCGGCGCGTTCATCGTGGTGGACGAGGTGACGGGCAACACCGTCGGCGCCGGCATGATCATCGGGCCGGCCGCCAAGGGCTCCAACGTGGTCTGGCACGCCGGATCCGTCCAGCGCGGCGACCGCGGCCAGGGCCGCACCCTGTGGCTGACCGGACTGTCGGGCTCGGGCAAGTCGACGATCGCCTCCGAGGTCGAGCGCCTGCTCATCGAGTCCGGGCAGAGCGCGTACATCCTCGACGGCGACAACCTGCGTCACGGCCTCAACGCCGACCTCGGCTTCTCGGCCGAGGACCGTGCGGAGAACATCCGGCGCACGGCAGAGGTCGCCGCACTGTTCGCCGACGCCGGCGTCGTCGTCATCTGTTCTCTCATCTCGCCGATGCGCGCCGACCGCGACAAGGCGCGCGAGGTCCACGCCGCTGCGGACCTGCCGTTCACCGAGGTGTTCGTGGACACGCCGCTGGCCGAGTGCGAGGCGCGCGACCCCAAGGGCCTGTACGCAAAGGCGCGCTCCGGTGAGATCGCCGAGTTCACGGGCGTCTCCGCGCCGTACGAGCCGCCGCTGACCCCCGACCTGCACATCCGTCCCGAGGACGGGACGGCGGAGGAGGTCGCGCAGCGGATCGTCAGTACCCTCCTCGGGGTCTGAGCGCGTGCCCGAGGCCCTCTGGACCTACGACTCGCTCGGCCTGCTGGTCGTCAGCGCCCTGATCGGCGTGGTGATCGGACTGACGGGGATGGGCGGCGGCGCGCTGATGACGCCCGCGCTCATCCTCTTCGGGATCCCGCCCACCGCGGCGGTGGCCAACGACCTCGTGGTCAACGCGGTCAACAAGGTCATCGGCGCGGGCGTGCACTGGAGGCACGGCAAACCGAACCTCAAGATCGCCTTCTGGCTGATCATCGGCTCGGTGCCGACCGCCTACCTCGGCGCCTGGCTGGTACACGCCGTGGGCGCCGAGGACGTGCAGGGGATGCTCAAGAAGGCGATCGGGGCGACCCTCATCGTGGCCTCCAGCGCCTATTTCCTGCGGGCGTTCTTCGAGATGTCCGGGCGGATCCGCACCGGCAACGACCCCAACCCGCCCGTCAAACCCGTTCTGACGCTGCTGGTCGGGGTGATCGGCGGGCTCATGGTGGGCATCACCTCCGTGGGGTCCGGCACGGTCATCATGATGTGCATCATGCTGCTGTACCCGACGCTGTCCGCGCTGCGGCTGGTCGGGACCGACCTCGTGCAGGCGGTCCCCCTGGTGATCGCCGCGGCCATCGGCCACGTGCTGGTGACCGGCGTCGACTGGGCGTTGCTCATCCCGCTGCTCATCGGCGGCGCGATCGGCACCTACGTCGGATCCCGGTTCGCCGGCCGACTCCCGCAGGGGCTCATCCGTCGGGGCATCACGATCGTGTTGGCCGTGACCGCGGCGTCGATGCTCGGTGCCCCGCCGCTGCTGGTCGCGGCGATCGCCGTGGTGCTCGTCGTGGGTGGACCTGTCGCCTGGGCCGCCATGGTCCGTCGCTACTCGGTGCATCTCGGCGATGCCGCGGCGGGGCCGGGCGCAGCGCCAGCATCCGGCAAGTCGGCCGTGAGCTGAGCGCCGGCGGCCGCCGCGCACTGAGCTCGGTGTCCGCCGCGAACTGAGTTCGGGCGGCCGCCGATCACTGCCGGTCGTCCTCTGCGCTCGGCCCGCGGCCCGCCGTCCGTGGCCCGGTTTGTTGCCCTCACTGCGGGTTCCGCGGCGGTTTCTCGCAGTGGTGGCATCACGCTTCGCAGTGATGTCGACAAGCCGCTGGCGGTCAGGTCGCGCTTCGCTCTAGCGGGCCTCCCACGCGTCCGAATCGAGCGTGAGTTCGTGGACCGCCTCCGGCAACGATTTCTCCGCCAGGTCGGCCAGGGTCACCGCGTCCATTACCCGGCGCAGTGCTGCGCGGGAGGCGATCCACACGTGCTGGAGGATGTCGGCGCGGTCGTTGTACTCCACCGCTTCGGGCCGAACGTCGTAGACGCTGACCAGCGGGCCGTCGACGGCCCGCAATACGTCGGCGACCGTGATCTCGGAGGAGTCCCTGCTCAGGAACCAGCCGCCGGTCTTACCGCGCCGACTCGACACGATCCCTGACCGGCGGAGGTCCGAGAGGATCGCCTGGAGGAAGCCGTGGGGGATGTCCTGGAGGCGCCCCAGTTCCTCCGCGCTGATCGGGGCGTCGCGGGCGTCGCCGTCCGCGCTGTCGCGCTGGGCCGCGGCGAGTTCGACGAGTGCCCGCAGCGCATAGTCCGATTTGGCGGTGACCCTCATGGCCACCAGTGTCCCAGAGGCGCCGGGCCGTCGGCGGACGACCCGGCGCCGCTGAGGCCCGGCAGGTCGGACGAACCGACACCGCCGGGCCACTCGCGAGACCGACAGGGTCAGGCCCGCGCCACCTCGGGTTGCACGGCGTCCTCGCCGAGGTCCTCCAGGGCCCGGGCGATCTTCTCGGCGCGCACGGCCCAGGCGATCCCGGCGATCCACGCCACGACGAGTCCGATCAGGATGGCCGTGACCAGCGCAGTCGGCGCCTCGGCCCAGAGCAACAGGGTCCGCGTGTTGGTCACCACGATCAGTCCGCCCGCGGCGGTACCGAGCACGCGCGCCGGCAGATGCTTGACCAGCCACGCCGCGATCGGCGCCACCAGCACGCCGCCGATGAGCAGCGCCGCGGCATAGCCCCAGTTGATGCCGGCCGCGCCGAGTCCCACGAGGAAGCCGAGCGAGCCGCCCACGGCCACGACGAACTCCGAGGTGTCGATCGAGCCCACGACCTTGCGCGGCTCGACGCGTCCCGAGGAGAGCAGGGACGTGGTGCCGACCGGGCCCCATCCGCCTCCGCCGAGTGAGTCGAGTGTGCCGCCGACCAGACCGAGGGGGACGAGGAATCCGGTGCGCACGCGTCCGCGGAACTCGGGACGTCGTCCGCCCAGTGCGAGGAAGCGGTACAGCACATAGATGCCGAGGGCCAACAGGATCGCGCCCACGACGGGCTTGGCGACGTCGGCGGGGAGGCTCGACAGGATCGTGGCCCCGGCGAAGGCGCCGAGTGCGCCCGGCACGGCGAGGATGCGCACGATCCTCCAGTCGACGTTGCCGAGTCGGTGGTGGGAGACGCCGGAGGCGAGCGTGGTGCCGATCTCGGCGAAGTGCACGGAGGCGGACGCCGCGGCGGGGGCGATCCCGGCCGCCACCAGCAGCGTCGTGGAGGTGACGCCATAGGCCATGCCCAGTGATCCGTCGATGAGTTGGGCGATGGCGCCGACCACGCCGAGCACGATGAGTGTCTTCACGAGAGCCTCTTCAGGTTAGTGAGTTGATTAAGTTGACTAAAACAGTAGACATACTCAACCCGACTTGTCTAGACCGATCTGTCTACCGACTCTCGGGGCGGGGTCGGCACGGGGCCGGGTCGGGGCTTCTAGGCTGGGGGCATGACCGTCATACGCACTCCGGACCAGCAGCTCGCCATGGATCTCGCCGCGGAGGCCGGCCGGCTCCTCGTGGACCTGAGGGCGTCGGGTCCGACGGGTCGTGAGCTCGGCGATCTGGGGGACGCGCAGGCCAACACCATGCTGCTCGAGCGCCTCGCGGAGGAGCGTCCCCGTGACGCGGTCCTGTCGGAGGAGTCGAAGGACGACCTCGCGCGCGTCGACGCCGATCGCGTGTGGATCATCGACCCCGTCGACGGAACCCGCGAGTACGGTCTCGGCGACCGCCCGGACTGGGCCGTCCACGTCGCCCTGTGGGAGCGGGACGGCGATCCGGCGCGGTCACGACTCACCGCCGCAGCGGTGTCCCTCCCCGCGCTCGGGGTGGTCCTGGGGGTCGACGACGACGAGAACTACGCCGACCCGGTGGGCAACCACGGAGTGGTCGGCGGTGGCCTGCTCCCGCCCCGCACCGACTCCCGCCCGCGCATCGTTCTCTCGGCGTCCCGCCCTCCGGCGTTCGCGGAGGCGGTCGCCCGCGCGGTCGACGGTGATCTGACCCCGCTCGGCTCGGCGGGGGCGAAGACCGCCGCTGTGGTGCGCGGTGAGGCCGACGCCTACATCCACGCGGGAGGGCAGTACCAGTGGGATTCCGCGGCGCCCGCCGGGGTGGCGCTGGCCCGCGGGTTCGTCGCCGTTCGCGTCAACGGAGACTCGTTGGAGTACAACGTCGCCGACACGTACCTGCCCGACCTCGTCGTCTGCCGTGCGGATCTGGCCGACGACATCCTCGCGGCCATCGCATCCGTCTGAGGCGGCGGCGCCCTCGCGGTCTGATGTCGCACCTCGCGTTGTCACACCTCGCGGTGTCGGCGCGATGTACAGGGTGAGGTCAGTTCACGCTGCTATGAGGAGGTTGACGATGTCGCAGTACGCCGAAGGACTGGTCGGACCGAGTTCGCCCTGGGAGGCGTTCACCTTCTGGCTCACCGACATGATCCGGGGATCGCTGGGGCTGCCGCCCATTATGCGCATCATGTGCCATCCGGCTCTGTGTCCTGCATGACCGTGCCCGGCCCCGCGATCGCGGGGCCGGGCACAGTCGTGGTGGTCGGCCGAGGCCAGCCCGGGTCGGCCGGGAAACTCAGGCCTCGGTGCCGGTGTTGGGGCGTCCGGCGAGCTCGTCGTCCAGGCGGAGCAGGCCCGGGCCGTCGTCCCCGGTGTGCTCGAGGCGGCCCAGGATCTCGTCGACCGTGGCCTCCTCCTCGATCTGCTCGGCGAGGAACCAGTTGAGCAGGGGGTTCGAGTCGATGTCGTCCGCCTTGGCGCACGCACGGTAGAGCTCGCGGACCGATTCCGAGACGCGCTGCTCATGCTCGAGCGCCGCGGTGAAGACCTTGACCGGGTCCTGCGAGACCGACAGCTTGCCGGTGGAGATGTCACCGATGCGCGGGTGGTTGCCGCGGGCGTTGAGATGGTCGATGAATTTGTTGGCGTGGACGATCTCCTCGTCGGCCTGCCGACGCAGCCACGAGGCCATACCGGGCAGATCCGCCATATCCATCTCGATCGCCAACTGCCGATAGACCAGGCTGGATTCGAACTCCAGGGTGATCTGGTCGTTGAATTGGGCTTCCAGTTCGTCGTTCAGCTTCATGGTCGCGAGCGTACGCCCGGCATGCTGTGCAGTTGCTGAAATCAGTCGGGTACCGTGCGGGGCGTGGGCGATCATCGCGAGGAGGGGCCGTCGGACGACGGTGCCCCAGCCGGGCCGGTGCCGGAGCCCGAGGTCTGGCGACTGGACCATCCCGATCTCGGGGTTATCGAGGTCGCGGTGGGCGCCACGGACACCCTGCGGCTCGTTGACGAGGGCTTTCCCCGCCTCAAGTCCGGTGCGGACGAGCCCACGACTCCCGGATGCGTGGTGCTGGAGGGCGGCGAGGTGGTGGCCCGCATCCGCCAGATCGGCAACCACCGTGTCGCGCTGGAGTCGGAGCCGCCGGCCCACGGAGAGTTCACCACGGTGCTCACCGCGCTCTCCGGCCCTCGAGTACAACTGCGCAGCAGTACCTTCTCCGGCGAGATGCGGCAGGTGACCTTCCGCGACGGTTCGGAACTCGTCCACTTCGACCCGCCGCCCGACTCGGCGGCGGAGGCGCGGCTGGACGCGATCGCCGCGTCGCCGTGGAAACGCGTGGTCTATCCACTGGCCGCGGGCGTCGGGAAGTCGGGCTGGGCGATCGCGATGATCCTGCTCCTTCCGCTGCTGCGACCGCTGTTCGATCCGGTGATCGACTGGATCGCCGAGCGGATGCCGGACATCGATATCCCGTGGCCCGACATCTCGTTGCCGGCCATCCCGTGGCCGGACATCACTCTGCCCGCGATCGACCTGCCCGCGGTGGAACTGCCCGGCTGGGTGGAGTTCCTGCTCGAGTACTCGAAGGTGTGGGTCCCGCTGGTGATCGGCGTGGCCCTGGCGGTACTCGCCGTCCGGCATTCGCGGAAGTCTCAAAGGATCAAAGACGGGTGGAAGGTCGAGCGGGATCGCGAGCACCGCGCCGCGGACGAGGTCGACGAGCGGGAATGACTCCGGCCCGGCCCCGACAGTGCGGGGCCGGGCCGGGGCGCGGCGCCGTGGGACGTCAGGCGCTGGCGGGCAGCGTCACTTGTCGGTGACCAGCGCGCCGGCGATCGCTAGCATGAAGACGTCCTTGGACAGCGACAGACCCTCCTGGCTGGGACGGATGCCGTCGGACTCGGTCATGGCCGGATTGCGGAAGTACATGCTCAGCAGGCCAGCGGAGAACGCTCCGAGTGCGGCGCCGGCGACCTTCTTCGGCACGAACGGGGTCAGCAGGGCCGCGCCCACGCCGATCTCGGAGTAGGCGATGACCTTGCCGAAGGTGTCGGCGTCCAGCTTGGTCACCGCGGGGATGCCGGTGGAGGCGAAGCCCTGAAGGCCCTGGGCGGACTCGGTGGGCAGGCCGCGCTTGCCCAGGCCGGAGTTGAGGACGAATGCGCCGGTGACGCCGCGGAGGATCGCGTTGGACAGGCTCATGAAGGGCTCCTTCTGTCAGTGTGTGTCCCGGGGTCGGACCGGTGCTCGCGTCCATGTCCGGGTGGGGATGTGATCTGTTGTGATGGTTGATACGCCACATAGGTGACGTGACACCGAACAGGGTAACGCACGATCGCCCGATTTCAATCCCGGAATCCGCGTCGGGCCCCCGCTCGGCCCCGGGCCGTGTTCATACGGTGAATTCCCGTTGCCGTTTAGGCGGGTCGTGCTGCGCGGATGCTCAGACGATGGAAAGGTTCACCGCATGAGCGAACGCGACCTCTCTACGACCCCGGAGCGGGTCACCGAGTCCGAGACGACCGAAGCCGCCCAGGGCAGCGCTTTCGCGCGGGGAGCCTGGAAGCTCGGCCTCAAACGTGCCGCCGGGAAGTTCTCCCGCGACGGGTGCACCGACCTGGCCGCCGCATTGACGTACTTCGCCGTCCTGTCCCTGTTCCCCGCACTGCTGGCCGTGGTCTCGTTGCTCGGCGTGTTCGGGCAGGGTGAGGCCACGGTCGACGCCGTGATGGAGATCATCGAGGGGGCGGCCCCCGAGGAGACCCTCGCCGCGATCCGCGGTCCCATCGACTCCCTCGTCAACACCCCCGCCGCCGGCTTCGCCCTCGTCACCGGTGTCGCCGGCGCGCTCTGGTCGGCCTCCGGCTACGTCGGGGCGTTCGCTCGCGCCATGAACCGCATCTACGGCGTGGAGGAGGGACGGCCGTTCTGGAAGCTCAAGCCGTCCATGCTGCTGCTCACGGCCGTGATGGTGGTCCTCATCTGCATCGCGGGTCTGTTGCTGGTCGTCAGTGGACCGGTGGCCGCGTGGATCGGCGACCTCATCGGGCTGGGCGAGACGGCCGTCATGGTGTGGGGCATCGCCAAGTGGCCGGTGCTCGTCTTCGTCGTCGTCCTCATCCTCGCCATCCTGTACGGATTCGCTCCCAACATCCGGAAGCCCAAGTTCCGGTGGCTCTCCATCGGCGCCGTCGTGGCCCTGCTCGTCTGGGGCCTGGCCACCGTCGCCTTCGTCTTCTACGTCTCCAACTTCGGCAGCTACAACGCCACCTACGGCTCGCTCGCCGGCGTCATCATGTTCCTGCTCTGGCTCTGGATCACCAACAACGCCTTCCTCTTCGGCGCCGAGGTGGACGCGGAGATGGAACGCGCCCGTGAGCTCAACGCCGGCCTGCCCGCCGAGGACGCGATTCTGCTCCCGCCGCGGGACACCTCCGCCAGCGACAAGGCCGAGGAGAAGCATCAGTCGACCGTCGACCAGGCGGCCGACCTTCGCCGCGAGGCCCAGGCGGAGCAGGCCCGTAACCGCTTCTGACCCCGCGGCGACCAGTACCCCACGTGACCCCCACATGACCTCCGCCGGCGCCACGCGGTCGCTCCGTCGACGGATCCGGGTCGTGTGGATGGTGCTCGTCCGCTCGGTGTCCGAGTTCTTCAGCGACCGCGGACCCGACCTGGCGGGCTCCCTCACGTTCTACGGGGTCCTGTCGCTGTTCCCGGCGCTGTTGGTGGTGATCTCGCTGCTCGGCGTGTTCGGGCGCGGCGCCGAGACCGTCGACGCGCTCATGGGGATGCTCTCCGACATCGCGCCGCCGGTGATCCTCGACCCCGTCCGCGGGCCCATCGAGGCGCTCGTGACCGCCCCCACGGCCGGTCTCGCGCTGGTCGTGGGCACGGCGGTCGCGCTGTGGTCCTCGTCCCGGTACGTGTGGGCGCTCGGTCGGGCGATGAACCGGGTGTTCGGCGTCGAGGAGGGGCGACCGCTGTGGTGGGTCCTGCCCACTGGTCTGGGACTCACCGCGGCGCTCATCCTCCTGGTCGCGCTCGGCGGCGTGGCGCTGGCGTTCACCGGCCCGATCGCCGAGACGATCGGCGGCTGGATCGGGCTCGGCGGCGAGGCCGTGGCCCTGTGGGAACTGGGCAAATGGCCCGTGACGGTGATCGCCGCGGTCCTCGCGCTGGCCCTGCTGTACCGCTTCGCCCCCAACATCTCCGGGCGCCGCTTCCACTGGATCTCGCTCGGGGCGGCGGGCGCGCTGGCGATCATCGCGGTGGCCACGGTCGGATTCGGGTTCTTCGTGGCCAATTTCGGCAACTTCAACCGGGTCTACGGCTCACTCGCCGGCGTGATCGTGTTCCTGCTGTGGCTCTGGCTCGTCAACATGGCGGTGGTCTACGGCGCCCGGCTCGACGCCGAGGTGATGCGCGTCCGCCAACTCCGCGCGGGTCTGCCGGCGGAAGAGGAGCTGGTGGTGCTGCCGCGGGACACACGCGCGCAGGTCGCGAGGGACCGGCGGCGGGAGACGATGCTCGCCCGGTACCGCGAGCTGCGACGCGAGTCCGGGGCGGAGCCTGAGTCCGTGGCCGAGTCAGGGCCCGAGACCGAGACCGGCGCCGGGCCCGAGGCCACGGCATGACGGATTCACCCCGGTAGGGTTGTGGCCATGCGCCTCGTCGTCACCGGGGGAGCCGGGTTCATCGGCGCCAACTTCGTCCGCACCGTCATCCGCGAGCACCCGCACGCCCACGTCACGGTGCTCGACTCGATGACCTACGCCGCCAACCGCGCGAGCCTCGAGGACCTGATCAAGGTCCCCGGCGAGGGTGGATCCGACGACGACGAGGTTCGCGCCCACCTCGCCGGGGGACCGGCCCGCGTCGAGCTGGTCGAGGCGGATTGCGCCGACGCGGCGGTGACCGACCGATTGATCGCCGAGTTGACCGGGCCGGACGACGCGGTGGTCCACTTCGCCGCCGAGAGCCACAACGACAATTCGCTGGCCACCCCGTGGCCCTTCGTCCACTCCAACATCGTGGGCACGTACGCGGTGCTCGAGTCCTGCCGCCGCCACGACGTCCGCCTGCACCACGTCTCCACCGACGAAGTGTACGGCGACCTGCAGCTCGACGATCCGGCGAAGTTCACCCCGGCCACCGCGTACAAGCCGTCGAGCCCCTACTCGGCCACCAAGGCCGGCGCCGACATGCTCGTGCGTGCGTGGGTCCGCAGCTTCGGGGTGCGCGCGACGATCAGCAACTGCTCCAACAACTACGGCCCGCGGCAGCACGTGGAGAAGTTCATCCCGCGGCAGATCACCAACATCCTCGACGGCCGTCGGCCGCGCCTCTACGGCAGTGGTGCCAACGTGCGGGACTGGATCCATGTCGACGACCACAACTCGGCCGTCCTGCGGATCCTCTCGCACGGTGAGCTGGGCCGGACCTATCTCATCGGGGCGGACGGGGAGCACTCCAACCTCGCGGTGATGACGGCCATCTGCGAGCTCATGGGAGTCGCGGGATCAGGTGGGGACCGGGGCTTCGACCACGTCACCGACCGGCCCGGCCACGACCTCCGCTACGCGATCGACGCCACCGTCACGCGCGAGGAGCTCGGCTGGGAACCTCGGCACACCGACCTGCGCGAGGGGCTGCAGCAGACCATCGACTGGTACGCGGCAAACCGCGACTGGTGGGAGCCGGTCAAGGAGCGGGTCGAGGCGAGATACGCGCAGACGGAGCGGGTGCTGTGAAGGAGCTGATCTGGTGAAGGGCATCGTCCTGGCCGGCGGCAGCGGAACACGCCTGCGGCCGCTCACGCTCGCGACCAGCAAGCAGCTCATGCCGGTGTACGACAAGCCGATGATCTACTACCCGCTGTCCACCTTGATGCTGGCGGGGATCCGCGACATCCTCCTCATCACCACCGCCGAGGACGCGCCGCAGTTCCGCCGACTGCTCGGGGACGGGGCGCAGTTCGGCATCTCGCTCAGTTACATTGTGCAGCCGGAGCCGAACGGTCTGGCGCAGGCGTTCGTCCTCGCCGCGGATCACATCGGCGACGAGCCGGTGGCGCTGGTGCTGGGCGACAACATCTTCTACGGCCCCGGCATGGGCACGCAGCTGCGGCGCTTCGCGAATCCGGACGGCGGCGCGGTATTCGCCTACCAGGTGTCCAACCCGCAGGAGTACGGCGTCATCGACTTCGACGCCGACGGTCGCGCGACCAGCCTCGAAGAGAAGCCGGAGAACCCGCGCTCGGATTTCGCGGTGCCGGGCCTGTACTTCTACAGCCCCGACGTGGTGGAGGTGGCCCGCGGGCTCGAGCCGTCGGCGCGCGGGGAGTACGAGATCACCGACGTCAACCGCCACTACCTCCGCGAGGGCCGCCTCCACGTCGAGGTGCTGCCGCGCGGCACGGCGTGGCTCGACACCGGCAGCCACGATTCGCTGCTCGACGCGGGCAACTACGTGCGCACGATCGAGGACCGCCAGGGCCTGAAGATCGGGTCACCGGAGGAGGTCGCGTGGCGGATGGGATATATCGACGACGACGAGCTCGCCGCCCGCGCGAATGACCTGCTCAAGTCGGGGTACGGCGGATATCTGCTGGAGATACTGCGACGGGAACAGGGTCGGCGGCCGTGACAGAGGGGGAGCCGATGACGAGTGCGACGAGCGGGGAGTTCACCGACCGGGGCGGACTGCCGCGCATCCTGGTGACGGGCGGCCGCGGTCAGCTCGGGCGGGAGTTCGCCCGTCAGGCCGGCGACCGGGCCGTCGCACCGGGGCGGGACGAGATGGACATCGCCGACCCGTGGTCGATCGCCTCGGTGCTGGACGACTTCGCGCCGGACGTGGTGGTCAACGCCGCGGCATACACCGATGTCGACGGTGCGGAGTCCGATGAGGACGGCGCGGCCGAGATCAACATCGACGGCGCCCGCAACCTGGCCCGAGGATGTGCCGACCGCGGGATCCGGATGATCCACATCAGTACCGACTACGTGTTCCCCGGCGGGGTGCCCGGCGGCGGCGATCCCGCCACCGCGCCCGGTCTGCAGCCCCACGACCCGACGGGCCCGGTCACCGTCTACGGCCGCACCAAACTCGCGGGGGAGCGGGCCGTGTTCGAGGAGCTGCCCGAGGCGACGGTCCTCCGCACGGCGTGGCTCTACACCGGTGCCCGCAGGGTGGCCCTGGAGATCCCCGGCGGCGACTTCGTCGCCACGATGATCCGCCTGGAGGCCCAGCGGGAGACGCTCACCGTCGTCGACGACCAGTGGGGATCGCCCACGGACGTCACCACGCTCACCGCGCAGATCCTCGAGATGCTCGCCGCCGAGAAGGCCAAGCGGATCGACACCAGCGGCGCCGTCCACCACGTCACGGACGCGGGCCGGGCCACCTGGTTCGAGCTCGCCCGGGCCGTCTTCCGCGAGCTCGGCGCCGACCCGGAGCGGGTGCGACCGTGCAGCAGCGAGGAATTCCCCCGGCCCGCGCCGCGGCCGGCGTTCTCGGTGCTCGCCGATTCCGGCTGGCGTGAGCTGGGACTGACCCCGGTCGAGGACTGGCGGACCTCGCTCGCGCGGGGGATGTCGGTGCTGGGTGCGCAGGACTCACCGGGGTTGACGGATGCTGGGTCGTCGTCGTCTCCCGACACCTCCGCCCCCACCGGCGGTGACGGGACGCGGTGAACCGACACCTCCGTCGCGTGGCGGTGGTCGCCGTCGTGCTCACGGTGACCGGTGCCGCCGTCCTCACCACCTGGGGCGCGTTCCTCCTCCGGCCGCACGGCGACGACCCCGCTCCCGCCGACGCGGTGGTCATGCTCGCCGGCGCCGACGACGGCCGACACCTCTACGCCCGCGACCTCGTCGAGGCCGGCTATGCCGACACCCTGCTGGTGAGCAATCCCGGCGGCAACAGTGAGAAGGTCGCGCGTCGACTGTGCACCGGGATCGCCCTGCCCGCCGACGCCGAGGTGGTGTGCTTCAGCCCCGACCCGCGCACGACGTGGGGCGAGGCGCAGATGGTCTCGGCCATCGCCGAGCGGCGCGGCTGGGAGCGGATCCTGGTGGTCACCAACCGGCCGCACACGGTGCGCGTGAAGACCTGGATGCGCACCGTGACCGGCCTCGACGTGCGCGTGACACCCGTTCAGCGACTCGACACGACGATGCTGCCGGTGCACCTGGTGTGGGAGGCGGCCGGCTGGATCAAGGGCAAGCTCAACGGGCAGTGGTGAGGGGCTGAACGGTGACGGGCTGAGCGGCGCGGGGCCGTGCCCGACCGCCCCCGGTCAAGCCGGGTGCGAGCGCATCGCCGACGGCGCCGCGATGGGGGCCCGCGTGGCGAGGCGGGGCATGCTCAGACCCTCGTGGGCCTTGGAGATCCGGCCGAACACGGCGACGCGATCCATCGGGCGGTACGGCAGGTCCAGGGCGCGGCGCACGTCCGAGGGGACGAGGCTGGCCGCGGCGTCCACGACCGTGGTGCAGGACCGGTGCGCGGTGACGGAGTTCTCGGCGACGCCGGGGCACGCTGTGGCCCTCTCGCGCAGGTTCCGGGCCGCGAGCCGACCGGTATCCGTGGCCCGCGCCCGACCGCGTGACCCGCGCAGGAGCTGCTCGAGCTCACGCACCAACCGGGGGAAGTTCCGGGCGCCCTGCAGGTGGGCGATGCCGGACCACTGGCGGACGTACTCGTCGGTCTCGGTCGCGGTGAGCGGCTGGGTGGTGAACCGCTGGAAGGCGGCGAGGAGGGACCACGCGGTGGCGGCCTGCGCCCATGTCTGGAGGTCGGGGTCCGTGCCGTAGTAGTAGTCCCCGTGCTCGGTGGTGCCGGACATCGAGCGGCGATCGCGGTAGGCGTGCTCGATGGTCACCATCGCGTCGTCGACCGTGCCGAAGGTGGTGATCTCCACCAGGTCATGCAGGTAGTCGTCCACCAGCCACGGATTGTCGATCGCGCCGCTGGACTCCACCATCGCGGCGAACGAGGGGTTGGCCAGCAGCATCAGCAGCGCGGTGGTGATGCCGAGCGGGGTGGCGACGTCGCCGTGCGCGCGCCAGATCGGGTCGCCGGGCGAGAACCACCGCGGACCGGGGACCTCGAGCACCGTGCACACCCGGGCGTCCGCACCGTCGCGTGGAGCGAGTGGAGACACGGATACCCCCTTGATGTGGATGCGAGGTCGAGCTGAGCAACCGGCGTGAACCTGGGGCAGACTCTAGCGCGACCGGCCCGGGCACCGACCGGTTACAGGCACGATCTGTGGAGGCGATCCGGCACGCCACGGTGATCCCGCGGCATCTAGGCTGGACATACCCGCGACACGACAGTGACCTGACGAAGGAGCCGGCCCGTGACCAACCCCCCACTTCCCTCCCCCCGTACAGGGCCGGTGGTGCCCGACCGCTTCGCCGGCAAGACCGCGATCGTCACCGGCGCGAGCCGGGGTATCGGCCTCGGGATCGCCCGCCGTCTCCTCGCGGAGGGGGCCTCGGTGGTCATCACCGCCCGCGGTCAGGAGGGACTCGACGCGGCGTTGGCCGAGCTCGACGCGCCCAGTCGTGTCGTCGCCGTGGCGGGGAAGAGTGACGACGACGAGCATCGCGCCGCCACCGTGGCCCGCGCGGAGCAGGAGTTCGGCCCGGTCGACCTCCTGGTGAACAACACCGGGATCAATCCGGTGTTCGGTCGCACGATCGACATCGACCTGGACGCCGCCCGCAAGATCGCGGAGGTCAACAACCTGGCCACCCTGGCCTGGACCCAGAAGGTCTACCACTCCGGTCTGGGGGAGCGGGGCGGAGCCGTGGTGAATGTCGCCTCGATCGCCGGACTCGCGCCCTCACCGGGAATCGGCTGGTACGGCGCGACCAAGGCGCTTGTGATGCGGCTGACGCAGGAGCTGGCGGTGGAGGTCGGGCCCGCTGTGCGGGTCAACGCGGTCGCGCCGGGCGTGGTCAAGACCAAGTTCGCCGAGGCCCTGTACTCCGGACGCGAGGAGGCGATGTCGGCGGCGCTGCCGACCGGTCGGTTGGGGGTTCCGGACGACATCGCCGGACCGGTGTCGTTCCTCCTCTCGGACGACGCGCACTGGATCACCGGGCAGACACTGGTCGTCGACGGCGGCGCCCACATGGTCGGCGCGGGATTGCAGGGCTGACATGACCTCGATCCAGGAGTACTGCGCCTCGACCGGACGTGAACTCGGGGCGAGCCCGCCGATGGCGGTCGCCGCCCAGCCGCTGACCTGGGTGGACAGCGCGCCATGGCAGCGTATCGAGTCGCCCGAACCAGCGGCCGTGATCTTCGTCGACCCGGGTGCCCACCGCGACGGGTTCTCGCCCAACGCCGTGGCGACCTGCGCGCGCGTGGCGCCGGCGATGGCCACGGACACGGCGGTCGACATGATCGTCTCGACCGCCGACGCGCTGGCCGACTGGACCCTGCTCGACGAGGTGGCAGGTGAGGGCGACGAGAGCGCCGGGGCCGTGCGCAGCGTGTACCGCTACCTCCGCGGCACCTACACGGCCGAGCCGGGCGCACTGGCCACCTCCAGCCTCATCGTGGGCTGGAGCGATTCCGAGGCGACGTACGTCTTCCAGTTCGTCGTGACCGGGTGGAGCGAGGACGCCGATCTCCACGAGCACGCGCTGGAGTGCCTGCTGATCGGCGAGTGGACCGCGGCACAGATCGTGGACGCGATGCGCGGCTAGGGTGGCAGGCGTCCTCACGTCCCGTCCTCATCCGGGGACGGGACCGGCCACCCCGACGAGAGGAACCCCTGAAGTGCAGCTTCGCGAACTCAGCGTCTCCGGCGCGTGGGAGATCACGCCGCGCCAGATCGCGGACGACCGTGGCGTGTTCCACGAGGCGTTCACCGATTCCGCCTTCCGGGAGATGACCGGTCACCGGTTCGACCTCGCGCAGGTCAACGTGTCGGTCTCGGGCGAGGGCGTCCTTCGCGGCCTGCATTTCGCGGAGGTGCCGCCCGGTCAGGCCAAGTACGTCTCGTGCCCGTCGGGCACCGTGTTCGACGTCGTGGTGGACGTCCGGGTGGGCTCGCCGACGTTCGGCGAGTGGTCCGGGGTCATCCTCGACTCCGTCGACAACCGTGCCGTCTACATTCCCGAGGGCGTCGCGCACGGGTTCCTCGCGCTGGAGCCGCAGTCGATGGTCACCTACCTCTGTTCGGAGGGCTGGCGGCCGGGCGCCGAGCACCCGATCGACGCATTCGACCCCAAGATCGCGATCGACTGGCCCGCCGTCGCGCTGGACGGCACCCCGATCGAGCACGTCATGAGTGAGCGGGACCGCGCTGCCCCGAGTCTGCTGGACGTGGCCGCCGCCGGTCGCCTGCCCAAGTGGGACGACTGCGTCGCCTATGTGGACTCTCTGCGCGAGGCCACCCCGCGGGCCGACGGACTGTGGCGTCCGTCGTCGTGAACAGCGGTCGTGTGGGCGGCGCCGGATAGAAGGCAGCGGCGCGCGGCACCCGCCACCCGGCGCGCGGCACCCGCCACCCGGCGCGCGGCGCACCGACGAGCAAGCAGCAACTGGAACTAGCGTCAGCTGGAACAAGCACCACCTGAAGGAGATCACCATGTGTTACCCCGTCACCTGCACCGTCTGCGGCAAGACCACCTGGGACGGCTGCGGCCAGCACATCGAGGACGTCAAGGCGAACGTGCCCGCCGACCAGTGGTGCGGCGGGGAGCACGACACCGCGCAGTAGGCGATGTACGTGCGGTGACTCGCGCAGTGCGGTGACGCCCGTCTCCGCCGCCGGGCGCACCGTGACGGGGGAGCGGCACGGAGCTTTCGCTACCGACGCCGCCCGCTGAGGGGTAGAACCAAGGCATCGACCCCTCGTCCCCGCATGTCCTCGTCGAGCGCAGCGGCCCGATCGCGCGCGTCATCCTCGATCGTCCCGAGCGTCGCAACCCCCTCTCGCTGCAGATGATGCGCGAGGCGACCGCTGCCATCCATTCTCTGGGGGAGGACGACTCGTGCGGAGTCGTCGTCCTCACCGGCTCCGGGCCCGCACTGTCGGCGGGACACGAGCTCGGCGAGATGGTCGACCGCACACTCGAGCACGAGCGTGAGGTGTTCGCGACCTGCGTGGACCTGATGGAGAGCATCCAGTCCATCCGCCAGCCCGTGATCGCCGAGGTCCAGGGGCATGCGATCGCGGCCGGTTGTCAGCTCGTGGCGACGTGTGACCTCGCCGTGGCGGTCGACACCGCCCGCTTCGGCACGCCGGGGGTGAAGATCGGGCTGTTCTGCTCGACGCCCATGGTCGCCGTCTCGCGGAACATCGGACGCAAGCGCGCGCTGCAGATGCTGCTCACGGGCGAGACGATCGACGCCGCCACAGCGGTGGACTGGGGCCTGGTCAACGAGGCGGTCCCGGCGGACCGGCTCCGTGCTCGCGTCGACGAACTGGCGCTGAGCATCGCCGACGCCAGTTCCCTGACCCTGAAGATCGGGAAGCAGGCCTTCTATCGGCAGATTGATCTACCGCAGGAGCAGGCCTACGCGGAGATGGCGGAGACCATGGCGACCAACGCCATGACCTGCGACGCGCAGGAGGGGATGAGCGCGTTCCTGGAGAAGCGATCCCCGCAGTGGCGCGGTGAGTGAGTGGCGCGGTGAGTGAGTGACGCGGTGAGTGAGTGCCTACGGATCGAGCGGTTTCCGCCGGTCCAGGTCCCGGAGGAAATCCGGGTCGTCGTCAGGCGCGATCACGTGCGGTGGCGCCGGTCGGGACGAGGGCCCGAAGGCCCGCCAGAGCAGAATTACCACGGTCACCACCCCGATGAGAGCGAACAGCCAGATCACTCGAACCTCCTTTCCACCACGATACGTATCCTGATGAGTATGAGCGAGCGAGACGAGTCAGTGGAACCGGCACCTGCGAACGCCAGGGCTGGCTCTCCCGGTGCTCGCCTGGCGCGGAACATGATCTTCTACACGATCGTACGACTGCTCGTCGTGCTGGCGCTGACCTTGATCATCATCGGTATCGGCCTGCTCGCGGACGTGCAGATCCCGGTTCTGGTCGCGGCGATCATCGCGGTCGTGATCGCGCTTCCGCTGTCGATGGTGCTGTTCGGCAAGCTGCGCTCGCAGATCAACTCGGATATCGCGGCCGTCGACGAGAACCGTCGGGAGAAGCGGGACGACCTGCGGCGACGCATGAACGAGGCCTGAACCGCGCCGAGCCACGCCGATACGCGTCGATGCGCGCCCGGCCGGTCCGCGTCAGATCGGGCCGGGCCGGGCCGCGAGCGCCGTAGGTCAGGAGTGGGAGCCGAACGACCCGAAAGGCATCGGAAACCTGGCGGACCGCACGGAGGTCGGCGTGCTCCCCGGCGCGGTGCTCGGGGAGGTGTTCGGCGCCAGCGCATCCGGCGCCGTCTCGGTCGGCACCTCGGTGGGCCTGGTGGTCTCCGTCGAGCCCGTCGGAGAGGTCCCCTCGTCGACCGGCGGTGTCGTGCCGGCGTCGGAGTCGTCGGGCTCACTCGTGTCGGGTTCGCTGGTGCCGGGAGTGGTCGTGGTGGGCGAGGTCGGTGACTCGTCCGGAGATGTGGGCGAGTCCGGGTCGCCGGGTTCGGAGGTGGCCGTCGTCGACGTCTCTTCGTCTCCGTCCGAGTCGCCGTCCGGCGAATCCGGGTCGTCCTCCGCGTCCGTGATCGACTCCGACCCGGAATCGGTCCGCGGCTGAGCGGGTGTCCATGACGAGGTGTCGGACGAGGGGGAGTTCTCCGACTCCCGCGTCGACGGCGCGAGGCTGCCCGCGTCCTCGTCCGGGACGTACAGGGCGCCGGGCGCGGGCTGCACGCCGATGTAGTAGCGGCTGAGGCAGTGGTCGGTCACGTTCTGGGAGCCGTCGGTGAAGAACGTCATGCCCGGGGTCCCGCCATCGGCCTCGGTGGCGCACCGGGCGATGAAGCGGCCCTGTTGGGCTTCGGCCTCAGCCGACTGGCTGGGCGACGTGAGTTCGGCCGTGGAGGCGGACCATGGCGCCTCGGAGAGGACCTGCGGTTCCGGCTGCGCGCACGACGCTGCCAGCAGCGCAACAGCGCCGGCGGACAGGAGCACCCGATTTCGCATAACGATAGTGTCTCAGTTCTGTCAAAGAATGGCTACCGGTCAATAGTTAAAGACTTCGGATAGTCCGAGGGACGGCATCCGTGACCGTGCCGGCCCGGAGTTGGGCCCGGGTCGGCGTTCACTCCTGTGATCGGGCATGACGATAGAAATGTTACCGATGGTTGCTTTCTCAGTGGGGCCACAGCAATCCCCCCCCGCGGCGGCGGTTGATCAGGCTTCGTGAAGGACTGATCGGACACGACGATGAGCGAAACCCTGTGGCGACTGTGGTCTGTGTGGTTGAAGTGACGTATGGTTCCAGAGTGACTTGGCGTGCAGAGCCACGCCCCGCCCTCGCTTCTCGATGACAAGGTGGCCCCATGTTCCAGCGACGCCCGTTCCGCAACGCTCCGCGCTCTCGTTCCCTCGCGCTCGGCGGCGTGGTCGCCGCACTCGCCGTGGTCGGCGGCGGCACGGCGGCCGTCGTCAGTTCACCGGCGCAGGTCGACGCCGGCGACATCCTCCTCGCCCAGAACGCCACCGATCAGGCGGCCGCGCAGGAGATGCCGCTCGGCGAGCCCGTCAACGTCGACCTGGAGCCGGTCGTGGCCGAGGCCGCCGGCGGAACGATCCCGGCCGGAACGACCGTCAAGATCACCGGACTGCCGGACGGCCTGACTCAGGACGGTTGGGTCATCTCCGGCACCCCGACCCGTGCGGGTGACTACGACGTCCTCGTCACGGTGTCCAACTCGGGTGTGTCCAAGTCCCAGAGGGTCGCGATCACGGTCACCGACGAGGGGACCGGCGCCACCACGGAGACCACCGAGCAAGCCGAGACCGCCGAGTCTCCCGAGACGACCGAGTCCACGGAGGCGCCGGAGACGGGCGAGTCCGGCGAGTCCCCCGAGGTGACGGAGCCGACTCTCTCCGCCCGCGCGGGGGATCCCGCGCGCAGTGGTGACGAGGGCGCGGCCACGGCCACGCAGGGGACCACCCAGGCCGGAGATGACGCCGGGACCGGTGGCACCGACGGCGCGGGTGACGGGCTCGAGTCCGACGACGACGAGGTCGGCACCAGCCCGGATCTGTGTGCCGCACTCGGTGACGGGCAGCTCGACGCCGCCTCGCTGGCGCAACTGGTCCCCGCGGTTGTCGGTGACGAGGACTCCGCCTCGACGGGCCTGGTCCTGACGCTGTTCAATGCGGTCGTCAGCCTCCTGCCCTCGGTCCTCGGCGAGGACGGATCCCTCGGCGACCTCGGCTCCGCCGGGACGATGCTGTGCACGCTCGCCCCGTCGCTGCTGGGCAGCCAGGGTGAGGCGCCCACTGCGGTGGACGGCACCACCGCGACCACCGGCGACGGTGCCACCGCGACCACCGGCCACGGTGCCACCGCGACCACCGCCACCGGCGCCGCCGGGCTCCCGATCGACCCGTCGGCTCTGGCGGGGCTCCTCACTACCGCGACGGGGAGTCTCGGCGAGTAATAAGGGGTCCAGTACAAGGGATCGAGTGCAAGGGTCCGAGTACAAGGGTCCGAGTACGGGACGCACAACTTCACTCTCCCCCGCCGGGGCGATCCTCTATCCAGGGTCGCCCCGGTGGCGTTAATCTCAGGGGTGTCGTCGCCGACACCTCGGAGAGCGTTTCCGTGTGGCCGCGGCATCGCCACCGATCGTGATCCGTGAGAGGTCTGCAGTCCATGTCTGTACGTCAGGTCGTCACCGCTTCAGTCGCAGCCCTCGCACTTGCGGCGGCCGCAGCTCCAGTCGTCAACGCGCAAGACGAGGTCGCCGATACCGGCGCGCTGTCGGTCGAGGGACTCGGCGGTGGAAGCCTGGAGTGGGGCTCGCTCGGTTCGGAGGGGGAGGGCTCTCTCGGATCCGAGGGAGAGGGCTCGCTCGGTTCGGAAGGGGAGGGGCTGTCCAGTGTCGTCCCAGAGACGGGCGAGGTGTGCGACCTGCCGGATCTCGGTGGGTCGGTCGCCAAGTTCTATCCGCTCTTCGGCCTCACCGGCATCCCCACGAGCGTGATCGCCATGGTCACCGACGCGCTCGACTCGTTCCCCAACCTTCTCGACCTGGTGGCGGGCGAGGGTGCGGGCACGGTTCTCCTTGGTCAGACGGGCTCGTTGAACGGCGTGCTGTGCAGCTCGATCTTCGGGGGCGAGATGGTCATGCCCCCGGTCACCGTGATCGTGGACCAGGACGGAAACCCGGTCACCACGGTCACCGGCACCATCGCGGCCAAGCCGGCGCAGGCGACCTCGACGTCGACCGCGGTGTCGTCCCAGCAGTCCGATGATGCCTCGACCACGGTCGACGGCGCCGTCGATGGTGCCGAGGTCGGCGACACAGTCGGCGACGAGGCTGAGGCCGAAGCTCCGCTCCCCACCACTGTTCCGCTCCCCACCACTGTTCCGGTCCCCGTCGGCTGACGCCGGCAGCCGCGGACGCACAGCTCGCGTACAGCCGGCGCACAGTCCGACATCCGAACGCCCGATCCCTGTGGGGTCGGGCGTTCGGCATTTTCTCGCGAGAGCACACGCCGGGCCCAGCGCTTATACGTAGCGGGGTATGTTACTGATGTGATTAGTGAGACATAAGTTAATGGTGGTGCAAAAGTAGACAGAAGTTATGTGAGTGGCTAGAGTGGCCCGAGTAATGGTCCGCTCCCATTCCGGGGAGTGAGCGATCCGAACCCCCTCCGGAAGGAACCAGCCGATGCGTGCACGCCTCGCCCGTCCCCGTCGTATCGTCCGGGGTCGCCTCGTCGCCCCCGTCGCTGCCGCCGCCGCAGTCGCACTCGTGGGCGGTGTCGTCGTCGCCACCCCTGACACCCCGACCGTCCGACAGGACATCCAGACCGTCGCCGCCACCATCTCCGGTTTCCAGGCAGGCGCCGGCTTCTCGTTCGACGTTGGCACCATCAAGTGGGCCGGTGAGATGGCCGGCTTCGAGGTGACCGGCGTCGAGGGCCTTCCCCCGGGCCTGACGTACGAGAACGGCGTGATCAGCGGTACCCCGACCGAGTCGGGCACCTTCGACATCACGTTCCTGGGCACGCTGAACGGCGAGCCCAGGAGCTACGTCATCCCCCTGACCGTCGTCGAGGCCGGAGCTTCGGCTGGCTCGGCTGGCGCCGTCCAGGGCAGCCTCGGCGGAGAGGCCACCGCCGGCGGTGAGCTGACCACCGGTTCCGACGGAACCGACGCGCTCCTCGGCGCCGTCACCAGCATCGTCGCGGCCCTCGGCGTCGACACCGGGTCGGCGGGCGAGCTCGCCACCGGCTCGACCGGCGGCACCACCACCGACACCCCGACCGGCCCGCTCGGCTCGGTCACCACCGGGGAGACCGGCGGCGACGCGACCGGCACCGTCACCACCGACAGCCTGGGACCGACCGGCCCGCTCGGCTCGGTACTCGACTCCGAGACCACCATGCCGGGGTCGACCACCGGCGGAGAGGTCACCGGGGAGACCGACGGACGTATCGGCGGCGAGCTGGCCGTCCCCGGCTCCTCCGTCCCCGGTGTGGAGATCCCGGGCTCGTCGACCACCGGCACCACGGGCTCGCTCGGCGACCTCGCCCCCGGCCTGGCGCTGACCGGTGCCGCGCTGCTGGGTATCGCCGGCCTGAGCATCATCCTCAACGGCGGTTCCTCCACCCCGGGCGTCTCGTCGAGCCTGCCGTCGCTGCCGGGCTCGTCCACCACGACCGGCGGCACCACCGGCTCGACCGAGGGCTCGAGCGGCTCGACGCAGCCCGTCGCCCCGATCGTCGCCGCCGGCTCGCCGACCAAGCAGGCCCCCGGACCGACGGTCGCCAACGGTCGCGGCTGATCCCACCGGAACTCCCGGCGGCCGGGTAGGCCGTCGGTGACCACGTGAACCCCGGCGGTCACCTCTACATCTGAGGTGACCGCCGGGGTGTCGTGCTGGTGGGGTTAGCGTAGGGGGGGTCGCGTCACCGCCCGCCGTCGCTCGTCGAAAGGTCCCCGTGCACTTCTCACGCTCGGTCGTCGTATCCGCCATCGTGCTCGTGGCGATGTGCGGGGCCGGGTACGTGGCGGGTAAAACCGAGTCGCCCGAGGTGCCGGAGGTGCCGCCCCTGGTCGTGGAGGTCCCGGCGTCGCCGCAGGAGCAGCTACACGAGCCGGGTTGAGTAGGGCTGAGCAGGACTGGGCAGGACTGAGCAGGACTAGGCTGGTCTGGGCTGTGGCGACTACAGCGTCGAGATCACGAATCCGACGCTGACGAGCACGCTCCACGCGAGCATCGCGAGCCCCGCCATCCCGAGCGCCGGGATGAGATCGGCGCCGGTGGCGCGCGCCCGGACAGGGCCGTTCGCCTTCCACGCGAGCGGCATCGCGAGGAGTCCCAGCAGCGCCCACGGGGTCGCCGGGATCAGGGCGAGGGTCGCGATCAGCGGCAGGAAGATCTCCAGCAGCGCGTGCAACCCGCGTGTGCCCGGATCGCCGAGTCGCACCGCGAGCGTGATCTTTCCGGCCTCGGTGTCCGAGGGGATATCGCGCAGGTTGTTGGTCAGGTTCACCGCACAGGAGAAGCTGCCCACGGCCACGGCCGCCACCACCGCGTACCAGGTGATGGTCCCGGCCCCTGAGCCCTGCAGCTGGGTGAACTGGGTCCCGAGCACGGCGACCAGCCCGAAGAACACGAACACCGCCACCTCTCCGAGACCGCGGTAGCCGTACGGCCGCGACCCGCCGGTGTAGAACCAGGCGGCGGCGATGCAGACCAACCCCACGAGGATCAGCCACGGCGCCGACGTGGCACTGAGGACCAGCCCGGCGAGACCGCCCAGTCCGAGGAAGGCGAACGCCACGCGCTTCACGGTGGCCGGCCGGGCGAGCCCCGAGCCGACCAGTCGCAGCGGCCCCACGCGGTCGTCGTCCGTGCCGCGGATGCCGTCGGAGTAGTCGTTTGCGTAATTCACGCCCACGATGAACGACCACGCCACCACCAACGCCAACAGCGCCTGCCACCACGCGAATCCGCCGGCCAGGTGCGCAGCGGCGGAGCCGACCAGGACCGGCGCGAACGCATTGGGCCAGGTCCGCGGTCGGGCGCCCTCCAACCACTGGGCCAGCGTGGCGCGGCCGTGCTCGGCGGGGAGGTCTGTGGACGGGGCGGTCTGGCGGGTCATTGGTCGATTGTCCCATCGGCGAAGGCCCGGGCGACGGAGCGACGGTCCACTTTGCCGCCGGGCAGGGTCGGGAGTTCTGTCAGGACCGCCACGCGGGCGGGGGAGGAGTGCGCGCCGAGCTCGGCGCGGACGTGGGCGCGCAGGTCCTCCGCAGTGGCGGGGGAGCGGAGGGTCACCGCGGCGACTGGCCGGGCGCCCAGCCGGGCATCAGTGATCCCGACGACGACGACGTCGACCACCGCAGGATGCCCCCGGAGTGCGTCCTCCACGGTCTGCGGCAGGAGCGTCAGACCACCGACGCTGATCGCCTCGTCGAGCCTGCCCAGGATGCGGAGTCGTCCGTCGGGCCCGATCCGACCGGCGTCGTCGGTGCGGAACCAGCCGGGTCGCGCGAATGCCGGGTGGGCGGGCGCGTTCCGGTAGCCGAGGGCGACCTGGGGGCCACGCAGCCAGACGCGGCCGGTCGGGTGATCGTCGGCTCTGTCTCCGTCAACCCCGCCGCCGTCACTCTCGATCCGGACCTCGACCCCCTCGAGCGGGAGGCCGTCGTACACACACCCGCCCGCGGTCTCGCTCATCCCGTACGTGCGCACGACGCGGAGTCCGGCGTCAGACGCGCGCGCGAGGAGTCCGGGCGCGGTCGCGGCCCCGCCGAGCAGGATCGCCTCCACCCGCGTCAGCGCCTCAACGGCCTCCGGTGACCCTTCGTCGAGGACCTTCGCGAGCTGGCCGGGAACGAGTGAGGTGTACACGCGCGGCGCCCCGGCCAGCGCGGACTCCACGGCGCTCGGCAGCGCGGCGGGGTCGAATCCGCTGGTCACGTCCATCACGGTCGGTGCGTACCCGGCGCGAAGGGACCGCAGCATCACCTGCAGGCCCGCGATGTGGTGGGCGGGCAGCGCGAGCAGCCAGCGGCCGGGCCCGCCGAGGAACAGGTCCGTCGCCGCAGCCGACGCCCCCAGCGCGTCCGCCGTCAGCATGGCGCCTTTCGGCGTCCCCGTGGACCCCGAGGTGCTCACCACGAGCGCGGCGCGGTCATCGATCGGCTCGCCCGGGCGCTGGCTGTCGACGAGCAGGCGGGTGCGCGCCGGGTCGTTGGCCGGGACCGGCAGCAGCGCCGGGCCACGGTCGGCGAGCATCTCCTCCAACGCGGGGAACAATTCGGCTACCGCGGCCCCCCCAGGCACCGGCAGACTGCGTAGTTCGCGGGAAGTGGGCACAGCCTTCTCCCTCTCTCCCTCTCTGCGAAATCCGCTACTCCCGCTCGAGATCCGCTACCGCTGTAGGGGTAGCGGATGTGGCGGGAGGGTAGCGGATTCCGGGTTGGGCTCTGTACGAGTCTGGCTCAGTAGTAGTACGGGAAGTCGTCCCAGTTCGGCTCGCGCTTCTCGAGGAACGCATCGCGACCTTCGACGGCCTCGTCGGTCATGTACGCCAGTCGGGTGGCCTCGCCGGCGAAGACCTGCTGGCCCATCAGGCCGTCGTCGGTGAGGTTGAATGCGAACTTGAGCATGCGCTGCGCGGTGGGGGACTTGCCGTTGATCTTGCGTGCCCACTCGATGGCGGTGTTCTCCAGCTCGGCGTGGTCGATCACCCGGTTGACCGCGCCCATGTGGAACATCTCCTCGGCGGTGTAGGCCTCGCCGAGGAAGAAGATCTCGCGCGCGAACTTCTGGCCGACCTGCTTCGCCAGGTAGGCACTGCCGTAGCCGGCGTCGAACGAGCCCACGTCGGCGTCGGTCTGCTTGAACCGGGCGTGCTCGCGCGAGGCCAACGTGAGGTCGCAGACAGAGTGCAGGGAGTGCCCGCCTCCCGCGGCCCACCCGTTGACGAGGCAGATCACGACCTTGGGCATGGTGCGGATGAGCCGCTGCACCTCGAGGATGTGCAGGCGCCCGCCCTCGGCCTTCACACGTGCCTCGTCCACCTTGTCGGCGGTCGCGGCCTCAACGTCCGAGTCGTGCTCGGTCGAGTACTGGTAGCCGGAGCGGCCGCGGATCCGCTGGTCGCCGCCGGAGCAGAACGCCCAGCCGCCGTCGCGTGGGCTGGGGCCGTTCCCGGTGAACAGGACCGTGCCCACGTCGGGCGTGCGACGGGCGTGGTCGAGCACCCGGTACAGCTCGTCCACGGTGTGCGGGCGGAACGCGTTGCGCACCTCGGGCCGGTCGAAGGCGATGCGCACGATCCCGTTGGCGCGGCCATCACCCACGTGGCGGTGGTACGTGAGGTCCGTGAGGTCGACGCCGTTTCGGAAGCCCTCGATCTCCCGCCACTGCGACGGATCGAACGGGTTGCCGGCGTCCTGCGCTGCGTCCTCGGTGGTGCCCTGCCCGGTGTTGCTCTGCTCTGTCATGGGTTCGACGTTAGCGTGGTCATATGACATCCGTTCCGGGTCCCGAGTCGATCGACGATCTGCTCGACCGTGTCCACGTGGTGACGCTGCCCATGCGGGTCCGGTTCCGCGGGATCACCGAGCGTGAGGTGGTGCTGGTCGACGGTCCGGTCGGGTGGGGCGAGTTCGGTGCGTTCCCCGAGTATCCGGACGCCGAGGCCGCGGCCTGGCTGGCGTCGGCGATCGAGATGGCCTGGCAGGGCCCGCCGCCCGCGGTGCGCACGCGCGTGCCGGTCAACGCGACGGTCCCGGCGGTCTCCTCGGGGGAGGTCGAGGGGATCCTCGAGCGGTTCCCGGGCTGCACGACGGTGAAGGTCAAGGTGGCGGAGGCGGGGGAGGATCTAGCCGATGACGTCGCCCGCGTCGCCGCCGTCCTCCAGTCCCGACCGGGTGCCCGGGTGCGCGTGGACGCCAACGGCGCGTGGTCGGTCGACGAGGCCGCGCACGCGGTGCGGGTGTTGGACCAGGCGGTCCGGGCGGCCGACTGTTCGAGGACGCCCGGCACGGGACCGGTGTCGTTGGACGGGCCGGGGCTGGAGTACGTGGAGCAGCCGTGCGCGACGGTGGACGAGTTGGTCGAGCTGCGCGCGCGCTTGGCCTCCGATGGCGTCCGAGTGGACGTGGCCGCGGACGAGTCCATCCGTCGCGCCGACGACCCGTTCCGCGTCGTGCGGGCCGGCGGTGCGGACCGTGCGGTGGTCAAGGCCGCGCCCCTGGGTGGGCCGCGGCGCCTCGTGTCGGTGGCCGCCCGGCTCGGCGTGCCGGTCACGGTCTCGAGTGCGCTGGACTCGGCGGTCGGGGTCGCGGCGGGCATCGCGGCGGCCGCCGCTCTGCCCGGCCGAGGTGCTGGTCATGGCGGTGCTAGTCCTGACGACGACGACACCATCCCCGCCGCAGGACTGGGCACAGGCGGGTTCTTCGTCGAGGACGTCGTGAATCCGGGCACTCTCGCTCTGGTAGACGGACATCTCCCGGTGGGGCCGGTGTGTCCGGATCCGGCCAGAGTGGGCTCGCTCCGTGCCGACGGTGACCGCAGAGACTGGTGGACGGAGCGGATCCGTCGCTGCTTCGCGCTGCTCTGACCCCGCTGATCTGATCTCGCTGCTCGGGACCCCGCAGCTCGGGACCCCTCAGCTCGGGTGCCCCGGCGTGTTGACCCCGCCGCTCGGGTCCGGCCGGCTCGGCCTACTTCAGCGGCCGCGGGAGTTCGCGGGTCCGCGGGGCGTATCCCCACTCGTGACGGCCCAGGCGGGAGGGCGGCAGCAGTGAGCCGAAGTCGGGCAGGCCGTCCTCGGCGAGCACCTCGTCCTCGACCGAGACACTCACCACGCGGCCGAGCATCATCGCGCTGGTGCCCAGGTCGATGACGTCGTGGCGCACGCACTCGAATGCGATCGGCGCTTCGGCGACCCTGGGCGCTGACACCACGTCCGAGGGCGCGGCGGTGAGGCCGACCTTCGCGAACTCGTCCACTTCGGGTTCGAACGGCGCGGAGGTGGCGTTCATGACCTCCATGAGTGATTCGGTGCCGATATTGACGACGAACTCGCCCGTGGCCTCGACGTTGCTCAAGGTGTCCTTGTGGCCGACCGACGTGATCGAGAGGATCGCCGGATCCGTGCAGGCGATGGTGAAGAACGAGTACGGCGCCAGGTTGGGGGTGCCGTCCGCGGAGAGCGAGGAGATCCACGCGATCGGGCGCGGCGCGATCGACGCGGTGAGCAACGCGTAGATTCCCTTGGACGGCGGGTTCTCCGGCGAGTGGACGATGCGCATGGAGACATTCTGCCGCGGATCCCACGGTGGCGATGTGGTGGTCGTCATTGCTTGTTTACGCTCGGGGTGCAGTGGGTCGAGTACGACTATGCGTGACGCGAACCGCAAGAGGGGGCCGGGGATGGCGGAGAAGGCGAGCGTGAAGATTCCGTTCCGGGATCAGCTCTGGCTGCAGATGGATACTCCGGACAACCTGATGTACATCAACTCGTTGATGTGGTTCGAAGAGATTCCCGACTGGGATGCCATCACGACGGTGATCGCGAAGAAGATCGTCGATCCGTATCCGGTGTTCCGTCGTGTCTCCGAGCGGCGTGGCCGCCGGTGGTACTGGGTGGATTTCCCGGAGTTCGACTTTGATGCCCATTTCTCCCGCTCCACGCTTCCCGGTGACGGAGGGCGTGACGAGGCGGAGAAGCTCATCTCGGAGCGCATCAGTGTCCCGCTGCCTGCAGGGCGGCCGATGTGGAGCATCGAGTACATCGAGAACTACCACGGACACGACGGCCCGGACGGGCAGGAAGGTGCCCTCGTCCTCTTCCGCGTCCAACACGGACTCGTCGACGGTGTCCGTCTCACCCAACTCCTGCTCAGCCTGTGCGAGATCGATGACGATGCGTTGCCTCCGAAGGTCGGACGGGATCTCGCCCCACGCGGAGGTCTCCTGCGGACCGCGACCGAGGCCGGCGCAGGTCTCGTGAAGGATTCGCTGGGAATCGCCACGGGGCTCGGTGGAGCTGCCGCAGTGTTCCCGCTGACGCTCACCAAGCTCGTCAAGGACGTTGCTGCCCCGGGCTTCCAGGTCACCCGGGTGCCCACGCGGGTCGTCGAGTCGCTCACCTCGATCGTGGGCCCCACCAACAAGACGGCCAATACCTACCGAGCTCTCTTCCGGTTGCTGTGGGAACCCAGGACGCCGCGCCGCTCGTGGAGTGGGCGTCCGGGAGCCGAGAAGCGGGTGTCGTGGATCTCTGGTGTCGACCTGGCCGGCGTCAAGCGGGTCGCCAAGGCACACGATTCCACCGTGACCATCGTGATGACCGCAGCGGTGTCACGTGCCCTCACCGAGTACCTCAGGACACAGGGCGACAAGCCCCTTGCGGCCATCAACCTCATGATCCCGATGTCGGTGGCCCCGGTCGGCGAGGGCGCTCCCGCGGAGTTGGGCAACCACATCACGCTCATCCTGCTCCGGCTGCCTCTCGGGGTCGACGACTCGCAGCAGTTGATCAACGAGATCACGTCGTCCATGACCAGAGTGCAGTACTCGTTCGAGCCGCACGCCACCTACGCGGCCATCGTCGGCTCGGCAGCGGTTCCGAGCGGCCTCACCAATTCACTCGTCGATGTGGTGGCCAACAAGTCGATCGGGCAGCTGACCTCGGTTCCGGGTCCGTCGGGGCCGGTGACGTTCGGCGGTGTTCCTGTCGGCGGTCTGCTGGGGTGGGTGCCGATGACAGGTGACCAGTCCCTGGGCGTCTGCATCTACAGCTACAACGGCCAGGTCTCCGTGGGTATCGCCACCGATGCCGGACTCGTTCCCGAGCCCGGCGTCCTGGCGCGCATGATCGGCGAGCAGTTCGAGACCTTCGCCGGGTGGAACGAGTAGCCCGTCGGAGATCACAAAGCGGATCAGCTCTCACAGGCTCTCGGACCTCACCGACCCCCGACCCTCACCGTCGCTGGTCCCGAGCCCCCGCAGAACTCCTCACCATTGCGGCGCCGGGACCTCGGGGTGCTCGGCGAACCACGTGCCGATGTAGGACATGTCGATACCCTGGTCGCTGGCGATGAGCTCGTACATCGTGCTGCCGTCGATCGCTTCCCGCAAGATGTCGGCATGTCCGCTGTGCCGCCCGATCTCGTTGACGGCGTGCAGCACTGCCCAGCGTCCGTTGAACGCCGGGAGGTCCGGCGGGAACCACGGCATCTCAGCCGGAACGGGCACGGCCACGTCGAGGTCGACGCGTCGAAGATGCTCGAGCGCCGCAGCATGTCGTCGGTCGAACTCGGCGAGGATGTCCTCGGCGGTCGCGTCAGGCGCGACCTCGTTGACGGTGGCCGCGTGCTCGAAGGACTCGAGGAGCGTCCGGCCGGTCTCGAGCGGTCCGGGCCCGGCGGCGGCGCGCGCGATCCAGGTCTCGGCCACCTCACCGATGTGCAGGATCAGCCATCCGAGTGTGAGCTCGCTCGTCCCGATCGGGCGGGCTCGGAGTTGGTCGCCGGTGAGCCCGGAGACGATTGATCGTGCGTTGGTGAGCGTGACATCGACCCATTCGATGAGGCTGTCGAGCTCGGTGGTCGTCGTTGCTGCGAATAGTGGCATGACTACTCCTTGGTGTCGGTGGTGCTGATGTGGGCGTGGTGGGGTGTTCGAGCGTGAAGTTCGCGGCCTGCCGACGTGTCGCCGGGACGGTTCGTCGACGGGGCGAGGCGCCGGCGAACTGACGCGCCGACGTGGTCAGTGGGTCGTGGCGTAGAGGTCGCGTAGCAGGCACATCTCGGCTCCGTGGTGGATGACCTCCCGGTTGATGTGGAGCACGAGCATCGCCATGGGCGCGTCGGCCCACGGTCCTTCGTCGGGGCCGACGGGTGCGGCGAGTGCTTCGGCGTCCAGGCCCCGTAACCCGTCCATCCAGCCGGCGTAGACGGTGTCGAGTTGGGCCAGACCGCCGGCGGCATCGCCGGCGTAGTCGTGGGTCATGTAGTCGTGCGGTGGTCCCCCGAAGTGGGAGTGCCAGCGTGCCCCGAGGACGCCGACGACGACGTGACCGATGCGCCACGCGATCGTCGTCAACGGGGCCGGATCGGGCTCAGGAAATGCGAACTCGATCGTGAAGTCGCCGGATCCTCCCTGGACCGCAGCGAGGCCGGTGCCCCGGGGGCGCACGCCCCACGTCCGCTCATCGGGCGCAGGGGAGAAGTGGTACTCATCGTCGGTCATCCCGTCCAGGCGGGGGCGGAGTTGGTCGGTCCAGTGGCGTTCGAGTTGGTCGACGAGCTGAGTCGTCCAGTCGATCGTGAGGTTGGTGTTCATCGGATCCTCCCGGGCTGATCGAGCGTCTCGTGATGTGTGGCTTTGCGGTCAAGCAGAAGCATCACACGTAAACCGGACAGTTACTGTCCTCTGTGCGTGGAAGACTCCTGAGCATGACCACAAACCGGACACCAGCGACGGACCGGACGCCTACGACGCAGCGAGTGTTGACCCTTCTGGACCTGCTCCAGAGACGATCCGTGTGGACCGGTTCCGAGTTGGTCGACGAGCTGGGTGTGACGATTCGATCCGTGCGACGGGACGTCGACAGGCTGCGTGATCTCGGTTATCCGGTCGAGTCCGAGCGCGGTGCCGGCGGCGGGTACCGGTTGGGCTCGGGCCGAAGGCTGCCGCCGCTCTTGCTCGACGACCGCGAGGCCGTCGCCGTGGCCATCGCCCTCCGCCTGGCTGCCGGGGGCGCGGTGGCGGGGGTTGGTGAGCACGCGTTGGGGGCGTTGACCAAGCTAGACCAGGTGATGCCGGGCAGACTGCGTGAGCGGGTCGCGGATGTCACCGAGTCGATGGTCACGGTGCCCGGAGCGGATACCCCGGTCAAGCCGGAGTTGCTCATCGACTTGGGCCATGCTGTGCGCGGGACGGAGCAGGTGCGTCTGGAGTATCGGGACCGGGCCGGCAGGGACAGTGAGCGCCGGGTCGAGCCGTATCGGATCGTGGTGCTGGGCCGTCGTTGGTATCTGCTGGCATACGACCTCGACCGACAGGACTGGCGAACGTTCCGATTGGACCGCATGGGCGACGTCCACCGTTCTCGGTGGCGCTTCACTCCTCGGTCGGACGTCCCCGATCCTGCATTGCACGTGCAGCAGTCGGTCACGCTGGCGCCGTACAGATATCAGGCCAGAGTCGTGGTCCATGCACGCGCGGAGAAGGTGTCCGAGCGTTTCCCTCCCGCCTACGGCACCGTGATGCCCGTCCGGGACGCCAGTCACCCAGATGGCCCCGCATGCAGGCTGGACACAGGAGCGGACGACCTGGAGGTTCTCGCCTGGTACCTGGCCCGACTTCCCGGCCCATTCGTCGTCGAGTCGCCGGATGAGTTGAGGGAGACCTTCGCCGCCCTCGCCGTCAGACTTTCGCTGGCCTCACAGGTGCCGGGTCCCTCGACCTGGGCTGCCGACACATCAGACACCTGACCGCGTACGCGTCGCCGCGTCGCTCACCTCTGCGTTGTGTGTGTCAGAAGGGTGGTGGGTTGAGGTGGTTCTGGAGGGCGGTGTGGACGGAGAGTTCGATGGCGCTGTCGGGGTTGATGTGGGGTCCGTCGCCCGTGCCTGTGCCCGTGCCCGTGCCGGTGCCGGTGCTTGTGCCGTAGGGGTCGCTCGTGCTCGTGCCC
>NZ_BRVN01000018.1 GCF_026011735.1 Dietzia sp. NCCP-2495 | reverse complement strand
CATTTAACACCTACTGTTAATCCGCGGGAAGGGGTCGGGCCACACCTGTCTAGACTCGGCCCATGCCGCGAACCTCCTCCGACACTCGCCGGGCCCTTTACCTGGCCGGACTGCGCCGATTCGCGAACGAGGGCTGGCAGTCGGCCCGAATCCGGGACATCGTCGCCGACGCCGGGCAGGGAAACGACTCGGCGATCAACTATCACTTCGGTTCCCGCAGCGGGCTGCTCGCGCAGATCCTTGCCGACGGCGTGGCGCGGATGGAGGGCGAGCGCCGGGCCGACCAGGCGCGCTGGCGCACGGACCCGCCCGATCTGCCGGAGGCTGTACGCGCCGTGGTGGCGCCTCTGGCGGATCTGCTCCTCGACGAAGAAGGACGCTGCACACTCCGGGTGATCGCCCAGGTGGGGCCGCTGACCGAGGTCGGTCGCACCATCACCGCCGGGCCGGTCGGCGGCACCGTGCTCCAGGATCAGCTCGAGGTACTGGTCAGCGAGACGGCGCGACGGTGCGGCACGGAGATGGCACGGCACCGGGTGCGGCAACTCGTCGTCGTCGTCACCTCCGACCTCGCCGCCCGAGCGGAAGCCGCCCCCGACTCGTTCCCACCGCACCGCGAGTACGTCGCGGACCTGGTCGACTGGATGTCCGCGGGACTCGGCCGGCCCCGGGTCTGCGCGGCGGTCGGTCGACCGGGAGCCGCCGATCAGGCGCCGGAAACCGGGGCCCACTAGACAGCGGCAGCGGCCTCCGTGCGGGGGCGGGCGCGGCGCCATGCGGCACCGTCGATGAGACCGGGGCGGCGACCGCGTAGCAGCGCGTCGAACGCGGACGCGGGCCGCGGCGACGGCAGCGTCCCCGAGTTGGCGTCGGCCAACAGGGCGTTGACGGTCTCCGCCGCACACGTCTTGTTGGAGCCGATGAACCCGCGCGGTCCGCGCTTGATCCAGCCCACCACATACTGGCCCGGCACCTCGCTGCCGCCGGGCTCGTCGAGCACGCGGCCCTGCGAGCTGGGGATCGTCGCGGAGGCCGGATCGAACGGCACTCCCGGCACAGGAACGCCACGGTAGCCGACCGAACCCAGGATGAGCCCGGCCGCGATGACCTCTTCGGAGCCGGGAACCGGGACGGCGCGGGCGGTGCCGGTGTCGTCGTCGACCTCGAGATCGGTGCGCACCACCCGCAGGCCCTCCGCTCGGTCGGCGCCCACGACCTCCACGGGGGAGGTCTGGAAGCGCAACACGATCCGGCGGCGATCGCCCGGCGCGGCGGGCAGGCGCGCGGCGAGCTCGGCTAGGTACTCGAGCTTGAGCCGGGTCTGGGTGTCGGTCGCGGCGTCGACATCGATGCCGTCGCGTGCGTCCACTCGCAGGTCGATGTCCTCACGCGCGGCGAGACCCACCAGCTCCGGCAACGTGAACGCGGCATGCAGCGGACCGCGGCGGCCCAGCACCACCACCTCGCGGACAGCGCTGGTGCGCAGCGCCGCCAGGGCGTGCGGGGCGATCTCGGTCCCCGCGAGGCGCTCGGGGTTGGTGGCGAGGATCCGCGCGACGTCCAGGGCTACGTTGCCGTTGCCCACGATCACCGCCCGCTCGTGATCGAGCGGCACGTGGGCGCCTGAGTGGTCCGGGTGGCCGTTGTACCAGGCCACTACCTCCGTAGCGGACGTGCTCCCCGGCAGGTCGACGCCCGGGATGTTTAGCGGCTTGTCCGTCCCGGCGCCGGTGGCGTAGATGACGGCGTGGTGGTGGTCGGCGAGCTCGGCGGCGGTGACGTCCCGACCCACGTCGACTCCGAGCCGGTAGTCGAAGCCGGGTTCGTTCTCGATCGCCGTGAACAGGTCCGCCACCGCGCGGGTGTCGGTGTGATCGGGTGCCACGCCGTGACGCGCGAGCCCGTGCGGCACGGGCAGCCGGTCGAACACCGTGACCTGGACGCCGTCCTGCCGAAGCAGGGCGTCGGCCGCGTACAGCGCCGCGGGTCCGGCCCCCACCACGGCCACCCGCAGCGTGGTGCGGGTGGGACCGAGCCGGACCAGGGTGGGCACCGTGGCCTGCGGCCGCGGAGGGCGCGTGTCACCGGTAAGCTCGGAGTTGATCCGCAGAAAATCTTCCTGGTGCGGCTCCAACGCCGTGTGCGGGACGATCGCCCCGACCGGGCAGGCCCCCACGCACGCACCGCAGTCGACACACGAGACCGGGTCGATGTAGAGCATGTCGGCCGTGCCGAAGTCCGGCTCGTCGGGCGTGGGGTGGATGCAGTTGACCGGGCAGGCGTGGACGCAACTCGCGTCCGCGCAGCAGGCCTGCGTGACGACGTGGGGCACTGTCGGCTCCTATGCGGCAGACGCGTCGACGGGCGTGTCGGCTGCAGCGTCGACGGTCTCGCGGAACGCCACGGGCGGCTCGCCGCGGAAACGGGACGGGCGGCCGTCGATCTTCAGTGCCTTCCACACCCTGCGCGAGGTGCGGTTCATCAGCCCCGACTCCTCGGCGAGCATCCGGACGTCGCTGAACAGGTCGGACAGGAAGCGGCGCGACTCGGGACTGTCCCAGTACAGCTCCTTGACCACCTCGTCCGGGATGTCGAACGCATCGCGGAACTCCGTGGTGGGCTTGAGGATCGCGTCGCACAGCAGGCGCATGATCACCGGGAACAGCAGCGAGGTCATGAACCTGCTCCGCTTGGACAGGCGCGGGGCGTTGCGGGCCACGTAGGTGTGGGCGAAGGAGATGTGGCGGGCCTCCTCGGCGACGTGGATCTCCATGATCCGCGAGAGCACCGGCGGGAGGTTGTCCGAATTGCGCAGGACCTGCTTCTGCGTGTGGTCGATCGGTTCCTCGCCGGCCAGGACGCCGATGAAGAACGCCACGGGGAGCGGGCCGGCCGCCATGGGGATGATCGGGGAGATCGCGCGCAGCCACCGGGGCATGCCGGGCACATCGGCGCCGATCACGTTGACACCCTGCTGGAACATCTGGGTGTGATTGCACTCCTCGGTGGCCTCATGGGTGAGGTACCGGAACTCCGCCGAGCCGTTCTCGGCCTTGAAGACGTACTGCATGATCCCGCGGATGAGGATGTTCTCGAACTGCAGGCCGACCTTCATGATGTTGGCCTGGCGCCACAGGCCGATCTCGATCTGCTTCTCGATCGGCTGTGCCTTGTACCAGGGGTGGCCGCCGAGCGGGTCGATGCCCGCGGGCAGGATCCAGCGCGGGTCGGTGCGGTCCACCTGGAAATCCGGGTGATCCCAGCTGATGTCGACGAACGGGTCGAAGCGGCGGTGGACCGAGGCCTCCGACAGGCGGCGGAGGGTGGCCTCGTATTCCTCGGTGGTGGCCGACGGGCGAGGTGCGACAGCGGTCATGATCAACCTTTCCGGTCACCGGCCCGAAGGCCGGTCGGTGGTTCCGACGATCCGAAGTGGAGACAGAGTGACAATCTCCATCTATTTGTCACTGACGCTAGACGGAATGGGGTCACGTGTCAACGGTGGGGACGCCGGTTTCCGGTGCGGCCCTGGTGAGGCCGTGGAAAGTCAGGCCGTGGGAAGCGAGGTGTCGGCCCGGGTGCGGGCCGTGTGTCAGACGGTGGTCAGGCGTCGCGGGGGAACTCCGACGGGCCCAGCAGCGGGCCGAGCTGATTCCGCGCGAAAGACTTGACCGTGTCCTGGTCGTCCAGGTCGATGATCAGTGACGGGCTGAGGACGAACGAGACCACCAGGCGCACCACCACCTCGGAGACCACCAGGATCTCCTCGTGGCTCCGCGAGTCGTGGACGCTGCGCGAGACCAGGTCGGCGAGGAAGTGGGCCGCCGCCGTGATCAGCGGCGCGCCCTGCACAGTGAAGTGGGGGACGGTCGACTCCGCCTCGGTCTCCAGGAGCCGGTTGAGCAGGCCGTGGTCCCGCAGCCGGGAGATCGCGAACGCGAACCCCTCGGTGAGCTTGACCTCGAGCGCGGCGTGGGTGTCGACCTCCCGCTGCAACTCCTCCAGGAACCAGGCGGCCTCCCGCATGAGTGCGGCCTCGACCAACTCCTGCTTGGTGGAGAACCGTCGGTACAGCGTCATCCGCGCCAGGCCGGCCCTCCTTGTGATGTCGCCCATCGTGGACCGGGCGATCCCGACGCTGGAGAACTGCGCGATCGCCGCGTCGAGGATCTGCTCGCGGACCGGGTCGTCCGCCGTGTCCGCGTCGTCCTCCGGCATCCCCATGCCGAGGAGGGACAGCGGATCAGACGACGGGGACGCGTTCATGGCGCCCATTGTCCCACTTACACCGCGGGTGCGCCGCGCTGTCGCACCTGGCGGGCCGACGTCCCCCACCAGCGTCGTGCGTACTGGCTGAACGTGGTGGCGTCGCCCAGGTCGACGGCGGAGGCGATCTGGTACAGCGGGATCCGGGTGGTGGTGAGCAGGCGTAGCGCCGTCTCGCGGCGGACCTCGTCGCGGAGCGCGGAGAACGTCGTGCCCTCGTGGGCGAGCTCGCGCTGCAGGGTGCGGGGCGAGACCGCGAGCATCCCCGCCACGGCGGCCAGCGACGAGGTGCCGGTCTCCAGCGCCTGCTGCAGGGCGGCCCGGGTGTGGTCGAGGAAGCCGGGAGGGCCCGCGGTGGATCCCTGGTCGGTCGGCCCGTGCTGATCGGCCGGGACGTGCTGGTCCAGGTAGCGCAGCGCGAGCTGCTGCAGTGTCTGGTCACCGCCGGTGATCGGCTGCCCGAGCAGCGCGGACGGCACGCGCAACACCGCGTCCGGCGACTCCCCGGTCACCGGGGCGCCGAACAGGGCCTCGTACTGCTCGGCGGGGACATTGAGCTCGTTCGGCAGTTCCACCGTGAGCAGCCCGTAGTCGTGCCCCAGCACGCTCTGCATGGCGCGGTGCAGGAACAACAGCACCAGGTCGACGGACTGTGGAGGGATCACCTGGTCCGGGTCCCGGTAGCCGAAGCGCACCCCCAGCACGTCGTCGTCGCCCCTGGGGTCGGGGACCACCGTGATCTCGATCGAGCGCGAGTGGAAGAACAGGTACTTGGAGGTCATCTCGAGCGCCTGGGTGGTGCTGCGCGCGTTCTTCACCGCCACCGCGACCGGCCCGAGCATGTCCAGGTCTTGCAGCTGTGCCACCCGTAGGCCCAGGTCCGGGCAGTCGAGCTCGGCGGCGGCCGTCTCCAGGAGCAGGGCGATCGACAGGTCCTCGACCAGGATCTCGTCGCTGTCCAGTGCCTGTGCGGGCAGTCCGCAGCGTCGTGCCAGGTCATTGGGGTCGCCGCCCAGCCCGGTGACCACCTGCCGGACGCCGCGCAGGCCGGCCGATCGGATGTACGCCATGCCGTCACACTGCGCCCGTTGGCGCGAAATCTCAACTTCTTGGCGCGTTCGGGAAAGTCTCGGCGGCGGCGGGCGGCTACGGTACTTGACATGAGCACCTCAGATGACAAGCAGGAGTGGCCGGGCTCGAGTCCCGAGAACCCGCTCGACCTGCTGATCGTGGGCGCCGGCATCTCCGGGATCGACCTCGCGCACCACGTCAACCAGGCCTTCCCACACTGGAACTGGGAGGTCCACGACAGCGCCGACGACCTGGGCGGCACGTGGCACACCTTCCGCTACCCCGGCATCCGCTCGGACTCGGACATGGCGACCTTCGGCTTCCCGTTCCGCCCTTGGCCGCACGGCTCCACGCTCGGCGGGGGCGCGGACATCAAGGAGTACATCCGCGAGGCCGCCCGGTCGGCCGGCGCGCTGGACCGCCTGCGCCTGCGGTCGTGGGTCGCCGACTCGAACTGGGAAAGCGCGCGTCAGCTGTATCGGATCACGTGCGTGACCGGTGGTGGCGAGGGCGAGACGGGCGCCGCCGGGGAGCGGTCCGGCCCCACCGAGCGGATCGTCTGGTCCCGCCGCGTCCACTACGGCTCGGGCTACTACTCCCACGCCGAGGGCTACCGCCCCGAGTTCCCGGGCGAGGCCGATTTCGCAGGGCGGATCATCCACCCGCAGCAGTGGCCCGACGACCTGGAATGTGCGGGCAAGAGGATCGTCGTGATCGGCTCGGGTGCCACGGCCGTGACGCTGCTGCCCGCGCTGGAGGAACTCAGCGCCGAGGTGACGATGCTGCAGCGCACTCCCAGTTACATCGGTCCGCTGCCCACCAAGGACCGAATCAGCGCGTTCTGGAAGCGGGTGCTCCCCGGATCGGCCGCGTACAGGGTCGCCCGCCTCAACCACGGCGCGCGGGACATGTCGCAGTACGTGATCGCGCAGCGGGCGCCGTGGCTGTTCAAGGCCGCCCTGCGTGCGATGCAGCGCCGCTTCATCCCGGACGAGATGATCGACGAGCACTTCACACCGAGCTACCGGCCGTGGGACCAGCGCGTCTGCAAGGCCCCCGACGGCGACATCTTCCGCTCCCTGCAGCGCGGCGCCCGTGTGGTGACCGGAAACATCGAGACCTTCACGCCGACCGGCATCCGCCTCACTACAGGCGTCGAGATCCCCGCCGACGTGATCGTCTCGGCCACCGGCCTGCGCCTGCTGGCGTTCGGCGGCGGCACGCTGAGCATCGACGGCCGACCGCTGGACATCCCCGCGCAGGCCACCTACCGCGGCATGATGCTCGCCGGCGTGCCCAACTTCAGCTTCACCGTGGGCTACATCAACTCCTCGTGGACGCTGCGTGCGGACATGGTCTCGCGCTACATGGTCAAGCTGTGGAAGCGCGGCGACGAGGTCTACGCCCCAGTGCTGCCGGACGCGCCCGCGAACCGTCTCCTGCTCGAGTTCGACGCCGGCTACATCAAGCGCGACGGCCACCGTTTCCCCAAGCAGGGCGACGAGCGTCCGTGGCGCTACGTGCAGAACTACCTGGTGGAGATCCCGGAGCTGGCGTTCGGCGACCAGAGCCGCGGGATGGCGTTCGGGCCGGACGTGGAGCTGTCCGGCGCGCGCCTGGCCGGGGACCGCGACCACCAGGCGGAGAAAAACCGCGGGGTGGGGACTGACCGCGGGGTGGAGAGAGCGAACGACAACGACGACGACAAGGTGGGCCTGAGCCGATGAGCGTGTCCGAAACCCTACGCACCGTCCTGGGCGAGAAGATCCCGGAAGCCGGACCCGGGGGCCGGCGGGTCCTCATCACCGGCGCCGCCTCCGGACTGGGTCTGGCGCTGGCCCACGAGTACCTGGCGCTGGGCGACGAGGTGATCCTCACCGATATCCATGCCGAGGCCCCACCCGAGGTCACGGAGCTGCCGGGCATCTGGTCATACCGGAAACTCGACGTGACCTCAGATGCCGATTGGGCGGACGTCGCAGTCGTCGTCGACTCCCTCGACATCCTCGTCAACAACGCCGGTATCGCCGTCGGCGGTTCACTCGAGACCACGACCATGGCCTCCTGGGAGCGCATCATCGACATCAACGTGCTCGGCATCGTCCGGGGCTGCCGCGCGCTGGCCGGCAACCTGCCGCGGGGAGGGCGGATCGTCATCACCGCCTCCGCCGCGGGCCTCGTCCACGCGCCGTCGATGAGCGCCTACAACGCCACCAAGGCCGCGGCCGTCGCCCTGGGCGAGACCCTCGACGCCGAACTGCGCCCGCGCGGGATCACCACGTCGGTCATCTGCCCGCAGTTCTTCCGGTCGGGGCTCGCCGACTCGCTGTCCGGGGATGACCCGGAGGCCGACGAGATGGCCCGGAAGTTGCTGTCCAAGACCCACCTGACCTCGGAGATCATCGCCAGACGGTCGGTGAAGGGGATCGAGGCGCGGCGCACCGTCATCACCCCGGACGCGTTCGCCACGTTCGCCTGGTACTCCAAGCGGTACACGCGCGCCACCTTCCTCGCGAGCACTCGGCTCATCGGCCGGGTGACGGGAAATTCGAGCGGAACGACCGCCGTGGCGCATGCCGAGAGCGCGACGTGACCGCGCCTGCCGGACGCGGTCAGCCGCGAAGCGTCCGTGGTCAGCACAGCTAGCCGCGAAGCGTCCGCCTGAACAGGTCCTCGAGCGTCTGGAACATCCGCTCGGCGCCGGCTTCCTGGTACGACGCGGTGTCCGACATGCTGAACCCGTGCGGCGCGTCCGGATAAGTCTCGTTCCGCGCCGTGAGCCCGGCGGCGTCGAGCGCCCGGCCCAGTTCGGCGATCGCCTCCGCGTCGTTGGCCGGGTCGGCGTCGGCGTGCCCGAATGCGAACTCGGCGCGGCAGTGGGGAAGCAGCAGGTGTGGACTCTCGTCGGAACCGTCGACCAGGGCCGCGCCGTGGAACCCGGCCGCCGCGGCGACCAGTTCGGGACGCAGGGCCGCCGCGCGGATCGCGAGCCGTGCACCCATACAGTAGCCGGTCACGCCGACCTGGCCCGGGGTGGCGTGCTCACCCAGGACGTCCAGCCAGCGCTCGGTGTCCGGGTTGGACTGGTCCGGTGTGTAGCCCTGCACACGCGGCATGATGACCGGTCCGTAGGCTTTTCGGTTCTCGGGGACGGTGAGGTCCAAAGGCGGCAGTAGCTCTTCGCGGGTGCCGAGTCGGTAGAAGACATTCGGGGCCAGGACCGTGTAGCCCCAGCCGGCGATCCGGTCGGCCATCTCCTCGATGCGTGGCCGCAGTCCGATGGCGTCGATGAACAGCAACACTCCCGGCCCGGACCCGGTGAGGTAGGCCTCCGCGGTGCCGTCGTCCGTGGTGATCTCGAGCGTGGTTCCCATATCACGTGCTTACCACGTGGGTACGTCACGTCACCGGCCACAGCACGAGCACCGCCATCAGCACGAGCACCGCCATCAGCACGAACACCGGCACAGGCGCGTGCGCCGGCACCGGCGCCGGCGAACGGGAGCTCGGCCGGATGCGAGATCGCCTCGGAGGGTGCAGGGTGGGGGCATGAGTAATTCCACCTCCATCACCGTCGAGCGCGTGATCGACCACTCGGCGGCCGAGATCTTCGAGTTCCTGTCCAACCCCGAGAACCATGCCCGGCTGGACGGCTCCGGATTCGTGCGCGGCGACCACAAGACCGACCGGATCCAGCAGGTCGGCGACACTTTCCAGATGGATATGGAAGGTCCGCACCGGGGCGGCGAATACCGCACCGAGAATCACGTCGTGGGCTACGCAGCGGACAAACTGCTGGCCTGGCGGACAGCGCCCGGTCCCGGCATCGAGCCCCCGGGCTGGGAGTGGGTCTGGGAGCTCGAGCCGCAGGGTTCCGACTCGACACTGGTGCGTCATACCTACGACTGGTCGAAGGTCACGGACAAGAAGTACCTGGAGAAGATCAAGTTCCCGCTGGTCTCGCAGCAGCAGCTTGAGGACGCGCTGGCGAACCTCGCGGCGGCCGTGGCCGGCTGACGCCCGGCTCTCGGACAGCTGACGCCCGGAATTAGGCCAACTGACGCCCTGCTTCGGACCGGCTGACGTCCGGTGTCGAGCAGGAGTTCATTCCGCATTCACCCGGATCTTCCGGGCGGGTGGTGTGAGACTGTCATCATTGGGCGCTCATGTGGTTCTCAGGATGAGGAGTTTTCTGGATGTCTCGATCGATCGGCCGTCGTACGGTACAGGCGTCTCTCGCGGTTCTCACCGCCGGTGCCGTGGGTCTGGCCGGGTGTGCTGAGCCCGAGAGCACGGAGTCGGCCACGGCCGAGGGCTCCTCGGGTGCCACGGGTGAGATCACGCTGTACACCTCCGAGCCGCAGGCCAAGATCGACCAGATCATCGCCGCGTTCAACGAGGAGCAGCCGGGCATCGAGGTCAACGTGTTCCGCGCGGGTACCGGTGACCTCAAGGCCCGCATCGAGGCCGAGCGCTCCACCGGCGCCGTGGCCGCGGACATCCTCCTGGCCGCCGACGTCCCGACCTTCGAGGCGTACAAAGATGAGGACCTGCTCCGAGAGTACGAGCCCGCCGAGGCCGACGCCCTCGAGGAGTTCGCGCTGGATCCGGACGGCTACTACGTCGGTACGCGCGTGATCCCGACCGTGATCGCCTACAACACCAACGACGTCACCGAGCCCCCGACGTCGTGGGCGGCGCTGACGGAGCCGGAATACAAGGACCGCATCGTCCTACCCAACCCGGACGTCTCCGGAGCCGCGGCGTTCAACGCGGCGGCGTGGAGCCTCCAGCCGGAGCTCGGCTCCGAGTGGATCCAGGCGCTCGGTGCCAACTCCCCGCAGGTGGCCGAGTCCAACGGACCGGTCGCGCAGGCCGTGGCCGAGGGCGCCCGGTCGATCGGCATCGTGGTCGACTACCTGGTTCGCGACCTCGCGGCCAAGGGCTCGCCGATCGCTGTCAGCTACCCGGAGGAAGGCGTCCCCTACATCACCCAGCCCGGCGCGATCTTCGCCGACGCCCCGAACCCGGAGGCGGCCGAACTGTTCCTCGACTTCATCGTCTCGAAGACGGGCCAGGAGCTCGCCGTCGAGCAGAGCTACCTGCCGGTCCGTGACGATGCGGGTAGCCCCGAGGGAGCACCGGCCATGGCCGATATCACCCTGTTCGACCAGGATCTGGACGAGATCGCGGCCTCCAAGGAGTCGGCGGTGGCCGCCTTCAACGAGGCCGTCCGGTAGGTGACCCTCACCCTTCGTCTCGCCCTGTGGGCGGCCCTCGCGGGCGTCATGGTCGTGCCCCTGGCCATGGTCGTCTCGCTGGGGCTGGGGGCCAACCACCTGCCCGAGCTCATCGAGGAAGGTCTGGGGCAGGCCACGGTCAACAGTCTCGTCAGCTCTCTGCTGTCCGCGATCGGAGCCGTGATCATCGGCACGATCATGGCATTCCTGCTGGACCGCACCGACCTGCCCGGTCGAGGAGCCCTGCGTCTGCTGCTGCTCACACCGCTGTTCATCCCGCCGTTCATCGGGGCCATCGCGTGGAGCGGACTGCTCACCGACGGCGGACTGTTGGACCGTGTGTTCGGCGTGGCGCCGTGGAATTTCTACGGCGGTCCCGGCGTGGTGTTCTTGTTGACCCTGCACGCCTACCCGATGGCGTATTTCGTGGTCACGGCGGCGCTGCGCAGGATCCCGGCGGAGTTCGAGGAGGCGTCGAGACTGTCAGGGTCCACGGCACTTCGCACGCACCTCGACGTGACGATGCCGCTCATCCGACCGGCGATGGCCGCGGCGTTCACCCTGACGTTCGTCAGTGGGATCGGCGACTTCGGCATCCCCGTGATCGTGGGTCTGCCCGCGGGGTACGAGACCCTGTCGACCCTGGTCTACCGGATGCTCGAGTCGGGGTCGGTGGTCTCGCCCCTGCAGACGGTGTCGCAGATCGGGATCGTGTTGTTGCTGCTCGGCGTGCTGGGAACGCTACTGGACCGGCAGGTCTCCAAGGGCGGGGTGGAGTTCGGCGGGACAGGTCGAGTCGCCGAGCCACAGGAACTCGGACGCGCCCGCCGTCCGCTGGGCGTTGCGGCGTGGGTGGTCAGCGTCGTGGTGACCGCGGCCCCGCTCGTGGGCCTGCTGGTCCGGGCGCTGCTTCCGGCGCCCGGTGTCCCGCTCACACTCGACACCGCGACACTCGATAATTTCCGCCGCGCTCTCACCGCCCCGACCACTGTCGACGGAATCGTCAACTCCGTGTTCCTGGCGCTGGGTGCCGCACTGATCTGTGGCGTGATCGGCCTCCTCGTGGGGCTGTTCACCACCCGCCTGGCCAACCGGGACAGGGAACCGATGCTGCTGAGCGTCCTGCTTCCCCAGGCCGTGCCGGGACTGGTGATCGCCACCGGATGGCTCATCCTCGGCCGCTACACCGGCCTGTTCAACACCAGGTGGGTGATCCTCGGGGCGTATGTCACCGCGTTCACCGCGATCGTCGTGCAGACGGTCCGGGGCCCGCTCGCGGGAATCCACTCGTCGATGGAGGAGGCCGCACGAATCGGGGGCGCCGGAGCGTTGCGCAGTCGGATGGACACCAGCGTCCGGCTGGCCCTCCCGGCGGCGGGGATCGGCATGGTGATGGTGGCGCTCACCGCCGTCCGTGAGTTGACCCTGTCGGTGCTGCTCGTCGCCCCGGGCACCCAGACACTGGGAGTGGTGATCTTCCAGTACCAGCGGGCCGGGGACTACAACGCCTCGTCGGCCCTGTCGGTGGCGCTCATGGCCGTGGGCCTGCTGGCCCTGGCGCTGTTCGGAGCACGCTTCGCGGGGACGTCGACCGGGTTGTCTGCGGCGTCTACCGCGTCGACTCGCGCCTCGACCCGTGCCACGCCCCGAGGCAGTTCCTCGACAGACGGGGCCCCCTCCAGTGGACCCGTGATCGATGCCGCCCCAGATCCCATCTCGAACGACACCGGGAGTAACCGTGCCTGACCTCGTCGCCCGCGGCGTGGATGTCCGCTTCGGCGAGACCGCCGCCCTCACCTCGCTCGATCTGGAGGCGGGCGCCGGCTCGATCCTCGCGTTGGTCGGCCCGTCGGGATCGGGCAAGTCGACTTTCCTGCGTGCGGTCGCGGGGTTCGAGCGTCCCACGTCCGGCACGATCCGGGTCGGTGACCGGCACCTGTTCGGCGACGGCGTGAACCTGCCTCCGGAGCAGCGTGGCCTGTCGATGGTGTTCCAGCACCACGCCGTGTGGCCGCACATGAGCGTTCGCGACAACGTGGCGTACCCGCTCAAACGGGCCGGGGTTCCGGCTGCCCAGCGTCGCGAACGGGTGGCAGAGGCGCTGGAGACGGTGGAGCTGGGACACCTGGCAGGCCGTCGGCCGGACACCCTCTCGGGTGGTCAGCGGCAGCGCGTCGCCCTGGCGCGGGCGATCGTCGCCAGACCGGGCGTGTTGCTTCTCGACGAGGCGCTCTCGGCACTCGACGAGCCGCTCCGCGCGTCCCTGCGGCTGGTCCTGCGGCGCCTGTCCGCGGAGCAGGGGCTGACGATGATCCACGTGACCCACGACAGGGACGAGGCGCTTGCGATCGGCGACCGCGTGGCCGTGCTCAACCGGGGTCGGCTCATGCAGTGCGCCGAGCCCGAGATCCTCGATTCACACCCCGGCAGCGCGTTCGTCGCCGGGTTCCTCCACGACGCGACTCTGATCACGGGGCGCGTCGACGCTGACGGTTTCCGATCCGCCGACGGAGGGATCAGCCTGGGCGGGGACCGGCTCGTGGCACCGGCCGGAGCCGTGGAGGGCCCGGCGACGCTGGCGCTCGTGCCGGGAGGGCTCGCGCTGGCGAACCCGGGAGCGGCGCCGGACCGGATCGGGGCGGAGTTCCTCACCTCGCTCTACGGGCGGAGCGAGCGCACGGTGATCTGCCGTCGCGGGGAGCTGGAGTTCCGGATCCCGGCACCGCCGGGCGGGGCCACGCCGACTGTGGTCGGGGAGTCGGTCGGGATCGACGTCACGCGCGGGTTCGTATACCCGCACTCCTAGCTCGGCCCCAGTCTGCGCGACCTACTCGGCCTCACTCTTGTGCCCGGTCCGGAGCGGTGTGCCGGAACTCACCACCGGCTCGCCGCCGGCTCTGCGGTAGCCGTGCGCCGATGCCGGAGACCGGCGGGAAATCCCAGTTCAGACGGACAGGCGGGGGGGTGGATGGTGGAGCCGTCGTCGTCCACATTTCCACCCCCTCCCACGCCGCGCGCGCCCGCTCTTCGGTTGCGCCGGACCCCGGGCCGGGTCGTAGTGTCTGCGGCTGTCCGAGAACGGATGCACGACACGAGACCCCCAGGGAGGTCACGACACATGCAGAAGAATCTCGCCCGAACCCTTGCCGGTGCGTTCCTCGCCGGCGGAGTCGCCACCGGAGCCGCCAGCCTGGCCACTCCTGCCGCCGGCGCAGCCCCGGTCTCCGCGTGGGACCAGGTCGCCCAGTGCGAGTCCGGCGGCAACTGGCAGATCAACACCGGCAACGGTTACTACGGCGGCCTCCAGTTCTCCGCCCAGACGTGGTCCGGCCACGGCGGCGGCCAGTACGCCGCCACCGCCGACCAGGCGACCAAGGAACAGCAGATCGAGATCGCCGAGAAGGTGCTCGCGAGCCAGGGCGCCGGCGCATGGCCCAACTGCGGCGGGCCGCTCGGCTGACGGGCAGCCCTTCAGGAATCCGCTACTCCTCCTACGGATTCGCTACCCTTCGAGCGGTAGCGGATCCCCAGGGGGAGTAGCGGATTGTTGGGGTGGGTGGGGATTCGGGCGGACGGTGTCGTAGCCGAGGTCTAATGTCGGTCATCGTGAGCGCCCCCGATCGTCTGTACACCCGACTCGTCACACGCGTCGACCCCGATGAAGTGACACTGCCGGAGGACGTGCGCCGCGCGGTGCCGCGCAACGGACTGAGGCTGGTCGCCGCCAACACCCTGCAGTCCTCCGGGGACCAGACCGTGAGCGCCTCGACCGTACTGCCGTGGTTGTTCCACGTCCTCGGCGTGCCGGCCGCGCTGGTGGGTCTGCTGGTGCCGATCCGGGAGTCCGGGTCGATGCTGCCGCAGGCCTTCCTCACCCCGCTGGTGGTGCGGGTGGAGAGGCGCAAGTGGGTCTTTGCCGCCGGCGCGCTCGTCCAGGCCGCGACGGTGGCGGTGATGGCGGTGATCGCCGCACTCGGGAGCGGGACCGCCGCCGGAGTGGGGATCCTGGTCGCCCTCGCCGGTTTCTCGCTGGGTCGGTGCCTGTGCTCGATCGCGTCGAAGGACGTACAGGGGCGAACCATTCCGTCCGGCGAGCGCGGACAGATCATCGGTCTGGCCACGTCGGCCTCGGGCTTCGTGGCGATCACGCTGGGCCTGGCGATACGGATACTCGGCGGTGAGGACCTCGACCACACCGCGCTGGCGATCCTGCTGGCGGTGGGCGCGATGCTGTGGATGCTCTCGGCATCGATCTATGCGCAGGTGCGCGAGCCGGCGGGGGAGAAGCACGCGGGCGCCGGGGATGGGGACGCCGCGGACAGTGGCGCCGCGAAACGTGACGGCTCGGGCTCCGAGGACGGTGACGCTGCGGACCAGCGGACGTCGTGGTTCGCCGACGCGGTGGCGCTGTTCCGCGAGGACGAGACCTTCCGGAAGTTCATCACCGTCCGCGGATTGTTGCTCGTGTCGTCGCTGAGTCCGCCGTTCATCGTGTCGATGTCGGTCGCCGCGGGCACCGGGGCGCTCACCGGGCTGGGCGGGTTCATCCTCGCCTCCGGGGTCGCGGCGCTGATCGGAGGCCGCATCTTCGGCCGGATGGCGGACCGGTCGAGTCGACTGCTCATGGCGCGGGCCGCGTCGGCGGCCTCGGTCGTGGCGATCGCGCTCGTCGTCGTCGTCGCACTGCCGGGCTTCAACGGCGGATCGGCGATCGGTGCGGCCGTGTTCGTCGGCGCGTACTTCCTGCTCACACTCCTGCACTCCGGCGTCCGGGTGGGGCGGAAGACCTACGTCGTGGACGTGGCCGAGGGGGACACGCGGACGGCCTACGTCGCGGTGGGCAACACGATGATGGGGGTCATCCTGCTGGTCGTCGGCGCCATCAGTTCGGCGCTCGCGCTGCTCGGAGTGCAGTGGGCGCTGGTCTTCCTCGCCGTGCTCGGGCTGATAGGTGCCGCCTCGTCGCTGCGGATGCCCGAGGTGTCCAAGGGAAGGTAGGCGGGGCCGGTCCTCCGTGGCACCGCGCGGTCAGTCCTCCGCGACGAACCCGGTCACGTCGTAGACCAGCTTCTGGATGCCGTTGGAATAAGACCCGCTCTCGACGAGCGTCAGCGCCTGCTTGGGCTTGTCCGACTCACTCCACATGCGCTTACCCGCGCCGAGGACGACAGGGAAGACCAACAGGTGATAGCGGTCGATGAGCTGCGGTGGTCGGGCTCGCCGCCGGGCGCCTCGACGACGCCGTCGAGAGAGACGAACGCGGTGTAGATCAGGGTGCGCATGGAGCCTCCGATGCCTGGGTCTACCAGGGTACGGCCCCGCCGCGGGGAGGGGAACGGTCAGAATTGCGGGCGACAGCGACAGTGACAGCGACAGTGACAGTGACAGTGACAGTGACAGTGACGGCGACGACGAGGAGTCTCCATGGCCGACGACCAGCGCACGCTCTCCGACTTCCGGGCGACCCGTCTCGACGGGACCGACCAAGACCTGGCCGAGTACGAAGGGAAGGTCGTACTGGTGGTCAACACCGCCAGCAAGTGTGGCTTCACCCCGCAGTACAAGGGCCTGCAGAAGTTGTACGAGGACCATCGGGACGACGGACTGGTGGTGCTGGGCTTCCCGTGCGACCAGTTCGCGCACCAGGAGCCGGGCGACGACGAGCAGATCGGCGCGTTCTGCGAGCGGAACTTCGGCGTCGAGTTCCCGATGTTCTCCAAGATCGAGGTCAACGGCGCGGGCGCACACCCGCTGTACACGTGGCTCAAAGCCCAGAAATCCGGACTGCTCGGCGGCCGCATCAAGTGGAACTTCACGAAGTTCCTTATCGGGCGGGACGGTCAGGTCGTGGCCCGGTTCGGGCCGAACACCAAGCCGGTTGACCTGCAGGGAGAGGTGGTCGAGGCGCTCCGGAGATAACAGCATGACGGGTCAATTAACGCCGTCGACTCAGGCTCCGTTAATGTCGTGAGGAGTTTTGTACACCCTCACGTCACTGGAGTCACATGTCCCTCCGACCTCGCCACATCGCGGCCTCTGCCGCAGGCGCCCTCGCCCTCGCCCTGACCGTCGGGTCCCTGACCCCGGCCGCCGCCCAGATCGACCCGTCCAGCCTCGGCGAGAGCGGTGTGGAGACCGCGCTCGAGGTGATCGGCTCGCTGCCGGTGGGCTCGACCGCCGGACTCATCGGCTCCGTCGGCTCGGCCGACTTCCCGCTCAGCTCTGGCTCGATCGAGCCGCTGCGCGGCACGCCCCGGCCGCACAAGGACGTCGAGGCGGCGGGCTTCGTCAGCAAGACCACCGTCGGAGCCTTCGAGTACTGGGTCGTGGACTCGTACGCGATGCAGCGTGAGGTCGTGGTCGAGGTCCTGCCCTCCAAGGGCGATGGCCCGGCGCCCGTGCTCTATCTTCTCGACGGCGTGGACTCCCCGGAGAGTCACTCCGGCTATCGGTCCATGGCCAAGGTCGACACCCGCCCGATCGCCGACGACAACGTCCACATCGTGTCGCCCACCGGCGCGTACGCGTCGTACTGGACCGACTGGCAGGAGAACGATCCGCTCCTGGGTAACTACAAGTGGGAGACGTTCCTCACCGAGGAGCTGCCCGGCATCGTCGCGAGTCAGTTGGAGACCACCGGGAAGAATGCCGTGGGCGGCGTCTCCATGGGTGCCCAGGCGGCCATGCACCTCGCGGCCTCGTACGACATGTACGACGCCGTGATGTCGTTCAGCGGCAACTACTCCACGATGGACGCGCTCGGCTACCAGACCATGCGCCTCACCGTGGAGACCCGCGGCGCCGACGTGGACAACATGTGGGGCCCGCGTGGAAGCGACGAGTGGGTTCGCAACGACACGATCTCGCACGTCGAGGGCCTGGACGGCAAGGCCGTCTACATCACCTCCGGCAACGGCGTCCTCGCCGCCGACGACATGGCCGTGTACCGCGACGACGTGCAGGCGTTGGCCGTGGGTGTGGTGCTCGAGCGGGGCGTCCTCGAGGCCACCGAGAAGTTCGAGCGGGCACTCGACAAGGCCGGAGTGGAGCACGAGGTTGTCTACACCCCGACCGGGGCGCACAACTGGTCGAACTTCCTCAAGAACTTCGACGCCGGATGGGACTACATCAAGGGCGACCTCGGAATCGCGTGACCCGGAGGCCCTGCGATCGGCCGAGCGGATGGCCGGGCGATGGGCGGGCGACTGTCCGAGCGGATGGCCGGGCGGCGGATCGCAGGCGGCGGCCGGCGAGTCAGACAGAACGAACTGACTCGCCGGCCGCGGTCTGTCCTCTGACGGCGTCCCGGCGCCGCTCCAGATAGCGCGCGATCGAGGAAATGGCCTCCTCGAGAACGCCTGCCTCCGGCAGGCAGACGATCCGGAAATGGTCCGGCTCCGGCCAGTTGAACCCAGTGCCGTGCGTGACGAGAACATGCTCCGAGCGCAACAGGTCGAGGACGAGCTCCTCGTCGTCGTCGACCCCGTACATCTCCCTGTCGATCCGCGGGAAGCAGTACAACGCCCCGCGCGGCGGCACGCAGCTCACCCCCGGGATCTCGTTGAGCAGGGCCGCGGCGCGCGCCAACTGCGACTCGAGGCGACCGCCAGGGTCCACGATGTCGGACGGCAGATCCGAGCCCGCGCTGCCCGACCTGCCCGCGGCCAGCGCCACCGGGATCGCGTACTGGCCCGGCACGTTGGGGCAGACCCGCATGTTGGACAGCAGCGTGATGCCCTCGAGCAGGTCCTCGGCCGCCTCGAGCGGACCCGTCACCGCCACCCAGCCCGCGCGGTACCCGCATACCCGGTACGACTTCGACAGGCCGCCGAACGTCAGGCACAGCACGGCGTCGCCCGCCGCGAGCGCGGCGTGATGATGCACCGCGTCACCGAACACCAGCTCCTCGTAGATCTCGTCACTGAGCAGGATCAGCCCGTGGCGGCGGGCGATGTCGGCCATCCCGCGGACCGTCTCCTCGCTGTACACCGCGCCCGTCGGGTTGTTGGGATTGATCAGCACGAGGGCTGTGGTGCGTGGGGTGACCTTGGACTCGATGTCGGAGAGCGAGGGGTTCCATCCGTTGTCCTCGTCCGCCAGATAGTGCACGGGCACGCCGCCGGTGAGGTTCACCGCACCCGTCCACGTGGGGTAGTCGGGCGCGGGGACCAGGATCTCGTCGCCCGGGTTGACCATGGCCTGCAGAGTCAGCGTGATGAGCTCGCTGACGCCGTTGCCGAGGAAGACGGTTTCCGGCGAGACCAGGTCGATGCCGCAGCGTCGGTAGTGCTCGGCGACGGCCTCACGGGCGACCGGGATGCCGCGGGAATCGGAGTAGGCCTGGCCGGCGTCGAGCTCGCGTGCCACGGCGTCGACGATCTCTGGGCGGGCCTGCAGACCGAACGGGCGCATGTTGCCCAGGTTGAGGCGCAGGATGTCGTGGCCCTCGGCCTCCAGGCGCATCGCCTCGGTGAGGATCGGGCCGCGGACGTCGTAGCGGACGTCGCGCAGGCGCGCGGACTGCCGGTAGGTGGGCGTCGGATGGGTGGTGGCCGTCGCGGAGCTGTGCATGAGGCCATTTCACCCGTTAAGTGGAGTGTTGAGTAGGTCCACTTTATGCAAAACGGCGAGACCACTTTGGCGTGCGCGCGGGTGACGCGATCGCGCGAGCCACTGAGGCCGGGTGACTTGGGGGCCGGGCTTGGCAGGCGGGGCGGCCGACTGGCTACCGGAAAATCTTGTCGGCGTCACTGCGAAGATCAGGCCGGATCTTCGCAGTGACGCCGACAAGGTTCGCAGCAGCGGCAACAAAGCGCTGCGGGACTGTGGCGCAGGGCGCTCAAGCCGCTGCGGGCGGGATGGGGCGAGGCGGGGCAGCGCGAGGCGGGGTGGCGCGAGGCCAGGCGGCGCGAAGCCGGGCAGCGCAGGGCGGCGCACCACCGCCGCAGGTCAGACCGTCGGGCCCTGCTGCTCCACGATCTTCGCGGACACGCCGGCCTCGCGGCCTTCGGCCTTGGCGGAGGCGAGCCGAGTCTCGTGCGCCACGCGGATGATCTCCGAGTAGTTGTCCTTGTGCTCGATGAGGCTCTCGCGGTACTTCGGCGCCACGCCCTCGGCCTTGCGGGTCCAGGTGTCCATGAGCTCCTCGGCCTTCTGCAGGTCCGCGGCGGAGGCGTCGCCCTCGGCCCGGAGCTCCGTGTACCGGTGCGAGTAGCGCTCGGCGTTCTGCAGCGCGCGCAGGGCCTTGCCCTTGGGGCTGTTGAGCGAGACCACGACGGTGATGCCCAGGATCACGACGATCACCAGCAGCGACAGGGTGGTGGGGATCTCCACGACGGGGACGTTCGCGCCGTCGTTGATGAACGGCAGGTTGTTCTCGTGCAGGGCGTGGAGGATCAGCTTTACGCCGATGAACCCGAGCACCGCCGAGAGGCCGTACGACAGGTACACCAGCCGGTCGAGCAGTCCGTCGATGAGGAAGTACAGCTGCCGCAGGCCCATCAGCGAGAACGCCGTGGCCGTGAACACGATGTACGGCTCCTGGGTAAGGCCGAAGATCGCGGGGATGGAGTCGAACGCGAACAGGATGTCGGTGGCGCCGATCGCGACCATGACCAGCAGCATCGGGGTCAGTAGCCGCTTTCCGTTCTCGACGGTGAACAGCTTGTCCTCGTGGTAGTGCTGCGAGGCCGGGAGGAACTTCTTGGCCAGGCGGACCATGATGTTGTCGGCCTCGTCCTCAGCCTCGTCTCCGGTCAGCTCGCCCTTGAGCTGCTGGCCGGCGATGAGCAGGAGCGCAATACCGAAGAGGTAGAACACGTCCGACCAGGCCTCGATGATCGCGGCGCCGAGCAGGATGAAGATCGTCCGCGAGATCAACGCGAACGTGATGCCGAACAGCAGCACCTTCTGCTGGTATTCACGGGGCACCTTGAAGGAGGCCATGATCACCAGGAACACGAAGAGATTGTCGACGCTGAGCGCCTTCTCGGTGATGTAGCCGGCGTAGTACTCGACCGCGTGCGTGGTGTCGCCCACGGCGAAGAACATGAGGCCGAACACCAGCGCGATGCCGATGTAGATAGCGGACCAGATCGCGGCCTCGCGAATCGTGGGGAGGTGCGCCTTGCGCACGTGGAAGATGTAGTCGAACGCCAGGAGGCCGACGATCACAGCGATCGTGATGCCCCAGAGCAGGCCGTTGATCTCCATGCTGGAACGGATCCTTTCGTGAGAGACGGTGCGGGGACGACGAGGTCCCGTGAGTCTCTCCGCTCACCCGGGCCTTGACCGTTGGTGTGAGCCGCTGTGCCCGGCCGACCCGATCCTCGGGCCCGCGTGCTGACGTCCACAGCGTGATGGATACTCCCCCACTGCTGGTGAATGCTACACGCTGGCGGGCGACTTCTCCGGACTCGTGACCGCGGTCGCCGCCTACGCTTGGTCCATGTCCCGCACCTCCCGCCCCGGCGCCCTGGTCCTGGGGCAAGTGTCGGGAGCCGCGGATCTGGTGGACGCGATCATCGAGCGCATCACGGACGGCGCCCTGTCCGACGGCGACCGCCTGCCGTCCACACGCACGCTGGCCGAGCAGACGGGCCTGTCCCGGGGGACGGTCGTGCGCGCGTTCGACGAACTCTCCGCTGCCGGCTTCGTGGCCTCCGAACACGGCTCCGGCACCCGCGTCAGCCGGGGCGCCGCGCAGGCCGCCCGCGCGGGTGCCCGGACCCGGCGGAGTGACGGTGCTGCGGCTGAGGCCTCGTCGTCGCCCCTACCCGAGCCCCGTACGGGGCGATCGCCGCGCGACCTGCGTCCCGGGATCCCGGACGCCGCGCTGGTGGAGGAGCGCGCGTGGCGGTCGGCGGTGCGGGCGGCCGCGGCGCAGGGGCTCGCTGGGGTCAACCCGTGGGAGGAGCCGAGACCGACGGTGCGCGCGGCGTTGGCGGGGCACCTGCGGCGGCATCGCGGGATCGCCGGCGCGGACCCGCTGTTGTTCGACTCGTCGCGCTCTGCGATCGCCGCCCTGTGCGCCGCGTTCGTCGCCCAGGCCGAGGAGGCCGGCCGGCCGGGCCCCGACGTGATCCCGTTCCACATGGAGGATCCCGGCTACCGCGGCGCGCTGCTCATGGCACGCGAGCAGGGGCTGGACGTGCACTTCCACCCCGTCGACCCGGACGGCCTCGACGCCGGGCGCCTGGGCGAGGCGCCCGCGATCGTGTTCACCACGCCCGCACACCAGTACCCGCTCGGCCACCGCATGAGTGTCGAGCATCGGGTCGCGCTGGTGGAGTGGGCGCGGCGGACGGGCTCGCTGGTGATCGAGGACGACTACGACGGCGAGTTCCGCTACGGCGTCGCCCCGTTGCCCGCGCTCGCGACGCTGCCGGGCGCCGACGGGTGCGTGGCGTACCTCGGCACGTCGTCCAAGTCCGTGGCCCCTGACCTGCGCGTCGCCTGGTGTCTGCCGCCGGCGGCGTTGCGGCGCGAGGTGGACAAGTGGCTCGCGGTGCACCGTCGGGGGCCGTCGTCGCTGCCGGCGGAGGCGCTGGGCGGGTTCATGGCCGCGGGCGCGATGGACCGTCACCTCGCGCGGGCGGCGCGGGTGTACAGCGATCGGCGCGCGCGCCTGGTGGCCGCGCTGGCGCGCGAGTGCCCGACGGTGGACGTGACAGGCGTCGAGGCGGGGCTCCACCTGTGCGTGTTGTTGCCCGGATATGACGACGACGACGTGGTCCGCGCCCTCGAGCGGGCCGGATGGCGGACGCGGTCGCTGAGTAGTCAGTCCGCGCGGTTCCGGCTGTCCGGCCTGGTACTGAGCTATTCGCGGCTGGTGGCACGCGATGCGGACGCGTTCGCCGCGGCGCTGCGCGAGGTGCTGGGCGGGACGAGTTCGGGTTGATCCGCATCGGCGGGCGCTTCCCCTCGCCGCGTCGCCGCTTCCCACCGCTGCGTCGCCGTTCCTTTTCCCGGTTGCAAGACATGCTCTCGCGACTGCAAGACACCCGGTGCGATTCTGACACCGCTCGTCGCACCGGTGGTCTTGCAAACTGGGAGCAATGTCTTGCAACCGAGGGACGCGGGCGCGCTTGGGTGCTTAGATTCTGACAGTAGTCAGGTCGCCGCACGGCGGCCCGGCAGGTCGTCGTTCGGGCATTGTGAGCAGGAGTGTGGAGCACATGGAACAGCAGTCACTCGCGGGCAAGGTCGCCTTCATCACCGGGGCAGCCCGGGGCCAGGGGCGCAGTCACGCGGTGGAGCTGGCGCGGCGCGGGGCCCGCATCCTCGCCCTCGACATCTGCGAGGACATCGCGTCGGTGCCGTACGCCCTGGCCACGCAGTCGGATCTGGATCAGACCGTCGCCGAGGTGGAGGCGGTCGGCGGTGAGATCGTGGCGGTGAAGGGCGATGTGCGCGAGACCGCCGACGTCGCCGCGGCCGTTGACCGGTGCGTCGAGGCGTTCGGCGTGCCGGACATCGTCGTGGCCAACGCCGGCATCAACCTCCAGCGCGGGCAGGAACCGGATGCGCAGGTCGCGTTCATCGACACGATCATGGTCAACCTGGTGGGCGTGTGGAACACCGTGCACGCGATCGCGCCGCTGATGGTCGAGCGGGACCAGGGCGGATCGATCGTGCTCATCTCGTCCACGAACGGCCTGACCGGCCGCGGCGGCGACGGCTCGGGGGCCGTGACCGGGTACACCGCCAGCAAGCACGGCGTGGTGGGCATCATGCGCAGTCTCATGATCTGGCTGGCGCCGCACGGCATCCGCATCAACACCATCCACCCGGCCGGCGTGCCCACCGCGATGGTGTCGCACGCGGAGATGCAGGCCTGGTTCGCCGGCAACCCGGCCGGGCACACGATGGGCAACGCGTTGCCGGTGCCGATGCTCGACCCCATCGACATCTCGCGCGCGGTGCTCTACCTGGTGGAGGAGTCGGGCCGGCACATCACCGGCATCACGCTCCCTGTGGACGCCGGGTTCACCGGCAAGTAGCCGCCTCGCCGTCCCGCAGCCGAGTCACCTGGCTGCCTCGCCGCCCGGTCTGCGTCGCCGCCCGGCTGCGTCGGGAAGAGGGTTCGGCCCGCATCGACCGAGTGAGTCTGTGCGCTTTCCGCTTCTCGATCGAGCCTTCGACTCGGCGGGAGTCGCTCGGCGCGGGCGGGAGTTCATCCTGGGGAGCGGATGGTGTGGGCCTCTGGGCGGCAGGCGGCGATTCAGCGCTGGCGGGCGGCCCGGGTGCGCAGCCACCCGGCCAGCACGAGCGCCAGCGCGATCAGGCAGAGGTAGACCAGCGCCCCGCCGCGGCCCCACGCCGGGTCGAGCGCGAGGTCCTGCCCACTGCCGTAGACGCCGTTGAGGAACGGCATGAACCGGGTGAGCACGTCGCCGCGCGGCAGCAGGATCACCGCGTTCTCCACGAGCAACGACCACACGGTCATCACCGCCACCGCAGCCGGCGCGGAGGGGATCAGCGCGCCGATCCCCAGCCCCACACCCACGGCGCTGAATGCGTAGACCGGCAGCGCCCACAGGAAGCGCACGCCCTCCGGGGTGAACGCGTCGACCTCGGAGTGGACGCCGGGAAAGAACACGGGCAGCGCGAGCATGGTGAGCATCGTCGCGATCCCGAGCAGGACCGCGGCCAGCCCGCCGAGCACCACCCAGCGCGCGAACATGCTGGTCAACAGTCTCGGTGAGGCGTACCGGCGGGTCTCGGCGACCGGCCCGGCCTCGCTCTCTGCCTGGCGGTAGGCGGCCGAGACCGCAAACACGGTCACGCCGATCCACAGCAGCCAGCACACGGAGTTGGTGGTGCTCACCGCGGTCTCGCCGAGCAGTCCGTCGCGTGTGTTCAGCGACTCGGACACCGCCGCCACGACCAGCGTGATGAGCAGGGGTAGCAGCACACCGAGAGGCAGCGTCAGCCGGAACAGGAAGCTGCGGGGGCCGCCGATCGCGACGGCCTCACCGGAGATGTTGCGCCACGGCACCCGGGCGGGGCGGGCGATGCCCCCGACCGTCGGGGCGCCAGGAACAGCGAGGACCCGATCGCGGCCACCGCTCCCGAGACCAGGACGGTCGGCCAGTTGATCTCCCGACCGCCCCGGCTCACGGCCCCGAACCGGCCGCTGTCGCCGAAAGTGCCGGGGTTGTCGTCGTCGTTCCGGGTTCCATCCAGACCGTTATGGTAAGCCTCACTAACTCTGTGCCAACATCGTGCTGTGCCAGGCACAGTGGGCGGGGGCTCCGGCTGTCGTCAAGGTCTCCGGTCGACGCTGTCGGACCCGAGCCGCACAATCGGCCCATGACGAACCGGCGTGAAGATCGTAACGAACCCACCGGCGACAGCGGGTCAGGGCGCCTGCATCTGGTGAAGGGAGGCCCCTGGGCGCAGGCGGTGGCCGCACTGACCGGCGATGAACGGGCGAACACCGACGACCTCCGGTGGGAGTTCCCCGACGATGTTCGGGACGAGGAGATCGTTCTGAGTGTTGTCGACGTGCCGGGCGAGGTGATCATCGAGATCGGTGTCGCTGAGCAGGCAGCCGACGGGGTCGACGTCGATGGGTGGCAGTTCTTCGCTGACGGAGTGGCGGTCGCGGCGATCGAGCAACGGCTCGGGTGCGACCTGCCTTCCGCTCCGGTCACGATCGAGGACGCGGAATTCGCTCGCCGGATCATCGAAGCGGTCGAGAACGAAGCGGAAAGCCCGACCTCTTGGCGCGGCGCGGCACTGTCCGCCGATCCGGCGACTGAGCGATGCACGAGTCAGGTTCGTCCTATCCCGCCGTACGCCGAGTTCTTCGGGTGTGCGGTCTGCGAGCGGACCGACAGCGAGCTCGAAGTGCATCGCCTGGCCGAGCAGGAGGATCTCGAGTTCGCGGAAACCGATGAGGTGTACGTGTGCGTCTCATGTCACGATCGATTGCACACGGCGCTTCCTCCACAACTCGCAGAATTGATCTGCGCCGACCGTCCGCTGTGTCCCTCGTGCTCGATGGCGCGGACCCGGCTGTTCCACGGTGGGATGATCCCGGGCCCGCCGCCGCCGGGCCGCATCGCGACCGGATGCGTGATTCCCAGCGCGGCGGACGACGAGTACGAGTGTGGATCGTGTGGTTTCGCGTGGTCCGAGCAGGACTGGCACTTCCCGTACGCGACGGCGACCGATCAGGGCCGACGACTGCGGGCTCGGCTGGCGGACATTCCGCCTCACCCGGACGCCGAGCATCCGGAACTGTGGTGGCCCGGCCGTCTGGTGGTGGGACGAGTGGATGCGGAAGGGCCGCCGGCCGGCGTCGAAGCCTTATGGGACGGATCCGAGCACGCGGTCATGCTCGGCGACGATCGCCGGGTCTACACCGTCGACCCCCGGACCATCCGAGGCCTGGAGCCCGCGTCGCTTACCGTCGACCCCATGGGTTCTCCACACGTCACATCCCACGCTGGCGATCAGCTGTTCCCGCGACTGCGCGATCCTGGCGGCGAGGTGACCCTGTGCAGTCCTTACCTCACGACCAAGATCGCTGAACGACTAGCTGATCTGGCAGCCGAGTCTGATGTCGATTGGTACCTGATGACCAGGCTCGATCCTCGCGCTGCCGCTCACGGTTACCTCTCCGCCGACGGGCTCGACGCACTCCTCGATGCGGGAGTCGCCATCCGGGACTGCAGGGGCCTCCATGCCAAGGCTTACGTCGTGGGCGAGGGTTTCGCGATGGTCGGGTCGGCCAACCTGACCGGCACAGGGCTGGGTTGGGACGACCCAGCCGACAGGATCGGCTATCCAAACTCCGAACTGTCCGTCGTGGTTCCCCCGGCCGAGGTGCCGGTGGTCCAGAGCATGCTGGATACGTGGTGGGACGCGGGGGCGTACGTTGACGCAGATGCGGTCCAGGTTCTTCGTGAGCGCGCGGCGCGGATCGAACCAGAGCCGCCGGAGGGCGGGACGGGCACACACGATGTCGCGGAGCTCCTGCGATACGCCACCCAGCCCGATGTGACGCTGTGGGTCAAGGCGCAGGATGGGTCGGCAGTCCCCGAGTCCTGGGCCCATTTGGCGTGGTTCTCCAGTCCGAGCGCGACCGCCCGGCCGACGATCAAGCCGGGTGACCTGGCGGTCATCTACTCCCGACAGGACAGGGGCTGCTACGCGATTGTCGAGATCCTCGATGGCCCGGAGTTCAATCCCGACTTTGTGGCGGAGTGGGAAGGAGAGGTCGGCGGCCGAAAGTGGCCCTGGGTCTATCGCACGACTCCGCGACTGGTTCCGGGCGCCCTGACGCTTGTGCCGCCCAGCTCGCTGGGACTCACGAATCAGGCTCTGCAGGGATTCGCCACAAAGCTCTCCGGAGAGGCGTTCGAGTCGGCCGCTCGGGCCCTGGCCCGTCCCTAACGTGGAAGCCGAGCGGATGCATTAGCGAATGGGCAGTCCTACGGTAAGCCACCATGGGCACTCCGTACTGGCAGCGCAGCACCATTGACGTCCCCGCAGTCGGCATCCCCGCCGACGAACATGTGGACCTTGTCATAGCGGGTGCAGGCTTCACCGGCCTGATCACCGCGCTCATGGCGGCGGCGCGCGGCCACTCGGTGGTGGTGCTCGAAGCGCGGACCGTCGGCGCGGGCGCCAGCGGGGCGACCACGGCCAAGGTGTCGGTGCTGCAGGGCACGCGGCTCTCCGCCATCCGGTCGCGCCACGGCCTGGACACCGCCCGCGCCTACGCCGACGCCAACCTGTACGGCCTGGACTGGTGGGCCGAGTTCTGCGAGACCCACGATGTGGCCGTGCAGCGCCCGCGGGCGGTGACGTTCTCGCGCGGCCTGCTCGGCGGGTCCGCGCTGGGCAAGGAGATGCGGACCCTTCGCGAACTGGGGCTGCCCGCGCGGTGGTACGACCGGATCGACGTGCCGTTCCCTGCCAAGGCCGCGGTCGAGCTGCCGGAGCAGCTGCAGTTCGACCCCACTGAGGCGCTGGCCGCGCTGGTTCGGGCGGTCGAGGCGCTCGGCGTGCGGATCGTGGAGGGCGCGCGCGTCACCGGCCTCGATGCGCGGGGCAGCGGGGACGAGGCGTTTGTCGACGTGACCGTCGACGGGGTGGCGGGCGATGTCGTCGTCGACACCTCCGACGCCTCAGGCACCTCCGACACCACGGCCGCGCGCGCCGCCACCCGCCGCTCCACCCTCACCGCGCGCGACGTGGTGCTGGCCACGGCGACGCCGGCGCTCGACCGCGGCCCCTCGGTCGCGACAATGGAGGCCGAACGCTCCTACCTGTGCGCCTTCGACTACGCGGGCGGGCTGCCGGAGGGCATGTACGTCTCCGTCGAGAGCCCGGCGCGGTCGCTGCGCGCGGTCCCGTCCGCGGGCGGCGAGGTGCTGCTCGTCGGCGGCAACGGCCACCGCACCGGCACGGCCGCCGGGACCGCCGACAAGCTCGACTCCCTGCGCGAGTACGCGGAGAAGTACTTCCCGGGCGCGCGCCTCACGCACGGCTGGTCCGCGCAGGACTACCACCCGGTGACGATGCTGCCCCGCTCCGGACCACTGCCGTGGGGACGCGGGCGGGTCCACTTCGCTGGCGGCTACAGCAAATGGGGACTGGCGGCGGCGCCCGCAGCCGCGGGGATCATGGTCGACCGCCTCGAGGGGCGGCAGCCGCGGACGTCGTTCGGTCGGCCCACGATCACCGGCACGGTCCGCGGCGCGGTACCACTCGCGGCGGGGCTACCGGCGCAACTCGCCGCGACCGCGGCGCAGGCGGTCGTACGGCCACCACGGCCGAGCATCCGGCCGATGGGCCAGGCCAGGGGCGACGACGACGAGACCTGCCGTGTCGGACTGCTGTGCCCCCACCTGGGAGCCGTACTGAGCTGGAACGAAGCGGAGCGGTCCTGGGACTGCCCGTGGCACGGGTCGCGATTCTCGGCGTGCGGCGAACTGCTCGAAGGACCGGCTGCGCGCGGACTCACGAGGTACGACGCCCACCACGGAGGTAGGACGGGATGAGCTCGGCGGAGCCTGGTCTCCTGTTCGGGCAGGTGTCCGCCTGTCAGCCCCGCGACCGGTAGGGGCCACGGAAACGGGTAGTTTCGGGCAGTCTGGAAGCGGATAGAAGCGCGGGAGTCGCCGGAACCCGGCGGTGGTGGCCGGCCGGCTGCCGAGTGCTCCCCTCGACAGGACAGGAACAGCGATGAGCCCCACCGATCATGGTCCGAACCCGTATGTCGTAGACATCGAGCAGGCCACCCTGGAGAACGACAACTACCGGACCACCCTGTGGACCGGACCGCACATGCAGCTCACGGTGATGAGCATCAAGCCGGGCGATGACATCGGGCTCGAGGTCCATGAGGACCACGATCAGTTCCTTCGCGTCGAGGCCGGTAAGGGCCGCGTGCAGATGGGCCCCGCCAAGGACCAGCTCGACTTCGAGCGCGAGGTCGGCGATGACTGGGTAATCCTTGTCCCGGCCGGCTCGTGGCATAACGTCACCAACATCGGTGACGACGACCTCAAGGTGTACTCGCTGTACGCCCCGCCGGAGCACGCTCACGGCACCGTCCACCCGACCAAGGCCGACGATCACCACGATCACTGATCGACTCACGCACCTGACCCGGGGGTCCTGTAGCGGCGTCCTCGCCGCCGCCGGGCCCCCGGCATGACACGCTGATGACGTGAAGACGCCGGTACCCGAATATCTGCTCGAGATCCGTGACGCGTGCTCGGTGGGCGCCGACGGTGAGTTGGCCGACTACATCCCCGAGCTCGCGTCCGTCGACCCGGACAGGTTCGCCGTGTCCGCCTGCACCCTTGACGGCGTCGTCTACACCGCCGGCGATGCGGACGCCGAGTTCACCATCCAGTCGATGAGCAAGCCGTTCATCTATGCCCTCGCCCTGCGGGACCGGGGAATCAAGAGTGTGCTGGAGAAGGTCGGCGTGGAGCCGTCCGGTGACGCGTTCAACGAGATCTCGCTCGAGCCGGAAACCGGACGCCCGGATAACCCGATGATCAACATCGGAGCCATCACTACGCACACCCTCGTCGGGCCGCCGGAGGCCACCGAGATCGAGCGGGACACGGCCGTGCAGGAGGGGCTCTCGGCGTTCGCGGGTCGCCCGCTGGACGTGGATATCACGGTCCTGGACTCCGAGCTGCGTACCGCGTTCCGCAACCGGGCGATGGCGAATCTGGTGCGGGCCGGAGGGATCATCGACGGCGACCCGGACGAGGCAGTCCGCGGCTACACCAGGCAGTGCGCCTACACGGTGACCGTCCGCGACCTGGCGGTGATGGCGGTGACCCTGGCGGCCGGCGGGGTCAATCCGGTGACCGCGGAACGGGTGGTCTCGGACGAGGTGGCGCGTCATGTGCTGGCGGTCATGGCCACGTGCGGCATGTACGACGCGGCCGGCGACTGGATGTCCACCGTCGGTATTCCGGCCAAGAGCGGGGTGTCGGGTGGGATCCTCGGTTCGCTGCCCGCCCAGGTCGGACTCGGGGTGTTCTCCCCTCGCCTGGACGCGCACGGGCACAGCGTCGAGGGGGTGCGGGCGTTCGAGCGGCTGTCGCGGGACCTCGACCTGCATCTGATGAACACCGCCGTCATGGATGTGGAAGTCGTCCGCTCGGTCCGCTACGACGAGGCCAACGATAGCCGCGTCTTCCGGCTGCAGGGTGCGATGACCTTCGCCAGCGCCGAACTCGTCCTGCGACGCCTCGCCGAGATCCCGCCCGGCGACGGTGAGGTGACCTTGGATCTGAGCCGCGTGTCCTCGGTCAACACCAGCGCCCGCCGGATGCTGCTCGACGGCATGCGCCGCCTCGCCGCCGACGGACACGTGATCGGGCTGGCCGACCCGAGCCGCCGCCTGCCCGACCCGGACCTCGGCGACGGGACGCGGCCCGTACCCCGGCGCGCGGCCCGCTGAACCGCGCCCCAACCTTCACACGGCCGAGGGTGGTGAAGGCGTTCGGTGATGCCGGCGACCTCCGCCCCGATGATCGCCACTCCCGGTGGGCGCGGGTGGGCAGGACTCAGACGCCGGCCCCGTTCGCGGACAGCGCGGCACGGACGGTCTCCGGCGCGGTCCTCATGGAGTGCTCGAACGCCGCCATCCGCCGGGACGCGCTCATGAAGTGGGCGCCCAGACCGGCGAGGTCGGCAGCGGTGGGCAGGATGGGGATGACGGTGATCCCGCGGGCCCGGACGGCCGCGACCTCGGCGCACCGGGTCGGACGTCTCGGGAGCAGCGGCGTCATGTCAGGCCTCCGGCCGGGGCGCGCGTTCCCAGTCGGCCACCGGGCCCGGCACCAGGTCGAACATCGGGTGCGGACGCGGCTCTGTGAGCCGCTCCAGCCACGCAGGGTCGCGCGCGGTGACCTTGCCGCGCAGGTGCGCCCACTCCAGCGCGAGCTGACCGTCGGTGAGCTCGAGTCGTTCGGCGCCCGCGGGCACCACGACCCGGGTGCGGTCGAAGCGGTATCCGCGCTCGTCCGCGCCATCCGCCAGCGCGTGCAGCCACGTGGCGATGCCCGCGACCGGATCGGGCAGGGTGCGGAACCGCTCGAGCTGCGGGTGGCTGCGATAACCGGTGGTCAGTCCGCGGAGCACCTTCTGCGCCAGCAGGCCCTCGCGCCACCCGGCGACAAGTGCGGAGCGGTCGAGGAGGTCGGGGTGGATACTCCACAGGCGCACCCGGTGAGTATAGGGCGCGCGGCGGCGTGGCCGCGAGTGTGCGCACGCCGCGGCGACGGAGACCGCGCTCGTATGGTGGTGGGATCGGTTCGGTGACGGTGCGAGACGGAGGCGACGGGCCATGACGACGACGACAACGCCCACACTCGACGACGTGATGGCGGAGCTCGGGGAGCTCGCCGATGCCCGGATCCGCGAGGTCAACGAGCGTCACGGCGACGATCACGCGGTGAACCTCACCACGCTGCGTGCCGTGGCCAAGAGGGTGAAGAAGAACCATCCCCTGGCGCTCGAGTTGTGGGGCACCGGTGATTCGGCGGCGCGGTTGCTGGCGCTGCTCATCTGCCGGCCGCGGGAGTTCTCGGCCCCCGACCTCGATGCGATGATCCGCGAGTCGCGCACCCGGAAGGTGCACGACTGGCTGGTGGGTTACGTGGTGATGAAGGGTCCGCACGCCGAGGAGCTGCGGGGGGCGTGGCTGGCCGACGCGGACCCGGTCGTGGCGAGTGCAGGCTGGGCGTTGACCGCGGCCCGGGTGGTCAAGAAGCCCGAGGGTCTGGACCTGCCCGCGTTGCTGGACCAGATCGAGGCCGAGATGGCCGGGGCGCACGAGCGACTGCAGTGGGAGATGAACACGACGCTCGCGCAGATCGGGATCGAGAACCCGGACCTGCGGCCGCGCGCGCTGGAGATCGGCGAGCGGCTGGGCGTCCTGCGGGACTATCCGACGCCTGCCAACTGCACGTCTCCGTACGCGCCGGAGTGGATCACCGAGATGGTGCGCCGCAAAGAGGGCTGACGCGGCCGCCCACTGCCGTCGAGTGGTCGGAGATCACGGCGTTCTGTGACCTCCACCTGGTGAAACGTGAGCGGGATCGACCACGCGGCGGCTGCTGAGGGGCCGGCGAGTGTGGAGATCGGCATCGTGGGCGGCAATCCGGACGGCCTCGCGGTAGAGCCTGCCGTGCGCCCGGGCGACGGTCACGTCCTCCGCATCGGGCGACCGCGGTGGAACCGGTGCGCCGTCGAGGGCGGCCAAGAGCGCGGCGTACATCTCCGACGTCAGCGCCTCCGCGGTGACGCGGGCCGGGTCGTACGAGGCGGCATCGGGGCCCCACTGCTGCACGAGATGGCCGATAGCGGGGATGACCGGGGGGAGGCCCAGGTCCCGGCACAGCTCCAGCCAGCCGGAATGCGTGCCGTGGCGGTGCGGCAGCACGAGAGCGTCGAACCCGGCGAGTGCCGCGCACAGGTCGGCATCGGACAGGTGCTCGTGCGCGCGGATTTCGACGGCTGGCGCGAGTCGGTCGAGTTCGATCGCCGCGGCGTACCGGGGGTGGCCGGGCTCGCGAGCCGCGGCAAGCGCATCCGACCGGACCATCACGACCAACCGCGTACCCGGCGGCAGGGCCGCGACCAGCGGGGCCAGGAGTTCCTCGACGGCGACCCCGGCCCGCAGCGAGCCCAGCACCACGCCCACCGCGCGAGGCGCTGGTTCCCGGAAACGTGTGTGCTGGTCGCAAAGCGTGTCGAGCCGACCCCGATGGTGCGGCTCGGTGATCTCGGGCGGCATGAGCCGGGGATGCGGGATGACGTGCGCGTCCACGCCCCAGTGTCGGCGGATCTCGGCGGCCGCGCCCGCGGTCAGCGTGATCACCGCATCCGCGCGGCGGACCAGGTGCCCGGTGCGCGCGAGGTGCGCCACGGGGTCGGGCTCGTGGGGGTTCGTCAGATCGTGCACGGTCACCACCAGGGGTAACCCGCGCGCGTGGACCGCGGCGACGAACTCCGCGACCTGCCCGGGGGTGCGGTGCTCGTAGCCGAAGTGAACGTGGACGAGGTCGGTGCCGTCGAGCACCTCGGGGCGCTCGGCGGCCTCCAACGCCGGGTGCGGCCACCACCGCGTGGGCTCGGCGGGGTCGAGTACGGGATCGGCCAGCACCTCGACGCCGGAGGCAGGGCCGACGGCATGCCGGACGTAGTCGTGGCCGGCCGGGACGGACAGGACCCGGATCCGTGGGGTCGAGGAGGGGCCGGAGATCACCCCGTCACCGTGCCCGCCGAAGCACGCCGTCGCCACCGCTCGCCGGCGCGGCTGCCGCGTCAGCCGGTTGCCGGCACCCCCGGCCCTGCCTACGCTCGCTCCGATGAGCACTCCGGATCAGCCCACGATCATGGTGATCGGGAACTGCCAGGCCGACGTCTATCGTGACCTGCTGCGCACCTCGCAGGAGGTCGCCGTGATCGATGTCCGACCGGTCTACGAGATGACGGCCCGCGACCTCCCGCGCCTGCATGCGGACCTCGCCTACACGGATGTGCTGATCATCCAGCCGATCCGCGACGACTACCGAGACCTGCCCCTGGGCCACCGCCAGCTCGCGGCCCGACTCCCGACGTCGGCCTCCGTGGCTCTGGTGCCGGTGCTGCGCTACGCCGGTCTGCACCCGTACCAGGTGCTGGTGCGCCCACCACGGGATCGCTCGCTCGTCCCACCGATCGCGCCCTACCACGACCTGCGCACCCTCGTGGCCGCCGCGACCGGCGACCACGATCTCCTCGAGGCCACTCCGACCACCGAGCAGGCCCGGGCCTCGGCGGAGGAGTCCGTCGAGGCGCTCCAAGTCCGCGAGCAGGCACACGGAGCGCTGCCCGTATCGGATCTCCTCGAGGGCTACCCGCGCTGGCACACCATCAACCACCCCGACCGGCAGACGCTGGCCACGGTGTTCGACCGCATCCTCGGGCACCTGCCCGCCGGCCTGCTGTCGGACCTTCCCCGGATCGGTGACCGCGAGCCCCTGGGCGCCACCCGCGCTCCCGTCGATCCCGCGGTGGAGCGTGCGCTGGGTCTGCCCGAGACCGGGCCCCGCGAGTGGCTGGTCGACGGGGTGCCGGTGCCCGAGCGCGAGATCGTGGACGCCCACCTCGCCTGGTACGCCGCCACCCCGGGCGTGGTCGACGAGGGACTGAGACGGCACGCGGCCCGCATCGAGTTGCTGGGGCTGATGCCCGCGTGATCAGCGCCGACTCCCCGGCCGACCGGCCACCTCTCACGGTCGCCCTGGGGCCGCCCGAGCACGGGGTGACCCGCTTCGCTGTGGACTGCGCCCGCGCCGCCGGGACCGCGCTGATCGAGGTCACCCACATCGACCACCTGACCGACGCCCTGACCGCATACCCCGGCACCCCCGTACACCTGCACATCACAGATCCGCTGTTCGGCTCGACACCTGACGAGGCCGCCGGGGCGGTCGAGTCGCTGGTGCGTGACCGCCCCGTCGCGGTGACCCTGCACGACGTCCCCCAACCGGCGGAGGGCGCGGAGCGGTGCCGGAGGCGGGCCCGGGCCTACCGCAGGATCGCCGCCGCATCGGGCCTGGTCATGGTGAGTTCCGGGCACGAGCGCCGTCTCTGCGCGGACGCGGGCATCGTCGTCGACGTCGTTGTCCCGCTGCCTGTCCCCGCTCTTCCTCTTCCCGCCCTGCCTACCTCGGCCCGGACGGGAGCGGCCCCGACAGCTCGCGCCGTCTCGGCCCTCGATGTGCGGTCGGTGGGCGTCTTCGGCTTCCTGCACCCGGGCAAGGCGGTTGACCTGGTCGCGGAGGCCGTCGCGCGGCTCGCGGCCGACGGCGACGACCGCGTGACTTTACGCCTGTTGGGCGCGCCGGCCGAGGGGCACGAGGACTACGTGGCCGCCGCGCTGGAGACCGTGCGCTCCGCCGGTGGCCGGGCGGAGGTGACCGGGCGGATCGACGACGACGAGCTCGCCGGCACGCTCGGCGCGGTGACCGTGCCGGTCGCCCTGTTCCGAAATGTCTCGGCCTCGGGCTCCCTCAACACCTGGGCTGCCGCGGGCCGCCGCCCGCTGGTCAGGGACTCGGACTACACCCGGGAGATGGAACAGATCCGGCCGAGCTCCCTGCTACTGGCCAGCGGCGCCGATCTTGCCGTGGACCTGCGCGCACTCCTCGACGACCCCGCGCCCACCGTGTGCGACATCCCGCCGCCCGGCCTGGACGAACTCGGGCGGGCGTACCTGTGGGCCTGGAAGGAGTGGCTCACATGAACGGCCAGCCCCCGCAGCGCGTTGACGTAGTGATCCCGTACTACCGGGGCCAACGGATGCTCGACCGGGTTCTGGCCGCCCTGAGCGGGCAGCGCGGACTTGCCGGGGTCGGGATCGGGCCGGCGGTGCGCGAAACGGTCGGGGACGATCCGACCGGGCACGTGCCAGCGGGGCCCATGCCGGCGGTAAGGCCGTCCATGCGGGTGATCGTCGCGGACGACGGGTCACCCACCCCGCCCTCCGTGCCGTCCGGGGTCACGGTGGTACGCCAGGACGACCGTGGTTTTCGCGCGTCGGCCGCGCGTCACCTCGGCGCGCAGGCGGGCAGTGGCGAGCTTCTGCTGTTCCTCGACGGAGATACCGTCCCCGGGCCCGACTACGTCGCCACGATGGTCGCCGCCCTGGCCCACGCGCCCGACTTGCTGGTGGTGGGCCGCCGCCGGTACGGGCACTTCGGCCCGGCCACTACAGCGGTCGAGCCGGAGGTGATCCTGCCCGACCCCGCCTGGCCCGCCGCGTTCTACGCAGAGACCGACAAACTGACCCGCGGCGAGGGCCTGTGGCGCGGAGTCCTGTCCGCGGTGTGCGGCCTGCACCGCCGCCTCTACGACCTCGCCGGGGGATTCGATCCCGGGATCATCGGCTACGGCGGTGAGGACTGGGACCTGGCCTGGCGCTGCGAACAGGCCGGCGGTCGCCTGCGCTACCTCCCCGACGCCGTGGCGTGGCACGACGGCCCGGACTGGGCGGGCCGCGCAGGCGACGGGGACGAGCGGGAAGACGTCCGACACCTGGCCCAGAAGAACGCCGAGACCGCCCGTTTGGCACCGCTCATCGCCTCGCCCTTCACGCGCCCCGCCGGCGGGATCTTCGCACTCCCGTCCATCGCTGTCCATGTCCATGCCGCGGGGTCCGCGTTCTCCGGGACCGGCTCCGCAGCCGCGACCTGCGTCTCTCTACTGCGCTGGGGTGATGTGGTCGCGACCGTCGACCCTGCCACCTCGGACTCCGGGGTGATCGCCGGCCTGTTCGCCGACGACCCACGGGTCGACGTGGGGGAGCGCGGCCGGTGGTGGCGACGCGGGGGGCAGGGCGTGGGTCCTCGTCGTCGTCCCGACATCCTGGTCGACATCCTCCGTCCCTGCGCGCTCGGGGATCTCCCCGTGGAGCGGTTGCGCGCACTGTGCCCACCCGTCGGGAGCGTGAGGATCGACGACGACGAGGGCCGCACCCTCGCCCACGTCCGCCTCTCGCGCGCACTGGCGCGCGAGCAGGAGTGGGGTGAGCGCCCGCTCGACCCGGCGCGGGTCGCGGCGCGGGACCTCGAGATCCGGCCCCCGGGGGACGACGGAACGGGAGTGCGACTCGAACGCGTGGTGGGCGGATGGTGAGAGCCGGGGGTGTCGCTCCGGTGGCGGAGGGCCCCCCGGGGGGCCACGATTGATGATCTGGCAGACCCGGAGGGCCCGGGGAGCTCCGTCAGCGGCAGGGGGATCGTGGATATCCGAAGCGGGGACCGGTTGGACATCGCCGTGATCGGCCCATCGAGGTTCCCCATCCGCGAGCCGTACGCCGGCGGTCTCGAGGTGGTGGTCGCCAATGAGGTGCGGGCCCTGCGCGACCGCGGGCACCGCGTCACCCTGTTCGCGGCGGCCGGCAGCGAGGGCCACGACCGGCGGTTCGAATTCACGACCATGGCCACGGCCATCGGCTTCGGCGACAGCTTCTATCCGCCCGGCGGTTACGAGGCCGACGCGGCCGAGTTCGACCGCCTGATGGACCACCTGGTCGGATCCACGTTCGACGTGATCCTCAACCACAGTCTCAGTCACGTCCCGCTCGTGCGGGCAGCCGACATGGCCGCGCCCGTGATCACGACGCTGCACTGCCCGCCCCTGGCGGCGATGCAGGCGGCGTTCGACAGGCTCGGGTCCGCGACCGGGCAGGTACTGGCCGTGAGTCGCTCGGTACTGAGCGCGTGGCAGATCCCGCACGGCGCCGAGGTCCTGCCCAACGGCGTCGACATGACGGTCTGGTCACCCCGCCCCGCGCCCGTAGGTCTGCACCGAGCGGTGTGGATGGGGCGGATCGTGCCCGAGAAGGGGCCGCACCTGGCCGTGGAGGCGGCCCGGCGGGCAGGCCTGCAACTCGATATCGCGGGCCGGGTCGGCGACCGCGAGTACATGAACAAAATCCTGGCCCCACGACTGCGCGCGGCCGGTGAGGCCGCCCGCTTCCACGGACCGCTCGGCCGGGACGCGCTGGTCCCACTGGTGGCCGGGGCATCGGTCGCGCTCGTGACCCCCTGCTGGGAGGAGCCGTTCGGGCTCACCTCCGTCGAGGCACTGGCCTGCGGCACCCCGGTTGTCGCGCTGGCCCGCGGTGGCACCCGCGAGATCCTCAGCGGACAGCCCGGGGTGGTACTGGTCAACCCGGGCTCCGACCCCGCATCAGCACTGGCCGCGGGCATCCCCGCCGCGCTGACCATGGACCGGGCCGCCACCGCCCGGGCGGCGGCCGCGGCCTTCTCCCACGACGCCCGCATCGACTCCCTCGAGGCCCGGTTGCGCGGTCTGCCCGTGGGGGCGGCCCTGTGATCGGCATCTACGCCCACCACCAGGGCAGCGGCCACCTTCAGCGGTCCCTGGCGGTGGCGACCGAACTCCGTGACGAGGTCACCATTCTCACGTCCGCGCCGGTCGCCCCCGCCATGAACCCCGACCCGGGGCGCGTGCAGATCCTGCCGCTGCCGCTGGACCACGACGGGTCGGCCACTGGGCTCGACCCGACCGCCGGGGGCCGCCTGCACTGGGCGCCGGAGCACCAGCCGGGGCTGCGCCGCCGGATGGCCCTGCTCGCCGAATGGATCGACCGCACCGGACCGGCGCTGCTGTGGACCGACATCTCCGTCGAGGTCACCCTGGCCGCCCGGCTCACCGGCACCCCCGTCGTCTCCACGGTTCTACCCGGCCGCCGTGACGACGCGCCGCACGCCCTCGCCCACGGCGTGTGTTCGGCCCTGGTGGCGGGCTGGCCACGATCGGCAGGCGCTCCCGTTCCTGCGGGTGCGGACCGCCCCCTCGTCCCGGTGGGTGGGGTCTCCCGATTCGCGGGCCGGGATCCGGCAGACGCGCGCGCCGCTGCCCGTGTTCGGGGCCGCCCCCGGGTGCTGCACCTGCGCGGCTCCGGAGGCAACGCCGCAGACCCCCGCTGGGACGCGGTCCGCGACCAGCTGACGGAGGTCGACTGGGTGTCGCTCGGTGGACCCGGCGGCAGATGGGTCGCCGACCCGTGGGACGAGATATGCCGCGCGGACGTGGTGGTCAGCGCTGCCGGGCAGAGTTCGATCGCCGACCTCGCCGCCGCCGACGCCCACGTGGTGGCCGCGCCCGAGATGCGCCCCTTCGATGAACAGGACGCCACCGCGGCCCACCTGGAGCGGCTCGGACTGGGCGCGGTGGTCGGACGCGATGACTCCGTGAACGACCTGGTCGCCGCGGTACGACTAACGCTCGAGCGGGCCCGATCCACCCCGGGCGCCGGGTCCGGGCTGCGGGAAGCGTGGGAGGTCGACGGGGCAGCGCAACGGCTGGCCGGGGTGCTGGATTCTGTCGCGCGGGAGCCCCTCGCCCTGGGTCCGGTCGTGCTGGAGCCCGTCGCGCCCGGATTCGCCGCGCAGGGGTCAGACGTGCAGGGCGTCGGGCGATGAGCGGGCGGACCTCGATCGCTGTGGTGACCGTGTGCACTCCCGGGCGCATCGACCACCTGCGCTCCCAACGCGAGGCTGTCGCGGCGAACCTGCCGGAGGCCCGGCACGTGGTGGTGCTCCCGGAGCGCCCCGGCAGCGCGGAGCTGGCTGCCGAACTTGCCGACCTCGGCACCATCACGGTGGAACTCCCGGCCGGGCCGAATCTGCCAGTGGCGCGAGCACGCAACCTCGGCGGGGATCGCGCTGCCGAGCTGGGGGTGGACCTGGTCGTCTTTCTGGATGCGGACTGCATGCCCGGCCCGGACCTGGGGTGCCGGTACGCCGAGATCCCCGACGGGTCCGTGGGCCTGGGACCGGTGACCTATCTGCCCGAGTCCGCCGGCGCTCCCGACCCGACCGACCTGCCTGGACTCACGGACCCGCACCCTGCACGCGATTTCCCCACCAGGGGCACGCGATCGCTGGAGCCGGACGAGTACGGGATGTTCTGGTCGCTGTCCTTCGCCGTGCGGCCCGCATTGTGGCGGTCTATCCGCGAGGACTTCGGCGGCTTCGACGAGGCGTTCACCGGTTACGGCGCCGAGGACACCGATTTCGGGCGCCGATTGCTCTACCGCCGGGTGCCAGTGGTCCTGGTCGCGGGGGCGCACGCCTATCACCGATGGCACCCGGTGTTCGACCCGCCGGTCGACCACCTCGACGACCTGCTCCGGAACGGCGCCCACTACGCCCGACGCTGGGGGGAGTGGCCGGCACCGGGCTGGTTCGCCGAGTTCGAGCGGAGGGGGCTGGTCCGCCGGGACGGGGAGGGCTGGGTGCGCGCGGGTGGCGAGTGGGACTGACCGTGACCAATCGACAAGAGCGTTCCGCACAGTCTTACTCGGAAGATGTGTGCCGAACGCTCTTGTCGACGGGAGGGGGACTCAGCCGAGGAACGCCTTGTCCGAGAGCGTGGCGCCCTTGATGTTGGCGAACTCGGCGAGCAGGTCGCGCACGGTGAGCCTGGACTTGGTCTCGGCGTCGGCCTCGTAGACGATCTGGCCCTCGTGCATCATGATCAGCCGGTTGCCCAGCCGGATGGCCTGCTCCATGTTGTGCGTGACCATGAGCGTGGTGAGCCCGCCCTCGCGGACGATGCGCTCGGTGATCGTGGTGACCAGTTCGGCGCGCTGCGGGTCCAGCGCCGCGGTGTGCTCGTCGAGGAGCATGATGCGCGGCTGCGTGAAGCCGGCCATGAGAAGCGAGAGCGCCTGCCTCTGGCCGCCGGAGAGCAGTCCGACCTTGGCGGTGAGACGGTCTTCGAGCCCCAGCTCGAGCATGGCGAGCTGCTCGACGAACTGGGCGCGACGCTTGGCCGACAGGCCCAGTCCGAGTCCACGCCGCTTGCCGCGCAGCAGCGCGAGCGACATGTTCTCCTCGATCGTGAGCGTGGGAGCGGTACCGGCGAGCGGGTCCTGGAACACTCGGCCGACATACCTGGCCCGCTTGTGCTCGGGGAGCCGGTTGACGGACTTGCCGTCGATCTCGATGGTGCCCGAGTCGATGGGCAGCCGACCGGAGACGGCGTTGAGCAGGGTCGACTTGCCGGCGCCGTTGGAGCCGATAACCGTGACGAAGTCGCCCTCGGCCATCGAGAGTTCGAGGGAGTTCAGCGCGCGCCGCTCGTTGACGGTGCCGGGGAAGAACGTCTTGGAGATGGAGTTGACGGTCAACATGGCCGGATCAGCCCTTCCCGTGTGCGGAGGCGGTGCCGGGGATCGTGGTGCCTGCGGCCGCGGCGCTGGTGGCCGTGGCGTCGGCATCCGCCGCCTCGTCGGTTTTGGCCCCGCTCGCCGCTGCCGGCGATACCGGTGATGCGCCGAGGCGACCGAACGGGCCGAGAATGCCCCGCCACCTGGGCAGGAGGAGGGCGATCACCACGAGCAGGGCGGTGATGGCCTTCATGTCGTTGGGGTCGAGTCCCACGTCGAGTGCGACGGCCATGATGAGTCGGTAGATTACCGAGCCGACGATCACGGCCATCACGGCCAACCACAGCCACCGCTGGCTGAGGATGGCCTGGCCCATGATCACCGACGCCAGGCCGACGAGGATCAGGCCGATACCCATCGAGATGTCGGCGAAGCCCTGGTACTGGGCGTAGATCGCGCCGCACATGCCCACGAAACCGTTGGACAGCGCGAGCGTCAGGGTCTTGGTGAAGTCCGTGGAGACGCCGAACGAGGAGATCATCGGGCCGTTGTCGCCGGTCGCCCGGATGGACAGGCCCAGGTTCGTGTGCAGGAACCAGATGACCACCACGCCCAGCGCCACCACGGAAGCGGCGAGGATCGCGACGCTGCCCCAACCACCGAGGAGTCCGGCCTCGCGCAACGGGGTGAACAGCGTGGTCTCACGCAGGAGCGGCACGTTAGCGCTGCCCATGATCCGCAGGTTGATGGACCACAGCGCGATCATGGTGAGGATGCCGGCGAGCAGGCCGTCGATCTTTCCCTTGGTGTGGAGCAGGCCTGTCACCACGCCGGCGAGGAACCCGGTGACGAACCCGGCGAGGGTCGCCAGCACAGGGTTCCAGCCAGCGAGGATCGCCATGGCCGCCGTGCCGGCGCCCGTGGTGAAGCTGCCGTCCACCGTGAGGTCGGGGAAGTTGAGGACACGGAAGGTCAGGTAGACCCCCAGAGCCATGACCCCGAAGATGAGGCCTTGCTCGACGGCGCCGATCACTTCTTCTCAGCCTCGGCGAGAATGTTCTCGGGAATGGTCACGCCCTGGCGCTCGGCGGCGGCCTCGTTCACCACGTAGGTGTACTCCTTGGCGGTCTCGACCGGCATCGTGGCCGGGTCGGCACCGTCCTGCAGGATACGCAGGGCCATCTCGCCGGTCTGGCGACCGAGCTCGGTGTAGTCGATGCCCAGCGTGGCGACGGCGCCGCCCTCGACGGTGCCCGACTCGGCGGCGATCACCGGGATCTTCTTGGCCTCGGCGACCTGGACCAGCGAGGCGATGCCGGAGACGACCATGTTGTCGGTCGGGACGTAGATCGCGTCGACGTCGCCCAGGGCCTCGACGGCCTGCTGGATCTCGGTGACGCTGGTGACGGTCTGCGTGGCGATCTCGAGGTCCATGCCCTCGGCGGCTTCGGTGGCCTGGTCGACCTGCACCTGCGAGTTGACCTCACCGGAGGCGTAGACGATGCCGACCTTCTCGGCGTCCGGCACGATCTCCTTGAGCAGCTCGAACTGCTTCTCGATCGGGGCCACGTCAGAGGTGCCCGTGACATTGGAGCCTGGGGCGTCCAGGGACTCGACGAGGTCGGCGGAGACCGGGTCGGTGACCGCGGTGAACAGCAGCGGGATGTCGATGATGTTCTGGGCCATCGCCTGCGCGGCGGGGGTCGCCACGGCCAGGGCCAGATCCAGGTCGGCGCCGGCGAACTGCTGGGCGATGGTCAGTGCGGTGCCCTGCTCGCCGTTGGCGTTCTGCTCGTCGAACTCCACGTCGACTCCCGCATCCTCGAATGCGGACTTGAAGCCCTCGGTGGCCGAGTCGAGCGCCGGGTGCTGGACCAGCTGGTTGATGCCGATCCGGTACGAGTCACCCTCGCCGCCGGTCGAATCGTCGCCGCCGGAGCAGCCGGTCAGGACAAGAGCCGAGGTGGCCACAAGTCCGGTGATGAGCTTCGCGCGTGAGAATGCCATGTGCAACGCCTTGTCGTGGGTCACGGTGAACGTGAGGGGCCGGATGCGTGAACTTACTGGTCTCACAGGGTACTCGGTAGAACCGAGCTCAGAAGGTCGGACTCTCGTCACCGGCACGCACGGGCGCGGAAATCTGCTATGAAGAGGCCCTTTCGGTCTCTGCCAGTTCCTTCTTCCACGTGCGGAAACCCTCTTCAGTGCGGCCGCGCCGCCAGTATCCCGAGATGGAGGCCCGGGCGGCGGGCACCCCGCGCTCGCGACGAAGGTAGGGGCGCACGTGCTTCATGACGGTTTCGGCCTCGCCGTGGACGAACACCTGTACGTCCCCCTCCGGCCAGGGCAAGCCGCGGATCGCTCCGACGAGCGGGGCTGAGCCGTCGCTGACCTCGGGGCCGGCGTCCGCGGACGACATCCCGCGGTGCAGCCACGTGACCTCGACGCCGGCGGGCGCGGTCAGGCCGATCTCGTCCTTGCTGGTCCCGACCTCGATGAACACCGCACCCTTGGCGTGGGAGGGAAGGGACTCCAGGGTTACGGCGATCGCGGGCACGGCGGTCTCGTCGCCGGCGAGGAGATGGAAGTCGGCTGCCGGGTCGGGCAGGTACCCGGCACCCGGTCCACGCACGGCGATCTCGGTGCCGGCGGTGACGGTACGCGCCCACGGTCCCGCGACGCCCTCGTCGCCGTGGACCACGAAGTCGATCCAGATCTCCCGTGCCTCCGGGTCGACCCGGCGCACGGTGTAGGTGCGCATCACCGTGTCGTCGCCATGGGCCAGTTCGAGCTTGATGTAGCTGTCCGTCTCCTCGCGTGGCGTGAATGCGTCGAATCCCGCGCCGCCCAGGACAACCCGCACCAGGTGGGCGCTCACCTTCTCGGTGCGAAGGACCGTGAGGGTCACTGGTGTGCGGGGCTTGGGGGCGGTCGGCTGGGGGGCGCTGGTCACTGAGACTCCTGACATATCACGCACAAGGAACTTAGGTCAGCCTATCCAAAATCGGCACAGTCTGTTGTGGGAGAGCCCGACTCGCTACCTGCCCGAACCGGGTAGTCCGGCCCCGGCTTCCGGTCGCCCGCCGGCCCGGAGGCGGACCACCTCGCCGTCGTCGCCGGCCCTCGCACCCAGCGCGGCGAGGGAACGATCCAGCTCGTCCGGCCCCGGATTGTGGTGGCCCAGGTGCACGGCCACCACCTCGGTCGCGGCGTCCACCGCGCCGACCTCGCGCAATCCGTCGAGCATCGCCCCGAAACGCGGAAGCCCCAGGTGGAACTCCGAGATCTCCTCGCGGTGGCCGAGCGTCTCCTCGAGGAACACCGCGTCGAACCGCACACCTCGCACGGCGTCGAACCAGGCTGGCTCCCACGGCCCGGTGTCGGTGGCCCACAGGATCCGCGTGCGGTCGGGCCCGGTGAGGTCGTACAGTACCGCGTCGCCGGAGCGGAACACCCGATGCTTCGCCGGCAGCGCCCGCACGTCGTACCGGCCCACGCGCACGCGATCCCCCGCGGTGACCGGCGTGAACCGCACCGGATCATCCGGCCCCACCCAGTCGCGGCACACCTGTAGCGCGTCCGCCGGCCCGACGAGTTCGAGCTCGGAGAGCCCCGGGATCCAGGACCGCTGGACCAACACCTGGGGACCGAGATGGTCGAAGTGGGCGTGCGTGATCAGGACGTGGCCGACCGCCGCGAGGGAGCGTCCGTGGCGAACCACCGCGCCGGGCGTCTCCGGTCCGCAGTCGATGAGCACGTCGTCGTCGACCAGTGCGGAGGTCTGGCCCCGCACCACGCCGCGCGCGCGTGCCGACTCGCATGATCCGCACCGACAGAACGGTGACGGCCACCCGTCCGCCGCACCCGTGCCGACCAGCAGGATCTCCATCACACAGACCCCCGCACCGGCAGCACCACCGGCCCGTCGCCGCGGTCCACCACCTCGACGCGCGCTCCGTAGACCTGCCCGATCCGCTGGGCGGTGAGCACCTCGCCCGGTCGCCCGTCGGCCACCACACGCCCGCCGTCGAGCAGCACCAGGCGCTCGCCGTACTGCGCCGCGGACGTGAGGTCGTGCATCGCGGCGACCACCGTCAGCCCCGACTCGCGACGCAGCTCGTCCACCAGGTCGAGCACCTGCTGCTGGTGGCCGATGTCGAGCGCGCTGGTCGGCTCGTCGAGCAGGAGGACGCGCGGTTGCTGCGCGAGCGCGCGCGCCAGGACGACCCGCTGGAGCTCGCCGCCGGAGAGGGTGGTGGCGATGCGTCCGGAGAGTTCGTGCAGGTCGAGGCGGTCGATGACGGTGTCGACGACGACGACGTCGTGATGCGACTCCGTCCCGAATCGCGGGATGTGGGGTGTGCGTCCCAGGCTGATCAGGTCGCGGGCCGTGACGCCGTCGGGGACGACCGGTCGCTGGGGCATCAACGCCACCGTGCGGGCGACATGGCGGCGCCCGACGCTGCGTTGTCCGGGATTGCGCTGTCCGGCACTGCGGCGTCCGGAACTGCGTTGCACGCCACCACGCGGGGTCATGCCCTCGATCTCGAGGTGCCCGGTGGAGCCGATGAGGCCCGCGAGCGCGAACATCAGGGTGGTCTTGCCGGAGCCGTTGGGGCCGACCAGCGAGACCCACGAGCCGGCGGGAACCGTCAGGTCGACGCCGTGCAGGATCGGGGTGCGGTCGCGGGAGACGCGAAGGTCGCGGCAGGTGATGGCGGGCTGCGCGGCGGTGTCGTCGTCGTTCATATCTGACCTCGGCTGCGGCGCAGGACCAGCATGAAGAACGGGGCGCCGATCGCGGCGGTGACCACGCCGATCGGCAGTTCCGCCGGAGTCATCGCGGTGCGGGCCACGATATCGGTCAGCACCAGGAATGCCGCGCCGACCAGCAGGGACACCGGCAGGAGCAGGCGGTGACCGGGGCCGATGAGCATGCGGACGGCGTGGGGGATCACGATCCCGACGAACCCGATCAGGCCCGAGACCGAGACCACCGCGGCGGTGCCGAGGGTCGCCACGCTGATGAGGATCAGCCGGACGCGGGCGGGCGCGATCCCCAGTGTCGCGGCCTCGACGTCGCCGACCGCCATCACGTCGAGCATGCGGCGGAACAGGAAGATCACGGCGATCGAGACGATGACATACGGCAGCACCCGCAGTACCTCGGCCCAGCCGTTGGTGGTGAGCCGGCCGAGCATCCAGGAGTAGACCTGCCGCAGGGTGTCGTCGTGGCGCTGCATGAAGAAGGTCTGGATGGCGCTGGCGAATGCGGCCACGGCCACACCGGCGAGGATGATCACCACCTCGCTGCGACCCCCGCCCACGCTGCGGCCCAGCGCGATGGTGGCCAGGACGGCGATCATGCCGCCCGCGAACGCCGCCGGCGGGACCGCCCCCGACGCGGCGGCTCCACCCACGACGATCGCCAGGGTCGCGCCCAAGCCGGCACCGCTGGAGACGCCCAGCAGGTACGGGTCGGCGAGCGGATTGCGGAAGACGCCCTGGTAGGTGGCGCCGGCGATCGCGAGCATCGCGCCGACGAGCGCCCCCAGCACCACGCGCGGGATGCGGATCTCCCACAGGATGACCTGCTGGCGCTGCGTGAGCCCGGAGTCGAGGTGGACGAACGGGATGCGGTCGAGCAACTCGAGCAGGACACCGCTCGCGGTGAGGCCGGCGGGCCCCACGAGGGTGCCGAGCAGGAGCGCCGCCAGCAGGACCAGCGTCGCCCCGCCCAGCACTCCGGCGCTGCGGGACGACGGGCGGGTCACGGCGTGGGCTGGGCGGCGGGCGCGTCGGCCCCGGCCTTGGCAGCAGCTTCAGCGTCGGCTCCGGCACCGGCACCGGCTCCGGCGCTGGCCGGGATCTCGGCGACGATGCCGGCGACCTCGCGCAGGAAGTCCACCACGCGCGGTCCCCAGCGGCTGGCCAGGTCCTCGTCAACCACGTACACGTTGCCCTCGCGCACGGCGGTCATCTGCTCCCAGCCCGGACGCTGCGCCACGATCTCCGGGGTCACGCCGCAGCACTGGCTGTCAGCCAGCAGAACCACGTCGGGGTCGGCCTCGAGGAGGAGTTCCTCCGACATCTGGGGGTACGTGTCACTGCCGTCGGCGACGGAGGTCATGCCCAGCATCGAGTAGATCTCGCCGATGTAGGTGGCGTCGGTGACGGTGTAGTAGGTGTCGTCGAGTTCATGGAAGTAGGTCAGCGGCGTCTCGCGCTCGGGCACCGAAGCCACGATCTCCTCGATCTCGGTCTGCATCTGAGACACCAGTTCGGCGGCCTCCCCGACGTGACCGGTGGCGGCGCCGACCTGCTCGAGCTGGGTATAGGTGTCATCCAGGGTCGACGCGGCGGGCAGGAGCAGCACCTCGACGCCAGCACGCTCGAGCCCGGAGACGATCTCGCCGTTGTCGTCCGACAGCACCACCAGGTCGGGGTCGTAGCCGAGGATCGCCTCCACGTTGGGCGTGTATCCGGACAGGTCCGTCACCGGCGCGTCCTCGGGGTAGTCCGAGCGCTCGTCCACGGCCACCACCTGGTCGCCCGCGCCCACCGCGAACAGCATCTCGGTGGTGGTGGGGGCCAGGGAGACGATGGACTGCGGCTCACCGGAGGCGGCCTCGCCCGTAGCGGACGGGTCGGCGGACGGCTCCTCGTTCGCCGGCGAGCACGCCGCGGCGACCAACGCCAGGGCGGCGAGCGGCGCGGCGACGAGGGAACGGGCGCGGGCGTTGCCGCGGGTGCGGGCGCTGGCGCCGGCTCGGGAGCTGCTACGGGAGCGCGGGGTGTCCATGGCATCCTCCGGTTCGCGGAGGGCGAAAACAGCTTCGGCCGCGGCAGAGGCGCCGCTGCGCGCAGGCCGTCCTTCGTCCGAGGTCAGTGCGTACGTCTCCGCGGCGACGGCCGACCTGACTTACCCGCGCCTCGGCGGGATCACAGTTGCGGGACAGCGCCGGACTCTCACCGGCTTCCACCGCGCGCCACGGTGTCCGGCGCAATTCGCCGAACCCCTCGAGCGTAGCCGACCCCGCAGGCGGCCGCTCCGCTGTGCTGCGCCCGTCTGCGTCGACACCACTGCGATTCTTGTGGCCACCACGGCGAGAATCTCGGCAGATCATCGCAGTGGTGGCAACAAACCTGACGCTGGACCGACGGGCAACCTGGGTCGCCGGGCCGTTGGCCTCCCCACGCCGCTGGAACGATGGGCAGCCTGCGTAGCCGGACCATTGGCCTCGCCACACCGCCGGGCGAGGAGAATGCCTGACGAGGTGGGCGGTGCCGACGCCCGTGACGAAAGGGCCGTAGACATGACGACGACAACGACCGGATCATCGGATTCCCCCGACGGACAGGCAGCAGATGCCGGGCCGAGGTCCGCGGACCTCCGCGACAAAGGGTTCGCGACCAGACGCGAGGTCATGAGCGACGGGTTCGTCGACCGGGCCATGGACCGCGCCACCGGCACGGCGTCGGAGGCGATCCAGTACGTGGTGACCGAGAACGTCTGGGGCAACATCTGGAACCGGCCGGGCCTCGGACGGCGGGACCGCAGCCTGCTCAACATCGGGATGCTCGTGGCGTTGCGCGCGAACGCCGAGCTGGCCGGGCACGTGCGCGGCGGGCTCACCAACGGGCTCACGCGCGAGGAGATCACCGAGGCCGTCATCCACGCCTCGGGGTACTGCGGGGCGCCCGCAGCGCTGTCGGCGATGAAGACCGTCCAGGAGGTCTTCGACGCTCTCGACGCCGGGTAGTCTCAGAACACCCATACTGGTGACGCCGCGCACTCCCCGACGCTAAGGAGCCCCTCCCATGTTGAGCACGATGATGCCCGAGCAGCTGAACGTCAGCACGATCCTGCAGTACGGCGCGACCGTCCACAAGGACGCCGTCGTCACCACGTGGACCGATTCGGGACCGCGCAAGATCAGCTTCGGCGAGATCGGGCAACGGACGGCGCAGCTGGCGAACGCCCTGCGCTCGCTGGGGATCGATGGAGACCAGCGGGTGGCGACGTTCCAGTGGAACAACTCGGAGCACATGGAGGCCTACCTCGCCATCCCGTCGATGGGGGCGGTCCTGCACCCGCTGAACATCCGGCTGTTCCCGGACCAGCTCGAGTTCGTGGCCAACCACGCCGAGGACAAGGTCGTCATCGTCGACCCGACCCTGATCCCCCTCCTGCAGCCGCTGCTGCCGAAGTTCTCCACGGTCGAGCACGTGATCGTCACGGGAGGGGCCGCCGCGTCGCTCGAGGCTCCCGAGGGCGTGCAGGTGCACGATTACGAGGAACTGCTCGCCGCGCAGCCCACCGAGTTCGAGTGGCCCGAGGTGGACGAGAACTCGGGCGCCGCGATGTGCTACACCTCCGGCACCACCGGCGACCCGAAGGGCGTCGTCTACTCGCACCGCTCGATCTACCTGCACTCGATGCAGATCTGCATGTCGGACGGCATGAATATCTCGCTGGACGACTATGCGCTGGCGATCGTGCCGATGTTCCACGCCATGTCGTGGGGCCTGCCGTACGCCTCGTTTATGGTGGGCGCCTCGCTGCTCATGCCTGAGCGATTCCTGCAGCCCGAGCCTCTCGCGGCGATGATCGCCAGCGAGAAGCCGACACTCGCCGCCGCCGTACCGACCATCTGGCAGGCCGTCGACGCCTACTCGGTGGACCATCCTGTCGACATGTCCAGCTTCCGTTCCGTCGTGGTGGGCGGCAGCTCCTGCCCGCCCGAGCTGATCCGCAAGTTCCGGGACAAGTACGGGATCAACATCACCCACGCCTGGGGTATGACCGAGACCTCCCCCATCGGCACGCTCTCCCGGCCCAAGGCGGACCTGCCCGAGGAGAAGCAGTTCGAGCTGCGTCAGACCCAGGGCCGACTGCTCGGAGGGGTCAAGGCCCGGATCGTCGACGATGCGGGTAGCGCGCTGCCCTGGGACGGCGAGTCCGTGGGCGAGTTGGAGGTCCGCGGCCCGTGGATCACCGGCAGCTACTACAAGGTGGATGCCTCGAATTCCTTCGACGACGGCTGGCTACGCACCGGCGACGTCGGCTACATCACGCCCGAGGGGTTCCTGCAGCTCACCGACCGCGCGAAGGACATCATCAAGTCCGGCGGCGAGTGGATCTCGTCGGTCGAGGTGGAGAACTACCTGCTCGAGCACCCGTCCGTCGCCGAGGCTGCCGTGATCGGCGTGCCCGACCCGAAGTGGGATGAGCGCCCCCTGGCCACTGTCGTGATCAAGGAGGGGCTGCCCGACCCGGACGTCGAGGAGCTGCGCGCCCACCTCGCGGAGCGGATGGCCAAGTGGCAGGTGCCGGAGCGATTCGCCTTTGTCGACGAGATCCCCAAGACCTCCGTCGGCAAGCTGGACAAGAAGCGCATCCGCTCCTCGCACGCCGACGGCGAGCTGACCGTGGTCAACGCACTGGAGAAGTAACACCCGCTCTGACCTGGACTGCCCTGCACATCGCGTGTAGGGCAGTCCAGGTCAGCGTTATGTGGAGGGTGGATTCGCGGGTGCAGGCCGCGACGGTCGCCGGAACCGGGCTGGATCAGCCCGAGCGGGCCCTCGAGTTGGCCCGGGCGATCCCCCTAGCGCTCCAGCGGACGCAGGTCCACCGGCAGCCCGTCGGACGGGTACGGCAACGAGTCGTTGCGCATCGGCGGGACGTATTCCAGCGGCACCGACCACTCGAAATTCCGCAGCAGCGCACTGAGCACCAGCTTGGACTCCATGTTCGCGAAGACCATGCCGAGGCACTTGTGCACTCCGCCGCCGAACGGCTCCCACGCGAAACGGTGCGACTTGTCCTCTCGGCGCTCGGGGGAGAACCGCTCGGGGTCGAAGATCTCGGGATCGGTCCAGTACTCGGGCAGGTGATGCGAGAGCATCGGCATGATCGCCACGAACTGCCCCTCGGGGATGTGCACCCCCAGTACCTGCGTGTCCTTGACCGCCCGGCGGGCCAGCACGGGGACGGGGGGATGGAGTCGTAGCGCCTCCTTCATCACCAGATCCAACTCGGGCACGTCCTCGATCTCCGCGAGCGTCGGCTCCGGGCCCAGCTCGAGGCACCGCTGGCGGCAGCGTTCCTGCCACCGGGGGTCCCGACCGAGTTCGTACACCATTGACGTGACCGTGCTGGTCGTGGTGTCGTGCGCGGCCATGAGGAGGAAGACCATCTGGTTGGTGATGTCGTCGTCGTCGATCCCGCCGGAGGCGTCGGCCACCTGACACAGGACGGAGAACAGGTCCTCGCCCGGATCGGCGCGGCGCGCCGGGAGGTGTCGGCGGAGGAAGTCCTCGAGGATACGACGACCACGAGCCGCACGCCCCCACTTGGTGACGGGGTTCGGCGTGGTGGTGCGTACCCAGCCGTTCGCGGCCAGGACGCAGTCGACGAACGCGGCGTTGACGCGCTCGATCTCTCCTGGCGCGGCCAGTTCGGCGCCGCCCATGAACACCGAGGTCGCGAGGTCGAGCGTGTGCGCCTTGAGTGCCGGGTAGATCTGGAAGGCCGGATCTGGCCGCCAGCCGGCGATGCCGGACTCGACCAGCGGCGCGAGGGTGCGTGTGTAGCCCTCGAGCCGCGGCCGGGTGAAGGCGTCCATCATCAGGGTGCGGTAGTGCTTGTGCTCGGCGAAGTCGAGCAGCATCAGCCCGCGGTGGAAGAACGGGCCGACCAGGTAGCCCCAGCCCGGGCCGTTCGCGAACGCCTTGTCCGGGTTCTGCAGTGCGATCTGGCAGGCGTCGGGGCCCAGGATCGCGGTCCAGGTCTGGCCGAGGAAGCTGAGCTCGGAGACGGGGCCGTGCTGGCGGTATCGGCGGAACATCGTCGCGAGGGGACTGTCGACGTACTCGAGCGTCCCGCCGATGATCGGTAGACGGGACGTCAGCGGGGCAGCCTGGGGCTGGAAGACCTTCTCGCGCTCGCGCGGATCCACGGCGAGGGACATGGGGCACCTCTTCGTCGGGTGACCCAGTCTGTGACTCCCGTCACCCGCCTGTCAACGGAATGGCGAAACTATCTGGACGCCAGTCCTGATGGTTCGCGGGGGCGTGCACCTGCCTGGCCCGATCGCGCAGCCGCCGCCACCCTTTAGCTGCGCAGCCTGGAAACGCCGCCGCAGCCGTGGGCGCGCCACTGGTGTGTCGACACCGCTGCGAAGCTCGATGCCGTCACTGCGAAGTCGTCGGTAAATATTCGCAGTGACGCCGACAAAAATCTGGGCGGGGCCGGAGACGGAGGCGTGGAGCGCTGCTGGCCGGAGCGGGCGGGAACGAATCAGTCCGGATCGGGCCAGTACGTGGAAGAGCTCCGCTGGCCGGAGTTGGCAGGACCGGATTGGACCGGATCAGCCCGGATCGGACCAGTGCCGAAGCCGTCAGGCGCGCGCGACCAGCGCCTCGATGTCGACGCCGTCGGGCAGGGCGCCGTACTCGGCGGAGCGATCAGAACCGAGGCGGGCCAGGCAGAACGCCTCCGCTACCGGGGCCGGGGCGTGGGCCAGCAGGACCGCGGCCTGCAGTGCGAGCGCCATCGCCTCGACCAGGCGCCGGGCGATCGCGGGCGCCGCTGCGGGTTCGGCGGCCGCGCGTCCGATGAGTGCGCGGACCCGTTCGACGTGCTGATCGAAGAGATCGTTGGTGCCTAGCTGCGCGGCGAGTTCGGCGTCGAAGGCGGCCACGGATTCCGGCTCGCGGCCCATGGCCCGCAGCACGTCCAGCGCGATGACGTTGCCCGAGCCCTCCCACACGGCGAGTACCGGTTGCTCGCGGTAGCGCCGGGCCAGCGGGAAACCCTCGGTGTAGCCGTTGCCGCCCAGGCACTCGAGCGACTCGTACGCGTGATTGGGTCCGCGCTTGCACACCCAGTACTTGGCGACGGCGGTGGCGAGGCGGCGGAAAGGGGCGGCGTCCTCGTCGTCGTGCGCCGCGGCCAGGCGCAGAGCGGTCCAGGTGGCGGCCTCGGACTCGAGCTGGAGATCCGCGATCACCGCGGCCATCGCCGGCTGGTCGATGAGGGTCGCTCCGAACGCGGCTCGGTGGCGGGCGTGCCACGCGGCCTCGGCCACTCCCTGGCGCATGCCGGCGGCCGCACCGAGAACGCAGTCCAGCCGCGTGCGTCCGACCATCTCGATGATCGTGCGGACCCCGCGTCCGGGCTCGCCCACCATCCAGCCGAGAGTGCCGTCGAACTCCACTTCGGAGGACGCGTTGGACTTGTTGCCGAGCTTGTCCTTGAGTCGCTGGACGAGGAACGGATTGCGCTCGCCGCCGGGCAGGACACGCGGCACGAGGAAGCAGCTCAGCCCCTCCGGCGCCTGGGCCAGCACGAGGAACGCGTCCGACTGCGGCGCGGAGCAGAACCACTTGTGGCCACGCAGGGAGTACATGCCAGAACCAGCCGCGGCGGCGGTGCCGGAGCCAGCGGCGCCAGAGGCGGGGCCGTCGTTGCCGGGAGTCGTAACCGTGACCGGCTCGGCGGTGGTGGTGTTGGCGCGGACATCGGAGCCGCCCTGCTTCTCGGTCATGGCCATACCGAACAGCACGCCCGACTTGGTGGCGGGATCGCGCAGCTCCGGGTCGTACACCGTGGACAACAGCGCGGGCTCCCACTCCGCCGCGAGCTCGGGGCTCATCCTCAGCGATGGCACCACCGCGTGCGTCATGGACAGCGGGCAGCCGTGCCCGGCCTCGACCTGCGAGACCAGCATGAACCCGGCCGCCCGCTCGACATTCGCGCCGACGCCGGGATCCGCCCACGCAGATGTGTGCAGACCCTTGGACACCGAGTACTCCATGATCCGGTGGTAGGCGGGGTGGAACTCGATCTGGTCGACGCGGTTGCCCCACCGGTCATGCGAGTGATGCGCCGGCGGGTGGATGTTGGCCAGCTCCGCGTCGCGCTGGTACTGCTCGGTACCCACGTGCTGTCCGATCTCGTGGAACCACTCGGCGCGGGCGCCGGGCGAGAACACGGCCAGCGCCTCCTGCAGCGCCGTGTTGAGGGCGAACTCGTCCACGCCGACCCGCGGGGGAGCCTGGTTGAGAACCTCGTGGGTGGTGCTGTTGCGCGTCGCCGCCATGGGATGCCTCTCTACGCATGTCGAACTGGCGGGGTCGGGCCGAGCGGTCAGGACTTGAAGTACATCAACTGATTGCTCACGGCCAACAACGTCCCGTCGCGGGACCACAGGCGCGCCGACTCGTCGTGATAATTGCCGTGGAAGCGGTGCGAGTGCACGCTCCCCAGCACGAAGTCGGTGCCGTGGGCCGCGAGCTCGTCCGCGGTGGCCAGGTAATAGACCGACAGGGTCACCGTCCCGGCGGGGACCGGCCGACCGAGCCGCAGGAACGATCGGGGGAAGAACGAATCCCCGAGAGCTGTGAGAGCGAGATGGTCGAGAGGGCGCTCCTGGGCGTCGCGGATCCACATCGTCGTCGTCGACGACTCCGATCCCTCCTCGGCGACGTCATCCCACCCACCGGTGACGAACCGCATGTCGTAGTTGGAGATCCACCGCACCCCACGGTCCTCCGACGCGCGCGGCAGCTCCTCCGGCGCCGGGACCTCCGGCGGCGCGGCCTCGGTCTCCGACCACGTCTCGCGGCGCAGCCCCGTCAGCGCGGTGGCGGTGGTGACCACCTCGTCACCCTGCCGCATCTCGAGGACCCAGTGCTGGTTCGAGCGGTTCGTCCGCACGGGGCGGGCTTCGATATCGAATCGGCCGTCCGCCACCGGGCCCGCGTAGTTGAGCGTCAACGCCAGCGGGTCGCCGTGCCGCTTGGGGTGCTGCAGGATCGCGTTCAACATGGTCGCCGCCGTGCTGCCGCCGAACGGGCCGACCATGTTCGCCCAGGCCTCGTGCGTGTGGCCGTGATACCAGTCGCCGCCGGCGTGCTCCAGCGCCACGGCCTGGTCGAACACGGAGCGATCGGAAGCGGAGGGATCGGACACGGTGCACCTTCCTTGGCGGCGGCGGACAGGACGAGGGAGGGCGGTCCGCCGGTGGGATCCACCGTACCCACGCCCGGCGTCGCGGTGAGATGCAGGACACACCACGTTGATTGTGACCGGTAACACCATCGCGCCCACGGGGGATATGACCTGTGAAGGCAGAGAGTCTTTGTGGAATGTTTGGAAAGGACACCGCTCATGTCCCGGACCGTCAGAACACTCACCGCCACGGCGTGCGCTGCAGGCCTTGTCGCCGCGGTCGCGCCCACCGCGAACGCCATCAACACCGACTCGCTCGGCGGCCCGCCGGCCGGGTGCGAGGTCGACGTCGAGCAGGTCGCCGAGGAGACCCCCGGCCCCTTCCCCGACACCGGCTGGACCGTCGGCGAGCACGGGAACCTGTGCGGCAACCTCGGCTACCTCTTCCTCGAGACCGAGGGCGGCACTCTCACCTCACCCACGAAGGTCCTGCTCTACCACCACGGTGAGCAGCTCGCGACGCAGCCCGGCGACACGCCCCGCGTGCTGCTCGGCGGCCACAGCGACTTCCACGTCGCGCTGCGCATCCAGCAGCCGCCGGCCGAGGACGAGCCCAATGCCGAGGCCACGTACGCGACCACCGTCTACGTGTGGAACCCCTTCGCCGGTGACGGCGACGCCAGCCCGATCGGTCCGCTGCCGTTCGGCATCACCGTCTGACCCGGCGGGCCGGCGGGCCGGCGGGGCTGCGGGGCGGGGCGACACGCGTCGCGGAAGGGGTGGATCGGACGTCATGGACGGATCGGGCGAGGGCCGGCCGCGGCGCGTGACCGCGGCCGTGGTGGTGCTGGTGGCGCTGCTCGCGATCGGGGTCGCCGTGGCGATCGGCCTGCGTCTCGGCGACATCGGTCTCGGCGACAGGCCGGCGACCGGGCCGGTCGCGGGAGACGCCACGAGCAGCACCTCGCGTACGGCTCCGCGGCCGCGGTCCGGTTCCTCCACGACGGACGCCGCCTCCACCGCGGTCACCTCGACCGCCCGCACTACCGCCCGCACCGTCGGCGCCGTGTGCGACGCCCGCCGGATCAACGCCGATCTGGGGTATCCGGGCAGCGGCTCGCGCATCGTCGACTGTGTCGGGGGCTGGGCGGTGATGGCCAGCGAGCACTCCGGCGACCCGTACTGGGTCTCGTTCCGCGACGGCCGCTGGCGCAACGAACGCAGCATCTCGATGTACCTGTTCACCTGCCCCGACGAGGCCATCGCCAGGGGCGCGCCAGCGTGGATGGCCGACAAACACCTGTCGAACTGTCCGGCCCTGAATCCCGTCACCTCCGACAGGCGTCCCCCGGGCACGGGGCCGTCCGCGACGCCTCCGGTCGGGACGTCGGGCGTGGCGCCGTCGCCGTCGGAGTCGAACGGGGTGTCGCTGTCGTTGCCCCCGTCGCCGTCAGATCCCCCGACTACGAGCGTGGAGATGGCGACGACGACAACCACCGTCCCCACGCCCGGCGCGTTGGCGGTCGCGGGCGCGGCCCGACAGGGCGTTTGAAACAAGCAGTTTTGCTTGATTGTTTTCGTGTCTGTGGCTACAGTCGCGCCATGGCAGAACTCGATGTGGGTTCCCGGGTGGCCTGACATCGGTCCACCGTTGATCTCACGCCCTGCCCCTCCCGCGACGGTGAACGGATGCGTGAGGACGTCAAGGCCCGGACCAGACGCACCGACCGACGAAAGGCTCACACGATGACCGACTCCACCCGCTCCCTCGCCGGGCGCACCCTGCTCATGTCGGGAGGCAGCCGCGGCATTGGCCTGGCCATCGCGCTGCGCGCCGCCCGTGACGGCGCGAACGTGGCGATGCTCGCCAAGACCGACAAGCCACACCCCAAGCTCGAGGGCACCGTCCATACGGCCGCTGCCGAGATCGAGTCGGCCGGCGGCCGCGCCTTGGCGGTGGTGGGGGATGTCCGCGACGAGAACTCGGTGGCCGAGGCCGTGGAGAAGACCGTTGCGGAGTTCGGCGGGATCGACATCGTCGTCAACAACGCCAGCGCTATCGACCTGTCGCCCACCCCGAGCCTGGACATGAAGAAGTACGACCTCATGCAGGACATCAACTGCCGGGGCTCGTTCCTGCTCGCCAAGACGGCGCTTCCGCACCTGGAGAAGTCCGAGGCCGCGCACGTCCTCACACTCTCCCCGCCGCTCAACCTCAACCCCAAGTGGGCCGGGAGCTTCCTCGGCTACACCATCGCCAAGTACGGCATGAGCCTGGTGACGCTCGGTCTGTCCGAGGAGCTCAAGGGCAAGTCCATCGCGGCTAACAGCTTGTGGCCCCGCACCACGATCGCCACGGCCGCCGTCGCCAACCTCCTGGGCGGCGAGGAGATGGTCGCCCGCAGCCGGACGCCGGAGATCATGGCGGACGCGGCGCACGAGATCCTCACCCGCGATCCCGGAGAGTGCACCGGCAACTTCTTCATCGACGACGAGGTGCTGGCCGAGGCCGGCATCACCGACCTGTCGCCGTACGGCGGGGAGAAGGAGCAGCTCGAACTGGACATCTTCCTCGACAGCTGGTGAGCCGCCCGCGGCGTTCGAGTCCCGACCTCGCCCACGTCGGGCGATAATGGGCGCCATGACTGATCCCGCGCAGCCCACTCGTGCAGCAGCAGCCGCCACCGCGCGGGCCACGTTCGCCGAGCTCAGCGAAGGTCGTTCCTTCCCGCCCATGTCCGGGCGTAAGCCGGTCGACCTGGCCGCGGCGGGGTTCGTGGAATCCGAGTGGGTGGTCTCCGGCGAGGCGGCCTCGTTCGACGTGGCTGCCACGCCGGGTGACGGGCGCTTCGAGCTCACCGTTGCCGATTCCGCGCCGTATGCGACCCGCGTACTCGTTCGCCGCCCGGCCGATCCGGCCCGGTTCAGCGGGGTGGTGCTGGTGGAGTGGCTCAACGTCAGTGGCGGCCAGGACGCGGCTCCGGACTGGACCTACCTCTCAGGCGAGATCCTGCGTGCCGGGCACGTGTGGGTCGGGGTGTCCGCGCAGTACATCGGGGTGGCCGGTGGAGAGGCCGCGGTGGCGATGGGCGGCCAGACCCAGGGCATGCGCCAAGCGTCGCCGCAGCGGTATGGCGATCTGCACCACCCGGGCGACGCGTACGCGTACGACATCGTCACGCAGGTCGGACGCTACGCGCAGGAACCCGTCGATGCCGACGGTGAGCCGACCGGACCGATCGGTGACCTGCGGCCGGAGACGGTGATCGCGGTGGGGGAGTCGCAGTCGGCCTACGCGCTGACGTCCTACATCAACGGGGTACATGCCGGCGTGAATCCCGGCGCCGGGGTGTTCGACGCGTTCCTCCTCCACAGCAGGGGAGCCGGCTTCCTGCCGTTCGACGATCGCGGCCGGGGCGCGGACATCCGGTCGTCGCTCGGGGTGGGGCCGGCGCGCCTGCGTGAGGACGTGGGCGTTCCGGTGCTGGTCGTGCAGGCCGAGGGCGATCTCACCGGTCTGCTCGCTGCTCTGCCTGCCCGGCAACCGGATTCGGAGTGGATCACCACGTGGGAGATCGCGGGGCAGGCGCACGCGGACGCCTTCCAGCTGGGCCGTTTCACGCGGTTCGTCGACTGCCAGGGCCCGGTCAACAGTGGTCAGCAGGTGTTCGTCCTGCGGGCAGGGCTGAGCCACCTGATCACGTGGGCGGGCGGGGGAGCGCGCCCGCCGGCCGCACCACCGATCGAGATGGACGACGACAACGACGACGACAACGCCGGCCGCCCACCTGCCGGTAGCAGTGCCTCCCCCGACGAGTGCGGCAATCGCCGGGGCGGCGTGCGGACCCCGATCGTGGAGGCGCCGGTCGAGCACCTGACGGGAGATGTCCACCCGGAGGCGCCGCCGATGTGCATGCTGCTCGGTCGGACGGTCGCCGTGGATGACGAGGTGCTTCGGGGCCGGTGGCGCAGCCGCGAGGAGTACCTGGCCGCCTACGCCGAGGCCACGGACCGCCTCATCGCCGAGGGGTTCCTGCTGGCCGAGGACCGAGAGGAGATCCTCGCCGACGCCCGCCCGGAACGCATCACCTGGTGAGACCGGCGGCGTAACTCGAGCGCATCACCTGGTGAGGGCGACGGCGCGGCTCGGGCGGGCGCGGAGGATCACCGCGACGAACAGGGCCTGCGCCGCCACATAGGTGGCCATCACCACGAGGCCGCGGTGGGACCAGTCCACGAGCTCGGGCCGGAAGGCGCCCAGGGCGATGAGGCCGTCCGAGGCCACGAACAGTGCGCCGCCCAGGCCGCCCACGAGGCCGTGGCCCGCCGCGAGGTAGGCCACCGCGAGCAGGAGCAGCCCGTAGACCACCACGGCGGGTGCCAGGACTCCGGCGGACGGAACGGTCACCGCGAGGAGGGCGATCGCCACCACCACGAGCAGCAGCACCCACGCCAGGGGCGGTCGGTGCCGAGGCGTCCGGGTGAACGCCACGATCCACAGGGCCTGCGCCACCGCGAAGCCGCCGACCATGGCGATGAACTGCAGGTCCTCCGGCATCACCTTCGGTAGCGAATCGCCGACCCAACTGCCGGCCAACGCACCGAGCGCCCACGGCCACGCCGGTCCCCGGTCCGACCGCGGAAGCACCAGCAGCACCACCGCGAGCGCGGGCATGAGCAGAAACTGGGTCCAGTCGGCCAGGGCGTCGGCCCCAGTCACGAGGGCGATCAGGTGGATCAGGGTCACAGCTGCGACGGGCAGCCAGCTCACAGCGCGCATGCGCGCTACGGTAGCCGCCTCACGTGCGGGTGGACGCGGTCGTTGTCGTCGTCGTTCCCGGCGGCGAGAACGGCATCGGTCATTTCTCCTCGCACAGCGGTGAGGACTGCGGCGGTTAATTCTTCGCGCCGCGGGTCGTTACCGCGTGCACCACCAGCGCCACCAACACGGCCGCGCAACACACGACACCCACGCCGAAGGCCATGGTGATACCCGCGTCGGTCGAGTAGGCCGCCCCCAGGGCCGTCTCCGACGGGTGCGCCGCCAGCACGGCGGCGGACACCGCGGCACCCACCGCGCCACCCACCGTGCGCAGCACCTGGTTGAAGCTCACCGCACTGCCCAACTGCTCCACGGCGACGCTGCGCGCGATGAGCGCCGGCATGGCGGCGTACCCCGACCCGATTCCCACGCCGAACAGGAACATGCCCACCGCGAGCGTCCAGAAATTGCTGTGGGTCAGCCACAGGAGCACCGACGCCACGGTCATCACCGCCGCGCCGACCGGCAGGAACATTGCCATGTCCACGCGCGTGGACAGGGCGCGGACCGCACGGTTGGCGGCGAGACTACCCATGGACAGCGGCGCCATCATGAAGCCGGCCCACATCAACGGCACCGCGAGACCGAACCCGGTCGCGGACGGTGCCTGGGCCACGAGCGACGCGATGGACAGACCGATGTACATCGAGGTGCCGAGCCCGATCGCCGTCGCGTTGGCGAGCAGGACCTCCGGCGTGCGGATCACCCGCAGGTTCACCAGGGGATGCAGGGTGTGGACGCTGTGGACCGCCCAGTTGATGAGCGAGAACACGGCCACGACGAGCGTGAGGATCGCCGTGAGCGAGGTCCAGCCCCAGGTCTGGGCCTCCGAGATCCACAGGAGTAGAGCGGCCAGGCCCACGCCCAGCAGCGCGGCGCCGCCCACGTCGAACGGCACCCGGGGCGCCAACGGATCCGGACCCGCGGGGACGAGTTTCCACACGGCCACGGCCGCCGTGGCCACGAAGACCGCCGCGAACGCGAACGCCGCGCGGAGATCGAACATCGCGGCCAGGATGCCGGTGAGCGGATACCCCAGGCCCATCCCCACCGAGACGGTCACCGACAGGGTGGAGATCGCCGGCTGGGACTGGGTGTAGGTCAGGTGGCGGCGGGCCAGCGCGATGGTGACCGGGACCGTCCCGTAGAGCAGCCCCTGGAGGCCGCGGCCGAGGAGGAACACCGCGAAGTTCGGGGCGGTCGCGGCGACGAGGGATCCCACGAAGATCACACTGAGGCTGATCAGGAGCAGGCGCCGCGTGTGTGGGCCGTCGGCGAGGCGACCCATGATGGGCGTGGCCACGGCACCGACCAGGAGGTTGATGGTGAGCATCCACTGGGCGGTACTGACGGTGACACCGAACTCCGTGGCGACCGACGGCACGAGAAGCATGCCCAGGGAGCTGACGATCGAGCTGGTCAGGGCCGCGTAGATCAGGCCCTGGACGAACCAGCGGGGCGCGGCGGCGCGGTCGGTGCGGGTCATGGGCGCACCTCGCCGGTGGTGTCGTGGTTCAGTCGGTCGAGCAGTGGCACGGCGGCGGCGAGGGCGCTGCGCTCGGCCTCGTCGAGGTGGTGCTCGATCGCGTGGGTGAGCCAGTTCTGGCCCGCCGTGCGTTCGGCGTGGAGCCGGTCGCGGCCGGCGTCGGTGAGCCGGACCAGGGTGCGGCGCCGGTCGTCGGGGTCCGGACTGCGCGAGACCAGGCCCATCGTCTCGAGTTCGCGGACGGCGTTGGCCACTGCCTGGTGGCTGATCCGTTCCAGGATCGCCAGGTCTGAGGCGGCGAGCGGGCCGCGGGTGTCGAGGTGGGCGAGGATGCCGACTTTGCCCTGGGAGAGGGTGCGGTGTTCCTTGAACCGTCGCCACAGCGGACGCAGGGCCTCGCGGAGGGCGGAGGCGAGCGCGTCGGGGCTGAGGTCGGGTTCCGTGCAGGTGCCAGTCATCGACCAAAGTGTACAACTAGGTTGCGCAATTAGATTGCGGGGTAGCCCTGGGGGTGCCTCTGTCT
>NZ_BRVN01000017.1 GCF_026011735.1 Dietzia sp. NCCP-2495 | reverse complement strand
GGGTCCGATGAGGCACGCCGAGGAGGTGTAGATGGTCAGTTCGGAGAACCACTCGAGCAGGTCGATTTCGCCCTCGTCACCCCACTCAGCCACCATCCGCTCGACCTCGCGCGGGATGGTCACGGCGTGCTGGCGCATGTGCTCCCCGCGCAGGGCGGTGTTGTGGAGCATCTCGGAACGCCGTTCGGGACTGGCGTCAAAGACGACGCCCTCACCGAAGACCGGGGTCATGAACGGGTAGGCGGCGGCCTGGTCGAGCGACTCGTCGGGCGCCCGGAAGAAGGCCTCGTTGGCGGCGGCGCCGGAGGCCAGGCAGATGTCGCGGTCGGCGATCCGGAAGATCCCCAGGTCGCCACACTCCTCGCGGACCCGCCAGAACAGGCCGATGGGGTCCTCACGGAGCTCGTCCATGTGGCCGAGTTCGCCGGTGCCCCCGGAGACCCGCCCCGGTTCGGCAAGGGTGGCGACGTCGGTCGTGTCGTCGTTGGTGGTCACGAGTAGTCCTCCTCGATGGGTGCCTCCGGCTGGATCTCCAGCTCGGTGATCTGTGCGCCGCGCGGCATGGACACCATGGCGGTGACCCCTCGCGCGAGGTCGGCGGGTTTGCACATGCGTGGGTGGCGGCCGAAGCCGTGGCGCACCCAGTCGTTGATGACGGATTCTGCGGTGGCCGGGTCGAACTCGGTGCCCATCTCGGTCATGACGGGTCCGGGCCGCACCACGCCGAGGCGCACCCCAGTGCCCTCGAGCTCGCGGCGGGCCTGGACGGCCATCGCCTCGAGCCCGGCCTTGGCGGCGACGTACGCCCCGGAGCGGGGGCGCGCCGTGTAGGCCACGTCGGAACCGATGACGACGACGTCGCCGCGGCGGCGGCCGATCATGCCCGGCATCACCGCGTGGAGCAGTCTCTGCACGGATCTGAGATGGATGTCGATCTGCCCGTCGAACTCATCGGGGTCCATCTCCCAGACCCTCGCCATGATGAGTGTCCCCGCGCTGGAGACGAGCACCTCGGGCTCCCCGTAGGCGTCGGTGGCGGCGGTGAGGAAGCCGGCGACCGAGGTGGGGTCCGTCACGTCGAGCGGGCAGGCGGTGGCCTGTCCCCCGGCCTCGCGGATGGTGGTGACGAGCTCATCGAGTCGGTCGACGCGGCGGGCGCCCACCACGACGGGGTGCCCGAGCGCCGCGAGCGCCTCGGCGCAGGCCCGCCCGATCCCGGAGGAGGCACCGGTGACCAGTGCCGGTCGGGTGGAGGGGTCGGCCTGGGCCGGGAACCGCAGGCTCATCGGTCGCGCACCTCGACCTTCACGGGCAGGTGGGCGAACCCGCGGACGTTGGAGGAGTGGACCCGCTCGGCGCCGGGCAGGAGCTCGTAGCCGGTGATCGACCGGGAGATCATGTCCAACGCGATGCGCGCCTCCAGGCGCGCCAGGTGCGCGCCCAGGCAGAAGTGCGGTCCCTGCCCGAAGCTCAGGCTGCCCGCGGTGTCCCGGTTCAGGTCGAACGAATCACCGTCGACGAACACCTCCGCGTCCCGGTTGGCCGATCCGATGAGCAGCAGGACCTTCTGGTCCGCGGGGATCGTCACGCCGCGGACCGTGGTCTCGGTGGTGGTGGTGCGCAGGACCATCTGGCTCGAGGTGTCGAACCGCAGGGTCTCCTCCACCCACTGCGGGACGAGCTCCGGATCGTCGAGAACGAGGCGGGACTGCGCGGGGTGCTCGTGGGCCCAGAACAGGGAGTTGGCCAGGAGTTTGGTGGTGGTTTCGTTGCCGGCCACCACCATGAGGAACAGGAAAGACAGGATCTCGTCGTTGTCCAGCTTCTCGCCGTCGATCTCGGCGTCGATCAGCGCCGACGTGAGGTCCTCGGTCCTCGAGGCGCGGCGCTCGTCGACCATGCCCTGGTAGTAGGTGATGAGGTCCAGAGCGGCGACCATCGAGTCCTCGGGAACGTCCTGGACACCCTCCTCGCGGTGCATGACCAGGTCCGCCAGGCGGCGCAGCTCCGCGCGGTCCGCTTCGGGCACGCCCATGAGGTCGGAGATGACGTCCATGGGCAGCTTGCCCGCGTAGTTGTCGACGAAGTCGAACGCCTCCCCTTCGCGGGCGCGCTGCAGGCACTCGTCCCAGTACTGGCGGGAGATCTTCTCGATCCCCTCGCTCAGGGCGTCCACCCGGCGGGAGGTGAAGCCCTTGCTGACGAGCCGCCGCAGGCGCGCGTGGCGTGGGTCGTCCATGGCGAGGAACGACATGGTCTTGTAGGCGTGCGGCCCGTAGGCGGCCGGGTCGAGGGAGACGCCCATGGCGCTGGAGAAAACCTCGGGGTCGCGGAAGGCCTCGCGCACGTCGGCGTGCTTGCTCAGGGCCCAGAAGTCGAGTTCGGGGTTGTGGTAGACGGGCGCCTCGGCCCGGAGACGGGCGTAGAGCGGATACGGGTCCTCGTGTACGTCGTAGTCGTAGGGGCTGAAGATCAGCGGCGAAGCGGATGCGGTGGTCACGGGTTCTGTCACCTCAGGATCAGTCGTGCGGCGGATTCGATCGCGTCTGCCATGTCCCGGTAGGAGCCGTAGCCCATACCTGCCCTGACGAGGGCGCCGGCGTAGATCATCTCGAGCGCGTGCACCACCTCCTCGTCGTCGTGCCCCGGACCCAGCGCCGCCTCCAGGCGGTGACGGATGTCGACGCCGATCCGGAGCCGCAGGTGGGAGACCTCCGGGTCGTCCCCCAGGAGCGCGGCGGTGACCGCCGCGGACAGCTCGGGCTCGTCGGCGACCAACATGGCCACGTCACGCAGCACCGCGACCACCCGGTCGGCGGTCGACCCGTCCTCCGGCGCCGTGGTGGTGTGCGCCTCGAGTCGCCGCCAGAACACCTCGGCGATCAGGTGCCCCTTGGAGGAGAAGTAGGTGTACGCGGTGGCCGGGGCAACGCCCGCCCGGGCGGCGACGGCGCGGACGGCCAGGCCGTCGGGGCCCTTCTCCCGGAGCTCCCCCACCGCGGCGGCGGTCAGGCGGTCGACGGTCTCGGCCTGCTGGCCGTTGAGCCGTCGCCGGGTGGACTCGAATCGAACATCGGTGGACATGTGTCTGGACAATACACCACTGCCGGACTACTGTCTAGACAGCTGTCCATCGACCCCGACGGAAGGTCCCCCGTGACACCGAGCATCACCGCTCCCGCACCGCTGCTCATCGGCGGCGAACTCCGCCCCGCCACCGGCGGCGGCACGTTCGACGTGCTCAACCCCGCGACCGAGGAGGTGCTCGGCGCCGCCGCGGACGCCACTGCGGCCGACGTGGACGCCGCCGTGGCCGCCGCCCGGACCGCTTTCGACACCACGGACTGGTCGACCGACCACGCGTTCCGCGCCCGGTGCCTGCGGCAACTGCGCGACGCCCTGCGGTCCCACATCGAGGAGCTGCGCGCGCTGACCATCGCCGAGGTCGGGGCGCCGCACATGTTCACCACCGGCCCCCACCTCGAGGGGCCCGTGGCGGACCTGGGGTGGCTGGCCGATCTCGCCGAGTCCTACGCGTGGACCGAGGACCTGGGCGAGTCCGAGATCATGGGCGTGCGCTCGCACCGCACCACCCGACGTGAGGCGATCGGCGTGGTGGCCGCCATCACACCGTGGAACTTCCCCAACCAGATCAACCTGGCCAAGGTCGGCCCCGCGCTGGCCGCGGGCTGCACCGTGGTGCTCAAGCCCGCCCCCGACACCCCGCTCGTGGCCGCGGCGGTGGCGCGCATCGCCGCCGAGGAGACCGACCTGCCCGCCGGCGTCCTCAACGTCATCTCCTCCTCCGACCACGGGATCGGGGCGCAGCTCACCACCGATCCGCGCGTGGACCTGGTCTCCTTCACCGGCTCCACCGCGACGGGCAGGACCATCATGGTCTCGGCCGCCGAGACGCTGAAGAAGGTCTTCCTCGAGCTGGGCGGCAAGTCCGCGTCCGTGGTACTCGACGACGCCGACCTCGGCACCGCCTGCTTCATGACCGCGCTCAATACCTGCACCCACGCCGGGCAGGGCTGCGCACTGACCACCCGGCTGATCGTGCCGCGCGAGAAGTACGACGAGGCGATCGAGGCCGCCAAGGGCGCCATGGCCTCCTTCGCCCCCACCGACCCCCGCGATCCCGGCGCGTTCTGCGGGCCGGTCATCTCCGCGGTCCAGCGCGAGCGGATCGAGGGCTACATCGAGCTGGCCAGACAGGAGGGCGGCACCATCGAGATCGGCGGCGACCGGCCCACCGGCGAGGGCTTCGAGCGCGGCTTCTGGGTGAACCCCACCCTCATCTCCGGGGTCGACAACTCGGCGCGGGTCGCGCAGGAGGAGATCTTCGGCCCCGTGCTGGTGATCATCCCGCATGACGGCGACGACGACGCGATCCGCATCGCCAACGACTCCCCCTACGGGCTGTCCGGCGCGGTGTGGGGCACCGACCCCGAGCGGGTGGAGAAGGTCGTGGCCGGCATCCGCACCGGCACGCTCGGCGTCAACGGCGGCCAGTGGTACGGCGCGGACGTGCCGTTCGGCGGCTACAAGCAGTCCGGCATCGGCCGCGAGATGGGCCGCGAGGGCTTCGAGGAGTACCTCGAGGTCAAGGCCGTGGCGACCCCGGCCTGACCCGGCGCACCTGACCCAGACCCGGCCCACGGAACACGCGCGGCGGCCGACCAGCACATCAACAGCAGGACTTCAACAGAAAGTAGGACAAGAACATGGGACGTTTCGACGGCAAGACCGCGATCGTGACCGGCGCCGCCGGCGGCATCGGCGAGGAGTACGCCAAGGCCCTGGCGGCGGAGGGCGCGAAGGTCGTCGTGGCCGACGTGTCCACCGAACAGGGTGAGCGCGTTGCGGCCGAGATCGTCGCCGCCGGCGGCGAGGCCGTGTTCCAGCACACCGACGTCTCCGACGAGGCCTCGACCAAGGCCTGCGCGGAGGCCGCGGTGGAACGCTTCGGGACGCTCGATCTGTTGGTCAACAACGCCGCGATCTTCGGCGGCATGAAGCTGGACTTCCTCATCACGGTGCCGTGGGACTACTACGAGAAGTTCATGTCGGTGAACCTCAACGGCGCACTGCTCATGGTGCGCGCCTGCTGGGAGAAGATGGCTGCGGCGGGCGGCGGCGCGATCGTCAACCAGTCCTCCACCGCGGCGTGGCTGTACTCGGGCTTCTACGGCCTGGCCAAGGCCGGCGTCAACGGCCTCACCCAGCAGCTGGCCACGGAGCTCGGCGGGTCGAACATCCGGATCAACGCCATCGCGCCCGGTCCGATCGACACCGAGGCCAACCGCACCTCCACGCCGCAGGAGATCGTCAAGGACATGGTCGACAAGCTGCCGCTCAAGCGGATCGGCCAGCCCGAGGACCTGGTCGGCATGATGCTGTTCCTGCTGTCGGACGAGGCCAGCTGGGTCACCGGGCAGATCTTCAACGTCGACGGTGGACAGGTCATCCGGTCATGACAGGCGCCCCCGACAGCGCGACGACCCCCATCGGGCCCGGATCACCCGACGCGGACCCGGCCCCGGTCGGCTTCATCGGCCTCGGAAACATGGGTGCTCCCATCGCCCGGCAGCTTCTGGCCTGGCCCGGCGGACTAGTGGTGTGCGACGTGCGCGCCGAGGCCACCGAGCCGTTCGTCGCCGAGGGTGCCACCGCCGCGGCGAGCGCCGACGAGGTCGCGCGCACGGCACGGCTGATCTCAGTCACCGTGCTCGACGACGCCCAGGTCCGCGACGTGGTGGACGGCCCTCAGGGCATCCTGCGGACCGCCTCCCCGGGCACGGTCATCGCGGTCCACTCCACGATCTCTGACTCGACGGCTGTAGAGCTGGCTGGGGCCTGCGCCTCCTCCGGCGTGCATCTGATCGACGCTCCGGTCTCGGGCGGCGCGCAGGGCGCCCAACAGGGCGAGCTCGCCGTGATGGTGGGCGGTCCGCGTGAGGTCTACGACGCGTGCAAGCCGGTGTTCAAACTCTGGGCGGGCATGCCGGTCCACGCTGGCGAGGTGGGCGCGGGCACCCGAATGAAGCTCGCGCGGAACCTCCTGCACTTCATCTCGTTCACGGCCACCGCCGAGGCCTCGCGGCTGGCCGAGGCCGCCGGGATCGACATCGCCAAGCTGGGCCGCGTGGTCCGCCACACCGATGCCATCACCGGTGGCGCCGGCGCCGTGATGCTGCGGGACACCACCGCGCCGATCGCCGAGGACGACTTCTGGCACGGCGTGTTCACCCACGTCCGCGGCCTGGGCGAGAAGGACCTGTCCCTCGCCCTGGAGCTGGCGGAGCGACTGGACGTGGACCTGCCGCTCGGCACGATCGCCCTGCGCGACCTGGGTGCCGGGTTCGGCGTGGGTCCGGGCGAGATCGCCCTCGCCGCCGGGGTCGGTGCGGAATCCGCCGGCGCCGCCGACGCGAGTGGGAACGACGACAACGACGACGAGGAGCGCTCATGAGCGACACCGCTGACACCGGGATGACCCCCGAGCGGGCCCACGGTTTGGCGAAGATGACCGAGGCCTACGGTTTCGAGATGTCCGACGGCCCGGGTGACTACTTCGCCGAGACCGCCGACCATCTGTTCGGCCGGATCTGGTCCCGTCCCGGCCTGACCCATCGGGATCGTCGCCTGCTCCTGCTCGGCGCGCTCACCGCGCAGGGCAACTCCGACGTCGCCGACATCCAGGTGGGCGCCGCGCTCGGCAACGGCGAGCTGACCCCGGAGGAGCTCGAGGAGATCGTGATCTTCCTCTGCTACTACGCGGGCTGGCCGAACGGAACCAAGCTCGGCAACGTAGTGGGCCCACACGTGGCGAGGGCCCGCAATGCCGCCCGCCGCACCGAGAGCTGACCCGTGCCCACTAGGTTGGTGGCCATGACCGCACCCGAGATCGAACCGTCCCTCCTGGCCGTGGCACTGGCCGCCCCGGGCTTCATGCCGCTGGAAGAGGGCCACACCCTGTACGAGATCGCCTGCGAGTTCCTGGGCGAGGGCGTGGGAGTGGAGATCGGAACCTACTGCGGCCGGTCGACCGTGTTCCTCGGCGCCGCCGCCCGTGTGACCGGTGGCAGTGTCGTCACCGTCGACCACCACCGGGGCTCCGAGGAGCACCAGCCGGGCTGGGAGTACCACGACTCCGACCTCGTGGATCCGCACACCGGCCGTCTCGAGACGCTCGGCACGTTCCGGCACACGATCTGGGACGCGGGCCTGGACGACGTGGTCACCGCCGCTGTCGGCAGTTCGACCCAGGTCGCCCGGGTGTGGGGCAAGCCGGCCTCGTTCGTGTTCATCGACGGCGGCCATTCGTCCGAGGCCGCGCAGGCCGACTACTCCGGCTGGGCCCCGTGGGTCGAGATCGGTGGCGCCCTGCTCATCCACGACGTGTTCCCGAACCCCGAGGACGGCGGGCGGCCCCCGTACGAGATCTACTGCCGCGCTCTCGAGTCGGACCAGTTCACCGAGGTCCGGGCCGTGGACTCGCTGCGCGTCCTGCGCCGCACCTCCGGCGAGGTCGGCGCACCGCTGCCCTGACACTCCACTCACCACCCACAAATCCGCTACTCCCCCTGCAGATCCGCTACCTCTAGACGGGTAGCGGATCCCTATGGGGAGTAGCGGATTCCTTGTTGGGCGGGGCAGCGGATCCGAGGAGTCGCGGATTCGTGGTGAGTGGGGCTATACGGCCCAGCGGCCGCCGGCGTTCCAGGGGTCCGACGCACCCGGCCGGCCGCGCCGCGTGTGCAGGAACCGGTCGACCACAGCCGCACCCAGGTCGTCGACCTCCGGCGCGACCACCGTGCCGCCCGCCCGCCGGGCCAGCGCGTCGAGGAACCTGGACAGCCCGGGGTCCTCGCCCAGGCGGAAGAACGTCGTCTGCGCGCCGAACCGCGAGACGCGGTCCAGCTCGTCGATCGTGGTGCGGATGGTCTCCGGGTCCGGTGGATACGAGAACCACGGCTCGCCGCCGGAGAGCAGGTGCGACGTCGGCTCCCCGTCGGTGACGATGAGAAGCACCGGCTGCATCGTGGGATGCTCCCGGAAGAACCGCCCCGCCAGCAGCAGCGCGTGGTGCAGGTTCGTGCCGGGCTCGTAGCGGGCGTCCAGTGCGAGGAGATTCTCGATGGTCTGCGACTGCGCGAGCCTGCCGAACGAGATGAGCTGCATCCGGTCCTGACGAAACCTCGTACTGATCAGGTGGTGCAGGGCCAAGGCGGTGCGCTTCATCGGCACCCAGCGGCCCTCCATGGCCATGGAGAACGACGTGTCGACCAGTAGCGCGACGGCCGCCTGAGTGCGAGCCTCGGTCTCGCGAACCTCGATGTCCTCCGGGAGCAGCCGGATACCGTCGGCTGGAGACCGCCCGTCGGACGCGAGGCGGGTGACCGCGTTGGTGATCGTCCGCGGGACGTCCCAGGTCTCCACGTCCCCGAACTCCCAGGGGCGGCTCGCGCCGGTCTGCTCCCCCGCCGCGCCCGAGGCCCGGGTCTCGCGCGCACCCGATCGACCCGACAGTCGGCGGGCCGCGTCCCGCAGCAGCGAACGACCGAGTTTGCGCAGTGCGGCCGGGGACAGTCGCAGGTCGCCGTCGGGAGTGCGGCTGAGGTAGCCGGACTCGCGCATCTCCCGCTCGATGCGCGCCAGCGTCTGCACCGACACCGCCGCGTCCTCCCCGAGGTGGCGCGCCACGGCCTCGATGTCCAACTCCGACAACGGCGACGAGCCGGACTGCGCGAGCTGTTCGGCGAGCCGGTCCAGCTCGCCGAGTTCGGCCATCACGGCGGCGCCCTCGCCCATCCCGAGCCCCTGATCGCCCCCGAAGTCCCCGGAGCCGTCCCAGTTCTCGTCCGGCCGCAGCGTCTGCAGGAGCCCGTCGAGTCGACCGAGCTGCTCGGACAGTTCCGGCGACCCGAACGCCTGCTGAGACAGGGCCATGAGCTCCTCGCGCTGCTCCGGGGTCATGGAGTTAAGCATCCGCTGCGCGGCCGCCGACCGGGCGGCGAGCGAGTCGATCAGCTCCTCCACGCTGCCCGGCTGCTCGGGGAAGGCGTGGCCGTGCTTGTCCATGAACCGCTCTAAATCCTCCCGGGTGTCCTCCCCCAGCGCGTGCTTCTCCAGCAGGTCGTTGAGGTCGGAGATCATCTCCGAGACCGCGGCCCGGTCGTCGTCGGTGGCGTTCTCCAGCGCCTCCTTCATCCCCGCGAACCGGGCGTCCAGCGCCTCGCGGCCAAGCAGGTCCTTGATCTGCTCGTATGACTGGCGCGCCTCGGTGGACGCCCAGTCGTACTCCGACAACTCGGCGACCGCACCGGCCGGGGACTCCGGCAGGTTCTCGATGGTCATCTCCCGCATCGTCCGGTCCAGCAGGTCCATCTCGGTGTCCCGGGCGAGTTGGCCGCGCTCGGACAGCAGTGCCTTCTGAAGGAGCTCGGTGATCTCGTCGAGCGTGCCGCCGAGACGGTTGTTCTCCAGCAGCTCTCGCCGACGCCGGTTGACCTCGCCGGCCAGTTCGTCCAGCCCGGTCAGATCCCGTCCGCCACCGCGCAGGAACTCGCGCATCGAGTGCTGCGGCGAGTACCCGGCCATCACCCCCTCGGACACCGCGTCCAGTGCCTCGGACAGGTCCAGTGGAGGCGCGAGCGGATCCGGACCGCCGACGTAGCGACCATAGCGGGCACGTCCGTAGCGGGAATTGCGCTCAGCTCGCGCCATCGTGCACCTCTTCCTCCCCGGGGCGGCTCAGCCGTAGACCGCCGCGCCGTCCCCCGTCTCCTTGGACAGCCGACGTGACAGGTACAGCCCCTCCAGTGCCAGCTCGATCGCCCCCGCGCGCTGGCCCGCAGTCCGGGCTCCCGCTCGCTCGGCGATCTGGTCGTACAGCTCCGGCGCGTCCGTCAGCCCGGGCAGGTCCTCGAGGAACTCCGCTGCCGTGACCTCCGCGCCGGTGGTCATGGTGAACTCGCCGTCGAACGCCTCCACCAGCGGCGCCATGTCGATACCGCGGAAGAGGCCGCGGACCACGTCGATGGTCGCGCTGCGCAGGAGATACCTGAGGATCTCCGGTTCGCGCCCCTCCTCGCCGGGTTCGAACTCGATCTTGCCGCGAAGGACGTCCACCGCGGCGTCGACGTCCACCAGTCGGGCCACCGCTTCGCCGTCGTCGTCCCCGACTCCACGTACCGCCGCGCGACGGCGGGCGGCCGCGGCGACCGTCTCCGCGCCGGCGATCGCGAACCGCGCCGACACCCCCGAGGCCTGGTTCACCGCGTCAGACGTGCGCAGCTCGCGCGTGAAGCGGGCCAGCAGTTCGATCAGCGGTGCCGGGACCTCCGCGGCGAGCTCGGCCTCCTGGCGCACCACCTCGATCTCGTCAGCCAGATCCAACGGGTAATGGGTGCGGATCTCGGCGCCGAACCGGTCCTTGAGCGGGGTGATGATCCGGCCGCGGTTCGTGTAGTCCTCCGGGTTGGCCGAGGCCACCACCAGCACATCGAGCGGCAGACGCAGGACATAGCCGCGGATCTGGACGTCGCGCTCCTCCATGACGTTGAGCAGGGCCACCTGGATCCGCTCGGCGAGGTCGGGCAACTCGTTGAGCGCCACGATCCCCCGGTTCGCGCGCGGGATCAGCCCGTAGTGGATCGTCTCGGGATCGCCCAGCCGTCGGCCCTCGGCGACCCGCATCGGGTCCACGTCGCCGATCATGTCCGCGACCGACGTGTCCGGGGTCGACAGCTTCTCCACGTACCGCTCGTCGCGGTGACGCCAGACTATCGGCAGGGCGTCCCCCTCGCGGTCGATGCGCTCCCGCGTGGGATCGGTGATGGGGGCCAGCGGGTCCTCGGCCAACTCGGCCCCCTCGACCACCGGCGACCACTCGTCCAGCAGTCCGACCAGCGTGCGCAGCAGCCGGGTCTTGCCCTGCCCGCGCTCGCCCAGCAGGACGATGTCGTGCCCCGCGATGATGGCGCGCTCCACCTGCGGGATCACGGTCGTGTCGAAGCCGTGCATCCCCGGCCACGGGTCGCGGCCGGCCCGCAGCGCCTCCAGCAGGTTGTGCCGCAGTTCCTCGCGGAGAGTGCGGCTGGTGTACCCGGCGGCACGCAGCTCACCAAGGGTGCGGATCTCCGGCTTGGTACTCACAAGGCCCACCGTAGCCGCAAGGCAGCACTTGTGCTCCCGACCTAAGATCGAAGCCATGCGCGCAGTGCTGTCACTGGTCCTGAACATCATCTGGCTCGTCACGGCCGGCTTCTGGCTGTTCCTCGCCTACGTCGTGGCCGGGATCCTGGCGTTCATCTTCATCATCACCATCCCGTTCGGGGTGGCCAGCTTCCGGATCGGCCTCTACGTACTGTGGCCGTTCGGCCGCGAGGTGGTGCAGACCGGGCGGGCCGGGGGCGTGAGCACTGCCGCCAACGTCGTCTGGTTCGTCATCGCCGGACTGTGGCTCGCGCTCGGGCACATCGGTACGGCGATCGCCCAGGCGATCACCATCATTGGGCTACCGCTCGCGTGGGCGAACCTCAAACTCATCCCCGTGACGTGCTTCCCGTTCGGCAAAGAGATCGTCCCGTCGAACCGCGCGACGATGGTCCCGGTGGCCGGCCGCTGAGGAGCTCGCCGAAGCTGCGCGGCGGCGGCGGTGGCGCTGCGGGGCTGCGGGGCTGCGGCGGTGGCGCCGCGGGCGGCGGCGGGACGGCTGCTGGATGGTGGCCGGCCGCCAGCAGCCAGATTTGGAAGTAATCAGCGAGATTCCACCGGCGTGTCGTCTCGCTGATGATGTCCAAACCGAGTTCGCGGGGCTGTGGCGGTGGCGCCGCGGCGAGGGTCGACGAGGCTGCGGCTCGGTGGGTCAGTCGTCGATGCGTGGCTGGTGGTGGCTGGCGATCGACACGCGATTGAACGCATTGATCAGCACGACCGTCCACTCCAGCGCGGCGATCTGATCGGCGTCGAACAGCTCGGTCGCGGCCGCGAGGGCGTCGGCCCGCTCCCGCGAGTCGTCGAGGCGGGTGAGGGTCTCGGCCAGGCGGAGGGCCGCCCGCTCCTGGTCGCCGAACCCGTCCAGGTCCCGCCACGCCGGGAGCAGGTCCAATCGCCGCTGGGAGACCCCGGCCTTCCGCGCGGCCGGCACGTGCGTGGACAGGCAGGCCGCGCACCCGTTGATCTGCGAGACACGGACGTTGACCAGCTCGAGGAGTCCGTCGTTCAGGCCCGCGGCGATCGACGCCTCGCGCGAGGCGACGGCCGTCCTCACGAGCTGCCGGTAGACGTCCGTGACCCGGTCCAGCTGGGGGACCGCCATGTCAGTCCACGTCCTTCTGAAGCCACGACAGGTCGTCCGGGGTGGGCAGGCGCCAGCCACCGGCGAACTCCTCGCCGCTTTTCTCCAGGAACCCCTTGACCAGGGGGCACACGGCCACGATCTGCACGCCCTCCGCACGGGTGGCCTCGACGGCGCCGCGGACGAGCAGGGTCCCGATCCCCCGGCCACCGAACTCCTCGTCGACCTCCGTGTGGTAGAAGATCCGGTCCTGCCCGCGGGTGCGGAAGAAGGCGCGTCCAGCCACCTCGTCGCCCTGTGTGCGGACCATGAACGCCTCCTGCTCCGGATCGCGGAGCACGGTGAGCGTCTCGCCGGTCTTGTCCGTGTACTGGTTGCCGGTCATCGTCGTCGTCCCTTCGTCACGGCGTGTCTGCCGGTCGTCCCTCTCGCCACCACACCGGCGCCCTTCTCAGTCCGTCCGGGCACGCGCCTCCGGAGTGGCTCGAGGCCGGAGGGTGGTCCCGGGCAGCGTGGGCGCGGGCAGGCGCGTCAGCCCCTGCGGGTCGTGGCCTATGTAGCCGTCCACATGCCCGAATCGCTCGGAATGGTCCTCCCACTCCTGCCGGTACCGCGCGATCTCGCCATGGGTGCGGCCGATGAAGTTCCACCACATGATGATCTGCTCCTCGAACGGCGTACCGCCGATGAGCAGGGCCCGGCCCGGGACCGCACCGGTGTTGCGGACGGTCAGCGACCGCTCGCCCACCCCGGTGTAGGCGAGCTGGGTGGGCTCGACGCGCACGCCCTCGAGGGTGAGGTCCCCGGCGTCGACGAGGAGACCGTGCTCGAAGGTCGGGTCCACGTCCATCGTGAGCTCGGCGCCGGGGTCGAGTCGGATCTCGGCCCCCAGCAGCGGGGAGAACGTGGAGACCGGCGACGACGACCCCAACAACGACCCCATGAACACCAGGGCGCTGCCGCCGGAGAACGTCACGGGCTCGGGCACGTAGTGGTCGAACCGGCGGCCGCTGGTCTCACGATGCTCGTCGGGCAGCACGGTCCACAGCTGCACCCCGTGGAGCACGGTGGTGTCCTGGGTGGAGACCTCGGTGTGGCAGATGCCGGCGCCGGAGGTCATGAGGTTGACCTCCCCGGGACGGACCACCGCGTGGTTGTCGCCCGAGTCGTGGTGGGTGATGGCACCCTCGAACAGCCAACTCACGGTCTGAAGCCCGGTGTGGGGGTGCGACGGTACGTCCATGCCGCCGATCAAGGACACGTCGTCGGGCCCATAGTGGTCCACGAAGCACCAGGCGCCGATCATCGAGCGTTGCCGCTGCGGCAGGGTGCGCTTGACGGTCATCGCGCGGGGCCCGCCGAGCGGCACGTCGCGGGAGGTGATGATCTCCACGGGAACGCGACCGGCCGCGCTTCCCGCCTCACCGGCACGCCCCGAGGGCCCGCCGGCACCGCCCGCACCGCACTCCATCTCGTCGGGCCTCGCATCGAGATTCGTCATCGGATCACCTCCTCGATACCGGCGGGTAACTCCGCGCTATTTCGCAACCTCCTCCATTGCTACACGGGTTTCAACCCTTTCGCGGCGCATCTCGAGTCGGCGGGCGTCGATGCGCCCCGCGAGCGCCGCCGCGAGCGCCTTGTCGACGAGCGGGACGGGGAGGAGATCGAGCAGGCGGCGACTCAGGTCCCACCGCACGGCATAGCGGTGCCGCGGCCGCCGGGTGGTGCCGGCCTTCCAGACCGCCTCGGCGAGCACCGACGGGTCGGCGGCCTTGGCGTCCTGCCCCGCGGCCATCGTCCCCATCACCGAGGCCATCGCCGCGAACGGCGAGTCGGAGCGGGTCGATTCCTGGAAGTTGCGCAGGATCGACGCTGTCATGCCGGTGCAAAACGGCCCGGGCTGGATCATCACCACGTCGATCCCGACGAACATCAGTTCACGGCGCAGGGCGTCACCGTAGGCCTCGATGGCGTGCTTGCTCATGGCGTACGGCCCGTTCATCGGCATCGCGTGCTGCGGGCCGGTTTCCGAACTGATGAGCACCACACGTCCGCCGGTCTCGAGGATCAGGTCCCACAGGGCGTGCACGGTCCGGACGGTCCCCATGACGTTGACGTCGAGGACGCGCCCGACCGTCTCCGGGCCGGTCTCGGCGAGCGGTCCGACCCCCAGGACCCCGGCGAAGGTGATGAGCGCGTCGACGCGACCGTGGTCGGCCCGGACGCGAGCGGCCAGGGCGGCGAGAGAGTCGGCGTCGGTGACGTCGGCGGCCACTCCGGTGAGGTTGTCGCCTTCGTCCGGAGCGACGAGGTCGACGGCCACGACGTCCCAGCCGCGCCCGGCGTAGAGCCGGGCGGTCGCGGCCCCGAGTCCGCCTCCGGCACCGGTGACGACGACGACGGGACGCTGCTGCTCAGAGGGGTTCATGCGCGGGACGGTACTGTCCGGACCGGCTCTGCGGACCGCCCTCATGCACCGATCCCGAGCTTGCCGGACAGGCGGTCGATGTAGGCGAGCACCTCGTCCTCGGACCTGTCGGGGGTCCCGTAGACCAGCTCGTGCACGCCGAGCGCGCGGTACATCTCGATCTTCTCCGGCACGGGCTTGCCGTCCAGTACGACGATGTACGGCTCGCCCTCCCGGCCGGCGTCCGCCCACAGCTCACGGAGCATCCGCACGCTGCCGGAGATGTCCTCGGAGATCGGGGTGGTCATCCACCCGTCGGCGCTGCGGCAGATCCACTTGAGGTTCTTCTCGTTACCGGCGGCTCCGACAAGGGTCATGGGCCCGGGCTTGCGGACCGTTTTGGGCCAGGCCCAGCTGGGACCGAAGTCCACGAACTCGCCGTGGTACTCGGCCTCGTCGCGGGTCCACAGCTCGCGCATGGCCTCGAGGTACTCGCGCAGCATGGTGCGGCGGCGCTTCGGCGGCACGTTGTGGTCGGCCATCTCGTCCAGGTTCCAGCCGTAGCCCACGCCCAGAACGGCGCGGCCGCCGGAGAGGTGGTCGACCGAGGCGATGGTCTTGGCCAGCGTGATGGGGTCACTCTCGACGGGGATCGACACCGCCGTGCCGAGGCGGATGGTCGACGTGACGGCCGCCGCGGCGCCGAGGGTGACCCACGGGTCCAGCGTGCGGCTGTAGCGCTCGTCCGGGAGCTCGGCCCCACCGGTCCCGGGGTGAGCGGCCTCGCGGCGCACCGGGATGTGCGTGTGCTCGGGCACGTAGAAGGCGGAGAAACCGGCCCGCTCGGCGGCGGAGGCGGCCACGGTGGGACGGATGCCCCGGTCGCTGGTGAACAGGGTCAGACCGAATTCCATTGCTTCTCCTTTGTGCGGGTCCGGTGCGCCTGACACCTGACCAGACAGGTGTCCATCGGCGCTACCGGGAAGACTAACGCACGGAGGTCATCGTGGGGCAGGCCTCTCCCGGGGCACAGGAGGTCGGATCACCCGGCTGCGACCGTAGTCGCTGCGCCGTGTGCGCCGAGACGTGCCGGAAGATCTCATTGCCCGGAGTGGTGCGCGAGAGCGCATCCGCGGCCAGGAGCACCACCGCGCCGGTCCACGTGCTGAGCTCGACCGGCCACCGCTTTCCGTCGGCGTAGACCAGCCCGGTCCAGTAGGACCCGTCCGCCTCACGCAGGTGCTGCATGTTGGTGAACTGCTCGAGCGCCTGCTCGTGACGGTCCGCCGTCTCGAGTGCGAGTACGAACTCGCACGTCTCCGCGCCGGTAACCCACGGTCGGTGGTCGACGCACCGGATCCCCAGACCGTCCACCACGAAATCATCCCAGCGGTCGTCGATCCGCTTCCGCGCCTGCTCCCCCACCATCACGCCGGTGAGCACCGGATAGAACCAGTCCATCGAGAACTCGGTCTTCGGGGTGAACAGTTCCGGGTGGGCGCGCAGTGCGTGCGCCAGCCGGTCCGCGGCGACATCCCACCCCGGGGCGGTCTCGCCGAGCTCCTCGGCGATCGCGACCCCGCAACGCAGGGCGTGGTGGATACTCGACGATCCCGTGATCAGGGCCTCGTCGCAGAACCCGCGCGGGCTCGAGCCCCACCACATCTGGCCCTGCGGGCCCTGGTGGGTCAGGACCACCTCGAGCGCCGACCGCACGGTCGGCCACATCGACTCCAGGAACTCCCGGTCGCCGGTCACGAGATGGTGGTGCCACAGGCCCACGGCGATGTATGCGCAGAAGTTGGCGTCGGTGTCGGAGTCCACCACCTCGCCGTCCTGCCACTTGATCGGCCACGATCCGTCGGCGCGCTGGGTGTCCCGCAGGAACCCGAACGCCCGCCGGGCCGCCTCCCACTGCCCGGAGACCGTCAGCCCCATCGCGGACTCGACGTGGTCCCACGGGTCGGTGTGCCCCCCGGTGAACCAGGGGATCTCGCCGGAGGGTTTCTGGACCGACGCGATCCAGGCCCCGGTCGCCCGGACCTGGTCCTCTGTCAGGACTCCCGGCACCGACGGCACCGCACGTGCCGACTCGGGGAGGTCACCGCGGAGCGCGGTGCCCTGCGCCCCGCCACTGCTCGAGCCGTTGAACTGGGACTGCACGGTCGATCAGTCCTCCAGCGGTTTACGCAGGTAGAACACGATGGACTTGCCCATCACCGGGTTGAGCAGCTTCTCCGCCGTACGGGTGATCCACGGCCCCTTCATCAGGTCCCAGACCAGGAGCTTGTGGTAGGCCTGCGGCAGCGGGTGATCGTCCTTCTCGGTGCCCACCGCGCACTTGAGCCACCAGTACGGGGCGTGCAGCGCGTGGGCGTACCCGGTGCCGGTCACCTCCAGACCGGCGGCGCGGAGCTTGTAGCCCAGCTCCTCGGCCGTGTAGATACGGCAATGGCCGCCCGGGTTGGAGTGGTAGGCGTCCGAGAGCTTCCAGCACAGCTTCTCGGGCCACTCGCGCGGCACGGTCACCGCGGCGACGCCCCCGGGCTTGAGGATGCGGACCAGCTCGGCGATCGCCGTGGTGTCCTCGGGCACGTGCTCGAGGACCTCGGAGATCAGCACCAGGTCGAAGGTGGCGTCCTCGTACGGCATGGCCAGGGCGTCACCCGTCACGGCCTCGCCCTTGGACTGCGGGAGCCCGTGCCCCTCGGCCTCCATGGCCGCGAGCATGTCCGCGACCTCCTTCATCTCGTCCGCGTTCTGATCGAACGCCGTGACGTCGGCCCCGCGGCGGTAGAGCTCGAAGGTGTGGCGGCCGAGCCCGGCCCCCACATCGATGGCTCGCATGCCCGGGGTCACCCCCAGACGGTCGAAATCTGCTGTCAGCATGCGGCGTCCTCCTGCTCGCGGATGGTGTGCCCACCGGTTGTCGGTGGTACCTCGGACACGTCAGCGGCGACGTGCTCGTCGATCTCCGCCTGGTCCGGTCCGATGACCGGTCCGGCGGTGAAGGCACGCGGCGTCTCGCCGCGCACTCGTGAGATGGCTGCCTCGTAGACCTCGACGGTCCTCCGGGCGACAGCCGCCCAACTGTAGCGCTCCATGACCCGCGCGCGGCCACCCTCCGACAGGCGCCGGCGCTCGACCGGGTCGGCCAGCAGCGCGCTGATCTGCCGGGCCAGGTCGTCCACGTTTCCGGGCTCGACCAGCCGGGCCGCGGAATCGTCCGTGCCCACGACCTCCGGCAGGGCGCCCGCGCGGCTCGCGACGAGCGCGCACCCGCTGGACATGGCCTCCACGGCCGGCAGCGAGAAGCCCTCGTACATACTGGGCACGACGGAGATCTCGGCCGTGCCGACGAGGTCGGCGAGCTCGTCGTCGTCGACCCCCGACACCAGGTCCACCACGTCGCGCAATCCCAGCGAATCCAGGAGCTTCGCGGCCTCGCCCTTGCGCTTGAGCTTGGAGACCAACGTCAGACGCACCCCCGGGTGCTCCTCACGGACCTTCGCCAACGCGCGCAGCAGGACCGGAACACCCTTGAGCGGCTGGTCCGCGCTGGCGACACAGACCAGGCGGCCGGGCTCGCGCTCCCGCCGGTCATGGAAGCGATCGGTGTCCACACCGAGCGGGATCGTCACGATGCGCTCGGGATCCACGCCGAAGTCGGAGACGATGTCCTCGGCGGAGTTGGACGAGACCGTGATGATCTCCTCCAACTGACGTGCGACCTTGATCTGCATTCCGAGGAAGCCGAACCACCGCCACGTCGTGATCTTCTTCCGCAGCGGCGCCTCTTTCATCGCCAGATCGCGGTCACGCGTGATCGGGTGGTGCACCGTCGCCACCACGGGAAAGCCGTCCTTCTCCATCTCGAGGAGACCGGTCCCGAGGCACTGGTTATCGTGCACCACGTCGAAGTCCGCCAGACGGTCCTTCAACGTGCGCGCCGCGCGGAGACTGAACGTGCGCGGTTCGGGGAAACCCGCGGTCCACATGGTCACCACCTCGAGCACGTCGATCCAGTCGCGGATTTCGCGCGGGCGCGGCGTGCGGAACGGGTTCGCGTCGTTGTAGAGATCCAGACTCGGGACCTTCGTCAGCGTCGGCCCCGGATCCAGCTCCGGGTACGGCTGACCGGAGAACACCTCGACGGTGTGTCCCAGCGCCGCCAGCTCACGGCTGAGGTGGCGCACGTAGACACCCTGCCCCCCGCCGTGTGGCTTGCTCCTGTACGAGAGCAGTGCGATCCGCACGGTCGATCGTCTCCTTCGGTCATGGAACTCCCCGGCCCGTCCCGGACTACACGGGACCTCCGGGGCGCGTCGAACAATTCTAGAACACGTTCCGCGCCCACCCGAAGGCGGCCGGGTAAGCACATCGAACCCCCGGCACGGAGTGTGCGCGGGGGTTCGAAGGTGACGGAATCGCAGGTGGACCGTGTCTGTCAGTCCGCCTGCGCCTCGACTCAGAAGCCCAGGTCGTCCAGTCGCACCGACGCGCCGGTGCTCTCGCCGAAACCGTCCTCGGGACCGTAGAAACCGTCGCCGTAGTCCGGGATGGAGTACGCGGCCGCGCGGGCCTCCTCGGTGGGCTCGACCGACGAGTTGCGGTACCGGTTGATACCGGTGCCCGCCGGGATGAGCTTACCGATGATGACGTTCTCCTTGAGGCCCACGAGCTTGTCCGACCGCTTGTTGATGGCGGCGTCGGTGAGCACGCGGGTGGTCTCCTGGAACGAGGCCGCGGACAGCCACGAGTCGGTGGCGAGCGAGGCCTTGGTGATGCCCATGAGCACCGGGCGCGCCGAGGCCGGGGAACCGCCCTCGGTGAGCACGCGACGGTTCTCCGCCGTGAGCTCCGCACGCTCGACCAGGGCACCGGGCAGGAACTCGGTACTGTTCGACTCGCTGATCGCCACGCGGCGCATCATCTGACGGACGATGACCTCGATGTGCTTGTCGTGGATCGACACACCCTGCGAGCGGTAGACCTTCTGCACCTCGTCGACGAGGTGCTTCTGGACGCCGTTCGTGCCGAGGATCGCCAGCACCTCGTGCGGGTCGGCCGGACCCTCGAGCAGCGGCTGACCGCGGTCGAGGTGGTCGCCGTCCGCGATCGGCCGCGACGAACCGTCGTCGAGCGCGATGTGCGCGAGCCCCTGACGCTTGGACAGCTTCTCGTAGACGATCTCGTCCGCCCCGTTGTCCGGGATGATCGTGATCGTGTAGAAGCGCTCCTCCTCGTCGAGGCGGATCCGTCCGGCCTCCTCGGCGATCGGCGCCTTGCCCTTGGGGACACGGGCCTCGAACAGCTCCTGGACACGCGGCAGACCACCGGTGATGTCGTCACCGACGCCACCCTGGTGGAACGTACGCATCGTCAGCTGGGTACCGGGCTCACCGATCGACTGGGCGGCGACGATGCCGACGGCCTCGCCGATGTCCACCAGCTGGCCGGTGGCCATCGAGCGGCCGTAGCAGGTCGCGCACACGCCGGTGCCGGTGGTGCAGGTGAGCACCGAGCGGACCTTGACGGTCTGCACGCCCGCGGCGATGAGCGCCTCGATCGTGGGATCGCCCAGGTCGGTACCGGCGGCCACCACGACGGTGCCGGACGCGTCGGTGGCGTCCTCGGCGAGCGTCCGCGCGAACGTGGAGGTCTCGACGTGCTCGTCGCGCTCCAGCTCGCCGGTCGGGTTGCCGTGGATGTCCATGACCGGGCGGGCGATGGTCGTCTCGACGCCCTTGTTCGTGCCACAGTCGGTCTCACGGACGATGACGTCCTGGGAGACGTCGACCAGACGACGGGTCAGGTAGCCCGAGTCGGCGGTACGCAGAGCGGTATCGGCCAGACCCTTACGGGCGCCGTGCGTGTTCATGAAGTACTCGAGCACCGTCAGGCCCTCGCGGAACGAGGACTTGACGGGCTGCGGGATGAACTCACCGTTCGGACGGGTGACCAGACCCTTCATGCCCGCGAGCGAGCGGATCTGGGTCATGTTGCCGGCCGCGCCCGACTTGACGATCGTCGGAATCGGGTTGGTGTCCGGGTAGTTCGCCTCCATGGCCTGACCGATTTCCTCGGTGGCCTCCTGCCAGAGCTTGACCAGGTCGGCCTTGCGCTCCTCGTCGGTGATCTTGCCCAGGTCGAACTGCGACTCCAAGCGCGCGGCCTTGGCGTCGTATCCGGCCAGGATCTCCTTCTTGGCCTCGGGCACGAGGACGTCGGACATGGCGATGGTGACGCCCGAGCGGGTCGCCCAGTAGAAGCCGGTGTCCTTGAGCTTGTCCACCGTCTGCGCCACGACGATCATCGGGTAGCGCTCGGCCAGGTCGTTGATGATCACGGCCTGACGCTTCTTCGGCATCTGCTCGTTGACGAACGGGTAGTCCGCCGGGAGCAGCTCGTTGAACAGGACGCGACCGAGCGTCGTGACGGTCATCCATTCCTGACCGGCGGTCCAGCCGTCGGGGAACTGCTCGGCCTCGACATCGGCCGGCGGACGCTGCTGCGTGAGACGGATCTGCACCGGGGCGTGGATGTCCAGGACACCGAGGTCGACGGCCATGATCGCCTCGGCCGGGGTCGAGTAGACACCGGTCGCTGGCGAATCCTGGGAGGCCGGGACGTACGAACCGGTGGCACCGTCGTCCTGACGGGTCAGGTAGTACAGGCCCGTGACCATGTCCAGACGCGGCATGGCGAGCGGTCGACCCGACGCCGGCGACAGGATGTTGTTCGAGGCGAGCATGAGGATGCGGGCCTCGGCCTGGGCCTCCGCGGACAGCGGGAGGTGCACGGCCATCTGGTCACCGTCGAAGTCGGCGTTGAAGGCCTCACACACGAGCGGGTGCAGCTGGATGGCCTTGCCCTCGACGAGCTGCGGCTCGAACGCCTGGATGCCCAGACGGTGCAGGGTCGGCGCACGGTTCAGCATCACCGGGTGCTCGGCGATGACCTCTTCGAGCACGTCCCACACCTGGTCGCGCTGACGCTCGACCATCCGCTTGGCGGACTTGATGTTCTGGGCGTGGTTGAGGTCCACCAGACGCTTCATGACGAACGGCTTGAACAGCTCGAGCGCCATCAGCTTCGGCAGACCACACTGGTGGAGCTTGAGCTGCGGACCGACGACGATCACGGAACGACCCGAGTAGTCGACGCGCTTACCGAGCAGGTTCTGACGGAACCGGCCCTGCTTGCCCTTGAGGAGGTCCGAGAGCGACTTGAGCGGGCGGTTGCCCGGACCCGTGACGGGCCGGCCACGACGACCGTTGTCGAACAGGGCGTCGACGGACTCCTGCAGCATCCGCTTCTCGTTGTTGACGATGATCTCGGGTGCACCGAGGTCCATCAGTCGCTTGAGGCGGTTGTTGCGGTTGATCACACGACGGTAGAGGTCGTTGAGGTCCGAGGTGGCGAACCGGCCACCGTCGAGCTGCACCATCGGACGCAGCTCCGGCGGGATCACCGGGACGGCGCCGAGCACCATCGCGGCCGGCGGGTTGCCGGACTGGAGGAACGCGGAGACGACCTTGAGCCGCTTGAGCGCACGGATCTTCTTCTGGCCCTTGCCGTTGCGGATGATCTCGCGCAGCGACTCGGCCTCGGCCTCGAGGTCGAAGTTCTCCAGCAGCTGCTGGATGGCCTCGGCGCCCATGCCACCGGAGAAGTATTCGCCGAAGCGGTCGTCGAGCTCGCGGTAGATGCCCTCGTCGACGATGATCTGGTTGACGTCCAGCTTGGTGAAGGTGGTCCAGATCTCCTCGAGACGATCCAGCTCACGCTGGGCCGCCTCGCGGATCTTCTTCATCTCCTTCTCGCCGCCGTCCTTGACCTTGCGGCGCTGGTCGGCCTTGGCACCCTCGGCCTCCAGCTCGGCGAGGTCGGCCTCGAGCTTCTTCGCGCGGGCCTCGATGTCGGCGTCACGCTCGTCCTCGATGATCTTGCGTTCCTCGACGACCTGGGCCTCGAGGGTGCTGAGCTCGTTGTGACGGAGCTCGGTGTCCACATCGGTGATGACGTACGCGGCGAAGTAGATGATCTTGTCGAGATCCTTCGGCGCCAGGTCCAACAGGTAACCCAGGCGCGACGGGACGCCCTTGAAGTACCAGATGTGGGTGACCGGCGCGGCCAGCTCGATGTGGCCCATCCGCTCGCGGCGCACCTTGGCGCGGGTGACCTCGACGCCACAGCGCTCACAGATGATGCCCTTGAAGCGGACGCGCTTGTACTTACCGCAGTAGCACTCCCAGTCCCGGGTGGGGCCGAAGATCTTCTCGCAGAACAGGCCCTCCTTCTCCGGCTTGAGGGTGCGGTAGTTGATGGTCTCGGGCTTCTTGACCTCGCCGTAGGACCAGTTACGGATGTCCTCGGCGGTGGCGAGGCTGATGACCAGCTCGTCAAAGTAGTTGACGTCCTGCACGTAGGCGTCCTTTCCCGGGTGGGATGGTGGCGGGCCCGGAGCGGGGTCGGACCGGTGTGGGGCCCGCCGTGGTGGAACTTCGATTCTTCGGGTGCGGAGGGGGCGAGAAGACCTACTCGCCCTCCCGCCTACTACTGGGCCAGCTCGTCGGTGGCGGAGGACTCGTCGCGCGACAGGTTGATCCCGAGGTTCGCGGCGGTGCGATCCAGATCGTCGTCGTCTCCCTCGCCGAGGGACACGGCCTGCCCGTCGCTGGAGAGCACCTCGACGTTGAGGCAGAGCGACTGGAGCTCCTTGAGGAGGACCTTGAAGGACTCCGGGATGCCGGGCTCGGGGATGTTCTCACCCTTGACGATCGCCTCGTACACCTTCACGCGACCCACGACGTCGTCCGACTTGATCGTGAGCAGCTCCTGGAGCGTGTACGCCGCGCCGTAGGCCTGCATGGCCCAGCACTCCATCTCACCGAAGCGCTGGCCACCGAACTGCGCCTTACCACCGAGCGGCTGCTGGGTGATCATCGAGTACGGACCCGTCGACCGCGCGTGGATCTTGTCGTCCACCAGGTGGTGCAGCTTGAGGATGTACATGTACCCGACGGACACCGGGTACGGGAACGGCTCACCGGAACGACCGTCGATGAGGGTCGCCTTGCCGTCGCCCTGGACCATCCGCTCACCGTCGCGGTTCGGGAGGGTGTGCGAGAGCAGGCCGGTGATCTCCGTGTCGGCGGCACCGTCGAACACCGGGGTGGCGGTGTTCGTGTCGGGCTCGACGTGGTGGATCTGCTCCGGCAGCTTGGACGCCCACTCCGGCAGGGATCCGTCCGCCTCACGCGGGACCTCCCAGCCGGCCTTGGCCAGCCAGCCCAGGTGCGTCTCCATGATCTGGCCGATGTTCATACGCCGCGGGACACCGTGGGTGTTGAGGATGATGTCCACCGGGGTGCCGTCGGGCAGGAACGGCATGTCCTCCGCCGGGAGGATCTTGCCGATGACGCCCTTGTTGCCGTGACGGCCGGCGAGCTTGTCGCCGTCCTGGATCTTGCGCTTCTGGGCGACGTAGACCCGGACGAGCTCGTTGACGCCGGCGGGCAGGTCGTCGTCGTCATCGCGCGAGAACACGCGGACGCCGATCACCTTGCCGGACTCACCGTGGGGCACCTTGAGCGAGGTGTCGCGCACCTCGCGGGCCTTCTCGCCGAAGATGGCGCGCAGGAGGCGCTCCTCCGGGGTCAGCTCGGTCTCGCCCTTGGGGGTGACCTTGCCGACGAGGATGTCGCCGTCACGGACCTCGGCGCCGATGCGCACGATGCCGCGGTCGTCGAGATCCGCGAGGACCTCATCGGAGACGTTCGGGATGTCCCGGGTGATCTCCTCCGCGCCCAGCTTGGTGTCGCGCGCGTCGATCTCGTGCTCCTCGATGTGGATGGACGTCAGGACGTCCTCCTCCACCAGGCGCTGCGAGAGGATGATCGCGTCCTCGTAGTTGTGGCCCTCCCACGGCATGATCGCCACGAGCAGGTTCTTGCCCAGGGCCATCTCACCGTCCTGGGTGCAGGGCCCGTCGGCGAGGACCTGGCCGGACTCGACACGGTCACCCTCGTCGACGATCGGCTTCTGGTTCGAGCAGGTGCCCTGGTTCGAGCGTGCGAACTTCGACAGACGGTAGGTCTGGCGGCCGCCCTCGTCGTCCATGACGGTGATGAAGTCGGCGGAGACCTCCTCGACCACACCGGCGTTGGTGTTGACGATCACGTCACCGGCGTCGACGGCGGCACGCAGCTCCATACCAGTACCGACGAGCGGCGACTCGGACCGCACCAGCGGCACGGCCTGACGCTGCATGTTGGCACCCATGAGCGCACGGTTGGCGTCGTCGTGCTCGAGGAACGGGATCATCGCGGTGGCCACGGAGACCATCTGGCGCGGCGAGACGTCCATGTAGTTGACGTCGCCGGGCTCGACCATCTCGACGTCGCCGTGCTTCTTGCGCACGAGGACGCGCTCGTCGACGAAACGGCCGTCGGCGTCGACCTCGGAGTTGGCCTGCGCCACGATGTGGCGGTCCTCCTCGTCAGCGGTCAGGTAGTCCACCTGGTCGGTGACGACTCCGTCGATGACGCGACGGTACGGGGTCTCGATGAAGCCGAACGGGTTGACCCGCGCGTACACCGAGAGCGAACCGATGAGGCCGATGTTCGGCCCCTCAGGGGTCTCGATCGGGCACATGCGGCCGTAGTGCGAGGCGTGGACGTCGCGGACCTCGAGGCCGGCACGCTCACGCGACAGACCACCGGGGCCGAGCGCCGAGAGGCGACGCTTGTGGGTCAGGCCCGACAGCGGGTTGTTCTGGTCCATGAACTGCGACATCTGGGAGGTTCCGAAGAACTCCTTCAGCGCCGCGGTGATGGGCCGGATGTTGATGAGCGACTGCGGGGTGATCGCCTCGGAGTCCTGCGTGGTCATGCGCTCGCGGACGACGCGCTCCATGCGGGACAGGCCGACACGGACCTGGTTCTGGATGAGCTCACCGACGGTGCGGAGACGACGGTTGCCGAAGTGGTCGATGTCGTCGACCTCGACCGGTACCTCACGGCCACCGGCGACCTGCATCGAGGACTCGCCGGCGTGGAGACGCACGAGGTACTCGATGGTGGCGGCGATGTCCTCACGCGTGAGCGTGGTGGTGGCGTCGCCCTCCGGGTCCGGCAGCCCCAGCTTGCGGTTGACCTTGTAGCGGCCGACGCGGGCCAGGTCGTAGCGCTTCTCCTTGAAGAAGAGGTTCTCCAGGAGCGCCTCGGCCGACTCGCGGGTCGGGGGCTCGCCCGGACGCAGCTTGCGGTAGATCTCGAGCAGGGCCTGGTCGGTGTCCTCGACCGTGTCCTTCTCGAGGGTGGACATCATGATCTCGGAGAAGCCGTAGCGCTCCTTGATCTCGGTGGTGGTCCAGCCGAGCGCCTTGAGCAGCACGGTGACGGACTGGCGACGCTTGCGGTCGATGCGGACGCCGACGGTGTCCCGCTTGTCCACGTCGAACTCGAGCCACGCGCCACGCGACGGGATGACCTTGACGGCGTGGACGTCACGCTCAGTCGACTTGTCACGCGACCGGTCGAAGTAGACGCCCGGCGACCGGACGAGCTGGGAGACGACGACCCGCTCGGTGCCGTTGATGATGAAGGTGCCCTTGTCGGTCATCATGGGGAAATCGCCCATGAAGACGGTCTGGGACTTGATCTCGCCGGTCTCGGTGTTCTCGAACTCGGCGGTGACGAAGAGCGGCGCCTCGTAGGTGCGGTCCTTCTCACGGCAGTCCTCGAGGGATGCCTTGACCTCTTCGAAGTACGGATCGGAGAACGAGAGCGACATCGAGCCCGAGAAGTCCTCGATCGGGGAGATCTCCTTGAGGATGGCTTCGAGGCCCCCCTCGAGGTTGGTGACGCCGCGCGAGGCGGCCTCCGTCTGCCACTCCTCCGAACCGATGAACCACTCGAACGACTCCGTCTGGAGGTCGAGCAGCCCCGGAACCGGCAACGGCTCCGAGAGCTTCGCGAACGAAACTCTCCGGGGCGCACCGGGGACGGTGGAGACTGACGTGGTCTGGCGGGAGACTGCCAAGATGGGTCCTTCCAGCACCTCACGTGATCACCACGGGCGGTGACCACAGATGTATCTGCGAGCGGTCCGCCGACGGGTACCCGCCCGATCGATCGTGGAAGTGGTGGACCCTGAAATGCCCGGTGAGACCGGGATCGGGCCGCCCACGACGGACGAAAGGGCAAATAGCAGCCAGCGCAACGACCTAATCTAGCCGATACCGGCGCGGAAGTCCAGCCGCCAACGGGATGCGCCCCGGAGGCTGTTGTCACGCATCGTGCGGCGTCCGTCTCTGCGCTGGTTGCCCTCGTGGCTCTCGCCTCATCGGCCCCCGGTCGGGACGTCGCACCCGGGGCGGGGTTCACCTCGCGCCCGATGCCCCTAAAGGGTGACTGGTCGGAGTCCGTTCGTCAAGGATCTGACGCGGTTCGGCCCGCATTTCGCCGTCACGCCGGGCCGAGTGCAGGCTGCGATCGGGCCGCGACCGGTCCGATCAGGACGGCAGGTCCGGGATCTTGGACAGCTTCCAAGTGCCGTCGACCTTGGTCAGTCCGACGAGGTAGGTACCGCTGGTGCTGCCGGCGGCGGCGCCGTCGCGTTCCATCGAGACATCCTGCACGAGCAGCACTTCGGCACTGTCACCCTGGAGGTAGGACAGGCCGGCCTCGAGCACCTGGGCGTCGACGGTCGTGGCGGACTGCTCGTAGCTCTCCTTGAGCGCCGGCCAGTTCTTCTCCAGTTCCTCGACGAGGTTCGGGGTGAGGAACTCCCCGAGCGAGTCGTGGTAGGCGTCGAGGTTCTCGTGGTCGATCGACACGAGTCGCTGGACGTTGGTGCTGGCGGCGGCGATGACCTCGTCGGTGGCCGCCTGCTCGACGAACGCCCTGTTGTCGACCGAGATCCCCGGCAGGAAGGCGAGGTAGGTTCCCGCCGCGCCTGCCGCGACGCCGACGACGAGCGCGGCGTAGGTGAGCGGCCGGGCGAGACCACGACGACGACCACGGTCCTCGGACGCCTCGGAGGGCGCGGTCCGCCGGGAACGCTTCGGGGCGGACTCCTCCGGCGTGGTCGCGGCGGTCTCCCTGCGGGAGGTCGGCGAGTGCCCCGCGAGGCGTCGCGTGGAGGCAGAGGCGGAGGCGGCGGTCTGCTTCTGGGTTCTCTTGATGGGTGGCATTTCTACCGGACCTTCCTCATCGTCCGCCGGAGGTGGTGGGGGCCGGCGCGGTGGTCGACTCCTCCTCCGCGGTATCGCTGTCGTCCGCACCGCTCGCGTCGGAATCACCGGCGTCTGAATCACTGGTGTCTGTACCGCTCTCGTCCGCGCCCTCGGTGGGATCGCCCAGTTCCTGAACGGACGCACTGGACTGACCGACGGGCACGGTGACGCCGACCTGGTTGACGGCACTGGCCTTCCACTCGTCGTCGACCCGCGTCAGATCCACCCGCATCGCCTGACGCCCGGTGATGGGTTCCTCACCCTCACGCTCGGAATGTGCGGTGAAGACGACCAGGACGGCTGCCTCTCCGGCGTCCAGGTCCATCTTCTCGACCGCCGTGTTCGAGACGGTGGCATTGGTGACGGCCTTCTGCTCGACCACGCGCTTACGGACGTCCTCGGACCACTGCTTCTGCTCGTCGAGGAACGCACCCGTCGAGGCACCGGCCAACTGCTCCAGCGACTGGTCGACGCTGCGGTGATCGAAGCTGAAGGCGTTGATGATCACCTGCGAGGCGACATCGGACACCGTGTCCCGCTGGTTGGCCAGGTCCTGGTCGGAGCGTGCCTGCCAGTACCTGGTGCCGAACACCGCGAGCAACACCAGCCCCACGACCAGAACGACTACCGCCACGATGGCCAACCATCGGGGGACGCCGCCGCTCTCGGCGGCATCGTCGGTCTGGCCTTCCTCCTGCGAACTCATGGCGGCGACGGTACCGGATGGACGGCGCGACGGGTGATCGCCCGTCCGCTCCGTCACCGCGGGATCAGTCCCTGCAGCACTGCGAGCTGCTCGGCGGCCACCGACAGGTTGAGACGGTCCGCGTCGACCTTGGGCTTGGTGTCCCAGGGTTGTTCGACGCCGGGATAGGCGTACTCGACCCGGTCGGCACCGCGCACCGCGCTGGGGCTGCCGAACGGCACCGTGCATCTCGCGTCGTAGTTCGGGGGGAAATTCTGCTCCTGCGGGTCGAACGACGGATCCGCGGCCTTCATCTCGTCGATGATCCGCTTGGTCCCCTCGTACCCCATGGTGCACGGGGTCGGGTTATCCATTTCGAGCACCAGACCGAAGTGGATTGTGCCGTCACCGGGCGCCACGGACAATCCGCCGGCGGCCAGGGCGGGGAGGAGCTGGAGCAGCACCTTGAACGACGGCGCGAGCGGATCGACCGTCTTCATCGTCGTGGACAGGTTGGATACGGACCGCGACAGCGGTTCGCCCGAGTTCTCGACGAGCTTTCGTGCCTCGTCCGCGGCTTCCGGCGCGGTCGAGATGAGCCGCTCGAGATCGGAGTCGGAATCGCGGAGCGCCTCGGTCACGATCCGAAGGTCGCGCGAGAAGCTGAGGATCTCGCCCGACTGATCGGCCTGGGTGTCCAGGACCGTCGCCCCGTCACGGATGAGCGTCTGGAGCTGCGGCATGGTCCGGATACCGGAGTCCGAGATCCGGATCAGGGAATCCGCGAGCCGCTGGAGCTGAGGCCCCCTGCCCTCGAAGGCTTTACCGAGCTCGTCGACCGTCACCTCGAGTTCGTCGAGCGGGACCGAGCGGGTGAACTCGTCCACGGATTTGAGGAGCTCCCCCACCCTGACGGGTAGGGCTTCCTCGCCGGCCGAGATGACGTCGCCGTCCCCGAGGTAGGGCTCGGAGAGGCTGTTGGGCTGCAGGTCGACGTACTGTTCACCGATCGCCGAACGATTGGCCACGACGGCGACGGTGTCCGCCGGAATGTCCGGCGCACTCGAGTCCAGGTCCAGTTCGACACGCACTCCGTCATCGGTCAGCGACAGATCCCCCACGCGCCCGACCGGGGTGCCCCGGTAGTTGACCGCGGCGTTGGTGAACACACCACCGGTGTCTGGGAGGTCGAGATACACCTGGTACTGACCGATGCCGAACAGCGACGGCAGACGCACGTAATTGGCGCCGACGTAGGTGATTCCCACCGCTGCGATCACGCAGAAGAGGATGAGCTGGGTTCTCAGGGTCTTGGTCATCGGAATCCGGGCTCCCCTGGTTCGGGCAGGTAGTTCTCGGAGAACTCCGAGGTACCCGGCGCTTGCTTCGGAGTGACCGCACGATCCATGATCGGCGGCACCGGGAGCAGCGGCAGGACGATCGTGGTGCGCCGGTCCGGGCCGTTGTCACCGACCCACGGGTTACCGGGATCGATGTTGTACGGCCCGCTCGTCGTGGTGGGTGTCACCGAGACGGGGTCGCCCTGGTTGGCGCCGAGGTTTCTCAATGTCTCGGAGATCGTGGCGTCGACCGACAGGAACACGTTGGCCGCGCTGCCGACGGTCGACTGGATCGACGCGTCCGGGAACGGGAACGTGGGCACGAACCCGGTCAGCTGGATGAGGTCGGGCGTCGATTTGGCGAGGTACTGCAGAACCGGCCGCAGCGCCCGGAGGTCCGCGATGAGGTCCTCGCGGCTCTCGAGGAGGATGTCGGATCCGACCTGTCCGAGCGCGTCCACGCGCCGGAGCATCTCGACGAACTGCGGGCGCTGCTCCTCGAGTACCGCGACGCCGGCCGGGAGCTCGTCGAGCGCGGCCTGGATCTGCATCCGCTGGTCGTTGGCCCGGGCGGTCATGAGGTTGACCCCGTCGAGCGCCGCTGTGATGTTGTCGCGCTGGCGGTTCAGCCCGGAGATGAGTTCATCCGCCGATCGGATCGTCTCCGTGAGGCCTTCCTCCCGGCCCTCGGTGGCCTTGCGCAGCTCCATCACGATCGGTTGGAGCTGGTCCACTCCCCCGCCGTTGAGGACGAGGGACAGCGCGCCGAGCACCTGCTCGATATCCGTCGCCGTGCGGGTGTTGGAGGGGCGGATCACGTCACCGGATTCGAGCTCGCCGTCGGCCGGCTCGTCGACGGGCGGGGTCAGCTGGACGAACTTTTCACCGAGGAGGTTCGTCTGCTGGATCGACGCCTCGACGTTCGACGGAAGTTCGACGTCGTCGTTGATCACGACCTCCACCTGCGCCGTCCAGCCGTCGTCGGCCAGGGCGATGCCGGTGACGCGCCCGGCGTCGAGGCCGTTGACCTTCACCGACGACTGGAGGACGAGGTCCAGGACGTCGTCGAACTGGATGGACACGGTCTTGGGGTTGTCCCCCACGTCCGCGCCGCCGGGCAGCGTGTAGTCCTCGAGGTTCGCCGAACAGCCCGCTGCCAGTGCGGCGACCAGTGCTGTGGCTCCGAGCGTCCGACCGGCGCGTGCCAGTCCTGCCCGGCCGGCCCGGGACACCCCCGCACCGACGGGCGAGCCTGATCCGACTGTCGTGGTGTCGGTCATGTGGTTCTCGCGGCTTTCGTTCATCACCGGCCCCCTTCGGATGCCGGGGTCATCGGCCAGCCGTAGTTGCCCTGGACGGTGCCGGGGACCGGGATCGACTGCTTCATCTCGCCGGCGAGGATGCCGAGCGGGAGGTCCGGGTTGGACGCGCGGAGCTCCTGGTTGCGGATCGGCGCGAGGTCCTCACAGGCCGTGATGTCGGCGCGGCGTAGGTTGTCGAGCTCCTGGAACATCTGGTTGCCGGGGTTGAGGCGGCCGAGCTTCATCAGCGTGCACAGGACGCCGGCGGGGTTCTGCTTCTCCGGGATGTTCGGACGCATGGCCAGCGTCCCGGACTCCGCGTCGTAGGCGGAGATGAGGTTGGCCAGGGCCAGCGGCGCGGTCTTGAGAATCTCCTCCAGATCACCGCGCTGGTCGGCGGTGATCTGGCTCAGGCTCGCGAGCTTGTCGGCGTTGGTCCGGATCAGGTCCTGGTTGTCCCGCACGAGGCGGGCGACGTCGGCCAGGGCGTAGCTCAGTTCGGCCAGGGCGCCCTGCAGGTCCTCGCGCTGACCGGCGACCGTGTTGTTGAAGGTCGCCATCTGGGTGTTGAACTCGCGGACCTGGGCGTCGTTCTGGGCCAGCATGGTCACGAACGACTGGAGGTTGACCACGGTCTCGCTGATGTCCTGGCTGGAATCGGCGAGGGTGGTGGCCGCGACGGAGAGCTCGTCCAGTGAGCGACCGAGTGCCGCGCCGTTGCCACCGAGCGTGTCCGCGGAGGCGGTGATGAACCGGTCCACGGATCCCTCGGCGTTGGCGCCCTCGGGTCCAAGCGCCTCGGTCAGGTCCTCGAGCGATTTGTAGAGCCGGTCCACCTCGACGGGTGTCGCGGTCCGCTCGATCGGGATGTGGGCGCCCGATTCCATCGTCGGACCGCCCGAGTAGGCCGGGACGAGCTGGACGTTGCGGTCCGGGACCACCGACGGGGTGACCTGGACGGCCTTGGCGTCGGCGGGGATCTCGACCCCCCGGTTGACGTGCAGCTTCACCTCGACGGTGTCACCCATCGGGGTGACCTCGTCGACGGAGCCCACGGTCACGCCGAGGATCCGGACGTCGGTACCTGGGGCGACACCGACGGCGGTCGGGAACGTCGCGGTGACGGTGGTACGTCCCAGCCGTGTCACGGCCAGGTAGGTGACGGCGACGATCGCGACGACGACGACGAGGAGCAGCGCCACGAGCCAGTACGGCAGCTTCTTGTGCATCAGTTGATCCCACTCAATCTGACAGGGCCACGGGCACCCGGATAGAACGGAGGCTCAGGTGCACCCGGGGGTATCAGGTTGGTGACGACGGAGTCGAACCACCGGCCGGTGCCCAGCATGTTGGCGTAGAGCCGGTAGAAGGGCGCGAGGTTGTGGATCGACTTCTTGACCTGGTCCTCGTGGTCAGTCAGGATTCCGAGAGCCGAGTCGAGGCTCTGGAGGGTGGGACCGAACTCGGCCTCGTTCTCCGCCACCAGGATCCGTAGCTGTGAGGACAGCCCGCGGGTCGCCGCCAGGACGACCTTCAGACTCTCCGACCTCGCGTTGAGCTCACCGAGGAGCTGCCCGGTACCGAGGATGAGCCGACGGAAGTCGTCATTGCGGTCAGCGAGGATCTTGGAGCTCGTGCGGGTGGCCTCGAGCAGCTCGCGGAGTTCGGCGTCCCGGCTCGAGATCGTCTGCGACAGTCGTGCCACACCGTCCACCGCTCCCCTGAACTCCTCGGGTGAGGCCTGCATGGTCTCGGTGAGGGTGTCGAGGCTGTCCGCCAACTTCTCGTCGTTGATCTCGTCCAGTGTCTCCGCCGCCGACGAGAACGCCGTGACGACGTCGTAGGGCGCGACTGTCCGCTCGAGCGGGATCGGCTCGGACCGGTCGATCTCGTTGTTGCCCGCCGGTGCGAGGGCCAGGTACTTCTGGCCGAGGACCGACTTGATCTGGATGCTCGCACGGGTGTCGTCGCCCAGCCAGGCGTCCTTGGCACGGAACTCGACGAGGACCTTGTCACCCTCGAGCTCGACGCCGGTCACCACACCGACCTTCACACCGGCGACCCGCACCTCGTTGCCGTCGGTCAACCCCGCGGCTTCGGAGAAGTGCGCCTTGTATTTCGGTCCCGCGCCCACGATCGGGATGGAGTCCAGCATGAACGACGCCGCCGTGAGGGCGAGGATCACCAGGATGCCGACGGCGCCGATCATCGGATTGGAGAACCGTGGCTCGTCGGCCTTGCGCTTGCTCATCAGATCCCCCCTGCCTGGCATCGGGGTGCGGCGTTCGTGTAGAGCACGTGATTGATCGTCGGTCCTCCGCTGGGGAGCAGGTTGGGGACTCCGGCGCCCGGTCCGGACACGATGTCCGCGCCACACAGATAGAACTGGAACCAGGAACCGAACGAGCCCATCCGAATGAGGTTGTCGGTATTGACCGGCATGTTGTTGAGCACCTCGGAGACCTTGGGCTCGTTCGCGACGAAGTCGTCGGTGACCTTTTTCAGGTGATCCAGCGATTCGGTGACCTGGGGCCTGGTCGCGGTGATGATGTTCTCCGCCGACGCGGTCAGATCGGCCATCGAGTCGATCGAACTGCCGACCGCGTCCCGCTCCTGTGACAGACCTTCGACGAGCTGGCGAGTGGTCACCACGAGCTGCTGGAACTGCACGTCGCGCTCGTTGACGGTCTGCAGCACCCGGGTCAGGTTGTCGATGACCTCGCCGATCACCTGATCACGGTCCGCCAGGTGATTGGTCAGCTGAGACGTCTGCTGCACGAGGCTGGTGACCGTCCCTCCCTCGCCCTGCAGAACCTTGACCAGCGAATCCGCCAGGGCGTTGACGTCCTCGGGTTGGAGCGTCGTGAACAGCGGACGGAAGCCGTTGAACAGCGCGGTCAGATCGACGGCCGGGGTCGTCTGCTCGATCGGGATCGTCGTGCCCTCGGGCATCGTCGTCCCTCCCTCACCGGGCACCCGGGCGATGTTCATGTACCGCTGGCCGATCATGTTGCGGAACCGCAGCGTCAGGTGGACGTTCTCCGGCAGCGTTCGGTCTCCGGACATGGTGAAGTTGACCTTCGCCTTGTCTCGCTCGTAGATCTCGTACGAGGTCACGTGTCCCACGACGACGCCGGCGATGCGGACGTCGTCCCCTTCCTCGAGCATGGTCACGTCCGAGAAGATCGCCGAGTACTCCGTGCCGGAGTCCCGGGTCCCGCCCCGGATCGTGACCGCGAGAACGGTGCTGAGCATGGCCGTGACGACGATGAACACCGCCAGCTTGATGAACGATCCGAGCAGGCCGCCACGGAACAGCGCCTTGAGTTTCGGGCTCACTTGAACGCCACGTCCGTTCCTCGCAGTCCGGGCGCGCCGATGGCGCCGATCCACCCGGGGATCTCCTCGACGTCACGCGAACTCGCGACCCCGTACACGGAACGGACGGTGTCCGCTTCCAGGGGCGACCCGGCGTACGCCATCGCCATGACGTCGTCACCCTGTCCGGCCGTGACCGTCGACGGGAACGGTCGGTTCGGCTGCTCCGGGACGGCGCGGCCCGGTGCGGCGGGCACGGTGCCACGGGTGCGCATCTCCGGGACGGGTCCGTCCTCGAGCAACGGGTTGGGCAGGGTGGGGATGAACTCCGGGCCGGGGTTACGCGAGGGCACCTGGTAGGACCCGTCCGCGATTGCGCCACCGGGCGCCGACGGGAACATGAACGGCGGTTCGGCCGGTGTGTAGCACCGGGGTCCACGGGTGTCGAAGAACCGCGGCTCGTCCTGGTTGGGGACGTACCGCCCCTTGGGGTTGACGACCTCGATCGTGACCCGGATACCGGGCGTCGATGTGCCCACACCGAGGATGTCGTCCGACCGCTCGAGCGCGGTCATGAAGTGCTCGACCGTGCACGGGAGGGCGGGGGTGTACTCGGCGAGCGCCTCGAGGGACCGCCGGGAGTCGATCGCGAGGTCGATGAGGTCGTCTCTGTTCCTCGCCAGGAAGTCCGTGGTGACCTGCGCCCCGGAGCTGATCCGCTGCATGCCGTCCGCGATGTCGGTGCGCCGGTGGATGACCGTGTCGCCGGTGGTACGGAGTGCGTCCAGCGCATGGATCAGATCGGGCAGGGCCTCTGAATAGGTCTGCGAGAAGGTCGCGAGATCCTCCAGCCCCGACTCGAGTGCGGGCATCTCCTGAGAGATGCCGTCGAACACGGTGCCGATGTCGACGAGACTCGCTCCGAGCTCGTCGCCCCGGCCGGCGAGTGCCTGGTTGATCGCGCCGAGGGTTCCGGCGAGCTTCTGCGGCGGGACCGCCTCGAGAACAGGGAGCAGGCCGTCGAGGACCCGACCGAGCTCGAGCGCGTTACCCCGGGTGTCCTGCTCGATGGTGCCCCCTGCCTCGAGGGTCCCCACCGGGGTGTCGGGGAACGCGAGCGAGACGTAACGCTCACCGAACAGGGTCTTGGGGAGGAGCCGTCCGCTGATGTTCGACGGCAGCTGGTCCATGAACTCCGGGGTGAACTCCATGTCGACCCGGACCTTGTCCCCTTCGGGCTGCACTTCCGCGACCCGACCGACCAGGACGCCTCGCGCCTTGACGTCGGCATCGTTGGGCAGGGAGAACGCCATGTCATCAGTGAACATGGTGATGGTGTCGGATTTGGTGAAGGCCCTGTTGTAGATCGCGACGGTGACACCGACGAACGCGAGGACGATCACCACGAACAGCGCGGCCAGGAGACGCTTGCGCGTCGAGGACATCTCGGTCATCCGGCAACCCGCACAGTCGTGGTTGTGCCCCAGAGAGCGAGTCCGACGAAGAAGTTCAGGATCGCCACGACAACGATCGTGGTTCGCACGGCGCGCCCCACGGCGACGCCGACACCGGCGGGTCCGCCCGAGGCGGTGAAGCCGTAGTAGCAGTGGATCATGACCAGGACGAACGCGAAGATGATCACCTTGATGAACGAGTAGATGACGTCTTCAGGTGGGAGGAACAGGTGGAAGTAGTGGTCGAACGACCCTGTCGACTGCCCCTGGATCATCGTGTTGACGCCTCTGGTCGCCAGGTACGACGACAACAGGCCGACCACGTAGAGCGGGATCACCGCGATGAACCCCGCGATGATCCGGGTCGTCACCAGGTACGGGACACTCGGGATCGCCATGACCTCGAGCGCGTCGATCTCCTCGGAGATCCGCATGGCCCCGAGCGTGGCGGTGAATCCACAGCCCACCGTCGCCGACATGGCCAGTGACGCCACGATCGGCGCCACCTCACGGGTGTTGACATAGGCGGACAGGAAGCCGGTGAGGACGGAGCTACCGATCTGGTCGAGGGCGGCGTAGCCCTGCATGCCGACCACCACACCGGTGAAACCGCTCATCATGAGGATCACACCGATCGTGCCGCCGAGAACGGCGAGCACGCCGACGCCGAAGGTGACCTCCGCGATGAGCCGGAGCACCTCGTGGCGGTAGTGCACGATCGTCTGCGGTATCCAGCCGATCGCCCGCATGTGAAAGGCCAGCTGGTCGCCCAGCGAGTCGAACGAGGAGACGGGGCCACGGACCATGGCCCGCAGCCGGGCCCTGGCGGGGCCGACGTCGGTATGGATGGCCATCTACGACCCCTTCGGCGGAACGATCTGCAGGTACACCGCCGTGAGGATCAGATTGGCGAAGAACAGCAGGAGGAACGTGAGGACGACGCCCAGGTTGACGGCGTCGCCGACTCCCTTGGGCCCGCCCTTGGGGTTCATGCCGCAGTAGGACGCGACTACCCCGGCGATCAGTCCGAAGACCATCGCCTTGAGGGAGGACATGATGAAGTCCGGCAGTTGCGCGAGCGCACCGAAGGACATGAGGTACGCGCCCGGGGTACCGCCCTGGAGGAGGATGTTGAAGACATACCCGCCGGAGATTCCGACGATCGACACGAGCCCGTTGAGCAGCACCGCGACGAGGATCATTCCGAGAACACGCGGGACGACGAGCCGTTGCACGGGGTCGATTCCCAGCACACGCATGGCGTCGAGTTCCTCGCGGATGGTGCGGGCGCCGAGATCGGCGGCCACCGCCGACCCGGCCGCACCAGCGATGAGGAGCGAGGTCACCAGCGGGGCGCCCTGCTGGACGACGGCCAGCACACCGGTCGCACCGGTGTAGGCCTCGGCTCCGAGCTGCTGCACCAGGGATCCGGTCTGCATCGCCACGACCGCGCCGAAGGGAATCGCGACGAGCGCGGACGGCAGGATGGTCACCGAGGCGATGAACCAGGACTGCTCGATGAACTCGCGGAACTGGAACGGCCGTTTGAAGACCCCGCGGATCACCTCGAGGAACAACCGAAAAATCTTCCCGGCCTCGCCGATCGCGCCGCGGACACCTCCGCCGACGTCGGCTGCCGAGACCCCTGCGGTTCTCCCGGACTGCGTTGCTGCGTCCTCCGCCATCACACCTCCCCCCAGACTCGTGGACTGCTCAGTCAGTTCTCAGAAGCACCATAGTGGTCGTCGACACCGCCGCCTGTACCGGCCGTCGACGCTGCCCCGGCAGTGGCTCCGGCCCCGACAGTCCCGCTGGTCAGACCACGGGACGCCCATTCCTCGCGGATCGCGTCCTGCGCCTCCTGCGGGAGCGTGTCGAGCATCTCGGACACGCGCTTCTCGCGGCGGAGCTCACCCTGACGGACCGGGCTGCCGGGGGTCGGCTGCATCTGCGCGGGAACGCCACGCAGTTCGTCCTCGCCGGGCGAGCCGTCGTTGTGGCCGGCCTCGGCCTGCTCCATCTCCGCGCGCATCTGCGCGTCGTCCTTCTCCTCTGACATGCCGATGGGACCGAGCTTCGAGCCACGCAGGAACTGGCGGACTGCGGGCTCCTCACTGGTGAGGAGCACCTCGCGGGGGCCGAACATGACGAGGTTCTTGCGGTAGAGCATGCCCAGGTTGTCGGGCACCGTGCGGGCGAGGTTGATGTTGTGCGTCACGATGAGGATCGTGGCGTCGATCTGCGCGTTGATGTCGATGAGCAGCTGCGCGAGATAGGTGGTGCGTACCGGGTCGAGGCCGGAGTCGGGCTCGTCGACGAGGATGATCTCCGGATCGAGGACCAGGGCGCGGGCAAGACCGGCGCGCTTACGCATACCGCCGGAGATCTCACCGGGCAGCTTGCCCTCGGCCCCCGTCAGACCGGTCAGCTCGAGCTTCTCCATGACGATGTTGCGGATCTCGCTCTCCGACTTGCGGGTGTGCTCCCGCAGCGGGAACGCCACGTTGTCGTAGAGATCCATCGAGCCGAACAGCGCACCGTCCTGGAAGAGGACGCCGAAGAGCTTGCGGACCTCGTAGAGCTCCTTGGCGGTGCACTGGAGGATGTCGGTCCCGTCGATGATGATCTTGCCGCGCTCGGGACGCAGGAGACCGATGAGCGACTTGAGGAAGACGGACTTACCGGTACCTGACGGTCCCAGCAGTGCGCTCACTTCTCCCTCGGGAAGAGTGAATGTGACGTCCTCCCAGATCTTCTGCGAACCGAAAGACTTGGTCAGCCCTTCGACGGAAACCTCGACACCCACGTCACCACTCCTCACTTCAGTCCACGTCTGTGGCCACGGTCACTGTAAACTACCGCTCTCGACAGTGGCTTTGTTACATACCCCGGACTTCCGTTACTCCGGGCGTGTCGTGTCGCCCGCTGAAAGGCGTCTGACACGCCGGAATGTGACGTCCGGGCCCCGATCAGAGGAAATGCCGCAGGGACGGCCCGGCACGATGCCGGACCGCCCCTGCGGTCACACAGATGTGAGGTCGTCAGCTCACTTGAGGGAGGCGCTGGCGCCGGCCTCTTCGAGCTTGGCCTTGGCGGCCTCGGCGGCCTCCTTGTCGACCTTCTCGAGGATCGCCTTCGGGGCGGACTCGACGAGATCCTTGGCCTCCTTGAGGCCCAGGCCCGACACGAGCTCGCGCACGACCTTGATCACGCCGATCTTCTTGTCGCCGGCCGACTCGAGGACGACGTCGAACTCGTCCTGCTCGGCGGCACCGGCGTCGCCGCCGGCAGCCGGGGCACCGGCGGCCGCGACGGCGACCGGAGCGGCGGCGGTGACCTCGAAGGTGTCCTCGAAGAGCTTCACGAACTCGGAGAGCTCCAGAAGGGTCATCTCCTTGAAGGCCTCGAGCAGCTCGTCGTTGCTGAGCTTCGCCATGGTGGCGTCCTTTCGTTGTGTCCCGGTGTCGTCAGGCGACCCGGAAGCGTGTGGGGTGTGTCAGTTCTTCTTGTCCTGGAGGGCGCCGAACAGACGTGCCAGCTGGGAAGCGGGCGCGTTGAACAGGCCGGCGGCCTTGGCCTGGTTGCCCTTGAGGGCACCGGCCATCTTCGCGAGCAGGACCTCGCGGGACTCGAGCTCGGCGATCTTGTCAAGCTCGGCGGCGGACAGCGCAGCGCCGTCCATGACGCCGCCCTTGACGACGAGCTCCTTGTTGTCCTTGGCGAACGTCTTGAGCGCCTTGGCAGCGTTCACGACCTCGCCGGTGACGAACGCGATAGCAGTGGGGCCGGACAGGAGGTCATCGAGACCCTCGACTCCGGCCTCTTCAGCAGCACGCTTGACGAGGGTGTTCTTGGCCACGGTGTACGTGGCGTCCTCGCCGAGCGCCTTACGCAGTTCGGTGACCTGCGGAACTGAGAGTCCGCGGTACTCGGTGACCACGGCGGTCGAGGAGTTCTGGAAGTGCTCCTTGATCTCCGCAACGGCCTGGACCTTGGCGGGCTTTGCCATGTTTCGCCTCCTTTCTGCTTCATCTCGCCCGAGAGAAACACGAACGCCCCGTGCGCAGGTGGGCACGGGGCGTGGAGGCACTGTCCGGACCCGAGGGCCCGGCGCGACAGTCCGACGCTGATCCGATGTTCGCCTGCGCGGGTCGTCCGGGCGCTCCCGGACCCTTCGACCATCCCCGGCGGGAATGGCGACCTGCGGTCTTCGGTGAAACTTGATCAGTCACCCGGCGACACAGGTCCGTCGGGCGCTCAAACTTCGACTCAACAATAGAGGCAATCCGCGCACACACCAAATCCTCCGGAAGGAGCGAATGGCGGGCGGGTCGGGATTCTGACAGATTGGAGCCGTGCCCCCATCCTCGTCCCGAGTCGCCGTCATCTACAACCCGATCAAGGTAGGTGCCGACGAGATCCGTCGGCGCACCGAGAGCCGGGCCGCCCGCCACGGGTGGACCGACCCCCTGTTCTATGAGACAACCGAGGACGATCCGGGGACCGGACAGGCGGCTGCCGCAGTCTCCGAGGGAGCCGGCCTCGTGATCGCCTGCGGCGGCGACGGCACGATCCGATCGGTCGCCCGGGGGCTGCTCGGCAGCACGATCCCCATGGGGGTCGTCCCGCTCGGCACCGGCAACCTGTTGGCCCGCAACCTCGAGATCCCCCTTGACGCGGTGGACCGCGCGCTCTTCGTCGCGATGAGCGGCCGGACCACGTCCATCGATCTCGGAGAGGTCACCTACACGGACGGCGAGGGAGAGTCGCACGACGACGTGTTTCTCGTCATGCTCGGCGCGGGAATGGACGCCGACATGATCGCGGGCACCGACGACCAACTCAAGGCCCGGGTGGGCTGGCTGGCGTATGTCGGCGCGTTCGCCAACACACTGCTACGTGGTCACAGGATCAAGGTCGAGTACTCGATCGACCGGAACCCGCAGGTGTACACGAAGGCCCGGACGCTTCTCGTGGCGAACTGCGGGATGCTCCAGGGCGGCATGGTACTGCTGCCCGCGGCCCAGATCGACGACGGGAAGCTGGACGTCATGGCGCTGCGCGCGAAGGGCCCCCTCGAGTGGGCCCAGGCGGGCGCCGTACTCGCCAAGCACACCGTCAGCCACCGAATCCAGGGGATCCGGGGCACGACTGCACAGGCCGAGGACCGGGAGCGGCGCCAGACCTCGGCGGTGGACTTCCGACAGGGCATCAGGATGCGGGCGCAGATCCTGGAGAAGCCGGCCGCCTTCCAGATCGACGGTGAGGACTGCGGTCAGGTGACCGAGTTCTCGGCGCGCATCACCAACCGTGGTCTCAAGGTGCGGGTCGCGAACTGAGGCCGCACTCGCGCCGAATCCGACAACCGGCACTGCTGAGGTGCGTCGCAGCTCCACGAACGTCGTGCCGCACCCTGCCGCCCCGCAATGGACTCCGGGCCCCGCGACCGTCATGGTCGCGGGGCCCGGGGTTCCGGTGAGGAGTCTCAGCTCATCTCGTCACGTGTGACTCACTCGGAGTCGGTGCCACCCTCGAGCAGCTTGGACACTGCAGAGGTGTCGACCGGGATGCCGGGGCCGGTCGTGGTGGAGATGGTGATCTTCTGCAGGTAGCGGCCCTTCGAGGAGGACGGCTTGAGGCGCAGGATCTCGTCGATCGCGGCCTGGTAGTTCTCCGTGAGCTGCTCGGCCGAGAAGGAGGCCTTGCCCACGATGAAGTGCAGGTTGTTCGCCTTGTCGGTGCGGAAGGTGACCTTGCCGCCCTTGATGTCCGAGACGGCCTTGGTCACGTCCATGGTGACGGTGCCCGTCTTGGGGTTCGGCATGAGGCCACGCGGGCCGAGCACGCGGGCCACACGGCCGACCTTGGCCATCTGGTCCGGGGTGGCGATCGCGGCGTCGAAGTCCAGCCAGCCGCCCTGGATCTTCTCGATGAGGTCCTCGGAACCCACGACGTCGGCGCCGGCGGCCTCGGCCTCGGTGGCCTTCTCGCCCGCGGCGAAGACGATGACGCGGGCGGTCTTACCGGTGCCGTTCGGCAGGTTCACGGTGCCACGGACCATCTGGTCCGCCTTGCGGGAGTCGACGCCAAGTCGCATGGCGACCTCGACGGTGGCATCCATCTTCGTCGAGGAGGTGTCCTTGGCCAGGGCCATGGCGTCCAGAGGCGAGTACAGCTTGGTGCGGTCGACCTTTTCAGCGGCGGCCTTGTAGGCCTTGCTGTTCTTGCTCATGTCTCATCCATTCCTGCCGCGCCCACTGCGCAGCGGTTGGGTGTGGTTCGGGCCTGAGCTGCCCTTCCACAGGTGTGTGCTTCGGGGTGGGTCAGCCGTCGACCGTGATGCCCATGGAACGGGCGGTGCCGGCGACGATCTTTGCCGCGGCGTCGATGTCGTTGGCGTTGAGGTCTTCCATCTTGGTCTGGGCGATCTCGCGGATCTGGTCCATCGAGACCTTGCCGACCTTGTCGGAGTGCGGGGTGCCGGAGCCCTTCTGCAGGCCGGCGGCCTTGAGCAGGAGCTTGGCGGCCGGCGGCGTCTTCAGCTTGAAGTCGAACGACCGGTCCTCGTAGACCGTGATCTCGACCGGCACGACGTTTCCGCGCTGGTTCTCGGTGGCGGCGTTGTAGGCCTTGCAGAACTCCATGATGTTGACACCATGGGCACCCAGAGCCGGACCGACCGGCGGGGCCGGGTTGGCGGCGCCGGCCTGGATCTGGAGCTTGATGAGCCCTGCGACCTTCTTCTTCTTAGGAGGCATCGTCTTCCTGATTCTTCGACTGGATCTCGGCTCTGCGCTGTACACGCGGGAGGCCGACTGTCGTGTGTGCCTGACAGACCCCCACCCACCGGCAGCGGGCAGAGGAATACAAGCGCAACCTTGGAGAGTCTACGTTCAATACCTGCCCAACACGAATCGACTGCTGCGCACCCTGCCCTGTCACACCCGTTCGACGACGAAACCGCCCCACGCTGCGCGCGTGGGGCGGTTCGCCAGGAAGTACGAGGTCGGCGTCAGTCGATCTTCTCGACCTGCGTGAAGCCCAGCTCGACCGGGGTCTCGCGACCGAAGATCGACACCAGCACCTTGAGCTTCTGCGCGGCCGGATCGACCTCGGAGATGCTCGCGGGCAGCGTGGCGAAGGGGCCGTCCATGACGGTGACGGACTCGCCCACCTCGAACTCGACCTCGATGGTCTGCGGAACCAGTCCACCCTCGCCCTCGGCGGCGGCCGCGGCGGGCTTCTTCTCCGGCTTGGGAGCCAGGAACTTGGCGACATCGCTCAGGGACAGCGGGGTCGGCGCGCCGGTGGCACCACCGGTCGCGCTGACGAAGCCGGTCACGCCGGGGGTGTTGCGCACGACGCCCCACGACTCGTCGTCCAGCTCCATGCGGACCAGGACGTACCCGGGCAGGACCTTGCGGTTGGCGGTCTTCTTCTGCCCGTTCTTGACCTCGGTGTACTCCTCGATCGGGACCTCGACCTGGTAGATCTTGTCTTCGGCTCCGAGGGTGACGGCACGGGTCTCGAGGTTGGCCTTCACCTTGTTCTCGTACCCGGCGTAGGAGTGGATGACGAACCAGTCACCGGGCAGCTTCCGCAGCTGGCGCTTGAACGCGATGATCGGGTCGATCGCGGGGGCCGCGGTTTCCCCGGCATCAGCCTCTCCCGCATCAGCATCCCCAGCGTCAGCGGTCTCGTCAGCGGCGTCGCCGGCGGCCTCGCCCTCGACGGTCTCGTCGATCACGTCGTCCGCCGCCGGGGGCATCTGCGCGTCCTCGGGATCCGCGCCCGTGTCACCGAGCACCGCGTCGGCCTCGATCTCGGCCTGCTCAGCGGCCGCGGGGGTCTCCTCGACGCCGTCGGCCTCAGGGCTCTGGTCGATCTCGCTCACGGAATTGCGGTCCTCTCGAATTTCGTCGGTCCGGTTCTCGCCCCGGACGTACAGCGGCGGGTCGTCAGCGGTCGAAGACCAACTCGACGAGCTTGCCCGCACCGAAGTCGACGCCGGAGACCAGCGCCGTCATGAAGATGAGGAACAGTAGCACCACGATGGTGTAGGTGACCATCTGATTACGCGTCGGCCAGATGACCTTGCGCAGCTCCTCGGCCACCTGCCGGATGTACGTGATCGGGTTCGCGCGAGCGGTCCGCGTGTCTTCCGGCGTGTCCGCGTCAGTGCGCACCCTCTTCGCCACGGCGGTGTCGCCGCGACCGGCTTTGCCGGTGGGAACAGCCGTCTCGGAGTCGCGGGCGCCGTCTGTGTCGACGCTGTCGTCGCGATCGGTGCTCACGCGCCTACCTCCGGGTCGTCTGGCTTTGCGGGTAAGTGCAGGGGCGACAGGACTTGAACCTGCAACCTGCGGTTTTGGAGACCGCTGCTCTGCCAATTGAGCTACGCCCCTTCGGCCGGTTTCCCGACCATCCGTACCTTCCACGAACTGCGGTCCGCACGAACGCCTCGACTCTACAGTGTCGGCGACTGCCGTGGGCAGCGCGGGCCGCGACCGCTTCCGGCCGGGCATCCCACTTTACGACAAGCAGTGCCCTGCGTCGAAATCATGCCCGTCGCGGGGGCACGGACGTCGTTCGCGCGGCCTCCGGGTCAGCCCGGCGCGACCGTGACCGGGTCAACCCAGCGCAGCAGTGACCGGGTCAGCTCAGCGCGACCGTGATCATCGCCTTACCGAACACCTTGGCGCCGGCGGACGTCACGGTCAGCGCCACCTCGGCGCTCGCGCCGTCCTCGGCGACCGAGCGCACCTTGCCGGCCACCTCGAGTACCGCCGGCTCGTCAGCGGGCACCACCACGGGCCCGGCGAACCTGATGGACGTGGCCAGCACGGTGTCCGCTCCCCCGGCCCACTCGGCGACGACCCCGATCGCCAGCGCGGACGTGAGCATCCCGTGCGCCACCACTCCGGGCAGGCCGAGCGACTGCGCCGCCGCGTCGTCGAGGTGGATCGGATTGTGGTCACCGGAGGCCTCCGCGTATCTCCGCAGGTCGTCGCGGGTGACCTCGAGACGGCGGGTCGGCAACTGGTCGCCGGCGGAGGGTGAAGTCGGTGCCGTCGTCGTTGTCGTCGTTGTCGTCGTTGTCGCCGTCGGCGCCGTCGGTGCGGCGGCCCCCGTCGCCTCGCCCTCGGGCGTGGATCCCTGGGACGTCATGGCTGGACCTCCGCGGTGAGCAGTGCACTGGTCAGGGTCTGGACGGCCGCGCCGCGGGCGTCGCGCAGGACGGTGTCGAAGCCGATCATCCGCCCGCCGCGCGCCGACCGTACGCCGGTGACCGTCGCGGTGGCGGTGAGGACGTCGCCGACCCGGATCGGCCGGTGGTGCTCGCTGGATTGCGCGGTGTGGAGGGTGCGCGAGAGGTCGATACGCAGCGCGGAGTGTTCCATCACGGCGCGCTGGACCGGGGCGGTCAGCGCGGCGGCGAGGGTCGCCGGAAGCTGCCCCGGCGGTGCGGAGACCGCCTCGGCGAAGCGCGCAACCACCGCGTCGGTGACCGTGACGGGATCCCCGACGACGACGACGGGGTCATCAGCGTTGTCTGTGCTCACACCCGGTGACGCTACCCCAGCGCCGGCGCCCGTCCCGCCGGTCTCGCCCGGGTGGCCGCCGCCCCGGCACGCTGCTGGCCCGAGGCCGGGTCAGACGTATCGGAAGCCCTCGTTCTGCGCCCACGCGAAGAGCTTGTCGGCGGTCTCCCGCCGCGACGGTGGGTGGTAGCCGAACACCTGGACGGCCTCGAAGGCGTACGCCAGCTCGCGGCTTTGACGCCGCTGCCCCGAAGCTGATCCCTTAGACACCAGAGACGACGAGAGCCGCCCGCGGAATCCACGGGCGGCTCTCTCGGTGTACCGGTGGGGGGACTCGATCCCCCGACCTCACGATTATGAGTCGTGCGCTCTAACCAGCTGAGCTACACCGGCATGCTCTGCTAGTCGGGCGATCGCGCCGCCCGCACAGTGCGAGCCCCCTGTCGGAATCGAACCGACGACCTTTTCCTTACCATGGAAACGCTCTGCCGACTGAGCTAAGGGGGCGGGCCACATCGAGTCTCGGACTGTCCGTCTTCGGCTCGGTGCGTAAGCCTTTAGCAGATTACACACAGGCTTCGAGTGCACACAAATCGGCTGGTCAATGGTGGCCTACCCCGATCTGAGCGGCGGCTGCTCGCCGTCGGGGGTGGCAGAATGCTCCCATGCGCATCTCCGTGGTCGTTCCGGTCCTGAACGACGCCGAAGAACTCCGCGGATGTCTCGCCGCACTGCTCGGACAGTCGCGACCGGCCGACGAGATCGTCGTGGTCGACAACGGCTGCTCCGACGACAGCGCGGCCGTCGCCCTCGCCGCGGGCGCGCGGGTGATCGAGGAGCCCGTCAGGGGCATCCCGGCTGCGGCGGCGGCCGGCTACGACTCGGCAACCGGCGATGTGATCGCCCGGCTGGACGCGGACTCTCGCCCCGGCCCCGACTGGCTCGCCCGAATCGAGACGGCCTTTGAGACGGACGCGGAGCTTTCGGCACTCTCCGGGCCCGGCGAGTTCATCGGGCTCGAGGGATGGCGCGCCGCGGCGGCCCGGGTGCTCTACATGGACGCCTTCTTCCTGTCGGTCGGCGCGGCGATGGCGCACCCGGTACTGTTCGGCTCCAACCTGGCGATGCGCCGCAGTGCGTGGGATCGGGCGCGTGACGGTGTCGACCGGAACGACCCTGAGCTCCACGACGACATCGACCTGTCGTTCCAGTTCGGCGCCGCCGACCGCGTGGTCGTGGACCGCTCGCTGAGCGTCGGGATCTCCGCGCGTCCCTTCGACGACCCAGCCGCGATGCGGAGACGGTTCTCCCGCGCGTTCCGGACGATCTTCCGCAACTGGCGTACGAGCCCACCCTCGCAGCGGTGGCTGGAGCGCGCCCGCGGCTGAGAGACGTGAGCGCGTCCGCCGCTGACAGACGTGACAGGCACGGCCGCGGAAGGCCCGGACGGCGAGGCGGCGGTCAGCCCCAGACGAGAACCGACCAGAGGACGAGCTGGGTCACGCAGAAGCCGGCCAGCATGTTGAGCACGAGGAAGCGCTTCCAGCCCTCATTGGTCACCTCGGCGGTCGCATCGTCGACCCGGAGGTAGGCGGCGACCGTCGCCAGGTACGGCAGGATCGCGAACGCCGCACCCGACGCGGGCCACGGCGCGCAGATCAGCAACACCAGGACGGCGGCGACGTAACAGGCCAGCGCAAACCAGACGGTGCTCCGCGCCCCGAGCACGGTCGCGACCGACTTGAGGTCGGCCTCGCGGTCGAATCGCACATCCTGCACGGCCCCGAACGCCTGGGACGCCGCGCCCCAGAGCATGAACGCGACCAGGCACGCCCACACCCCTGCGGTGAGTTCGGCCCCGGCGATCGTCCACCCGATGATCGCCGGGGAGACGAAGTGGAATGCGGAGGTGACCGAGTCCAGGAACGGGACTTCCTTGAACCGCAGCCCTCTGACGCTGTAGGCGATCACGGCGAACATGCTGGCCGCCAGCCACAGTGATGATTCCGCCGAACCCACCAGGACCAGGTAGACCAGGAACGGCGCCGTCGTCACGGCCGAGGATACGAGCGTCGCCGTGTGGCGCGACCGGTCGAGCACGGCGCCCTCGACCCCGCCCTTACGCGGATTGCGCAGGTCGGACTCGTAGTCGAAGACGTCGTTGATCCCGTACATCGCGAGGTTGTACGGCACCAGGAAGAAGACCGTGCCGATCACCCCCACGAGGTCGAATCCGCCGGTGGCCAGGAAGTAGGCCAGAGCGAACGGGGCGGCGGTGTTGACCCACGACACCGGACGCGATGACCAGAACAGCGTGGTGAGCAGTGCGGGTGGCGCCAGCCTATCCGGAACACTTTCCCGAACGCTGTCCGGAACGCCTGTCCCGGGCTCCTGCGGAGAAGCATGTCCGTCGGCCACGGCCGCCGGCGCCCGCGCCGTGAGTACGGACCACACCGAAGGCACGAAAACGGCGGCGGCGACCGCGTACGAGAAGTCCTCGATCGGCGCCAGCCCGAGGCGTAGGCCGCTGGTGAGGGCGTCGTCGTAGGCCACGAGACCGGCGGCGATCATGAGGTTGTCGAATATCGCGGTGAGGACGAGCAGCACCACCAGCGAGCCGCCGACGCCGAGCAACCACCGCCGTCGCTCGGCCCCGCGCAGTCGCCACAGGGCGATCGCCGCGGCGCCGAGCACCGGAATCGACATGGTGAGGTTGATGGTCGTGTAGATACCGGTCACGGGCACTCCCCCGTTTCGCCGGTACGGGCCGGGTCGTTCCCTGTCCGCCGCGCGCTGAGGTGCTCGGCCGCGGCCGTCACCCCGGTCGCACAGACGAGCGCCAGGTAGGACAGGAAAGCCAGGAACACCACCTCTTCGACAGGGATCTCCGGCGCGATGAGCAGTCCGGTCATGAAGTCGGTCCGGCCGCGGAAGAACACACCGCTGCGCACGCCGAGAACGTCCCAGGTCAGGAACAACGCCACTGCGGCGGTGACGGCCAGTGCGGTGGCGGCCGGGGCGCGGAATGCGGCGAGACGCAGGCGGTGGTCGATCACGCCGATCCCCGCGAACGACAGGGCCTGGACAGCCAGGTACGCCAGCCCGATCACCCGCTGAACACCGTACCTCCGCCCGGCTCGGCCACCGGGGCGGTGCCGGTGTCGCCGCGCACGTGCTTGAGCACGAGCTCCGCACTGATGAGGCACATCGGCAGCCCGATCCCCGGAATGGTCGAGGCGCCCGCGTAGAACAGCCCGTCGACGTGCCTACTGACGTTGCGGGTGCGGAAGAACGCGCTCTGCGCCAGGGTGTGCGCCGGGCCGAGTGCGGTACCGCGCCAGGCACCCAGATCCGCCTCGAGATCGGCCGGCGCGATGGTTCGGCGTACGACGATCCGCTCGGCGAGGTCCGGGATGCCGGTCCAGTCGGCGATCTGCGCGATTGCCTGGTCGGCGGCCGCCTCGATCGTCGCGTCACCGGCCCCGTCCACACCGCCACGCCCCGACGCGGGGTCGGCGGGGATCGGCACCAGGACGAAGAGGTTCTCGTGTCCCTCCGGCGCGATCCCGGCATTCGGGTCGGTGTCGGTCGCGCTCGGTCTACACACGTAGAGGGAGGCGGGATCGGGGATGTGCGGTTCGTCGCCGAAGATGGCGTCGAACCCCTCCTCCCAGCGCTCGGTGAACAGCAGCGTGTGGTGCGCCAGCTGTGGCAGCTCGCCGCGCACGCCGAGCAGCACGAGCAGCGCACCGGGTCCCGGCACACGCCGGTCCCAGTAGGACTGCGGGTAGGTGCGGAGGTGGTCCGGCAGCCACCGGGTCTCGAGGTGGTGCAGGTCCGCGGCGCCGACGACGAGGCCGGCCGGCAGCGTCCGCTCGACCCCTGCCCGGTCACGTACCCGGACCCCCGTCACGGAGTGCCTTTCCGGGCCGGGGTCGGAGACAGTGAGGGCGATCGCCTCGGTGCCGGTGTGGATGCGCACGCCCTGCTGCTCTGCCACCCTCCGGACGGCCGCGATGAGCTCGGTGAAACCACCGCGCGGGTAGAGCACCCCGTCGGCCAGGTCGAGATGGCTCATGAGGTGATAGATCGACGGCGCGAGGTACGGCGAGGAGCCCAGGAACACCGCCGGGTAGCCGAGGATCTGCTGGATGCGGCGGTCCCGGAAGCGGCGGGCCACGTACGACTGCAGCGGCTGGGCGAGCCGCGCGAGAAGCGTCCCCGCGCGGGCCACGACCTCCCGCCGCACCAGGGCCGGGTACGAGGTGAAGTTCGTGTAGAGGAACCGCCGCAGTGCGAGGTCGTAGGTCATACGGGCCGAGTCGAGGTACCTGTCCAGGACCGCGCCGGCCCCCGGCTCGAGCGACTCGAACAGCGCCGTGGAGGCGGCCCGGTCCGAGCGGACGTCGACCGGCTCGGACTGGTTCTCGAAGTAGACGCGGTAGCCGGGATCGAGTCGAACCAGGTCGAGCTGCTCGGCGGACGAGGTGCCGCAGAGTCGGAAGAAGTGGTCGAACACCTCCGGCATGAGGAACCACGACGGACCGGTGTCGAAGCGGAACCCGCCGGACGACCAGCTACCCGCCCGGCCGCCGACGTCCTCGGTGGCCTCGACGAGCGTGACGTCACGGCCCTCCCGGGCGAGTAGCGCCGCAGTGGCCAGCCCGGCGATACCGCCGCCCACCACCACGACGGGACCGTCGGGGGCGACGGGTCGCCCCCGACGCGGCCGCAGTCGCAGTCGCAGCCGCTCGACCTCACCACTCATCGGGACACCCCCGACTGTCGGGAGACCCGGCGACCGGTGGCCGCGGCGCGGGCGATGATCTTCAGCTTCACCGCGTCGGGCACGCGGACCCGCCCGGAGCTCACTCCGGCGGCGCCCGCGGCGCGCAGCCGCGCGTTGAGTTCCGCGAACAGATCGTGCGCGGCCAGCACCGCGAGGCGGTCCCGGCCGGGGATCCGGTCGATCGCCACGCGGGCCAGCCGCAGGTCGACGTCCACGTCGTCCGCCAGCTCGCGCACATCGCGGTCGGTCAGCGCGAGCGGATCCCGACCGGGCAGATAGTTGCGGCCGAGCTCTCCGGAATCCTCGCGGACGTCCCGGAGGAAATTGACCTTCTGGAACGCCGATCCCAGTGCACGTGCACCGGCTGCGAGCTCGTCGTCGTCGCCCGATCCGCCACCCGCGAACGTCCGCAGGCACATCTCCCCGATCACCTCCGCGGACCCATGGATGTACCGGCGCAGCGACTCGTCGCTGTGCGCGGTGACGTCCAGGTCCGCCTCCATCGAGTCGTAGAACGGGTCCACCAGGCGTGCGCCGATCCCGAACCGGCGTGCGGTGTCGGCGAAGGCGTGGGTGACGGGGTCCGGGTCCAGCCCCTGCTCGATCGCGCGGTGGGTGCGGCGGCGTGCCTCGGCGATGAGCTCCCGCGCGGCGGCCGGGTCGTCCATCGCGCCGTCGACCACCTCGTCAGCGACCCTCGCCCACGCGTAGATCGCGGCGACATGGGGCCGGGTGGCCGGCGACAACAGTCGGCAGGCCAGGGCGAAGGACGTGGAGTAGCGGCGCAGCAGCACCTGCGCGCACGCCCGCGCTGCCTCGGTGAACTCCGCGTGGGGGTTCGTCGGGGTCATCGGGTCCTCTCCAGGGCGGCGGTCAGGTGGGGTGCGAGGGCGGCCCGGATCCCTGCCGGGATGCTCGGGCGGTCCAGCGCGGTGCGGGCCGCAGCGACCAGATCCTCGGCGACCCGCTGCGCGTGGTCCCGGGCCCCGCACTCGTACAGGAGCTCACGCGCGGCATCCGGGTCGGGATCTCCGTGGCCGTGGCCCCCGAGCGCGGCGTCGATGCGCGGCCAGGCGTCGGTGGTGGCGGCGAACGCCAGCAGGACGGTGGGAGCACCGCGCAGCAAATCGCCCTCGTTGGACTTACCAGTCACCGCCGGGTCGCCGAACACTCCCAGCAGATCGTCGACGACCTGATAAGCCGTGCCCAGGTGAGCGCCCACCTCACGCAACGACTCGACGGTCTGGTCCTCGGCACCTGCGAGGATCGCGCCCAGCACGAGCGGCAGGGAGACCGAGTAGGCGGCAGTCTTGGCCTGCCCGATCGCCAGTGCGCGCTCCCGGCTCGGCGGACGGGCGTCAGCGGAATAGTGGATGTCGGCGTACTCACCGGCCACGGAGACCGTGACCGCCAGTTCGACCTCGTCAAGGACCCGGTGCACCGTCGGTGCGGGCACCGGTAGGCGCGCGAAGCCGCTCATCGCAGCGACCAGCAGCATGTCGCCTCCCAGCAGCCCGGCGGCCCTGCCGACGCCCTCCGCGTCCACCGGTGCGACGCCCCGAGCAGCCACCCGATCCCGCGTCCGGCCTTGGAGATTGGACTGACCACGACGGTGGCAGTCGCCGTCAACGACGTCGTCGTGGATGAGAAAAGCCTCGTGGAGCAGTTCGAGCGCCTCGCCCACCGCGACCCGCACCGCGGGGTCATCGCCCCCGGCAGCGACGTACACAGCCTCCAGCAGCGCGGAACGTATCCCCTTGCCGGTGCGCGTCGTGGCGTCGAGATCGGCCACCCAGTCGTCGACGGCGGAGCCGAGCCCCGCGGGCACGTCACGCACGGCCATCCGAGGGACTGCGGTCACAGAACACGGGGTCATGCCCTGTTGTTCGGAGCGGAGGCGAACGCGGATGGGTCCGGACCGCGGCCAGTCGAGTCCGAGTCTGTCGTCGCCACCCACGTATGCACGCCGCCAGCCTATCGCGACGCGCGGCGTCGGCCACCAGAACCCGAAGCATCTCAGAAATGCACGAAGACCCCCGCTTGTGGCAGGGGTCTCCGAGTGCCAGATGATGGATTCGAACCAACGTAGGCTAAGCCGACGGATTTACAATCCGCTCCCTTTGGCCGCTCGGGCAATCTGGCGTGCACCCTGCAGGGCGCAGAGACACATTACAACGCCCCTCCCCCCGGGTACCAAATCGGGGGTCTCCGGAGGCGGGTAACCTGGCCTGGATCGACCTCAGCATGCCCCGCCACCAGTGAAGGAGAGAGCGTCCATGGCCTCGGAGTCCTCGTTCGACATCGTCTCGGAGTTCGACCGCCAGGAGGTGGACAACGCACTGAACCAGGCCGCCAAGGAGCTGGGCACGCGCTACGACTTCCGCGGCACCGACGCCGGCATCGAGTGGAAGGGCGAGGACGCGGTGGAGATCACCGCCAACACCGAGGACCGCGTCATGGCCGCCAAGGACGTGTTCATCGAGAAACTGGTCCGCCGCGGACTCAGCATGAAGGCGCTCGAGGTGGGCGAGCCGATGCCGTCGGGCAAGAGCTTCCGCCTGGTCGGCTCGCTCAAGCAGGGCATCGACAAGGAGAACGCCAAGAAGATCACCAAGCTCCTGCGCGACGAGGGCCCCAAGGGCGTCAAGGCGCAGATCCAGGGCGAGGAGATCCGCGTGTCGTCCAAGAAGCGCGACGACCTCCAGACCTGCATTTCGCTACTCAAGGGCGCGGACTTCGAGGTGGCGCTGCAGTTCACCAACTACCGCTGACCCGCCAACCTGGCGCGCGGTCCCGCGGAAGCGAGCCAGCCTCCCCCACCATTGCGCACCTGCGGGTCTAGAGTGGCTTCCATGGCGCAGTTGCGAATCAGCGAGGCGGCCTCCCTGATGGGGGTCAGCGACGACACCGTGCGCCGGTGGATCGACCGCGGCGAACTCACCGCGTCCCCGGACGATTCCGGTCGCAAGACCGTCGCCGGCGCCGATCTCGCCCGGCTGGCCCAGGAGCGGGCTGCCGGGCGGGTCGCAGGAGTGGGCGGTTCCGTCGACGCCGCGGTCAGCGCGCGCAACAGCTTTCGCGGTCTGGTCACGTCGGTGAAGTCGGACGAGGTCATGTCCCAGGTCGACATCCAGTGCGGGCCCTACCGCGTGGTCTCGCTGATCTCCACGGAGGCCGTACGCGAGATGGGCCTGGAGCCCGGCTCGCTGGCCACGGCGCGGGTCAAGGCCACGTCCGTCGTGGTCGAGGGGGCGGCGCGGTGATCCGGGTCGCCACACCGCTGCGCCGGGTCGCCACCGCCGCGCTGGGCGCCGCCGTGGGGCTGTCCGTGCTGGTGGGATGTGCGTCGGGGGGTGACGACGACAACGCCACCGACGCCGACTCCCGGACCCTGACCGTCTTCGCGGCGGCCTCACTCACGGACTCCTTCACCGAGTTGGCCGTCGACTTCGAGGAGGCGAACCCCGGCGTCGAGGTCCGGCTGTCCTTCGACGGTTCCTCCGGGCTCGTCGACCAGCTCGCGGGCGGCGCCCCGGCAGACGTCTTCGCCTCAGCGGATGAGAAGAACATGGACCGCGCCGTGGGCGAGGGCCTGGTCGCCGGCGAGCCGGTGTTGTTCGCGACCAACGTGCTCACGCTCATCACGCCACCCGGCAATCCGGCGGGGATCACCGGGTTCGACGAATCCCTGTCCGGTACCCGGCTGGTCATCTGCGCCGAGGGAGTGCCCTGCGGTAACGCCACCCGCGCGTTGGCCGAATCTGCTGGGCTCGACCTGCAGCCGGTGAGCGAGGAGACCAAGGTCACCGACGTCCGCGGCAAGGTGACCTCCGGCGAGGCCGACGCCGGCATCGTCTACGCCACCGACGCCGCGGCCGCGGGAGAGTCCGTCGAGACCATCCCGATCCCGGACGCCGAGGACTCCCCCAACCGCTACCCGATCGCCGTGCTCTCCCGCTCCTCACAGCCCGACCTCGCGCGGCAGTTCCTCGACTCCGTGACCGGCCCCGACGGCCGGGCGGTGCTCGCCGGATACGGATTCGGCGGCGTATGACCACCACGGCGCCTCTGGGCACTGCGGGGCACAACCCGGCATGCTGAGGACCCCGCTCCCCCGGTGGCTGCACGCCGCGGCCGTTGTCACCGTGCTGCTGCTGGCCCTGCCACTGGTCGGTCTGGCGGTGCGCATCCCCTGGACCGAGGTGCCGACGCTGCTCAGCTCGGAGGCCGCCCGGGAGGCGATGTCGCTCAGCCTGCGCACCTGCGCCCTCTCGACCGTGCTGTGCGTCCTGCTCGGCACCCCTGTGGCGGTTCTGCTCGCGCGCAGCAACGGTCCGCTCGCGGCGTGCGCCCGGACGGTGACCGCCCTGCCGATGGTGTTGCCGCCGGTGGTGGCCGGCCTGGCGTTGCTCATCACGTTCGGTCGGGTCGGCGTGGTGGGCGAGCACCTGTCGGTGCTCGGCATCGAGATCGGTTTCACCACGACAGCCGTCGTGATCGCGCAGACCTTCGTGGCGATGCCGTTCCTCGTCGTGGCACTCGAGGGCGCACTCCGGTCCGTGGACTCCCGCCTCGAGCGGACCGCCGCGTCGCTGGGCGCCTCCCCCACCCGAGTTCTCTGCACGGTGACGCTGCCGCTGGTCCTGCCGGCGCTGCTCTCCGGCACGAGCATGTCCTTCGCCCGCGCCCTCGGCGAATTCGGCGCCACCCTCACCTTCGCCGGGTCGCTGCAGGGCACCACGCGGACCCTCCCGCTCGAGATCTACCTGAGCCGCGAGTCCGACACCGAGACCGCGCTCGCCCTGGCGCTCCTGCTGATCATCGTCGCCGCCGGGCTCATGGCGGCCTCGGCCTGGGTGGCCCGCCGGACTGTGGCGCGCCATGACTGAGCACCCCGCCGCCGCTCTCGCTTGCCGGATCGATGCCCGCGACGTGGACCTGGACCTCACCATCCCCGCCGGCCGCCGCGTGGCGATCGTCGGTCCCAACGGCACCGGCAAGTCCACCGCCCTGGCACTGCTGGCCGGGCACCTGCGCCCCGATTCGGGCGAGGTCCGCCTCGACGGCCGGATCGTTTCAGCAGCCCGCACCCACCTGCCCGCACACCGCCGCCGCGTGGTGACGCTCGAGCAACGGCCAGGCCTGTTCCCGCACCTCACGGCCCTCGAGAATGTCGCCTACGGCCCCCGCGCCCGTGGCACCCGCCGCCGCGACGCGCTCGCCCGCGCCCGCACCGAGCTCGAGGCCGTGGGCTGCGCCGATCTCGCCTCCCGCCGCCCCCATCAGCTGTCCGGCGGGCAGGCGCAACGCGTCGCCCTGTCCCGCGCGCTGGCCGTGGATCCCGAGCTCGTCCTGCTCGACGAGCCGCTCGCCGCCCTGGACGTGGAGGTGGCCCCCGCGATCCGGCGTCTCCTCGCGGATCGGCTCACCGGCCGCGCGGTTGCCCTGGTGACCCACGATCCGCTGGACCTCTGGGCGTTGGCAGACGACGTCGTCGTCGTCCTCTCCGGCCGCGTCGCGCAGACCGGAACGGTCGAGCAGGTCCTCACCCGCCCCACGTCCGACTTCGCCGCGCGACTGGCGGGCGTGTCCCTGGTGGAGGGCGAGGTGGTCGACGACGACGAGCTCCGCACCCCCGCCGGCGACGCCGTCACCGGGGTCCGGTCCGAGCTCTCAGGCGGCTGGCGCAGGGGCGTGCGGGCGATCGCGACGGTGGACCCGCGATCGGTGGCGATCCGGGCCGTCCCCGCGCCGGCGGGCGCTGCGGACCCCACCTCGTCGGTGCGCAACGCCTGGCCCGCACGCGTGGTCTCGGTGGCGTCGGCCAGCGCGCTGACCCGGGTGACGGCCGAACTCCGGGACGGCCAGCGCGTCCACGCCGAGGTGACGAGCCGCTCGGCCGCCGACCTCGCGTTGACTCCCGGGCTGGGCGTGATGCTGGTGGTCAAGGCCGCCCAGGTCGCGCTCTACCCGCGCCCCTGACGCAGGGCCGCCACTCGGTACGCCAGTAGACGCCTCGGTGCGCAGGACACCCCTCCGACGCCTCGGCGCGCAGGACACCCATACGATCCCACGACGCCCATCGAAATCTCCTAAACCGCTCGGATCCCATGGGTGTAGCGCAATCCCATAGGTCTCGTGGAGTTAGATAGGCGTACTTGCCGCCGCCGCGTCAGCCCACTCGGTCGACGGTGAACCGAACCAGCCGGCGCAGCGCCTCATTGGCGGGGCCGGCGGGCAGGGCGTCGAGCTCGGTCATGGCGTCGTCGACGTACTTCTCCAGCGTTGCCCGCGCGCGGCGCATGCCGTCGGAGGCGCGGAGCAGGTCGAGGGCCTCGGCGACCTCGGCGTCGTCCGTCAGCGGTTGGGCGAGCAGCTCACGCAGGCGCGGGCTGTCCGGTGAGTCGGCCTCGAGCGCGTAGATCATGGGCAGCGTGTGCACGCCCTCACGCAGGTCGGTGCCGGGGGTCTTGCCGGAGTCGCCGGAAGGCGAGGCGATGTCGATGATGTCGTCGGCGATCTGGAACGCGATCCCCACCGCGTCGCCGAGGCGGCGCAGGCGGGCGATCTGCTCGGCGTCGGCGCCGGAGTACTCGCCGCCGAACTGGGCCGCGGCGGCGATGAGCGAGCCGGTCTTCTCCCAGATCACGCGGAGGTAGTGCTCGGCCTCGTCGAAGGTCCCGCCGGCCGCCCCGTCGGCCGCCCCGCCGGCCGCCCCGTCGGCCGCGTCGTAGGCGCCGGGCCCGACGGTCTCGCGCATCTGCCCCGTCACGAGCTCGGCGAACGTCTGCGCGATGAGCTGGACGGCGGCCGGGCCGAGATCGGCGAGCAGCATCGAGGCGTGGGCGAACAGGAAGTCGCCAGCGAGGATGGCGGTCGAGTTGTCCCAGCGACTGTTCGCGGACTCGACGCCGCGGCGCATGGTGGCCTCGTCCATCACATCGTCGTGGTACAGCGTCGCGAGGTGGATCATCTCGCACACGACGGCGGCCTTGACGAGCCGATCCGTGTCGGGCTGCGGGCCGAGGTGTCCGGTCAACAGCGTCATGAGCGGACGGAACCGCTTCCCGCCCGCGGTGACGAGGTGCAGCGCGACCTCGGAGAGGAAGTCCTCCCCGCTGGCCAGCCTGTCGACCAGCATCGTCTCGACGTCGCCCAGCCGCTCCCGCAGCATGGCCGCGAGGGCGGCGTCACCGACGTCCACGCCCGCCACGGTGTGGTCGGGCGCCGTCTCCGCGGTGCCGGTCGTCATTGAATCGCTCGACATCCCCACTCGTCCTCGTCAGCCATGTCCTGCCCCGGAGTCGTCCGGTCCTCCCGACAGACTACGGTCCCACCCCACCGCCCGCGTCATCCCACCCCGCGCGAGGTCGCGGCACGCCCCGGACGACACTGCCGCACGCCCCGCGCGAGGTCCCCGCGGCCTCCCCGCCCCGCGACCTGCCACCATGGAACGCATGCAGTCACGGCCCACCCTCCCCGCGTCCACCGATGTCCTCGTGGTGGGCTGCGGCCCCGCCGGCTCGGCCACGGCGACGTGGCTCGCGCGCGCCGGCCGCGAGGTGACGGTGCTGGACGCGGCCGAGTTCCCGCGGGACAAGACCTGCGGCGACGGCCTCACCCCGCGCGCGATGCTCGAGGTCGATCGCCTGGGCCTCGGCGCCTGGGCGCGCGACCGCATCACCATCCAGGGCCTGGACCTGCGCGGATTCGGGCACCGTCGTCGTATCCCGTGGCCCGACGGCGACCACGGCGGAACCGGCTCGGCCGTGCGCCGGACCGTCTTCGACGACCGCATGCGCGAGGCCGCGGTCTCCGCCGGTGCGGTGGTGATCGACGGCGCGCGGGTGACCGGCGTGGAGCGTGACACCCGCGGCGGGGACGACGACGACACGACCGTCCGCGCAGTGCAGGTCGGCGACACCCGGATCGCGTGCCGGACTCTTGTCGTGGCCGACGGCGTTCGGTCGCCGGTGGGCAAGATGCTCGGGCGGACCTGGCATCGCGACACGGTGTACGCGGTCGCGGCGCGGTCCTATGTCGAGTCCCGGCGGCACGACCACCCGTGGATCGGCTCCGATCTCGAACTCCGCGACGAGGCCGGCGGTATCCAACCCGGCTACGGCTGGGTCTTCCCTCTTGGCGACGGCGAGGTGAACCTCGGCGTGGGCGCCCTGGCCACGGCCGCCCGCCCGGCGAAGGTCGCGGTCAAGGAGCTCCTGCGCCACTACGCCCGGACGGTGCACGACGAGTGGGAGCTGACCGGTGAGCCTCGCGCGGTGACGTCGGCGCTGTTGCCGATGGGCGGCGCGGTCTCCGGCGTGGCCGGTCGCAACTGGGCTGCCGTCGGCGACGCCGCCGCGTGCGTGAACCCTCTCAACGGAGAGGGCATCGACTACGCGCTCGAGGGCGGCCGTCTCCTCGCCGAACTCATCTGTGCGGAGCCTGGCTCGGTGGGGTCCGGCTCCACCAGCTACGGCTCCACCAGCTACGGCTCCACCGGCACCGGCCTCACGCGTGCCTGGCCCGAACTGCTCCGCGCGACGTACGGCGAATCGTTCGCGATCGCGCGCGACGCCGCGCTACTTTTGACCTACCCGCGGTTCCTGCCGTTCGCCGGCCCCATCGGGATGCGCTCGCAGACACTTATGACGGCAGCCGTGCGGTGCATGTCCAACACGGTGGCCGATTCGGACCGCGACATCGTCGCCCGCGGCTGGCGTGCCGCGGGGTCCCTCGCGAGCCGCTTGGACCGCCGCCCGCTCTTCGCGCACTGATCCCTGATCCCCCGCCGGGGGCTCTCGCACCCGCCCGGAGATCAGGCAGACTTGCGCGCCATGTGGATCGCGGCGATCCCGCCGGTGAGGTTGGTGACCGCGCACCGCTCCCACCCGCTCGACTCGATGATCCGCGTCAGGGCCGCCTGGTCGTGCCATTCGCGGATGGACTCGGCCAGGTAGACGTAGGCGTCCGGGTTCGAGGACACGCTCGTGGCGATCTTCGGCAGCGCCTTCATGAGGTAGTTCATGTAGACCGCGCGGAAGGGCGGGAAGACGGGCGTGGAGAACTCCACCACGGCCAGCCGTCCGCCGGGCCGCACGACCCGGGCCATCTCCCGCAGGCCGGCGGCGGTGTCCTGAACGTTACGCAGGCCGAAGCTGATGGTCGCGGCGTCGAACGACTCGTCGGCGAACGGCAGTTTCGTCGCGTCGCCAGCGACCTTGGGGACGTCGCGTCCGGATCCGGCGCGGAGCATGCCGAGCGAGAAGTCCGCGGCCACGCACCAGGCGCCGGACTTGCCGAGCTCGACCGTCGACACGGCGGTGCCGGCGGCCAGGTCGAGGATCTGCTCGCCCGGTCGGGGCGCGAGCAGGGATCGGGCGGTGCGACGCCAGAGGTGGTCCATCCCCCCGGACAGGATGGTGTTGGTGACGTCATAGCGTTCGGCGACACCGTCGAACATCGACGCTACGTCGCGGGGCTGCTTGTCGAGATCGGCGCGAGACACGCTCACGACGCTACCCGCCCGCACCCGCGGTGACGGTGCCAGCCTCGCTGGTTCAGGCCACGACGGTCGGCTGCCGCCATGCCGGACCCCGCCCGGCACTGCCCCGTCCGATACCGCCCCGTCCGATACCGCCCCGCCCGATGCCAGCCCGCGTGACGGCGCCCCGCCCGGCGCCGACGCTGCTGTATCCCGGCCGGGCGCTGCCGGGTCGGGCCCCGGCGGCGGCGTAGTGGTCGAAGAGCTGCGCGCAGATGGCGTCCCAGGTGCGGCCGGAGACGGTGTCCAGGGCGCCGGCGGCGAGTCGGGCGCGGTCGGCCAGGACGCGGTCGACGGTGTCGGACACCTCAGCGGCGTACCGCGACGGCTCGAGGAGGTAGCCGTTCACACCTGCCTGGACGAGGTCGCGCGGCCCGCCGGCGTCGGGGCCCACGACGGGCACGCCCGAGGCCTGCGCCTCCTGGATGGACTGGCAGAACGTCTCGAACTCGCCGGCATGGCAGAACACGTCGAGGGTGGCGTAGGCCTGTCCGAGCTGCTCGCCGTGGAGCTCGCCGGTGAAGATGGCGTGGGGCATGGCGGCCTGCAGGGCGGCGCGGTCGGGACCGTCTCCCACAACGACGAGCTGCAGGTCCCCGTCCGGACCCGATCGGTCGGCCAGTGCCTGGAGTCGCTCGACGTGCTTCTCCGGGGCGAGCCGACCGACGAAGCCGACGACGGGCCGTCCCTGGGGTGACCACATCCGGTGCAGCGCCTCGCTGCGGCGGGCGGGGGTGAAGCGCTCACTGTCGACGCCTCGGCCCCAGCGGTACAGCCGGGGGATGCCGTGCTCGGCCAGGTCCTCCATCGCCGCGGTCGACGGCGCGAGGGTCCGGTCGCAGGTCATGTGCAGTGCGCGGGTCCATGCCCACGCGACGTCGGCCATCACGCCCACGCCGTAGGACGTGGCGAATCCGGCGACGTCGGTCTGGTAGACGGCCACGGTGGGCACATCGAGGGCACGCGCGGCGGCGGCACCGGCGGCACCGAGGACGAACGGCGAGGCCAGGTGCACCACGTCGGGCCCGAAGTCCCGCAGTGCGTTGTAGACACTCGGGCTGGGCGCGCCGACGGGCAGCGAGGAGACCACCGGGACGCGCACGGAGGTGACGCGGTGGACGGGGTAGCCGAGGTGGTGGTCGCGTTCGGGCGCCAACTGGTCGACTCCGACGAAGTACGGGGTCATGGCGCTGACGAGCGGGTGGGCCCGTACGGCGTCGGCCGCGCCCTGCAGGAGCCCGACGTTGCCCGAGGGCGCCACGACCAGGCAGTCGTGTCCGTGCCGCCGCGCGTATTCGAGGACGCGCAGGACGGAGTTGGTGACGCCGTTGACGTTCGGCAGGAACGATTCGGTGACGATGGCTACGCGCACGCTCCCACTGTCTCCCCGGCCGGTGACGTGCCGGTGATCACAGCGGGTCGCCGGGGCGAACTCATCGTGCGCGTGGGTTAAGTCCGGGCAAAGTCCTGCCCCGCACCGGTGAGGTCAGGTACAGCACGATCCCCGCGAGCGGCAGCACCACGACGGGCACGCTCAGCGCGGGGACGATCGCGACGGTCCAACTACGTCCGGACACCCGCACGAGGTCGGGGTTGGCGCGCCGGAACTCGACCTGGACGCGCTGGCCCTCGATCAGTCCGGTGGGATAGAAGACGCCGGTGACGGGCCGGACGTGGCGCCCTCCGCCGGCGTCGAATTCCACCGCCGCGCGCCGGTCGGTGACCTCGGTGACGGTCGCCGTAACACTGCCCATGTCCTGGTCGATGCGCTGGTCGTTGACGAAGCACGCCAGGAGGATGAGCACGGCGACGACGACGGAGAAGACGGCGACGACGACGGCGACGCCCCGCACGAGCCGCCTGGCGATCGCCGCCCGACTGGCCTTTCGCGCCTCGGGCTCACTCACCCGGCCACCTCGGCGCGCAGGTCGGCGTGCAGGTCGCGCAGCCGCGGCCGACTCGTCGACACGCGGACGACCCGCAGCCCCTCGGGGACGATGTCGCGGTGCTCGAGGGAGTACGACGGCCGGGACAGCAGTTCCTCGAGCCCGTCCGCGTCGACGTCGGTGAACGGCACGCCCGCCCCGACGCAGAGCGCCCGCAGGTCAGCACCGTGCGGGGTGCCGAAGACGCGCTCGAAGTCGGATGCCAGCCGCGGATCGCCCTGCTCGAGGAGTGAGAAGATCCCGCCGCCGTCGTCGTCGGCCACGACGATCGTCAGGTCCGTCGGGTGCGCCTCGCGTGGGCCCAGCAGGAGCCCGGAGATGTCGTGGAGGAACGTGAGGTCTCCCAGGAGCGCGACGGTCCGTCCGGGAGCGGACAGCGCCACGCCGATCGCGGTCGACACCGTGCCGTCGATCCCCGCGGCGCCGCGGTTGGCGTACACGGTGGCATCCGGGTCGAGCGGCCCGACCAGCGACAGGTCGCGTATGGCGTTGGAGGCACCCACCACGAGATTGTCCCCGGCCTGGACCCCGCGCGCGACTGCCCGGGCGACGTGCAGTCCCGTCGGTGGTCCGGTCTCGAGGTAGCGGTCCAGGACGCGGTCGACGGCCGCCCGCGCCCGGGCGTCGGCCTCGTCGGTCGCGCCGGTCCACTTCGCGTCGGCACCCCATCCCGTGAGCACCGAGTCCGCCAGCTCGGCAGCACTGCCCGTGGGGTTCGGGAATCGCGGGCCAGCGTCCAGCACGACGAGGTCGACCTCCGGGTCGGACAACAATCGCGTGACCGACCGGTGCAGTGTCGGCCGCCCGGTCACCACGACCTGTTCCGGGTCCAGTTCCGCCAGCGCCAACGGGTGCACGGGGTGCAGCGGGACCGGTGCGCCCGGTTCGGCGATGGTGGGAACGCCCACGAGCCCGGCGACCGGCCGGGCACCGACGCCCGAGACGACCAGCGTGCGGCGGGTCAGGTCCACCGCGACTGCGGACTCTCCCGGAGCCGAGTCGACCCCCGCGACCGCACGCTGTACCCACGGCCGACCGCCTGAGCGTCCGGGCGGCAGTTCGAAGGTCGGCGAAAGGACGGGATCGGACTCGCCGGAGCCTGAGTCGTCCGAGCGTGAATCGCTGGCGGGGAACGCGCCGGAGCCTGAACCGCCGGGCGCGGTGTCTGCGGCACTGCCGTCTGTGCGGACGTTGTCGTCGTTGTCGTCGTCGTTGTCGTCGTCGTTGTCGTCGTTGTTATTGCCACCGGCTCCGCCCGAGCCGGCCGCGCCCTCCAGGCGGTACTCCTCGTCCCCCTCGGCGGGGACCAGCGGCTCGCGGAACGCGATGTCGACCTGGACCGGCCCGGGATCCGACGGCGCCGTCGCCGTGAGCACCGCCCGCCCGATCGCCGCACGCCAATGGCGGTGCTCGACCTCGGGATCACCGGCCGCGCCCATCTCGACCACCGCGCGCGCGTGCGGCCCGAACAGCCCCACCTGGTCGATGGTCTGGTTCGCCCCGGTCCCCCGCAGCTCGGGCGGGCGATTGGCCGTGAGCGCCAGGATCGGCACACCGGAATGCGCGGCCTCGACCATCGCCGGGTGCAGATTGGCCACCGCGGTCCCGGAGGTCACCACGACGGGCACCGGCCGCTTGGACCCCATCGCGAGTCCCAGGGCGGTGAATCCGGCGCCGCGCTCGTCGATGCGCACGTGCAGTCGCAGCCGACCTGCGCGCTCGGCGGCGGCCAACGCCAGCGCCAGCGGCGCGCTCCGCGATCCCGGGCACAGCACGGCGTCGGTGATGCCGTGGCGGAGCATCTCGTCGACCAGCACGCGGGCCTGCGCGGTGCTGGGATTGCTCTGAGTGTGCTGGCTAGGGGTCATCGTCCACAGCCTAGTCGGGCCCGGTGCCGACACCGGGTTGTCCGGGCGAGGCGTGGGCCGGTCCGGGCGCGTAGCTGGCCGACACAGGCGAGTGTGATCGAACTTCAGATCGATATTTTTATCGAAAACTATTGCTATATCTTAGCGACTCCGTTAAGCTGGAACGCAAGTTCGAATCACGGTGGGCGGTAGGTGCCGCCACCAGCGTTGTGGGACGGGGGTGTGGGGCCGGATGGGTGAGTGTG
>NZ_BRVN01000016.1 GCF_026011735.1 Dietzia sp. NCCP-2495 | reverse complement strand
GGCAGATCACTTCATGATCAGGATTGCAGTCGCCGGCGATAAAAGCAAGCAATCACGCTTGCTTTATTTCGCGGTGTCTGAGATCGTCGTCACATGACCGAACCGCAGTCAGTCCCGCCCGGGGATCCGCTCACTGTCCTCGCTGCGCTCGGCGCCCGGCTCGACGAGCTCGTCGACGCCGCCGGCCCGGCCCGCTGGAACACCGACACCCCCGCCGCCGGTTGGGACGTCGCGATGCAGATAGCCCACCTGAGCTGGACCGACGAGGTCTCCGTCCTGGCCATCACGGATCCGGAGGCCTTCGCGACGGTCGTCGAGACCGCCATGGCCGACCCCGCCGGGTTCGTCGACGCCGGCGCCGCCGAGATCGCCGCCACCGGCAGGGACGAGGTCCTGGGACGATGGCGGCGGGCCCGTGGCGAACTAGCCGATGCGCTGTGGTCCGCGGACCCGGGGGAGAAGCTCCCGTGGTTCGGGCCGCCCATGCGTCCCGGCTCGATGATCACCGCGCGGATCATGGAGAGCTGGGCCCATGGGATCGACGTGGCCGATGGTCTCGGCAGCCCCGTCAATGACGACCCGGCCTTCGTCGCGGCCCTGCCGCACGTCGCCAAGCTGGGCTTCAAGACCCGCGCGTTCGCCTACATGATGAACGGGCTCGAGGCACCGACCTCCGAGATTCACGTGGCCCTCACGCACCCCGACGGAACCGCCGTCGAGTTCGGCACCGCGGAGGCCGACCAGCGGGTGAGCGGCCCGCTCCTCGACTTCTGCCTGCTGGTCACCCAGCGAGTTCACCTGGACGACACCGACCTGGAGACGCTGGGGGACGACGCTGCGGAGTGGCTGCGGATCGCGCAGGCCTTCGCCGGACTGCCCGGCGGTGGCCGGGAGAAGGGAACACGATCATGACCGCGACTGAACAGAACCCCGGAACCGCGTCGGCAATGCCCGCCCTCCGTGTGGGCAACATGTCCGGGTTCTACGGCGACCGGATCTCGGCGATGCGCGAGATGCTCGAGGGCGGCGAACTCGACGTTCTTACCGGCGACTATCTCGCCGAGCTGACCATGCTCATCCTCGGCCGCGACAGGATGAAAAGCGCCGATCTCGGCTACGCCAAGACGTTCCTGCGCCAGCTCGAGGACTGCCTCGCGCTCGCGCTGGAGAAGAAGGTCAAGATCGTCGCCAACGCCGGCGGCCTCAACCCGGCCGGGCTGGCCGCGGCGATCGGTGAGCTCGGTGCGCGGCTCGGTCTCGAGCCGAAGATCGCCTACGTTCACGGTGACGACCTCATCGACCGTGTCGGAGAGCTGAGCATCCCGTCCGACGCCGGCCATCCGGTGACTGCGAATGCGTATCTCGGAGCGTTCGGCATCGCCCGGTGTCTCGATGCCGGCGCCGACGTCGTCGTCACCGGACGCGTCACCGACGCCTCCGTCATCGTCGGTCCCGCAATCTCCCACTTCGGCTGGGGCCGCGACGACCTGGACGCCCTGGCCGGCGCCACCGCGGCCGGGCACGTCATCGAGTGCGGCACCCAGGCCACCGGCGGCAACTACGCCTTCTTCAATCGCGGCGAGATCTCAGACCCCGTTGCACCGGGATTCCCGATCGCCGAGATCGCCGCCGACGGCACGTCCGTCATCACCAAGCATGCCGGAACCGGCGGCGCCGTCACCGTCGGAACCGTCGTGTCCCAACTGCTGTACGAGGTCACCGGCGCCCGCTACGGCGGCCCCGACGTGGTGACCCGCCTCGACACCGCCCGGCTCGAACAGGAGGGGCCGGACCGGGTCCGGATCACCGGGGTCCGCGGCGAGACCGCCCCGCCCACCACGAAGGTATCCGTGACCTGCCTCGGCGGTCACCGCAATGAGATCACCTTCCTGCTCACTGGACTGGACATCGACGACAAGGCCGCGCTGGTCGAGCGCCAGTTCCGTGCCGGGCTCGAGCGCGAGCCAGCCGAGCTGCAGTTCCGCCTCCACCGCACCGATCATCCCGATGCCGACACCCAGGCCGCCGCCACCGCGATGCTCACCATTGTCGGGTGGGACCCGGACGCCGACGTGGTGGGTCGCGCGTTCACCGACGCCGCCGTCGCCATGGCCCTGGCCAGCTACCCCGGCGCCACCCCGAGCGGCCCGCCCGGCCGCGGCGGACCGTACGGCGTCTACATCCCGGCCTACCTCGACCAGGCCGCGGTTCCGCACTTCGCGGTGCTGCCAGACGGCACGGAGGTCGCGATCGAGCCGCCGGCCGAGACCGTCGAGATGGTCTACGGCCATGCCTCCGACGGACTCGGCGCCGACGGGGAGCCCCTTATCGCCGCCCCGGTGACCGGTCCCACGACCCGACGTCCGCTCGGCGACGTGCTGGGCGCGCGATCCGGCGACAAGGGCGGCACCGCCAACATCGGCCTGTGGGCCGCAGACGACCACGCCTACCGCTGGATGCTCGACACCCTCACCGTCGACGAGGTCCGCCGGCTCCTGCCCGAGGCCGCCGATCTCCCGATCGAACGCTACGAGCTACCGCGACTGCACGCGGTGAACTTCGTGATCGACGGCCTGCTCGGCAAGGGTGTTGCGCACGGCTACCGCTGGGACCCCCAGGCCAAGGGGCTGGCCGAGTGGCTGCGCTCGCGCGTCGTGGACGTCCCCGATTCCGTTCTGGCGCCGGTGCCGGCGCCGGGCACCGCCTGACCTCACAGTTCGCAGCCCGACGCGGCCCGCGAATCGCCAGATCCTTCAAGGAGAGATGCCAGTGACGAGCACTATCTCTACATCCGTCAAGGTGCCGCCGCACGTTCCCGGCGACCCCTGGTACAGCGAGGAGCGCCTCGCCCTTCGCGAGACCACCACACGCTTCGCCGAGCGGGAGATCCTGCCGTACCTCGACGAGTGGGAGGCCACCGGCCTGATCCCACGCGAGCTACACCTCACGGCCGGCGAGCTCGGCCTGCTCGGCGTCCCGTTCCCCGAGGAGGTCGGTGGCGGTGGCGGCGACATGATCGACTCGCTCGTCGTGTGCGAGGCCCTCCACGAGGCGGGGGTCTCCGGTGGCGTGTTCGCCTCGCTGTTCACCTGCGGCATCGCGGTCCCGCACCTCGCACAGTCCGGGCGCCCCGACCAGATCGAGCGCTGGGTCAGGCCCACGCTCGCCGGCGAGCTGATCGGCTCACTGGCCATCACCGAGCCCGGTGGCGGGTCCGACGTCGGGCACCTCACCACCACCGCCCGCCGGGATGGTGACCACTTCATCGTCAACGGCGCCAAGACCTACATCACCTCCGGCGTCCGCGCCGACTTCGTGGTAACCGCGGTGCGCAGCGGCGGTGAGGAACTCAAGGGTGCGGCCGGCGTGAGCCTGCTGGTCATCCCCACCGACACCCCGGGATTCCACCGGTCCGCCCCGCTCGACAAGCTCGGGTGGCGCGCCTCGGACACCGCCGAGCTCACCTTCGAGGACTGCCGCGTGCCGGTCGAGAACCTCGTGGGCGAGGAGAACAGCGGGTTCGCCCAGATCGCGACCGGCTTCGTCTCCGAGCGCGCGGCGTTGGCCTGCCAGGGCTACTCGCACGCTCAGCGCTGCCTCGACCTGACCCTGGACTGGGTCCGCGAGCGCGAGACGTTCGGCCGCCCGCTGCTGTCGCGTCAGGCGGTGCAGAACACGGTCACCGAAATGGCCCGCCGCATCGACATCGCCCGCACCTACACCCATCACTGCGTGAACCTCGCGGTGTCCGGACACGACGCGATCGCCGAGGTCTGCTTCGCCAAGAACACCGCGGTCGAGACGGCCGAGTGGGTGGCCAACCAGGCGCTTCAGTTGCACGGCGGGCTCGGCTTCATGGGCGAGTCCGAGGTGAGCCGCCAGTACCGCGACGTCCGCCTCCTGGGCATCGGCGGCGGCACCACCGAAATCCTCACGACGCTGGCAGGAAAGATCCGGGGGTACTCCGCATGACCATTCTCCGCTCCACACTCGACACCGACGCACCGGAATTCCTCGCCGCCAAATCCGCGATGGAGGGCAAGCTCGACCAACTCGCTGACGACCTCGCCCCGGCGCTTGCTGGCGGAAGCGAACGCAGCGTCGCCCGCCATCGCGAGCGCGGCAAGTTCACCGCCCGCGAGCGCATCGACATGGTCCTGGACCCTGAATCCCCGTTCCTCGAGTTGTGCGCGCTCGCCGCGTGGGGCTCGGATTTCCAGACCGGCGCCTCCGTGGTGGCCGGCATCGGCGTGGTCTCCGGCGTCGAGTGCCTGCTCATCGCCAACGATCCCACGGTCAAGGGCGGCACCTCCAACCCGTGGACGCTGCGCAAGATCCTGCGGCTCAACGACGTGGCCATGAAGAACCGCCTGCCGGTGATCAGCCTGGTCGAGTCCGGGGGCGCTGACCTGCCCACGCAGAAGGAGGTGTTCATCCCCGGCGGCGGGCTCTTCCGCGACCTGACACGCCTGTCCAAGGCGGGCATCCCCACCATCGCGGTGGTCTACGGCAACTCCACGGCCGGCGGCGCCTACGTGCCCGGCATGAGCGACCACGTGGTGATGATCGAGGAACGCTCCAAGGTGTTCCTTGCTGGTCCGCCGCTGGTCAAGGCGGCCACCGGCGAGATCTCGGACGAGGAGACCCTCGGCGGCGCCGACATGCACGCGCGCGTGTCCGGCCTCGCCGACTACCTGGCGGTGGACGAGTCCGACGCCGCCCGGATCACCCGCGGCATCGTGCGCCGGCTGAACTGGACCAAGTCCGGTCGGACGCCGCGCGCTCAGGTCGCCGAGCCGATGTACTCCACGGAGGACCTGCTCGGCATCGTCCCCGAGGACCTCAAGGTCCCCTTCGATCCGCGCGAGATCATCGCCCGCATCGTGGACGGCTCGGACTTCGACGAGTTCAAGCCCCTCTACGGCGCGAGCCTCGCCACCGGCTGGGCCGAGATCCACGGCTACCCGGTCGGCATCATCGCCAACGTCCGCGGCGTGCTGTTCAGCGAGGAGGCGCAGAAGGCCACGCAGTTCATCGAGCTGGCCAACCGCTATGACACGCCGCTGCTGTTCATGCACAACACCACCGGCTACATGGTCGGTTCGGAGTACGAGCGCGGCGGGATGATCAAGCACGGCTCGATGATGATCAACGCCGTGTCCAACTCGGAGGTCCCGCACCTGTCGCTCATCACCGCGGCCTCGTACGGCGCCGGGCACTACGGGATGTGCGGGCGCGCGTTCGATCCGCGGTTCCTGTTCACCTGGCCCAGCGCCAAGTCCGCCGTGATGGGGGCCGCGCAGCTCGCCGACGTGGTGACGTCGGTGGCCGCCGCCGCCTCCGCCGCGCGTGGGGAGGAGATGGACCCCGAGACCGTCAACGGCCTCAGGACGGCGATCGCCGATCAGATCGAGAAGGAGTCACTGCCGGCGTTCCTGTCGGGGATGCTCTACGACGACGGCGTGATCGACCCCCGAGACACCCGGACGGTGCTGGGCCTGAGCCTGTCCGCGATCCATTCCGGCGAAGTGGCCGGTACGAGCCGCTTCGGCGTCTTCCGGATGTGAGGAACGAGATCATGAACCAGCCTTCGAAGACCATAGATCCGACGACGACAACGGCGGCGACGACGACATCGACGAAGCCGATCACATCCGTCCTGGTGGCCAATCGCGGCGAGATCGCCAGGCGCGTCCATCACACGGCCCGGGCACTCGGGATGTCGGCGGTGGCCGTGTATTCCGACGCGGACGCGTCCGCTCCGCACGCCCTCGAGGCCGACGCCGCGGTGCGCCTGCCCGGCAACACTCCGGCGGAGACCTATCTGCGGGGCGATGCGGTGATCGCCGCCGCCCGGGCGGCCGGTGCCGACGCGATCCACCCCGGCTACGGGTTCCTGTCCGAGAACGCGGATTTTGCCCGCGCGGTGATCGACGCCGACCTGACCTGGGTCGGACCGCCGCCGGAGGCCATCGAGGCGATGGGCTCCAAGATCGAGGCCAAGAAGATGATGGCCGCGGCGGGCGTGCCGATGCTCAGCGACCTCGAGCCCGACGAGGTCACCCAGGCCCAGCTGCCGGTGCTGGTCAAGGCCTCCGCCGGCGGCGGTGGTCGTGGCATGCGCATCGTGCGCACCCTCGACACCCTGCATGAGGAGATCGCGGCCGCCCGCCGCGAAGCCAAGTCGGCGTTCGGCGACGACGCGGTGTTCTGCGAGCGCTACCTCGAGCGCGGGCGACACATCGAGGTCCAGATCATGGCCGACGCGCACGGCACGGTGTGGGCGGTGGGGGAGCGTGAGTGTTCTATCCAGCGCCGGCATCAGAAGGTCATCGAGGAGGCTCCCAGCCCGCTCGTCGAGCGCACGCCGGGGATGCGGGAGAAGCTCTACACGGCGGCCCGCGACGCGGCCGCCGCGATCGGCTACACCGGGGCCGGAACGGTCGAGTTCCTGGCCACCGATGACGGCGAGTTCTTCTTCCTCGAGATGAACACCCGCCTGCAGGTGGAGCACCCCGTCACCGAGGCCACCACCGGCCTGGACCTGGTCGCGCTGCAGTTCGACGTCGCGGCGGGCCTGCCCCTGCCCGCCCCCGAACCGCCCGCCGCACACGGCTGGTCGGTCGAGGCCCGGCTGTACGCCGAGGATCCGGCGAACGACTACACGCCTGGTTCCGGCACCCTGTGGGCGCTCGAGGTGCCCGGGGTGACCTCGCGGTTTGACGGGCCACACCGCCCCGGCATCCGCCTGGACAGCGGCGTCGAGCCCGGCCCCGGCGGCGCGGAGATCGGCGTCCACTACGACCCGATGCTGGCCAAGGTCATCTCCTACGGTCGCACCCGCCTCGAGGCCTGCACCTCGCTCGCCGGTGCGCTGGCCCGCGCGAAGGTCCACGGCCTGACCACCAACCGTGCCCAACTGGTCCGGGTCCTGCGGCACCCCGAGTTCCTCGCCGGCAACCTGTCGACGGCGTTCCTCGACGACCACGGTGCGGCCGAGCTCGCCTCCCCACTCGCCGACGACGAGGCGGTCCGCATCTCCGCACTCGCCGCCGCGATCGTCACCGGCGATGCCGACCACGCCGCCGGCCCGGTCGCGCTGGCCCCGGCCGGTTTCCGCAATGTCGGCCGCTCGGTGCAGGCACGCACCTACCGGTTCGGTGGTGCCGACCTCGAGGTGGCCTACTCCCGGGGGCGCGCCGGTGCCGGCGATTCCGGCGTGCGTCCCGCGGGGCCACTCGCCGACCTCGCGGAGGTCGTGACCGTTGTCGCCGACGCCTCACCCGACGCCGGCCTGTCACCCGACGCCCGACCGGCCGCCGCCGAGCGTGCCGCCTCAACCGCTCGTGTCGCCGCCGACTCGCTCGCGCTGGAGGTGCGCGGGGTGCGCCGCACACTCTCCGTCGCCCGGTACGAGACCCACGGTGGCGAGACCCGCGTCGAGGTTGACTCCCCGCTCGGGCCGGTGTCCCTGATCGAACCGCCGCGCTACACCGATCCGTCGGCGGAGGTCGCGGCGGGATCGCTGCTCGCCCCGATGCCGGGCTCGGTCATCCGCGTCGCGGTCTCCGTCGGCGACACCGTCACCGCCGGCCAGCCGCTGCTGTGGATGGAGGCGATGAAGATGGAACACACCATCGCCGCCGCCGTCGACGGGATCGTCTCGGAGCTCCCGGTGGAGGTCGGAACCCAGGTCGAATCCGGGACGATCCTCGCCGTCGTCGTCGACCCCGACACCGATCCCACCTCCGGTGACACCACCACATCCACCACCACCCCGGACTTCACCACCCCGGACTCCACCACCCAGGACTCCACCACCCAGGACGCCACCACAACTGACTCCGCCACCGAACAGGAGCGAGCACGATGACCGATCTGACCACGATCCCCAACCCCGTGATCGACACCGAAGAGCAGGCCCAGCTCCGCAAGGTCGCCTACGACCTCGGCTCGCGGTACGGCCTCGACTACATGCGGGCCAAGTCCGACGCCGGCGAGACCACTGACGAACTGTGGACCGAAGCGGGCAAGCTCGGGCTGCTCGGCGTGAACATCCCCGAGGAATACGGTGGCGGCGGCGCGGGCATGACCGAGCTGGCGATCGTCGAGGAGGAACTCTCCGCCGCCGGCACCGGGCTGCTCATGATGGTCGTCTCCCCGGCGATCAACGGCACGATCATCTCGCGGTTCGGCACCGAGGAGCAGAAAAAGCGCTGGCTGCCGGGCATCGCGTCGGGCGATACCATCACGTCGTTCGCGATCACCGAACCCGACGCCGGCTCCAACTCGCACGCCATCACCACCACCGCCCGCCGCGACGGCTCGGACTTCCTCATCTCGGGCCAGAAGACGTACATTTCCGGCGTCGACCAGGCCGACGCGATCCTCGTCGTGGCGCGCCTCGAGGGCTCGGACTCGGGCCGACTCGAGCCGGCGCTGTTCATGGTGCCCACCGACGCGCCCGGCCTCGAGCGAACCCACATCCCCACCGAGGTCCGCACGCCCGAGAGGCAGTTCCAGCTGTACTTCGACGACGTCCGCGTACCCGCCGAGGCGCTCATCGGCGACGGCGACACCGCCCTGCTCATGCTGTTCGCGGGCCTCAACCCCGAGCGCATCATGGCCTCCGGCATGGCGTGCGGCACCGCTCGCTTCGCCCTGGACCGGGCCACGAAGTACGCCAACGAGCGCGCGGTGTGGAAGACCCCCATCGGCGCGCACCAGGGCGTCGCCCACCCGCTCGCGCAGTGCAAGATCGAGCTCGAACTCGCGCGGCTGATGATGCGCAAGGCAGCCGCCCTGGTCGACGCCGGCCGCGACGACCTCGCCGGAGAGGCCGCGAACATGGCCAAGTACGCCTCCGGCGAGGTCTCGGCCCGCTCGGTCGACCAGGCCATCCAGACCCTCGGCGGCAACGGACTGTCGGTCGAGTACGGCCTGGCGGGGATGCTCGCCGCGTCCCGGCTGCCCCGGATCGCGCCCGTCAGCCGGGAGATGATCCTCAACTACGTCGCCCAGCACTCGCTCGGGCTGCCGAAGAGCTACTGAGGGCGGCGCGTGATGACTGATATCAGCAGCCCCGCGGGCAGCGACACTGCGGCGCTCGTCCGGTACGAGGTGCGCGGCGGCGCCGCGCGCATCGACCTGGACTCGCCGCACAACCGCAACGCCATCTCCGGCGCACTCGTCGACCAACTCCTCGCCGCGCTCGAGCGGGCCGCGGCCGACACCACCGCCCGCGTGGTGGTGCTCGGACACACCGGCGGCACCTTCTGCGCCGGCGCCGACCTGTCGGAGGCCTCGGCCGACCGGGAGGACCCCACTGCCGCCGCAGCGGCCCGGACACGGGTGTTCCTCGACCTGCTCACGGCGATCATCTCCCACCCCAAGCCGGTTATCGGGGCCGTCGACGGGCACGTGCGCGCAGGCGGCATGGGACTGATCGCGGCGTGCGACCTCGTCGTGGCCGGGCCGTCGTCCACCTTCGCACTCACCGAGGTGAGGCTCGGGCTGGCGATCGCGATGATCTCCGTGCCCCTCGCCGCGCGCGTCCGCTCGCGTGACCTCACGAGGGCGGTCCTCACGGGGGAGAAGTTCGACCCCGCGCACGCCCGTGAGATCGGGCTCGTCACCGAGGCCGTGGACGACGTCGACTCCGCTGTCGACGAGCTGGTGGCCTCCTTCCGGCCCTGCTCACCGCAGGGGCTCGCAGAGAACAAGGCCCTGCTCGCGACCCCGCTCCTGGCGGAACTCGACGCCCGGGGCGAGGAGCTCGCCGGGATCACGGCACGGCTGTTCGGCACCCCCGAGGTGACCGAGGGGATGACCGCGTTCCTGGAGAAGAGGAAGCCCTCCTGGGCGACCGCCATAGAGTAACGTAGATCACACTGGTCAGTTGACCAGTGCCGCTCCGTCAGCCGGGGATCCCCGGACATTCTCATCGCGAGGAGAACACATGCGCACCAAGGCCGCCATCATCCGCGAGCCCAACCAGGAGAACGGGTGGGAGGTCGTCGAGGTCGACCTGACGGATCCCCGGGTGGGCGAGGTCCAGGTCAAGCTCGCCGCCTCCGGCCTCTGCCACTCGGACGAGCACCTGCTCACCGGCGACCTGCAGTTCGAGACCTACCCCATCATCGGCGGCCACGAGGGCGCCGGCGTGGTGACCAAGGTCGGCGAGGGAGTGATCGGCCTCGAGGAGGGGGACCACGTCGTCCTGGCGTTCATCCCCGCCTGCGGGACCTGCCCGCCGTGCGCCGAGGGCCTGCAGAACCTGTGCGACAACGGCGCCGGGCTGCTCAGTGGCCGCGCCATCAGTGACGACACCTACCGTGTCCACACCACCGACGGCGAACCCGTCGCCTCCATGTGCGTCCTCGGCACGTTCTCCCCGTACGTGACCGTCCACCAGTCCTCGGTGGTCAAGATCGAGAAGGACATCCCGCTGGACAAGGCTGCGCTGCTCGGCTGCGGAGTGGCCACGGGATGGGGCTCGGCCACGGAGATCGGCGGGGCGTCCGAAGGTGACGTGGTCGTCGTCGTCGGGATCGGCGGTATCGGCATCAACTCGGTCCAGGGCGCGGCGGCGGCCGGCGCCCGGATCGTCGTCGCGGTGGACCCCGTCGAGTTCAAGCGCGAGAAGGCGCTGGAGTTCGGTGCCACGCACACATGCGCTTCAATGGACGAGGCGATGGCCCTCGTCGGGGAACTCAGCTGGGGACGCATGGCCGACCTCGTGGTCCTGACGATGGGCGTCGTCGAGGGCAAGGACCTGCTGCCCGGCCTCCTGCTCACCGGCAAGGGGCGCCGCTGCGTCGTGGTGGGACTCGGTGACATGAACGCCGTGGACGCCCAGATCTCCATCCTCGACCTGGCCATGCAGCAGAAGACCCTCCAGGGCGCCATCTTCGGCGGTACCGGACCGCGCAAGCAGATCCCGCACCTGCTACACCAGTACCGCGCCGGCAACCTCAAGCTCGACGAACTGGTCACCAAGACCTACCGACTCGAGGACATCAACCAGGGCTACCAGGACATGCGCGACGGCAAGAATCTGCGCGGTGTGATCATCTACGACGAGCAGGACTGGTGAGAAGGAGGACCCATGACGGCACCTGAGCAACGCGCCCCCAAACAGGACCGGAGCCGCGTCACGCGGGAACGGTTGCTCGGTGCTTCCATCGATCTCCTCGCCTCACAGGGCTGGGCGGCGACCACCGTGGGAGCGGTGGCCGCCGCCGCCGGCGTCTCACGGGGCGCCGCGCAACACCACTTCCCGACCCGGGAGGACCTCATCACCGCCGCGCTCACCCACATGATCGAGCAACGGATCCAGAGCGTCCGCGTGGTCGGACTGGACGTGCCGGAGGAGGGCCCGGACCGCACGGTCGCGGTCGTCCGACACATCGTCGAGCACTACACCTCCGATCTGTTCAAGGCCGCCCTCCAGGTCTGGACGGCGGCCGCGAGTGACCCCGCGCTCGCCGCCCGCGTGCTGCCGCTGGAGACCGCGATGTCCCGCGAGGTCCTCACGATCGCCGCAGAGGCGCTCGAGCGGGACCCCGCCGACGCCCGGGTCCGACGGGCCATCCAGACCACCCTCGACCTCGCGCGCGGGCTCGGTCTCGCGGACGTCCTCTCCGACGACGCGGAGCGCCGGGACAAGATCATCCGCTTCTGGGCGCAGTCGATGGACGAGGTGCTCATCGGGACCGGAAAACCCCACGAGGGAGCGGTCGGCGGCACTCCGCTTTGACCGGGCCTCGTCGAGCCGGTTAGGCTTGACCATCGTGCTCGCAGTATGCGAGCTGGAGGATCGAACCCTGTAGGCCAGCGAGAGCGGCTGACGAGGTCGCCCGTGCGCGGCAACAGGTGATGCGAGAGTCCAGTTTCGAGCAATGTCCAAGTGACTGATGGCCTTCCACGCGGAGGTCCCCAGCTAGAGAAAGTCGGTTCATGCCAACCATCAACCAGCTGGTCCGCAAGGGCCGCCAGGACAAGAAGTCGGCGACGTCGACGGCTGCCCTCAAGGGCTCGCCGCAGCGTCGCGGCGTGTGCACCCGCGTGTACACCACCACCCCCAAGAAGCCGAACTCGGCGCTTCGTAAGGTCGCCCGTGTGCGTCTGACCTCGGGTGTCGAGGTCTCGGCCTACATCCCCGGTGAGGGCCACAACCTCCAGGAGCACTCGATGGTCCTCGTCCGCGGCGGTCGTGTGAAGGACCTCCCGGGTGTCCGCTACAAGATCATCCGTGGCTCGCTCGACACGCAGGGCGTGAAGGACCGCAAGCAGGCCCGCTCCCGCTACGGCGCCAAGAAGGAGAAGTAATGCCTCGTAAGGGTCCCGCCCCGAAGCGTCAGCTGATCAGCGATCCGGTCTACGGTTCGCCGCTGGTCACGCAGCTCGTCAACAAGATCCTCCTGGACGGCAAGAAGACGACCGCCGAGCGCATCGTCTACTCGGCCCTGGAGATCTGCCGTGAGAAGACCGGTACCGACCCGGTCATCACCCTCAAGAAGGCCCTGGACAACGTCCGCCCGGCCCTCGAGGTCCGCTCCCGCCGTGTCGGTGGCGCAACGTACCAGGTGCCGGTCGAGGTCCGTCCCGGCCGCTCCACCACACTGGCCATGCGCTGGCTGGTGACGTTCTCCCGTCAGCGTCGCGAGAACACCATGATCGAGCGTCTCGCCAACGAGATCCTCGACGCCTCCAACGGTCTCGGTGCCGCGGTCAAGCGCCGCGAGGACACCCACAAAATGGCCGAGGCGAACCGCGCCTTCGCGCACTACCGCTGGTGATCTCGCGGGTCCTGGGCGGGGAGCGGAGCAGATTCACCCCCCGTCCAGGGTCCCGCCGCCGCCCTAGAGGTGGCATTATTGACCAAGCCCCGTCTCGCCTCGAGCAGAGCGCGTAGCCGGCACCCACTTAACACGGTTCGTAACGGTCCATCCCGACCGCACGGGCCACCGACGACTCACACGATCGGGGAGATTCCGTGGCACAGGACGTGCTGACCGACCTGAACAAGGTCCGCAACATCGGCATCATGGCGCACATCGACGCCGGTAAGACCACCACGACCGAGCGCATCCTGTTCTACACGGGTGTCAACCGCAAGGCCGGCGAGACGCACGACGGTGCGTCCACCACCGACTGGATGGAGCAGGAGAAGGAGCGCGGCATCACGATCACCTCCGCCGCGGTCACCTGCTTCTGGGAGGGCAACCAGATCAACATCATCGACACCCCGGGCCACGTCGACTTCACGGTCGAGGTCGAGCGCTCGCTGCGCGTGCTCGATGGCGCCGTCGCGGTCTTCGACGGCAAGGAGGGCGTGGAGCCCCAGTCCGAGCAGGTCTGGCGCCAGGCCGAGAAGTACGACGTCCCCCGCATCTGCTTCGTCAACAAGATGGACAAGCTGGGCGCGGACTTCTACTACACCGTGTCGACGATCGTCGACCGTCTGGGTGCGAAGCCGTTGGTCCTCCAGCTCCCGATCGGCGCCGAGGACACCTTCGACGGCATCGTCGACCTGGTCGAGATGAAGGCCCACTTCTGGCGCGGCAAGACCGAGATCGGCACCGCGGCCTCCATCGAGGAGATCCCGGCCGACCTGCAGGAGAAGGCCGAGGAGTACCGCGAGAAGCTCCTCGAGGCCGTCGCCGAGTCCGACGAAGAGCTCATGGAGAAGTACTTCGGTGGTGAGGAGCTCACCATCGAGGAGATCAAGGCCGCGATCCGTAAGATGACGGTCAACTCCGAGATCTACCCCGTGCTCTGTGGCACCGCGTACAAGAACAAGGGCATCCAGCCCATGCTGAACGCGGTCATCGACTACCTCCCGACCCCGCTGGACATCGGCGAGGTGCACGGCCACAAGGTCGGCGACGAGGAGACCGAGATCCTGCGCAAGCCGGCCAAGGACGAGCCGTTCTCGGCGCTGGCGTTCAAGATCGCCGTCCACCCGTTCTTCGGCAAGCTCACCTTCGTCCGCGTGTACTCGGGTCGCGTCGAGCCGGGCACCCAGGTCGCCAACTCGACCAAGGGCAAGAAGGAGCGCGTCGGCAAGCTCTTCCAGATGCACGCCAACAAGGAGAACCCGGTCGACGAGGCCGTGGCGGGCAACATTTACGCCTTCATCGGCCTCAAGGACACCACCACCGGTGACACCCTGTGTGACCTGAACGACCAGGTCGTCCTCGAGTCGATGACGTTCCCGGACCCGGTCATCGACGTTTCCATCGAGCCCAAGACCAAGGCCGACCAGGAGAAGCTGGGCACCGCGATCCAGAAGCTCGCCGAAGAGGACCCGACCTTCACCGTCCGTCTGGACGACGAGACCGGGCAGACCGTCATCGGTGGCATGGGCGAGCTCCATCTCGACGTGCTCGTCGACCGCATGAAGCGCGAGTTCAAGGTCGAGGCCAACGTCGGCAAGCCGCAGGTCGCGTACCGCGAGACCATCAAGGGCTCGGTCGACAAGTACGACTACACCCACAAGAAGCAGACCGGTGGTTCCGGTCAGTTCGCCAAGGTGCAGATCCGCCTCGAGCCGCTCGACGACGCGTCGATCGAAGAGGGCGAGACCTACATGTTCTCCGACGAGGTCACCGGTGGCCGCGTGCCCAAGGAGTACATCCCGTCTGTGGACGCGGGCATCCAGGACGCCATGCAGTACGGCATCCTCGCCGGCTACCCGATGGTGAACGTCAAGGCCACCCTGGTCGACGGTGCGTACCACGAGGTCGACTCGTCCGAAATGGCGTTCAAGGTCGCGGGCTCGATGGCCTTCAAGGAGGCCTCGCGCAAGTGCCAGCCCGTCATCCTCGAGCCGCTGATGTCCGTCGAGGTCACCACGCCCGAGGACTACATGGGCGACGTGATCGGCGACCTCAACTCCCGGCGTGGCCAGGTCAGCGCGATGGAGGAGCGCTCCGGCGCCCGCGTCGTGAAGGCCCACGTCCCGCTGTCCGAGATGTTCGGCTACGTCGGCGACCTCCGGTCGAAGACGCAGGGCCGGGCGAACTACTCGATGGTCTTCTCCCACTACGCCGAGGTCCCGGCGAGTGTGTCGAAGGAGATCATCGCCAAGGCGACCGGCGAGTAACCGGTATGGTCCCGTTCCACCCCGGGTGGAACGGGTCCGATGCCGGCGGCGCACGGTCGAACCTCCGGGTGGCCGCCGGTTCGTGCCTCACGGCACGATGAGTAAGATCAGATCCCACACAAATAGTGCCCACGACAGACGTGGGGACAGACCAGTCCAGGAGGACATCAAGTGGCGAAGGCGAAGTTCGAGCGGACGAAGCCGCACGTAAACATCGGCACCATCGGTCACGTCGACCATGGCAAGACCACCACGACCGCGGCCATCACCAAGGTTCTGGCGGACGCCTACCCCGATATCAACGCTTCGTTCGCGTTCGACGAGATCGACAAGGCGCCCGAGGAGAAGGCTCGTGGTATCACGATCAACATCTCCCACGTCGAGTACCAGACCGAGAAGCGTCACTACGCGCACGTCGACGCCCCCGGTCACGCCGACTACATCAAGAACATGATCACCGGTGCCGCCCAGATGGACGGCGCGATCCTGGTCGTGGCGGCCACCGACGGCCCGATGCCGCAGACCCGTGAGCACGTTCTGCTCGCGCGTCAGGTCGGCGTCCCCTACATCCTCGTCGCCCTGAACAAGTGCGACATGGTCGACGACGAGGAGATCCTCGAGCTCGTCGAGATGGAGGTCCGCGAGCTGCTGGCCTCGCAGGAGTTCGACGAGGACGCCCCCGTCGTCCACATCTCCGCTCTGAAGGCCCTCGAGGGCGATCAGAAGTGGGTCGACGCCGTCCTGGAGCTCATGCAGGCCTGTGACGACTCCATCCCGGACCCGCAGCGTGAGACGGACAAGCCGTTCCTCATGCCGGTCGAGGACGTCTTCACGATCACCGGTCGTGGCACCGTCGTCACCGGTCGTATCGAGCGTGGCCAGATCAACGTCAACGAGGATGTCGAGCTCATCGGCATCAAGGACAAGGCCACCAAGACCACCGTCACGGGCATCGAGATGTTCCGTAAGCTCCTCGACTACGGCGAGGCCGGCGACAACGTCGGTCTGCTGGTCCGTGGCCTCAAGCGTGAGGACGTCGAGCGCGGCCAGGTCGTCATCAAGCCGGGCGCCTACACCCCGCACACCTCGTTCGAGGGCCAGGCCTACATCCTGTCCAAGGACGAGGGCGGCCGTCACACGCCGTTCTTCAACAACTACCGTCCGCAGTTCTACTTCCGTACCACGGACGTGACCGGCGTCGTGACCCTCCCCGAGGGCACCGAGATGGTCATGCCGGGCGACAACACCGAGATGAGCGTCGAGCTCATCCAGCCGGTCGCCATGGACGAGGGCCTCCGCTTCGCGATCCGCGAGGGTGGCCGCACCGTCGGCGCCGGACAGGTCACCAAGATCATCAAGTGATCGCGATCTGACCTCACCGGTCCGGCACACTGTGCCAGGCCAGGAGAGAAGGGGGTCCCACCGCGAGGTGGGACGCCCCTTCTCGTGTTTCCGTGTGAAAGCTGGAAGCGGCCATGGCGTCGCTGAGGACTGAGGTGGCGGCTCCGGGAACGACTGCTTAAGGCACCGTGAGAGCCAGTGCCAGTGCCAGTGCCAGTGTCTGTGTCAACGCCGGCGCCAGCGTCAACGCCGGCGCCAGCGTCAACGCCGGCGTCCGAAGAGGCTCATGGCAACAGACAGTCCGATGGCCGCTGCGCCGGCGAGTGCCGTCACGGCGACGGCGGCGACCTGCTCTGCCGAGACCGGATTGTCATCGCGATCGGGCCCGAGCACGCCGTGGCGGCGGTCGACCTCCTCGAGGGCTTTCAACAACTCGTCCGGATCCCCGCCCGCGTCCGGGTGATGGCGGAGCACAGCTTGGCGGCGTTCCTTCTTGTAGGCGACGGGGTCACGCGGTTCGCGCCGGTTGTTCATCAGTGAAGCCCTCCGTTTTCTCGTCCGTGGCGGGGGCGTGGGCCTGCCACTTGCCGGTCCGGCCGGACTCCGGTCGACCCGGAAGCCACGACCGCACCTTCTATCTGAGTCGCCGCTACCCAAGCGGAGCTCATGCCACTGTGACGGCGCGAGCGATGTGATCCAGTCGATTTTGCTTCCTCGGGTCTCGTCCGGCATACTGGTCGAGTTGCCCGGACAAGGCGGCGCTTGAACACGTGTACATCGTACGTGTGCAAAGAGTCGGGTTGGTCGGGCGAGCACGATCGAAGCGGGTGAGAAATCATCCGCTGGAAAAGTGGGAGGGCGACACGCCCGACCGCGTGGACGCATCGTGACACATCAACAGCGGCAGCGGATCGGTCCGCCGTCACCATCGCCCCGGGCGAGGTGAGGCACTCCGTCCTCTGGGGTCTTCGTACTGTGTTACGTCTGCGGACGCGCGAGCGGGGTCCTCCACGACGGGCACCGATGCACGAGACCGGGTAGTTGACGGTCGGACGGTGTCACGAATGACAAGCGAACACAGCAGTGTCCCCGCCAGGCGAGGGCGCTCACGACAGCCGCCTTCACGGGCGGGAGGAGAAGAGGACGAAGTGGCGGGACAAAAGATCCGCATCCGGCTCAAGGCCTACGACCACGAGGCCATCGACGCCTCGGCCCGCAAGATCGTCGAGACGGTTACCCGTACCGGCGCGCGCGTCGTCGGCCCGGTGCCGTTGCCCACCGAGAAGAACGTCTACTGCGTCATCCGCTCGCCGCACAAGTACAAGGATTCGCGCGAGCACTTCGAGATGCGTACCCACAAGCGGCTGATCGACATCCTCGACCCCACGCCCAAGACCGTGGACGCGCTCATGCGCATCGACCTGCCTGCCAGCGTCGACGTCAACATCCAGTGACCTCCGACCGCGTAGCGGTCAGCAAGCAACGTGCAGCGGAGACAGTAAACAGATGAGTAACACCGAGATCAAGGGAATCCTGGGCGCCAAGCTCGGCATGACCCAGGTCTTCGACGAGAACAACCGGGTGGTCCCGGTGACCGTCGTCAAGGCCGGGCCGTGCGTTGTCACCGGGATCCGTACCGAAGAGACCGACGGCTACAACGCCGTCCAGATCGCGTTCGGCGCGATCGACCCCCGCAAGGTGACCAAGCCGGTCACGGGTCAGTTCGAGAAGGCCGGGGTCACGCCCCGCCGTCACGTCGCCGAGATCCGACTCGACAACGCCGAGCAGGCTGCCGGCTTCGAGATCGGCCAGGAGATCGGCGCGGACGTGTTCTCCGACGGCGCTTTCGTCGACGTCACGGGCACCTCCAAGGGCAAGGGCTTCGCGGGAACCATGAAGCGCCACGGCTTCGCCGGTCAGGGCGCCTCGCACGGTACCCAGGCCGTGCACCGTCGTCCCGGCTCGATCGGTGGCGCGTCCACCCCGGGTCGCGTCTTCCGTGGGAAGAAGATGGCCGGACGTATGGGTAACGAGCGCGTCACGACCATGAATCTCAAGGTCCACAAGGTCGACGCCGAGGCCGGCGTCCTCCTCATCAAGGGAGCCATCCCCGGTCGCAACGGCGGCCTCGTGATGGTCCGTTCCGCAGTGAAGGGCGGTGCGCGCGCATGACCACCACGGAGAACACCGTGAACCTCAAGCTCGACGTCCGTACGCCGGCCGGCAAGACCGACGGCGCTGTCGAGCTCCCCGCCGAGATCTTCGGCGTCGAGCCCAATCTGTCGCTGATGCACCAGGTCGTCGTGGCCCAGCTGGCCGCCGCGCGCCAGGGCACCCACTCGACCAAGACCCGTGGCGAGGTGAGCGGCGGTGGCCGTAAGCCGTTCCGCCAGAAGGGCACCGGTCGTGCACGTCAGGGCTCGACCCGCGCCCCCGCTTACACCGGTGGTGGCACCGTCCACGGCCCGAAGCCGCGCGACTACTCGCAGCGCACCCCCAAGAAGATGAAGGCCGCCGCGCTGCGGGGAGCCCTCTCCGACCGGGTCGCGAGCGAGCGCTTGCACGTCGTCACCGAGTTCATCGAGGGTCAGACCCCGTCGACCTCCGGTGTGCGTGACTTCCTCGCGTCGCTGTCGGACCGCAAGAAGTTCCTGGTCGTCGTTGGCCGCGAGGACGTCGCCGCGTGGCGTTCGGTTGCCAACCTCGACAACGTCCACCCGATCGCTCCGGATCAGCTGAACACCTACGACGTCCTCAATGCGGACGACGTCGTGTTCACCGTCGAGACCCTGGACGCGTTCGTAGCGCAGGCGGGCCGTTCCCTCGCCGGCAAGGCAGCGAAGGAGGCCGACAAGTGAGCACAGTCGCCGATCCCCGGGACGTGATCATCGCCCCGGTCGTCTCCGAGAAGGCCTACGGCCTGCTCGAGCAGGGCGTGTACACGTTCCTGGTGGCTCCGGATTCCAACAAGACGCAGATCAAGATCGCCATCCAGGAGATCTTCGGCGTCACGGTCGAGTCCGTGAACACCGCTAACCGTAAGGGCAAGCGCAAGCGCACCCGCACCGGGTTCGGACAGCGCAAGAGCACCAAGCGCGCCATCGTGACCCTCGCGGCCGACAGCAAGCCCATCGAGATCCCGGGTCTGACCGCCTGAGGGCGGGAAGAGTTAAGGACGAGAGAACCTCATGGCTATCCGCAAGTACAAGCCCACGACTCCCGGTCGTCGCGGCTCGAGCGTCTCGGACTTCGCCGAGATCACCCGCTCGACGCCCGAGAAGTCGCTGCTCCGCCCGCTGAGCAAGTCGGGCGGCCGTAACGGCCACGGCCGTATCACCACCCGCCACAAGGGCGGTGGACACAAGCGTCAGTACCGTGTCATCGACTTCCGTCGCAATGACAAGGACGGCGTGCTCGCCACCGTCGCTCACATCGAGTACGACCCGAACCGCACCGCCAACATCGCGCTGCTCCACTACGCAGACGGCGAGAAGCGGTACATCTTGGCCCCGCGCAACCTCAAGCAGGGCATGAAGGTCGAGTCGGGCCCGAACTCCGACATCAAGGTTGGCAACAACCTGCCGCTCCGCAACATCCCCGCCGGCACCGTCGTGCACGCGGTGGAGCTGCGGCCCGGTGGCGGCGCCAAAATGGCCCGTGCGGCCGGCGCCGGAATCCAGCTGCTCGGCAAGGAGGGCGCCTACGCCACCCTGCGTATGCCCTCCGGCGAGATCCGTCGCGTCGACGTCCGTTGCCGGGCGACGATCGGCGAGGTCGGCAACGCCGAGCAGATCAACATCAACTGGGGTAAGGCCGGCCGTATGCGGTGGAAGGGTGTTCGCCCGACCGTCCGTGGCGTGGTCATGAACCCGATCGACCACCCGCACGGTGGTGGCGAGGGCAAGACGTCCGGTGGACGTCACCCCGTCAGCCCCTGGGGCCAGCCCGAGGGCCGGACCCGTAAGCCCAAGAAGGCGAGTGACAGCATGATCGTCCGTCGCCGTCGCACCGGTAAGAAGCGCTAAGGAGGGAAACTAGGATGCCTCGTAGTCTCAAGAAGGGTCCGTTCGTCGACGAACACCTCCTCGCGAAGGTGGACGCGCAGAACGACAAGGGCACCCATCAGGTCATCAAGACCTGGTCGCGTCGCTCGACGATCCTGCCCGATTTCATCGGCCACACCTTCGCCGTTCATGACGGCCGGAAGCATGTGCCCGTGTTTGTGTCCGACTCGATGGTGGGTCACAAGCTCGGCGAGTTCGCGCCGACGCGCACGTTCAAGGGGCACATCAAGGACGACCGAAAGAGTAAGCGTCGATGAGCACTGATACTGACAAGAACGCCGCAGGCACGGAGCAGAAGCTCTCCGCGCGTGCCACCGCCAAGTTCGTGCGCGTCACGCCCATGAAGGCGCGTCGCGTGATCGACCTGATCCGCGGCAAGGACGCTGCCGACGCGCTGAACATCCTGCGGTTCGCCCCGCAGGCCGCCAGCGAGCCGGTCGCGAAGGTCCTGGCCTCCGCGATCGCGAACGCCGAGAACAACCTCGACCTCGATCCCCGGACCCTGGTCGTGACCACGGCGTACGCCGATGAGGGCCCGACCCTGAAGCGGTTCCAGCCGCGTGCCCAGGGTCGTGCGTTCCGCATCCGCAAGCGCACGAGCCACATCACCGTCGAGGTGACCAGCGTGCCAGAGAAGGCCGGAGCCGGCCGGGGACGTCGTAACCAGGGAGGTGCCCGCTAAATGGGACAGAAGATTCAGCCGCATGGCTTCCGTCTCGGCATCACCTCGGACTGGACGTCCAAGTGGTATGCCGACAAGCAGTACGCGGACTACGTCGCCGAGGACATCAAGATCCGTCAGCTCCTGTCGAAGGGCATGGAGCGCGCCGGGATCTCCGGTGTGGATATCTCGCGTACCCGTGACCGGGTCCACGTCGACATCCACACCGCCCGTCCGGGCATCGTGATCGGTCGTCGTGGTGCCGAGGCCGACCGTCTTCGTGGCGAGCTGGAGAAGCTCACCGGGAAGCAGGTCCACCTCAACATCCTCGAGATCAAGAACACCGAGGCCGATGCCCAGCTCGTCGCGCAGGGTATCGCCGAGCAGCTCTCGAACCGCGTGGCGTTCCGCCGCGCGATGCGTAAGGGCATTCAGTCGGCGATGCGTCAGCCGCAGGTCAAGGGCATCAAGGTGGTCTGCTCGGGTCGTCTCGGCGGTGCCGAGATGTCGCGTTCCGAGCGCTACCACGAGGGACGCGTCCCGCTCCACACCCTGCGTGCCGAGATCGACTACGGCACCTACGAGGCCAAGACGACCTTCGGTCGCATCGGCGTCAAGGTGTGGATCTACAAGGGTGACGTGGTCGGCGGCCGTCGCGAGTCCGACCAGTACGCCCAGTCCAGCAACCGCGGTGGTGGCGACCGTGGCCCGCGCCGTGAGCGTGGGGCCGGCCGTCCGCGCCGTTCCGGCGCCCAGGGCACCACGGCCACGAGCACGGAGACCGGCCGCGCCGGCTCCACTTCTCAGGCCGAGGCGCCCGCAGATAACAAGGAGGCCTGACCGTGCTGATCCCCAAGCGCGTCAAGCACCGCAAGCAGCACCACCCCGGTCGTAAGGGCGGGGCGAAGGGCGGCACCAAGGTGACGTTTGGTGACTACGGCATCCAGGCTCTCGAGCCGGCCTACGTCACTAACCGTCAGATCGAGTCCGCTCGTATCGCGATCAACCGCCACATCAAGCGTGGTGGCAAGGTCTGGATCAACATCTACCCGGACCGTCCGCTGACGAAGAAGCCCGCCGAGGTCCGAATGGGTTCCGGTAAGGGATCCGTCGAGTGGTGGGTCGCCAACGTCAAGCCGGGACGCATCCTCTTCGAGATGTCGTACCCGAACGAGGAGACCGCTCGCGAGGCCCTGCGTCGCGCGCAGCACAAGCTCCCGTGTAAGACCCGCATCGTCACCCGGGAGGAGCAGTTCTGATGGCAAGTGGAATCACCGCCCCCGAGCTGCGCGAGCTCGACGCCGATGCGCTGACCGCGCGACTTCGCGAGGCCAAGGAAGAGCTGTTCAACCTGCGCTTCCAGATGGCCACCGGTCAGCTGACCAACAACCGTCGCCTGCGGGTCGTTCGTCACGACATCGCGCGCATCTACACCGTCATCCGCGAGCGCGAGCTCGGGCTGTCGGCGGCGCCGGGTGATGCCAAGTGAGTGACAAGGAAACTGCTGTGACTGAGTCAGGCGAGAACACGGAGCGCAACAGCCGTAAGGTGCGCATCGGTTACGTCGTGTCCGACAAGATGGAGAAGACCATCGTCGTCGAACTCGAGGACCGCGTGAAGCACTCCCTCTACGGCAAGATCATGCGCCGCACCGAGCGTGTCAAGGCCCATGACGAGTCGAACGACGCCGGCGTCGGCGACCGCGTGCGGATCATGGAGACCCGCCCGCTGTCGGCCAGCAAGCGTTACCGCCTCGTCGAGGTGCTGGAGCGGGCGAAGTAAGCCCGTCCCATCAGATAACACAGACCGGCCCGGTCCCGATTCACGTCGGGACCGGGCCGGCCTGCGTCTGGTCGGGCGCGTCGCGGGTGCGCAGTAACTGAATTGCCGAATTGGACAGATGTAGAAGTACTCTGGGCTCGTTTGGCTGCGGAAACCACAACAGGAGTGCTAATGAAGTTTTTTAATCCCGCCGGCGTGCGGATCGGCGGCAGGCTGCCGCGTCGGTCCGTCCGGGCGCTTGTGGCGTCGGCGACGGTCATGGCGTTTGCCGTGGCGGTGGCACCCGGCGCTTCGGCACAGGGATCCGCTGGAAGCGCGACGAACGGTTCCACATCGGGGTCGATGAATGGTGGATCGATCGTCCCGTCCACCCCACCCGGGAGCCTCTACGGCATTCCTTCCCTCAGCGTCGCGGCCGCGACCCAGCTGGGCGGTTCAGTGCAGTTGACCTCGGTGCTCAACACGCTCGCGGCGGCCGGCTCGGGAGAGTTCGCGCGTCCCGGTAGTTCGTCAGGCCCGACCTCGCCGATCGCGACCCGTGATCCCGGAATCACGTCGACGTCCGTGGTCTCCGTCGAGCCCCTGCACCCGGGTTCGACGAACCCGGATGATGCGCGCGCAGAGGTGTGGACTGTCACCTCCGAGTCGATGCAGAGAGAAGTGCGCGTCGAGGTGTACCGCGCACCCGTCGGATTCGATGCACCGAACGTCTACTTCCTCGATGGCGTCGGAAGCGAGAGCCCCTCCGGGTGGAGCACTGGCATGGGGTGGGGAGACCCGGCGCTCAGATCGCAGAACGTCAACGTGATCGTCCCGACCGGTGCTCCGGCGTCGATGTGGTCCGACTGGGTCGAGGACGATGATGTCCTCGGGCCGAACAAGTGGGAGACCTTCCTCACCGACGAACTCCCGGGTCTGTTGGACGAGGGACACTCTGAGGTCGGGGCACCGCTGGACCACAACGGCAGCTGGGGGGTCATGGGAGTGTCGATGGGTGCGGCATCGGCGCTGCACCTGACGAATCGCTACCCCGAGATGTTCGATGCCGCGGGCGGCATCAGTGGCGCGTACTCCACGCTCGATGAACTCGGTTACCAGTACGCCCGGTTGACCACGGACGCTCGAGGCGGTGACGTGACGAAGATGTGGGGCCCGCGCGGATCCCAGGAGTGGCGCGAACACGACACGACGGCCGATCCGTCCGGGCTGGCGGGAAAGAGCGTGTATCTGAGCGCGGCGAACGGGCTCGTCGGCTCTACAGAACTGGGGTACTTTGGCAGCGACTCGATGCTCCTCGTCGACGGACACGTGCTCGAGAAGGGCTCCTACGAGAGCACCCGGCGACTCGAGGCCGCTCTCGCGACCGTGCCCGGTGTCGATCTCCGGTTGAACTACGTGTCGCACGGGATCCACAACTGGCCGGTGTTCGTTCCCGAGATGCGTCCTGCGATGGAGCATGTCCTGTCCGGTCTGGCTCCGGCGGTGCCGAACGGGAAGGTGGCCCGGAATCGCCTGGCGGGTGACGGAGCAGTCGCTGATGGATCCCTGGGGTCGGCCGGTTCGTCCGGGTCGTCGGGGAGTGGTCTCTCCGCCGGATCGTCCGGGTCGGCCGGGCTGCCGTCTGCGACAGGCTCGGATTCGTCTGGTAGCTAGCCGGGATTTGGGCTGACGGGGACCAGCACCCTACACTGGACCAGTTGCCTGGTGCGCGCGGACTCCGTCTCGCCCCGGCGGCGTGACCGCGTGTGACGGGTCGGTATCCGGCACACATTGAACAGACCTGGTCAGGAGAACCATGATCCAGCAGGAGTCGCGACTGAAGATCGCCGACAACACGGGTGCCAAGGAGATTCTCTGCATCCGCGTTCTCGGTGGATCGAAGCGTCGCTACGCGGGCGTCGGTGACATCATCGTCGCGACCGTGAAAGATGCCATCCCCGGTGGCAACGTCAAGAAGGGTGAGGTCGTCAAGGCCGTCATCGTGCGCACCAAGAAGGAGCGCCGTCGCCCGGACGGGTCGTACATCAAGTTCGACGAGAACGCCGCCGTCATCATCAAGAACGACAACGATCCGCGTGGCACGCGCATCTTCGGGCCGGTCGGCCGCGAGCTGCGCGACAAGAAGTTCATGCGCATCGTCTCGCTGGCTCCGGAGGTGCTCTGACATGAAGGTTCACAAGGGCGACACGGTCCTCGTCATCTCGGGCAAGGACAAGGGCGCCAAGGGCAAGGTCATCACGGCCTACCCGGCGCAGGGCAAGGTCCTCGTCGAGGGCGTCAACCGCATCAAGAAGCACACCGCCAACTCCGCTGCCGAGCGCGGCGCCTCCTCCGGTGGCATCGTCACCCAGGAGGCTCCGATCGACGTGTCCAACGTGATGGTCGTGGATGCTGACGGCAACCCGACCCGTGTCGGGATCCGCACCGACGAGAACGGCAAGCGCGTCCGTGTCTCGCGCAAGACCGGGAAGGACCTGTGACCATGACTGAGACCACTCTTCCCGCTGGTTACACCCCGCGCCTCAAGGCCAAGTACCGCAACGACATCAAGCCGGCTCTCAACGAGACGTTCGAGTACGAGAACGTCATGCAGATCCCCGGTGTCGTCAAGGTCGTCGTGAACATGGGCGTCGGCGACGCCGCCCGCGATGCCAAGCTGATCAACGGTGCGATCAACGACCTCACCCTGATCACCGGTCAGAAGCCCGAGGTCCGTCGTGCCCGCAAGTCGATCGCGCAGTTCAAGCTTCGTGAGGGCATGCCCATTGGTGCGCGCGTCACCCTCCGTGGCGACCGCATGTGGGAGTTCCTCGACCGCCTGACCACCGTCGCCCTGCCCCGTATCCGCGACTTCCGCGGACTCTCGGGCAAGCAGTTCGACGGTCACGGCAACTACACGTTCGGCCTCAACGAGCAGACCATGTTCTACGAGATCGACGTCGACAAGGTCGACCGCCCGCGGGGTATGGACATCACGGTCGTCACCACGGCGACCAACGACGAAGAGGGCCGCGCTCTGCTGAAGCAGCTCGGCTTCCCCTTCAAGGAGGACTGACACCTCCAGGCCGGACCGGCCGTCCCCGTCATGGCACGTAACGTTCCATGACGGTGGGCAGACGGCCCAGCCGTCTGGTCGCCGCTGATACACCGAGTATCAGTAGCGGCGGGACACCAGGGATCCCAACGGGGGCCCGGGACCCAGACAAACGAACAATCGCACTCTTCGTGATAGGCCCACGATGTCAGCTGCCGGCCCACAGGCCGGTGCGTACGACGTGTTGCATGGGAACCGTTACGAGAAAGGAACATGGTCTATCCATGTCGATGACTGATCCCATCGCGGACATGCTGACGCGTGTGCGTAACGCCAATTCGGCGTTCCACGAGTCAGTGACGATGCCGCATTCCAAGCTCAAGGGCAACATCGCGGCGATCCTCAAGCAGGAGGGTTACATCGCCGACTACGCCGTCGCCGATGCCGAGGTGGGCAAGAAGCTCACCATCGATCTGAAGTACGGCCCGTCACGCCAGCGGAGCATCCAGGGCATCAAGCGCGTCTCCAAGCCGGGTCTGCGCGTGTACGCCAAGTCGACTGAGCTCCCCAAGGTCCTCGGTGGCCTGGGTGTCGCCATCATCTCGACCTCCCAGGGTCTGCTCACGGACCGTCAGGCGAACAACAAGAAGGTGGGCGGGGAAGTCCTCGCCTACGTCTGGTAAGGGGGCGAGAAATGTCACGTATCGGCAAGGCTCCGATCAACGTCCCGTCCGGCGTCGACATCAAGGTCGACGGCCAGAACATCACGGTCAAGGGTCCCAAGGGCGAGCTCTCCCAGGATCTTCCCGGCGACATCTCGGTGACGATCGAGGACGGCGTCCTCACTGTCGTGCGCCCCGATGATCACCGCGACAACCGTGCCCTGCACGGCCTCTCGCGTTCGCTGATCAACAACATGGTCGTCGGCGTCACCGAGGGCTACAAGCAGGACATGGAGATCTTCGGCGTCGGTTACCGCGTCGTGGCCAAGGGCAAGGACCTCGAGTTCGCGCTCGGCTACTCGCACCCGGTGCCGGTCACCGCGCCCGACGGAATCACGTTCGCCGTCGACGGTGCCACCAAGTTCTCGATCTCCGGTATCGACAAGCAGCAGGTGGGCCAGATCGCCGCCAACATCAAGCGTCTCCGGAAGCACGACCCGTACAAGGGTAAGGGCATCCGCTACGCCGGCGAGCAGGTCCGTCGCAAGGTCGGAAAGACGGGTAAGTGATCATGAGCAGCACCAAGAAGCGTTCCCCGCTGGGAACCGATATCTCGACCGCTCGTCGCGAGGGTCGTGCCCGGCGCCATTACCGCCTCCGCAAGAAGGTCTCCGGGACCCCGGAGCGTCCGCGGCTGGTCGTCAACCGGTCCTCGCGCCACATCCACGTCCAGATCATCGACGACCTGAGCGGCCACACGCTGGCCGCCGCCTCGTCGATTGAGGCCGATGTGCGTGCCCTCGAGGGCGACAAGAAGGACCGCAGCGCCAAGGTCGGCCAGCTGGTCGCCGAGCGTGCGAAGGCCGCTGGCATCGACTCCGTCGTGTTCGACCGTGGTGGCAACAAGTACCACGGCCGGATCGCGTCGCTCGCCGACGCCGCCCGCGAGGGTGGGCTGGAGTTCTGATGATCAACACCACTGCACTGACCGCTAATGGAAGGACCGTCTGATGCCGGGACGTCAGCGTCGTGACGGCGGAAGCAACGGGCCCGCCGCAGACAACAAGAACACCAACGACAACGCCCAGGGGCGCGGCAACGACCGCGGCCGTGGACGAGGCCGCGACGACCGTCGGGGCCGCGACGAGGAGAAGTCGCAGTACATCGAGCGCGTCGTCACCATCAACCGCGTCTCCAAGGTCGTGAAGGGTGGTCGTCGCTTCAGCTTCACCGCCCTCGTGATCCTCGGTGACGGCAACGGTCTGGTCGGCGTCGGCTACGGCAAGGCCAAGGAGGTGCCCGCAGCGATCCAGAAGGGCGCCGAGGAGGCCCGTAAGAACTTCTTCCGCGTTCCGCTGATCGGTACCACGATTCCTCACCCGATCCAGGGCGAGGAGGCCGCCGGTGTCGTCATGCTCCGTCCGGCCTCGCCCGGTACCGGTGTGATCGCCGGCGGTGCCGCTCGCGCGGTGCTGGAGTGCGCCGGCGTCAGCGACATCCTCTGCAAGTCGCTGGGCTCGGACAACGCCATCAACGTCGTTCACGCGACCGTGGCCGCGCTCAAGGGTCTGCACCGTCCGGAGGAGGTCGCGGCTCGTCGCGGCCTGCCCATCGAGGACGTCGCTCCCGCGGGCATGCTCCGCGCGCGTGCCGGACAGGGGGCCTGATCATGGCTAACCTCAAGATCACCCAGGTCCGTGGGACCGTCGGGACCAAGAAGAACCAGCGGGACTCCCTGCGCACCCTCGGCCTGAAGGGCATCCGGAAGTCGGTTGTGCGTGAGGACAATGCGCAGACCCGGGGTCTCATCAACGTCGTGAACCACCTCGTCGTGGTCGAAGAGACGGAGTGAGCATGACCATCAAGTTGCACCACCTGCGCCCGGCACCCGGCGCCCACACCGAGAAGACCCGCGTTGGTCGCGGTGAGGCTTCCAAGGGTAAGACCGCCGGTCGCGGTACCAAGGGTACGAAGGCACGAAAGAACGTCCCCGCCGGGTTCGAGGGCGGGCAGATGCCGATCCACATGCGGCTCCCGAAGCTCAAGGGCTTCAAGAACCGCAACAAGGTCGTCTTCCAGGTCGTCAACGTGGCCGATATCGAGCGGCTCTTCCCGAAGGGCGGAGAGGTCGGTGTCGCCGAGCTCGTCGCCGCCGGTGCCGTTCGAAAGAACCAGCCGGTCAAGGTTCTCGGCAACGGAGAGATCTCCGTGGCCGTGACCGTGTCCGTCGACAAGGTGTCCGCGTCGGCCAAGAGCAAGATCGAGGCTGCCGGCGGAAGCGTGTCGGAGGCCGGGGCCTGATTCCCCGACCGGTCCTGTCGAAGGACCACTGACGGGCGCAGGGGTTGGGTTCGAGACTCTCGAATCCGGCCCCTGCGTTTGTCTTGATAGAGTTTTCCCGTTGTGCGTTCTCGTGCCGGCAGACGACTTCTCGCCGGGGGTCCGAGCGCATCAGATCTCGACGACAGGCGGCCACGTGCCGTCATGACCAGGAGGACATGTGCTCTCCGCACTCGCGTCCGCGATCAAGGACAGTGACCTGAGGAAGAAGATCCTCTTCACTCTCGGGATCATCGTCCTGTACCGGATCGGCGCACAGATCCCGTCGCCGGGCGTCGACTACCCCAAGCTGCGTGGTCTGCTCGACTCGGCGATGACAGGCGAGAACGCGCAGTTGTACTCGCTGGTCAACCTCTTCTCGGGCGGCGCACTGCTCCAGCTGTCGGTCTTCGCGATCGGCATCATGCCGTACATCACGGCGAGCATCATCGTGCAGCTGTTGACCGTGGTCATCCCTCACTTCGAGCAGTTGAAGAAGGAGGGACAGTCGGGCCAGGCCAAGATGACGCAGTACACGCGTTATCTCACGATCGCACTGGCTGTTCTGCAGTCCGCGGGCATCGTCGCCCTCGCCGACCGGGGCCAGCTCCTCGGCAACGGCCAGTCGGTCCTCATGGACAACGAGATCCTCACCCTCATCACCATCGTGCTCGTGATGACCGCCGGCGCCGCGCTCGTCATGTGGTTCGGCGAATTGATCACGGACCGGGGCGTCGGTAACGGCATGTCCCTGCTGATCTTCGCCGGTATCTCCGCCCGGATCCCGGCCGAGGGCGTGAACATCTATCAGAACTCGTCGCCGCTGAAGTTCGCCGCCGTCATGTTCGCGGTTGTCCTCATCGTCGTCGCCGTCGTGTTCGTGGAGCAGGGGCAGCGACGGATTCCCGTGCAGTACGCCAAGCGCATGGTCGGTCGTCGCCAGTACGGTGGCACCTCCACCTACCTGCCCCTGAAGGTCAACCAGGCAGGCGTCATCCCGGTCATCTTCGCCTCGTCGTTGATGTATGTCCCGATCCTCATCACCCAGCTGGTCGCCGGGCCCGAGGGGACTGGTGACGGATTCTGGCAGCGCTATGTCATGCAGTACCTGCAGAACCCCTCGAGCTGGGGCTACATCGTTCTGTACTTCGCCCTGATCATCTTCTTCTCCTACTTCTACGTCGCGATCCAGTTCGATCCGATGGAGCAGGCCGAGAACATGAAGAAGTACGGCGGCTTCATCCCCGGTATCCGTCCGGGACGGCCCACCGCCGAGTACCTCGGCTACGTCCTCAACCGCATCCTGCTGTTCGGCTCGCTGTACCTCGGCCTGATCGCGGTGCTCCCGAACATCTTCCTGGACATGGGCAGCGGGGGTGGAGATCTCCAGAACATGCCGTTCGGCGGTACCGCCGTGCTCATCATGGTCTCCGTGGGCCTCGACACCGTGAAGCAGATCGAGGCGCAGCTGATGCAGCGCAACTACGAGGGATTCCTCAAGTAGCCACGCAGCGAACTGTGCAGTACACACCGTAGAAAGGCTGGTCATCATCATGCGTCTCGTCCTCCTCGGCCCTCCCGGCGCGGGCAAGGGAACCCAGGCCGCTCTGCTTTCCGAAAAGCTCGGCGTGCCCCACATCTCCACCGGCGATCTGTTCCGCGCGAACATCTCGCAGGACACCGATCTCGGTAAGGAAGCGAAGTCGTACATCGACGCGGGCAATCTCGTTCCCGCCGACGTGACGAACAGAATGGTCCAGGCCCGCATCGCCGAGCCGGATGCCACCGAGGGGTTCCTCCTCGACGGCTACCCGCGGAGCGTCGAGCAGGCGGACGCTCTGAAGGTCATGCTGTCGGACGCCGGCACCTCCCTGGACGGCGTCCTCGAGTTCCGGGTCGACGAGGACACCGTGGTGGCTCGCATGCTCGCGCGTGGCCGTGCGGACGACACAGAAGAGGTCATCCGTAACCGTATGGCGGTGTACCACTCCGAGACCGCTCCGCTCCTCGAGTACTACGCGGAGCAGGTCACGACGATCGACGCGGTCGGCGAGATCGAGGAGATCAACGCCCGTGCCCTCGCAGCGCTCGGTCGCTGATCTCCACCATGTTCGGTAGATCCCGCAAAGGTGTCGTCGGCGCGCGCACACCCGGTGAGCTCGACGCGATGGAGGCCGCCGGTCGCATCGTCGGCAGGGCGCTGGTGGCCGCACGTGATGCCGCCAAGCCCGGCGTCACCACGGCGGATCTCGACGAGCTCGTCGAGCAGCTGATCCGCGATTCGGGCGCCATTCCGTCCTTCAAGGGATACGAGGGCTTTCCCGGATCGATCTGCTCCTCGGTCAACGAGGTCGTCGTCCACGGGATCCCGGGCTCGACCACGGTCCTCTCGGAGGGCGACCTCGTCTCGGTCGACTGCGGCGCGATCCTCGACGGGTGGCACGGGGATTCCGCGTGGTCGTTCGGTGTCGGCGTTCTCGATCCCGGTGTCGAGGCGCTCAACGCTGCGACGCGGGAGGTTCTCGCCGAGGGCATGCTCGCCATGAGGCCGGGGCACCGGCTCACCGATGTGTCCCATGAGTTGGAACTGGCGACCCGTCGGGCCGAGGCAAAGTACGGCGTGTCTCTCGGCATCGTCGACGGCTTCGGTGGTCACGGGATCGGTCAGGAGATGCACGAGTGGCCGTTCCTCGCCAATGAGGGCAAGCCCGGTCGGGGGCCGAAGCTGCAGGTGGGCTCCGTCCTCGCGATCGAGCCGATGCTCGTCCTCGGCGGGGAGACGGACACCGAGACTCTGGCGGACGACTGGACCGTCGTGACGGTCGACGGCGCTGTCGCGTCGCACTGGGAGCACACCGTCGCGGTGACCGAGGACGGACCGAGGATTCTCACGCCTCGTCCCGAGGGCGCCTAGTCCGCCACGCAGGGGGGACCAGCCGGTCCCGGCATTGAGAGTGAACCCCTCGTCGCCGGAGCCGGCCGTTCTTGTCAGGTGCCCCGCTCGTCGTCGTCCCTTCTCTGGTCCCTTCCTGCTCTCGTCCACGACGGTGGATCGTTCCGGTCGCTCCGATTTCCGGGCCTGCGGGACCGTGCGCGACAGGAGACATGTGCGATCGGGCTCGTGCGCGACAGGGGCGCGACAGGGGAATGTGCGAGAGGTGGCAGAGCCACGATTGGCGCTGAGTGAGTCACTGACGTAGGCTGATACGTCGGTGTGCCCACCAGTGCACCACAATCCGGTAGACGTCACCCGGGGAATCGTGGAGGACCGTAACCAGCATGGCAAAGAAAGACGGAGCCATCGAGGTCGAGGGCCGAGTTGTCGAGCCGTTGCCGAACGCAATGTTCCGCATCGAGCTGGAGAACGGGCATAAGGTCCTCGCCCATATCAGCGGGAAGATGCGGCAGCACTACATCCGCATCCTTCCGGAGGACCGTGTCGTCGTGGAGCTCTCGCCCTACGACCTGACACGCGGCCGGATCGTCTACCGCTACAAGTAAAGACGCTCAACTCCCTGAACCAGCCGCTGGTCCCGTCAGTGGATCAGCGGGTTCACGCCCCCGGTTGCGGAGGCCGGGGCCCCGATCGGATCGCTCATCGTGAGATGACCGTCCGGGACGGGGACGGTCAGGGAGCAGACCTACCGCATGACGAAAGAGAAACGCCACATGGCACGCCTTGCCGGCGTTGATCTCCCACGCGACAAGCGCATGGAGATCGCGCTCACCTACATTTTCGGCATCGGTCGCACCCGTGCGGTCGAGATCCTGGAGCGGACCGGCATCAGCCCGGACCTGCGCACCAAGGACATCACGGACGAGCAGCTCACTGTTCTCCGCGACGACATCGAGGGCAACTACAAGGTGGAGGGTGACCTCCGCCGCGAGATCCAGGGCGACATCCGCCGGAAGATCGAGATCGGTAGCTACCAGGGATTGCGCCACCGTCGTGGCCTGCCCGTCCGTGGTCAGCGCACCAAGACCAACGCCCGTACCCGTAAGGGCCCGAAGAAGACCGTCGCCGGAAAGAAGAAGTAATGCCCCCCAAGTCACGCGCTGCGGGCCCCAAGAAGTCGGGTCGTCGCAGGGAGAAGAAGAACGTCGCCCACGGGCAGGCTCACATCAAGAGCACGTTCAACAACACCATCGTCTCGATCACCGACCCCACCGGTGCCGTCCTCTCCTGGGCGTCCTCGGGTCACGTCGGCTTCAAGGGCTCGCGTAAGTCGACGCCCTTCGCCGCCCAGCTCGCCGCCGAGAACGCGGCCCGCAAGGCGCAGGAGCACGGCATGAAGAAGGTCGACGTGTTCGTCAAGGGACCCGGCTCGGGCCGTGAGACCGCGATCCGCTCGCTCCAGGCCGCCGGCCTCGAGGTGGGCACGATCTCCGATGTCACCCCCCAGCCCCACAACGGCTGCCGTCCGCCCAAGCGGCGTCGAGTCTGAGCCGGAAGGAACGTAGAAAACCATGGCACGTTACACCGGCCCCGTCACCCGCAAGTCCCGCCGTCTCGGCGTGGACCTCGTGGGTGGAGACACCGCATTCGAGCGTCGGCCCTTCCCGCCCGGTCACCACGGCCGTGCGCGGATCAAGGAGTCCGAGTACCGCCTCCAGCTGCAGGAGAAGCAGAAGGCCCGCTTCACCTACGGCGTGATGGAGAAGCAGTTCCGTCGCTACTACGAGGAGGCGAACCGTCGCGCCGGCAAGACCGGTGAGAACCTCCTGCAGATTCTCGAGTCGCGTCTGGACAACGTCGTCTACCGCGCGGGTCTCGCGCAGACGCGTCGTCAGGCTCGTCAGCTCGTGAGCCACGGTCACCTCCTGGTCAACGACCAGAAGGTCACCATCCCGAGCTACCGCGTCTCGCAGTACGACATCATCGACGTCCGTCCCAAGTCCACGAAGATGGACTGGTTCGAGATCGCCCAGGAGACCCTCGGCGAGCGTCCCACCCCGGCGTGGCTGCAGGTCGTTCCGTCGACCCTGCGCGTCCTCGTCCACCAGCTCCCCGAGCGCGCCCAGATCGAGGTGCCGCTCCAGGAGCAGCTGATCGTCGAGCTCTACTCGAAGTGATCTGTCCTCCACCGTCGCCGGGCGGGTTGCGCTGCGCAGCCCGCCCGGCGACGGTGGGTTCCCACGGCGTCAAATAGCGGGCGTCGAGAATCGAAAGAGGTAGTGCATGCTCATCTCCCAGCGGCCCACCCTGACCGAAGAGGTCATCGCCGAGAACCGCTCGCGCTTCGTGCTCGAGCCCCTCGAGCCGGGCTTCGGCTACACCATCGGAAACTCGCTGCGTCGCACGCTGCTGTCGTCCATCCCGGGCGCGGCCGTCACCAGCATCCGTATCGAGGGTGTCCTGCACGAGTTCACCACCGTGCCGGGCGTGAAGGAGGATGTCACCGACATCATCCTGAACCTCAAGGGACTCGTCGTCTCGTCCGAGGAGGACGAGCCGGTCACGATGTACCTGAAGAAGCAGGGCCCGGGCGTCGTCACCGCTGGTGACATCGTTCCGCCCGCCGGTGTCGAGGTCCACAATCCGGACCTCCACATCGCGACCCTCAACGAGAAGGGGCGCCTGGAGATCGAGCTGGTCGTCGAGCGTGGCCGCGGCTACGTTCCCGCCGGCCTCAACAAGGACGCAGGTCACGAGATCGGCCGTATCCCGGTCGACTCGATCTACTCGCCGGTCCTCAAGGTGACCTACAAGGTCGAGGCCACCCGTGTGCACCAGCGCACCGACTTCGACCGTCTGGTCCTGGACGTCGAGACCAAGAACTCGATGACCGCACGTGACGCCCTGGCGTCTGCCGGTAAGACCCTCGTCGAGCTGTTCGGGCTGGCCCGTGAGCTCAACGAGGATGCGGAGGGCATCGAGATCGGGCCCAGCCCGGCCGAGGCCGACCACATCGCCGCCTACGGCATGCCCATAGACGACCTGGACCTGTCGGTCCGGTCCTACAACTGCCTCAAGCGCGAGGGCGTCCACACTGTGGGCGAGCTCGTGGCCCGCAGCGAGTCGGACCTGCTCGACATCCGCAACTTCGGTCAGAAGTCGATCGACGAGGTCAAGGTCAAGCTCGTCGAGCTCGGCCTCTCGCTCAAGGACGCGCCCCCCGGATTCGATCCCGCTTCGGTTGCCGGCTACGACGCCGAGACCGGGACGTGGACCGACGAGGGCGGCGAGGACTACGCCGAGACCGAGCAGCTCTGACGAGCGCTCGGCACATAAATTCCTAGGAGAATCTGATGCCCAAGCCCAAGAAGGGCGCCCGCCTCGGCGGATCCGCCGCCCACCAGCGGCTCATCCTCTCGAACATGGCGACCCAGCTGTTCGAGCACGACGCCATCCGTACCACCGAGACCAAGGCCAAGCTGCTGCGCCCCTACGCGGAGAAGCTGATCACCAAGGCTCGTCGTGGCACCCTGGCCGACCGTCGCGAGGCCGCCAAGGTCATCCGCGACAAGGATGTCCTGCACAAGCTGTTCGCGGAGATCGGCCCGCGTGCCGCCGACCGCAACGGTGGTTACACCCGGATCATCAAGCTCGAGAACCGCAAGGGCGACAATGCGCCCATGGCGATGATCGCGCTCGTGACCGAGGACCTCGTCTCGAACGAGGCGTCGCGCGCCACCCGCGCCGCCGCCTCGAAGAAGGCCGCCGAGGCGAACAGCCCGGTCGCCGACCAGGTCGAGGCCGCTGACGAGGCCGACGTCGAGGCCGCCACCGCCACGGCCGACGCCGTGTCCGAGGACGCGTCCCACGCCGAGGCCCCGGCCGGCTCGCACGCGCCGCTCGAGGACGGGTCGGAGCCCGAGGGCTTCCCCATCAAGGGCAACGCCTCGTCGATGCTGTACCACATGCCCGGCACGTCGCACTACTCGAGCACCGTCGCCGAGATCTGGTTCGACACGGAGGACAGCGCCAAGGCCGCCGGCTACCAGCTGCCCAAGTCGCAGCGCATCGACGCCGACGCCGAGTGAGTTCCGGGACCGGAGTGATCCGGTTCCGCTGAGGTGCTCACCTCGACACAGGAGACCCCCGTTTCGCCACGTGCGGAGCGGGGGTCTCCCGTCGTTTCGGCGGGGTGTGCGCTCGGGGTCACGCCTGGTCCGGTCTCACACGGCCGCCGCAACCGCTTCCGCCATCGCTGCCTGCCCGAGGGCCGTGGGATGCATCGGATGGGAGCCTGTCTCTGATCCGGTGAAGTCCGTGTACCTGTCCGCGGGAGCGGCGCACCCGCTGTGCTGCTCGGCCTGGCCTGGCATCGCAAGATCCGCGCCGGCGCGCGCGGCCGCCTCGGCGACCACCTCGTTGATCTGTCGGGTGACGTCGCGGGTCCAGGTGACGTCCCCCGGATTCATGGAGGCTACGAACGCGCACCCGCCGTCGGCGGGGACGAGCGGCAGATAGCCGGTGGTCACCACGCGGGCGTCCGGTGAGTGCTCTCGGATGCTGGCGTACACAAGGTCGAGCTGCTCGGGGAGGGCGTCCAGAGCGTCGGTGACGGTCTGCGCAAGCCGCTCGCGGCATGGGCCCGGGTCGACGGCGCCAGTGGAGGTGGAACCGTCGACGGCGCCAGTGGAGGCTGAGCCGTCGGCGGTGGCGTCCGCACGGGTGGTCATGACGCACTCGGCGATCGCGCCGAAACCGATGTCGTTGCCTCCGATCGACAGCGTCACCAGATCGGTGTCCGCGGTGAGTGCGTCGAACTGCGGTGGGATGCCGGCGAGTTGCCCGCGGGTCAGGTCGGTCGTCTGAGCCCCGCCGCACGTGGCGTCGACGAACACCATGTCCTCGCCGGAGCGGGAACCGGGATCTCCGCCGCCCGACACCGGGCCGCCGGCCGACTCGGGGCCGCCGGCCGACTCGGGGCCGCCGCCCGCCACCGGGCCGCCGAGTGCCTCGGCGACGAGCGCCGGGTAGTTGGACGTTGACCGCAGGCACGCCGGTGGCCCGGACGTGGGCGCGTCGACGGGGCCGAACGCCGCGAACGAGTCGCCCAACGCGACGTAGCGGTCGACGCTCCGGACCGGTGCGCCTCTGTCGGTGACGCCGTGTTCCGGGTCGGTGCGGCCGTTGTCGTTGTCGTCGTCCACGCCACACCCCCCTGTGACCAGGGCGACGGCCGTGCCCACGGCGAGGAGTGCGGCGTGTCGGGAGCGGCGGTGTGGTCGCGGTGTCATGCGACCATCCTGCCCGTGCCGCGCGGGGCCCGGAGCCGCGATGTGTCGCGATGGTGTGGCGACGGTGGGGCTGGTAGCCCGCCGTGTGGCGGCGCGGTGGCGAGGTGGTCTAGCGTCTGTAGGCCGTGAGTACTCGCCGGATCCGCCTGGACGTCGCCTACGACGGCACCGATTTCTCCGGCTGGGCCCGCCAGCCCGGTCTGCGGACGGTCTGCGGGACGCTCGAGACCGAGCTCGAGAAGGTCCTGCGCCGCCCCGTGACCCTCACCGTCGCCGGTCGCACCGACGCCGGTGTCCACGCGCGTGCCCAGGTCTGCCACGTCGACGTGGACCCGGAGTGGCTGGACCAGCGGTCGATCGAGGGTCGTCCCGAGGCGTTGGTCCGCAGGCTCGCGAGGCTGCTCCCGGGCGACATCGCCGTGATGGACGCCCGCTGGGTGCCGGACGAGTTCGACGCCCGTTTCTCCGCGCTGCGGCGTCACTACGAGTACCGCCTCACCACGGCTCCGTGGGGCGCCGAGCCGACCCGGACGCGCGACACGGCGGAGTGGCAGCGTCAGGCGGATCTGGACCTGGTCCGCCAGGCGTCGGAGCGGCTCCTCGGGCTCCATGATTTCGCGGCGTTCTGTCGGCGGCGGGAGGGCGCCACGACCATCCGTGAGCTGCAGCAGTTCTCGTGGCGGACCGAACCCGATTCGCGCGGGGCCGGGGCACCGGGGGCGACCGAGGTGTGGACGGCGAGCGTGACCGCCGATGCGTTCTGCTGGTCGATGGTGCGCAGTCTGGTCGGTGCGGTGATGGCCGTGGGGGAGGGGCGGCGCAGCCTCGACTGGATCAGCGGGCTGCTCACCGAGACCGAGCGGTCGTCCGCGGTTCCGGTCGCGCCGGCGTGCGGACTGGCCCTGGTGGGGGTGGACTACCCGGCCGACTCCGACCTGGCGGCGCGAAACCTCGTCACCCGCGAGGTGCGGCCGGGGCCGGGCGGGGCGGCGGGCACCGATGACAGAGGCGGGCCGGGCGCGGCGTCCGGGACGGGTTCCGGCGCGGGCTGCTGCGGGGACTAGACCGGCGCCGCGTCGAGAATCGGGCCCAGTGCGAACAGCATCACCATCGACCACGCGACGTGGGTGATCGCCGGGCCCAGCACGCCGCCGGTGACCCGCCGCTGGATCGCGGTGACCAGCCCCAGGATGACGGCGGCGAGCATGAGCAGAGGGATCCCCGCGGTGGCCGTGACCGTCGCGTAGATCGCGGTCGTCGTAAGGATCGGCCGCAGGTTGGCGACGGCCGAGTACACGGCTCCGCGGTGGAAGCACTCCTCGGCGACGCCGTTGACCGCGGTGAGGAATGCCACCAGGGCGAGGTTGCCCACGGTGGCGTGGTCGAGCAGGGCGTCGACGGGGTCGCGCAGCGGCTCGATCCTCGCCACCACGAGCCCGCCGAGGCAGAACACCACGGCGAGCGCGGCCGCGGTGAGCACCGACGACAGGACGGGCCGGCGGGGCCGGTACGGTTCGCAGCCCACCCGGATCGGCCCAGAGGCGAACGCCCCGCCGAGCCACACCGCGGCGAGCAGTGCGGTGGCGGGGTAGAACATGGCGTCGCCGGCGGGTATCCGTAGCGCCCACGCGTTGACCGCCGCGCCGACGACGAGGGTGACGACGACGACGAGGACACGCCTCCGACCCGGCCGCGAGGGCGCGGTGTCCATCTCGCCCGATCGCAGCGCCCGCAGGTACCGGTTGGTGGGCGAGGCGGGCGCCTCTCGCTGGTCGCTCATCGCCCGCCGCGCACACGCCCGATGGTGGGCGGGCGGACCCCGGCCCAGTCGGCGTCGGAAGGCAGCAGGCGCGCGGGATCGTCCAGCGGGTCGGCCCCCTCCCACAGTGATGGTCGGGCCGGGCCGTGGGGGACCCGTAGGGCCTCGCGCAGAGCGTCCCGGTAGCTGGTCCGCCCACCGGGCGGGGGTCCGAGCACCTCGTCCGCGTCGTCCCTGGCGATGACGGCCTCGGAGCGCAGGGACTCCACGAGCGGCTTGGCCAAGCCGGTTTCGAGGGGGGTGACCAGTCCCAGCCAGTGGGAGGACAGCTTGGGGGTGAGCACAGGGACGGGGACCATGATCCGGCGTCGCAGGCCTGCCTCGTCGGCGTAGATCTGCATCATGTCGCCGTAGGTGAGGACGTCCGGTGCGCCCACGTCGATGGCACGACCGTCGGCCAGGTCGCCCTCCAGGGGGACCGTGGCGGCCGCGGAGAGGTAGTGGATGACGTCACGGATCGCGATGGGTTGGATGTGGTTGCTCACCCACTTCGGCGTGACCATGGCGGGCAACCGGGTGGTGAGGTGACGGATCATTTCGAACGAGGCCGAGCCGGAGCCGATGACCACCCCGGCCTGGATCACCAGCGCCGGCACGGCCGACTCCAGCATGATCCGGGCGACCTCGGCGCGGGAGCGCAGGTGGGGGGAGAGGTCTTCCTCGCCCTCCGGGTGGAGGCCGGACAGGTGGACGATGCGCTCGATGCCCGCCTCCTCGGCGGCCCGGACGAACGCCTCGGTGGTCTCGCGCTCCTCCCGTTCGAAGTCATTGGAGTCACCCATCGCGTGCACGAGGTGACAGGCGACGTCCACCTCGCGCAGGGCGGAGCGCAGTGCGTCGGCGTCCCCGAGGCCGCCGGAGTGGATGGTCACGTCGTCGCGCCACGGCACGTCGTCGAGGCGCTTCGGCGTTCGGGCCAGCACGGACACCTCGGCGCCGTCGGCGAGCAGCCGGGGAACGAGACGCGACCCGATGTACCCGGTCGCGCCGATCACGAGCACCCGCGGGCCGCTCCGGCCGTCGTGGCCGGGCCGTTGCGCCGGTTCCGTGTCCTCGGGCGTACCGGAGGAGAGCCGGGCCAGATCATGTGGGGTGGTCATACCCACGACCTTGCCAGCGTGGGCGCCTCGCCGCACCCGCTGGACCGCGCGTCGGGGCGCGGTGCCGGCACCCATCTCAGCACCCGGCGGGTGTGTCGGCGCGGGCACGATCGCCCGGTTATCCGGATACTGGGGTGGAGACACGTTCAGGATGACCGCGGTGACGGGAGGAGAACAGATGGCGATCCGAGCGGCGCGACCCCGGCAACTCTCCCGCTCTCTGGATTTCTCCTCCGTCCGGGTCGAGACCGCGCGCCTGCGGTCGGACCGGGCCGTGTCCGCGTTCTGGCGATGGTGGGCCGACAGCGGGCGGGCGCGTTCGAGTGCCGCACTCGCCTCGGGCGACACGCGCCGGGTGGTACCGGAGATCACCTCGCACGTCGAGGCCATCGATCCGGGACTGGCGTGGGAGTTCACCGCCGGAGAGGACGGTCTGCCGCATCGTCTGACGGTCACCGCGGCCGGCGTGCCCGAACTGCGCGGCGCCGCCAGGCGGTGGTTGGCGCAGGCGCCGCGGGGTGACGCGTCGTGGTCGTTCGCCGACCTCCGGGAACCGGTCCGCGGCTGCGCGATGTACTTCCGGGACCACCGGTTGGCGTTCGACGAGGCCGAGGTCGTGGTGGACCTGGGACTGTCGCGGGCCGATGTGACCGTGCACCACCCGGGTTTCGCGGCCCTGCGTGGTTCCGATGCGAGCATCGCGGCGTACCTGTTGCTCGACGCGGTCTGTGGCGAGGAGCAGGTCGAGACGTGGGTGGGTGTGATCCGCTCCAACGCCACGGCGCCGGGCGACGACGCGGTGCCGTTGGCCGATCTTCCGCGGATCCTCACCGAACTCGAGGCGGACAACCAGGACGAGTTGGGGGAACCCGCGTGGCAGATCCTGCACGCGGACACCGTCGCCGGCCCGCTCATCGCCGTGGTGCGGGTTCCCTTGGTCGCGCTGTCGGCACCCGAGTTCGACCGGCATGTGGCCGTGAACGTCCCCTATACGGAGGTTGAGGCGGGTGGGCTCCCCGGTGTCGGATCGCTGCCGGGCCTCCGCGATCTCGAGGACCACCTGGTGGAACATCTCGAGGGCAACGGCGAGTGCGTGGGCGCCGAGAGCTGCGCCGGCGCGCGGCTCATGCACTTCTACGTGGACTCCACGACCCCGGCCCACGAGCAGCTCCGCGCCGCCACGTGTGGCTGGGACCAGGGCGAGGTGACCCTGGAGGTCACGGATGACCCGGGGTGGCGGAAGGTCCAGCACCTGCGGGTGTGAGCGGGGCGGACCGGACGAACGGCTCCTCGCCGGGGCCGGTGACCACCGTGACGCGGAACGCGTCGCCGGTGCGGGGCTCGACCGAGATCCAGCCGTCGATCCGGCCATCGAGGACGAGGTCCGGGGGCGACACGGCCCGGAGGCCGCGGCCGCCGCGCAGTTCCCAGTCGGCGTCGACGCGGACCACGGTGGGAGGCGTGACATCGGGACCGCCGGGACCGGCGAGGGCATCGATACGGGCCTCGCTCAGCGGACCGTCCACGTCCCAGATCACGGCGTCGACGGGGGCGCCCGCGTCGGAGGACGCTGGGTCCACGATCCGGTAGCGGGACTCGTCGCCGATCCGGAGGACGGGCCGCCAGCGGTCCGGCACGTCGGTCACCACGGCGACGCGGTAACCGGCCGCCACCGCCCGGAACGCCACCTGGCGGCATACGTCCGCCCGCGCCGTGAGCAGCACCGAGCGCAGGTGCGGGCCGGCGAGCTGGATCGCGGCCGCGCCGCCGTCGCGCGTGGCGCCGAGGATCTGCCCGGCGCCGTGGGCGGGCGGCGCCGCACCGTCGAGCAGTGCGACGGGGATCCGGTCCAGGCACCCCGTCACCGTCGTGGGCATCGTCTCGCCCGGCACCGGGAGGACCCCCGGGCCGGGGAGCAGATGGACCGCGGAGGAGAGTTCGGCTAGTGCGTCGTCAGCCCCGATTGTGGCGTTGGGGTCGGCCGGACCGGTTCCCGTCAGCCCGACGGAGGTCACCGCGTCCACCACGTCGGCGCGACCCTCGACCCGCCGCAGGCGTACGACCTCGGTGAGTTCGGCGGCGCGGACGGAGGTGAGGCGGTCGACCACAGCGCGGGGCCGTCCGGCGGGCCGTACGACGAGTCCGATCCCGTCCCCGGCCGGTGTCTCGGCGGAGGCCTCGGCCTCGAGGAAGTAGTCGGCCAGTTCGGCGGCGTCGAGGACCCGGCAGGGCATGCCGTGGTGCACGAGTGCGCGCCTGAGCCGCTCGGTGGCCACGGCGACCACCTCGCTGACCGGGGTGTCCGCGCCGTCGGGCGCGTGGAGTGTGAGTCGGGCCAGGTCGAATCGCAGGAGGAGGTGGACGCGCCGGTGCGAGACGAGGGAGAGCGGCCCCACGAGGCGGGAGTACACCTCGCCGTCGTCGCCCGGTGCCGCGCGCCGGCCCCGCACCACCACGTCGATCCCCTCCAACACGACCCCGCCCTGGTCGAGCTGCCGTGCGATCGCGGCGAGGGGGATCCTCGCGCCCCAGTGGTCACGAACGCCCCCGCGGACACCTCGACGGCTGTAGTGACGATCCGGTCACCCTCGACACACCCCACGGCGGAGCGGTCGGGCGCGATGAGATCCACCACGTCGACGGACGCGCGCCTGGGGGCGGGGTCACGGGACAGCAGGGGACGCCCCCGGCGGCGGGCGGTGACCACCGCGGCGATCACGGCGGCGGCCGCGAGCTGGACCCACGGCTGCCATGGACCGGGGGCCACAGCGGTGAGCAGGACCGTGGCCGCGACGGCGGCGCACAGTCCGACAAGTGAGGGCACGCCACTCATGAGCCAGATCTCCTCGCGCCGGGACGGGACCGGCCGCCGCCCACGGCGGCTCCCGGGTGACCGGCCACCAGGGCCGGGACGTCGCGTACCCTACCTCCGGTGAGCCCTGCAGAGGGGCGTCAACATCGGGGGGAGGAGGGGGCATGCCGCTACGGCCCACGACCAAGGCGCAGGTGGACGGGCACCGCTTCCTCACGCGTCGCGCCCGTCACGCGGTGGTCTCGCGCGACGTGCGAATGCTGCACGACCCGCTCAAGCGGCAGTCCACCGGCCTGACGATCGGCGTGGTGGCCGCCGTGGTGGGCGTCGCCGGCGCGGCCGTGCTGGCGCTGCTCGACCCCGCACCGGACGTCGGCAGCACCCCGATCATGGTCGGGCGCGACTCCGGCGAGATGTATGTGCGCGTCGGCGACCTGGTCCATCCGGTCCGGAACCTGGCCTCGGCGCGGCTCGTCCTGGGCCGGGCCGACGTGCCGGAGGTCGTGCGCGAGGAGGACCTCGCCGGCACGCAGCGCGGCGGCCTGCTCGGCATCCCGGGCGCCCCGTCGGCCCTGCCCGCCCACCGGGACGTCCGGCAGGCGGAGGTCGTCACCTGGACCGTCTGCGACGAGGTGGCCGACGCCGACCGCGGCCACCCGCGTGTGGTGGGCACGGATGTCGTGGCCCGGGAGGGCGACGGGCCGGGGCGGACGACGGGCGCCGACGAGATCGTGCTCGCCGATGCGGACGGCACCGGGTGGCTGCTGCGCGACGGCACCCGCGCCCGGATTGATCTGATGGACACCGACCTCCTGGCGGTTCTCGGACTGGTCGCGGTCACCCCGCGTCCCGTGTCCGCTGCCCTCATCGATCCCCTCCGCGAGGTCGAGCCGGTCGCACGCCCGGAGATCGACCTGCTCGGCGAGCCCGTCGACTACGGGCTCCCGGGCCTGCGCATCGGGCAGGTCTTCACCGTGGACACCGCGAGCGGGACCGGCACCTATGTCGCGTTGGCCGACGGTGTACAGGAGGTGGGTCCGGTACTGGCGGACGTCATCCGCTCCACGTCCACGGTCGGCGAGGTCGCGCGCGTGGAGCCGGACCAGATGGCGGTGCCCCGCTCGGTGGCGCTGGATTCCGAGGCGTTCCCGCTCACCCGTCCGTCGGTGCTGACGATCCTCGATTCACCGGTCCTGTGCGTGCGCGAGGCGCCGACCGGGGACGCGGGCGCGCGGCGGATGGAGATCGTGGCCGGCGCGCCGGCGTCGGGGCCGCAGGACGTGCGACCGGTGGCGGGTGCGGACGCAGGTGGCCCTGCGGTCGACGCGGTCGGCGTGCCCGGGGGCGGGCTGGTGGTCACCGCGACGGGCCGGGGGACCGCCAGCCGGGGCGCGGTGCTGACGATCGTCTCCGACACCGGGGTGCGGTACGAGGTGCCCGACGCCGAGACCGCCGGGATGCTCGGCCTCGGGGGGACCCCGGTGCCGGTGGATAGCGGGATCCTGGACCGCCTACCCGTGGGGCCCCGGTTGGACCGCGCGTCGGCGCTGGTCAGCCGCGACGGTACTGATCTGGAGTCGGTGGACGGGGACCGGACCGAGGGCTGAGGAGGAGGACGACGATGAGCGCCGCCGCGCCCAGGGCCAGCGCGCCCGCCGCCACGATTCCTCCCGAGCCGGTCCCCGGCCGCGTCGATTCCGGACGCGGGGCGGCAAGAGTGGTGGTCGCCGGTGCGGGCGGGTCGGTCCGGCGGACGCCGGTCACCGCGGCCACCGGGTCCACGACACCGTGCCCGATCGCGAAATCGTGGGTGCCGGCCGACGGGATCGCGGTGTCCTGGAGCCGCGCGATCACCTGCCGGGCGGTCAACTCGGGATGGGCCTGGCGGACCAGCGCGGCGGTTCCCGCGGCGAACGGGGCGGCGAAGCTCGTTCCGCTGATGGAGGTCCTCGACCCGTCGCCGGCCACGACGAGGTCGGACACCCCGTCGCCGTCGGCCCCGACCGAACGGAGGTCCACGGCGGGGGCCGCGACGTCGATCCAGGGGCCGCGGAGGGAGAAGTCGGCGGGTCGGCCCTCGGAGTCGACCCCGCCCACGGCCAGGACGAGTTCGTCGTACCAGGCGGGGGAGGCGATCGTCCGGAGGTCGTCCCACCCGTCGTCTCCGGGGACCGCCGGATCGGGTCCGCCCGGGTTCTGGTCACCGCAGGCGTCGCCGACGTTCCCCGCGGCGGCCACCAGCACCACGTCGTGGTCCACTGCGGCGTAGCGGATCGCGCCGCCGAGACTGGCGTCCGCCAGTCGGGTGGAGGCGGGGACGCAGGCCACCTCGGAGATGTTGATCACGGTGGCGCCGGCGTCGACGGCCGCGCGGATCGCCGCGGCGAGGGTGGACAGGGTGCCGACCCCGGACATCGTCTCGGCGCTGGGGTCGGCGCCGGGGTCCGGGTCAACGCCGGAGTCAGCGTCAGAGCCCGAGTCGGCCGGGGCCTGCCCGCGGCGCTCGGCGCGCAGGATGCTGCTGGACTGGCGGATGGAGACCAGCTCGACGCCGGGAGCGATCCCGGAGTGTCCGGTCTCGTCCTCCGTGGCGGCGAGTACGCCGGCCACGAGGGTCCCGTGGGCGTCGCAGTCCTCGGTGCCGTCGCCCCCGGGCGCCACGTCGCCCCCGCCCCGGACACGGGGGAGTCGGGGGCCGGGGTTGACGCCGGTGTCGATCACGGCCACGACCTGGCCCTCGCCCTGACCGTGGACCCACGCCTCGCGGAGTTCCGAGGCGGTCGCCGACGCGGGCGCCGACGAGGGATCGAGGATCGCGGCGGTGGTGCGGCAGGGACCGTCGACGCGCAGGGGACCGGCGTCCAGTCCGTCAGCCGACGGGACCGGCCCGGTGATCGCGGGCCGTTCGACCGCTGCCGCGGTGGGGGCGCCGCCGAGCTGCCCGGCGAGGATCGCCACTGCGGTGCCGGTGGCGGCGACCGTCCGCGAGGCGGGTCGGGGTCCGCGCCTCATCGCTGGCGGACGAGCGAGTAGACGTCCATGGCGCCCACCGCGAGAGGGACGACGAGGCAGATCGCGATCGCGTCGATGATGCCCACCGCCCGCAGCGTGGCGGGAGAGAGCTCGACGTGGCCGAGCACCGTCGACGCCACCACCACGGCGACGGCGACGGCGACCGCGGCCGGGACCACCACCGTCACCGGTGACTCCAGGACCAGGGCCGCTCCGACCAGCACGCCGGTGGTCAGCACGAGTGCGGTGGTCAGCAGCACCGTGGTGTGCAGGCGATCGGCGTAGCCCAGTCCGCGGAGCACCAGGACGACGACCAGTACGAGGGCGAGCGGCGCCGCCCACCGTCCCGACCCGGCGCCGGACAGGGCGGTCAGTGCGCCGACCGTGCACACGGTCCCGGCGGCGATGAGGAGTCCGGTGAGCCAGGACCTGGACGTGAGGAAGCGGTGGCGCAGGACGTCGGGGGTCGGCAGCGGACCGGGGTTGGTCCGACCCGAGGACGACCGGTCCTCGGTGAGCTGGCCCGCGGACGACCGGCCGCGCAGGTCGTGGTCGATCTCCAGGAGGTCGCCGTCCTCGACGTCCTCCCCGGGGGCGGGCACCGGAGGGATGGGGATGCGGGCGGCGGACACGGAGATCCGCGGCGCCGAGGTGAGCAGGAACAACCCGACCAGAACGGCCCCGGCGCCGACCGCGCTCACGGCGATGCCGGAGACCGCGTCGATCAGTGCGCCCACGGCGCCGGTTCCCAGGGCCACCGCCGCGGCCAGGTAACCGGCCGCCATCCCGTACGTCGCGGTGGCGGGCCGGAAGACGGTGCACCGCAGGACCGTGGCGACCACGGCCCCGGCGGTGAACGCGCCGAGCAGCGCGCCGGCGCCGATCGGCGGACTGTCGGTCCCCACCGACGGTGCACTCACGGTCGCCGCGGCGAGCATGGTGAACCCGATCGTGGCGGTCCCGGCGACGATGTGCGCCGGGCCCGGTGCGGCGGTGCCGCGGAAGCCGAGCACCCCGGCCAGCCCGAGCAGCGCCAGCACGAGGGACACCAGCGGCGTGGTCAGCCCGCCCCCGGAGGACCACTGGCTGCCGAGCGCGGCTGCCGCCGCCACGGCGGACACGGCCACGGTCGCGGTGGCGGCGAGGATCGCGTCCCGGCGGCCCCACGCGGGCGAGCGCGAGACGTCCGGGTCGGTGAGTCCCTGCAGCACGTCGTCGAACAGGGGCGCCGGCGTCGGCACCGGTCGGTGGTCGAGGACGAGGAGCTCGCCGTCGTGGACCCGTTGCTGCGCGAGGGTCTCCGACACGGCGAGCGGACCACCGGCGAGCCGGGACAGCTGCCACGAACCGCCGGTGCCACCGCCCATCAGGGAGTTGACGTCGACCTCGGAGCCCGGACCCGCGGCGGCGCGGACGTGATCGCGCACCAGGTCGACGACCTCCGGGATCACCGACACCAGCTCGAGGTGGGCGGGCAGGCTCAGATCCACGCGCGTGGACCGACACACGACGGACACCCGCCGTTGATCCAGGGGCTCCACGCCCGCCGCGCCCCCGTGGGTCTGGTCCTCTCGCGCCACTGTTGTGTCCTCCCGCATCGTGGTCTCCGCCGGCGTCCCGTGGGTGCCGATCGCCGTCCGGCCGCTGTCCGGCCGCTGTCCGGCCGCTGTCCGGCCGCCGTCCGGCCGCCGTCCGGCCGCTGTCCGGCCGGTGCCCGACCGCTGTCCGGCCGGTGCCCCGCCTGTACCCCGTCGGCGCACTGTAGGCACCCCGTCAGGACGTGAACTGTCCTAACATCGCCTACCGATAACGGACATTGTCGGTGTCCGCGGGCGGTCGTGGGGAGGTCATCTCCCCAGGGGGTGCCCCGGCGACGCGGACGCGAGGGCCCCGGTGCGGGTCGCGAGGGGGCCTGGCATGGGTGACGTGGTGTTCTCCCGGCCCGAGAAACTCGACCCGCCCCCGGTGCCGGGCGGAGAGGTCTCCCTCCAGACACCCCCCTCGCTGCCACGTCCGACGCCCCGCCCGATCATCCAGATCATCCTCCCGCTGGTGATGGTCGTGGCCGTGGGCGGGATGGTCCTGGTGATGATGCGCGGCGGGATGATGCGCAATCCGATGTTCATGATGTTCCCGCTGATGATGGCGGTCTCGGCGGTCGGCATGCTCGCCGGCAACCTCGGCGGCGGGGCCAAGACGGCGGAGACCGACGAGCTCCGCAAGGACTACCTGCGGTACCTGGGGCAGACACGGGACGAGGTGCGCGCCACGGCGGAGGCGCAGCGGGCCGCGGCGTTGTGGCGCCACCCGGATCCGGTGGAACTTCCGGCGATGATCGGCACGGCGCGGATGTGGGAGCGCCGGGAGGGCGAGCGGGACGACCTGACCATCCGCGTGGGCCCCGGTCGGCAGACCCTGGCCACGCCGCTGAGCGCGCCGGACACCGGTCCGGTCGACGACCTGGAGCCGGTGTCCGTGGTGAGCATGCGCCGCTTCGTCCGCGTGCACTCCGTGGTCGACGAGCTCCCGGTCGCGCTGGAGTTGCGCGCATTCGCGGCCCTGTCCCTGGACGGCGACGTAGACGTGGTCCGCTCGGCGGTCCGGGCGATGCTCGCCGGGCTGGTCGTGGCGCACGGTCCGGACCGGGTCCGGATCGCCGTGGCCGCGAGTGAGGGCCAGGCCCGGCGCGCGTGGGAGTGGCTCAAGTGGCTGCCGCACCACGAACACCGGGAGTTCACCGACGGCGGGGGTCGGGTGCGCCTGTCCGAGTTCTCCCTGGCCGGCGTGGAGTCGATGCTCGGCGCCGAGATCTCGGACCGGTCCGCCTTCGCCCCGACCGCGCCACTCGTCCCGGGACGGGCGCACCTCGTCGTCGTCGTCGACGGCGTGGGGGTCACCGGCGCCGAGCGGATCCTGGCCGAGAACGGACTGGACGGGGTCACCGTCCTCGAGGTCTCCGGGAGCCGCGCGGGGCAGCTCCGCGACCTCGCCCTGGGGCGAGGCCTGTGTATCCAGGTCGACGACGACGGCATCGCGTCGATCCGGACCGATTCCGGCGACGAGGAGATCGCCCGGGTCGATCACCTGAGTCTTCCCGAGGCGGAACGGGTGGCCATGGCGATGGCCCGCTATCGCCTGGCGGACACGGTGACCCTCGCCGACGGTTCCACCTCGACCCGGCGGGCGCCCGGGCTGCCGGATCTGCTCGGGATCGGCGTGGCCTCCCGCGTCGACCCCGCGGTGGCGTGGCGTCGCCGAGGGGAGCGTGACCGGCTGCGGGTACCGGTCGGGGTCAGTCCGGACGGCGCGCCCGTCGAACTCGACCTCAAGGAGGCCGCGCACGGTGGCATGGGGCCGCACGGGCTGTGCATCGGGGCGACGGGCTCGGGGAAGTCGGAGTTCCTGCGCACCCTTGTCCTGGGACTGGTGGCCACCCACGACCCGGATTCGTTGAACCTGGTCCTGGTGGACTTCAAGGGCGGCGCCACCTTCCTCGGGCTCGAGCCGTTGGCCCACGTCGCGGCGGTGATCACCAACCTGCAGGCCGAGATCACGATGGTCGACCGGATGCGGGACGCGCTCGAGGGGGAGCTCACCCGGCGTCAGGAGATCCTCCGCGCGGCCGGGAACTACGCCAACGTTGGCGAGTACGAGGCGGCCCGCGCCAAGGGCGCACCGCTCGAGCCGCTGCCCGCGCTGGTGATCGTCGTGGACGAGTTCTCGGAGTTGCTCAGCTCGAAGCCGGAGTTCGCCGAGCTGTTCCTGACCATCGGTCGACTGGGCCGGAGCCTGCACATCCACCTCCTGCTCGCGTCGCAGCGGCTCGAGGAGGGAAGGCTGCGCGGGCTCGACAGTCACCTGTCGTACCGGATCGCGCTCAAGACGTTCTCGGCCACCGAATCGCGCACGGTGCTCGGCGTGACCGACGCCTATCACCTCCCGGCGGCGCCGGGCGCGGGGTATCTCAAGGTGGACGCCGGCGACCCCGTGCGGTTCGACGCCGCCTACGTGTCGGGCCCCTACCGGGACGACCGTCGGCTGGACGGTTCCTCGGTGACCACGCCCGCCGCCCGCGCGGCGGTCCGGCCGTTCACCTCCTGGTACATCCCCGTCCCGGCGCCGCAACCCCTGCCGGCGGAGGATCAGGTCCGGGCGCCGGGCGGTGAGGTGCCGGGCGGCGAGGCGTCAGGTAGTGGGGCGTCAGCTCCCGCGGAGGACGAGAGCCTGCTCGGCGTCCTGGTCGGGCGGCTGAGGGGCCACGGTCGCCCCGCGCACGAGGTCTGGCTGCCGCCGCTCGGCGAGGGCGCGCCACTCGACTCCGCCGTGGGCGTCGACCCCACGGGCGCGGGGGAGGAGCTCCCCGCCTCGCTCCGGTTCCCGATCGCCGAGGTCGACCTCCCCTTCGAACAGCGTCGCGACACATGGGTGGTGGACCTGTCCGGAGGCGACGGCAACGTTGCCGTGGTCGGAGGCACCCGCGCCGGCAAGTCCACCACGCTCGGCACCCTCCTGCTCTCGGCTGCGGCCACCACGGCGCCCGACCGGCTCTCGGCCTACGTCGTCGACCTGGGCGGCGGTCTGCTGCACTCCGTCGCCGGGCTCCCTCACGTCGGCGGCGTGGCACGGCGCGGCGAGGACGAGAAGATCCGCCGCACCGTCGCCGAGGTGGAGACCGAACGCCGACGCCGCGAGACCGCGTTCCGCAAGGACGAGATCACCTCCGTCGACCAGGCCCGTCGACGGTCGACGGACAGGGACGGTCGACCAGTGGCGGAGTATCCCGACGTTCTCCTCGTGATCGACGGATGGCAGGCGTTCCGGACCGAGTTCGAGGACCTCGAGCAGCTCGTCCTGGGGTTGGCCGCGGACGGGCTGTCCTACGGAATCCACGTGGTGCTCTCGGCGTCCCGATGGGCTGACCTGCGCCCCGCCCTACGTGACTCCCTCGGCACCCGGATCGAGCTGCGGCTGGGGGACCCGACGGACTCGATGGTCGACCGGCGGACGGCCATGTCCGTGCCCACCGCACCGGGCCGCGGGCTCACCCGCGACCGTCAGCACATGCTCGTGTACCAACCCAGGTTGGACGGCCGGGCCGATGCCGACGGGATCGCGGACGCGACCGCCGCGGCCAGTCGTCACCTGGCCGCGCGCTGGCGTGCCCTGGTCGGCGACGTGGCGGCGGCCCCCGTGCGACTGTTGCCGGAGGTCCTGCCCTACGCGCAGGTGGCGAGCCTGTCCCGTCCGGGACCGGACGGGAGCCGGACCAGGCTCCCGATCGGCGTGGACGAGGCCGACCTCTCGGTTGTCTACGCCGATCTCGAGGCGGACCCGCTCATGCTCGTGTTCGGTGACGCCGAGAGCGGCAAGACGTCCGTTCTCCGGGCGCTCGCGCGCGGCCTCGTCACCGGCAACAGTCCGGAGCACGCCAAACTCATCGTGGTGGACTACCGACGGACGATGCTCGGGGAGATCGAGGGTGATCACCTGGCGGGATACGCGGCCACCGAGACCGCGTTGGTCCCGATGGTCTCCCACCTGGCGGCGATCCTCACCGAGCGCATGCCCGGGCCAGACGTCACACCCGAGGAGTTGCGCGCCCGGTCGTGGTGGAGCGGTCCCCGGATCTACCTCCTCGTCGACGACCTCGACCTGGTCATCTCCAGCACCGGGAACCCGCTGCTGCCGCTGGCGGAGTTCCTTCCGCACGCGCGCGACATCGGACTGTCCGTCGTTCTGGCCCGCCGCAGTGCGGGGGCCTCGCGCGCGCTGTTCGACCAGTTCGTCGGGCGGATCCGGGACCTCGGGGGAGCCGGCCTCGTCCTCTCCGGCAGTCGGGAGGAGGGCGTGTTGCTCGGCGGGGTCCGGCCCGGGCCACTTCCCGCCGGACGGGGCAGGCTCGTCACGCGCGACGCCGGTGTCCGGCTCGTGCAGACCGCGCTGGCCGAGCATTCATGACCGGCGTGAGGACGATCGGCGCCGTCGTGGCGGTGGACCTGTCGTGCTCCGGTCTCGCCGTCTCGACCTCCTCCGCCTCGGCGGTGTTGAGCCCGGTTGTCGCGCCCGCGTCGGTGCTGGCGGGGATGGACGGGTCCTCCCTGCCACCGGGCGGGGACCGTATCGAATGTTCGGCCCGCTCCGACGCGGCGGCCGTGAGATTCCCGGACCGCTGTCTCTCCGATCCCGTCGCGTACGTCCACCGGGACCGCGTGGACGTGGCCGGACTGTCGGTGCCCGTCCCCGAGTTGCTCGCCGCGCCCGTCACCCGTGCACTGCGGTGGATCGGTGATGCCGGGACCCGGTCGGCCGACGAGGTCGTGGTGCTTGCACCCAGTGACTGGGGACTGGTCCGGACCTCACGGTTGTCCGCGGCGGTCCGGGAGCTCGGTGTCGAGGCACGTGTGGTGCGGGCGGCGCTCGCGACTGCGGAGGCGTTGCCGTCGTCGTCCTTTCGCTGGGCGGTGAGCGTCGAGACGTCCCGGACCCGCACGACGGTGAGCCTCGTCGAACGGACCCGGGCGGGCCTCACGTTGGTCGACCGGGCGGTGGTCCATCGCCGCGACCCGCGTCGCGACACGATGGTCGACGACGAGGTGTCGCGGATCCTCGACGCGGTGACAGCCGTCCGGAACAGGCATCGCGAGGCGGGGTCGGGATCGACCGAGGTGCTCGTCCGCGGGCGGCTGGCGGAGCGGGTCGTCGACGCGTGCGACCGGGCCCGGCTGTTGTCGTACGTGGTGCCCGCCGTGGGGCCAGCAGAGGCTGCGACCAGGCTCTACGCCCCGCTCTGAACGTTCTGCGGCCCACGTACGCACGATCGCGGAAAAAACTTCGCCAACCGGGGAACCAGATGGGCTCCCGGGTGCGTCGAACACTGTGACGGACCAAAAAGGGAATCCGCACGACTGGACTGACAAGGGGAGGACGAGATGAACGGTTTCAACACCCAGCTCGAGACCATGGACACCGCGGCCAAGCGGGTCGATGACACGAATGCGGAGATCGCCCGGTTGCTGAGCCGGGTCCAGGGTTCCGTGTCCGGACTGGGCGCCGGGGTCTGGCAGGGATCCGCGCAGACCCGGTTCACCCAGATCATGACCGAGTGGCAGGAGCAGAGCCGCAAACTCAACAACGCCCTGGCCGGCATCTCCGAGACCGTGCGGAGCAACAGTGCGAGCTTCGACGCCGCTGACCAGGACTCCGCGGCGATGATCACCAGCGCGGGCAACTCCGGGCCTCTGAACATGTGATCCACACGGTCACACCGACCCACCGACCCACAGCAACACAGGCACTCGGCCACACGGCCACACAGCCAAGCGGCCACTCGGCCACACGGCCACACTGACCCACGGGGAGAACCGACATGAACGCAGGGCAGATCACCTACAACCACGGCACCATCGACGCGCTCGTCAGCGAGGTGTCCCAGGCCTCCGTCCAGTTGCGCACCGGGCTGGACGACCTCAAGCAGTACCTCCAGCCGCTCGTCGCCGAGTGGCAGGGTAGCGCCGCCGAGGCCTACCAGGTCCACCAGCAGCAGTGGGACCAGGCCGCGGCTGCGCTCCAGGCGATGCTCACCGAGATCTCGAACGCCGCGCTCCGGGGCAACCAGGGCATGGCCGACGCCGATCGCACGGCGGCGAACGGCTGGGGCTGATCCGCGCGGGGCACCGCACACCAGGCAGGCCTCTCACTCCGGCGTCCACCGAGTCGGCGGGAGAGGCCTGAGCTGTGTCCGAGGGGAGCGGCCATGGCCCGGTGCCACACCCGACCGGGGAGGCACGGCCGCGCCCGTATAGACAGATCTGTCTATGGTGGGGGTGTCCCCTCGTGAAAGGAACCCCCATGGCACCGCTCAGCGTGAGTGTTCGGTGGCTCAACGAGCATCTGGCCGACGAGGATCTCGTCGTCGTCGACGCCACCAACCACCTCCCCGTCCCCACTGACGGCCCGTACGTACCCGAGTCAGGCGCCCAGACCTACCGTGCCGAGCACATCCCGGGCGCACTGTTCGCCGATCTGCTCGGAGACTTCGCCGATCCGGCCGCCGCCGAGCCGTGGACGGCGCCCGACCACGAACGGTTCGCCGCGGCAGCCGGCACGCTGGGAATCGGCGACGGCGCGCGGGTGGTGGTGTACGACCAGCACGACGGTTTCTGGGCCACCCGGTTCTGGTGGCACCTGCGCTACGAGGGCTTCGACTCCGTCACCATCCTCGACGGCGGGCTCCCGGCCTGGAAGGCCGCGGGTTTCGAGGTGACCGACGTGGTCCCCGAGCCCACGCCGCGCACCTTCACCGGCACTCGTCGCCCAGAGCTCATCCGGTCGACCGAGGAGATCGCTGCGAATCTCGAGGACGAGGGGACCATTCTGGTCAACGTCCTCGACGAGGCCACCTATCGCGGCGAAGTGGACACCTACGCCCGTCGTGGCCACATCCCGGGCAGTATCAACCTGCCGGTGTTCACTCTGCGTGACCCGGAGACCGGAACTCTCCGCCCGCTCGAGGAACTTCGCGAGGAGTTCGAGAAGGCCGGATTGCTCGATGAGGGCACGCGCGTGGTGACCTACTGCGGTGGCGGGATCGCGGCGACGGGCGTGGCCCATGCGCTGGCGCTGGCTGGACGCGACGACGTGGCGGTCTACGACGGATCCATGACTGCCTGGGCCGGCAACCCGGACCTGCCGCTGGTAATCGGCGACAGCCCCCGCTGACGCCGCGGACCCCGCTACCCTCGACCCCGCTCACACCCTCCCCCTCCCCCCCGAATCCGCTACTCCGCCTCGATATCCGCTACCCCTCTAGCTGTACTGACCGGGGACATTGATCAATCGCGTGAAGGGTGGCTGGTTCGCGCAGGCCGTGTGGGGTCGGTGATGGTTGTAGTGGTGCAGCCATGACTCGAGAGCATCGCGTCGTTCTGCCTCTGAGCGGTAGCAGCGGGCGTAAGCCCACCCGTCGGCCATTGTGCGGTGGAAGCGCTCGACCTTCCCGTTCGTCTGGGGTCGATACGGGCGCGTGTACCCCGGTCGGATCGACAACGCCTCGCAGGTATCACGCCACAGATGCGACCGGTAGGCACCGCCGTTGTCGGACAGTACTCGCTCGATCGTTACCCCACGCTCAGCGAACCAGCCGGCAGCTCGATGCAGGACGCCAACGGCAGTGACAGCAGTCTCGTCGTCGTGGACCTCGGTGTACGCGACGCGGGAGTGGTCGTCGATCACGGTGTGGACGTAGGCGTAGCCCAGCTTGGGTCCGCCGTACCGATTGCGTGGCTTATCCGGTGTGCCGACGCGGTTGCGGTCGCCTTGGCGTCGGCCGACATAGCGCCAGCCACCGCCGTCGGGGATGTTCCCCAGCTTCTTCACGTCCACGTGCACCAGCGACCCGGGGTGTGCGTGCTCGTAACGACGGATCGGTTCGCCGGTCGCCCGGTCGACGTGCGATAGCCGATTCAATCGAGCGGCGGTGAGGATGCGGTGGACTGTGGAGGGCGCGATCCCGAGCCTTGCTGATAGTTGAACTGGACCTTCCCGCAACCTAATCCGCAGGTTGATGCACCGTTTCGTGACGGGCGTGCTTGTCTTGTTCGGCGAACTCTTCGGGCGGGAGGACCGGTCGTGCATGGGCTCGCCGGCGCGGTAGCGGTCGACCCAGCGTTTCACGGTCGGCCACGAGACCTGGAAACGCGCGGCGACCTCACTGATCGGCCAGCCCTCCTCGACGACGAGTTGGGCAACCTTCAGACGGTGACGCGGTGTGAGGGCAGCGTTGGGATGGGACATGTCATCTTTCGGTCCGGGACGGCGCCGCAGCACACGCCGCTGTCAGGCCGGATGCTGCACGTGGATGCGCAATGCGTTCGCGGCGAACTGCGCGGCCTCTGGGCTGCCGAAGGTCTGGTGGAAGTCGGGGTTGGTTTCGTAGAGGTCGGCCATGCCTTGCACCATTGCGGCGGATCGTTCGGCATCGCCGGCGTGGGTGGGTGTTCCGGGGATGTCAGCAAACCAGGCCATGTGGTCGGCAGCGTGGGATTGAGCAACTGGTGAGTCGGGCGTCTGCCCGGTTTCGTAGATTTCTGCCCACCGTGTGAGCAGGGCCTGGGCGCTGGTTTGCCAGTCGCGTTGCTGTCCCAGGGACTTGGCATGCCACCAGCGGTTCGACGCGGCGAAGGCCTCGCGCCCCCACCGTCGTACGACCTCGGCCTCGTAGCGGTCGTTGAAGCCTTCGAGCATCACGTCCATGCGTGGTTCACGGCCCTCTCGGCGCATCTGCAGGGTGTGCTCGACCGCGCTGATGCGCTGGTCTATGGCCTCGCGGTCCTCGGCCAGCTGTGTCAGGTGGGCCTGGAGCGCTTCGACCTCGGCGGTGGGCGTCTCGGGGGCGTCGAGGACTGCGGCGATGTCGGCCAGTGGCATACCCGTGTCACGGAGAAGGAGGATGCGTTGCAGGCGAGCGACCGCGTCGGGACCGTAGTAGCGGTAGCCGTTGGCCCCGACGCGGTCGGGCTCGAGCAGCCCGATGCGGTGATAGTGGCGCAGCGTGCGGCCGCTGATGCCTGCGCGTTCAGCGAGCTCGTGCACCGTCCATTCCATCACCGGGCTCCTGTCGTTCGACCTGCTGCTCAGTGTGCCCCGTCTGTGGTCAGGCCCAGCCGTGGCAGCGCAATGCGCAGGATCTCGGACGCGGGAGTGCTGACGTTTTGGGCGGCCGTGGTGCCCGTGGCGTCGAGGTATGCGCGGACAAGCCGAGCACCGGCTGCATAGCCAGCCCCGGTTGGCAGGCCGACAGGCTCGGCACCGAATAGTTGTGCGCTGGAGTCGCCCAGCACCCAGGCTGCGAAGTCTGCCATTCCGGTGACGCCCAGTCCGCTGGCGACCTTCGCCAGGACCTGGTCGTCGGAGCGGGTTTCGTCGCGCACGAAGTGGGTGTAGCCGGCGTCGCCGTACAGTTCGGACGCGAAAACATCCGCGAGCCCTTCAGACACAACGTGCTCGCCAACCATCACCGTCTGTGGATCCCACACGATCCCGCCGGGTGAATAGCGCACGTTGTGGTGTAGTTCGTGGACCGCGATCGCCTCGAGGCGATCGAGGACGCGCGAGGTTGGCCAGACGGTGATGGCTATGTAGCCACTGATCCCGCCAAATCCGGACATCCCTTGCACCTCGTCGACGAAGTGCTGGCTCGTCGGATCCCCCAGGACGAGCAACACGTTCACGTCGGGGATCGTCACACCCGGATCGGCAGACGCCAACGCTTCCACGCCCTCCTCGAGGGCCTTCTCGATGCGGGTCCACGCATCGGCCGCGACAAGAGACTCCAAACCTTCGCGGACCCGCTCGATCGCGGAGTCTGGACGGAAGCCAAAGTTCTGCTGGTGCACGGTGGCCATGTCCACACCGCCGGGAATGAAGTGGTACATCCCCGACATGGGAGCCCACATGTCACGGATGAGGTCGTCGCGATCCTTCGCATCCGCAGTCAGGACTCGGCGCATGCCCGAGGCACTGTCAATCATTGAAATGGTCATGACAAGCAACCGTAAACATTGCCGTTACGACAAGGTCAACTATTTCCTCGATCAATGTCCCCGGTCAGTACATCTAGCGGTAGCGAATCCGCAGGTGGAGTAGCGGATTCTGGGTGTGGGTCCTAATTGGTGCCGCCGCCCTCGAGGAAGAGCCGTTCGCACTCGGTGGCGGACAGTGACGAGGAGTACTTCTCGATGCGCCCGTCGAAGCCGATGTAGAACACCGCCCGGCCGACCGGGGTGTCGAGGAACGACATGGGGTCGTTCGGGTCCGGGACGAACGGAGCGAACACCGACCAGCCCGCGGAGAACGGGGTGGCCTCGAGCCCGGTGCGCGGGTAGTCGAGAGAGTTCGCGTCGATGTACCCGAGGACAGCCTCGATCGCCCGGTCACCCGAGTCGATGGTCGCTGGTGCCCCGGATCCGGCGGAGGTTGGTCCTGCCAGCTCGGCGAGCAGCTCGGTGTACGTCGTCCCCGTGCGGACGGTCAGGGCGTGCTTGATGACCTCAGTCGGGTCGACGGTGCGGCCGTCGGCGAGGGTCAGGATCGGGTCGAGGATGTCCCCTTCCCCCGCGTAGCGGGCTGTCCACGTTGCGTCGTGCCGGGCGCGGATGAGCTCGCCGAGGTGCCGCTGGTAGCGGTCGAGAAGATCGCGGTGACGATAGTTCGTGGCGTGACCCCAGGAGGGAAAGGTGTCGAGCAGCTGGCGCTCGACGAAGGGAGCCTGCTCAGGAGCGAGGATGTCGCCCGGGGCTCCGGGGACGTCGTAGATGTCAAACTCGAGCTCGAGGATGGACATCGCGCTGAGCCACATGTCGAGGTCATATGCGCCCGCGAAGGAGACGTCGAGCTCCTGCACCTCGACGGGCTCCGGAGTGCTGCGCCGCGGAGTGCGACGCCAGATGGCCCTGGAGGGGAGGACCTCGCCGGGGGTCGGGGGCGCGGGCAGGGTGAGCTCGCCGGGTTCGTCGGCCGGGGACCAGGTGAGGCCGGGGGGAATCTCGGCGGCGGAGAGCCAGCGGGCGAACTCGGCGATCGCGTCCGCGGTGTCCGAGGAGGCGCGGGGGAAGTCTGCGACTCTGCTGATGACCTGGTCGGCCAGATCGCGGCGCCCGCCAGCGGCGAGGAGAAGACACGTGGTGCGCCAGTTCCGCTTGTCGAGTCGGTAGCCGTTCGGACCGGTCAGGGCGTGGGCGGCAAGTTCGGAGGCCGTACTGGGGATGGTGTCCGGATCGAAGGCGGCCTCGAGAGGTTCGATCACATGGACGTCGGCATCGCCCTCGGCGTCTTCGGAATCGGGGATGCCAGCGGTGGTGGGAGCGGTTTCGGTGACATCGTAGGGAGTGGTCTCCAGTAGCTGCGCCCAGCTCCCGGGGACGCCTGCTCCGATGGCGGTCAACCACGGTGAGGCGACATGCTCGGGGATCTGGTCTGCCAGCGAGGTGACGTCTATGACCACGGAGTAGTGACACTGCATCCAGCCGCGATCGCCCAGGTCGGTGAGGTTGACGTCGACGATGCGGCGACCACCCGGAAGCGGGCCGGGGTGCGGTGCGGAATAGCGCAGCGGTGAATGTGCCGTGTAGTCACGATCTTCCACCAACTCCATCTCGAGGAGCCCGGTGACAGAGTCGACCAGCAGCGAAGATTCGAACACGTACCGTGACCTTTCTGGAGGTGTGGCCTGACGACGCCACGGTACCGACTTGCGGGCTGCCACTGGGTGGCGCCGGGCGTCACCCCGTGGAGTGTCGGAAACCTGGGGCGGCACTGCCGTGGTGACGGTTGTGCGGTGGACGCCTGGGCCAGCTTCCGGGTCGGGTTCGGACGTTGGGCCAGGGGCCGAACTGTGATCAACAGTCGCCGCTGGTCCCGGACGCGGCGACGACCGTCACCAGGTCCGCGGGAGGATCCTGCCTGGGCGTCAGGTGTGATTGTGGCGGGTATGTGGTGCGACTGTTCGAAAGGAGGGTGACGACGACGAGCAGAAGCGTGCTCCCCGAACACACGTGAGTAGCTCGCCTCACCGATCAACGAACTGGCGCAGGGTCGATGGTGTGCAGCAGCTTCAATGGGAACCGCGAGTAGCACGGTCCTAGAATTCGTGCAGCCCCATCACAAGCGGAAACGCGACCGTCCGGATCATCAGGATTTCAATTCCGTAAGGAACTGATAATGCCTTACCGGCCCTTCCGGATCCGGAGTGCGTAACTGGGGTTCGCCGGTGATGCGGTGAGGCACAAGATGTAGGGGTCATGGGGCGTGTGAAGATGCAGGTTCTCACGCCACGCATCGAACACCCCAGGACCCGCTTTGAACGCTACCGGCAGCCAGCTTGCCGGCACCATCTGTCGCACCGTTGAGCTCGGGGTGACGATCACCGACGCCGCCGTGGCCGACGAGTTCACGCACCTGTTCTGCGCCCCGGTCATAGTCGACTCGACCTGCGCGGACTGCGGGATGGCTGGCCGTTTGCGGGACCACGTCCAGCGGAAGGTCACGGATCTACCGATCGTCGGTCATCCCACCAGACTGCACGTGCGGGTACCGCGCTTCACCTGCGACAACACCGAGTGCGGCACGAGAATCTTCCAGCAACGCATGCCCGCGTTGGCCGAGCCGCGGGCCAAGACCACTCGACGCTGTAACCGGTGGATCTTGCAGCGCCTGGCGATCGACCGCACCAGCGTCTCCGCGGTCGCCAAGGCGCTCGGGTTGGGCTGGGACTTGGTCAACGACCTAGCACTGTCCGAGACCCACGCGATGGTCTACGAGCAGCCCGGCCACTTCGACGGCGTCCGCGTCCTCGGGGTCGATGAGCACAAGTGGAAGCATGTCCGCGGTGACGGCAGCAGCTCGTTCGTCACTGTCCTGTTGGACCTGACTCCGGTGGTGGACGGCACCGGCCCGTCGCGACTGCTAGACATGGTCCCCGGGCGTTGGGCGAAGGTACTCACCGAGTGGTCGATGCCCGTGAACAGGTGTTTCGAGACCGAGTCAAGGTTGTCACGATGGACGGGTTCGCCGGCTACCACACCGCTCCGGCCAAGGCCGTTCCCGAGGCGCGGACGGTGATGGACCCGTTCCACGTCGTGCACCTGGCCGCGGACAAGCTCACCGTGTGCCGCCAGCGGATCCAGCAGGCCACCACCGGGCACCGGGGCCGCACCGGTGACCCGCTGTACGGCATCCGCCGCACGTTGAACACCCGGGCTGAGCTGCTCACCGACAAGCAGAAAGCCCGCCTGTTCAAAGCGTTCACCGCACACGATGCGCACGTAGCCGTGGAAATCACCTACGGCGTCTACCAGCGCCTCATCGCCGCCTACGAAGCCTCCGGACGACGCGAGGGCAAGATCGCGATGTACAAGCTCCTCAAATCGATCCGGACCGGCGTCCCAAAAGAGCTGCCCGAGCTCGCACAGCTCGGCCGCTCACTGTGGAAACGGCACCGCGAGATCCTCGCCTACTTCGACGTGGGCGCCTCCAACGGGCCCGTCGAAGCCATCAACGGCCGCCTCGAGCAGCTCCGCGGAATCGCACTGGGCTTCCGCAATTTCAAGCACTACATATTGCGGTCACTCATTCACTCCGGCCGGCTTCAAGATCGGATCAATGCACTCTGATTCCGGAAGAGCCACTTTGATCCATGTGCCTTCGAAGTGTGCCACTTCGATTGTCCCATAGTAGCGGAGCAGTCTATCTCGGGATTGGGCGATATCAGGGTTTTCCCAATAGGATTTCCATGTCGGAAACTGGTCGAGTAAATGATCGGTTACTATTGTGAATGCTTCGATGCTGTAAGGGGCGGAGTGGGAGAACTTTTCGGGAACATCGGCCCGGAAGAAGCTGTCAAGTTCGGTGTCCATCTGCCCGAGCTATTCGTGAAACTCGGGCTTGGCCGTAGCCTTCGCGATCTTGCGTATCCACACTTTGCCGCTCATAATTCACTCTCGTATTCGTTCATTGGGAAGCATCAAGTTTGCGGCTATGATATTTGACCTGGAAACACCAGTGGTGCTATTTTCTTTCAGGCCGTCCGTCGGCAACCCACTTTTCGTATTTTCCTAGCTTGTTTTTGTAGATTCGAGCAAAGGAGGAAGGATCTTTTCGATTCAATACGAGTCTAATGTCGTCGTGCGGAAAGGTGAAAAGTGAGAAGAACGGAAAACCTATTGCTGGGCCCATCTCCCATGGGCGAGTGCGTTCTTCGACGGCGGGCACATTTCTCCATGTGCCTTCTAATAGTTGAATCCATGCAGTGCCAAAGTAGCGCAGAAGACGATCTCGATATTGCGCGAGATCGGCGTTATCCCAGTAGGATTCCCAAGTTGGAAACTGGTCAACGAGATGTTCATGCACCAATGTGGCTGCCTGGACACTGTACGGGTCGGAGTGTGGGAACCCGTCAGGAGCGTCTTCCTGGAAGAATGCCTCGAGTTCGGCGTCCATCTGCCCGAGCCATTCTTGAAACTCGGGCTTGGCCGTTGCTTTATCGATCTTTCGCAAGAATGTTTTGCCGCTCATGGCGATATCCTCATCGATTGGTTGTTGTTGCAATGCGTGCTAGTCATTTTACTGAACGATGTTGCTGGCGGCGATTTAGGGTGGTACGCCCCAGCCTGGGTGGCTTAATTTAAAGCTACCGGCCGCGAAGTCGTATGGTTGGCCGTCGGCATTCAGTAGATTAAACAGATTCTCTTCTTTTTCTTGCTTCATGATTTTGTACTGAAAATGTAACTCTTCCATTTTGGTCAAAATGTCATCATGGGGTAGCGATTTCACTACCCATGTAATCTTTCTGTCGTTCGCTAGGAATTCTTCATCTTTGTGTAGCTGTTCCAATATCTTGGGCCCCCTAGGGGGTCCGCCTGATTTCATCTCGTAGCGGTCATGGTTGGGGTCGAGCAAGTCGGCTTCACGTATTCTGCCGTCTTCCAATGGCGTCCGCTTGCGGACCTCCCATTCTTGCCCATTGGCATCGATGTAGGTTTGTTGTGGGTTTTCGGGGTCGGGTATTTGTCCGTCTTTTGTGCGGAGGTCGAGCTTCTTGGCGATTTCGGCTTCGAACTCGAGGCCGGCTTGGCGGAGGCGTTCGAAGAAGTTGCGGGCCTCGACATAGTCGTCGGGGGTGCGGATGGGTTTGCCGGCGGCATCTTTGCGGTCGAGGTAGTCATGGTACTGCTGGGTCAGTTCCGGTTTGTCGGGGAACTGGTGTTGTTTGAGTTCGTCGAAGCGGGCCCGGTAGCCGTCGGGGTCTGAGGCCCGGTCGGGGATGGGCCGTTCACTGTCCGGAACAGCATCGGAGGAATGCTGGGTGTTCGAGTTGTCGAGGTTGTCGGGTCGTCCGGCGACGTTGCCGATGTCGTCCGCCGGGGCGAGTGGATCGTCGGCATCGCCGATGTGGGGGTTGGGTGTGAGGTGGCGGAGGTTGTCGCCCAGCGGCGCTACTGGTCGGCCGTTGGGGTCGAGGTGGGTGGCGACAATCTCGTTGACGTGGGTGCCGTCCGGTGGCCAGCCGTGGGTGCGGCCGGTGGCGGGATCGTGGAGTTCGAGGCGCCCATCGTTGTTGTGGGCGATGAGGGTGTGTCCGCCACGGTTGTCGGTCCAGGAGTGAGTGATGACCGACGACGACCCCGGACCACCCCGGCGCAGCGCGTCGGCGATGTCGTCGAAACTGGCGTAGTCGGGCCGGCCGCCCACGGACTCGAACACGTGCCGCGCAGGGATACCGGTATCCGTCGCCGCGGGTAGCCGCCCGTAGGGCCGGTCGGGGTAGCGGTCCCGCAGCACCTCCACCCCTTGGTGGGCACAGTCACTGCGAACCGTGCTCCCAGGCGCATCGGAGCCCATGCCACCCCGGGGCTGATCGAGTTGGGGTCGGTCATGATCGTCGGGTGTGCGCAGATCGGAATGGGCGTGCAGGGCACGCTCGGTGACCGGCCCCGGGACCGAATCGTGATCAACAGACGCCACAGGACCCGGACGCGACGGCGTACCGACGCTTGGTGTGCCACTTGACTTTGACCCGGGTGTAGCCGACGGCGGCCGGTTGTCAGGGCTTTCGGGGACACGATCGAGTGGGCGCGAACCCGACGGACCAGGCGGCGACCCAGTACTGGACGGCCCGCTTCCATGCGCCACTGGAGGACCCGAAATCGGAGATGCCGGCCCATGAGATCCTGGCGTCCCTGTAGCCGGAGATCCCGGTCCGGGTGAACTCCCACTCGGGGTGACAGCGGACGTGGAGGCAGGAGTGATGACCGGCGACGATTCCGTCAAACCGTCATCGGAATCCTTGGCCGTCGGAGTATCGGAAGACCTATCCGCCTCCGTAATGTCGGGCGACTTATCGGAGATCGGCGCGTCCGGTGAGCGGTCCCCGGCAACATCAGGAGACCTCTCCGTCACCGGCCCTGCGGTGGATTTGTCAGAGATGGGCGCATCCGGCGAACGGTCTACAGGTGTGTCGGGTGACTTGTCGGCGACGGGGGCCTCGGGGGAGCGGTCCGCAGTCGTCTCGGGTGACTTGTCGGCGACGGGGGCATCGGGTGAGCGGCCCGCAGGTGTGTCGGGTGACTTGTCGGCGACGGGGGCCTCGGGGGAGCGGTCCGCAGTCGTCTCGGGTGACTTGTCGGCGACGGGGGCATCGGGTGAGCGGCCCGCAGGTGTGTCGGGTGCCTTGTCGGCAATGGGGGCACCGGGGGATCGGTCGGCAGGAGTCTCAGGCGCCTTGTCGGCGACGGGAGTTTCGGGGGAGCGGTCTGCAGTCGTCTCGGGTGCCTTGTCCGAGACGGGCGCCTCCGGCGAACGGTCGGCAGCGGTCTCGGGTGCCTTGTCCGAGATGGGGGCCTCGGGGGAGCGATCCGCCGGCGCTTCGGGTGAGCGCTCCGCTGAGGTTTCGGGGCTCCGGTCCACGGTGGCGTCGGGGGTCTTGTCCGCTGGGGTAGTGGGGGATTCAGGGGTGTGTGCAGGTGAGTTGTCAGGGAGGTTGAGCTCGGTCGAGGAGTACGGATCGGCAGGTGAGGAGTCCCTCGCCGACTCCGGGGCCTCGGGAGAGCGATCCGTCGGAGCCTCCGGGGCGTCGGGAGAGCGATCCGCCGGAGCCTCGGGAGTCTTGTCGGCGACGGGCGACTCCGGTGCGCGGTCCGCCGGTGCGTCGGGGGCGTGTGCGGGAGTGGAGTTGCTGCCGGCGGGCTCCGGTGTATCCGGTC
>NZ_BRVN01000015.1 GCF_026011735.1 Dietzia sp. NCCP-2495 | reverse complement strand
GATACAGCCTCACCGTCGGCGCCCGAGAGCGGCACGCACCAGTTCGGATACTCGCGGTACGTCCCCGGCATGTTCACCGGCCGGCGATCTCCCACCAGACCTGACTTCCACAAGTTTTAGTGTCACTGTGCGTTGATCGCGTCGATGATCTCTCGGGCGGTGTCGGGGATTGTGGGTTCGACGAGCACGTCGTGGTCGCCGATAGCGACGGTGACGGTGTGCAGGGGCCGCAGGGTGGTGACGACCTTCTTGATCGACATGCCGGTGACGTCCTGCAGGTGCCGGGACACAGCCAGTGCAGCGAAGACGACGGTCAGGTGCGCTTCGATGGCGTCGCGGGTCCGGTGGAAGATTGGTCGCGCTTTGAGATCGGATTTGGCCATGCGGAAGGACTGCTCGACTTTCCACAGGTCGTGGTACGCCTCTACCACGGCGTGGCCGTCCATAATGTCGGGGGCGATGTTGGTTACGTAGCCCTTGTAGCCGGCGGCTTGACGTGCGCGTTCGATGAGGTTCTCGTCCAGGGCGACGGTCTGGCCGCTGACTTTGTCTAACCGCTGCTTTTTGAGCGGCTCTGCCTTGTCAGCCACCCGCTGAGCGCGCTCGATCTGCAGGTTCAACGTGCGCCGGTCTCGTTTGGCGCGTTCCCACTTGTAGTGCCACACCACCCGGCGTTCCCGCCGATCCCGGCCTTGGCCCATCGGGTGGGTCAACTCCACATCCCCGTCGTCGCTGATGAAGTTGCCGCGGAGCACGAAGTGCTCCTCGAGCTCCTTCGGGGCCTTCGAAGTACGGGAACCTACGATGAACGACAGCCCGGCATCCTCGAGGGCATTGAGGTTGGCAGCCGACAGCATGCCGGCATCGGCTCGAGCGAGGCCCGGTCGGCCGCGTCGGTGGCGGGCCCACCCGCCGTGGCGTCGGCCTCTTCGTCACCCCCCGTCCCGCCGGCCCCGGGTGCCTTCACGACCCCCATGGCCGCGAGGACGGCGCGCAGGGTCTCCGCGGAGGCGTCGTGCCAAACCCCCTGGCCGTCCTCGTATCCGGTGGAGACGCCGCACTCCTCGGCCAGCGCGGCGAGGGCGGGGGATACGGGCTGGGTGGTGGTCAACGTGGTGTGCGTGTGCCCGCGGCGGGTTACGATCTGCTCAGCTGCGGTGTTCGGGAACCCGGTGTGAGACCGGGGCGGCCCTCGCCACTGTGAACGGATGATGTCGCCAGTCCACTGTGCCACTGCCCGCGCCTCGTGTGCGGGTGGGAAGGCGGGCGGGCGGCGATCCGGCCCACCACACGCGGGTGGTCCGGGGGAACCGTGAGCCAGGAGACCGGCCGTGGCTGCCACCACGAGTGCCCGCGAGGTGACGGGCAGAAAGGTTCCACCACACATGCACATCGCAGAGGGTTTCCTCCCCGCGGCCCACGCCGCCGCGTGGACGGCCGTCGCGGCGCCGTTCGTGATCCACGGCGCACGCGAGGTCGCCAGAACGGTCCGGCAGACCCCGGAGGCCGGCGTCCTGCTCGGCGCGGCCGGGGCGTTCACGTTCGTCATGTCCGCCGTCAAACTGCCGTCGGTGACGGGCTCGAGCTCGCACCCCACCGGCACCGGACTCGGGACGATCGTCTTCCGGCCCCCGGTCATGGCCTTCGTGGCCACGGTCGTCCTGCTCTTCCAGGCGCTGCTGCTCGCCCACGGCGGCCTCACGACGCTCGGCGCCAACGTCTTCTCCATGGGCGTGGCCGGGCCGTGGATCGCCTACGCCGCGTTCGTGGCTTGCCGGCGCGTCGCCGTGCCGCTGCTCGGAGCGGTGTTCGTGGCCGCGTTCCTCGCGGACCTGGTCACCTACCTCGTCACCAGCGCCCAGCTCGCGCTCGCGTTCCCCAGCGCCGAGCACGGGATGTGGCACTCGATGGGCGAGTTCCTCGCCGTATTCGCGCTCACCCAGATCCCGCTCGCGATCGTCGAAGCGCTCATCGTGGTGGTGATCGTCAGCGTCCTGCTGCGTATCGCCGCGCGGGAGCTCGACCTGCTCGGGTTCTTCCGACGAGCGCGGCTCGAGGGCGTGGCCGCTCCGGCCATCGACGACGCCGCGACGACCGACACCGAGAAGAAGGAGGCCGTGCGATGAGCGGGAGCACCACCACCGGCGGGCGTCGGCACGCCGGGGCATGGGTCCTCGTGGGACTCGTCGCCGTCGCCGTGGCGATCGCCGCGCTGTCCCTGGTCTACGGCGCGAGCCGCGGCGGGGAGTTCGAGGGGGCCGACGGCCAGGCCGAGGACACGATCACCGAGGTCGCGCCCGACTACGAGCCCTGGTTCGAGCCCTTGCTGCCCGAACTGCCGGGCGAAGTCGAATCGGGCGTGTTCGCCCTCCAGGCCGGCATCGGCGGCGGGATCGTCGGCTACGGGCTCGGCGTCCTGCGCACCCGCAGCCGGCAGCGGGCGCGGGCCCACGCGGCGCAGCCCGCCGCGTCGGGCACCGCCGCCGTCTAGGTGAACCCCCTCGAACTGGCGGCCGCCCACAACCGCTGGTCGGACCGTCCCGTCGCCGAGAAGCTCCTGCTCTTCGGCGGCCTGCTGGTGGCGGCGCTGCTCGTGCCGCCACCGGTGGGGCACGCGGCGATCCTGGCGGTCTGCTGCGTGTGCGGGCTCGTGCTGGCCCGCGTCCCGGCCAGGGTCTACCTGCCGGCGCTGCTCGCGCCGGCGGTGTTCCTCGCGCTGGGCGTGGGCCCGCTCGTGTGGGACCTGGTCGGCGGTCGGCTCGTCGTGGACCCCGCCGGGGTCGACGCGGCGTGGCGCGCGGTGAGCCGGGCGATCGCGGCCACTGCCGCCACCGTCACCCTGGCCTGCACCACGCCCGCTGCCGACCTGCTCGCCGCGGGCCGGCGGGCTGGCCTGCCGGCCCCACTCGCACACGTCGTGGACACCACCTACCGGCTCGTCGGGATTCTCGTGGACACCACCCGGACCCTGCGGCAGGCCCACGACCTGCGGCTGGGGCACCGCACGGCCCGCGCGGCGATCACGTCCGTGGGGACGCAGTTCGCGACCGTCTTCGTGCTGGCCCTGACCCGGGCCCGGGCGATCGACGACGCCATGGCGCTCCGCGCCGAACGGGGCGAGACGGCGGTCCTCGCGTCGGCCCGGCCGGTCTCGGCCGCCCGCCTCGTCGTCATCGCCGTGGTGGTGGGCGCCGTGGTCGCCGTGGGGACGGCGGCGTGACGGCCCCCCGTGACACGGCCCGGCCGCCCGTTCTCGCCCTGCGCGACGCCCGGTTCGCGCACCGCTGCCTCGACTACACCGGCGGCCATCGGCACACCGTGCTCGAAGGCGCCGGTCTCGAGGTGGCGCCGGGGGAGCGCCTCGTGCTGCTGGGCGGCAACGGCAGCGGCAAGACCACCCTCCTGCGTCTGCTCGTGGGGCTGAACTGGCTCGACGGCGGGACGCTCGAGCTCGACGGCGAGCGCGTCCGGGACCGCCGCGCCGACCGCACCCGCCTGCGCGAGGCCGTGCAGCTCGTCCTCCAGGAGCCCGACGACCAGCTCTTCGCCGCCTCTGTGCGGGCCGACGTCTCCTTTGGTCCGGTGAACCTCGGCCTGGACCGCGCCGAGGTCGAGCGGCGCGTCGCCGAGGCGTTGGCGGCCCTGGCGATCGCCGACCTCGCCGACCGCGTTCCGCACCACCTGTCCTTCGGCCAGCGCAAACGCGTCGCGATCGCCGGCGCCCTGGCCATGCGGCCCCGGGTCCTGCTGCTCGACGAGCCCACCGCCGGGTTGGATCCGGTGGCGTGCGACGACCTGCTGGCGGCACTGGAGGCGGTGCGCGCGGCCGGGACGGCGGTGGTCATGGCCACCCACGACGTCGACCTGGCCTGGGCCTGGGCGCGGGAGGTGGCGGTGCTCACCGCGGGCCACCTGACCCGCGGCCCGGCACACGACGTGCTGCGGGACGAGGTGCTGCTCGGTGCGGCGCGGCTGGCCGTGCCGTGGGGTGCGAGGGTCTCGCGGCGGCTGAAGCGGACCGTACTCCGACCGGGCGAGGTGTGACCACGTAACCTGTCCCGGAACACGTTCATTTCGGACCAGCACAGCAGTTCCGCCCAGAGAAAGGCCGTGGACCACCCATGACCGAGGCATTCATCTACGACGCGATCCGCACACCGCGGGGCAAGGGCAAGCCAGGTGGCGCCCTGCACGGGGTCAAGCCCATCGATCTGGTCATCGGGCTCATCGACGAGACCCGTCGCCGCTTCCCGGGTCTCGACGAGAACCGCATCTCGGACATCATCCTCGGGATCGTCAGCCCGCTCGGCGACCAGGGGATGGACCTGCCCCGCATCGCCGCGCTCGCGGCCAAGATGCCCGACACTGTCGCCGGCGTGCAGATCAACCGCTTCTGCGCCTCCGGCCTGACGTCCATCAACATGGCCGCTCAGAAGATCCGCTCCGGCTGGGACGAGGTCGTCCTCGCCGGCGGCGTCGAGTCGATGTCGCGCGTGCCCATGGGCAGCGACGGCGGCGCCTGGGCCATGGACCCGGCCACCAACTACGACACCTACTTCTCGCCGCAGGGCATCGGTGCCGACCTGATCGCGACCCTCGAGGGCTTCTCCCGCGAGGACGTCGATCGCTACGCCGAGCGCTCGCAGCGACTCGCAGCGCAGGCGTGGGAGGAGGGCCGCTTCGACAAGTCGGTCGTGCCCGTCAAGGACATGAACGGGCTGACCGTCCTGGACCGCGACGAGCACATGCGTCCCGGCACCACCGTTGAGTCGCTGGCCGGCCTCAAGCCCTCGTTCGCCATGGTCGGCGACATGGGTGGCTTCGACGCCGTGGCGCTGCAGAAGTACCACTGGGTCGAGGAGATCAACCACGTCCACCACGGTGGCAACTCGTCCGGCATCGTCGACGGCGCCGCGCTGGTGGTCGTCGGTTCGGAGAAGGCCGGCCAGGAGATGGGGATGACCCCGCGCGCCCGCGTCGTGGCCGCCGCCACCTCCGGCGCCGACACCACCATCATGCTCACCGGCCCCACCCCGGCCGCCCGGAAGGCCCTCGCCACCGCCGGCCTGACCCCCGACGACATCGACCTGTGGGAGCTCAACGAGGCCTTCGCCTCCGTCGTGCTGCGCTTCCAGAAGGACATGAACATCCCCGACGAGAAGCTCAACGTCAACGGCGGCGCCATCGCCATGGGGCACCCCCTTGGCGCGACCGGCGCGATGATCACCGGCACCGTGCTCGACGAGCTCGAGCGCACCGGCGGCAAGCGCGCCCTGGTCACGCTCTGCGTGGGCGGCGGCATGGGCGTGGCCACCATCATCGAGCGCGTCTGATCCAGCCCACCGACACCACAGCCATACAGGAGTAGAAAACCAGTGAGCGACAACATGTTCCGGTGGGAGCAGGACGGCGACGGCATCGTCACCCTCACCATGGATGACCCCGACCACGGCGCCAACACGATGAACGCCCGGTTCATCGAGGACTTCGCGCAGACCGTCAACCGCATCGAGGCCGAGAAGGAGTCCATCAAGGGCGTCGTCCTGACCTCCGCCAAGAAGAGCTTCTTCGGCGGCGGCGACCTCAAGTCCATGATCAAGGCCGGCCCGGCGGACGCCGAGGACTTGTATGAGCGGTCGATGGGCATCAAGGAGCGCATGCGCGCCCTCGAGACCTGCGGCGTGCCGGTTGTGGCGGCCATCAACGGCGCGGCCCTCGGTGGGGGACTCGAGCTCGCGCTCGCGACCCACCACCGCGTGATGGCCGACGCCCGCGGCGCCAAGGTCGGCCTCCCGGAGGTCACCCTCGGCCTGCTGCCCGGCGGCGGCGGCATCGTCCGAACCGTCCGCATGTTCGGCCTGGCCCAGGCCGTCCCGAACATCCTCATGTCCGGCAAGTCTTTCGCCCCGGCCAAGGCCCTCGAGGCGGGATTGGTCGACGAGGTGGTCGAGCCCGAGAAGCTGATCGACGCCGCCAAGGCGTGGCTGGCCACCGGGCCCGAGGCCTCCCAGCCGTGGGACCGCAAGGGCTGGAAGCTGCCCGGCGGCACCATCAGCGATCCGGCTCTGGCCGGCGTGCTGCCGTCCTTCCCTGCCAACATGCGTAAGCAGACCAAGGGCGCGCCCTCCCCGGCGCCGCGCGCCATCATGGCCGCTGCCGTCGAGGGTTCGCAGGTGGACTTCGCCACGGCCGAGAAGATCGAGGCCCGCTACTTCACCTCGCTCGTCACCGGCCCCATCGCGAAGAACATGATCCAGGCGTTCTTCTTCGACATGCAGCACTGCTCGTCCGGCGGCGCGCGCCCCAAGGCCGCCGACGGCTCCGAGATCCCCAAGACCGAGTTCAAGAAGGTCGGCGTCTTGGGCGCCGGAATGATGGGCGCGGGCATCGCCTACGTCTGCGCCAAAGCCGGCATGGAGGTCGTCCTCAAGGACGTCGAGCTGGCGGCCGCCGAGAAGGGCAAGGCGTACGCGGAGAAGCTCGAGGCCAAGGCGCTCGAGCGGGGCCGGACCACCGCCGAGAAATCCGAGGCGCTGCTGGCCCGCATCACCCCGACCGCCGACGCCGCCGACCTGGCCGGCTGCGACACGGTGATCGAGGCCGTCTTCGAGTCGCCCGAGCTCAAGAAGAAGGTGTTCCAGGAGATCGAGGACGTCGTGGCGCCCGACGCGCTGCTGGGGTCCAACACCTCGACCCTGCCGATCACCGATCTCGCCACCGGCGTCAAGCGCCCCGAGGACTTCATCGGCATCCACTTCTTCTCGCCGGTCGACAAGATGCAGCTGGTCGAGATCATCAAGGGGGACAAGACCACCCCCGAGACGCTGGCCCGCGCGATCGACCTCACGCTGGCGATCCGCAAGATCCCGATCGTGGTAAACGACTCGCGCGGCTTCTACACCTCGCGGGTGATCGGCACGTTCGTCAACGAGGCGATCGGCATGCTCGACGAGGGCATCGAGCCCGCCACCATCGAGCAGGCCGGGCGGATCGCCGGGTACCCGGCCGCGCCGCTGCAGCTCTCCGACGAGCTGAACCTCAACCTCATGGTCAAGATCCGTCAGGCCACCCGTGAGGCCGAGGAGGCGGCCGGCAAGGAGTACGTGCCCAACTCCTCGGACCGCGTGGTGCTCAAGATGGTCGAGGAGATCGAGCGGTCCGGCCGTGCGGCCGGCGCCGGGTTCTACGACTACGACGACGGCAAGCGGGCCGGACTCTGGTCCGGACTGCGGGAGGCGTTCAACACGTCCCCGGACAACGCGCCGCCGCTGCAGGACCTGGTGGACCGCATGATCTTTGCCGAGGTGCTCGAGACGCAGAAGTGCTTCGACGAGGGCGTGATCACCGGGGACGCCGACGCCAACATCGGCTCGATCATCGGCATCGGCTTCCCGGCGTGGACCGGGGGCACCCGCCAATACGCCAAGAACTACTCGGAGCCGGGCGCCAAGGAGGCCTCGGGCTACAAGGGCTTCGTCGCCCGCGCCGAGGAGCTGGCTGGCAAGTACGGCGAGCGCTTCGCGCCCACCGAGTCGCTGAAGAAGCTGGCGGCCGAGCAGGGCTGATTGCCTGGCCACGAGACGGCGGCCGCTCCGGGGAATGACCCCCGTAGCGGCCGCCGCTCGTTTGTGTCGGAGAGGGCGCCGTCAGTAGTAGCGGGAATCGCCAGTTGTCCTGGGCCGCCGCAGGTCAACGCCTCGACGTGGGCCCCACTGGGGCGGGCTGCGCTGTTAACATTCCGGCGAGTTCTGCTTGCGAGGAGGCCCCGTAGTGCCCGACGATTTCCCACCCGACTACGTCCCGTCGGGCGCGCCTGCCGCAGGCACGACGTGCATCATCCCGAGGCTGCTCGACGATCTGGCGAGCATGGCCGACACTCAGGCGATGACGGTGGGCGGGACGGGTTCGCTCACCGGCCTGGCCACCGCGGAGTCGGCCGTTCCCAGGGCTCAGTTGATCAACGGTCTCATCGTGTTTCGCCAGACTGCCGAGCCGCTGATCGGCGAGCTGTTCGACGAGCTCACCATGCTGTCTCAGAAGGTGCGGTCGGGGGCCTTGACGATCAGCGACCAGGATGCGGCCAACGCGAGTGAGTTCTGCACGGTGAACGGCCGATGAGCCTCGGGGTCTACGACTACCTCGCCTGGCAGCCCGCCGAACTGGAGCGCGCCGCGGTCTGGTTCGCCGACAACGCACGGTTGCTGGACAGGGTCGCGGGCACGGTCCGTGACGCCGCCGAGCGAGGGACTGAAGCGCAGAACGGCGAGTTCATCGACTCCCTTCGCGACGACGCCGATGCCACCGCCCGGAGGATCGACGGTCTCTCGGACATGCTGCTCGAGGCGGAGGAGGTACTCCGAAGTGCCGGAGCGACCCTTGTGTCCGCCGTCGACACGCTCCGTGGCTACGTGGAGGAAGCACGTGCGGACGGCTTCGATGTGCGACAAGACGGCGGCGTGACGGATACGGCGCAGACTCAGACGAGCGAGGTGGAACGCCAGAACCGGGGAGACCGAGCTGGTGAATGGCGAGACCGGATCGTCGACGTGCTCCGTCTGATCCGCGAGACGGACGGCTCCGTGAATCGGGCCATGCACGAGATCGTCGGCCGCGACGTCCGCGACAGGACGGAGGCCGGGAACAACGACCCCACTGCCACGTACGCAGCGGCGGCGATCGACTTCAAGACAGGTCTCGTCGAGTTGAACATGGAGAAAATGATCGCAGCAGGTGGACTCCCTCAGCTCGACGGGAAGTGGTGGAACTCCGCTCGAGGGTTGGGACTGTTCGGGAATCTCGTGGGCTTCGTCGGGAACGTGGCGGCGGCACCGGAGGACGAACCCTGGTACGAGACATTGGTGGCAGAGGGGGCCGGGGTTGTCGGTGGAACGATCGGCAGTGCGGCCGGCCCATTCGTCCTGAACGTCCTCAGCGGGGGCAAGCTCGGACCTGAAGGGCGTCTTCTCTCCGCGTTGGCCGGAGGTGCCGGTGGAAGCGTGCTGGTCTCATCCGAGGTCAGAGAGGCGTTCGATCGTGCGAACTGAGCCGAGCGGCAGAACATTCCCGTATGTGTGTCACACGGTCAGGCCCACCCGGCAGGGGTTCCTGGCCGCGATCGTGGGGGTGCTGTGGGCTGCCGCGATGTTCGCGGGCGCCCGCGACTTCGCCCCAATGGGATCCGGGTGGGTGTGGACGTTTTACTCTCTGGCCGTGATCGGTGCATTTGCCCCGGTGGGCGCCATTCTTTATGCGGGTTACATCGACATGCTGCCGAATCGGGTGCGTGTGATCCGTGGCGAGACGGTGGTCAGAGCGGTTACCTTCTCGCCCGCAAAAGCGCTGGGGATCGTCGCCGGCTGGGCGATTGGAACCTTCGGGTTCGCGAATACGTTCTTGAACGGACCGTTCTCGCTGGAGAGGTGGGGTGTAATCGGGATCCTCACCGGTCCTGCCATGCTCGGTTTCGGCGTCTACATGATCGGTGAGGTGCTGTGGCAGCGTCTCCGTCGAATTCGCATGACTCCGGTATCGCTCACGTACTGGCGCGGGTTCGGCCGGATCACACTGGATTGGGATGAGCTCGGTGACATCGTGACCTCCACGGACATCCGGGATCACGAACCCGGACGCGAGCACTTCGACGTGACCAAGCACAAACCGAAGTACCTTCCCGGCGCGAAGATCGCGATTCCTGCTGAGCGGGCAAGCGCGACGCGCCTGCCTACCTGGACTGATCCGGACGGGGTCGTCCGCCTGCTGCTTGACGCTGAACACTTCCGCGTCGAGCCGAGCGCACTGCTCACGGCGATTCTCGCGATGCGTGACCATCCTGAGTTGCGGGAGAAGCTCGGCACCCGCGAGTCCAAGTCGTTTTTCGTGGGCCCGCCGTGGCGGGTGCGTCGTCACATGTACCGCAACCAGCAGTGGTGGCCGAAGGGTGCGGCACCGGACGGCGTGGAGGTAGACGCCGACGGTGTGGTGAAGGAGCCCGTGCCCCGGTTGGAGCTCTCGTGACCCCGATCCACGAGTACGTGTCCGCGCACGGGGCGATCATCCGGCCCCATCCCGCGACTGAACCCGCTCCAGGGGGCGCCGGCCTCGTCGTCGTCACCCCGTCCGACACCTAGTCACCCCGTCCGACACCTGGCGCAGCCTCGACGAGCACCGGTCCGACACCACCGTCGCCCTCCTCGTGGCCCCCGACCTGGCGCGAGGGGAGTTCATGCCGACGGTGATCGGCACAGTGAGCGTCATCGAGCCCGCGGTGCCGGCCGCCGGACTGCTCGACGCGGTGGCGGCGTGCATGGAGGTCTGCGACGACTGGCGCGTTCGCGCGAAGTCGGTGGTCGACGACGAGATGCTCACGCTCGACCTGCTGGGCGAATACCGGGTGGACGCCCACCAGCTCGCACTGTCCTCGCTGGTGCACGTGCACACCGCGCCCGACCGCACGGTCCTGTTCCAGATCAATGCGACCACGCCCGCTGAACGGATCGACGTCCACGAATTAGGGCTTCGGGCGGTGTCGGTCCGGAGTTCGTAGGCGGCCCGCCGGTCAGCTGGCCCGCCGGTCAGCCGGCCCGGAGGGACAAGGTTCGAGGGGCGGCCGCCGTCGTCAGTTCTGTCGTCCCGACTGCGATCGATGCGGCATGCCTACGCGGTGTTGCCGGCAGTCCCTGCAGTGCAGCAGACCTTTCTCGCAGTGGCCTAGACACCTCGGATGAGAGTGTTCTACGAGTATCCGGTAGGTGACCGGAGGTGACATCTCGGTCTCGCCGCGGAGGGAAATCGGTTTAAACAGCGATTTAGTAGATTAGGCAAGCCTTGGCTAGCCTAGGTTAGGCTAGCCTCATTTGGCGTGATACTGTTCTGGCCATGTTCAGACAGCGCACAGGATCGGCCCGCGGAGCCAGCGCCCGTGGAGCCGGCGCCCGTGGAGCCGGCGCCCGTGGAGCCGGCGCCCGCGGAGTGTCTCGCCTAGGGGTAGCCGTGGTCCTCGTCGCCTCGTTGACTGCCTGCGGCGTCGCGACCGGGGGCGGTGGGGACGTGGAGACGATCTCCGGGATCCCGCTGGCCTCCGAGGTGGCCGCGAGTGATGATCCCCGCTCTTATCAGGGCGAGCTCTCTCTTCAGCTCGTCGACGACCCGGTGGCGCCGGTCGCGACCGACCCCGTACCGCAGTTGCCGGCCGTGGTCACCGACAATCAGGGCACCGAGGTCGAGGTGACCGACGTCTCGCGCATTTTGCCGTTGGACATCTACGGCACACTCTCGCGGATCGTCTTTGAGCTGGGGCTCGGGGGCAACGTCATCGGACGCGACGTTTCGTCCACGTTCCCCGAGATCGCCGACCGTCCTCTGGTGACGACGGACGGGCATCAGCTCAATGCTGAGGCGATTCTCGCGCTCAACCCCAGCGTCATCATCACCGACACCTCGCTCGGGCCGTGGGATGTGGTGCTGCAGCTCCGGGATGCCGGTGTGCCCGTCGTCGTCGTCGACTCCCACCGATCTCCCGAGAACGTCGAGGCCCTCACCGAGGCGGTCGGCGCGGCGCTGGGTCTGGCCGATCAGGGGCGTGAGCTCGGCGCACGGACCCGCGCGCAGATCGTTGAGGCCGAGGAGTCGATCGCCGCGATCACGCCGGACAGCGAGACCCGCCAGCTACGCACCGTGTTCCTCTACGCCCGTGGTAGCGCCGGTGTGTACTACATGTTCGGCGAGGACAGCGGTGCCGACGCCCTTATCACCGCCGCAGGCGGCTACGACGTCTCCTCGGAAGTCGGCTGGAAAGGCGCCAAGCCTGCCAATGACGAGGGTCTTATCGCCGCCCAGCCGGACGTGATCATCATGATGAACAAGGGGCTGGAGTCGGTCGGGGGAGTGGACGGTCTGCTCGAGAAGTTCCCTGCCATGGAACAGACTCCGGCCGGCGCGAATCGCCGGGTGATCTCGATGAACGACGACCTACTGCTCTCGTTCGGCACCCGCACCCCGGCGGTGCTCAACGCGCTCGCCGTGGCGCTCTACGCCCCCGACGCGCTGTGACCGTGACCGAGGAGCCGCCCGGCTCGACACGCTCGCTGCGACGGCGCACCGCTGACGGCCGGCGCACCGCCGACGAACGACGCGCCGCCGACGGCCCGGCCACGGGGATCGTGGGATCGGCGAACCGGCTGTTCACCGGGGGGTTGTTGGTAGCGGGCCTGCTGGTCGCGCTCGTGGTGCTCGCGGTGGTGGCCGCGGCCTCGGGGCAGCTCGCGATCCCGCCCGCGGAGGTGGCGTCGGGTTTCCTGCGGGGCCTCGGTCTGGACGTGGGGCCCGTCGAGAGTCACCCGCGGGCCGACGCGACGTTGTGGAGTGTCCGCTTCCCGCGCGTGGCGATGGCGATCGTCGTGGGGGCGGCCCTGTCCGTGGCGGGGGCGCTCATGCAGGGCGCGTTCGGCAACCCGCTCGCCGAGCCGAGTGTGGTGGGCGTGTCCGCGGGTGCAGCCGTGGGTGCGGCGTCCGCGATCGTGTTCGGACTGACCGCCTTCGGGGCGTGGACCAGCGTGTTGTGTGCGTTCGTAGCCGGCATCGTCACCACGGTCGCCGTCTACCTCTTCAGCCGTAGTAACGGTCGGACGGAGGTGGTCACTCTCGTCCTCACCGGCATCGCCGTCAACGCGGTGGCGGGCGCCGCGCTCGCGTTTCTCATGTTCCTCGGCGACACCCAGGCGCGTGAGGAGATCGTGTTCTGGCAGCTGGGCAGTCTGAGTGGCAGCCGGTGGGACCACGTGTTCGTGGTGGCGCCCCTGGCGGTTCTCGGAGTGCTGCTGGCGGCACGTCTGGCCCGCCCGCTCGACCTGTTGTCGCTGGGGGAGCGGCCCGCCCGCCACCTCGGCGTGAACGTGGAGCGGCTGCGGATCGTCTCGATCGTGCTGGTCGGGCTCCTCACTGCGGCGGCGGTGAGTTTCTGCGGCATCGTCTCGTTCGTCGGACTGGTGGTGCCGCATCTGATCCGTATGGTCGCCGGACCCGGTCACCGACTGTTGCTGCTGGCGTCAGCGCTGGGAGGAGCTGTCTGTCTCCTCGCCGCGGACATGGTGGCGCGTACCGCGGTCAATTTCGCGGAGTTGCCGCTGGGCATGGTCACCGCGGCGGTGGGTGGTCCGTTCTTCTTCTGGCTCCTGCACCGGACGCGCCGCACGGCAGGAGGATGGGGATGAGTGCGCAGGGTTCCCGGTGGCCGGTGCTGTCGGCGGAGGAGATCACGGTCCGGATCGGCGGCCGTGTTCTGCTGGACAACGTCCGCCTGCATGTTCACGCCGGCGAGGTGGTGGCGCTGGTCGGCCCCAACGGTGCCGGCAAGTCGACGCTGTTGGGAGTGGTCGCGGGCGACACGGAGCCCGCGTCCGGACGCGTCGTGGTGGACGGCCGGGACCTGCACAAGTGGAGGCTGGGGGACCTGGCGCGGCGTCGCGCGCTGTTGACCCAGGCCAACTCGGTGGCGTTCCCGTTCACCGTGCGGGAGGTGGTGGCCATGGGCCGCGCCCCGTGGGCGGGGCGGCCCGAGGGGGACGACGACGAGAGGGTCATCGACGAGTCGATGGCCGCCACCGACACCACCCCTCTCCGCGACCGGACCTTTCCGACGCTGTCCGGCGGCGAGAAGGCTCGCGTGTCTCTGTCGCGGGCGCTGGCCCAGCGGACGGGCATCCTCCTGCTGGACGAGCCCACGGCGGCGGTGGATCTGCGTCACCAGGAGCTCGTCCTCGGCCGGGCACGGGAATTGGCTGACGCCGGTGGTGCAGTGGTGGTGGTGCTCCATGACCTGGCGTTGGCGGCTGCGTGGTCTGACCGGATGGTGCTGCTCTCGAATGGCCGGATTCGTGCGGAAGGGGCACCGGCTTCGGTCCTCACCTCAGAGTTGATCGACGAGGTCTACCACCAGGCGGTGCTCATCCATCGGCACCCCGTGACCGGCGACCTGCTGGTCACTCCGGATCGACGTGGTCTGCGGCTGCCGGGAGCCCGGGGACCAGAGGTTGCTGTTCCCGTGTCCGAATCCGATCCCGCTCTCGTCAAGGAGTTCTCGTGAGACACCCCAGAGTCCGTCCGGCGCAGGAACTGGCGCGCCGGCTCGTGGCGGCCGCCGTGGTGGCGCTGGTCGGCGCCGGCATTCTGGCCGTCGCGACGGCCGCGCCCGCGCAGGCCGCGGCCAGGTTGAGTGTGTCGAGCTCGTTGGGCGGTGCGGTCGCATCGAGTTCGGGTCCTACGACGTTCACCGTGTCGGGGTCCGGTTTCCAGGCCATCGAGGGTGGATTCGGTGGGGTGTACGTGGGTTTCGGCTGGGTCAATGGCTCCAGCTGGGGTCCGTCGAAGGGGGGAACCACCGGGAACGCCTACGACTATGTCCCCGACGATCAGTCCAAGAACAACAAGGGTTACCAGGCGTTTGTGGCGTTCCCCGGCTCGTCGACGGCCGGGGAGGCCCAGGGCACGATGGGCAGCGACGGGTCGTTCCGGGTCCAGCTCACGGTTCCCGGCCCCACATTCACCGGCGCCGGTGGAAAACGTATCGACTGCCTGTCGATGACGTGCGGGTTCTTCACCTGGGGCGCGCACGGCGTGCGGAACGGGGCCAATGAGTCTTTCACGCCGGTGACGTTCCAGAGCGGGGCGGCACCGGCTGCCGAGGAGGGGACCGCAGCCCCCGCGGGCGAGTCGCCGGCGGCGCGGGTCGACACCCGTGGTCAGTCTGGACGCTCCGGCGCGGGCGGGCGGGCCTCGGGGCGGTCGCCGGGCGCAGTGTCGGTGCAGGAGTCGGTGTCCTCCGGTTCGGCGGATTCCGGTGCGGGCCAGGCCGGGGGCGATGGAGGTCCCGTCGTGCCTGCGGGAGAGGCGTCAAACGGCCCGGTGGACGCCACCGGTGGTACGCAACTGAGCGGGGCCGCCGTGGTGGAGGTCGACCGTAAGTCAGCCCGCCCCGGTGGCGCGATGGGCTTCGCCGCTGCCGGATTCTGGCCGGGGGAGCAGGTGTACGTGGTGCTCGGCGAGGGCGACGCGGCGGTCGGTCCTGTGGTCGCGGGGGTCGACGGCGAGGTCGCCGGCGTGATCGTCCTGCCCGAGGATCTCGAGCCGGGCACGCATGAGATCCGCGCGGCCGGTGCCGGATCCGCGCTGGAGGCCGTGGAGCGGTTCCCGGTCCGGGTGGACATCACGCCTGCGGCATCTGCCTCGGGACTGCAGAGTTTATTCAAGTGGATTTTCCTCGCGTTGGCGGCGTTGGTGCTGCTCGCCGTGGGCGCGGTGGCTCTCCGGCGTCGCCAGGCGGCGGACGGTACCGAACCGCTGGACGGCGACATCGAGGGCCTCGACAACAACGACGACGACACGAGCCACGCCAGCAAGGGCCACGGCCACGATGACGACGACAACGTCTCGCATCCGGATTTCCACACCGGGTCGGTCGGCGGCAGCGAGGCCGCGGGCACTGCGTACGAGGCGTATCCGTCCACGTCGACCCCGTTCCCGCATCCGGCGATGGCCGGAGGCGTCGACTACTCCACGACCGAATTCGAGAAGAAGGATCTGCGATGAACCGGTTGTCATTGTCACTGGTCCGCGATGTGTTCGCGCTGACCCTCGCACTCGTCCTTGCGGTGGGAGTGATCGCCTGGGCGCCCACCGCCCGGGCGCAGGAGGGCGGGGTCGTCGGTGAGGGCGGCGACGAGTCGTCGGTGTTCGAGGTGGACAACGCTGAATTCCGGTGGGGCATCAACAAGCAGAGCGCGGGTCCGAGCCACGGCCCGGGGATCAACTTCCTCGCTGCCGGGAACCAGATGACGGTCACAGACCCGACCGGCTCCAATTGGAAGGCCCGGGAGGGGCAGGTAACGATCGAGAAGCGTGTGGACGCCGACAAGGTCGCCTTGGCCACCTGGGACGGCGCGAATACCGACCAGCAGGGCCGAAAGTTCAAGACGTCAGGCTCCACCAATTACAGCGGACTGGAAATGGTGTTCGCCGGAGGTGAGGGGATCGTTGACCGGGAGGCCGGCACCGCGGAGATCAGCTGGTCCGGCTCCGCGTCGATCATCTACTACTCGGGTCTGGTCCGGCTTCTGATCTCAGATCCGGTCCTCACCGTGACCCCGTCCGGCGGGACGATCGTCGCCACCATGGGTGGCGTCAAATCGGACAGGGACACCACGTCGTCCTCGGGTCTTCTGACTCCGAAGAATGTCGTTATCGCCGATTGGGAATCTGAATCCGGCTCCCTGGATGGGGAAAAGGGATTCTCGGCTATTCCTGAATATCTGAAAGTTCCTTATACTGCGCCCGCGGGTGCGGATCCGCAGAGTACTACCGGTGATAATTGGGGAGCATTTCCCGAGGGATTCATGAAGGTCGCCGAAGAAGCGGGTTCTGCGGGATTCTGGTATTCAACCGGGACAAATCCTGCTAATGATGCAACAAAAATTCCCGAAGCAGTGACGATCAGCTGGGACGCGGATGACTCGGCAGACGTCCCGAGCTCCGGAACGGGCTCCAAGGGCGTCCTCGGCCAGGTCCTCGACGACACCGTGGAGGACATCCTGCGGGCCGCGGGTACCGATGTCTCCGACACCGCAGCCGCCTGGATGGACGAGGCGTGGAAGCCGCTCCAGCCGGGCGCGGCCACCGCAGCCCAGGGGGCTCAGGGCGCCGGGGGCGGGACCGCGGTGGTGGATTCCGCCGTTGACGACGCGGTGCTGGACGAGGAGTTCGCGTACGCGTACGAGGAGTACTACAGCGCTGGAACCCCGATGACCGCCGGCACGGTGGGCGCAGTGGCCGCGAACTCGAGTGGTGGCTCTGCCGGGGCCAGCAGCCCCGCTCCGTCGAGCTCCGCGCCGGCGTCGGTCGCGGACCCCGGCACCACGCCGGTCGCCGCGACCCTGCCGTTGACCGACGTCGTCTACTCCAATGCTTCCGCCTCGCCCGAGGCGGGAAACACCCTCCCGCAGTGGCAATGGTGGGTCGGTGGGATCCTGCTCGCGCTCGCGGCAGGCCTCTTTTACCCGGCAGTTCTCAGAAAGGACTGATGTGACGTCTTACCCTGATAGGTTTGCCCGCGCAGCTCGACGGTGCACGGCGCTCGGCGCCGCCGCGGTGATCGCCGGCGTCGCACTGGCCCCTGCAGCCAATGCGGACGACGCGACGACCGGCACCCTGGCGGACACACTCCTGCAGACCCTCGCCTCCGCCTCCGCGGCGGGTGCCGGCGAGGCCGCGCAGGACGAATCCCAGCAGGCGCAGGGCCCACGGGTGACTCTCTCGCAGTCGGTGATCAGCGCGACCGGCGAGCACGAGATCACCGTCAACGGGACCGGCTTCACGGACGCCGGTGTCGTGGGAACCCGGCCGCCGCTCGCGGGCAGGAACCCCGGCGTCTACGTGGTCCTGGGCGTGTTCGCCGATGAGTGGAAGCCCTCCGAGGGCGCACCCTCGTCCGCTCGACAGGTCATGACGCAGCACTGGGCCGTCAACGCCGAGGACGTCGAGACGATCGGCGGCGCCGACAGGGGCGCGATTGTGTTGGGCGCCGACGGCACCTTTACCGTGACGTTCACGGTGTCCAAGGCGCTCGTCGAGGACCGGGCGGGCGAGTCCGCCGGCACCCTCGGCATCTACACGTACGCCGGCAGCGGCGCGAAGCACGCGGCCTGGGAGACCTCCCAGCCGATCAGCGTCGCCGAGCCCGCGACCGGCCCGTTCGGCAGCCTGGCAGGGCTCTTCCCTCTCGCCTGATCGGGACACCGGTCAGACAGCACTCGGCCCCGACACCCCATGAGTGGGTGTCGGGGCCGCGGTGTCACTGCGGGTGGTGGGTGGTTGAGCAGGGAGGGACGACGACAACGCCCCGGAATTCAGGGTGTTGCGGGGATCGCTAGGACCCGCCCACCTAACCCGGGGCGTTGACACGAGACGCATCACCGGACGCCGGCGGCCTCCAGGTCGAGGAAGATGCGGTGATTGAGGTCGAAGGCGCGGGTGGCGGCGTCGAGTGCCTCCTGCCGGTCCTCCTCGCTCAACGGGAGAGTGTTGAGCGCACTGCGGTAGGCGTCCTTGTAGACCTTGGGCTTGTCGATGGTGAACTCATAGAAGCTCAGTCCGTCCTCGAGCCCGTAGTGGCGGCGGACCATGGTCTTGATGATCTGCCCGCCCGACAGGTCGCCGAGGTAGCGGACATAGTGGTGCCCGATCAGCGCGGCAGCGTTGCCGGAGCAGGACCGCAGCTCGGCCACGTAGCTCTCGACAGCGGGCACCGTCGCCTCGAATGTCCGGCCTTCGCTCCTATGGAACTCCAGGTCGGCTCGCAGTGCGGCAGTGCGGTCGAGCCGCGGATCGAGGATCGGTGTGATGCGTGGATCGGCACCGACTTCCCGGCACGCCGTCTCCAGTGCCTCGTACACGGGCAGCGACTGCCGGAGGAGGGCCACCAGGCCGCCCAACGAGCCCTCCCCGCCCATCAGTCGTGTGATGAACGTGGCTGTCTCGGCGCGCTCGTGTGCGTCCATCGTGGAATCGTGAAGCGCGGCGGATAAGGGGGAGGGAATTGTGGTCTCCATGAGTTCTCCATGATGGTGAGGCGTGCCAGGTGAGAATACGTTATCGACAGCCATTAATCCATAGTGAAATGTCGAATCCAATGGGCGGTCGGCGAGTGTTATTGCGATAAGAACCGGCCTCCGAACGGGGTGGGAAATCGTTCGAGCCCAATCCCTATCCGGAGGCCGTCTTTTGTACGCGCGGAATAACGCGCTACCTCATTCGTCCGCTGTCAGAGTCCCAGGGATCCGAAGAGGGTGCCGAGCGAGCCGAAGATGCCGCCGCCGGTGTTGTCGCCGCCGTCGTCGCCATCACCGGGCTCGCCGGTGTCGCTGCACGAGGAGGTCACGGTCAGGGAGGCCGTCACCGGGTCGAGAGTCGAACCGGAGGGGTAGCTGCCGAAGACCTCGACGAAGTCGTCGCCGATGATCGACGGGCCCGAGGTGAGGGTGGTGGTTCCCTCGTTGTGGAGGTCGGGCGCGGCGGTGAGGTCGAAGGTCGCTGCGACGACCTGGGTGCCGGTGAGGGGGACGGGGGTTCCACCGGACGTGTCGAACTGGTTGCCCTCGTAGTCCAGCTTGAGGACGCCCTCGGTGCCGTTGATCTCGATGGTGGGGTTGGACAGGGTGGTGTCCAGGGCGCCACCGTGTGCGTTGAAGTTCGCGTCGCCCGTACCCGAGGCGGTCGCAGAACTGGCCGAGGTGACCGAGCCGGAGGTCACCGGCCACACGATACGGCCGTCTGCGGCCGTTTGTCCGCCTTCGAACGTGACGCCCTCGGAGGTGGTGAGCTCGCCGTGCGCGAACCCGCCGAAGAAGTAGCTGCGGAACGACTGCTTGAAGCCCCACTCGATGGTGCCGCCGGTGACGGAGTAGGTCACGTCCTCGGGGGCGCAGGCGGTGTCGTCAGCGGTGGCGACGGCGGGGATGGCGAGAGCGGACAGGCCGACGAGGGCGGCCGAGGTCAGGGCGACGGCGCCGGAGCGGGAGGCGGAGCGGAGCATGGAGGGATCCTTCGTGGTTGGTGGTGCCGGGCATCCGATGTGCCCGGGTCGGCAACCTCAAGTGAGGTGAGCCTAACCTTAACGAAAGAAGGGGAGCCTTACCTTAACTAGCGGTATGTGATTTGTGTCATACCCTGGTGTGGGCGCCGCTGGACCCATGACAGCCGACCGCCGATGTGGTCGGCATCGTCGCAGGTAGTGAGCATGTAGACCGTCGCGGAGCCGCGCCCGACTCAGTGGGCCGCGGCGACCCGGCCCATCCGCGCAAATGCCTCGGTGAGGATCTCTTCTGAGCACGCGAAGTTCACGCGCACGAATCCCTTGCCCTCGGTGCCGAACGCGGGGCCGGGGCTCAGCGCCACGCGACCCTCGTCGAGGAACACCGCGGCCGGGTCGTCGCCGAGGCCCGGGTAGGCGCGCAGATCCAGCCAGGCAACGAACCCGGCATCGGGGCGTCGCCACCGCGCGCGCGGGAGGTGCTCAGCCAGGAGACGCTCCATGAGGTCCAGGTTCGACGCCAGCGCCGCGCGCATCGACTCGAGCCAGTCCACCGAGTCGACCATCGCCGCCTCGCCCGCCAGGGCGCCGAAATGTCCCGTCGAGCCGGACAGTGCTGACCGCCTGACCGGGAACTTCTCCGGATTGCCGTTCACGACGAACGCGCACTTGAGTCCCGCCAGGTTGAACGCCTTGGACGCCGACGAGACCGCCAGCCCCACCTCGCGTGCCGTCTCGGATACGGCCAGGAACGACCGGAATTCGACGCCCGGCATGGTCAGCGGCGCCCAGATCTCGTCCGAGACCACCACGGCGTCGTACGACTTCGCGAGCTGGGCGAGCTCGGCCAGCTCGGCATCCGAATGCAGCACGCCGGTCGGGTTGTGCGGGTGGCTCAGCAGAACGCCCTTGGCGCCCTCGGAGAGAGCGCGCTCGATCCCGGGCAGATCGAGGCGCGGGTTGTCGTCGTCGTGATCGATCAACGGCACCGCCACGGGTGAGAATCCCACCCGGCGGATCCACGGGCCGAACGGCATGTACACCGGCGGTGTGTAGACCACGGGGGCACCGGCGGGGAGGATCCGGGCGAGTGATTCGCGGACGCCGACACCCACGTCGTTGACCGGGACGACCGACTCCTCGGGGACGTCGAACCCGAAGCGGGAGTAGAAGCGTGCGCAGACGCCGGCGAAGTGGGCGATCTCCTGGAAGTAGCCGGTGTCGCCGTCGGCGACCGCGGCGGCGAGGCGGTCGCGGATGGCGGGCGCGAGCAGCACGTCGGTCTCGGCGACGAAGAGCGGCAGGACGTCGGCGGGGTAGGCCTGCCACTTCTCGCTCCGGCGCTTGCGCAGCACAGACTCGGGAACATCCAGGGGGAACGGCACGTGGGGTCCTTTCGACCGGGGCGGGCAGGACTTCCAGGTTAGTCCCCGGTGGGGAAGTCGGGCCCCTCACGGCCCGAACGCCGCCGGGTGAGGACACCGTAGCGGCGCCGTCATCGCCCGTATCGCCGGGGAAACAGCGGCTCCCTACTGTCAGCGGCACAGAGCGCCGGAACAGGCGCCGACGTCGAGCGGGAGGGTCTGGGACATGACGCGATCACAGACAATCGAGAACTGGAATCCGGAGGACACCGCGCAGTGGGATGCGGGCGGCCGGCGGATCGCGATGCGGAACCTGCGGTGGTCGGTGTTCGCCGAGCACGTGGGGTTCTCCGTCTGGACGCTGTTCGCCGTGCTGGTGCTGTTCATGCCGGAGGAGGTGTACGGGCTGGACGCGCCGGACAAGTTCCTCGTCTCCGCGGTGGTCACCCTCACCGGTGCGGTCCTGCGCGTCCCGTACACACTGGCCACGGCGGTGTTCGGTGGCCGCAACTGGACCATGTTCTCGGCGTTCGTGCTGCTCATCCCGGCCACGGCGATGCTGTGGATCATGGCCAACCCGGGCCAGCCGCTGTGGATGTACCTGGCGGCCGGCGCGATCGCGGGCCTGGGCGGCGCCAACTTCGCCTCCTCGATGACCAACATCAACGCCTTCTTCCCGCAGCGTCAGAAGGGCTGGGCGTTGGGCCTCAACGCGGGCGGCGGCAACCTGGGCGTGGCGACGATCCAGGTGGTGGGGCTAATCGTGATCGCGCTGGCCGGCAACCGGTCGCCGCACTGGGTGATCGGCCTCTACCTGGTGCTGCTGGCGGTCGCGGGTATCGGCGCGGCGCTGCGGATGGACAACCTGTCGCACCAGCCGGTCGACGTGCAGTCCATGAAGGACGTCGCGCGCGACAAGGACGGCTGGGTGCTCTCACTCCTCTACATCGGTACCTTCGGCTCGTTCATCGGCTTCAGCTTCGCCTTTGGCCAGATGCTCACGATGACCTTCCTCGCGAACGGGCAATCGCCGGGTGAGGCCGCACTGCACGCCGCGCAGCTGACCTTCCTCGGGCCGCTGCTCGGTTCGCTCACGCGCATGGGCGGCGGCCGGCTGTCGGACAGGGTCGGCGGATCGCGTGTGACGTTCTGGACGTTCTGCGCGATGGCCGTGACCACCCTGGCGCTGGTCTACACCTCGACGCTGCAGTCGGGCGGCGACGGCACCCTGTCGGGCGGCGGTCTGGTCCTGTTCTTCGCCGCGTTCCTGACGCTGTTCGCGCTGACCGGGATGGGCAACGCCTCGGTGTACACGATGATCCCGGCGGTGTTCGAGGCGCGCAGCCGCGGCCTCGGGCTGGGCGAGTCCGAGCGGGCCGCGTGGTCGCGGTCGCACGCCGGTGCGTTGATCGGGGTCGCCGGCGCGGTAGGTGCGCTGGGCGGGTTCGCGATCAACATGACGCTGCGCGGTTCGTACCAGGCGTCGGGGTCGGCCACCACGGCGTTCGTGGTGTTCGCGGTGTTCTACATGATCGCCGCGCTGGTCACCCGGGTGGTGTACCTGCGCCGGCCCGGGGTGGGTGAGGTGTCGGTGATGACGACGACGACAACGTCGTCCGGGTCCGCGGTCACCGGAGACGAACCGGCGGTGAGTCGATGACGGCGATCGCGGAAGTGCAGGGCACGCCTGCCGAGCACACCCACTGCCCGTACTGCGCGCTGCAGTGCGCGATGACCGTCACCGAGGCCGACGGCGGCTCGTACGTGGAGCCGGTGTGGTTCCCCACCAACCGCGGCGGGCTGTGCCGTAAAGGTTGGACCTCTGCGCAGCTGCTCGACCATCCGGGCCGCCTGGAGACCCCGCTGCTCCGGGTCGGCGGCGAGGGCCGGCTCGAGCCGTGCAGCTGGGACACCGCGCTGGACCATGTCGCCGCGGGGATCAGGCGGGCCCAGGCGACGGGCGGGCCCGACGGGGTGGCCGTGTTCGGCGGGGGAGGGCTGACCAACGAGAAGGCGTACCAGCTGGGGAAGTTCACCCGGCTCGCGCTGGGCAGTCGGCTGATCGATTACAACGGCCGCTGGTGCATGTCGAGCGCCGCCGCGGCCGCAAACCGTAGCTTCGGCGTGGACCGCGGCCTCCCGTTCCCGGTCTCCGACCTGTCCTCGGCTCGGGCGGTCCTGCTGATCGGCGCCAACCCCGCCGACACCATGCCGCCGTTCCTCCAGCACCTCGCCACCGCCGCGGACGCCGGCGGGCTGGTGGTGGCCGATCCCCGGCTCACCGCCACAGCGCGGCGCGCACTCGACGGCGGCGGCGTGCACCTGCGCTTGCGACCCGGCACGGACGCGGCACTGCTGCTGGGGCTGCTGCACCTCGTCGTCGTCGCAGGGAGACTCGACACCACCTACATCGCGGCGCGCACCACCGGTTTCGACGAGGCGTGGGGCCACGCGGCGGCGTGGCTCCCCGAACGCACCGAACGGGTGACCGGCGTGTCGGTGGCGCAGCTCGAACGCGCCGTGGCGCTGCTGGCCGACGCGCGCGACGCCGACGCCGGCGCCTACGTCCTCACCGCCCGCGGCGCGGAACAACACGCGGACGGATCCGACGTGGTGGGCGCGGCCATCGCACTGGCGCTCGCACTCGGCCTGCCGGGCCGGCCCCGCGCCGGATACGGCACCCTCACCGGCCAGGGCAACGGGCAGGGCGGGCGCGAACACGGGCAGAAGGCCGACCAGCTCCCCGGTTACCGGTCCATCGCCGATCCGGCGGCCCGCGCGCACGTCGCCTCCGTGTGGGGCGTCGAGCCGGAGGAGCTCCCGGGCGCGGGCGTGTCGGCGTTCGAACTGCTGGACTCGCTGGGGCGGGAAGGTGGACCGTCGGCGATGCTGCTGCACGCCTCCAACCCGGTGGTGTCCGCTCCGGACTCGGGCCGGGTCCGCGAGCGGCTCGGCGCGCTGGACATGCTCGTGGTGTCGGACTTTGTGCTCTCGGAGACCGCGGCGCTGGCCGACGTGGTCCTGCCCGTGCCGCAGTGGGCCGAGGAGGAGGGCACGCTCACCAGCCTCGAGGGGAGGCTGCTGCGGCGCCGCCGGTCCGTGACCCCGCCCGACGGCGCGCGCGACGAACTGTGGATCTGGCGCGAGCTGGCGCGGCGGCTCGATCGCGGACCGGAGCGGTTCCCGGTCGACCCGCGCGTGGTGTTCGACGAGCTGGCCCGCGCCTCCGCCGGCGGGAAGGCCGACTACTCCGCGATCTCGTGGGACCGGCTCGATGCGGGCGAGGCGCTGCACTGGCCATGCGGGGCCGACTCGCCGGACGGGACGCCGCGGCTGTTCACCGAGCGGTTCGCCACCGAGGACGGGCGCGCGCGGTTCGCCGTGGCCGCCGTCCGGCCGCCCGCCGAAGCCCCCGACGCGGCGTTCCCGCTGTACGGCACGACCGGTCGCGTGCTCTCGCACTACCAGTCCGGGGCGCAGACCCGGCGGGTGCCCGAGCTAGTCGCCGCCGAGCCGCGGGCGTGGGTACAGGTGCATCCGGTCGTGGCGGCCGGGGCCGGGCTCGACGACGGCGACGCCGCCCGCGTCGTCTCCCGCCGCGGCGCCGTAGAGGTGGCCGTCCGACTCGACGAGGACATGCGCACCGACACCGTCTTTCTGCCGTTCCACTTCGGCGGGACTGGGCGGGCGAACATCATGACGCTGCCCGAGCTGGACCCGGTGAGCAGGATGCCCGAGTTCAAGGTGTGTGCCGTCCGGATCGAGGCGCTGTGATTCGGGGGCGGTTGACGGTGGCCGGGCCCGTGGCCGATGCGAGTGCCGCCGGTGCGGCTCGGCCTGGGGCGCCGCGGCGCGTGGTGATCGTCGGCGCGGGCATGGCGGCCGCGCGTCTGGCCGAGGAGTTGCGGGCCGGGCAGCCCGACTCGGCGGCGCTCGAAGTGACCGTCCTCGGCGCCGAGCCCGACGAGCCGTACAACCGGATCATGCTCTCGCACGCGGTGGCGGAGGGCGGTGCGAACGCGGGCGGTGCCACGGCGGGCGGAGCGGCGATGTCCGCTGTCGCGCGGCTCAAGCCGACCGGCTGGTGGGAGCGCAGCGCCGTGGAGCTACGCACGTCCGCGCAGGTCATCGCCATTGACCGGGCTTCGCGGGAGGTGATGCTGGCCGACGGATCGCGCATTGCCTACGACCACCTGGTGCTGGCGACCGGCGCGCAACCGAGGATTCCGCCGATCGCCGGGATCCGGGTGGAGCGTGCGGAGAGCGTGGGTCCGGACGGCGCAGCCCTCGCCCCGGGCGCCTTCACCCTCCGCGACGCCGCCGACGGCCGTGCCCTCACCGCGCATCTCGCCGCGACGCCCGGTCCGGTCGCGGTGGTGGGCGGCGGGTTCATCGGCCTCGAGGTCGCCTGCGCACTGGCCGCGGCGGGCCGCGAGGTCACCGTCGTCCATCCGCGTGACCGGCCCATGAACAGCGTCCTCGACGCGGGTGCCGGCGCCGTGCTGGTCCGCGCGCTCGCCGCGCTCGGCATCCGGGTGAGAACGCGTGTGCGCGCCACCGTGTGGGATGGGCGCGGGTTGGTACTGGATGACGACGACGTCGTTGTCGCCTCCACAGTCGTTCTGACCGCCGGACAGGCGGCTCGTACCGACCTCGCGCGGGACGCCGGCCTGGAGGTGGGCGACGGCATCGTGGTCGACGACGAGCTCGCGACCAGCGATCCCGCGATCAGCGCGATAGGCGACTGCGCCGAACACCGGGGCAGCGTCGGCGGGGTGGTGGCCCCCGCGTGGGAGCAGGCGACCGTGCTGGCCGCGCGGCTGACCGGCGACGATCCCGGTGCGCGGTATGTGGGCGCGACGCAGGTGACCAGGCTCAAGGCGTTCGGGCTCGACGTGGTGGCGCTGGGCGAGTTGGCGTTGGGGGAGCTGGCGGGCGGCGACGTTGGCGGAGTGGGCGCTGGCCGCGCGGCCGAGTGCGACTGCTGCCGCGTGGAGTCCACCACGATCAGCGAACCCGCCCGCGGCCGCTACGCCCGCGTCGACGTGGCGGGCGGGAAGGTCGTGGGCGCGGTGCTGGTGGGGCATCCTGAGCCGGTCGGCACGCTGACCCAGCTGTACGAGAGTGCCCTGCCCGTGCCCGACGACGTGGTCTCGGTGATTCTCGGTCGGGCCGAGGCGGTCTCGGCAGCTACGCCGGCGACCATGCCGGCCGCGGCCGTGGTGTGCCGATGCAACGGGGTGAGCAAATCGGACCTCGTCGCGGCGTGGGGTGACGGCGCGCGGGATCAGGCAGGGCTGGCCGAGCGGACGCGCGCGGGGACCGGGTGCGGCGGGTGCGCGTCGGCGGTCGAGGGGATCTGCGGCTGGCTCCGCGACGCCAGTTGAGGGCGGGCAACATGCCTGCCAGGCGGGTGAAACACGGCGGAAACACAGGTGGGCCATGATGGGGGCGTGACCGACGTAGAGGACCCCGCATCCGAGCCCGGCCGACCCGCCGCTGAAGCGTCTGGCGATCCGGCCGGCGATCAGGCCGGCGCGCAGCCGTTGCTCGGTCGGACGATCGCCGTGACCGCCGCGCGCCGCGCCTCCGAGCAGCGCACGCTCCTCGAGCGCCGCGGCGCGACCGTGCTCCACGCACCCGCGATGCGGATGATCCCCATCGCCGAGGACTCGATCGTCCGGGAGGCCACCGAGCGCGCGCTGTCCACGCCCGCCGACATCATGGTCCTGAGCACCGCCGCCGGGATGCGCTGGTGGCTGCAGGTCTGCGAGGAATGGGGCCTGGCGGAGGATCTGGTGGGACTCATGGCGCGGGTCCCGATCTATTCGCGCGGACCCAAGACCACGGGCGCGATCCGGGCCGCCGGCCTGCGAGAGTTCGCTTCCGCCGCCAGTGAGGCCAGCCCGGAGTTGCTGGAGATGCTGCTCGACCGCGGCGTCGCCGGTCAGACGGTCTGCGTCCAGGTGCAGGGGTCCGGGTCGAACTGGAATCCGATGCGATTCCTGCTCGACGGCCTGCGGGAGGCGGGTGCCGAGGTGATCGAGGTGCCGGTCTACCGCTGGGAACTGCCCGAGGACCTCGACGCACTGGACGACCTGGTGCGCACCATCGCGCGCGGGGGAGTGGACGGCGTGACGTTCACCGCGGCGCCGGCGATCAGCGCGGTGCTCGAGCGGGCCGGGGCGATCGGCGTGTACGACGACCTGCTCGAGGCGTTGCGCGGCCCGGTGGCCACGTTGTGCGTCGGACCGGTGACAGCGGCCCCGCTCGCCGAGCTGGATGTGCCGTTCACCGCTCCCGACCGGATGCGGCTCGGGTCCCTCATGCGGCACACCACCGACGAGATCGCGGCCAGGACCGCCCCGATCCGGATCGCGGGGCACGACCTCACGGTCTGCGCAGCGTCCGTCTTGCTCGACGGCGAGTTGGTCGATCTCTCTCCCGCGCAGGTCGCGTTGCTGCGTGAATTGTCCAGGCGCCCCGGGGCGTGCATCAGCCGGTCCGACCTCCTGGCCGCGCTTCCCGGTGACGGGTCGGACCCGCACGCCGTGGAGACCGCGGTGGGCAGACTGCGCCGCGCACTCGGCGTGCCCGACCTGGTCTCGACCGTCATCAAGCGCGGATACCGCCTCAACATCTGACGACATCAGCAGAGGACCAGCGCACCCTGTGCGGGAGTGCGCTGGTCCTCTGCTCTTCGGCTCCGGCGGGGTTGAGCCGGGCCGGCGGAGGGCCGTCGATCAGGACGACGGCCGGGTCTCAGGCGACTGCCAGGTCTCAGGCCGCGAGGGTGTGACGGATCGCGGCCTCGGTCGCGACGAGCACCGTGCCGTCCGCGGCGACGCGGGCCGGGAACACGGAGACCCCGTGCTCGGGATCATCGATGCCTCGTCCGTCGGCGAGCGAGTACGCCTGCTTGCCGATGGGGGAGATGACCGCGGGGACGCCGGAGCGGTCGCCGACCAGGCCGCGGCTCATGACGGCGGCGCGGGCGACGGGGTCGATATTGCAGACGGCGTAGACGGTGCCGTCGATCAGGTACACCGCGACCTGCCGGCCGTCCGGGAGCAGTGCGGCGACGCCGCGGCCGCCGATGAGCGATTCCACTGGGCAGACGGGGATCTCGCCGCGGAAGGTCGAGGTTCGGGGCGCCGAGGACCGGTGCGAGGTGCCCAGGGGCGCCGAAGTCCCGGACGTCGAGGCGCGGCGCGCCGAGTCGAGGTCAGTGGTGGGGTTCAGTGTCGAGGTCATGACGGTTCTCCTTCGGGGATGGAACGGAAGGTGGATGAAACGGTGAGCGGATAGATCGGGAAGCGGATGGATCGGGAGGTCAGACCCGCGCCGGCATCGCGGGCGAGCCGAGCAGGACGGGCACCTTGCGGCCGTCGCGCTCCTCGAACTGCACGGTCGGGTCCGGCGAGCCGGGCGCGTTGACGAACGAGACGAAGCGCGCGAGCTTGTCGGGGTCGTCGAGCACCGCGGACCACTCGTCTACGTAGCCGGCGACGTGCGCTTCCATGCGGCCCTCGAGTTCGGCGGCCAGTCCGAGGGAGTCGGAACACACGACGTCCCGGAGGTGGTCGATGCCACCGTCGAGCCCCTCGAGCCACGGCGCGATCCGCTGGAGTCGGTCGGCGGTACGGATGTAGAACATCACGGTCCGGTCGATGTATCGGATCAGCTGGTCGTCGGTCAGATCCCCGGCGAGCAGGGTGGCGTGCCGGGGCGTGGCGCCGCCGTTACCACCGATGTAAAGGTTCCAGCCGGTCTCGGTGGCGATCACGCCCACGTCCTTGCCGCGGGCCTCGGCGCATTCGCGGGCGCAGCCGGAGACGCCCATCTTGATCTTGTGCGGCGCCCGCAGTCCGCGGTAGCGGTTCTCGAGGATCACGGCCATGCCGACGGAGTCCTGCTGGCCGTAGCGACACCACGAGGTGCCGACGCAGCTCTTGACCGTGCGCAGCGACTTGCCGTAGGCGTGACCGGATTCCATGCCGGCGTCCACGAGCCGCCGCCAGATCACGGGCAGATCGTCGACGCGCGCGCCGAACAGGTCGATGCGCTGACCGCCGGTGACCTTGACGTACAGGTCGTGCTCGCGGGCGATCTCGCCGATCACGATGAGCTGCTCGGCCGTCACCTCGCCGCCAGGCATCCGCGGAACCACCGAGTAGGTGCCGTTCTTCTGAATGTTGGCGAGGAAGTGGTCGTTGGTGTCCTGGAGAGAGGCCTGCTCGCCGTCGAGGACGTGCTCGGAGCTGGTCGAGGCGAGGATCGAGGCGACGGTCGGCTTGCAGATCTCGCAGCCGGATCCGGTGCCGAAGCGGCGGATCAGCTCGGCGAACGAGCGGATGCCGGTCACGGTCACCACCTCGAACAACTCCGCCCTCGACTGCTCGAAGTGCTCGCACAGGGCGGTGGACTGCTCGATCCCCTCGGCCTCGAGCACCTGCTTCATCAGCGGCAGGCACGATCCGCACGAGGTCCCGGCGCGGGTGCAGCCCTTGAGCGCGGCCAGGTCGCAGGCGCCGCCGCAGATCGCCTCGCGCAGGTCGCCCTTGCTCACCGCGTTGCACGAGCAGATCTGCGCGTCGTCGGGGAGCGACTCCACGCCGACGCCCACGTCACCGCCGGCGGTGGCGGGGGTGAGTAGGGACAGGGGCGACGACGACGGCAACGTCCGCCCCAGCAGTGGCTTGAGCAGCTGATAAGGTCCCGCGTCTCCCACGAACACCCCGCCGAGCAGGGTCTGGGAGTCGGGGCTCATGACGAGCTTGGAGTAGGTCCGTGCGATCGGATCGTCCACCACCACCTCGAGGCAGTCCGGAGTGGCTGCGTGGGCGTCGCCGAAGCTGGCCACGTCGACACCCAGCAGTTTGAGCTTGGTGGCGAGGTCGGCACCGGTGAACTCGGGGCCCTCGTCGGTGGAGTCGGCGTCGAGGGCACTCGCGATGCGGGCGGCCGCGACCTCGGCGGTGGCGTAGCCCGGCCCGACGAGTCCGTAGCAGGTGCCCTCGATCGCGGCGCACTCGCCGATCGCGTAGATGTGCGGGTCCGAGGTGAGGCAGCGCCGGTCCACGAGGACGCCTCCGCGCTCGGCCACCTCGAGTCCGGCGTCCCGGGCGAGGTCGTCGCGGGGGCGGATGCCGACGGAGAACACGACGAGGGCTGCGTCAATGACGGTGGTGGCGGGCTCGTTGTCGTCGTCGGCTCCGGTCAGGGACACTCGCACGCCGGCGTCACCCGGCTCGATCACGGTGCTCACCACACCCAGGTGCACGTCGATCTCGCGGTCGCCGATGAGGTCGCACAGCAGGGCCCCGCCGCGGCCGTCGACCTGGGCGGGCATGAGCCGGTCGTTACGCTCTACCACGTGCGGCCGCAGGCCGAGCTCGCTGAGTGCGTTAGCGGCCTCGAGGCCGAGCAGTCCGCCGCCGATCACCACGCCGTGGGCGCCCTCGCCCGCGCGGTCGGCGTCGGCGCGGAGGGCGTCCAGATCGTCGAGCGTGCGGTAGACGTGGCATCCGGGCAGGTCGTGGCCGGGAACGGGCGGCACGAAGGCGTATGAGCCGGTGGCCAGGACCAGTGTGTCGTATGTGAGCTGCTCACCGGAGCCGAGCGTGACGGTGCGCGCGCCGCGATCGATCGCCGTGACGCTCAGGCCCGAGCGGACGGTGACGCGCGGGTCGGCGGTGTGGCGGGCGTCCTCGAGGTGGAGGGACGGCCGCTCCCACGTGCCGACGTAGGCCGAGAGGCCTACCCGGTCGTAGGCGGGATCGGCCTCCTCGCCGATCACCGTGACGGTGACGTCGGCGCCTGCGTACCGCGAGCCGAGGGTGGAGACGAAACGGTGGGAGACCATCCCGTGTCCGACGACGACGATGTGCTCACTCATTTGAGGGTCCTCCTTCTGGCCTATGCGGATCAGGCTAGGAAGACCGTGTTGCGGCTCTGTGGCGGTGGATCACGGGTCTGTGACGTTCATTTCACACCGCGGCCGGGGGCGTGTGCAGGCGCGTGGGCGGCGGCCGACTCCGGATGCTCAGTCCAGGTCGAGCACGTTGGTTGGAAGCGCCGCGACCTCGTCGTAGCGGTCCATGTTCTGCCGGAGCTTCTCCCATTCGCCGGTGGGGATCTCCTTCTCCACCCGCCGCAGGACGGCCTTGTCGGAGGTGGCCCAGGCGACGGGCATCGGCGAGATGAAGTGGTAGGTGTTGTCCGTGCTGCGGGCGCTGCGATTGCCCACCACGGCCACGCAGGGCACGCGTTCGCCGACCTTCACGTCGTGACCCTCGAGCTTCTCGCAGCTCCGGACGGTCAGCGCGGGCAGACTGCCGGCCCGGCGGTCGACGGCCCGGTCGACCAGCGCGAGCAGGGTCAGGCCGCGCGGCCGGACGTCGGCGATGATCGCCGGGACGAGTTCGGACGTCGCGTAACTCTCCTGCATCGAGCCCATCTTGCGCGGGATATAGACGATCATCGCCAGAGAACCCAGTGCGAAGAGCGCGGCCATGGCGCCGACGATCCAGCCCCACGAAGCCATGCCGGAGAGCACCACGGTCGCGACGCCGGCAGCCAGGACCACCACGCCGAGGATCGCGGCCGACCACTGGAGCCGGCGGACCTCGAAGAGATTCTCGTTGTGCTTGCGGACCCACGCGTCATCCACGGGGATGTCGGTGAGTCGGTACTGCTCGTGCGGTGCGCGGGGGGTGCGATCGGCGGCCATGGGCACCAGTATCCCAGGCGGATACGACACCCCGCGCGTGGCCGTCGTCGGTGGGGCACGAGAGTCATGCCGCGTGGCCTGCACCGGCGCCCCATGCCGCCTCAGACCACCTCGGGGGAATTAGCCCTCCTCGGGGTTTAGCCCACCCTGGGGGACCTGGCCACCTCGGGGGAACTAGCCCACCTCGGGGATCTCCGGGCCGAGGATGTCGTCGGCGTCCACGATCCGGTACGCGTAGCCCTGCTCGGCGAGGAACCGCTGGCGGTGGGCGGCGTACTCGGCGTCGAGGGTGTCGCGCGAGACCACCGAGTAGAAGTGCGCCTGCCCGCCGTCGGACTTGGGGCGCAGCAGCCGACCGAGCCGCTGCGCCTCCTCCTGCCGCGAGCCGAAGGTGCCGGAGACCTGCACGGCGACGCTGGCCTCGGGCAGGTCGATCGAGAAGTTCGCCACCTTGGACACCACGAGGGTGGAGATCTCACCGTTGCGGAACGCGTCGAACAGCTTCTCGCGCTCCTTGTTGCTGGTGGAGCCCTGGATGACGGGCGCGTCGAGCTCGTCGCCGAGTTCTTCGAGCTGGTCGAGGTAGGCGCCGATCACCAGCGTCGGAGCGCCCTCGTGGCTGGCGAGGATCTTCTTGACCACGGGGATCTTGGTGCGGGCGGTCGAGCACAGCTTGTACTTGTCCTCGTTCTCCGCGGTCGCGTACATCATCCGCTCGTTCTCGGTGAGCGTCACGCGCACCTCGACGCATTCGGCGGGCGCGATCCAGCCCTGTGCCTCGATGTCCTTCCACGGCGCGTCGTACCGCTTGGGGCCGATGAGGGAGAACACGTCGCCCTCGCGCCCGTCCTCGCGGACGAGGGTCGCCGTGAGACCGAGACGACGACGACTCTGCAGATCCGCCGTCATCCGGAACACGGGCGCGGGCAGAAGATGCACCTCGTCGTAGATCATCAGTCCCCAGTCGCGGGAGTCGAAGAGCTCCAGCGCGCGGTGCACACCCTTGGTCTTGCGGGTGATCACCTGATAGGTGGCGATGGTGACCGGGCGGATCTCTTTGCGCTCGCCGGAGTATTCGCCAATCTCGTCCTCGGTGAGCGACGTGCGGGCCAGCAGCTCACGCTTCCACTGCCGCCCGGCGACGGTGTTGGTCACCAGGATGAGGGTGGTGGCTTTGGCCTTGGCCATCGCGGCGGCACCGACCATGGTCTTGCCGGCGCCACAGGGGAGCACCACCACGCCGGATCCGCCGGCCCAGAAGGAGTCGGCGGCCATCTGCTGGTAGTCGCGCAGCTCCCACTCCTCCTGCTCGGTGGACAGCGCGATCTCGTGGGCCTCGCCGTCGACGTATCCGGCCACGTCGTCGGCGGGCCAGCCCACCTTGAGCAGTTCCTGCTTGAGGCGGCCGCGCTCGGAGGGGTGCACCACCACGGTGTCCGCGTCGATGTCGGCACCGAGCATGGGCTTGATCTTCTTGTGGCGCTTGACCTCGGCCAGCACCGCGGGGTCGAGCGAGACCAGGGTCAGGCCGTGGACGGGGCTCTTGACCAGCTGGAGCCGGCCGTAGCGGTCCATGGTCTCGGCGATATCGACCAGCAGCGGCTGCGGAACCGGGAACCGGGAGTAGGTGATCAGCACGTCGACGACCTGCTCGGCGTCGTGGCCGGCGGCGCGCGCGTTCCACAGGGCGAGCGGGGTGATGCGGTAGGTGTGCACGTGCTCGGGGGCGCGTTCGAGTTCGGCGAACGGGGCCAGTGCCTGGCGGGCGTCGTCGGCCTGGTCGTGGTCGATCTCCAGCAGCACTGTCTTGTCGGACTGGACGATAAGCGGTCCACCACTCACAACTGGCCTCCTTGAAAACGCATCCGCCGGGCCAGCCGAGGCCCGACTTGTCCATTGTCCTGGAAATCGCGGGCCGCGTCGGGTCGGGCATCGTGTCGGGCCTCTGGCCAGCACTTGGGGGCCTGCGCTCGGGCCAGCCCTGAGCAGCCGCCGCTTCGACCCGCAGATGACCCGCCCAACCTCCCGACGCCAACCGGACCCAGCGCCGCCTATCGGACCCCACGCCGCCAATCGGACCCCACGCCGCCAATCGGACCTCACGACGCCAACCGGACCCCACGACGCCTATCCAATTCGCCTACGCCTATGGAACTCCATGGGTTTAGACGAATCGGATGGGCGTCGTCGGGTTGGACGGGCATTTCCCGCAGCTGCGTCGCCGGCGGGGCTGCGGGTTCCCGGTCTACGGCCGCGATTCACCGCGCGCACCGGCTTAGCGCCACCGCGATTCACCGCGCGCAGCCACGCAGCCACGCAGCCACGCAGCCGCACAGAGCAGCCGCGCCCCGCTGGCGACGGCCGCAGGCTCACGCTCAGCGCGTCGGGTCGACGTCTGCCACGGAGATCACCCGGTGCAGCGGCAGCGTGACGGCCTCGGCCGTGTCGGGCTCGATGCCCTCGATCCGGCCCCCACCGACGGAGGCGGGCACCACCAGTCGCACCGTCGAGCGGCCCTGGGCGTCGACCACCGACACGGTCACGGCGGTGCCGGTGGAGGCGGCCTCGTGCAGGCGGGCGATAGCGGCCTCTCCGGTGTACGCACCCGCGCCGTCGGAGCCGGAGCCGGAGCCGCCGCTGCGGGCCGAGCGCACGCGGTCGTTGGCGCGCATGGCCGTCACGGCGGCGCGCAGGTCGGCCGGTCCGGGCACACGGGCGGGGATGCGCGGGGTGCGTCGGGTCGGGCTCGGCTGGACGCGGGCGACGGGCCTGGTCAGCGCGACCACCGAGCCGGAAGTGTCCTCCACGACGGGCGCGTAGCCGTCCTCGCGCAGGGCTTCGACCAGGTCGAGGGGCCGGGCCTGCGAGATGAGCACGGTGGGCGCGACCATTCGCAGCGCGCAACTGTCGGCGGCGGGGGAGCCGAGGACCTGGGCGATGAGCGAGGGGTCATCGCAGCGGAGGAACGACATCGCCGTCCCCACGCGCAGCCTGCCGTGCCGCCGCGCGACGTCCTCGACGAGGTAGTCCAGCGACTGCGGCACCGGCGTGATCGAGGTGCGGGCGAGCAGGTCGCGGAGTCCGGAGGCGGTGCGTCCGGCGTCGAGGGCGCGACGGAGCGAGGTCTCGGTGACGCGGTAGGTGGTGGCGGCGCCGGCTGATTCGACGTCGGCGAGCAGCGCGAATTCGGCGGCGAGGTCGGGCACGAGCGGTCCGGGCGCGAGGATCGTGAGGTCGGCCTGGACGATCACCTCGGAGACCGCCTCGGGGAGCGCGGCCGCGAGGATCGGCTCGAGGTCCTCGACCGTGGGGCCGGTGTCCTCGGTCCCGACGCCCGCGCCAGGAGCCCCACTGCCGACGCCCGCGCCTGGAGCCACACCACCGACGCCCGCGCCTGGAGCCACACCGCCGAGCGGGGAACCGGTGCTGCCGGCCAAAAGCCTGGCGGCGCTTGTCGCGGTGGTGACGACGACGAGGCCCATCCTGCGTGCCTCCGCCACCGTTTCGGTCACGGGCGTGGCACCTGCGCGCGAGAACCAGAGGGGGGAGAACCAGCGGACTGCTTCGTTCAGCTTTGCGTCACCGGGCTCGGCCGCGGGGTCGAGCGCGGCGAGTGCGCCCAGGACGCGGGTGCGTTCGGTGGTCGGGGGCGGGCCGATCGGGTCGCCTAGGACGGGGACGGTGCCACCGCCCTCGAGTTCGGCGCCCACTCGCCAGGGCGCTCGGGGCATCTGCCACCAGGCGAGGACGAGTTCGGCCCAGCGTCGGGCGGGTTCGCGGGCGGACCAAATGTCGGCTGCTTCGGTGGGGGCCCAGACGGAGTCGTAGGCGATGTCGGCGACGTCGGTGTCGCCCACGGCGATGAGCCCGGCGGCGGCGAGCACCTCGAGCAGGAGGGGGAGTTCGTCCGGGTCGAGGTCGGAGGCCTTGGCGAGGCGACGCATCTCGCGCACGCCGACGCCGCCGGCCTTGAGCGTGGCCAAGGGGACCGTGGACAGGGCGGTGAGGACGGCGTCGCAGCGGTGCAGCAGATCGAGCGCGGCGACGCCTCCCGACGCGTCCGCGCTGGTGGCGGACCCGCTGGTCTTGCTCGCCGAGCCGCCGGCGGCTTTGCTTGCGGTACCCCCGGAGGCCTTGCTTGCGTTGGCGCCGCGTGTGCTGCCGCTGGATGCGGTGGCCTCAGCCCAGGTGGGGAGGTGCAGGAGCGTGGAGCCTGCCGCGCGGGCTCCGTGGCGGGCGCGGTCGAGGGCGTGAGCGCGCGGGACTACGGACTCGCCGGTGGAGGCGTTGGCGCTGGAGGCGCCGGTTGAGGCGTTGCTGGAGGTGCCTGCGGAGGCGGTGTTGGGGGAGGCGGTGTTGGTGGAGGCGGTGTTGGTGGAGACGACCTCGGCCAACCCGGCGTCGGCCAACTCCCGGGCAGCGGAGCGGACGGACTCCGACGCGTCGGCACCCAGCGCACCTACCGGTGACCGGCCACGGGCGATCGCCTCGAGGATCCCCGACGCCGGTGCGGACAGTCCGGCCCACGCCTTCTCGAGCGTCGGCCCCGCGGGTTCGCCCGGATGAGGCGCCACCACCGGTGCCGTCGCGATGGCCGACGCGGTGACCGGAACCATCCGGACATGATCGGTATCGCCCCAGAGCAGAGCGAGATCCCGGAGTCGGGTGAGGGCGGAGTGGAAGGCGGGCTCGTCGTCGTCGACCTCGAGGCGTCCCGCGAGCGCACCCACCGGGACGGCCCCGGAATCGGCGCCCACCGCGGCGGCTGCGGCGAGCACGAGCAGTTCGGGCCAGGTCAGCGTGCCCAACGCCCGCGCCGTGGACGCCGGCAGACGCAGGCGCGAGGCCAGGACGTCGAGCGTGGCCGGGGCGGGTGTGGCGACGTCGGGGCGGAGGGTGCACAGGCGGACGAGGGCGTCGTCGGACAGTCCCGCGAGCCAGGCGGGGAAGCCCGGATCGCCGGCGCTGGGGCGGGACGTGGCGCGGGAGGTCGACATGATCCGTCCCAGCCTAATGACGTCGGCGCGCGCGTGCGTCGGGTGCCGATGCGTGGGTGCGGATGCGCAGGTGCGGGTTCGTCGGCGGGTGCGAGGTCCAGCGACGTTTGGTCGACGATAATTGCGAGAATTTGCAGATTCTCGCAGCAGATGTCTACCAAACGCAGGGGCTGGCGGTCCGGGTGTGGCGGAGGAGCAGCGCCGGGCTTTGCGGAGGAGCAGCGCCGGGCTTTGCGGGGGAGCGGCGCGAGGCTTTGCGGGGGAGCGGCGCGAGGCAGGGGTGAGCACTGGTGCAGGTAATCGACCCAGTTGCTGACTAAACCCGCGCGAGGTGAGACAATGCGAAGCGTGGCTGCCAAGAAGAAACTGACCTATGACAACCCGGGATGGCCCGACGCCTCGTTCGGCGAGCACCCGGTGACCGAACTCGCCGCGCTGGTCGCGGGTGGACTTTCGCCGTTCGGCGAGGAGCGCTTCCCGCTCCCGCAGGAGCGACTGGGGTACATCCACCCGGTGACCAGGGTCAACAAGACCGTCAAGGCCTGACGCGGCGCCGACCTTTAGCAGGCAGGGCCGTCACTTCCGATAAGGGAGTGGCGGCCCTTTCTCGTGCGCGCGGGAGCGAATGCGCGGAGGTGACAGCGCCGGAGCGACGGTGTGGGAGCGAATGCGCGGAGGTGACGGCGCCACGCGACGGCGGAGGCGCGGGTGCGTGGTTGCGGCTGAGCGGAGGCCACCGCTCAAATGCGAGACAACCCCGGTTCCCGCCGTGAGGCGAGAGGTCCGGGGTCGTGTCGTGGGCGACTGTGCGGTCGGCCGGTCAGCGGCCGATGCGAGTCGTCAACCGGGTGATCAGTTGACGTGGGTCGCGAAGAAGTCGTCGACGAGCTGCTGGTTGGCAGCGTAGGCAGCGTCAACCGCGTCCTGGTTGGCCTCGTAGGAGGGTAGGATCGGCAGGACGACGCCACGGGCCTCGGCGTAGGCGTGCAGCGCAGCAGCGTGGTCGGCAGCCGAGGCGGCCTCCTCAGTCGGGGTCTCCTGGGCGATCGGGGCCGGGGCGGGCTCCGGGTTGCTCAGGTCGCGCGGGGTCGGCGCCGAGTTCAGGCCGAGCTTGGCCGAGCAGGCGGGCCATGCGCCCCAGCCCTGGCCGGCGAGGGTCTTCTCGGCGATCGCGATCTGCTGCTCACGCGTGGCCTGGTTGGCGGTCGGCGCGTACTGGGTGCCACCGTAGGCGGCCCAGGTGCTCGGCGAGAACTGCAGGCCACCCTGGTAGCCGTTGCCGGTGTTGATGGCCCAGTTGCCACCCGACTCACACTGCGCGAGACGATCCCAGTCGGAATCCGGGGCGGCGCTGGCGGCCGGGGCGAAGGCCAGGCCGGCGGCCGAGAAGGCGGTACCCGCGATGACGGCCTTGACGGCGGTCTTCGACGCAGAGGTGGTGGTGGCGGCGCGGTGGCGTCCGGTGTACGAGGTCATGTACGCGTCAGTCCTTTTCACTCAGTGCCTACGAGGTGAGCTGTCGGGTTCGGACGAGTGTGTCCGGCCGCACCAGGCGGCTTCACCCCAAGGCGACCTTCCGGCCGCCGGGCCCGTGGTGGGCCCTGTCGGGTCCCCCGTCTCCGCCCGGAATTGGTTTCTTGGTTGCATCGGCCGCAGGGCGGAGTTCGGTTATGCGTCCGATGCCAACTCGCTGACGAGTCTGCAGCAAAGAGTAGCGGTTCGATGCCGGATCGTCACCATTCCGAAATAAAACCAGGTCGCACAATAAGCAACGCCAAGTCGTTATCTGGCTGTTACCTGGGAAATCGCACAGGTCGTGGGATCAGTCACACCTTGGGCGGGCGGGACCCCAGGATCGCGTACAGCAGGCCCAGAAGGAATCCGACCGGCGTGGACAGCATCGCGGCCAGGTACAGGATCGTGGGAGCGTCCCGCCCGAGGATGAACGGGGCTGCGGCGGCGATGATCGTGAAGACGACGCCGATCACGAAGATCACGATCGCCGTGATAAACAGTCCGCGTCGGCGAGGCCGGGCCTGCGCCGGCGGGGCCCCGGCGGGAGTCTGTGCGTCCGCGGCGGGGGCCCAGGGGTCGAGGCTGCTGTCATCTCGCTGATCGTCGGAGGTCACAGGGCGAGGGTACCGCCCCGGACGGAGCGGGTACCAACGCGGACGATCTCGTGCTCACAGGTATTGTCGAGGCTTCAGAACAGGTCGTGGAGGCGCGAGGACGCGCCCCGGTCGAGAGGTGGATCGCGGTGCCCAGCGGCAAGGTCAAGTGGTACGACGCGGAAAAGGGATTCGGCTTCCTGTCCCAGGAGGGCGGGGAGGACGTCTACGTACGCGCCGATGCGTTGCCGGCGGGCGTCGAGACCCTCAAACCGCGCCAGCGCGTGGAATTCGACATGGTCTCCGGTCGTCGCGGTCCGCAGGCCCTGCGAGTGGTGGTGCACAACGAGCCCGCCGCTCCCACCGCGGAGGAGCGCACCCCGCGCAGTGGCCCCCGCCGCTCGGCCGATGAGCTCCACGGCATGGTGGAGGACATGATCAAGGTGCTCGAGTCGACCGTCCAGCCTGAGCTGCGTCGTGGTCGTCGTCCTGATACCAAGATCGCCGGACGCGTCGCCTCGGTGCTCCGTGCCGTCGCGCGCGAACTGGACAGCTAGACCCGAACTGGACAGCTAGACCCGAACTGCTTGACCCGAACTGCTTGATCCCGACCACCACGGTCACAACACTCGGCCGGCCGATCCCTGAATTGGGACGGCCGGCCGAGGTGTTTGTGCGGGGGCCGGGTAGAGGAGCGGCGGGCGTCGGTCAGAGCGAGGAGGCGATCAGTCCTCGTAGACGAACGCCACCGACCACTCGCCGTTGAGGATCGACGTCTCGCCCTGTGCGTCGAGGACGAGCGGCACCGAGCGGACGGCCAGGCCCTCGATGCGTCCCTGCTCCTCGGTCGTCACGGGGATCAGCAGCTGGTTCTTGCTGCCCGCCTCGACCGTGTACTCGCTCGTGCCGCCGGAGCGGACCTCGAAGACGTTCAGCGTGGACTCGACCAGCTCGGGTGAGAGCCGGACGGTCAGGGTGTGCTCGCTGGTGACCGTGAACTCGGGGACCGGGTTGGTGAAGGAGTTGCCGTCGAGGTCGGTGGCGGTGAAGGGCAGTGCCGAGACGGAGTCCCTGTCGGAGGCCACTGTGATCTTCGGCAGTGCGCCGAACCGCGATTCCGATCCCTGCCACGCGCCGAGGATGGCGGCGATCATGATGAGCATCCACGCCAGGATTGCCCACGTGACGGGGCGGACGCGGGGGGTGGTCGACTCGGATTCGTTGCGGGAGCTCACGGCTTCATTGTGCCGCGCTCGTCGTCGTCGTCCCTAAATGGGGGATCGGCGCAGCCGCCGGGGACGGCCGCGCGCCCCGGTACCACGGCGCGGCGCGCGCCCAGCGCTACTGCCCCGCGCTCCCGCCGGGGAACCGCGGCCGGTTCCCGCCCAGGCCGGGGACGAGCGTCGTTCCGCGCGCGGTGAGCAGGGACTGGGCGAACATGAGCGCGCCGACGACCGCGACCACCGAGAAGCCGACGGTGAAGTCGGGCGGCAGCAGCACGCCGAGCGCGCCGCCGAACACCCACGCGAGCTGCAGCGCGGTCTCGGAGCGGCCGAAGGCGGAGGAGCGGGCGGCGTCGGGGATGTCGGTCTGGATGGACGAGTCGAGCGCGACCTTGCCGAGCGCGCTGGCGATCGCGGCGATGAGCGCGAACGCGGCGGCCGCCCAGATGGTGCCGAGGAACGCGGCGACGATCGCGGTCGACAGGGACGCGCCGGCGGCATAGGTGGCGATGCGGGACGGGCGGCCGAGTTCGGTGCGCGCGCCCACGGCGTTGCCGACGAACGTGCCGATGCCGCCGGCCGCGCCCGCGATCGCCAGCAGCCCGGCCTGTTCGATCGCCGACGCGTTCTCCTGCGCCTTGGCCACGAACGCCAGGAAGAGGGTGAGGAAGCCGGTCATGAACCGGATCATCGACTCCGCCCACAACGTGGCAAGGACGGTGCGGCCGAGCGGGCGGGTGAGGACGGCCTTGAGGCCGCGGGCGACGGCACGACCGGAGCCGCGCTGGATCCGCAGGGTGGCGGACTCCTCGTCGGCGGACGCCTCGGCGTGCGCGGGGATGGTCATGGCGACGTACGCGGCCACGAGCGCCACCGCGGCGAGCAGCCACAGCGCGGCATGGGAATCCCAGAGCCAGGCTACGCCCGCGGCGAGCGCGCCGGCCACGACGCTGCCGCACACGTGCCCGAGGATCGTCAGCCGCGAGTTGGTGCGCACGAGGTCCAGCGCCGGCGGCAGGACGTGTGGCGTGATGGACGCCTTGACCACGCCAAACGTCTTGGACAGCACGAGCATCGCCAGCGCCAGGGGATAGAGGAGCCACGAGTCGAAGTTCAGCGCGAGGATCACCGCCAGCACGGCGCGTGCGGAGAAGGTGAGGGAGACGGTGAGGCGGCGGCCGCTGCGCAGGCGGTCGAGCGCGGGTCCGATCACCGGGGCGATGAGCGCGAACGGCGCGACGGTCACCAGGAGGTAGAGGGCGACCTTGCCGCGGGACTCGGCGGTGGCGGCGGAGAAGAACAGGGTGTTGGCCAGGGCCACGGCGAGGATCGCGTCGCAGGCGAAGTTGGCGACGGTGGCGTAGCTCAGGGGCGCGAGGCCGGAGCGGTCGGCGCCGTCGGCGTGGAACACGCGCCGCGCGCCGCGGCGCACGGCGGCAGAGGCGCGGCGGCCGGGGCCGGGAGCGGGTGAGGGACCACCCGCCGGCGACGCTCCTGCCTGCGGGTCGGTGTGATTGCCGGTGGCGTCAGCCAACGAGCCGCACCTCGTACATCGTCGGCCACAGCTTCCCGGTCAGCAGCACGTTCTCCGAGCCGGGCAGGGCGGCGATCCCGTTGAGCACCGCGTCAGGGTTGGCGGGGCGCGGCTGCTGCAGCGCGGAGGCGTCGTAGATCGCGGTCACGGCGCCGGTGGCGGGGTCGATGCGCACGATCTCGTCGGTCATCCACACGTTCGCCAGGACGGCGCCGTTCACGCACTCGAGCTCGTTGAGTCGCTGGACGGGGGTGCCGCCGGCGGTCACGGCGACGGTGCCGGTGGGCTCAAAGGTGGCGGGGTCGCGGAAGGTGAGGGTGTCGGAGCCGTCGCTCATGACCAGGCGTGCGCCGTCGTGGCACAGGCCCCAGCCCTCGCCCTCGTAGGGCACTTCGCGGCGGACCTCGAGGGTCTGCGGGTCGCGGTCGTGGGCGACCTGCTTGCGCCAGGTGAGGGTCCAGACGGTGTCGTCGGTGACGGCCAGGCCCTCGCCGAACTCGTCGTCGGCCATCGGGACGGAGACGGTGGGCTCGCCGCCGGCGAGTGGGCGGCGTTGGACCTGGGACTGGCCGTACTGGCCGGTGGATTCGTAGATCTGGTCGTCGACCACCTGGAGTCCCTGGGTGAACAGGGAGGGGTCGTGCGGGAGTTCGCGGACCACGTCGACGGTGCCGCGGGCCGGCTGCGGCTCGTCGGGGCCGACCGTGACGCCGCCGTCCCCGGTGCCGGAGGACTCGGTGCCGGAGGACCCCGTGCCCGAGGATCCGGTGCCTGAGGATCCGGCGGGCATCGACGACGACGCGAGGGCCGTGTCGCCTTCCGTCGCGGCGGGTGTCCCGCCCGAGGGGTCGCCCTGTGAGCAGGCGGCGAGGGAGCCCAGCAGCGTCACTGAGAGGACGAGCGGGGCGACGGGTCGGAGGGCTGCGCGCATGTGCACAGAATGCCGCACAACGGGTCGGAACGTGACCTTGGTCCTCGGATGCGCATAATGGGAGGGGTGAACACCGAGGTAGGCACGGATCAGCAGGCGGGCGCTCAGGGCGCTGGCCAGGCGTCCGCCGTCGCAGGCGAGGGCGTCGAGTCGGGCTTCGATGCCGCGCTGCGGGAGCAGTTGGCGCAAGGTTCCGAGGTGGCCCGCCGGGCGATCGCGGAGTTCGCGGGCAGCGGTGTGGGGGAGTACCTCGGCTCCGTCGTGGAGGAGGATTTCACCACCACGCATCGTTTCGTCGCCGATCTGACCGGGTACCGCGGGTGGTACTGGGCCTGTGTCCTGGCATTGGTGCCGGGCGGCGAGCTCACAGTCGACGAGATCGCGCTGCTTCCCGGCGACGAGGCGCTGGTCGCGCCCGAGTGGGTGCCGTGGGAGAAGCGTGTCCGTGCCGGTGACCTGGGGGCGGGGGATCTGCTACCCCCGTCCGACGACGACGAGAGGCTCGTCCCCGGTCACACCCTCACCGGAGATGATCGCCTCGACGAGCTGACCGGTCCCATTGGCCTCGGCCGGGAGCAGCACCTGAGCCCGGAGGGCCGGGCGATGGCGGCGCAGCGGTGGGCGGCCGAGCGTGGTCCGGATTCCGAGATCGCCCGCAGTGCAAAGCACAATTGCCACACCTGCGGTTTCCTCCTTCCGCTGGAGGGCCAGCTGAGCAGGATGTTCGGGGTGTGCGCCAACGAGTATTCGGCCGATGGCCAGGTGGTGCACCTGCAGTACGGCTGCGGCGCGCATTCCTCGGTCGAGGCGCCCAAGTCCACCGCGTCGGAGATCCCGGAGGCGTACGACGACTCCGCCGTGGACGTGGTGGTGCTCCCGCAGCAGCTCCGGGCCGCCGCCAAGGCGCGCGCCGAGGCCGAGGCTGGAGAAGCCCCGGCGACGGAAACCCCGGCCGCGGAGAGCGCCGAGGCCGCTGCCGCGGAGGCCCCAGCTACGGAAGCTCCGGCCACCGAAACCCCGGCTGCGGAGAGCGCCGAGGCCCCGGCGGCCGAGCAGCCCGACCAGGACGCCTGACGGGCCTCGGCCTGCGGGCCTGCCGTTCTCAGCTGGCGGCGAGCACCTCGTCGAGGACCTCGAACGCCTCGGTCCAGCCGCCGAACACCCCGTGCTCGGCATCCGGGTCGGCGTCGAGTCCGAGCAGGTGGAACGTCATCTCCGTTTTGCCGTCCGGGGTCTCGGCCAGGTCGACGGTGATGACGGGCATCGCGTCGGGCTCGTCGTCGGGCGAACCCCAGGTGAAGCGCAGGCGTGACGGTTCGTCGATCTCCAGGTATTCGCCGGCGGTGGGCCAGCGTCCGCCGGTGGGGTCGATCATCAGGTAGGCGTAGCGGCCTCCGACCTTGAGGTCGATCTCCACGGACTCCTCGGGCACCACGACCTCGTGCGGGTGCCACCACTTTGCGGCCATCGTCGGGTCGGTCCAGGCCTGCCAGAGCAGGTCTCGTGGGGCGTCGAAGGTGCGGGTGATGGTGAATTGCGGGGTGGACATGATGGCTCCTTCTCGTGAGGTGACGGTTACTGGTTCCGGTCGCGCTGGAGTCCGGCGAGCACCTCGTCGAGGCGGTCGAAGCGGTCCTGCCAGAGGGCGCGATTGCGCTCGACCCAGGCAGTGGCCTCGTCCAGGGGCTCGGGACGCAGTGAGCAGATCCGCCACTGGGCGTGCGTGCTGCGTTCGATGAGCCCCGCGGCCTCGAGGATCTTGAGGTGCTGCGAGATCGCCGGCGCGCTGATCTCAAAGGGTTCGGCCAGCTGACCGACCGTCGCCGGGCCCGTGGACAGGCGCTCGAGGATTCCCCGCCGGACGGGGTCGGCGAGTGCCTGGAACACGCGGGACAGCGGATCATCGGCCCGGGCCATTTCGATACCTCCTTAATTAGTCGATTGCTTAAATATGCGCCAGAATCCGGCGCCTGTCAATGGTCTGGAGGCGACGGATTCTTCGTGAGGTGGTCTTACATGCCCTCGAGCACGTCGCCGAGTGCGCGCGGGATGTGGTTTGCCCAGCCGCCGCCCATGAACTTGCGGGAGAGTTGCTGGAATTCGTCGTCGGCATCGAAGCCGTCGTGGAGCAGGAACACCCGGGTGCCGGCGCCCTCGGGCTTGAGGGTCCAGCTGACGGTCCAGTCGGTGGCGCCGGGGTTCTCGGCGTCGGTCCAGCTGATCTTCAACAGCTCCTCGTCGACCAGTTCCAGCACCTCACAGGCGATCTTCCCGGAGAAGTTCGTCGCCTCGATGGGCTGGGCGGTGAAGGTGAACTGGTGGCCCACGACGGGCGCGAAGGTGGTCGGCATCAGCCACTTCTCCATCAGTTCAGGCGTGGTCAGGGCGCGCCACACCTTGCTGGGCGGGTGTGGGTAGAAGTGGTCCACCTCGACGCGCGTCGGGTCCTGGGCGTCTGCGTCCGCCGTGCTCGTCGAATCTGTGCTCGTCGGGTCGGTGTTCTCGTGGTTCTTGGTCATGCGGGGGAGCCTTTCTCGGGGTGGGAGGTAGTGCTGGGTTTGTGGTTTGTGGCGCCGGGGCGGGGGTCGGTGTCGGGTGGGGAAATGTCGCTGCGGCGGGCAGTGCTGCCGGGTTGGGAGGCGTTGTCGTTGTCGTTGTCGTCGTCCATCTCGTCCAGGACGTCACCCAGCGCCGACAGTCGACCGCGCCAGAACCGCTCGTAGGGGCTGAGCCAGTCGACGAGGCCGGCCATCGGCGCCGCCGAGACCCGGTAGTAGCGATGCCGACCCTCCGCCCGCTCCTCGACCAGCCCCGCCTCGCGCAGCGCGCGCAGGTGCCCGGAGACGCTGGGGCGGGACATGTCGAACTCGTCGGCCAACTCGCCGGCCGTGCGGTCGCGGTCGAGGAGGAGGTCTAGGAGGTCGCGGCGCGTGGGATTGGCGAGGGCGTCGAAGACCTCGTCGAGCGCGCTGGTCTTGAGTCTTCGTGGCATCGCCGACAAAGATATGTAGGAAACTTCCTACGCGTCAAGGGGTGGGTGAGAAGGGGCAGGTCAGGGGGCAGACGGGCGTTGCCGCGACGGGGGCCGGCGCGAAGCAGCTGACGAGGCGGGCTATGGCTGGTCGAAGTCCAGGCCGACCTGGGCACCCTTCGCGCCGCGGAGCACGGCCCGCCGCTGCAGCGCGTACACCGCCGTCCCCATGGCGCCCACGCCCACGCCGACCGCGCACAGGATCACGGTGCGCATGTCGCCGTCGAAGAACAGCATGTTCCCCAGCAGCGCGAGCGTCCAGATGAGCGTGCCGATCAGGACGATGGGCCGCGGGTCCAGTAGGTAGGTGGGGATCGGCGGCACGGCGCGCTCGATGGTGGTGCCGGGATGGGCGGCCTCGGCGGCGGGATCGGCGGTGGGATCCGCGTCGGGCGCGGCGCCGGGAGTGGCGGCGGGTGCCTGTGAGTGGGCTGAAATCTCCGCCGCGTCGGGGGACCGTCCGGGGGGCATCGCACCCGGGTCATCGGGGTGGGTGGAGTGTGACGACGACGACGTCGACTCACCCCGCAGCGACCCGAGGGCCTGCTCGGGACGGTGCGGCGGCTGCTCACGCGGCTGCTCACGCGGCTGCATCGACTCGTCCTCCATGACCGAAACGCTACCGCAGGCCCGGACAGGGTTACTCTGTAGCGGTTCCTCATCCCTCGCCAGGAAGGTCGTCTGATGACGCAGACCGCCGGGGCCGCCTCCACGCCCCCCGCCCAGATCGGTGCGCTCGATCGCTATTTCAAGATCAGCGAGCGGGGCTCGTCGGTGTCCCGCGAGATCCGCGGTGGGCTGGTCAGCTTCTTCGCGATGGCCTACATCATCATCCTCAACCCGCTGATCCTCGGATCCGGGACCGACGTTGAGGGTAACCAGCTGTCGATCGTCGAGATCGCCGCCGTGACCGCGTTCACCGCCGGCGTCATGACGATCGCGTTCGGGGCGATCGCCCGCTACCCGTTCGCGTTCGCGACCGGCCTGGGCATCAACTCGCTGGTCGCCGTGACCATCGCCCAGCAGGTCACCTGGGCCGAGGCCATGGGCCTGGTGGTGATCGAGGGCATCATCATCGTGATCCTGGCGATCACCGGATTCCGCACCGCCGTGTTCAACGCCGTGCCGCCGGAGCTCAAGGCGGCGATCGCCGTAGGCATCGGCCTGTTCATCGCCATGGTCGGCGTGGTGGACTCCGGCTTCGTCCGCCGCATCCCGGACGCCGCCGGCACCACCGTTCCCGTCGGCCTGGGGATCAACGGCTCGATCGCGTCCTGGCCGACCTTCGTCTTTGTCTTTGGCCTCCTGCTCTGCGGCATCCTGGTCGCCCGCCGGATCCGCGGTGGACTGTTCATCGGCATCGTGGTGACCGCGATCGTCTCCGTCATCGTCGAGGCGATCGCCAACGCCGGGCCGTCCTTCGTCGACGGCGAGCCCAACCCCACCGGCTGGAGCCTGGCCGTCCCACAGTTGCCCGATTCGCTCGGCGGCATCCCCAACCTGTCGCTCATCGGCGAGGCCGACCTGATCGGTGCCTTCACCCGCATTGGCCCGCTGGCCGCCGGCCTGTTCGTGTTCACCCTGCTGCTGGCCAACTTCTTCGACGCCATGGGAACGTTCACCGGCCTCGGCAAAGAGGCCGAGCTCATGGACGACAAGGGCAACCTGCCCAATATGAAGGCCGCGCTGGTCGTGGAGGGCTTCGGCGCGGTGGCCGGCGGTCTGACGTCGTCGTCGTCCAACACGGTCTTCCTCGAGTCGGCCTCCGGTATCGCCGAGGGTGCCCGCACCGGCCTGGCGAACATCGTCACCGGCGGCCTGTTCCTGCTCGCCATGTTCTTCACGCCGCTGTACGAGGTGGTGCCGGTCGAGGCCGCAGCGCCCGCGCTGGTGATCGTCGGTGCGCTCATGATCTCGCAGATCACGCAGATCGACCTGACCAACTTCGCGGTGGCGCTGCCGGCGTTCCTCACGATCGTCGCCATGCCGTTCACGTACTCGATCGCCAACGGCATCGGGATCGGGTTCATCGCCTGGGTCGTGATGGCCACCGCCACCGGCCGCGCCAAGACCGTGCACCCGATCCTGTGGATCGTGGCGATTGCGTTCGTCGTGTTCTTCGCGATCGGCCCGATCACCGACGTGCTGGCCTGATCCGTCGAGTGACGAGCCCCGCGACGTGAACCCCCGGACTCGCGCCGTGACCCTCCGAACCCGCGAGGCGCCCGCATGCGCGTCGTAGACGTCACGGACCCCGCCGACCCCGCGTTGGACGACCTGCGGGACCTCAACCGTTCCGACCGTCGGCCCGACCTGCCCGGAGGTCGCGGCCTCGTGATCGCCGAGGGCACGTACGTGGTGGGCCGCATGCTGCTCTCCCGGTTCGACCCCCACGTGATCCTCGGCACCGACATGCGGCTCGAGCAGCTGCGCCGCGAGGCCTCTGCCGAGGGCTGGGACGCCGATGAGCGGGCCGGGGACGCCGTGTACCTCCGGGCGTCGAAAGACCTGATCAGCGAGGTGATCGGGTTCAAATCAAGCCGCGACATCCTGGCCGCCGCGCACCGTCCCGAGCCGCTGAGCGTCGAGTCGGTGGTCGACGGCGCACGCACACTCGTGGTGCTGGAGGGCGTCAACGATCCCGAGAACCTGGGCGCCATCTTCCGCAACTGCGCCGCGCTCGGCGTGGACGGCGTCCTCTTCGGCGCATCTGCCGGCGATCCGATGTACCGCCGCGTGGTGCGTGTGTCGATGGGGCATGTGCTGCGCCTGCCGTTCGCGCACCTGCCCGGCACCCCCACCACCTGGCAACGCTCGCTCGAGGACTTGCGCGAGCAGGGTTTCCGCACGGTGGCTCTCACTCCTGCCGCCGACACTCCGCTGGCCCGGGCCGTGGACGCGGAGAAGGTCGCATTTCTGCTGGGTGCCGAGGGGCCGGGGCTGACCGAGCACGCGATGGCTGCGTGCGACGTGCGGGCCGCGATCCCCATGACCGACGGCACTGACTCGCTGAATGTGGCGACGGCGGCCGCGGTGGCGTTCTACGAGCGGGCGCGCGGGCGCTGACTCGCGGCCCGAGTCCGGGCAGCCCCAAATGGACAGGCGCCCGCACCCGAAGGTTGCGTCAACCTAGGGTCATCTGTCGCATTTGTTGACGAAATCAAAGTGGGGTCATGTATTCAACCTGACGATTCGGTGAGGGGAAGGCATGACGGGTCAGCGTGTCGGATACATCCGGGTGAGCACGGTGGACCAGAGCGAGGCCCGACAGCTCGACGGCGTGCCGGTTGACGAGACGTTCACCGACAAGGCCAGCGGGCGTGACCGGAACCGGCCCGCACTCACGGAAATGATGAAGTACGTGCGTAATGGCGACCGGGTGCTTGTGCACTCCCTAGACCGGCTGGGGCGCAACGAGGACGAACTCCGGGCGCTCATCGACGAGCTGAACGATCTGGGCGCGGACTCGTGTGCGTGGCGGCGGGGTGGCGCGGCAGCGACGCCCATGCATTCGGTGGTCGGTTGCGCGGTGTGCTGTTGACGGTTCTGGGTGGGTGTAGAACCTGGGGCTTGACGTTCTACGTCTTGTGTCCGATCTGGTGGGCTGACCACGGGCGTGTGTGTGCCTTGCGTCATGGACGGGACCGGTGAGCGGAGGCTTGTGTCCTGTGGTTACCGGCGTGGCTCGCGGGTCAAGCCCTCGCGGCACTTGGTCTCGCCGTCGTAGCTACTGCCGCCGCGGCCCTTGGCGGTGGCCTCCATCGACGAGACGGTGACCATGTCGCCGAAGTCGTTCATAAATTGAACCATGGCATTGCCGCCTTCAAGTGGCATGGACGATGCTGGCAGGAATCCGTGTTCGGCCAGCGTGGACTCGATCTGTGGCCATGTCTGTGCCGGAATGTAGTGTCCGGGAGCGAGGTATTGAGGACCGGAATAGCGTCCGTGGTTTTCCTCATCGCATCCGATGCGGGCGCCGTCGCCACTCGGCTCCCAGGCTTCAGGGGGGATGACCTGGTGCAGGACGTTCGCCAGTGCATCCAGCGAGGCATTCAGCGTGGACACGCTCTCATCGAGCGATGGTTGTGGCCTGCTCATCGGGGTCCCATCCGGTGGAGGATCTGTGTGTGTGCCGGTGTCCGCGCAGGCCGTGGTCACGCACAGCGTTGCCGCCACCAGCGCGATGATTGTCCGCCTCATCGGATCGCGTTTTCCGGATACCCGGCAACAACGGCTGCGAGGTTGAACTGGGACGTCGTCAGTTCCTTGGGGAACGCACTATGCGCGCCGACCTTGTAGCCCGGATCTGTTTTCCGCATTTCCGCTTCGTGGCCTTCCCAGTCGTACCGCTGCTCGGTCATACCGTTCGGGTACGTTACCTCCGCGGTCTCGGTGGATAGTTCTGTCATTCCCCAACTCTGCGGACTGTTGCCGAGTCCGAGTGTGGTGGCCTGGCCGATTCCGCCGATCGGGCCCGAAACAATGTCACCGTCGTTCTCCATGTAGAACGCCCGCGACTCATCAAGGCCCATCGACTCGAGGTCAGCGTATTGATTCGGGTTGTAGAGAGGATTGTTTGTATTCATCTTGAGCAACTCGAGCTCGGTCTTGTCCAGTTGTGGAGCCATATCTGGCACTCCAGGACTGCCATACAGAGTGAGGCTGTCCACGGGAGTCACGGTGTCGTTTGCAAGTTGCTGGGCGGCGATTCCCGCGGTCGTCGACCCGTACGAGTGACCCATGAGCGACAGATTCAGGTCCGGGTCGCCGTTGGCGGCCTGCACCCCACGAACGGTGTCGGACAGTGACGTGGCACCGAGTTCGGCGGCCTGCGGTGTGGCCACCCGGAAATCGCCGTACTTCACCACATCCTGGGGCGCTTGGTATCCCATGAACGCAATCGTCGACGTCGCGCTGTCGGGATCGATGCGTCTGGTGGTTTTTCGAAGCCCTTCGGCATCGCTGACCATCGCGCTGACGCTGTCGTGCACGTTGGTCGTGTAGCCGGGAGTGGTGATCGCGACATTATCCGCCTCGTCTGGGTTCCCCAGTGCGATAGCGGCCTGCAGCTGTGGGTGCGAGTCGTCGTACTCCAAAAGAAGTGCATCGTCAGTATCGAGGGCACGGTTCAGTCGGTTGAGCTCCGTAAGGTGTCGTTCCGCCTTCTCGGCCTTTTCCTTCAGGTCGCGGGCGTCGCTTCTGAGGTGGCCGGCACCGGGCCCGCCTATAAGTCCTCGATGCTTTTCGAGGAAGTCGTCGTACGCGCGGCGCGACTCCTCCGCCGTAACCGCGGCATCGGAGATGTCCTGTGCTAGCGCATCCTGGTTGAGCGAATCCCTGGTCGTGGAGTCGATACCGGGAAGGTTGCGGATCGCGTCGCTCCGCTGCCTGAGGACCTGCTCCTTTTCGTCAGCGGACAGCGATTCCCACCAGATATTGACGTGGTACGGGTTCGTGCCCGCTGGCGGTGGCTCCTCCACACTCATCTGCGAACGCACGGCTTCGTCAACGGACGTGGCGCCACCATCGTCGGTAGCTCCCTCGTTGTATCGCGACAGGCCATCGGCGGCGTCGCGCTCAAGGAATCGGCCCTTGTCCACGATCTCGGAGACAGTCTGCTCAATATCGATCCGGGCAGCTTTACGCAGCGCCTCCTCGTCGTCGGACCGATCAACACCCGGAGCAAGGTCGATCAGGGTGCCGCTGTCGGAGATCGAGAACGAGTACTTGGCGGCAAAAGTCTCGACTCCGACGATGATCTCGTGAAGCGCGCTGACCCCGTCGGCTACGTGGGAGGCGATTCGCCGGATCGCTGTGGCCTCTGCAGCCAGATCCGTCACGACGTCGCCGAGCCTGGTGATCGAACTGGAGGCTGCCTGTTCACCCTGAGAACCCGACCACGAAGCACCCCAATCCGAGTTCGACCGGAGATCCTCCTCGATGTGCTCAAGCGCGGTGACCCTGGAGGTCATGGCGGTGGCAAGGGTCTCGGCGTCCGCAGATTTCCACCGTGTGATCTCCCCGTACGACAATCCCACGCCCGCATCCCCCCTTAGCCGAAAGCAAGGTTAACATCGCCATAGACGCTGCTCCGCACCAATTCTGGTGAGGTCGACTAACGATCACGAAAGGAACCCATGGGACCGGGTCCGCTCCACGTCAAATCCGGAACAGTTCGCTCGCACGGTCAGAATCTCACCTCCTCAGCAGAAGACGCCTCCGCCCAGTTGGCCTCAACCCGAACCGATGCTGGCACTGCCGAGCCAGGCTTTCCCGGCGAGGCCGCTGGCCCCTTCCGGGCCATGGTCCGATCGCTCGCCAGCAAAGACAGCGCTCTGGTGCGCTCGATCGACGAGACAGGCAAAGGCGTCGAAGGAGCTGCCGGCCGTTACGAGTACTGCGAAGACCAGAACGAGGACGTGCTCCGCAACATCCGGATCGAGTTCTAGGTGAACTGAGCACGCAGGTTGTGTACGCGGTGTGTTGCTGATGGGTCTGCGCGGGCGCGGTGTAGACGCTGGCGCGTCATGTACCGGCGCAGGAGCAGGTGCTGCCGAAGCGGCGGAATCCGGTCCCCGGAGGCGCAGTGGAATCAGATGGGCGGCGTGGGGTTGGACAGATTATCTCGCCGCGTCCGCCGCGTCCGCCGCGTCCGCCGCGTCCGCCGCACCCGCCGCGTTAGCGGGGCGCGTACATGATCACGCTGACGCCGATCAGGCAGAGGAGCGCGCCGGTGATGTCCCAGCGGTCGGGGCGGAAGCCGTCCATCGCCATGGCCCAGAGCAAAGAGCCGGCCACAAAGACGCCGCCGTACGCCGCGAGGATGCGCCCGAAGTTCGCGTCCGGCTGCAGGGTGGCAACGAAGCCGTAGGCACCCAGCGCGAGAACGCCCAGGCCCATCCAGATCCAGCCGCGGTGCTCGCGGACGCCCTGCCAGACCAGCCACGCGCCACCGATCTCGAGCAGCGCGGCGAGGGCGAAGAGCAGGACCGACTTGCCGACGGTCATGTGGTCTCGGGGTCCTCCGGCGCGTCCGCAGCGGAGGGAGCGTCGGCAGCAGACGGCGCGTCGGTAGTAGAGGGCGAGGGGGTTGCCGAGCCCGGGTCGGAGTCCGGCGCCCAGACCGGGCCCATCTCAGCGCGGCGGGCCTCGCGGGCCTCGCGGAGCCTGTCGGCGCCTCGCCGGACCATGCCACCGAACCGGCTGGCGAGCTGGCCGGCGCCGGACTTCAGTCTGTCGCGCGTGGATTCGCCGGACCCGTCGACATCGCCGGAGGCGCCAGAGTCGCGGGAGAAGCGACGCGAGACGCGGCGGGCGGTGGAGGGGAGGCGCTCGTAGTCGTCGTCGTAATAGGGCGAGTCCCCCGCGACATCGTCGGGGGCGTCGCCGGCCTCGCGCCGCGCGGCGTCATTGCGTTCCGCCCGCCCCGGGATCCCTGCCAGGTGAAACGCCGGACCGGTCGGCGTGTGCTGCCGGACCTCGCGCCGACCGTCCGTGGCGAAACCGTCGACGGGCACGTCCAGGCCGCCACGCTCCAGGTCGAAGTCCAGCCAGGCGCGGTGTGCGGCGTGGAAGAGCGACGACGACGAGAAGGGGAGTGCGAGCGGATTGTCGTCGGCGCCCTCGAGGGGGAACTCGCCGGCCCAATACGGGCGTTCGAACGGCTGGGGGATGCCCTCGTCCTCGACGATCCGGTCATCCGCCGCGGCGAAGGAGCGCACCAGCTCGCCGGATTCCCAGCGTGCGAAGCCGTGGACACCGGTCTCCGGGTCGTGGGAGAACGCGAGCACGACGGGGGCCTCGACGAGGCGGAGCCACACATCATCGGTCTTGGAGGGGAGTACGGGCCCGTCGAGGGGCGTCTGCACCACGGTCAGGCCCGGGAACGAGCCGATATAGATCTCGCCGGGGCCGGCCGTGGCCGAGCGGTTGAGCGGGAACGTGCCGAGCGAGGCGACCGTGACCGTGGGGTGCAGCCGCGACAGGAGGCGGCGGGCGAAGCCGGGGTCGGACTTGGTGCCAGAGGTGAACAGCGCAGAGGGATTGTCGGTGGACAGGTACCAGAACGTTGCGACGTGGCGGCCCATGGTCAGTCTCAGTCGTCCTTGCTGCGAACGCCGAGGAGGACGTCCTCCCACGACGGCATGGTCGGGTGGCGGCGCGACGACGGCTTGCGCTCCGGCTCGTTGGGGGTGGGCTGGAGGAAGTCGTCGTCGACGTCGGTGCTCTTCGCGTCGGCGTCCTTCCTGGACTGCGCGCCGGGTGCCTTGTCGCGGACCCCGTCGCGGACCTGGTCGCCGGCGCGGCCACCGGAGGCGCCGGCGGAGGAGGGCAGTGCGCCGTCGATCCCGCCGAGGGCGGCCGGGAGTCCGGAGCCGCGGCGGCCGGTGCGCGGGTCGGCGCCCTGGTCGGAGCGGTGCTGGCCGGAGCGGCGCGGATCAGAGCCCTGGTCGGAGCGGCGCGGATCGGAGCCCTGGTCGGCGCGGCCCCCGTCTGCGCGGCGATCGTCGGCGACCGAGCCCGGCTGCGTGATCGCGGCCGGCGGGACGGGCGCGGGGATGCCGGCCGGACCCGAGGGGGACTGCGACGCAGGTGCGGGCGGCACGGCGGCGGGACCAACCGGGGCGGAGCGATCCGGGCTACCTGCACGGTCGGCGGAGATCGGCGTCGGCGCGGGCACCGAACGGATCGGCGGCGGCGACGCGGGAGGCTCGGGCTGCGAGGCCACCGTGCGCAGGGGGGTCGACCGCGACGGGTCGAGGATGCGCTCGGCCTCCTCGTTCAGGGGGCGGGCCGAGCCACCGTGGGAATCGGGGGTGAAGGACCAGGTGGCGTGGGCGTCGTCGGACAGGCCGGCGGGCCAGGAGATGCGCACGATCCAGCCGGTGCCGCGCTCGCGCCAGGCGTCCCATTTCACCAGGTCCAGGTCGATGCCCCAGGTGTCGAGGGCGGCGTGGACCTTGTCGTCGAGGGTGTCCAGTGACGGGCCGTCCGGCATCACCGGGTGGGCTCCGCGCGCCATGTCTGCCGCATTTGAGCGCTCGAGCAGGACGGGAACGGCGAAGCCCTCGATGCGGGACAGTGGAACCCCGGCGTCGGAGGCGACCTGTTCGGGGGAGGCGCCGTGCCGGATGCGGTCCTGGATCTCGCGTGGACGCAGCGTGCCGGTCACGGGTGGACGGCCGGCTCCGGTGTCGGCGAGGAACTCGCCCCGCGCCGCGGCACGGAGGCGGTCGTCGAGCGGCAGTGAGTACTTCTCGCCGGAGTCCCGGTCCTCGCATTCGACCTGCGATGACTCGGCGTTGACCCCGATGATCCTCAACTTCCGCATGCCGCCTCCTGACTGCGTGTGGCACCGCTGCCGCCTCAAGTGGTGTACGGCAAGGGGCCTGGGCGTTGGAGCACATGGTAGGGCAGTGGCGTACACCGGACACGCGGACGGGCCGGACGACCAGAGGAAAACTACAGATGTCGCGACTGGTGTGTCCAGTGTGGCGTGTGGGAACCCCGTGCGCCGGTTCGGCACCCCATACGAGCCGGGCCCGGCCGGGCTGATTCGCTCGACCGGGCCGGTCCCGGCGCAACGCCGAAGCGTCACGCCCAGTGGCTCACCTCAGGACAGCTCGCCCACCACGTAGTCGATGCTGCGGGTCAGCTGCGTGATGTCCTCGGGGTCGATGGCCGGAAACATGCCGACGCGCAGCTGGTTGCGGCCGAGCTTGCGGTACGGCTCGGTGTCGATGATCCCGTTGGCGCGCAGGGTCTTGGCCACTGCGGCGGCGTCGATCTTGTCGTCGAAGTCGATGGTGCCCACGACCTGCGATCGGTGGGCGGGCTCGCCGACGAACGGGGTGGCGAACGCGGACTTCTCGGCCCAGTCGTACAGGCGCGAGGACGAGTCGGCGGTCCGCGTGACGCACCAGTCGAGGCCGCCCTGGTCGTTCATCCACTCGAGCTGGTTGGCGAACATCAGCAGGGTCGCCACGGCGGGGGTGTTGTAGGTCTGGTTCTTGGCGGAGTTGTCCACGGCGGTGGGCAGGGACAGGAAGTCCGGGCACCAGCGGCCGGAGGCCTTGATCTCCTCGACGCGCGCGAGGGCGGCGGGGCTCATGATGGCCACCCAGATCCCGCCGTCGGAGGCGAAGCACTTCTGGGGGGCGAAGTAGTAGACGTCGGTGTCGGCGATGTCGACGGGCAGCCCGCCGGCGCCGGACGTGGCGTCGATCGCGACGAGCGCGTTCTCGGAGCCGGCCGGACGCGTGACGGGCAGCATGACGCCGGTGGAGGTCTCGTTGTGGGCCCAGCCGATGAGGTCGACGGACGGGTCGGAGACGGGCGCGGGCGCGGTGCCCGGCTCGGAGGACACGACGATCGGGTCGCCCAGGAACGGGGCGGCGCCGGTGACCTTGGCGAACTTCGAGGAGAACTCGCCGTAGGTCAGGTGCAGGGACTTCTCACGGACGAGGCCGAAGGCGGCGGCGTCCCAGAACGCGGTGGTGCCGCCGTTGCCCAGCACGACCTCGTAGCCCTCGGGGAGGGAGAAGAGGGAGGACAGGCCGTCGCGCACGCGTCCCACGACGTCCTTGACGGGCGCCTGGCGGTGGCTGGTGCCCATCACCGAGGTGGCGGCGTCGGACACGGCGGCGATCTGCTCGGGGCGCACCTTGGACGGGCCGCAGCCGAAGCGGCCGTCTGCGGGCTTGAGGTCGGCGGGGATGGTGGGCAGCTGATCGCTCATGCGTGGGGTGGCCGTTCCTTGTCGGGGGATATGTCGTCCCCATGGTAGTCGGGGCGGTCAATCCGCCGGAGTAGCGTTCCGGCTATGGAGGATTCCGTGCAGGATCAGGCTCCCGGATCTGCGTCCCACGACCACGCCGCGCACCTCGACCATGCCGCGCATCTCGATCACGCCGCGCACCTCGATCACGCCGCGCACCTCGAGCCGGCCGACTTCGATGCGATGCGCGTCGGGTACGGCCAGCACGAGCGCCTGGACGTGGCTGATCTGGCGGACGGGTGGCTGCCCCTGTTCGCCGCGTGGCTGGAGGAGGCGGGTCGCCGCGGGGTGCGCGAGCCCAATGCGATGGTGCTGGGCACCGCCACCCCGGAGGGACGTCCGTCGACGCGCACCGTCTTGTGTAAGGGCGCGGACGAGCGTGGGGTGAGGTTTTTTACGACGACGACGAGCCGCAAAGGCTCCCAGCTGGCCGCGTCCGGCTTCGCGTCCGTGACTTTTCCGTGGTTGACGGTCGAACGGCAGGTGCATCTGGAGGGGCCCTGCCATCCCCTGAGTAGGGAGGAGTCCCTCGCGTATTGGCGCACGCGTCCGCGGGGGTCGCAGGTGGCGGCGTGGGCGTCAGAGCAGTCGCGTCCGGCGGCGTCGGTCGCGGAACTGGAGCGGTTGTACGCCGAGGCGGCGGAGCGGTTCTCCGGCGACGGCGTGGTGAGTGTGAGCGCGGCGGACGAGGTGCCGATGCCGGATCGCTGGGGCGGCTACCTGCTCACTCCGGAGCGGGTCGAGTTCTGGCAGGGCGGCCGCGACCGCTTCCATGACCGTGTGGAGTGCAAGCTCTCGGACGGTGAATGGTCGGTCACCCGACTCCAACCGTAACGCGGGCGAGGGTAGTCCCGTAACGCGGGCGAGGGTAGTCGCGATCACATGTTCGCGATGCTCCGCGACTCGTCGACCGTTCCCCTGAGACCGCCCTGAAATACGCCTGAACTGCTGCGGACGTGACGCTGACACGTGTCGGGCAGGGGAGCGTGCCGGGTTCGTGGGGGGACCGTGGCTAGGGACCCTTCGTAAGCGTGGTGGACCTCGCGGTAGGCTGTGTCACAGCACATTCGTGGCGGGAGTCGTCCGCCGGGACCAGTCGTCGGAGAGGTAATCGCGTGACCGCAGGCTCGAACGGTTCGGACCGCAATGCAACACTGTCGTATCCCGGCGGTGAGCTGGAACTCGACGTTGTGGATGCCACGTGCGGCAGCGACGCCGTCCAGCTCGGCCCGATGCTGGCCGAGACGGGTATGACCACGCTGGATGTGGGGTTCGTCAACACCTCGTCGTGCACCTCGTCGATCACCTACATCGACGGTGGTCAGGGCATTCTCCGGCACCGCGGGTACCCGATCGAGCAGCTCGCCGAGAAGTCGTCGTTCCTCGAGGCCTCGTACCTGCTGATCTACGGTGAGGATCCCACCGAGGCGCAGCTCGCCGAGTTCACCGACCGGATCATGGGTGAGGTCGCCCTGCCGCAGGCCATGAAGCCGCTGCTCCAGGCGTTCCCGCAGGATACGCATCCGATGCCGGTGTTCTCCGCTGGTGTGAGCCTGTTCGGCACCCATGGTGACGACCTGGATATTGACGATCCCAAGGCTGTCGACCTGGCCACCGCGCGTCTGCTGGGCCGTGGCCCGACGCTCGCCGCCGCCACGCAGCGCATCCGCGCCGGCAAGGAGGCCATCGAGCCGGATGCCTCGCTCGGGTACGTGGGCAACTTCCTGCGCATGACCTTCGGGCCGGAGTACGAGCTCACGGACGAGGTCGTCAAGGCCCTCGACATGCTCCTGCTGCTGCACGCGGATCACGAGCAGAACTGCTCCACGTCCACCGTCCGCATGGTCGGCTCGTCGGAGGCGCCGCTGTACGCCTCGATCACCGGTGGCATCAACGCGCTGTACGGTCCGCTGCACGGTGGCGCCAACCAGGCTGTTCTCGAGATGCTCGAGCGGATCCACGCGGAGGGCGGCGACGCCACCGATTACATGGACCGCGTGAAGAACAAGGTCGACGGTGTGAAGCTCATGGGCTTCGGTCACCGCGTCTACAAGAGCTACGACCCGCGCGCGAAGATCGCCAAGAAGCACGCGGACGCCATCCTGTCGCAGAGCAACGATCCGCTGCTCGAGATCGCCTTGAAGCTCGAGGAGACGGCCCTTGCGGACGACTACTTCGTCGAGCGGAAGCTGTACCCGAACGTCGACTTCTACACGGGGCTGATCTACCGCGCGATGGGCTTCCCGACCGAGATGTTCACGGTCTTGTTCGCCCTCGGCCGCATGCCGGGCTGGATCGCTCACTGGCGCGAGATGCGCGAGGATCCGTCCACCAAGATCAATCGTCCGCGTCAGGTCTACATCGGAGAGACCGAGCGCGACTTCACCCCGATCGGCCAGCGCTGATCTTCAGCCCGATGACCGGGGCGGCCAGCGCGCCGCCCCGTTTGTCGTCTCCGGACCGTTTAGTTTCGTCCGCACAAGTATTTCCACCGGCCACCGCCGGGCGGAGAACACTATCGGTAGGCACGAGTCACGCCCGCCGACCCCCCGAACTCCAGGAGGAGTAACCATGGAGAAGCCCGAGATCGACCTGCCCGAGGGTCCCGCACCCACCGAGCTCGTCGCTGAGGACATCACGGTGGGCGAGGGCAATGAGGCCGTCGCCGGAGGCAACGTCACCGTCCACTATGTGGGCGTGGATTTTGAGAACGGCGAGCAGTTCGACTCTTCCTGGGATCGTGGCGAGTCCATCACCTTCCCGCTGAACGGCCTGATCCAGGGCTGGCAGGAGGGCATTCCGGGCATGAAGGTGGGCGGTCGCCGCAAGCTGACCATCCCGCCGCACAAGGCCTACGGCACGTCCTCGGCCCTGCACCCGCTGGGCGGCAAGACGCTGATCTTCGTGATCGACCTCCTCGAGGCCTGATCGCCTCGGCCCCGGGGTCGCCTCGACGCCCCGCTTCCGCTCACGGAGGCGGGGCGCCGTCGTGTCCGGGCCGCAGTGTGACGCCGAAACAGTGAAAACGGATGCTCGGGCCAGGCTGCAAGACATCCCCCTGCAGTGGCAAGACCTCAATTGCGAAAAACCGGCTGATTCTCGTTCGAGATGTCAGGCAACCCGCCGGCGATGTCTTGCAACCGGCTCCGAGCGGCGGCCGACCGGCTCCGAGCGGCGGCCGACCGGCTCCGAGCGGCGGCCGACCGGCTCCGAGCGGCGGCCGAGCTGCGCCACCGCGGTGCCACCGCGGCACCGGGCGAGCGCTACTTCTCGCCCCGCAGGAACGGCGCCAGCGCATCGAGCACGGCCGGGTCCTCGATAGTTGACGGCACGGGCACGTCGGACTGCCCGTCGGCGATCTGCCGCATCGTCTTGCGCAGGATCTTGCCGGAGCGGGTCTTGGGCAGTCCCTGCACGACGGTGCAGTCGCGGAAGGTGGCCACGGCGCCGATCTCCTGCCGCACCATCTCCACGAGCTCGGCCCGCAGCTGCTCGGGATCGCGCACCTCGCCGGCCTTGAGCACCACGTATCCGACGGGCCGCTGCCCCTTGAGCTCATCGCGCACACCAATGACCGCCGCTTCGGCCACTGCGGGGTGCTTGGCGATCACGGCTTCCATGGACCCGGTGGACAGGCGGTGTCCGGCGACGTTGATCACGTCGTCGGTCCGGCCCATCACGAAGACGTACCCGTCGGAGTCGATGTACCCGCCGTCACCGGTCGAGTAGTAGCCGGGGAAGGCGGACATGTACGAGGAGAGGAACCGCTCGTCGTCGTTCCACAGTCCTGCGAGGGTGCCGGGCGCCATGGGCAGGCGGATGGCGAGGTTTCCTTCCTCGCCAGCGGGGAGCTCGTTGCCCTGGCCGTCGAGTACCACGAGGTCGTACCCGGGCACGGGGACGGTGGGGGAGCCGGCTTTGAGGGGCATGGGGTCGAGGCCGCGGAGGTTGGAGGCAATGGGCCAGCCGGTTTCGGTCTGCCACCAGTTGTCCACGACGGGCTTGCCCAGTACGTTGGTCGCCCACTGGTGGGTGTGGGGGTCCAGGCGTTCGCCGGCGCAGAACAGGGTGTGCATGGCGGAGAGGTCGTACTTCGCGACCTCGGACCCCTCGGGATCCTCCTTGCGGATGGCGCGGACGGCCGTGGGGGCGGTGAACAGGGCGGACACCCCGTGCTGAGACGCCACGCGCCAGAACGCGCCGGCGTCGGGGGTGCCGACGGGCTTGCCCTCGTAGATGACGGAGGTGGCGCCCACCAGCAGCGGGGCGTAGATGATGTAGGAGTGGCCCACCACCCAGCCGACGTCGGAGGCGGTCCACCACACGTCGCCGGGGCGGATGCCGTAGATGTTCCACATGGACCAGGCCAGGGCCACGGCGTGACCGCCGTTATCGCGCACGACGCCCTTGGGCATGCCGGTGGTGCCGGAGGTGTAGAGGATGTAGAGCGGGTCGGTGGCGGCGACCGGCACGGGGTCGGCGGGGGATACGTCGACGACGACGTCGTCCCAGTAACTCCACGTGACGCCCGGTGTCTCGGGGAGCGTCTCGTCCGGGAACTCGGTGTGCCGCGGCGCCACGATGACCGTCGACGGGGTGTGGCTGGACAGTTCGAGGGCCTTGGTGACCATGGGGAAGTAGGGCACTTTGCGCGTGGGCTCGATGCCGCCGTGGCTGGTGACGAGGACTTTCGGGCGGGCGTCGTCGATGCGGATGGCGAGCTCGGGCGCGGCGAATCCGCCAAAGACCACGGAGTGGACGGCGCCGAGACGGGCGCAGGCGAGCATGGCGATCGCGGCGCGGGGCACCATCGGCATGTAGATCACCACGCGGTCGCCCTTGCTCACGCCCTCGGCGGCCAGGGCTCCGGCGAACGCGGCGACCTGCTCCTGCAGCTGCGAGTAGGTGATGGTCTCGGTGGTTCCCGTGACGGCGGAGTCCCAGATGTAGGCGGGCTGGTCACCGCGGCCCGCCTCGACGTGGCGGTCGACAGCGTTGTAGCAGGTGTTGAGCTCGGCGCCGGGGAACCACGAGTAGAAGGGTGCGCGGCTGCCGTCCACGGCGCGGGTGGGCGGGGTGGTCCAGTCGATGTCGCGGGCGGCGTCGAGCCAGAACGCGTCCGGGTCGGTGATCGACTGCTCGTAGGCGGCGGCGTAGGCCGACGCTCCGGTGGCCGTGTCGGCGGTGATGTCCGTCATGGCGTGTACCCCTCACATGCTCCGGATGCGGCCGCCGACCATCTCGCGCGACCCTGTGACGGGCTTCACTCTAATCGCAGGCCGAGCTCCCGATAGCGAGACATCCGCTCGGCATACCTCCGCTCAGGGGGACGCCGACGCACCTCCACCAGGGCGGTGGCCACGGCGTCGGCCATGCGGTCGCAGAACGCGTCGGGCTCGTCCGCGGCGTCGGGCAGTTCGGGGACCACCACGTCGACGATCCCAGCGTCGTGTAGGTCGGCGGAGGTGACGCCCTGGGAGCGTGCGACGTCGGCGGCCCGGTCGGTGGAGTGGTACAGAATCGCGCTGGCGCCCTCGGGTGGGAGCGGGGCGAGCCAACCGTGGTGGGCGCACAGCACGCGATCCGCCGGCAGCAGTGCCAGCGCGCCGCCGCCGGTGCCTTGGCCGAGGATCACCGAGACCGTGGGCGTGGGCAGCGTGACGAGGTCGGACAGGCTGCGGGCGATCTCGCCGGCCAGGCCGCCTTCTTCCGCTTCGCGGGAGAGTGCCGCGCCGCGGGTGTCGATGAGCAGGACCAGCGGGACGCCGATTTCGGCGGCGATGCGCATGCCACGGCGGGCCGAGCGCAGGGCGGAGGGGCCGAGCGGGTTCTCGTGGATCTCGGCGTCGCGGTCCTGCGCCAGCACCACGGCGGACTGGCCGCGGAAGCGGGCCAGCGAGAGCAGGAGGGAGCCGCTGTCCTCGCCCTGGCCGGTGCCGGAGAGCGGGACGCGGTCGGGCGCAACGCGCGCGAGGAAGTCGCGGGCGCCGGGCCGGTCGACGCGGCGGGAGCGGGTGATGGAGTCCCAGGCGTCGGGGCGCTCGGCGGCGGCACTAGTCGCGGTGTCGCCCTCCCTGGCAGCAACGCTGGCCGCTGCCCCTCCCGCAGCGGTCCCTCCCGCAACCGGCCCGGCGTGCGCGTCCTCGGTGTGCGGCCCCGGCTCGTCGACGGCCGGCGGGTCTTGGCACAGCACCCGCAGGGCGCGGGACGTGAGGTCGCGGACGCCTTCGGGCGGCAGGACGCCGTCGATCATCCCTCGCTCAGCGAGGTTCTCCGAGACCTGCACGCCCTCGGGGAACGGGGCGTCGTAGAGTGCCTCGAAGACCCGCGGTCCGAGAAATCCGATGAGCGCGCCCGGTTCCGCGACGGAGACGTGCCCGAGCGATCCCCAGGAGGCAAAGACGCCGCCGGTGGTGGGATGGCGCAGGTAGACGAGGTAGGGCAGGCCGGCGGACTTGTGCTCGGCCACGGCGGCGGAGATCTTGACCATCTGCAGAAAGGCGATGGTGCCCTCCTGCATGCGGGTGCCGCCGGAGGTGGGGGAGGCGAGGATGGGCAACTGCTCGGCGGTGGCGCGCTCGATCGCGGCGACAATCCGCTCGGCGGCCGCGATGCCGATGGAGCCGGCGAGGAAGTCGAACTCGCAGGCGATGATCACCACGCGCCGGCCCTCGAGCGTTCCTTCCCCGGTGATCACCGACTCGTCGACACCGGACTTCTCCGCGGCGCGCGCCAGCGAGTCGGCGTAGCCGGGAACGGCATCGACCTGCGCGGACTTCAGCGGCGCCCCGTCCCAGGACCGGTATGAACCGTCGTCCAACACCAGGTTGAGGATCTGCCGAGCGCCGATGCGTGCCATGTCTGCAATCGTACGGTGGGGTCTTCTCACCTGCGTGTGTGACTGCTCGCGGGCTAGAGCATGGGTGTAAAGCGCTACACGGAATCAGTTCCAAAACAGTGATTCAGGAGGTGGTTCGAATGGCGACGGCAGTCTATGGCGCAAAGATCGCGGCGGCGCAGACGTCTGCGAATCTCTCCCAGCGTTCGCTCGGCGAGCGCACTGGGATCTCCCAGCCGACCCTGAGCCGGATTGTTCGCGGGGAACGCACCGCCACAATGCCCGAGCTCATCCGGATTGCCGAAGCCACCGGCGTGACGGTCGCCTATCTGGCGGGCTCGGCTGCCTCCGATCGAGTCCAGTGCGCTGCTCGAGCGTCCGACTGGTCGGACATGGCCCAGATGTACGAGAAGCTGCTCCACTTTGTTGAGCTGGACGATTATCTCGACGACCAGGCGATACCTGCCAGCTCATGACGAAGTCAGAAGGGCAGTCGGCCGAACACGCCGGGGAGCAGGCGGCAAGGGAATTTCGCACCGAACACGGGCTCGGCGTTCAACCGCTGGGAGATCTCGCGGCGATCATCGAGCAGTCGACCGGATGTGATGTGGCCGTGCTCGATGTCGCTCGAGACCAGCACGGATTGACCATGCGGGACCCGTCACGCGGTGTCACGTTCATCGGAGTGGCCCGCACGCGTCATCCGATGAGACAACGGAGCACATTCGCCCACGAGCTCGCACATGTCATCTTCGGCGACTGGGATTCACGAGAAGAACTCTCCATCAGATCTCCGGCGGAGGTCCGTGCCGACGCCTTCGCCCGCCACCTGCTGGCCCCGGTAGAAGGTCTGACAACTCACCTGGGCCAGCGTGCGACGTTCACCGAGGCCGACTTGTCGGCGGTGGTGCAGCGATTCCTGGTGTCACCGCAAATTGCCGCCATCAACCTGGAACGCGCCGGATACATCAGCGCGGCGACCAAGAAGGAGTGGCTGTCCCTCTCGACGCCGACCCTCGCTGCCCGCTACGGGTGGAGTGAACACTATCGATCCCTTCAAGACGATTCGGACCGGCCACGGCCGCCCCGGAAGCTGTTGGCTCGAGCGATCGCCGGGTACTCCGAAGGGGTTGTCAGTGCGCAGACCATCGCCACGCTGCGGGGGATAGGTGCTGAGCAAGTGGAAGCGGAATTGGCGGCCGCGGGAATTATTCCAGGTGGGGGCGACGATGCGGCTATCGCCCCGGCCACTCTTCCCGACGTCAGCATCGACTTGAGCGATCTCGACAGCGGAGAGTGAAGGGACGGGACTGAATGACTCCGCGCCCGATCATGGACGCTGGCCCGGGCCTCAACTTCTTTGCGTCTCACAGTGAACGGCTGCAGTTCGGCACTCTCGGGGCCCTCTGCATACCGGAGACCGTCGAGCAGGAAATACGTCAGATGGCCAGGCAGCCTCGGTTCGATCCTGCTGGACGCGTCATGAATAAGCTCCCCGCGAAATACCTGGAGGTCTTTCCCGACGACGCGACTGACGAGTACGAGCGTCGAAGGAGAGCAATCGCCTGCGTCGACTCAAGGATCGCGGGGAGGCGGTGGGAAGCATCGGCCTCATCGGCACACTCACTGTGCTTGAACGCGCCGCTGGCGGCCAGTCCCTCCCTGACAAGGCGGCACTCCGAAGCCTTTACGACAAGCTCCGGAGGCTCGATGATGGTCTGCCCCGTCTCGAGTCGACCGAATTGTTGACTTTGCCCTGCTGGCAGGGTGCGCTGCGCGATACGTGGCTACCGGCAGGCTGAATGGCGGTATGTCTCGGCACGCTGCGACAACTGCAGGCCAAGTCCCGAGCCGCCGCCTGCCGAAGTATCGTTTCCACCATGATCGTCTCGAACCGCGACGGCGCCGTCGTCACCGTCACTCTGGACAACCATGACAAGCGCAACGCCCTCGACGCCGGGGTCTGCACGGCGATCCGTGAGGCGGTCGAGGCGGCCGCGGCGCTGGCGGAGGCGGACGATCCGGTGCGGGCGATCGTCATCACCGGCGCCGGCACGGCGTTCTGCGCGGGCGCGGATCTGTCGGGCGGCGTCTACAACACGGCGTTCTACGACGCGCACGCGGAGATGCTGCGGACGATCGAGTCGGTCCCCGTCACGGTGATCGCGGCGATCAATGGCCCGGCGGTCGGTGCCGGTGTCCAGCTGGCGCTCGCCGCTGACCTGCGCGTGGTGGACCCGAGCGCGGTGTTCGCGGTGCCGGTGGTCAAGGTGGGCCTCGCGCTGGACAACTGGACCATCAAGCGCCTGTCCAACGTGGTGGGAGGCGGCCACGCGCGGTCGGTGCTCATGACGGCGCGCCCCGTGGGTGCGGAGGTCGCGGCGCAGATCGGGCTGGCCAACGAGATCGGCGGTCTGGATGCGGCGATGGACCTGGCGCGGGAGATCGCGGGATTCGCGCCGCTCACCCTCCAGCACATCAAGACCGTGATCAACGACGACGACGCGCGACTTCTCCCTCGGGACGAGCACACCGATCTGCAGCAGCGTGCGTGGCATAGTGAGGACATGGCGGAGGCTCGTGCGGCCCGGCAGGAGAAGCGTCCGCCGGTCTTCCGGGGTCGGTGAGCCGGGTAATCCTTACAGGAGGATGAGGGGACGTCCCTGTCTCGCGGGCTGAACAGGTACTATTCCAGCGCCCGGCCTGGCTTGTATATACGTGTTCTCATCGCGTGTCCGCTGGGTACCGCGTGAGACTAGAAAGGCCGCACGTAGATGGCCAGGCACAGTTCGGCGCCGCAGAGTTCCAATCAGACGGCTCGCAAGGTCGTCCTCGTAGGTGCCGCGATCCTCGCGGTGGTGCTGGTGATCGGCTTCGCCGTCTCGGCCCTGTCCAGGTCGGGGATCGGTGGCTTCTGCGGCGACGAGCAGACGATCAGCGTGGCGGCGGAGCCGGATATCGCCCAGCACGTGCGCGACCTGGCCGAGGACGCGGACGGCTGCTACTCCTTCGAGGTGGAGGACATCAGCTCGGCGGATTTCGCCGCCCGGGTGACGGACCGCCAGGTGCTGCCGGACCTGTGGGTGCCGGACTCCGCGGTGCGTCTGGCCCAGGTCTCGCGTGATGTGCAGATCCCGTTCGAGACGGTCCTCAACTCCCTCGCGTCGACGCCGGTGCTCATCGCGTCCAAGAACGCGCAGGTCGACATGTCCACGTGGACGGCGGCACTGGCGACCCCGGGCCTGTCCATCGGCGATCCGGTCCGCTCGGGTGTGGCAGATGCGCCGATCCTCGCGGCGGCGTCGGAGGTCGAGAACATGCGCTCGAACCAGGAGGCGCTCTCGGCGTCGGTCGCGGCGCTGGCGCAGGGTCAGGCGAGTCGGCGGGAGGCGCCGCTGTCCTCGCGCGAGATGCTCGATGCGGTGGCGGCGTCCAGCGGTGCCGCGGTGGTAACGGAGCAGCAGGCGGTGACGTTCCAGGGCGAGGTCCCGGATTCGGGAGTCGTGCTGGGGGCGCCGGCGACCGGCGCGGTGTTCCTCAGCTACCCGCTGGCCGTGACAGCACAGGATCCCACCCGTCGGACCGAGGTGACTGAGGCTGCTCAGGCGCTGCGCGATGCCACCGCGGCGGTCGATGTCGTGTCCACCCTCTCCGCCGACGGTTTCCGTACCGCCGACCGCACGCCACTCGCCGACGGTGCGGGGATCGGCGAGACCGAGGCGCTGGTGGTCCGCGACCCGAACCGCCTCTATTCCGAGCTTCAACGTTGGCGCCTGCTGGCGATGCCGGCCCGCTCGCTGGTCCTGGTGGACACCTCCGGGTCGATGGGTTTCGTGATGCCGGGCTCGGCGGCCACGCGCATCCAGGCGCTGGTGGAGACTGCCCGTACGGGTCTGGGGCAGTTCCCGGACGACGCGGCGCTGGGCCTGTGGGCCTTCGGCGGTGCCGCCGGCCAGGGCGGGATGCCGTACGCGGAGGTGTCACCACTGCAGCGGCTCGACACCCCCGTGGACGGCGTGCCGCACCGCGACGCACTCGCCGGCGCGCTGGGGGCCCTGCCTGGCCTCGTGGGCGGCGAGACGGACCTGTACACCACGGTGCTGGACGCCTACGACATGGTCCGGTCCAGTTACGACCCCAACATGATCAACTCGATCATCGTGATCTCGGACGGTGCTAACGACGCGGTGTCCCCGCTGAGCCGGGACGAGTTCCTGGCCCAGCTGCGCGAGCGCGTGGATCCATCTCGACCGGTGATCGTGGTGACGATCGGTCTGCTGGAGGACGCCGATCCGGAGATTCTGGCCGAAATCAGCCGGACCACCGGCGGCAGCAGCCACATCGCCCGGACGCCCGCGGAGATCGTCCAGGTGTTCGCCGAGGCGATCGGCCAGCGCGGGGGAGCCTGAGCCAACCCCGTTCTGAGGTGACGGCACCCCCACCGATGGGGGTGCCGTCACCTTTACTTTTCAGCGATTCATCAGCAATCAGCCGTTCACCTTCGGAATCACCTGTGCTGCGTGTCACACTTTTCCTCATCACTGATCGTGAGGCACGTCACTTTGTGTGCGTGCGACAGCAAATCGAAACGGAGGACCTGCAGTGTCCAATCCTTCTGACCCACCACCGGTGGGGGACTCACGCCGTACACCCACGGCCGACGAGTTCGTGGCCATGCAGAACAGCGCCGAGTTCCAGGAGTTGCGCGGCCGCTTCCGCTCGTTCGTGTTCCCCATGACGGTCGCGTTCCTCGTCTGGTACTTCCTGTACGTGATCCTGTCGATCTATGCGACGGGCTTTATGGGAACGAAGGTCTTCGGCAACATCACGTGGGGCCTGATCATCGGCCTCGGCCAGTTCGTCACGACCTTCCTCATCACGGCGCTCTACATCCGGTTCGCCAACAAGGAAGTCGATCCCCGCGCGGAGTCCATCCGCCTCGAGCTTGAAGGTGGGGTCGCCTGATGGACTGGTTGATCAACATTCGTGAGCTGGTGCCGGGCGAGCAGGTGGGCAGCACGCTGCTCAACATGGTCGTCTTCGGCATCTTCATCGTCATCACCATGGCGCTGGTGCTCCGGGCGTCCAAGTCCACCAAGTCCGCGAAGGACTTCTACACCGGTGGCTCGAGCTTCACCGGCCCGCAGAACGGTTTCGCCATCGCCGGCGACTACCTGTCGGCGGCCTCGTTCCTCGGTATCGCCGGCGCCATCGCCATCGACGGCTACGACGGCTTCCTGTACTCGATCGGCTTCCTCGTGGCGTGGCTCGTGGCCCTGCTGTTGGTGGCCGAGCTCATGCGCAACACCGGCCGGTTCACCATGGCCGACGTGCTGAGTTTCCGACTCCAGCAGCGGCCGGTCCGCATGGCGGCGGCGCTGGCCACGCTCGCGGTGTGCCTGTTCTACCTGATCGCCCAGATGGCGGGCGCCGGTGGCCTAGTGGCGCTGCTGCTCAACATCCACGACTCGACGGGCCAGGCGCTGGTCGTCGCGGCAGTCGGTGTGCTGATGATCGTGTACGTCCTCGTGGGCGGCATGAAGGGCACCACCTACGTCCAGATGGTCAAGGCTGTTCTGCTCGTCGGCGGCGTGCTGATCATGTGCCTGCTGGTCCTGGTGGCCGTCCGCGGCGACTTCTCAGCGCTGCTGGGTGAGGCCGTCAACCGCGCGGGCTCGGACCTGCTGTCCCCGGGTAACAAGTACGGCGCCTCCGAGACCACCAAGCTGGACTTCATCTCGCTGTCCATCGCGCTGGTCTTCGGTACTGCGGGTCTGCCGCACGTGTTGATGCGCTTCTACACGGTGCCCACGGCGAAGGAGGCCCGCCGCTCGGTGACGTGGGCCATCGCCCTGATCGGTGGCTTCTACCTGTTCACCCTGGTGTTGGGCTTCGGTGCCGCGGCCATGGTCGGCCCGGACGTCATCAACGACGCTCCCGGTGGCGTGAACTCGGCGGCCCCGCTGCTCGCCTTCGCTCTGGGCGGCGAGATCTTCCTCGGCATCATCTCGGCGGTCGCGTTCGCGACGATCCTCGCCGTGGTGGCGGGCTTGGCGATCACGGCGTCGGCCTCGTTCGCGCACGATATCTACAACGGCGTCCTCAAGCACGGTCAGGCGTCGGAGGCCTCGCAGCTCAAGGTCTCGCGCATCACGGTGGTGGTGATCGGCATCCTGTCGATCGTCATGGGCATCGGTGCCATGGGGCAGAACATCGCGTTCCTGGTGGCGCTGGCGTTCGCGGTGGCGGCCTCGGCCAACCTGCCGACGATCCTGTACTCGCTGTTCTGGAAGCGGTTCAACACCACGGGCGCGCTGTTCTCGATGTACGGCGGTCTGATCAGCACGCTGGTGCTCATCGCCCTGTCGCCGGCGGTGTCGGGCAGTGAGACGTCCATGATCTCGAGCGTGGACTTCTCGATCTTCCCGCTGTCGAACCCCGGCATCATCTCGATCCCGCTGGCATTCCTGCTGGGCATCGTAGGGACGTTCCTGGGGAAGAAGGACGAGTTCCCGCTGAAGCAGTCGGAGATGGAGGTCCGTTCGCTCACGGGTGTCGGTGTGGAGAAGACCATCTCGCACTGATCTCACCGCTCGTTCGGGCTCGATTGACCGCCCGGTCGTCCCTTCGGGGAGGGCCGGGCGGTCGGTTTTGTGGTGGGGAGCGGTTACAGTCGGTACTCCAGGTAGCCGATGGGGAGGCGATGCAGCAGATGTATCCGGGACAGGACGACCAGACCCGACGCATGGGGCAGCAGCCCGAGTCTCGTGCCTACTCGCAGGTGGGTGGGGGACAGGCGTATGACGGCGACTACGCCGCGTCTGGTTACCCTCCCGAGTCGCAATACGGTGGCGCGCCGGAGCGGCGGCGTGGCCCGGCGGTGGACATGGGCAAGTTCGTCGGCAGTGTTATTGCCACGGCGGTTGTCGCGGCGATCGCGGGCTGGTTGATCGCATGGGTGGTGGAGGCGGTATTTAACCGTTTCGGCCAGCCGTGGGCTAATGGTGGGAATACGCCGACCATGTACGCGATCTATGGGGCTGTGGCGGCGATCCTCGCCGGCCTGCTCTGGTACCTGCTGCTGGTGGGCACGGCCAACCCACGGCAGTTCTTCTCGTGGACAGTGGGGCTCCTCATCGTGGCCGCGGTGGTGCTGCCGCTCCTGCTGACGGTGCCGTTCATCGACGGTGTGGCGGCGGCGATCGTCAACCTGTTCATCGGCCTGCCCATCCTGGCGCTGACGAGCGCGTTCTCGGGAACGATCCGGACCTGACGCTGGGGCGTGGACGGGTTGTAGCGAGGCAAGCACGGAGAACTCTCTACCCCCGACTGTGGGCTAACTGGGCACCGGCAGTGGTGTCATCCTTTTGGCGCCTACGTCCGGAGTAAGGCACGAGCTTTCGCGATCGTGCGTGTCGCCGAGCAGCTCGGCGTGCACCGCGAGGCGTTGCGGACCTGGGTCCGCAAAGGCTAGGCCGAGGGCCAGGACCCTTCATCGGTGTCCGCCGATCGCGATGCCCGACTCACGCAGCTGGAGAAGGAAAATCGTGAGCTGCGGCGAGCGAACACCATCCTCAAGCAGGCGTCAGCTTTTTTCGCTTCAGTACCAAAATGATGGTGCCCGGTGGGGTTGGCTCGTTTTTTCGCTGCCGTAGACGGCTTGTCCGCGATGTGCCGCTCCACTGGGTGTGCATCGCTGATCAAGGCCGTGGCCTTATAGGAGCTTGCTCGCTCGTCCTGCCCGACTGAGGCGTGCCCGACCTCGGTTGGCGATGCCGAAGTGCACGATACGCAGCAGGAGGAGGTCCGCGGTGGCTGGAATTGATGCCCACAAGAACTGGCACACGCTCGTCGCTGTCGACGAGGTCGGCAGGAGGATCGATGTCCTCACGGTCGAGGCTCGGGCGGCTGGGCATCAGAAGATCATGACCTGGCTCGAGCAGTTCGAGGAGGTGAGCATCGCGGTCGAGGGCTGCCGGCACCTGACGCGTCGCCTGGAAGCGGACCTGCTCGACGCCGGGCACAAGGTGGTGCGAGTCCACACCCGGCTGATGGCGGGTATGCGCCGGTCGGGTCGTGAACCCGGCAAGTCCGACCCGATCGACGCGGAGGCCGTGGCGCGTGTTGCTCTGCGGGAACGCGACCTGCCCACGGCCGAGTTGCCGGGGCCGGCGCGGGAGATCAAGTTACTGTCCGACCACCGTCGCAGCCTCGTCGCTCGCCGTACCGCACTGCAGTCCAAGGTCCGCTGGTTCCTGCACGAGATCGACCCTGACCTGCAGATACCGTCCCGGGCGCTGCGTCGCTACCATCGCCTCGATGAGTTGATCGCCTATCTGGGCGGCCTGACCGGGGTGGTGCCGGAGATTGCCCGCGACATTCTGGAAGACATCCGGTCCCTCACCCGGCGGATCAACGAGATCGAGAGCCGGCTGAGCAAGCTGGTGCGCGCCGATCATCCGCACCTGCTTGACGTGCCGGGCCTCGGGGTGCTCGGAGCGGCCATGATCATCGGCGAGACTGCCGGGGTCAGGCGGTTCAAGTCCAAAGACGCCTACGCCCGTTTCAACGGCACGGCCCCGATCCCAGTGTGGTCTGGCAATAAGGTCCGCGTCAGGCTGTCCCGAGGCGGCAACAGGCGCATCAACGCCGCGCTACACATGGCCGCGGTGACCCAGCTGCGGCTCGGCGGCGAAGGCACCGACTACTACGACAAGCTCATCGCCGCCGGCAAGACCCGCACCGAGGCATTGCGACTGCTCCGCCGCCGGATATCGGACCGGGTCTTCGCCGCGATGCGCGCCGACGAAGCACGGCCCGTGCCCGAGGCCACGTCGCCGCCTCCAACTGCAGCGCCACGCACTCCGATCCCTGCACTTCAGGCGGCGGCGTGAGCGGAGCTTGACATAGGAGCATCTCAGTGCATCCGTGACCGCCGCCGCGTCGACGAGGGACACCTCCGCCGTGGCAGTGCAGGACTACGTTTGGCCGTTTCGACCGCGCTGGTTTCGCGCAGGCCTCGACCCCGGCGCGGGCTCGCCCTCGGGCACGAGGCCGGGAAGGTCGAAGAGTCCGGGCTCGACATCGTCCATGGCCGGTGAGCCTACTGCTCCGGACTCGGTTCCCGCTGTGGGGCCGCCCCGGCAGGCCGCTCGCGTCTCGAATCGTTGGCGAGGTGACTCCTTCACCAGACCTCCCGCACGACTTCGGCGACCTTCCTGCAGACGAGCTCATCCGAGCGCTTGTCGACACGATGGGCCGCGCCGGGGTCTCGCCCGAGCAACTGGTGGACGTACTCGCCGGTGGCGGGGATCCCCTGTCGACCCTGGGCATGGGTGCGGTTCCCCCGTCGCCCTGGAACCGCCCGGCCGTGAACCGGCGGCATCCGAGGCGTGAGATTCCGGTGACGTATCGCGTGAAGGTAGAACTGGTGGACTCGTCCCCGCCCATCTGGCGGCGCCTGGATCTGCGCAGCGACCTCATGCTGCCGCGGCTGCACCTGATCCTGCAGGAGGCCATGGGGTGGACGAACAGTCACCTGCACGAGTTCATCCACGCATCGTCGCGCCAGGACCGCGACGCCGAGCACTTCGGCTCCAAGGACTACCCCGACGCCGGCGAGATGGGCGAGCTCGACGAGGCCGACGTGCGGCTCGACGAGCTGGCGCACAACGCGGGCGACAAGTTCCTGTACTGGTAGGGCCACGACCGTGACCCCGACGACGACCACGACGACGGCGAGGTCCTTCCGGACGCAACCGTGGTGGCCGGTCGCCGGGCCTGCCCTCCGGAGGACTGCCGGGGGACCTGGTCCTACAACGCGTGGATCGCGGGCGACATGAACCCGGATGGCTGGGAGCCCGAGTTCGTCGAGTTCTGGGCGGAGTGGGACGCGGAGGCCTTCGACCTTGCCGACGCGCAGCGGCGAGTGGCCGCGGTGGCCGACATGCCCGGCACTTTGCGGGAAGTCCAGGCGGACGAGGCCGCCAAGCTGCAGATCCTGCTGGAGCGGATCGGGGACGGGGTCACGCTCACCGCGGCCGGGTACCTGCGGCCGACGATGGTCGAGCAACTGATGGTCGACACCGGCTGGGATCGTCTGTGGATCGGGAAGAACAATCGTGAGGATCTCACGTTCCCGATCTGGCAGCTGCGGGACTGGGCCCGTGCGCTCGGACTGGTGCGTAAGTACAAGGGCGAGCTGCGGCCGACTCGCAATGGGGTCGCGCTGCGGAACGACCGTGAAGCCCTCGCCGAGCTGATCGCACGGAGCCTGCCGCACGACCGGCTCTACGGCAGCTCGATGGACTGGTTCTGACCCGGCTGGCACGGACCTGGCCGGTGCCGACCCGACCGGGTTCGTGCGGCCTGGTCGTCCGGCTCCAATCCGCCGAGATCGTAGGAGAACCGGTGCTTGCCGTGGCGGCCCTTGCCGTCGTCGTCCTCGTTGCCCGGTCCTGAGTTGGACTGTAATGACCGCTCAGCTTGTGTGCCCGGTCGGCATGGCGGGATGACCTGAAGAAGACCTCCGTGTGAGGTGTGGAAGCGACCAAGCAAACACACGCACAACGGAGGTCTTCGTGTCCCACGCTAACGCCACCCT
>NZ_BRVN01000014.1 GCF_026011735.1 Dietzia sp. NCCP-2495 | reverse complement strand
ACTGCGCAGTACCGGGCACTGCGCTATACCGAGCGGCTCGCCGAGCAGGACCTGGTGGCCTCGGTGGGCTCACGCGGCGACTCCTACGACAACGCACTGGCGGAGGCGTTCAACTCCCTGTTCAAAGCCGAGCTCATCCGCAATCGCCACAAGGGGCCGTGGCGCAACGTCGAGGACCTCGAGATCGCCGTCGCCGAGTACATCGACTGGTTCAACTATCGACGGATCCACGGCGAGATCGGCTACGTCCCACCGGCCGAGTACGAAGCCCAACACGCCGCGGTCGAACCACTACCAGAGCGCGTCGACGACCTCATCGACACCAGATAACCACCCTCTACAAAACCCGGGGCTTGACACTGAGCAGATGTGATCAGGTCTACGTGCTCGAGGGCACGGCGGGCGGCATTCAAGGTCGCAGAACAGGCCGAACCTGCGCTGGGCAAGTTCTCCCCGTGGTGGGTGTACCCGGGATCGGGACGGATCCACCGCGCTATCGCAACATTCCCGATGAGCCAGGACATCGCTAAGTACAAACCCCTACCCGCGCGCGGATGCTCTGCCGGGCCACACTCGGCCAGCCGCGGCAAGAGGACACGGTCGAACTGCTCCAGAGGCGAGGGACCCGCGGAGAGTCAGTTCACTCGCTCGACCGCCGCAGCACCGCCTGCGCCACCCCGGTCAGCAGGCTTCCGATGATCAATACGCCCGCGCTCACACCGGCCAGGTGCCTGACCGTGTGTGGGTCCGGTGCGCCCATTCGAGAGGCAAACCAAAGAGTAGCGCTCAACCCGCCGCGAGAAGCCACACACCGACAGCCCAGACCGGGTGGTGTGGCCGCGGCGTCCAAGAGCCGAATCCGATAGTCCGCATTCTATGCGGTGGGTGCGATGGACGGTGTCGTCGTCCTCATTCGCGTCCCGACGCCCGGGCTGTCACCCGGCACTCCACCTGACCCACCGGCCAGGTCTCACCCCCGGCGGTACGTGGCCCCGCGGTGGGAGTCCGGAAGGCGATCCCCGTGACCGAACATCCGGGCTCGGAGACTGCCGGGCTCCGCGTCCAGCGGGTACCGTCCCCGGCGCTGCAGCTCGGGCACGAGATGCTCAATGACGTCCTCCCAGGTGCCCGGGTTGAGCGCGTAGGCCAGGTTGAAACCGTCGACGTCCGTTTCCGCCATGTAGCTTTCCAGGGCGTCGGCCACGGTGACCGCCGAGCCCACCACCACGGGTCCGCCCGTCGCGTTGAACCGGGCGCTGTCACGCAACGTCCAGCGTCCGTCGGCGTCCGAGGCCCCCGACAGGCTCGACACAGTGGTCTGGATCGCTTCTGTTGCGACCGGGTCCATGGGTGCGTCGAGGTCCTGTCGGGATAGATCAATTCCGGACCATCCCGAGTTGAGCACCAGATTTCCCGTCTCGGAGGCGTAGGAGAAGATGTCTCGGTACTTCTCAGCTGCCGCCTCATCGGTCTGATCCACAACGATCGTGAGCAGCGCGTACACGCGTGCGGCATCCCGGCCCCGCCCGGCGGCCTCCAGCCCCTCACGGATCCGGCTGACCTGGTCCCTGGTCTGGCCGATGGTCGGGGACGCCACAAAGATCGCCTCCGCGTGATCGGCCGCGAAGCGGATTCCCCGCGCGGACGCGCCGGCCTGATAGATGACCGGGGTCCGCTGCGGAGAAGGCTCGGAGAGGTGGACGCCGGGGACCGTGAAGTACGTCCCCTCGTGGCGGATCGGGTGGACCTTCGCCGGATCGGCGTACATGTCCCGCTCCGCATCGAGCACCACCGCGTCGTCCTCCCAGGAGCCCTCCCACAGCTTGTAGAGCACCTCCAGGTACTCGTCCGCCCGGTCGTAGCGCTCGTCATGGGAGAGTTGGTCGCTCTCGCCCAGGTTCTGCGCGGCACTCTTGAGGTAGCCGGTCACGACGTTCCAGCCCACCCGGCCCCGGGTGAGGTGGTCCAGCGTCGACATCCGCCGGGCGAAGGTGTACGGGTGCTCCGCCGAGGTGCTCGCAGTGATACCGAAGCCGAGGTTCTCCGTCACCGCCGCCATGGCACTGACGAGCATCATCGGATCGTTCATCGGGATCTTTGCCGCCGTCTGCAGCGCAGCGTCGCTGCTCCCGCCGTAGACGTCATACGGACCTAACGCGTCCGCGAGGAAGAGTCCGTCGAACAACCCGCCCTCCAACAGCCGGGCGAGACGAGTCCAGTGCTCGAGGTCGCGATAGTCCCGCGACCGGTCAGCCGGGTGCCGCCAGATCCCGGGGAGTTGATGCCCCACGCCATTGATGGCGAAGGCGTTGAACCTAATCCTCCGGGTGTGCTGATCGTGCGCAGCATCGGGTCGCGAAGCCATGGTCCTCCTTGCGGTGGTCGTGTGAGGGGTGACCACCGCTCGAGCAGGAGCAGCCGTGGCTACGCCGATGACATCCCTCCGCGAGTGTTAACTCGATCAGGTTCGCTCGGGTGTGATCTCAGCCCCGTCCAGGGCACCCCGTGTCGCCCCTCAGCCTACGCGTCGGCGTCAGCGTGCCTTGCCGTGGAGGCGGATGTCTGGTCCTGCGACCGCGGTGATCTCGTCGAGGCCCCACCTGCTGTCCGCGGCCAAGATCTTCCGTAATGAATTGAGCCAATCGGGTATCGACTGACGCCCGGTCATTCTCGCCAAGGGGGCATGGTGGATCTTTCCTCCAACGGGCCGTGGCTGAAGGCCTGCCGGCGATCGGTGTCTGTCTGGTGAGGTTGAATGTCAGTACTCTCGGCCGAGGACCTGATGCAATAGCGCTCCACGGCGGACCGGAGTTCGCCTGTCGTTGACGTCGACCAGCGCGTACCTGCCTTTAGATGATGGTGTCGTAGTGCGTGGTTATGGTGGCCGTGCTTCATGAGTTGCCGTCCCGAGGCTCCGGCTGGGCGGTGCGCCAACCCCGCGTTCACGGGTGGCCCGGATGACGAAGCGGCCCGGTACCGGCCGGTACTTGGCAAGAGCGCCTCCAGTCGGAGGTTTCCAGTAAGGAGCCGCCCCTATGTCGCACGAACCCTTGTCGTCCGCGGGAGGTGCGTGTGGGTCCTACCGCGCCGGCCACCGCGTGCACTTCATCCAGGCCCGGAAATCGATCGAAGCGGATCAACCGCTTCACGACGTGTTCGTACGGATTCGCCGCGACGGGCTGGTCGAGCTGAACGGCGACGGCCTGGAGGCCATCGTGTGGAACCACGAGGTCGACCGGCTGAGCCGATTCTGTGTCGGTGGCGTGACCGTCGGCCAGTGGCGTCCGCGATTCCGTATCCTCAGCGTGGGCGGTCGACTGTTCAGCTTCGTGGCGCCCGATGCGCGAACGTCGTGCGCGCCTGCGTGCGGAGCTGTGTGAACTCGGTCGGATAGCGCCAGAGATGCGGTGAGATTCAGACCTTTCACACCGGTGTCGGGGGCAAGGTTGTCGTCGTCGTCATTTTCTACTCGGTCGGTGACACCTGCCCATCCCGCACGGGCTTGGTCAGCCGCACGTACCCGCCCTCGGGAGCGCGGATCCAGGTGCGCGTTCCGGCCTCTGGCGGCCCCGCGCGGCGAGCGCCGTGGCGTTGATCGGTGAACTCGGTCGTCCCGCCGAAGGCGTACTTGTGGGCGCGCTCGGGGTGTTCGCCGGGCAGGATCGAGGCGTCCTGTTCCATCCAGTACGCCTGGTCGCCCACATCGGGCTCGTTGCCGACCTCCCACCACGTCACCCCGTACGGTTCGGGGTGGCCGTGCTCTGCCCGTAGGTCCCCCCAGGGGGTGGTGCCGACGGGGGCGTTCATGTAGCTCACCCAGTCCGCCGCCTCCTGCGGGGTGGCGGTGGCGAAGTTCACCACCATCGTCGTCTCCGCGCGCATCTGCTCGACCAGCGCCATGTGCTCGACCAGCGCCATGTGCTCGTCGGGCCCGAGCATGCTCATCCCGACCGACCGTGCGTTGGCCACCAGCCGCTGCTGCGGCTCGCCGTCGGGGGTGAACGCGCCGAACGCGTTGAACGGGTACCGGTGGTTGGCGCCGAAGAGGCCCTCGGAGACCACCCGGCCGGTGGGTACGGCGTCCACGACGACCCTGCTCTGCTGGACGCCGGAGTAGACCAGGACCGCCGCGACGAATCCGGTGAGGAGGACGACGACGACAACGGCGACCAGGCGTGACCGTCGCTGAGCCATACCGGTCACCCTGACATCGTTCACGCGTCCTCGGAGCGTGCGTGAACGAAACCGAGTGCTACTCCGGGCTCACCGCCGCGTTGTCGGGGCCGACCCCCGGGGACTACACCAAGCGGTGACGTGTCCGCCCCGGGGACCACCGACCGGAACGGCATGATCAGACGTGAGATCGTCACACCGCTGAGTAGATCGCCTCGAGGTATTTGTTCGGTCGCGCGGCCCCGACGAGCTCGGGCGACATCTTGTTCATTACGTAGGCGACGGTGATCCCGCGGTCCAGGTCCGCCGTGACGACCGAGCCGCCGTACCCGGTCCACCAGCACACCCTGCCCGCAGGCACCCCGGGCATGGACGCGCTCGGTAGTGCCCACCCGAGCCCGAAGCGGATGGGGGCGCCGAGAACCCGGTCTGTGCCGTCGGCTTGCGTCTCGACGATGCGGTCGATTGTCGTTGGTGAGACGAACCGGTGACCGTCCACCGTGCCCGCGCAGGTGAGGATCGACTGGATCCTGGCCACGGACCGGGCATGTCCCTGCCCGTTCACCGCACCGAGTTCAGCCGCAAGGAAGTCAGGGTCGGTCGTCAGGTCAGGACTGAACGCCGGATTGGTCAACGTGCGGCGGGTGATGTTCTCGGCAGGAAGGGAGGTCAGGTCGAATCCGGTCGGCGGTGGCGCGACCATGGTCGCGATCCGCTCGGGAGCGTCGAGCAGCGTCGGCGGCGCGCCGATCCAGTAGTCGGCCTCCAGTGGTCCGGCGATCTCCTTGGCAAAGAAGGCGCCCAGCGACATTCCGGTGATGCGTTGCACGAGTTCGCCTACAAGGGTGCCGAAGGAGATCGCGTGGTATCCCGAGCCGTCGCCCGGCGTCCACCACGGTTCCTGGGCTGCGAGCAGCGCGGCAGCGGAGGGGGTGTCGTAGACGTCCTCGATGCGGACCGGCTGACTCCAGCCGGCGAGTCCGCTGGTGTGGCCGAGAACATGGCGCACCAGAACGGTACCCTCGCCGATCCGTCCCCCACTGCCGCGACCCTTACCGGCGGCGGCGAACTCCGGCCAGTAGTCGGCAACGGCGGCATCGGGGTCAAGAAGATCTCGATCGATGAGAACCAGCGCCGCCAGGGCCGTCATGGTCTTGGTCAACGAGTAGGTGTTGGCCACCGTGTCCTTCTCCCACGGACGCGACGACGCGGCGTCCGCCGTCCCACCCCACAGGTCCACGACCACGTCCTCGCCCTGCATCACGCACAGCGACGCGCCCAGCTCCTCGCCGCCCTCGATTCTGCGAGTGAACATTTCTCGCACCGCCCGGAACCGTGGGGTGCATGTCCCCTCCACTGCAGCACCCGTCATTGCACACCCGCCTTGTCCAGAAGTCGCCGCGCGAGGGTCGGTCGCGGAGGCACCTGCCCTCGGGCGCGGTGCTCGCCAGCGTCGATCTCGGCGAGGAGATCCCTGGTATATCGGGCGAAGTCGATCTGGATGGTGTGCCTGCGGGCGTTGTAGTACTGGCCCAGATGCTTGTCCTCGTCGTGGACGATCTTCTCGGTCATCTCCGCCACGGAGGGGAGCTGGTACTCGCCGACCAAGTGCCGGGCAATGAGTTTGCTCTGTTGTTCGGCCAGGTTGACGATCGTGGGGGACGACTGCGCGAGGCCCGCGTAGTACAGGTCGTCGACGCCGGGCTTGATGATGCGCTTGAACAACGGGTACCGGTGCTCGGAGTCGGGGTGGAGCTCCCGGTCGTCGAAGAAGGGGAAGGACATCGTGTAGCCGGTGGCAAAGACGATCGCGTCCACCGTGATGCGTTGGCCGTCGGTGAGTATCACCGCGTCACCGTCGAAGCGTTCGATGGCGGGTACACAGGTCAGGTCTCCGGAACCTGACTTCTCCAGGAAGTCGATGCTCACTGACGGGTGTGCGGCGAGCGGTTCGTGATCAGGCGCCGGGAGACCATAGTCCTCCATGTTGCCGATGCCCTTGCGGATCGCTCGACGGGAGATCTTCAGTCCCAGTTTCTTGGGCATCCATGGCGGCATCATCATCTTGTCCGCCGGCTTGCCGCCCCGATACTTGGACAGCACCCACACGCCACGCCGTGCGGATACCCACACGTGCTCGGCGACGGTACGGCTGGACAGCTCGGAGGCGATGTCCAGGCCGGAGTTGCCCATGCCCACCACCATCACGCGACTGCCTTGCATGTCGACCGGGTCCGTCGGGGACCGGTACTCGTGACTGTGAATGATCGCCCCGTCGAAGGTGCCGGGGTAATCCGGGGTGTGCGGGTTCCAGTGGTGCCCGTTTGCCACGACAAGAGCGTCGTACGTGCGGGTTTCCCCGGTGGACAGGGTGATGTCCCACCCCCCGCCGGGACGCCGTTCGGCGTTCTCGACGCGGGTGTTGAACGTGATGGACTCCCGGAGGCCGAAGTGGTCCACGTAATCGCGGAAGTACTGGTGCATCAGGGTGTGGTGGGGAAAGTGGGGCCAGTGATCCGGGGCGGGGAAGTCCTCGAACTCCAGCCGGGTGGTGGAGGTGTCGATGTGAAGGGACTGGTATGCCGAGGACATTCCGTTGGGGTTGTTGTAGTACCAGTTGCCGCCCACATCGTCGGAGGTCTCGAAGCAATCAAAGGCGATGCCGTAATCCTTGAGGCGCTTGGCGGTGGTGATGCCGGAGCAGCCCGCGCCGATGATGCACACGGTCTTGTCCGACGCGCCGTTGCCGGGGAACGCCGGGGTGAAGGATTTCGATGAGCTGGTCACAATGGTGTCCTTTCGCCATGTCAAAGGGCTGTGTGGCGGCGACCGAAATGTGATCGGGGCATGCCCCCGCACCAGCCGGTCCTGTGATCCGGGTCATACTGTACGCCTCACTGACGCTATGTCTAGTGAGTTGTTGAGGTGTCGTGCGAGAACGGCCGTAGGCTGCAACTGCCGGAGACTGCTCGCGAAGGGTGCACGACAGTGGAGACGAGAGACGGGGCCGGGCGGCCCGCTGCGCCGAATCTGCGCGACGAACAGAAGCGCCACACGCGCAGGGCATTGCTGGACCACGGACGACAACTGTTCGTCGCCCGTAGCTACCCGAACGTGACGATCGACGACATCACGCGGGCCGTCGGCTGCAGCCGGGCCACCTTCTACCTGCACTTCAAGAACAAGATGGACTTGCTCGCGAGCATCAGTGCGGAGACCACCGAGTACCGCGCCAAGGAGGTGTACCGGGACCTGGATGCAGTTCTGCTCACCGGTGAGCATGTCGAGTTCGTGGCATGGGTGGACCGGGCACTGGACTGGTTCGCACGGAACCGCGAGATTCTTCCCACGTGGGACCAGGCGCTGGCCGCGGAGCCCGAATTCCAGGCGATCGGTCGCCACTCCATCCAGGAACTCACCGACGCGATGCCGCAGTATCTCGACCGTTGGCCACGTGCCCGGCACGGCGAGGCCAGGTTTCGGGTCGAGTTGCTGGTGACCCAGCTGGAGCGCTACTTCACGCGAGCAGAGGTCCAGGGAACCATCGACTACGCGGGCGACGGTCCCGAGCGTTCAGTCGCCGAGGTTCTCGCCGACATCTGGTTTCCTGCGCTCCAACCACCGACAGGAGAATGACCGGACGTCTCCCCGGCGCATTCCGCACCACTCGGCGCGCGACCCTGCCGGATTCGGAGCCGATAGGGGGCGTGCTCCGGTTCACGGGTTCTCGATGTAGGCCCCGTCGAAGAGCATGACGCCCGAGGATGTGGGGGCCAGGCCCTTGACCTTCTCGTCCACGGCCACGTACTCCTCGGCGTTGGCGAAGATCGTGAACGGCATGATCTCGTTCTGGACCTCCTGGAACCGGTTGAGTGCAGCGATCTGCTCGTCGAGGCCGGAGGCGGTCTTGAGGGCGCGACCGGCCTCGGCGAGCTCGGCGTTGTCCACTCCGCTGTTGTTCGTCGGTCCGCCGGGCGTGACGTAGGCGGTGAAGCTCGCAGACGGGTCAGCATCCGAGGGGTTCAGGCCACCGATAGTCATCTCGTAGTCGTGGCCGAACAGGCGGGCGGCCTGCTGCGACTGGGGGACATTGTCCAGCGTGACGCTGAAGCCGACTGCGTCGAGCATCGCCTTGATCATCACGCCGGTCTCGACGTTCTCCGGGCTCGTGTTGGTCAGCAGCGTCACGGTGCCGTCCCACGTGCCCTCCGACTTGATCTCGTTCACCAGTCCGGCGGCGAGCTCCGGGTCGAAATCCGGGCCCTGCTGCCCGTCGTAGAAGCGTGACGATTCGGCGAGCAGCGCGGATGTCGGCTGGCCGAGGCCGCCGGTGAGCCGGTCATTGAGCAGGTCCCGATCGAGGGCATGTGCCACGGCCTTGCGGGCACGCTCGTCGGTGAAGACTCCGTCGTAGCCGGCGGCGCCGTTGTTCATGACGATCGCGCGACCGGAGCTGATCACGCTGAGAAAGCCCTGCAGGTCGGCGTCCACGGCGTCGTGCACGAACTGGGCCCCGCGCAGGAACGCCACCTCGACCTCGGCGTTCTGGAACGCCTCGAGCGTCGCCTGTGACCCCGGGATGGAGATGAATTTCAGGGTGGGGCACACCGGTCCGCCGTAATAGGTGGGATTGGGTTCCAGCACCACCTCCTGGCCCGGGGTGTTGCTGGCCACCGTAAACGCGCCGGCACCGATCGGGTTGGCGGCCCACTCCTCGGCACCCGCCTCGGTGTAGGCGTCCTCGGGGATTACCTCGCCGGCCGAGCGCGTCAGGGCGAAGGGGAAGCCGACCCACGGCTCGGACAGCTCGAACTCGACCGTGAGCGGGTCGATCACGCGGACGGTCTCGATCTCGTCGACATCGGTCTTTGCCGTAGACCCGACTGCCGGATCCTTGTGCAGGTTCATCGTGAACGCCACGTCATCCGCGGTGAGCGGGTCACCGTTGGAGAAGGTGACGCCCTCCCGGAGCTTCAGCGTCCACACCGTGTTGTCGTCGTTCGACTCGAGGGACTCGGCCAACTGCGGCTCGAACTCGGCCGCCTCAGGATTCCAGCGCATGAGGCGGTCGTAGACCGCGGCGGACTGCGCGCCACCCCGGAGACCGTAGTGCCCCTGGCCGGGAGAGAACGAGGGGAGCATGACGTACTCGCCCATCGTGATGGTGCCGCCGGCCTGATCCCCGGTGCAGCGGCTCGACTCGTCCGGCGTTCGGTGTTCACCGACGCGACCGCCGCCCGACGCCGACTCCGTGTCACCCCCGCCGCCACATGCGGCCAGGGTCAGAGCAGAGGCTGTGAGGACTGCGACGGGAAGCTTTTTCACGTGGACTCCTACAGGTGGCGTGAAGGATACGCGGCCGGGCACGCCGCAGGCGGCGTGCAGTTGAACGAGTGTCTGGCAGCAGACACTACGTCGGGTTGACGGGTGTCACTGAGGTTTTCGCTGTAGAACACCCGACTTTCCGGAGGGGCTGGGATTCCCCGGTGTGGCGCCTTCCGGGTGGACGTGGGAGACGCCGATGGTTCGGGAGGCTGAATGACCCGGCGACGGTGTCGTCGTCGTCGCTCTTCTCTCTCCCTCGGGTGCCACCGCCACGGCGTGCCGATCGCGGATACGCTCCCTCCCACGCGCCCGAGGGCGGTTGCGGGCCGGCGGTCATCATGGCGTGTCGCACGAGCAGCATGCGGTGTCCCAGCTCTGGGCGCGGGCGATCCGTGCGGTGGATCCTGATCTCGACGGAATCGTGTACCGATCGAGCTACGGGCCGTCGTCGGTGGTGCTGTTCTCCCCGGCAGCCGGCGCCCTGGCGTCCGCGGTGCTCGACCTCGAGCGGCCGCTGCAGCACACCGAGCTCCGGGACCTGGTCGTGTCCTCGGCGGACCAGCTGGGATACGACATCGAATAGGTCGGATGGTGATGTGGAGGTTCGAGAGACGGGCGGACCGTTGTTGTCGTCGTCGACCTTCCCACCTTGCTCAGCTCGGCGGCGCCAGCCCGTCCCGCACGTCCTTGGTCAGGCGGACGTAGTCGCCGGTGTCGGTATCGCGGATCCAGACTCGGGGCCCGGCCTTGGGCAGGCCCCGCGCAGCGAGGCCGGTGGGGTCGGGTCGGTACCAGGTGGTCACCGGGATGTCGCGCACCACGTGGACGATGTCCGGGCGCGCGGCGGACGGCACCGAGGCCAGGGCGCCACCGACATCGGCCGCGGTGATGGCGTCCTTTCCCCACTTGGTCACCGCCGCCACTGCGAGGGTGCCGTCGGCGCCGGGGATGCCGTACACCACGGCCAGGTCCACCTCGGGTAGGTCCCCGAGGGCGTCGGCCACCTGGATGGGATACACCGGGCCGTGGTCGGTGTGGACCACCGCACTCGCCGAGCCGAGCAACCAGAAGTCGCCGTCCCGGTCGCGCTCGAAGATGTCCGAGGTCGACACCCACGTGTCGCCCGGGCGGAAGACCCCGCGCAGCTGACGCACCGAGGCGTCCACGCCGAGGCGGGGCCTGCTCACCAACATTCCGGGCGCGTCGACCTCGGTGGGGACGGCGTAGCCGTCGGGCCCGGCAAGCACGGCGCCGGAATCCGGATCGAACTCGACCAGCTGTACTTCCGCCGTGCCGGGCAGCGGGCGGCCGCGCGCACCGGGCTTGGTGGTGGACAGGTTGGCCAGCACCACATCGGCCTCGGTCCCGGCGTAGAACTCGAGCACTCGTGTGCCCGGGTACCGCTCCAGTACCCGTCGCCACACGCCGCGTGGCATGCCCGACCCCATGAAGAGCCTGATCGACGGCAGCGTCTCGCGCGGATCGGCAGGGCGACGAACCAGCTCGCGCATCATCGCCCAGGTATACGACACGACGGTCACGCCGTACCGGCGGATCTCCTCGTCGAACGTCGCCGGATCAAACCCACGGGACAATGCGATCCTCGACCCTCCGGCCACGGCGCCACCGACAGCGGTGAGTAGGCCCGACGGGTGGTGGAGTGGACTGAGGCAGTACACGGTTGACTCGGGGGTCAGGCGAGCCGCGCTGGCCGTGCCGAATGCCGACAGTGCCCAACGGTGATTGGTGACGAGTTTGGACTGCCATGAGCCCGTGGAGCGGGAGAAGAACAGGAACGCGGGCTCGCCGGCCCGCCCGGGATCCGGCCGGTACCAGCGGGGCAGCGCCACCTCGTCGGGATCGATCCGTTCGAGGTCCACGACGCCCTTGTCGAGACCGGCGGGGAGTTCGCGCTCGGCGCCGCCGCCCAGGACGAGTGCCCGGGCCCCGGCATCGGTGACCCTGGACGCGTGTTCGGGATCGGTCACCACGTCGGTAACCGCGCCGAGGTGGATGAGCTCGGGCAGCGACCGCGTCGGGGGCAGCAGCACAGCCACCGCGCCGAGACGCGACAACGCGGCGATGGTGACCAACGCCGAGGGACGCGTCTCCATCACTACACCAACGTGATCACCCTGACGCACGCCCACCGTGATGAGTCCCTTGACCACGTTCGTGATGCGGGTGTCGACGGCCGCGTAGGTGTGGACACGGTCGGCGAACAGGAAGCACGCGTCATCCGGCTGGTTGCGTGCCCGCTCGGTGAGGAGCTTGGAGAACGAGACGCGCGTCCGCGGCTGGATCTGTCCGAGCCGCACCAGGCGCGGCGCCGCGTGCAATGCCTCGAAGCCGAGTGCCCGGGTGGTGTGCACGGTGTTGAGCGCGAGCTTGCCGGCTCCGCGCACCACACCGACCCCGAGCCCGGCGGCCTGGAACGCGCCGTCCGCCGCGAGCATCACCGCCTTGGTGGGAGAGGATTCGACCTCGGCACCCGGATCGACATGCTCGATGTCCTCCGGTCGGCCCCCGGTGCCCTCGATCCAATCGATCCACTCGGCGACGGTCGGCCACGTGATGGAGGCGGCAGTCGAGCCCACCACCAGTCCGAAGTGCCCGGCGCGGAGCGAGAGTTCATAGACCGTGGCGCGGGGGGCGACGGAGGCGATCTTGCGGACGCCCGCCGGGACGCCTATCTCGTCGACCTCGCCGAGGGCGGCGAGGACGGGGCAGGTGATATCCGCCAGGGAGAACACACGGTCGCCCACGACGAATCCGCCGACCATCATCCGATTCTGGATCACCACTTGCTGCACCATGTCGACGATCGCCGGGCCGGACCACGCCACAAAGCCGTCGCCGGCGAGGAACCTGCGCTGGCGCTCGTGCCCGAGTAGTGCCTCGCGATTATGGAGCTGCCGAAGGAAATCCACCTGCGCCCGGGCGGACTTGATGGGGTCGAGCAGACGGAACCCCGTCGATGCCATCCACCCGGGCAGGGCATGACCGTTGAAGACGTACTGTGCGACGAAGCGCGCGACTGTCACGATCACATCCTCGGGGATACCGAGCGGGGCGTTGCCGCGCAGGTCGACAGGGGAGCCGAACGTCACGATGCTCTCGAGGTCCCGGGAGCGACGGTAGGCCGCGGCCTGGTAGCAGAACATGCCGCCCTGGCTGTAGCCACCCAGATGCACCGAACGGCCCGTGGACTCTACGACCAGGTCCACGGCGTCACTCACCGCCACCACGTGATCGGTGAGTGTGCGTTCGAGGCCGCCGGCCTCGAGATCCGGTGCACCGAAGTCGATCACCCACGGGTCCATGCCGGCCTCGTACAGGGCCGTGACCGCGCTCGTCGAGGGGGACACGTCCCAGACCTCGGCGGAGATCATCATCGGTGGGACCAGCACGACCGGAGGACGCGGCGGCCCGTCTTCCTTGACCGGGATCTCGTCGGCGACACCGTCTTCCGTCGTGGCCTGGGGGTAGTAGCGGCGGAGCCGGAACATCGGTCGCCGTGCGACGATCTCGAACGGGGCCGGCTCCTCGTCGGTTTGCAGGCCGCCGAAACGCAGGACCTCGACCGCGTTCACGACGAACGACGTGGCGGTCTTGATCGCGGCCGAAACGGTGTCAGTGGAGGCAATCATGGTGGCATAGAGAATAAAGCGAAATCGTCCGGCGTAGTGCTGGTCTGTCCGATGCTCCGGCAAGGGCACCCGGGATGTGGACTTAGCTGGCCAAGTGTCCGAGTCGGCGGTGGCGCGTGTTGACGGTGTACTGCCACTACAGCGAGTGCGAATCGGTGTGATCGCCGAGCTTGTTTGGGTGAGCTCGCGCTCGCTGCTCGGCGACGAGCTGCAACGTTGATTCTGCGAACCGTGGAACCATTCGAGGCTGGTGCCCCGTCGAACTTTATGACCGGGATGAAGATTGCCCGGGTGAGGAGGCGGAATGACTGCACCGGTGACATTCAATGTGAACTCGGACCAATTGCGTGGGCTCGGCTCTGCGTGGACTCGGCTCGGAGACGCGATCGAGAACCTTGATCCCGGAGGGGCGATCACCTCCCGTGCGGGCTCCCACCGCAATCTTGAAAGTGATGACGTTAGTGACCAGCAGCGACCAATCCCCGCCCAGTTCGGGCGACGTCCGGTGGCGGACCGCCTTCTGGGCGGCAATTGTGGCAACCCCGTTGTTCGCGTTCGGGTTAGCAGCGCTACTTCCCGAGCACGAGCACAACCGAACCATCATTGAGACGTCCGTCCTGTGGTCCTTGGGCGCCCTGATCCTGACCACTCTGCTCTCGTGGCGGTGGCCTCGGGTGTCCGGAATCGCACTCGGGATTTCAGCGCCCTTCATCGCTGTAGGGCTGCTGATAATCATCGGACTCGTGTCGGAAGTGGAGATCCCATGACGACGAACGAGGTCGGGCACGAGGCGTACAGAGCGCGGCACTGGGCGAGTGCTTATGTGGGCTACATCGCGGGACTTCTCCTCGTCGCTTTCGCCTACGGCACCGATCCCTTTGGGCTTCAAGAACGTGGCCTGGAGGCAGTGGTGGCCATCGGGTTCCCGCTATTGATGCCGCTGGTCGCGATGCTGATCTTTCGTGGGAGATATCGGCTCGTGGCACTGGGACTCGCGCTCGCAGCGCCGACCCTGTGGCTCTCCTTCGGCGTCTTCATTTTTATCGGGGGTTCGATTTTCTGGTGAAGCGCCTTCGTCTCCATCCATGACAGCACAGAAACGGGGGAGTAGATGTTCGTAGCCGGATGTGACCATGCCGGACCGCACCCGAGCATCGTCCGGTGGCGGACCGCCCTGTGGGCGTCGATTGCCGCGACCCCACTGTTCGCCCTCGTCGTGGCGGCGATGCTTCCCGCACTTGAGCACGGCCAGAGCTATCGCGAGGTGAAGGTGGCCGCTCCGATCGGGATCGTGATCCTGGCCAACCTTCTGGCATGGCGATGGCCCCGGGCGTCCGGCGTCGCTCTGGGACTGGCGTCGCCCCTCCTCGCAGTAGGAGTAACCCTGTTGATCGCCTACGCGATCGGTGGATTCCATCCATGAGCACGGACGAGACCACCGGTGCCGACAGACACGAAAGCCTGATCTGCTCTACATGTCTATAAGAGACATCGAGACCGTCACGCCATGCGTTAACAGCATGAAGATTTCAAAACTGTTCTGGTGCCGGGGCCTCCGGGTTTAAATCCAACGCGTGCCACGCAGGCGCGTGCCACCTTTCACTGGGACCGCGGCCACGGCCGTCACGCGAGTTCACCCGATAGTCCGCCCTGCGCCGATGCCGTCAATCGAGGCTGTCCGCCGGAAATGCACGTGGACGCCGAATCCCGAGCGAGTATCCGACGGCGCGGGCGAGCGATGCCGTCGTCGTCCAGTTCCGACCTCGCGCCGAGGCGGCGAACACCCGGCCACTCCGGGGACGTGACCCACCCACTCGTCTGGTCGTGCAGCAGTTCCCGGTGGCGTCGTCCCGGTCATTCGCGCCGCAACCGGGCCTGACAGTTCTCCTTCCTTTTGCCCGAGCAGAGGCAGCCGCCCATTTTTGCTTCCTTTGACGCCGACGAAACAGGGCCGAAACAGACCGGCGTTTGACTGTTTCCGTTCGGTTGATCGAAATGGAGGAGTCACATGGCCACTGCGTCACGCCCCGCCCCCGCGGCCTACCGGCGCCGCCTGTTCCACTCGCGCGACGCCCCCTCCGACCGGTCGGGCGAGGTGTGGTGGGTGCAGGGGCACCGCTACTTCTGCGACGCCCGGTTCCACGCCGACGCCCACCCCGCCGACGCCCACCCCGCCGACGCCCACCCCGACGACGACAACGCCGACGGCATCGGCGGCAACGCGTTCCATATGGGCTTCGCAGGCGAGCTCGTCTCCACGGACAACGGCACCGGCGAGGTCGAGTGGGTCCACGCCATCACGGCGGGGCAGCCCTTCGGCTCCGCCGACGTGGGCCGGCTCTTCGAGGTCCCCGGCTGGGGACTGCTGGAGGCGGGCCGCGACCTCGGATACGTCGAGCTCTGGCAGCGGGGCACAGACGCGCCCGGCCCGGTCTGGGAGTGCTACGGCATCGACCCGCGGGGCGTGCGGGCGGTGGTCGTGTGCGTGGGCGACCGCTTCGGGCTCGCGCTGGGGGAGGACACCGAGGCGGGCCGCCCGGCCTCGGTGCACATCGGATCGCGCGACGGACCGGACTGCCGCGCGTCGCACTCCTCGTGGTCGACGCCCGAGCCACCGTGCTTCTCGATCTCCCCTCAGCCGGACGGGGGCTTCGCCGTCGCCTGGCGGACCGCCCTGAATTCGCCCGAACCTCTCTACTTCCACCCCGTTCACCAAGGAGCCCAGGATGACTGACCCCGGCCGTTCCGCCCCCGACTTCGACGCGATCCCCGTCATCGACCTCTCCGACCTCGACGACCCCGCCGGCCCGGGCGCCGACACCGTGCAGCAGCTCGGCAGGGCCGCGCAGGAGGTCGGCTTCCTCCTCGTGGTCAACCACGGGGTGCCCGACGAGACCTTCCGGGCGCTGCACGAGGCCGCGCAGCGGTTCTTCGCCCAGCCCGACGTCGTCAAACACGAGGTGTACATCGGCAACTCCAGCAACCACCGCGGCTACGTGCCGATCGGGGAGGAGGTGTTCGCCGGCGCCACCCCGGACCTCAAGGAGGCCTACGACCTGTCCATCGACCTGCCCGCCGACCATCCGGAATACCTGGCGGGCAACCCGCTCCTGGGCCCCAACCAGTGGCCCGACCTGCCGGGATTCGCCGAGGCGGTGACGGAGTACTACGACGAGGTCTTCGGTCTCGGGTCTCGGCTGCTCGCGGCGTTCGCGCGCTATCTCGAGCTCGACCCCGCCACGTTCCTCGGCTCGGTGACACAGCCCCCGTCGCAGCTGCGGCTCATTCACTACCCGTACAACCCCGACGCCCGCGACCGGCCGGGGATCGGGGCGCACACCGACTACGAGGCGCTGACCCTCCTCAAGCCCACCGCGCCCGGGCTGGAGGTGATGAACGGACGCGGCGACTGGATCGACGTCCCCTACCGGGAGGACGCGATCGTGGTCAACATCGGGGACCTGCTCGAGGTGTGGACCAACGGCGCGTTCGTGGCCACCTCCCACCGGGTGCGGAAGGTCGCCGAGGAGCGTTACTCGTACCCGCTGTTCTTCAGCGTCGACTACGACACGGTGGTCAGCCCCCTGACGGTGTCCGACTCCGACGTCGCCCGCTACGAACCGCTGCACGCCGGCGAGCACCTGTTCGCCCAGACCGCCCAGAGCTTCGCCTACCTCAGGAGGCGGATCGAGGCCGGTGACCTCGTCCTCCCTGACGGAGCCCGCCCCCTGTACTCGCTCGGACGCGAGTCCTCACTGGTTGGAGAATCGAAATGATCAGCGCAGCAATCGGGGCGACCGTCCTCGTCCTCGTCGTCCTGGGCCTGTCGTCCTCACGCAGGGTCCGGGGTGAGAACCGCAATTTCGCCGTCGCGGGGCGCTCGCTCGCCGTGCCCCTGGTGGCCGTCCTGCTCATGTCCCAGGTGATCGACTCCAACGCGACCGTGGGCGCGGCGGACCTGGCCGGCGGCTTCGGCTTCTGGGCCGGGGCGGCGATGCCGCTGGGGCTCGCTCTGTCATTCCTCATGATGGGCCTGTTCGTGGCCAAAAAGGTCCGCGCACTCGAGCTGTACTCGCTGCCCGAGTACTTCCGCGGGCGGTTCGGACGGACCGGTGAGATCCTGTGCGCCGTCCTGACCGTCGCCAGCTTCGGGATCCTCATGGCGGGCAACCTCGTCGCCCTGGGCCACATGATGGACCACTTCCTGGGCGTGCCGTACTGGGTGGCGATCGTCGTCGTCACCGTCGCGATCCTGGCCTACACGATGGTCGGCGGGATGTTCGCGTCGGTGTACACGGGCGTGTTCGTCATGGCGATCATGGTGGTCGGGTTCGTCGGGATCTCGCTGTGGTTGTTCCTCGGCCCCGGGTACAGCGCCCCGGCCGGGCTCGGCATCGCGGACCTCGAGCAGGTGACCGACCAGGCAGCGGGTTCGGTGATCAACTGGGCGACGCTGTTCGCGCTGGGCTTCGGCAACCTGGTGGCCATCGACGTCTTCCAGCGGGTGTCCTCCTCCCGGAACGCCCGCGGCGCCCGGGCGGCGAGCCTGATCGCCGCAGCCGGAACGGTGATCCTGTGTGTCCCGCTCGCCGCCGTGGCGGTGACCGGGGTCGGCCTGCTCGGCGACGGCGCCACCGACGCGCCGATCCTCTTCCAGCTCCTGGCCGGGCAGGTGCCCACGCCGGTGGCGATGTTGGTCGTCTCGGGTCTGCTGGCGGCCTCGCTCACCACGGTGAGCGGAATCCTCCTGGCGTCCTCGTCCATCGTGGTGGGCACCGTGCTGCACACTCGGACGCTACCGGTGAGCGTGCTCCAGGCCTCCCGCCTGGCCATGGTGCCCGTCGCCGCGATCGGGGTCCTGGTGGCACTGCGGGTCAACCACACGGGCATCCTGCTCACGCTGACCTTCGACCTGCTGTGCGCGAGTATCGTGGCGCCGTTCGTCCTGTCGCTGTGGACGCGGCTGGTCAGTACGAGGGCGCTGGTGATCTCGACCATCCTGGGGCTCGGGGTGCGGCTGGGCTTCTTCGTGTTCACCCCCACCATCTACGGCGTGGAGAACACGCTGGCCTACGTCCCCAACGACGTGGTGACCCAGAGCGTGGACGGCTGGACGACGTTCCTCGCCGCCGGGGTGTCACTCGTGGTCTACGTGGCCGTGGCCGCCTATGACACGCGGACCGCGGGACCCGGGGCGGCGCCCGTCGGACCGGAGCAGCCGCGGACGCCAGACACCGCGGCCCTCGCGGAGGCCACCCTCGCGGAGGACACCGCGGCCCGCCCGACCGCGGAGGTCGCCGCGAGAGCCTGACCCGCCCCGCCCGTCGGCCCTGGTCGGCGTCAGCGGGCAGACCCCGGGCCCGGGGAGTCGAGAGCAGCGAGCACCTCGACTCCCCGGGCCCGCGTCTCATCGGTGACCAGGTGGGGGACCCGCGCCAGCGTCAGCACTGCGTCGGCGATGCGCTCGGGCGTGTCCGCGGGGATCGGCGAGGGCGAGCGCCGTCGGTAGGTGATGACGTTCTCCACCAGGCCCACCACCATCGCCACGTCCACCTCGGTGGCCGTGGCGCCCGTCGTCCGGTCGAGCAGGACCCGGTAGCAGTCGTGCAGACGGACTCGCACCTCGTGGAACTCGCGGAAGCGGTCGCCGTCGAGCTCCGGATCGAAGTACAGCACCCCCAGGTTCTGCGGGTCCTCGCACAGGACCGTGGCGTCCGAGTACGCCAGGGCCCACAGCAGGACGTGCGCGGGGGACCCGGAACCCACCAACTCGTCCGCGACGTGGCGGGAGGGGACGACGGTGCCCAGCACCAGCCGCAGGAGGATCGCGTCCTTGGATCCGAACCAGTGGTAGACGCTGGCCTGCTGCAGGCCGGCGCCCTCGGCGATCGCGCGGGTGCTGGTGCGACCGAATCCCCGGGTGACGAACAGCTCCCCGGCGGCGTGCAGGATGTCCGCCTCGCTGCCGAGCCCGGTCGGCGACCCGGGGTTGCGGCGGGGCCGCCCGCGGTACTTGGTCACCCGCCGAGAGTAGCAATCGCCTGGTCGCGGCCACGGCAGCGGCCGTGGGGCGCGACGTAACACGTACGAAACTGCGGCCCAACGGTGGCGCAACACGCCGCTGTTTCACTTTAGATCAACCGATAGAAAACAGTAGGAGGGCACGGAGATGACGACAACACAGGCGGGCTCGTCGACCGCGACCACCAGCGCCGCCCGCGATCACGCGCGGGCGCAGGAGGGCACCGTGGTCGACGCGCGGCCCACGGTCCCGTCGACGCAGGTGCAGACCACGGACGCCGACGGCGGCCCGCTCGACATCGTGTGGGCCGAGCGGATCGCCGGCGGGAACTACTCGCACCGGCTGCTCGACCGGGGCACGGTCCTGCGACTGACCGACGTCGAGGGCGACGCGTGCGCCTCGGTCGTCCTGTACAACGCGGCGGACACCGCCGAGCGGCTCAACGTGGCCGACACCATGAAGATCCAGTGGCAGGTGTACAGCGCGGTGGGGCAGGTGCTGCTCTCGGCGTCCGGTCGCGCGCTGGCCACCGTGCTGGAGGACACGTCGGGCCGTCACGACGGCCTGTACGGCCCCAGCAGCCGGGCCCGCAACGAGGAACGCTACGGCGACGGCCAGGTCCACGGGCCGAGCCCCGCTGGCCGCGAGCTGCTCACCGTGGCCGGCCTGAAGTACGGCCTCAACCGCCGGGACATCCCGCCCGCGCTGTCGTTCTTCCAGGGCGTGAACATCACCGCCGACGGGCGACCGGAGTTCACGGGGTCCGCGGGGCCCGGCGCCACCGTCTCGATCGTCACCGAGATGCCGGTGATCGCCCTGATCGCCAACGCCGCCCACCCCCTGGACCCGCGGGCGGAGTACGTGAACACCCCGGTGGACGTCCTGGCCCACCGCGGCGCGGGTGGCTCGTCCGGTGCCCCGATCGCCGAGCTCGATCCGGAACGCCGACGAGCCCACGAGAACACCCTCGAGTACCTCCGCGCCGCCGGCCTGGCCTGACCCACTATCCAAGGAGCCCACAGATGACCATCCACGACTCCGTCCTGCGCCGCGAGACCGTGCCCCCGCGGGGACCCTGGTCGGCCGTGTTGAAGGCGGGCCAGACGCTCACGATCGTCGACCTCGAGGGCAACCAGGCCGTCGACTTCCTCGCCTACGACGCCCACGACACCGCCCGCGCGTACAGCGCCCAGGCCACCCTGCAAGGGCAGGACTCGGTGTTCCTCACCGCCGGGTCCGTGCTCCGGACCAACGAGTACGACCCGCTGCTCACCGTGGTCGCCACCGACGTCGAACGCCACGACACCCTCGGGGGCGCCTGCTCGAAGGAGTCCAACACCCTGCGCTACGGACACCACACCTGGAGCCAACACGGCTGCGCGGACAACTTCCTGCTCGAGCTGTCCCGGCACGGGCTGGGGCGGCGCGACCAGGTCTCCAACGTCAACTGGTTCATGAACGTGCCGGTCGACCCGGACGGCGCCCTGGGGATCGTCGACGGCATCTCCGCGCCGGGACTGTCGGTGAGCCTGCGGGCCGAGCGCGACACGCTCGTGATCGTCTCCAACTGCCCGCAGGTCAACAACCCGTGCAACGGCTTCCATCCGACCGCGGTCGAGATGGTCATCACCGGTGCCGCCGACGAGGAGAACTGACATGACGACCACCCCCACCCTGCGGACCGTCCTCGTGGCCAACCGCGGCGAGATAGCCGTCCGCATCATCCGGACCCTCCGCTCCATGGGCCTCGAGTCCGTGGCCGTGTTCTCCGACGCGGACCGCGGGGCGTTGCACGCGACCGCCGCCGACCGCGCGGTCCGCCTCGGCCCGGCGCCGGCCGACCAGAGCTACCTCGACACGGACGCCGTGATCGCCGCGGCCCGCGAGTCCGGCGCGGACGCCATCCACCCGGGGTACGGCTTCCTGTCCGAGAGCACCGAGTTCGCCGCCGCCTGTGAGGCCGCCGGGATCGCCTTCATCGGCCCCACGGTCGACCAGCTGTCGGTCTTCGGCACCAAGCACACCGCCCGCGCCGCCGCGGAGGCCGCGGACGTGCCACTGTTGGCGGGCACCGGCGTGCTGGACAGCGTGGAGGACGCCCTCGCGGCCGCGGACGCGATCGGCTATCCGGTCATGCTCAAGGCCACGGCGGGCGGCGGGGGCATCGGCATGGCGGCCTGCCGCGGCCCGGAGGACCTTCGGGACGGCTGGGACGGCGTCCGGCGGGTGGCCGGTGCCAACTTCGCGTCGGCGGGCGTCTTCCTCGAGCGTCTGGTGGACCACGCCCGACACGTGGAGGTGCAGGTCTTCGGCGACGGCGAGGGTCGCGTCATGGTCCTCGGCGACCGCGACTGCACCCTGCAACGCCGGCACCAGAAGGTGGTGGAGGAGGCCCCCGCCCCCGCGCTCCCGGACGCGGTGCGCACCCGGATGCACGAGGCCGCGCGGACCCTGTGCGCCTCCGTCGACTACCGCTCCGCGGGGACGGTGGAGTTCATCTACGACCCGGCCCGGCAGTCCGTGTCGTTCCTCGAGGTCAACACCCGGCTGCAGGTCGAGCACCCGGTGACCGAGGCGGTGTACGGGATCGACCTCGTCGGGTGGATGGTGCGGCTCGCCGGCGGCGACACCGCCATGTTCGACACGGAGCCGGCGCCGCGGGGCGCGGCCGTCGAGGCCCGGGTCTACGCGGAGAACACCGACCTCGACAACCGGCCGAGCGCCGGGACCGTCACCGGCCTCACGGTGCCCGAGGGCGTGCGGGTCGACTCCTGGATCGAGATCGGCACGGAGGTGAGCGCCCACTACGACCCGCTGCTGGCCAAGCTCATCGCATACGGCGAGACCCGCGACGAGGCCTGGGCCACCCTCCGACAGGCGCTGGCGGAGGCGAGGATCCACGGCCCGGCCACCAACCTGGGTGTGCTGCGCGCGGTCGTCGATCTGGACTCGGTGGCCGCGGCGGAGCACTCGACCCGCACCCTCGAGGATGTCCGCAGCGTGGACCGTCGACTCGAGGTTCTGCGGTCGGGTCTCATGACCACGATCCAGGACCACCCGGGGCGCGTCGGGTACTGGCCGGTGGGCATCCCGCCGTCGGGGCCGATGGACGAGCTGTCCTTCCTCCTGGGCAACCGGGCGCTGGGTAATGCCGAGCGCGCGGCGGGCCTGGAGATCACCATGGCGGGCCCCGCCCTGCGCTTCCACTCCGACACGCGGGCGATCCTCACGGGCGCGCCCGTCGACGCCACGGTGAACGGCGTCCCGGTGGCCCGGTGGGAGGTGCTGGAGTTGCGGGCCGGGGACGAGCTGGACCTGGGTGCGGTGGAACGGGGGACGCGGTCCTACCTCCTTCTCGAGGGCGGACTGGACGTGCCGCTGGTCATGGGCTCGGCCTCGACGTTCGTGCAGGGGGCGATCGGGGGATCCACCGGGCGCGCGGTCGCCACGGGGGACGTGGTGCCCATCAACGCCCCTGCCGCCGGGCAGTTTGTGCGGGACGTCCCGCCCCACGAGCGCCCGCGGTTCGGGAGCGAGTGGGAGATCGGCGTCCTGGAGGGGCCGCACGCGGCACCCGAGTTCTTCACGGTGGGGGACATGGAGGAGTTCTACGCCGCCCGCTGGGAGGTGCACATCAACTCCGACCGGACCGGCGTCCGCCTCATCGGGCCCAAGCCGCAGTGGGCACGTCGCGACGGCGGCGAGGCCGGCATGCACCCGTCCAACATCCACGACACCCCGTACTCCGTGGGCGCCGTCGACTACACCGGGGACATGCCCATCCTGCTGGGCCCGGATGGTCCGAGCCTCGGCGGATTCACGTGCCCGGCCACCATCGCGGACGGGCAGAAATGGAAGCTGGGGCAGCTGCGGGCGGGGGACACCGTCCGGTTCGTGCCCATCACCCAGGTCCAGGCCGATGCCCTGCGCGCCGACCCGACCGCCGAGGTCACCGCGGGCAGGGCCCCCGTCGTCGACGGAGGGATCATCGCGAGGGTTCCCGCGACCGAGGGCCGTCCGGAGATGACCCTCCGACGCTGCGGGGACTCCAACGTCCTCGCCGAGTACGGCGAGATGAGCCTGGACATCGGATCCCGGATGCGCGTGGAGGTCCTCCGCCGCTCGCTCCAGGACCTCGTCGACGCCGGCCGGCTCGAGGGGGTGCTGGAGATGACGCCGGGCATCCGGTCCCTGCAGGTGCACCTCGATCCCGCCACGCTCCGCTGCGACGAGGCCTGCGAGGTGCTCATCGCCGCCGACGCGGAGCTGCCCTCGTCCCACGACCTCAAGGTGCCCAGCCGCACCGTGTACCTGCCGATGTCCTGGGACGACCCCTCGACCCACGAGGCGATCCGCCGGTACGAGAAGGGGGTCCGCGACGATGCCCCGTGGTCCCCGTGGAACATCGAGTTCATCCGCAGGGTCAACGGGCTCGACTCGACCGACGACGTCCGGTCCGTGCTGTTCGACGCGGAATACCTCGTCCTCGGCCTGGGCGACGTGTACCTCGGTGCGCCCGTCGCCACGCCGGTGGACCCCCGCCACCGGCTCGTCACCACCAAGTACAACCCGGCACGGACCTGGACGCCGCAGAACGCCGTGGGGATCGGCGGCTCGTACCTGTGCATCTACGGCATGGAGGGTCCGGGCGGGTACCAGTTCGTCGGCCGGACCACCCAGGTCTGGTCCACGCACCGCCAGCGGGGACCCTACGCACCCGGAACCCCGTGGCTGCTGCGGTTCTTCGACCGCATCCGGTGGTTCCCCGTCTCCTCTGCGGAACTCGCCGAGATGCGCGCGGACATGGAGGTCGGACTGCTCCCGATCCGGATCGAGGACGGGGAGTTCTCGATGGCCGAGTACCAGCGGTTCCTCGCGGACCACCGCGAGGGCATCGACGACTTCAAGCGCCGTCAGCAGAACGCCTTCGACGCCGAGCGCCAGCGCTGGGAGGACAGCGGGGAGTTCACCCGCGCCGCGGAGCTCGCGGAGACCGTCCGTGTGGAGGAGTCGGCCGTGGAGATCCCCGAGGGGGCCCACGCCGTCGAGTCGCCGTTCTCGGCGATCGTCTTCCGGGTGGACGTGGAAGTGGGCCAGACGGTGGACGAGGGACAGTCGCTACTGGCGGTGGAGGCCATGAAGATGGAGAGCCAGGTCCGCGCCCCGGCCGCCGGCGTGGTCGAGCGTGTGGTGGCCGAACCCGGCTCCCAGGTGGCCCCGGGATCGGTGCTCGTGGTGCTGCGCCCGGTCGTCGACGACGTGCTCGGCGCCGCATCCGGAACCCTCACCAGCAGCGCTGTCTAGAACATGGGAGAGTTGATGAGCACCCTGACCCACCACCGACCGGACACCGCGGACGACGCCGGCCGCGCCGCCGAGGACCTGGTCGCCCGACGGTTCGAGACCCTGGCGCGCGCCGATCGGCCGGAGGCGTGGATCACCCTGCGCGACCGCTCGGTGGTCGCGCAGGAGGTGTCCCGGGCCCTGACCGCCCGCGCGCAGGGGGAGTACCTGCCGCTGGCGGGCACCCTGTTCGCCGTCAAGAACAACATCGACGTGGCCGGTGCCACCACCACGGCGGCCTGCCCGGCCTACGGGTACGAGCCGGCCCGGGACGCGGTCGCGGTCCGTCGACTCCGCGACGCCGGCGCGGTGGTGCTGGGCACCACGAACCTGGACCAGTTCGCCACGGGACTGGTCGGCACCCGCAGCCCGTACGGGGCGGTCCGGCACGCCGAGGACCCCACCCGGATCTCGGGCGGGTCCAGCAGCGGTTCGGCGGTCGCCGTCGCCACGGGCGTCGTGGACTTCGCCCTGGGCACGGACACCGCCGGTTCGGGACGCGTGCCCGCCGCCCTGCACGGTCTCTACGGCGTCAAGCCGACCAAGGGCCTCGTGCCCACGACGGGGGTCGTGCCCGCGTGTCGCAGCCAGGACGTGGTGACGACGATGGCGCGCGACCTGTCTCTCGCCCGTCTCGCGGCGGACGTGATCACCGGCCTTGACGACGACGACCCGCTGTCCCGGTCAGCGCGCACGCACAGGGCCGCGGCACTCGAGCGGACCATCGGGTTCGCCCGGACCGAGCAGCTGGGCGAGTTGGCACCGGGCTGGCGGGAGGCCTACTCGGCGGCCGTCCAGCGGTTCGCCGACCGTGGCTTCCGCACCGAGGAGGTCGACATCGCCCCCTTCCTCGAGGCCGCGAGGCTGCTCTACGAGGGCGCGTTCGTCGCCGAGCGGTACGCCGCGGTCGGGGCCTTCGTGGACGCCAACCCACAGGAGGTCGACCCGACGGTGCGCGGCATCATCTCCGCGGCCGGCGAGCTCCCGGCCCACCGGGTCTTCGCTGACCAGGCGCGCCTGGACGTGTTCCGCGCGCGGGCGCGGGAGGTGTTCGGTCGCCTCGACGCGCTGGTGCTGCCCACCACCACGTTCCACCCGACCCTCGACGAGGTCGCGGCCGACCCCGTGGGCACCAACGCCCGCATGGGTCGCTTCACCAACTTCGCCAACCTCCTGGACCTCTGCGCCCTCGCGGTGCCGGCCGGGCGGGTCGCGGGGTTGCCGTTCGGTATCCAGCTCATCGGCGACGCCTTCGAGGACGCCCGTCTCGTCGCCGTGGCCCGCGAAGGAGGACATGATGAAACCTGATGATCCCGGCCGGACGGGGGGCATTCCCCTCGCGGTGGCCGGAGCGCACCTCGGGGGTCAACCCCTGAACCACCAGCTCACGGAGCGGTCCGCGCGGCTGCTCGAGAGCACCACCACTGCAGCGCGCTACCGCATGTACGCACTGCCCACAGATCCACCCAAGCCGGGGCTGGTCCGGACAGCGAACGGCGGACGGGCACAGGCGGTGGAGATCTGGGAGCTCGCGGCCGCGGACTTCGGTACCTTTGTGGCCGGCCTGCCCGCGCCGATGGCTATCGGGAAGGTGGAACTCGGCGACGGTCGCGAGGTCCCGGGCTTCCTGGTGGAGCCCGTCGCGGTGTCAGGCGCCCGGGACATCACCGACTTCGGTGGGTGGGTGAACTACCTCGACTCGCTGACGTAGCCCCGGCCCGCTGCATTACGGGACGAAGGGGCGTGTTTCGACAAGCAGTCGTCCGCAGCCGCACCTCCACAGGGTGCGGAGATCGGCGCAGATACCGGATCTCGGTGGTGTACAACCGCACCGGCGGCACCGACGCGCACGGGCGGCGCGGACCCGCGCCGGTGACCGGACGCCCGCCCCAGACTCCGGCCGACTTCATTACGGCGGACGCCCTCGACCCCCATACCTATTCGGACAAGACTCAGGGCGCGGAATCCGAGGTAGTCGTGGTTCCCATTGAGTCGCAGCCCGGGCAGGGTGTGGTGGGCACCCGGTTATACATCCCCAGCGAGGAGGTGCAGAACCTGTCCATGGATCCGTCACGGATACTCTCCGGGCAGGGGGCACCCATGATCCTCGGTGATGACCGGGGAACGGATCCTCTGGCAAGTGCCGAAGACTCCAGGGTGTCGATATACGTCGATTATGAGAACGGGGTTGTGATCGCGCGGCAGAACCCGACGGTCACCGCCGATGACAGTGATCGCCCTCGCGCCGCAATTCCCGATGGCGTGCCCACCGAACTCGTCGTGCATGATGCAACCATGAGCCCGACAGGACCGATGTTCGGCCTGCCGAAGGGTGCCAATACGCACATCGGGAACTGAAATCAGCATGCGATCAGTGTCGACTTCGGCAATTGCCGTGCCCGAGGTGTTCAAGCCGCGGCGCTTGCTGTGTCCGCGATTTTCGGGATGAAGGGACGGCGGGGGAGATGACGCGAGCGCTCACGGTGTCCGCGGTGTCGGTGTTCGGAGGCCTGCTGCTGTGGTGGGTCGCCGCGATGGCGGGCATGGCGATCTTCAGTGGGCTCGGTATCCCGGCGTCACTGTCCCTTGTTCCGGGATACCTCTACACCTATGTGGTCTGGGGGACCTTCTTCGCGGTCCGCTTCCTGGCGATCGGATGGGGGGTGTGCGTTGTCGTCGTCGGCGCGATCGTCCTGGTCGCCACCAGGCGGCGAGGCCCCGCGCGCCCGGCCGACCCCCGCATAGGTCCCACCGCGTCAGATCCCACGTCGCCTGATCCCACATGGCCGGGTCCCACCTCGCCGGATCGCAGCTAGTACCCATTCTTGACACCTGTCGACTTGGGCGTAATCTCGTAGAGCGTGACTACCCTCGCCTCCTTCCCGAACCTCACCTCGTCCGGCCGGATCGGCCCCATGTCGACGCGCAACCGCATCGTCCTGCCGGCCATGGACATGAACGTGTCCGAGGACGGCGAGATCGAGCAGCGGGAGATCGACCACTACGTCGCCCGCGCGGCCGGCGGGGCGGGCCTGATCATCACCGGCGCGTGCGCGATCGCGTTCCCGGTGGGTGCGGCGTCGATGAAGGAACCGGGACTGTCGGACGACAAGTACATCCCGGGACTGAAGGCGCTGGCCGACGCCGTGCACGCGGCCGGATCGAAACTGTGCGTGCAGTCCACCCACCACGGCAAGGTCGCGCGTGTGGACGTGGCCAATGACCGTCCCGTGATCGCGCCGAGCATGCCGGACTACGACTATGACTACTCCGCGCTCGCCGACAGCACTCCCGACGAACTGGCCCGCATGGGCGCCGCCACCGCGGGCAAGCAGATCGTCTACAAGGAGATGACCCACGAGGACATTGCCTGGCTCATCGACACCTGGGCCGAGGCCGCCGACCGCATCGCCCGCGCCGGCGCCGACGCGATCGAGATCCACGTCGCACACGGCTACATCCTGGGCGTGTTCCTCAACCGGCGAGACAACCAGCGCACCGACGAGTACGGCGGAGCGCTGGTCAATCGCGCGCGGCTGGCGTGCGAGGTGATCGAGGCAGTCAAGAAGCGCGTGGGGGACACGCTCGCCGTGATAGTGCGCGTGGCCGGGCAGGAGTACGGCCAGGAGGGCGGGCTCGAGCTGGACGAGGCGATCCTGGCCTCGCAGCTGTTCGAGCAGGCCGGCGCCGACGCGATCCACGTGACCGGCTGGGGCCGCAACCCGTTCGACAACTTCACCGACGGCCCCCTGCCCGACACCGTCGGTGCCTACCTGGACAACGCCGCCGCCATCAAGAAGGCGGTGTCGGTGCCGGTGATCGGCGTGGGTCGGATTTTGCCGGAGGTGTCGGAGAAGGCGATCGACGACGACAAGATCGACTTCGCCGCCATGGGTCGGCAACTGCTCGCCGACCCTGAACTACCTAACAAGCTCGCGGCCGGCACACCCGAGCTGGTGCGTCCGTGCATCAACTGTTACCTCTGCGTGGCCGAGAACTTCTTCGACGACACCCCGTTCTGCGCCGTCAACCCGGTGCTCGGCAACGAGGGGCTGCTGCCGTTGACGCCCGCGCCCACCCGCGAGCACGTCGTGGTGGTGGGCGCCGGACCCGCCGGACTCGAGTCGGCCGTGGTGCTGACCGAGCGCGGGCACCGCGTGACCGTGCTCGACAAGGCCGATCGGCTGGGCGGGACCATGTGGTTCTCCACGCTCACCACACCGGCCAACGAGCCGCTGATCAGCTTCTACAAGGCCAAGATCGACCAGCTGGGCATCGACGTCCGGCTGAACACCGAGGCCACGGTGGAGACCGTGCGCGCGCTGGGCGCCGACCGCGTGATCGTGGCGACCGGTGCGGTGCGGCCGGCCCCACAGATCCCGGGCGGCCAGCTTCCGCACGTGCACACCGGCGACTCGCTGCGCGCGACGATGCTCGGTACCGCCACCGCGGAGGAGGCCGGGACCTTCCTGCGGCTGGCCGGAAAGCTCGGCCGTCTGTCGGGGATCACCAAGCGTCCGGCGTGGATCCGCAACCTCACCAAGATCGCACTGCCGATGGGCAAGAACGTCGTGGTGATCGGCGGCTCGTTGGTCGGCCTGGAGCTCGCGGAGTTCCTCGGCGAGCGCGGCCGCAACGTCACGCTGCTACACGACTCGCAACAGCTCGGCCTGCCGCTGGCCATGCCGCGGCGGTGGACCGCGGTGCGTCACGCCAAGCACCACGGCGTGGATATCCAGCGCAACGTCTCCGTCACCCGGATCACCGAGCAGTCCGTGGAGTGGACCACCGCCAAGGGCGAGTCTGCCTCGGCGCCGGCGGACATGGTGATCTACGCCGACGGCACCACTGCGGCCGCGCCGCTCGCGGACCAGCTCCGCGATGCGGGCATCGAGTGCGAGGTGATCGGCGACGCCGGCGAGGTCGGCTACATCCACGGCGCGGTCCACTCGGCGTGGAAGGTCGCCACGGTGTAGGTCCGGGGCTGCGGATTCGTATGGTGTGACGTGACGTCCTCTGTCGTGGTGTCCGTGCCGCGATGGTGGGAAAGCACTACAAGGTAGCAACGACAAAGGCACCATCAATGATCCCCAGCACCCCGATCACGCCCGCCCTCGTCCGAGGTCACGAGTACCTCGAGACCACCGAGCGCGGCCTTCGCCCACACCGGCTGCCCACGTGGGTGACTGAGCAGTTCCCCGACCCGCAGCTGCTGGGCGCGGAGGCCCAGCCCTCCGGCGTGCGAGTGGCGATGGTGACCGAGGCGGAGGCCGTCACGCTCGTCTCCCATTCCACGAGGCTCGCCTACAAGGGCATCGACAGGCCGCGCGGCGCCATCGATCTGGTAGTCGACCATCAACTCGTGGAGAGCGACGAACTCACCGGCGGCGATGCCTGGGTGACCGACCTCCAGACCGGCGAGACTCACCTCGTTCCCGGCCCGTCGCACACGAGTAGCTTCACTGGACTCGGTCCCGGTGAGAAGCTCGTCGAGCTGTGGCTGCCGCACAACGAGCAGATCGAGCTCATCGAGCTCAGCACAGACGCCCCGGTGACCACGGCGCCCTCCGATACGCCACGCTGGCTCCACCACGGGAGCTCGATCAGCCACGGCTCCAATGCCACCTCGCCGGCGCGGACGTGGACCTCGATCGCCGCGAGGCTCGGCGGCGTCGACCTGCGCAATCTCGGCTTCGGCGGAAGCGCCATGGTTGATCCGTTCATGGCGCGAGTCATGCGTGACACCCCGGCCGACGTGATCAGCCTCAAGCTGGGCATCAACGTGGTCAACTCGGACGCGATGCGCCTGCGGGCGTTCGTTCCCGCCGTTCACGGGTTCCTCGACACCCTCCGCGACGGTCACCCCACCACCCCGATCCTGCTCGTCTCGCCGATCCACTGCGATATCCACGAGGACACCCCGGGGCCGGGTGCCTTCGACCCCGAGACCTTCCGGACCGGGCAGGTGCGGTTCGTCGCCACGGGCGAGGCCGGCGATACCGCGATGGGGCGCCTGACCCTTCGCGTCATCCGTGACGCCCTCGCGTCGATCGTGGAGGCCAGGGACGACGAACACCTGCACTACCTCGACGGTACCGAGCTGTACGGGCCCGCCGACGCGATCTCCCATCCCCTCCCGGACGCGCTACACCCCGACACCGCGACCCACGAGTTGATCGGTACGCGCTTCGCCCGACACGCGTTCGGGCCAGGCGGTCCGCTCCCCGGCGCCGGGAGCTGACGCGTTCTCGCTCCGTCGCGGACGACACCAGTCATGCTCAGTCGCCACACCGAGGCCTCGGTCAGCGCAGCACCACCAGCCGCTGCGTCGACCGGGTCATCGCCACATAGCGGTCCACCGCACCGGTCACGTCCGGACCGAACGAGTCGGGATCGACCAGCACCACCAGGTCGAACTCGAGCCCCTTCGCCTTGGCTGGGCTCAGCGCGCGGATGCGGTCCGTGGCGGGGAGGTCGGGGAGGGGCGCACCGGGGGCGGTGATCGCGCACGCCACGCCGTCGTGGCTCTCGGCCAGCCACTCGTCGAGCACACGAGCCAGGTCATCGACGGAGCCGTATTCCACGGGCACTCCGCTGCTGCGCACGGACTCCGGCACATTGGCATCGGGACGGACCGCTCGGATCACCGGTGCGGCCGCGTCCATCACCTCGGACGGTGTCCGGTAGTTGATGCTCAGGCCCCGTGTCCGCACGCTCTCCGGCGACAGACCGACCCGGCCCAGTCGCTCCGACCACGACTCGCCGAACTCCCCACGGGACTGCGCGCGATCGCCCACCACGGTGAGGCTGCCGGACGGACAGCGCCGCAGGAGCATCCGCCACTGCGCGTCGGTGAGTTCCTGGGCCTCATCCACGATGATGTGCCCGAACTGTCCCGCCAGTCCGGTTGGCGCCGCTGGCTCGTCGCGGCCGGGATCGAGCAGGGCCTCCTGCATTCCGGTGTGGCGCAGCATCGCGGTGACGCCTTCGGGATCGTCGTCCGCGGCGATCGCCTCGTCGATCACCGTCCGTCGCAACTCCAGCTCGGCCTGCTGTTCCTTTTGACGACGACGACCCCGACGCGCACGATCCGCATCGCCGAGCCGGTGCTGTGCCGTGTCCAGGAGGGGGAGGTCGGCGGTGGTCCACGCCTGCGGTTCGGGTCGCTGGAGTGCTCGGAGCTGGTCGGCGGTGAGCCAGGGGGCACACAGTCGGAGGTATGCGGGCACTGTCCACAGATCGCCCACGAGATCGACCGGGGAGATCATCGGCCAGGCCCGCGCCAGCGTCCGGCGCAGCTCGACGTTCGCGGCGAGCTCCGCGCGCAGGGCGGCCCCGGCGCCTGCTTTGTCCAGGAGTATCTCGACAAGGGTGTCCCAGATCTGGTCGTGGGCCTCGTTGTGCGGGGTGCCCTCCTCGACAGACGTAAAGGCCTCGGCCCAGTCGGCCGGTGTGATGCGCAGATCCAGCCATTCGGTCTGGACGACCATCGACTCCGTCGGCGGCTCCTCGTAGAAGCGCACGGCCGTGTCGATCGCGTCCACCATCTCCACTCCTGACTTCAGCCGTGCGATGTCCGGGTCGGCCTCGTCGGGTAGCTCGTCGACGTCGAGCTCGAGTGCTGCGCCCGCGAGTGCCGCGCCCGCGAGATCCGCCACCGTCGCAGTCTGGACACTGTGCTCGCCCAGCGCCGGGAGCACGTCGGAGACGTAGTCCAGGTACGGCCGATGCGGCCCGACAAGCAGGAGATTTCCGCGGCTGATCCCGGACCGGGACTGCTCGTGCAACAGGAATGCGGCCCGATGCATCGCCACCACCGTCTTGCCCGTGCCCGGCCCGCCGTCGACCACCAGCGCACCCGTGGCGTCGGCACGGATGATCGCATCCTGATCCGACTGGATGGTCGACAGCACGTCGCGCATCCGGCCGGTGCGTGCCCCGGACAGGCTGGTCACGAACGCCGATTGATCGTCGGGTGCCGTGTGGAGGTTCGTACCCGCGTTGTCGTCGTCGACAAGGACCTCGTCCCACAGATCCACGATGCGCCCTCCCGACCAGCGGTACCGACGTCGATACACCACATCTCCCGGGGCGGCGAGCGTCGCGGCGAAGTACGGCTCCGCCGCCGGCGTGCGCCAGTCCACGAGCAGCGGCGTGCCGGACTCGTCGATCAGACCGATGCGGCCGACGTACACGCGCTCGCCGCCGGTCAGGGCGATGTGCCCGATGCACAGGTCCAGGCCGAAGCGTCGCAGGGTCGCGAGCTCGGCGACGAGTCGGCGGATGTCGGCGTCGCGCTCAATGGTCTGGGCGAATCGGCCCGCGGGCTCACGGCGACGGGCGTCCAGGCGTGCGGAGAGGTCGGCGACCCGCGACTCGAGTGTGCGGGTGATCGCGGCGAAGTGCTGCTCGTCGGCGGCGATCACCGCCGAGGAGGCCTTGTGCGAGAGGTGGTCGGGGAGGGCGAAAACTGACGGGTTCGGGGCGTGACTGGCGGCAGGCATCGGGCCATTGTGCGCGCCCACCCGGGCCTTGCCGCAAGGCCCCCTACCAGCTATAAAGTGAAAGAGGGAAGAAATTCCGAGCGACGAGAACTCCTCTCTGTCGCCAACGAACGAGTCCTGTCGGGTGGGCGTTAGGATCTGGGCATCACCTGTTCGCGCACGCCCGTTCCCGTCGTCGGAGCCGGACGTGCCAGTTCGAAGGGCATCAGTGCGCACCCACCTCAGCTGTAGAGCCGCGCGTCGGGGCGAGTCGTGACAACCGTCTCCTGGACCGAGAACGGCGTCGAGCGCCGCGCGGGCTGGCGTCCGGAGAACGGCGCCACGCCGCCACGGGACATGTTGGTGGTCGACGACGACATCGCCGCCGATGCCGCACTCACACTGGCCCGCTCCGGCACGGGAATCCTCTGGCGGGGCGACTTCCACAACGCCCGGCAGCTCCACGCCGCGCTCGACCGGCGACTGCAGAAGCAGGCGGACAAGCAGGCTGCCAAAAGGGCCTCGCGTACGAGCAGCGACGCCTCGCTGACCGACCTCTTCCACGTCACGCGACTCGCGCGGTCGCAGCGGGCGGGGATCCTCGGCAAGATCCTTCTCGAGCTGGAGCCCGATTACACGATCAGGCTGCGTCGGGCTCCTGACGTGCGCGCGGCGTGCGAGCACGCGTATGGCTCGTCGGACGCAGACGGCTCGCCGGTCGCCGATGTGTCCGGGGAGTCGGTCCTGGTGTCGTTGCCCGAACTTCTGGGCATGATCAGCGCCTACGAGTGGCACCAGACCGGAATCGAAGTAGCGGCGCTGGGGGACCGCATCCACCCCGCCTACGGAGTGTTCGCGCCCACTCGGGACGAGTACCTCGATCTCGTCGCCGACGCCGCGTGGCCGGACGGGGTGGACCGGCCAACAGTCATGGATCTGGGCACCGGGACCGGAGTGCTCGCCGCGATCCTCGCCCGTCGCGGCGCACGGCGCGTGGTGGCCACCGACATCAATCCGCGCGCGGTGCGGTGCGCACGCGACAACGTCGACCGCCTGGGCCTGGCCGAGCGGGTGGTGGTGGAGCAGGCCGACCTGTGGCCCGCCACCGATGAGATGGCGGACGTGGTGGTGTGCAATCCGCCGTGGATCCCCGGCCGGCCCACGTCGGCGCTCGAGCAGGGGATCTACGACCCGAAATCCGACGTGCTCCACCGCTACCTCGCCGGACTCGCGAACCGCCTCACCCCGGGTGGCGAAGGGTGGCTGATCCTGTCCGACCTCGCCGAACTCCTCGGGCTGCGGACCCGGAAGGAGCTACTGCGACGCATCAGCGAGGCCGGTCTCGTCGTCGTCGACACCATCGATACGACGGCGACGCACTCGCGCGCCGCCGACGACACGGACCCGCTCCACGCGGCCCGGTCACGGGAACGGACCAGCCTGTGGCGGCTCCGGGTGGGGTGAGGACGCGCCGCGCAGTCCGCCGACTCGAGCGCGCCGTTCGGGCCTGATACGCCCGTCGCTCTGCCTACAGTGCTGACATGGGTCGGCGAGGAGAGTCAGCAGGGAACGGGTCGTTCATCACGAGGGTCGTGGCGGTGCTGGTCGCGGTGGTCCTCGTCGCGGCGGTGCCACAGGTACCGCGCGTCGGCGCCGCACCTGCCGAGCCCGCCGCACCGACTACGCCGGCCGCGCCCGTGGCCCTGGATTTCCACTGGGGCGTGGCCACTTCCGGCTTCCAGGTCGAGGGCTCCAGCCCCGACTCCAACTGGAAGCGTTACGTCGACGCCGCCGCGCCCCGCGGCGAGGCCGATCCGTTGCGGGACGCCGTGGATTTCTGGAACCGGTACCCCGAGGACATCGCGCGTGCCGCCGAGATGGGGGTCAACACGTTCCGCCTGAGCGTGGAGTGGGCGCGGATCGAACCGGCGCCGGGGGAGTACAGCGCCGAGGCGCTCGCGCACTACGACCGGATCATCGCCGAGATCCGCTCGCACGGCATGGTCCCGATGATCACCATGGTCCACTTCACCTACCCGGGGTGGCTCGCCGACCGTGGCGGCATGCTCTCCGGCGACGCGGTGGAGGCGTTCGGCCGATTCGCGCAGCTCATCACCGAGCGCTGGGCCGGCGAAGGGACCATGTGGGTGACAGTCAACGAACCCCTGGTGTTCTTCAAGCACGAGATGACCCTCGGCAGAGTGGGGCCCGGCGACTTCTCCCGGTTCCTCGACCAGATCGAGGCCGCCCACCGGCTGGGCTACGCCGCCGCCCACCGCGCCGACCCCGGCGCCATGGTGACCATGAACGAGGCCTACCTGCCGCTGGCCACAGGCTTCACCGACACGCTCATCGGCGACCGCGTGGCCGACGTGGTGGACTTTGTGGGCATCGACTACTACTACGGCGTCGCGCTGAACAACCTCACCGCGATCAACGCGGCCTGGGACGACTTCGCGGCGGTGCGGCCGCAGCCCGAGGGAATCTACGAGGCGATCGCCCACTACGCGCGCTCCTATCCCGGTAAGCCGATCTACATCGTGGAGAACGGGATGCCCACGGCGGACGGTGGCCGGGCAGACGGGGTGGACCGCGGTGACTTCCTCCGGGACACCGCGTTCTGGCTGCAACGCGCTGTGGCCGACGGCTACCCGGTGATCGGCTACAACCACTGGTCACTGGTGGACAACTACGAATGGGGCAGCTACTCGCCGCGGTTCGGGCTGTACCGCGTGGACGTGCTCGGCGACCCGGCGCTCGAACGGCGGCCCACCTCCGGCGTGGACGCGTACCGCGAGGTGATCGCCGGCGGGGGAGTCGGGCCCGACTACCGACCCGTTCTGCCGACGGCGTGGTGCTCCCTGTCGACGATCCCCGAGACCTGTCTGGATCCGGTGTCGGTGGAGGGGCCTCGGGCCGTGCTCACGGGATAGACCCGACAATCACGGGATAAACCCGAGCCTCACGGGATGTCTATCAGAGGCGTGACGGGTAACACAGTGGTGCCGCAGGCCGATAACCCTTGCAGGACATCACTGTCGACACTGCGAGGAGCGATCCCGATGTTCGAAGGCTCGTTAGAGGACCCGATGCGTTTCCTGTTCGGTCCCGGAGAGGGCGAGATGGCCTGTATGGCCCTCACTCCCGGCTGCATGGGGTGGATTCCGTACCTTGCCAGCAGGCTCGGGCTCGCCTCCTGAACCCGACCGAATGACGCGGCTGCCCCCGGCGTGCGACGAGTTCGCACGCCGGGGGCGCTTTGTGTCCGGGGGTAAATCGTGCCCCGCGAGGCGGCCATGTCGGTCGGGGGCTGCCGCATCAGTCCGGCATGTGCTGCTGCATGATCCGCAGGGTGGTGTCGCTTCCCCCGCCGATGCTGCCGAGATTCCGAACCGCCCCCGCGGAACTGGAACACGTTCTACGCTGCGGGCATGAGCTTTGAGGGGAAGTCAGTACTGGTCACCGGCGGGGGAAGCGGCATCGGCGCCGGAGTGGCCGAGGAGTTGGTCCGCCGCGGCGCGAAGGTCACGATCGTCGGTCGGGGAGCCGAGCGACTGACGGAGACCGCGCAGCGGATCGGCGAGAACACCGGGCGGACAGACGCCGTCCTCGCACACGCCGCCGACGTCACAGACGAGGATCGCGTGGCCGGGGCGGTCGCGGTGGCGGTCGAGCACGGGGGTGGGCTCGACGGTGTAGTGGCCTGTGCCGGTGGAAGCGAGACGATCGGTCCGCTCACCCAGATGGACACCGAGGCCTGGAAGCGCACTGTCGACCTCAACGTCAACGGCATGATGTTCACCCTCAAGCATTCCGCGCGAGCGCTGGTCGCGGCCGGCGGTGGCTCGTTCGTGGCGATCTCCTCGATCGCCGCGAGCAACACCCACCGGTGGTTCGGCGCCTACGGGGTGACCAAATCGGCGGTCGACCACCTCGTCGGGCTCGCCGCCGACGAGCTGGGCGCGAGCGGGGTACGCGTGAACGGCATCCGCCCGGGCCTGATCGAGACCGACCTGGTGGCGCCGATCCTGTCCGATCCGGCGATCGCCGAGGACTACCGCATCAACACCCCGCTCCCGCGGATCGGACGGGTGGAGGACATAGCGGAGGCCGCCGCATTTCTTCTCGGCGACGGCTCGACGTGGATCACAGGACAGGTGATCAACGTCGACGGCGGCCAGATGCTGCGCCGCGGCCCCGACTTCTCCTCGATGCTCGAGCCGCTGTTCGGGGCCGACGGCCTGCGCGGGGTCGTGGCGGACGGGAACTGATCCCTTAGCGAACCGGGACTGAACGCTTCGCCATCCGGGATGGTCCGATGTGGATAGGTTGAGGACACGCCCTCCGCGGCTGTGTGGACGGCGTCCCGTCCGCCCGGCGTCGGAAAGGTTGATCATGGCGAATCTCAAGGAACTGGCCGAGTCCCACCTCGCTACAGCGCGTGCGGGGGAGCACGGGCGCAGCGCCGAACTCGTCGCTCACGACGGGCCCCTGCGCCAGTCCGTCATCGCACTACGTGACGGGGTCCGTCTGGCCGAGCACAACTCCCCACCGGCAGCGAGCTTGCAGGTCCTCCGGGGGCGGGTCCGCGTGGATCTGGACAACGAATCCCAGGGCGAGTTCGGCGAGGGCGAACTCTGGATCCTCACCCACGAGCGCCACTCGGTGCTGGCGCTCGAGGACAGCGTGTTCCTGCTGACCACGGTCACCAGCCAGCCGGGCCAGGACTCGCGCGCCTGATCGTCCGGCGCAGGCCGAAGCTGTGCGTTGGACGAATGATGGATTATTTTTCATAGCCGGGATCGGCCGCTAGAGTGCCCGGTGTGATGGGCGACACAATTCGTAGGTGGGCGCTGAGCGCCGTCGGTACCGCAGTGACCGGATCTCTCGCGCTGGGGGGAGCGGCCAGCGTTGATCTCCTGGGCGTGCCCACCGATCACCTCGCGGTGATGTCTCCCAGCGGGCTCAGCGTCGACCCGGGCGCGGTCGGCGTGCACCCGCTGGGCGCGCACTCCGTGGTCGTCGAGGACGACGCGGTGCGAGTGGTCGAGGGCGATCAGACCGTGTGGTCGAACGCCCCGGGCGCAGCCTTCCTGTCCGCCGGGACCGGGCACGTCTCCTGGGAGGAGCACCGCGGGTACTTCTGGGCCGACGTGAACCACGATCAGCAGTGGACGGCCCAGCAGCTGACCGGCGTGGAGGCCGCCCCGGGAGCCGTCACCCTCACCGGCGACCTCGTCTCCGCGGACGGTGCGGTCCCGTTCACGGTGAGCTTCACCGAGCGCGCTGACGGCGGGGTAGCGGCCGACGTCGACACCGGCGCCACCGCGGCAGGCGGCGACGACCCGGTCCTGCAGTGGATCGGCGGCCGGTCGGCCGGCGCAGGCGTGCACGGCTTCGGTGAACAGTTCGACGATTTCAACCTCGACGGCCGGCTCGTCCCCGTGGTCGCCCGCGAGCAGGGCGTCGGCCGCGGCGAACAGCCGCTGACGCTGTTGGCCGACGTCACCAACGGCGGGGCCGGCGGGACCACCTCGATGACCTACGCGGCGTGGCCGTCGTATGTCACCGGCGACCTGCAGGGCGTTCGGGTGGACCCGGACCACGAGGCCGCGCACGCGTTCGCGGTGGGCGACACCCGCGCTCCCGACCGGGTTGGGCTGGAGGTGTGGGCCCCGTCGATGCGGCTCGAGCTCACCCGCGGCAGCACCCCTGAACACCTCATCGCCACGCAGCAGGGTTCGGTGGAGCGGCCGCGGCTGGCCGACTGGACCCAGCAGGGCGCGATCGTCGGCATTCAGGGCGGCACGGACACGGTGCGGGAGACCGTGGACAGGCTGGAGGCCTCCGGAACCGAGGTGGCGGGTGTGTGGCTCCAGGACTGGACCGGGCAGCGCACCACGGACTTCGGCGACCGCCTGTGGTGGACGTGGCAGTTGGACGAGCAGCGGTACCCGGGGTGGGAGCAGCTCGTCGGTGAGTTACATGATCGCGGCATCCGGACCACCACCTACGTCAACCCGTGGCTCGTCGACGCCGCTCCCAAGGGCGACCCCGGGATCCGTAACCTGTGGGCGGAGGCGCGGGACGCCGGGCTTCTGGTGCGCGCGCCCGACGGTGGCCCCTACATGGTCGACCAGGGCGGGTACTCGGCGGCGCTCGTGGACTTCACCAACCCGGCGGGCCGGGAGTGGATGTCCACGGTCATCGCCGAGGAGGTGCTGGCTGATGGGGTCGACGGATTCATGGCGGACTTCGGGGAGGCGCTGCCGATGGATGCCGTCCTTCACGAGGGTGACGCCACCCTCATGCACAACGCCTGGCCCCGCCTGTGGTCGGAGGTCGTGCGTGAGGGCTGCGAGAAGGCGGGACGCCCCGACTGCGTGACCTGGTTCCGCGCCGGCACCTCGGGGATGGACTCGCAGAGTCCGGCGTTCTGGAACGGCGACCAGATGGTCGGCTGGTCGGAGGAGGACGGTCTCGCCTCGGCGCTCGCCGGGACATTTGCGGCCGGGGTGTCGGGCTGGCCGGTCGTCCACTCCGACATCGGCGGCTACACCTCCGTGAACCTGCAGCTGACCGACTACGTCCGCGACGCGGAACTGCTCGCCCGCTGGGGTGAGTACGCAGCGTTCGGCCCGATGTTCCGCAGCCACGAGGGCAACCGGCCGGCGGTCAACCGTCAGGTTTATGACCCCGAGGAGATCGATGCGTTCGCCCGCAACAGCCGCATCTTCGCGGCGCTTGCGCCATATAGGGCCGAGGTTCTGGACGAGGCCGCCCTTACCGGGGTCCCGGCGATCCGGCACCTGTGGCTCACCCACCCAGGCACCACCGCCGCGGGGGCGGACGGCCAGTTCATGCTGGGCGGCTCCCTGCTCGTGGCGCCGGTGATGGCCCCCGGCCAGACCGAGGTCACGGTGTCGCTGCCGCCGGGCACCTGGCGGCACCTGATCACCGGGGAGGCCTACCAGGGCGACTCGACGATCACGGTGGCCGCCCCTATCGGCAGCCCGGCGGCGTTCATCGACGCCTCCCACCCGCTGGCCGACCAGCTCGTGGCCGACGTCGGCGCCGCTGCGCGGGGAGCCGGCTGAGCGGACTGCCCGTCACTGCGCGGGCGGCCCCCACGTGAGCTCGGATTTCCTGATCTTTCCGGCCGGGGTCATGGGCAACGAGTCCACCACCTCGAACTGGTCCGGGACCTTGTACGCGGCCAGCTGCTGCGTGCACAGGCCGCGCAGCTCATCGATGTCCACCACCTGGCCGGGTGCGGGGACAATGAACGCGCAGCCCTTCTCCCCGAAAGTCGGGTCCGGGTACCCGATCACGGCGCACAGGGCGACCGACCGGTGGGTGGACAGGACGTTCTCGATCTCGGCCGGGTACACGTTGTAGCCACCCCGGACGTACATCTCCTTCTTGCGTCCGCGGATGGTGATGTGGCCGTCCCCCGTCATGGTGCCCATGTCGCCGGTGGCCAGCCACCCGTCGGGCAGGAACGTGCTCCGGGTCTCGGCGGGCATGTCCCAGTAGCCGTCCGCCACACACGTCCCGCGGAGCTGGAGTTCGCCCTCGGCTCCGGGGGGCACCAGGTCGCCGGAATCGTCAACGATGCGGGCCTGCACGTCGCCGATCGGGGTCCCGATCGTGGTGTCTTCTCTGTGTGGGCAGAGCGGTTCCCGTCGGCGGCCGGGTTACCCGACGCGGGGCAGTGTCCTTCGCAGGAACTCCACCGTCAGTTCGCGTGCTCGCCGGCTTTCCGGTGCCAGGCCGTCGAGTACGGGGAAGGCGTGAACGGCCGTGTACCAGCGGTGCGTCTCCACCGTGCGCCCGGCCGCGTGGAGACGCTCGGTCAGCGCGATCGCGCTGTCCTCCACCAACTCGCCCGCAGCCAGCGTGATGAGTGTGGGCGGGAACGCCTCGGGGTCCACCTCGAGCATGGACCGCTCGCCCCGGATGCCGGCCGGCCCGCGCGACCACAGCGCCTGAGCGCGCTGCAGGGTCGCCGCGGGCTGGTAGGCATCGCGCGTGAACCACGATCCGTCGCGGACCTCGCGGTCGAGATCGAACAACGGGGAGTACCCCACCATCGCGGCGGGCGCCCGTACGTCGTCGAGCGCCGCAAGCTCGCAGATCTTGGCGGCGAGGAACCCGCCGGCCGAATCCCCGGCCACCACGATCCGATGCCCCGCGGGAAGCTGCCCGGCCAGACTGCGGTACGCCGAATAGACCTCGTCGATCAGCGCAGCCAGGTCCACCTCGGGCAGCTTGCGGTACCGCACCGCGTGGACCGGGGCGTCGAGGTGGACGGCGAGACTCGAGCACAGCCGGGCGTGCGTGCCCGGACCGCAGAACACGAACGCCCCGCCATGGAGGTACAGCACCGTCACGTCCGACCCGTCGGCGCCCGACCGGGGCGTCGTGGTGACCGCCGGGACACCGCCGAGCGAGCTGGCCTCAACGACCACGCCCGGCGCATGCGGTAGCCGGGCGAAGCCCCGTTCCACTGCGGCGAGTCCGCGGATGCCGGATTCTGTCAACGGCCACGCCCGGTACACGTGCCGCAGGGTCGCACGGGAGCCCCAGTAGAGGACGCGCGACGTCGGGCTGGGGGACCGGTAGGTGGTGACGACGTCACTGGTGTGTGCGCTCATCGCAGTGTGGGTCCGTTCTTCTCCACCATCTTCTTCTGCACCCGGCGCCCCTGCGTCACGAGCAGCGGCAGCGCCGCCGAGCCGAGACTGGGGAACGCGGCGCCCAGGCGGGCGAGCGCCCCGCGCCAATGCGGGATCGCCGTGACGGGGCGCGGCTTGTCGAGCACCGTGCCGACCGCCTTCACCACGTCCTCGGGTTGGAGCAGCACGCCGGAGAAGGACAGCGCCGCCTGTGGATCGTCGAGTTTGTCATGGAGCATCGGCGTCCAGATGCCGTCCGGGCACACGCACGAGATGTCGATGTTGCACACTCCCGCGAGCCGCAGATCGGCCACGGTACTGCTGGAGAATCCCATCACCGCGTGCTTGGACGCCGCGTACACGGCCTCACCGGGAACAGCCGAGATGCCGGCGAGCGAGGCGATGTTGATGATGTGGCCGCCGGGGCCCGAGCCGGCGCCGCCCCGCATCGCGTCGATCGCCGCGACCGTGCCGTTGATCGTGCCCAGCGCGTTGACGTCCATATGGAGCTTGCGCAGCTCCTCCGACTGCTCCCACGCCGGCCCCGTGACCAGCACGCCGGCGTTGTTCACCCACACCTCCAGCGACCCGGCCGCGGCGATCAGCTCATCGCGCGCCCGCTCGACCTGCGTGTGCTCGCGCACGTCGACCTCGGCCCAGAGCGCCCCACGCCCGATCTCCGCGGCCGCGGCGGAGGCGGCCTCGCCACTGAGATCGGTGACCATGACCAGGTGTCCGCGATCGGCCAGCAGCTCGGCGATCGCCCGGCCCAGCCCGCGGCCAGCACCCGTGACGAGGGCGCCGGGACGTGTTCTCGTCGTCGTCACTTCTCGTCCTTCAGGCCCGACTCGATGCGGCCGTACGAGATCCCGCCGTGGCAATATGTGGGCACCACGGGCCAGAACCGCTTCCACGGCGCCAGCTCGGTCGACGGCAGGATCTGCAGCCAACGCGGATCGGCCGCGCACGTATCCGCCATGGTCTTCTCCTTGATCATGGAGTCGTACTGATCCAGCGCATCCTCGAGGGTATTGGCGTTGGGGCAGATCTCGCGGCCGTACTGCTCGTGGTAGCGGCGCACGCCCGGGATCTTCGACAGTTCCGGCTGCCAGTTGTCCAGCGAGATACCGTTCTCCGAGGACACCCACACGCCGTCCGGGGTGTTGATGACCAGCGAGTGGTTGCCGTCGGTGTGGCCGGGCGTCCACAACAGCGCGATGCCGGGGCCGAGCTCGATGTCGCCGTCGAAGAGTGCGAACCTGCCCGGGTCCACGCCGCCGAGGCCGTCCTCGACGTACCAGGCCCACTGCATCGGGTGCAGGTCCTGCAGGGTCGCCAGCTCGCGGCGGTGCACGAGCATCCTCGCGTCGCCGAACAGCGGTTCGCGCGGGGCGGAATCGCCGGGGATCGTCTCGGTGGAGCCGAGGATCATCCGCGGGTCCTGCACGTGCAGGTGGTCGAACGTGCAGAAGTCCACGTCCGCGGGCGTCAGGCCCACCTTGGCCAACGCCACGTCCGGCTCGTTGAAGTACTTGAGGATCACCTTGCTGGCGAGCTGGCCGCCGGGGATCTTGTCGACCATCGTCTGCAGGTTGTTGTAGAACGGCGCCTCGGCCGAGCCGGCGGGAACGGTCGGCTCGAACACCAGCGTGCGGGGGCGGCCGTTGAAATCGTCGTACTGCACCACGAGCATGCGGTTGATCATCGTGATGAGCGGCAGGCTGGGCACCGACACGGCGTTGTCGAACGCGTAGTTGACCGGGTACGGCGCACCGGCCACGTCGACGGACTTCACCGCGCGCACCTGCCCCTGCGCGGCGAAGCGCTGCTTGTACTCGGTCGCGGCGGCGCGGATCGCGCGGAGACGCTCGCCGCGGGGCCAGATGTCGTGGACCCCGTCGAACTCGGGGATGGCGCGGGCACCGATCTCCTTGAGCGTCGTCGCGGTGCCCGCCTGCGGGGTGTGTTGCTGCGTGGTCATCGTTCTAGGATCGGACGGCCGCCGACAGAAAACTTGTGTCAGCGCGACAACCTGGCCTGGTGGCGGAGCCGCCTGGGGGAGACGCCGAACCACCGCCGCACCGCGTGGCTGAGCGTGGCCTGTTCGGCGAAGCCCACCAGGTCGGCGATCTGTGTGAAGGACAGGTCGGTGGTGGTGATGTACCGGTGCGCGCGGTCGCGGCGCAGGTCGTCGATGATCTGTCCGAAAGACGTGCCGACGACGACGAGGCGCCGCTGAAGAGTCCGCGGATGGAGATGAAGCGTCCTCGACACCTCCGACAGTGAAGGGATGAGGCCGGGAAGGCTCTCGCTCACGATCCGGCGGATCTGGGTTGCGATCGAGTCCGCGGGGTCCGCGTAGGCGCCGGCGAGGTGCTCGACCGCGGCCCGGCGGATCTCCTCGTCCGCGGTCTCGAAGACCGAGTCCAGCACACGGGCGTCCACGCACAGGGCGGCCACCGGCCGGTCGAACTTCACGTCCGCGGAGAAGAAGTCGAGGTATCGATTCACCGGGGACAGCGGCCCGTGCGGGATCTCGACCGACCGCAACCCGGTGGACCGGCCGAGCAACTGCACGGCGACCCGGTAAAACACGCCCAGACCGAGTTCGACGGCCTGGGGCGAGTACGGCGACTCGGAGACCTCCTTGCGGTACGTGAGCGCCACGACCCCGCGCCGGTCCCAGGGGTCGTCGTCCACGCCGATGGTCAGGACCGGGCTGTGCACGAACAGGAAGCGGGCGGCAGCGTCGAGCGCCTCGGTCGCGGTGGCCGACGTGCTCACCGCGCGGGCCACCGGGCCGAGGATCGTCAGGTCCTGCCGCTCGGCCAGACGCAGACCCAGGTCCGGGCAGTGCAGCTCGGCCGCGGCGGCGTCGAGCATCCGGTCGTGCGCGGTGATCGACAGCAGTCCGTCGTCGTGTTCGAGGACGTCCGCCACGATGTCGAATGCCTCGAGAAGGCGGACTGGGTCGCCGCCGAGTTCGGTGACGAGCGCGTCGAACCCGCGCAGGCTGGCCGCGCGGATCAGCGGCTGCACGACGGCTCCCGGGTGGTCACGGCACCTACGCTACGGTCCCGCGGGAGTAGGTCACCTCGCCCGTCCGGCGCCAGGGCCGCTTCCGTCGCCAACTGTGCGAGTCCCGTTCGCCGAGTGGTCGCAGATCACTTTCTCCGGAACGCCGGACCTGGGAGAACGTGAGGCGGTGCGACCACGCGATGGGTGCAGCGCGACGAGGCTGCGCGGCGGCGACCAGCACCCGGTCGGGAGCGGCGAAAGGCTCCGGTTGATGGTGTCGGTCTTTCGGCATGCGTGTCCCACGTCACTACGAGGTGGCCATGAAGCTGGATCTGACAGTGCTGGCGATCCCCGGGTTCGTCGGGTCGATGGTCGCCGAGTACGCGTGGCAGAAGCGCCACCCCGCCGCGGACGCGCGTGCCGGCGACTACGAACTCGCCGACACCCTGGCCAGCCTGTCGATGGGAATCGGGAGCCTGATCGCCCCGTATCTCACCGACAAGGTCCTGGCGCCGCTCACCCCCCGAACCGGCCGGTACGCCAAAGTCCTCATGGGCCTGACCGTGGCCGCCGCCGCCGCGACCACCGCTGGCGATGTAATCCGCCGAAACCGCAGCACCGGACTACTGGAGGCAGGGTCGGTGACGGAGTCGTCATCCGGCCCGGCTCCGGCCCCGGCCGGTGAGCCCGCCGCGGCGCTTCCGCCCGCACTACGCCGGATCACCGGCGCTTCTGCGGTCACGGCGGTCGCCTCGACCGTCGTCACCGCGTCCACGTTGTGGAGCGCGCAGACCGCCGCCAAGAAACTGTTCGACCGCAGCCCCCTCGACCTGGGGTCGGGGCCGTTTGCGTACGCCGCTGCGATTCTCGGATGGGACCTCATCTACTACTGCAACCACCGGCTGTCGCACGAGAGCCGGTGGCTGTGGGCCATGCACGTCGTCCACCACTCGAGCGAGCGCTACAACCTGTCGACCGCACTGCGCCAGCCGGTGGCCGAGGCGCTGACCGTGTCCGTGCCGTATGGGCTGCTGTCGCTGCTGGGGGTTCGGCCGGCGATCGTGCAGGACGCGCGGGCGGTCAACCTCATCTACCAGTTCTGGATCCACACCGAGGCCGTGCGATCGATCGGGCCGCTGGAAAAGGTGTTCAACTCGCCCTCGGCACACCGCGTGCACCACGGCAGCAACCGCCGCTACCTGGACCGCAATCACGGCAGCATCCTCATCGTCTGGGATCGGCTGTTCGGGACCTACGAGCCCGAAGGGGAGCGGGTCGTCTACGGCCTGACCACGAACATCAACACGTTCAACCCGCTGCGGATCGCCACGCACGAGTGGTTCGCGATCGCCCGCGACGTGTTCCGGTCGCGTACCTGGCGGGACCGCGCCAGCTACCTCGTTCGCGGACCCGGCTGGGCGGGTGCTCCGAGGGACTGAGCGCGGCCCGGGCCCGACGCCCGCGCAGCCGGCTAGATACTCAGCGCGTCGGACGTGTGGACCCCGTGCCGCCCCAGTGGCAGCATGAGCGGCCGGCCGGACGTGGGGGGTCCGGGATCACCTCGCACTCGAGCCCGAACACCGCGTGGACCGTCTTGGCGGTGAGCACCTCGTCGGGCGGACCGGCGCTGTGCACGCGGCCGTCGGCGATCGCGACCAGGTGATCGGCGTAGCGGGCGGCCAGGTTGAGATCGTGCAGGACCATCACGATGGTCGTCCCGCGATCACGGTTGAGGTCCACCAGCAGGTCGAGCACCTCCACCTGGTGCGCCACGTCGAGGAAGGTCGTCGGTTCGTCGAGCAGGAGCAAGTCGGTCTGCTGGGCCAGGGCCATCGCGATCCACACGCGCTGACGCTGACCGCCGGAGAGCTCATCGACCGCCCGGTCCGCCAGTTCGAGGGACCCGGTGGCCTCGAGGGCGGTGGCGACCGCCTCGTCGTCGTCCCTGCTCCAGCGCGAGAGCATCCCCTGGTGCGGGTTCCGGCCGCGCCCCACCAAATCCGACACGGTGATCCCCTCCGGCGCGAGGGGCGACTGGGGGAGCAGGCCGAGCGTGCGGGCGAGTTCCTTGGCGGGCATCCGGTGCACTCTCTTGCCGTCGAGCAGCACCTGGCCCGCCCTCGGCGTGAGCAACCGCGACATCGACCGCAGCAGCGTGGACTTGCCGCACGCGTTCGCGCCGACGATCGCGGTGAGGCGGCCGGCCGGCACCTCGAGATCCAGATCGTGGATGACGGTGATCACGAACGGCATCGTGGTCTCGCCAGCCGTGTATGCGGGGAGTCTCCGGCGGTCGACCCCGGGACGTTCGGCCGTGCGCGTTGCTGCCATGCGCTGCTTCTGCACGACCGGCTCACGCGAGGTAACGCTCGTCACTTGACGGGCGTCGCGGAAGAGTGGTCGGGTAGGGTTCGCTGGTTCCCGTGCGCGGCGACGTGCCGCCCGGACTTTGTCCTCTTTTCCCGTAGTACGTATTTCATAAGGACGACCCGTGACGTCTCAGTCCACTGCCGCCGACCACGGCAGCAGTACCGAATCCCCCCGACTGCCCGCAGCCACGATCAGGCTCATCTCGCTGCTCGTCGCGGCCGCGTTCGTGGTGATCCTCAACGAGACCATCATGTCCGTGGCGCTGCCCGACCTGATGGCCGAGTTCGAGGTCACCGCGGCCACCGCGCAGTGGCTCACCACGGCCTTCATGCTCACGATGGCCGTGGTCATCCCGTTCACCGGGTGGATGCTCGTGCGGTTCCCGCTGCGGACCGTCTTTGTCATCGCGATGAGCACGTTCACCGCCGGTACGGTTCTGGCATCTCTCGCGACGGTGTTCCCCATGCTCGTCGCCGGGCGCGTGGTGCAGGCCGTCGGCACGGCGATCATGATGCCCCTGCTCATGACCACTGTTCTCAACGTCGTGCCCGCAGATCGCCGCGGTCGGACGATGGGCATCATCTCCATCGTGATCGCCGTGGCGCCCGCCATCGGGCCGACGGTCGGCGGCGTGGTGCTGGACTCGCTGAGCTGGCGCTGGATGTTCTGGTCGGTCCTGCCGATCGCTGTGCTGGCACTGATCGCCGGCGGCGCGCTGATCCGCAACGTCACGGAGAACCGCAATGTCCCGCTGGACATCCTCTCGGGTGTTCTGTCGGCGCTCGGCTTCGCCGGCCTGATCTACGGTCTCAGCTCGATCGGCGAGGCCGCCATGGGCAACGCGCTCGTCTCCCCGTGGATCCCGGTGATCGTCGGCGTGCTCGCACTCGCGGTGTTCGTGTGGCGCCAGTTGGCGCTCAAGGGCAATGCTCTCCTCGACGTGCGGGCGTTCGCCTCGCCCACCTTCACCGTGGCCCTGGTGCTCATGCTCATCGCCATGATGTCGCTGTTCGGCGTGCTGATCCTGCTGCCGATCTACATGCAGCAGGTGCTGGGCTCGACCACGCTCGAGGCCGGCCTTGCGCTGCTGCCCGGCGGCCTGGTCATGGGCGTCCTCGGCTGGTTCGTGGGACGCCTCTACGACAAGGTCGGCCCGCGCCCGCTGATCATTCCCGGGTCGATCCTGGCCTCGGCGGGTCTGTGGGGCATGACGACCCTCGGTACCGACTCCTCGCTCGGCACGGTCGTGGTCTTCCACGTGACACTGACGTTCGGCCTCGCGCTGCTGTTCTCGCCGCTCATGACCTCGGCCCTGGGGTCGCTCGAGCCGCATCTGTACTCCCACGGCTCGGCGCTGCTCACCACACTGCAGCAGGTCGCCGCGGCGGCCGGCACCGCCCTGTTCATCACCGTGATGACGCTCGGTCAGGTGGCCGGCGGCGAGAGTGGCGAGGATGCCGTGGCGGCTCAGATGAACGGCGTCCACAACGCACTGATCGCTGGTGCGGTGATCTCGCTGGTCACCGTGGTCGGCGTGTGGTTCCTGCGCAACACCGCCCAGACCGAGGCGCCGGTGGCCCAGGCCCTGGCTGACGAGGCGGAGCAGGCCGCGCACGCCGAGCAGGCTGAGAACGGATAGCACGAGGCGAGACGAACAACGGCGGCACAATCGCCACCAGGTGGCCGGAGGCGTCCGTCGTATCTCTCCGGAGATGCCTCCACCGGTTCGTTCACTTGTCGCCGACGCGTCGGCGCGTAATCCGGGGCGGGGGAGGGGACGGGCGGCTGTCGGTCGGGGTTCGGCCAGGTAGCGCGAAAGTCGAACCAGTCGCACCACCTGGCGAGCGTGCGGCGGGAGATGCCGTAACGCCGACACACATCGTCGGCGTGCATACCGTCCTCGTACAACGTCACGGCGTCCATCCAGATGAGTTCGTCTCCGAATGCAGGTCCCATGGCGATGTTGTACCGCCTGGGTACGACACGGGCGCGCGGGCGGGAACCGGTCCAGGGGGCATCCAGCTATTGGCTCTGCGGCATGTGACGCTGCGGCTATTGACTCGGCGCCCACATAGTGTCACTGTATTAAGGTACTAATACAGCGATACGGAGGGGTGCTGCGATGCAGTTCGACACCTCGTCCCCGATCTGGGTGCAGCTCGTCCGCGAGTTCTCGCGGCGCATCGTGACGGGGGAGTGGGCGGCGGGCGAGAAGATGCCCGGCGTCCGGGAGTTGGCCGCCGACCTCGGCGTCAACCCCAACACGGCACAACGGGCGCTCGCCGAACTCGAGCGACTCGAACTGTGTCGATCAGAACGGGCGACCGGTCGCTTCGTCACCAGCGACGACGAGCGAATCGACGCGGTGCGCGCCGAGCTGGCCGCCGATGCCACGGACGAGTTCATCCGACGAGTGCGCGGTCTCGGGATGGTCCGCGACCGCGCCCGCACGCTGCTCGACGAGAGATGGGACAGCAATGAGCACCACACCACTGACGTTCCGGCCGGCGGAGGAGGCTGAGATGACCGATCACACCGCCGCCCACGACGCGGAACAGTCCGGACCCGGGTCCGCCCCGCTGATCGACGTGCGCGACCTGACCATGGAGTACGGTGCGGTCCGCGCACTCGACGGTCTCGAGATGACCGCCCGTTCCGGGCAGATCGTCGGCCTTCTCGGGGAGAACGGCTGCGGCAAGACCACCCTGCTCAAGATCCTCGCCGGTGTCCTGGCCGGATACTCCGGTCACGTGAGCATCGCCGGTCACGCCCCCGGTCCCGAGTCCAAGGCGCTCGTGTCGTTCCTGCCCGACACCAGCTTCCTTCCCGACTCGGCGCGGGTGAGCTACTGCCTCGACCTGTATTCGGACTTCTTCGCCGATTTCCAGCGGGAGAAAGCGCGGGACCTCATCGGCTTCTTCGGCCTGAGTGAGTCCACGCGGCTCAAGGAGATGAGCAAGGGCATGCGCGAGAAGGTGCAGATCTCGCTCGCCATGTCCCGCGACGCCTGCGTGTTCCTGCTCGACGAACCGATCTCCGGCGTCGACCCGGCCGCGCGCCAGCTCATCCTCGACGGCATGCTGCGCAGCCTCGACGAGGACTCGCTCCTGCTCATCTCGACGCACCTCGTGCACGACCTCGAGCCGCTCCTCGACGGCGTGGTGATGATGCGCCACGGCCGCGTGATCGCCCAGGGCGACGCCGACGACCTGCGCGCGCACCACTCCGCCAGTCTCGACCAGATCTTCAGGGAGATGTACCGATGACCACCACACTGCTCAAGCACGAGTGGCTCCGCACGCGCGCGCCGCTCGGGGCCCTCGCCGGCGTCGTCACCCTCGTGGTGCTCCTCGGCTGCCTCCTTCTCCCTCTCGGGTCGATCCTCGCCACCTTCGGACTGATCGTGTCCATCGGGGGAGTGTGCCTCCTCGTCCCGGCCACGCAGCTCCTGCTCGCCGCCGACTTCTGGCGTTCGGGGTTCGGGCGCACCGGCTACTTCACACACTCGCTGCCGATCCGGGGTGGCACCGTGTTCCGCGCGAAGCTGGCGTGGAGCGCCCTCGCCAGCCTCGTAGCTCTGGTGTGGGCGGTGGTCATGGGGCTGCTCATCCGGCAGGTGGCGGAGTGGACACTGGAGGCCGCACCGCCCGGTCCGCGCGAACTCTGGCAGCAGGCCACCGGGGTCATGCCCGCATGGATGCTCGTCGGGGCCGCACTTCTACTCCTCGCCTACATCGGCGTGTGGCCGATCTTCTACTACTTCTCCGTGTCGATCGGGCATGAGAAGCGGCTCGTCGGACTCGGTGCGGGTGGCCCGATCGTGGTGTTCGTGGGCGTCTACCTCGTCGTCCAGGTCGTGACCTTCCTCGGATTGCTGGCCATCCCGTTCGGGATCGGCATAGACGGCGACCGGCTCGGGGTCGTCCCGTTCCATCTCCTCGACGAGATGACGGCGGGCACCTCCAGCAGCGACGTGATGCCGTTTGGCGTGGTGGTGATACTGGTGGTCGCCGCGGTCTGCCTGTGGCGCACGGCCCGGTCGTGGAACCACAGGATCGCCCTGCGATGACCGTGTCCGAATCCGTGTCAGTCGCGTAGCGCGTACACCTGCGCATCGACGGTTCCGCCCCCGTCGAGCCGTGCCCGCACGGTCACGCGCGAGTACTCGTCACCCTCGAACTCGTCGAGCCGATCCCAGTGTTCGGGCAGTTCCGGTGAGCTGAACACCTGGCCGGCCACCTCACCGTCGGTTCCCAGCACGATCCCGGGAAACCCCTGTGCAGCACCCCAGCCCCGGGCCTCGAGCGAACCGGAGATCACCGCGGGCCGCCAGGTGCCCGGCACATCGGCGAGCACATGGGCGTTGGGCCGGCCCGGCGCGAGGGTTCCGTACACGAACAGGTGCTCAGGCATGCGGCGAGTATGCACGACGCGCCGTCGGCATGGCGTCAACCAGCCGCCGTCGCTACCCGCGGCTACCCGCGCGATCTCACTCCGGCTCGGCCGGCACCACCGCCCAGCCGCTGGTCATCTCCGCCAGGAACACCGGCAGTCGCTGCAGTATCCGGTTCTGCTCCGCGCGCTGCCGGAACTCCACGCCAAGCACCCGCTGCGCCTCCGCGGGCCGGTCCTGCACCAGCTCGCGCTGCCGGGGCACGAGTTCCTGCTCGATGTACTCCCAGCGGGGTTCGCGGTCGGCCCAGTTGAAGGCGGGCAGGGGAGTGTGGACGGTCAGGTGTCGCCCGTCGACCTCCGCCTGCACAGTCAGGGGCCGGAACTGTCCCAGGCTCGCCAGCCGTAGGTAGTTGACGTAGACCTTGTCGACCGTGGCGAGGTTGGCCTCCAGTCCCCGGGCGGGAACCCAGTCGTTCAGGTCGATCCCGGCGTTCTCCGCCCCTACGGCGAGCCAGTACTGCCTGGTCAGGGTGCTGTAGCTCGCGGGGTCGGCGCCGGAGGCCCGGGCCCGGTCGAGCAGCGGGCGCAATGCCTGACTGTCGACGGGAAGGGACGAGGAGAACCCGCCGCCTCGTTCGCCGTGGGGATTGTCCTCCACCGCGGTGGTCGCCGACGTCGCCTGGACGGCCGGCGCTGCGTGGGCGGGCTGTGTCGCGTGGGCGGGCGGTGCCGCGGGGCCACCGGGTGTCACGGCGGTGACGAGCGCGGACGTGACGAGCCCCGAGGTGGCAACCGTGACGACGATGACAAGGCCCGCCCGACCCGCCCGAGTTCGCATTCCCATGTACGCCCACCCAACTGTGCCCTGAGTCACATATAGCGCATCCGGGTGCGGTCTGGGCGCCGATCGGCAGATCGGTGTCGTCCCGACATCAGCGTCAGGCGGGCCCGTCGGCGAGTAGTCCGTAGAGCCGCTTTCGCAGGGCGACGAGTTCCTCCGCGGCGGCGGTGGCGGCCGCGTCGTCACCGGTCTGGACCACGGCACGCACCGCCATCGCGGCGTCGCCGAACGCCTTCCACAGCTCCGCGTTGCCGCCGAGTCGGTCGGCCGCCTCCTCGGTGGCGTCCTCCCAGGGGGCGGGACGTTCGCTGAGTCGCTCGACCTCGGCCCGGCCGGCGTCGGTGAGCTGGTAGTGCTTCGGGCCCGCGTCCTCGGCGGGACCGATCAGCTGCTCATCCTCGAGCATGGCCAGCGCCGGGTAGACGGCTCCCGAACTCGGCCGCCACGTGCCGCCGCTCCGCTCCGCCAGCTCACGGATGATCCCGTAGCCGTTCATGGGGCCCTCCGCGAGGAGGAGCAGTGCTCCATGGCGGACGTCTCCTCGACGTCGTCGTCCCCCGGAACTGCGCCGGGGACCGCGACCCCGCCCGCCCGGTCCGCCCCCGAAGGGGCCGTCGGAGCCGAACGTCCCACCGGGGCCGAACGGTCCGCCCGGACCGAACGGGCCGCCCGGGCCGAACGGGCCGCCGGGGCCGAACGGGCCCGCCTGGCCGAAGGGTCCGCCGCGATGATCGTGTCCATGGCCTCCGCGGCCGTGACCACGCGGATGGTCGTGGCCGCGGGTGTGGCCGCGTCCTCCGCGTTGTCCTGTCTGTCCGAAGCTGAACGGGTGCCCGCCGTGTCCGGGCCGACCGAACCCCTCCGGGCCGAACCTGTCCGGGTCGAATCCGCCCGGGCCGTGATTGACGTCGTGACTGCGCATCGATCGTCTCCTTCTCCGCTGGATGGCCGCCCGTGTGGCGACCGGCATGGAAGGAGTATCAACGCCACTCGAAAGAATGTCAACGACATGTCGTTAAACGGCGTTACCGACACTGCCGGCCGGCGACCGAGCGACCCTGCGTTACGGGCGAGCGGCAGGGCGGGTCTCGATTGGCAGCGGGGCGAGTGTGACGCGTCGGCCGATATCGGTGACGGCTCCCAACTAGGAAAATAAGCAAAACATCAGCTAAAGTACTCGCGTCCGCAGTGTCGGACGAGCCCCTCTCGCCCTTCGTTTCGAAAGCCCCTCGACCATGCCGATAGTCCTGCCGTCCCCGTCTCGACCGCACCTGACCGAGCCGACGTTCGTCGCTCCGCCGGTGTGGAAGCCCGTCCTGGCATGGGCCGCGCTCGTGCTCGGCGGACTGACGATGATGGCGGCGGTGGCGACGTTCGGCGACGGTATCCGCCTGTCCGTCGGGATGATCCTGGTCGGTGCGGGGATCGCCGGACCCGGAGCCTGGTGGATCTACTGCGAGCGCACCGACCGCACCCGCGCGGACGAGGACTTCCGACTCGACCAGCAGGCGGCCAGGGCGCAGCAGACGATGGCCGACTTCGTGGCCCCGGCCGCGCTGGCGCCGCTCTCATGGGACACGCCGCTGGTTCCGGTCGAGCGCCGCTGGCTGGTGGTCGGCACAGCGTCCGCGGCACTGCTCATCGGAGGTGGAATCGTCACGCCGTCGGTGGAGACCGAGCCGGGCACTGCGTCACCGGTGCGGACTCCCGTCGTGACGACCATGACGACGACCCAGACGTCGACGGCGACGACTCTCCCTCCGACCAGCACCGCCGTGACCGAACCGTCAACCGTCACCGTCACCGAAGTGGCGGTTGCCGAGGCGGCTGCGGTCCCTGCGCAGGACCCGGCGTCCACGGCGCGCGCGTACGTGCCGACGGCCCCCGCCTACGCTCCGGAGCCCACCTATGCGCCGGCACCCACCTATGCGCCGGCCCCGCTCGCCGCGGTCCCACAGGCGGCGTCGTATGCGAACTGCTCGGCGGCCCGTGCTGCCGGGGCGGCGCCGCTCTATCGCGGACAGCCCGGCTACGCCCCGAAACTCGATCGCGACAACGACGGCGTCGCCTGCGAATAGCCCGGGCCCCGCTACTCGCGACGTGCCCGGACCCAGCTACTCGCGAGACGGCGCGACGAGGGGAGTGGCGTCGCAGGAAGGCGCGTCGCGGGGAGGTGCGTCGCGTTCTCACAGGAATTGTGAAGGAAAATTCCGTGGCGGGAACATCCAGGTGAACCCGTGCGTTGACTACGTACGAGTGATTCGTCGGTCGCCCGGCGGGGACTCTCGGTAAACGACCTTCCCCACCAATCTCGAAGGGACCTCGATGCGCCAGAGCAGCAACCCGGTCTTCAGTTCACTGTCCTCCGACTCCGCGAAGGGCGCCACCGCGCTCGGCGGCGCGGGCCGCGCGGCCTTCCACCAGGGCCAGTACGGCCAGCAGGGCTTCGGTGCCCAGCCCGGTTACGCGACCCAGCAGCCGCAGTTCGCGACCGACGACCGGCCCATGACGATCGACGACGTGGTGTCCAAGACCGGCATCACCCTCGGTGTCATCGGTGTCATCGGCGTCATCGCCTACTACCTGTCGATCTCGGCAGGTCTGGCCATGCCGCTGCTGCTGGTCGGTGGCATCGGCGGTTTCATCACCGTCCTGGTGGCCACCTTCGGCCGCAAGATGGACTCCGCGGCCGTGACCCTGATCTACGCCGCGTTCGAGGGCCTGTTCATCGGCGCGGTCTCGCACGTGTTCACGATGGACATCGTCGGCGCCAGCGCCGGTGTCGTGATCGGCCAGGCCGTGCTCGGCACCTTCGGCGTGTTCGCCGGAATGTTGTTCGTCTACAAGACCGGCGCCGTCCGAGTGACGCCCAAGTTCACCCGGTTCATGACCGCCGCGATCATCGGCGTCGTGGTGCTCATGCTCGGCAACCTCGTCGGCGCGCTGCTGTTCGGCTTCAACCCGCTGCGTGACGGCGGCCCGATCGCCATCGTCTTCTCGCTGGTGTGCATCGGCCTCGCGGCGTTCAGCTTCCTCATGGACTTCGACAACGCCGACCGCCTCGTGCGCGCCGGCGCCCCCTCGAAGATGGCCTGGGGCGTCGCCCTCGGCCTGGCCGTGACCCTGGTCTGGCTGTACATCGAGATCCTGCGCCTGATGAGCTACTTCCGCGACTGACATCGCGACTGTCGCGACAGTTCTCCCGGCGACCCCGGCCACGCACAGCGCGGCCGGGGTCGCCGGCATTTGACGAGGTCGCCGGCATCTGACGAGTGAGGCCAGGAGAAATGTCGAGAGCCTTCCGCCCACGTTCCCCGCGAAAGGGAGTGAGCGGAAGGCTCTCGACGCCTGAGGTTGCCCGTCAGGGGCGTGCAGCGCCGTCACAGCGCTGGCGGGGATCAGCTGAGGCGCTCGAGCACCATCGCCATTCCCTGGCCGCCGCCGACACACATGGTCTCGACGCCGAACTGCTTGTCCTCCGCCTGGAGGTTGTTGATGAGCGACGCGGTGATGCGGGCGCCCGTCATGCCGAACGGGTGGCCGAGCGCGATGGCGCCACCGTTGACGTTGAGCTTGTCCTCCTCGATGCCGAGCTCGCGGGCCGAGCCGAGCACCTGCACGGCGAACGCCTCGTTGATCTCGAACAGGTCGATGTCGGAGATCTGCTTGCCGGCGATACGCAGCGCGTTCTTGACGGCCTCGATCGGGCCCAGGCCCATGATCTCGGGCGACAGGCCGGAGACGCCGGTGGAGACGACGCGGGCGAGCGGCGTGAGGCCGAGCTCCTTGGCCTTGGTGTCGGACATGATCACCAGCGCGGCGGCACCGTCATTGAGCGGGCAGCAGTTGCCGGCGGCGACGGTGCCGTCGGGGCGGAAGACCGGCTTGAGTTGCGAGACCTTCTCGTAGGTGGTGCCGGGGCGCGGGCCGTCGTCGGCGGAGACCACGGTGCCGTCGGGCATCGTGACCGGGGTGATCTCATTCGCGAAGTGCCCACGCTCGACGGCGGCGACGGCGCGCTCCTGCGAGCGGACGCCCCAGCGGTCCTGCTCCTCACGGGTGATGCCGGTCATCTGGGCGACGTTCTCGGCGGTCTGGCCCATCGGGATGTACACGTCGGGCAGCAGGCCCTCGGCGCGCGGGTCGGTCCACACAGGGGCCCCACCCTCGGCGCGCGCGGCGGTGCGGGCCTCGGCGTCGGCGAAGATCGGGTTGTGGGTGTTCGGGATGTGATCGGAGGTGCCGTACTGGAAGTTCGAGACGGTCTCGACACCGGCGGAGATGAACACATCGCCCTCGCCGGCCTTGATCGCGTGCAGCGCCATACGGGTGGTCTGCAGCGAGGAGGAGCAGTAGCGGTTCACGGTGGTGCCGGGAACGGTGTCCAGGCCCGAGAGCACGGACACGACCCGGGCCATGTTGAAGCCCTGCTGACCGCCGGGCAGACCGTTGCCCAGCATCAGGTCGTCGATCTGGGTGGGGTCGAGTTCGGGGACCTTGGACAGTGCGGCCTTGACCATCTGCGAGGTGAGGTCATCCGAACGGATGCCCACGAGGGAACCCTTGTTGGCGCGCCCGATGGGGGAACGGGCGTAAGAGACAATCACGGCTTCCGGCATGGAAGGCTCCTTCTATAGCAGGTGGTGCCCCCGGGTCTGATGGGAGCACCGTGCGGGTGGTTCTAGTCTGCGGGGTCAGGGCTGTCCCGATGTGGACGGGCCACCCGGAGGATGCGACTACGGCGCCTGAGGGTGTCCGCGGCCTCGCGGGCGTCCACCGTGTTCTCGGGATCGCCGTCCACGTCCTCATTATGCAGGAACGTGTTCTCGCCCCGGCCGGGCGCGTCCTCGTGGGTGCGGATGAAGTCGGTGAGGCGCCTGGACAGCCGCGCCACGACGGAGTCGCGGTGCGAGCCCGCGGCCTCGTCGTCGCCGACGTCGTCGGTGCCGGCAGCCCCGGTGCCCGGCACGGCGGTGGCCGGCAATGCGGAGTCCACCTCGTCTGCGTCGACCTTGTCGGCGACCGCCTCGTCGTCGTCGACCCCGGCCGCCACCGCGTGGTCACCCACGCGGTCCTCGGGCAGTTCGTCCCACACACCGAGCGCCACGCAGACCGACGGCAACAACAGGCCGGCCGCGAGCTCGTACCCGGCCGAATTCGGATGGAAACGATCGGGGGAGAACAGGCTCTCGCCACGCCGGTGGAACTCGGGCGCCAACGTCTCCGCCAGCGACACCGGCACGCCGCCGGCCTTGCGCACATGCGCGGTCTGCGCCGTGGCCAGACGACGGCTCAGCGTCGACATGACCGAGCGCAGAGGCTGGGGGACCGGCTTGATGATCCCCAGATCAGGACACGTACCCACCACGACGTGCGACCCGTCGTCGACCAATGCCGTGACCGCCTCGCCCAGGCGGCGCGCCGACGGCCCGATCGCGTTGCGCGCCGTGATGTCGTTGCCACCGATGAGGATCACCGAGATGTCCGGCCTGCCCTGCGCGATCTGCATGGCCTCGACCTGACCGGGCAGCCCCTTGGACGTGGCCCCGACGATCGCCTTGATGGACAGTCGCACGTTCCAGCCCGACTCCTCGGCCAGGCCGCGCGCCAGGAGGACGCCGGGCAGTTCGTGGACCGAGTCGGCGCCGAGACCGGCCGCGAGTGAGTCGCCGAAGACCATCATGTGGACGTCGCACTCCATGCCAGGACGCCACGGCTCCGGCGACACCGCGCCCGGCCGGTACAGGCCGTCGCCCGAGTACGGGGGTGAGGTGGGCTTGGGGATGATCGTGCGCGCGATCTTCGCCTGCTGCGTCAACAGTCCGAGCGTGCCCCGGTAGACACCCGCCGTCCCCACGGCGACCAGCGCGGCACCCATCACGAGTCGGCGGGCCGGATCCTCGAAGTCGCTCATCGGGCGTGTCGACGTCCTTCCGTGCGATGACGCGCTGCCGTCCCCTGGGGCGCGGCCGCGTGGATACGGGCGTGTTCTGCGAGATCGACGATAGCCTGTCGGCTCTGCATCGGCCCGCCGGACAGATCGATCGGGTACTCCACGATCGAGATGTCGGTGTGGACGATCCGCCTCGGCTGGGGTGTGTCGCCCCGGCGCTGGGCGGGATAGACCAGATACGCACGGTCCACGCCCAGCGCGGTGCACGCCGCCAGCAACCGGTAGTGCTCGGCAGCCCGCGCGCGACGGTCGGTGGGGTAGGTGGGGACGAACGTGGTGACCGGCTCGTCGTGGACCTCCCACACGAGCCCCGTACGGACGGAGATGGTGTCGGCGGCCTCGTCTGCCGGGGCACGGTGACGGCCCGACGCGTGGGTACCGGAGCCGGGGACGCCGGTGGCGGAGTCCGACGTGCCGCCCGTGCCGTCGGTGGGACCGCCTTCCGCCTCGGTGCCCGACGACAGGTCGACGACGGGGTTCTGCAGCAACCGGCCGCCACGGCTGGCCAGGGCGGCGGTCAGTTCGGCCTCGATGTAGCGCTCGAACAGGTCCGGCATCTCGGTGACGAACGCCGCCGAGGAGGCATGCCCGTCCTCGACCTCCACGGAGATCCGTCGGACGATGCGGTCGGCCAGGGATAGCGCGTCCTGGAACCGGGTGTTGAGCCGGTTCGGCGTCCACGCGGGGATCTGGGCCCCCTGCGGGATGAGCGTGGCGTCCGCCAGCCGGGCGTCGACCATCGCCAGTCGGCGTCGAGTCGAGTCGGGCAGGTCCGGCAGGAACTGCAGTCGGTGTGCCGCCGTGCGCAGGATCCGGTTCTCGGAGATGTCCGGCGTGAACTCCGAGTACGAGACCTCGAGCGGGATCGTCATGCCTGGCCGGCGGCGGATCTGGTCGCCCAGCCGGATGCGGCCGCGCACCGTGGTGAGCGACTCGTCGACGCGGCGGTAGCCGCGCAGCAGACCGGCCGCGAGCGCCTGGTGCGCGAGGTGGGCCAGGGACTCGGCGACAGAGACCCAGAGCTCGTCGTCGTCACGCGCCTGGACGGCTGAGGACAGGAACGGGTCACCGGGCGCATGGTCGAGCAGGAAGAACAACTGCGTCAAGCCGAGGCTCGCCGCGGGCATGACGCGAACCGACAGTCCCTCGACATGCACCGATCCGACAGACCCGCAGGGGATCAGTCGCCACGTGTCCCGACCGGCGGGCAGCACCTCCACCAGTCCCGTCTGGGACAGGTGCTGCGCCCCCTCCCAACTCAGGGTGACGAGCTTGCCCCGCCGGTCGAACTCGTCGAACTCGAGGACCACCGGCGGTTCACCCGCCGCCCGGCCTGTCGAGGTACGGGTCACGCCCGGCCGATCTTGCGGCGTAGCGCGGCGAGGCCGAACCGCTCGTGCACCTCGGCGCGGGTGAGCCTGCCGTAGTAGTGCTCCTCGAGCAGGGGCAGCAGGTCGAAGCGCCAGATCGCCTCGAGTCCGCCGGGCTCGGTGGTTTCGTCCTTCATGAAGTACGAGGGGCCGATCCGCAGGTCGCGGTCCGAGTCGTCGATCTCCGAGTTGAGCGCCTCGAGCAGGTCCGCGGGCTCGGTGCTCACGCCCTTCGCCTCGAGGTGGCGGCGCAGCACGCCGGCGACCGGCGGGGTGTCCGGGTGCAGTTCCATGAACGCGAAGCGGCGCCGGATGGCCGCGTCGACCATCGCGATGGACCGGTCAGCCGTGTTCATGGTGCCGATGATGAACAGGTTGCGCGGCAGGCGGAACGACGTGTCGGGACTGTACTGGGGGAGCACCGTCCGGTCGCGGTACTCGAGCAGGAAGTACATCTCGCCGAACACGCGTGCCAGATCGGCGCGGTTCATCTCGTCGATGATGAGGAAGCTCGGATGGTCGCGGCCCGATTCGGACGTGGCCCGAGCGGCCTGCCGACGCAGGGGTCCTGCCTGGAGCGCGAAGCCCGGCTGTCCCGACTCGGTGAGGGTGGGACGGTAGCCCTCGAAGAAGTCCTCGTAGGCGTAGCTCGGGTGGAACTGCACGAGCTGCACGCGACTCGGGTCGTCGAGACCGGCGAGGAAGCGGGCCAGCTCCTGGGCCAGGTAGGTCTTACCGGTTCCGGGCGGACCGTAGAACACGATCTGCTGCCGCGACTGCAGGGTGTCGACGATCTCCTGAAGTTCCTTGCGGGGCATGTGCAGGCTCTCGGCCAGCTCCTCGGTGACCTCCGGCAGCTGCGGCACCGCTCCTGCGGCCGGCGCCTCGGCGATCTGCGACTCGGAGGAGTGGCTGCCCGGGTGCATCGCCGCGAGCAGGGCGTCGAGGCCGTCGGTGAGGTCCACGACCGTCCCGGGCTCGCCGATCAGCTCGGACAGCGGGCTCGGCAGCGAGTCCAGGTCGAGGGTGACATCGCTCCACAGGACCGACCGCTCGAGCTGCTGGCCGCCGTCCTCCACGTAGCCCAGGTCGTCGGTCAGCGTGCCCAGGTGGAGGCGCGCGTCGGCGACTGTGGCCACCACGTCCTGCGGTGTCATCCGCGACAGGAAGGTGTGCAGCTCCGCGGTGAGCTGAAACCGGGCCTGGTAGTCCAGGTGCGGGTAGCCCTGCTCGACCGCCTGCGACACCTCGAGGCGGCTGGCGTGCGCCGGGATCCGCGGGAGGTGCGAAGCGGGCAGCGCGATGCGGTTCTGCTCGACCCACTGGCCGGCCTTGCCGACCCCGCCGCGACCGGGCCGGACCAGCCACGCACGGCGCGAGTGATCGTCACGGTGCCGCTGCCACTGGTTGGCCACCGACCCTCGGTACCAGTCGACCGGCTGGCCGAGCTGCGCGGACAGGACCTCGGAGATTCGGTACAGGTCCTGGTCGATGTCCAACTCGTCGATGCCGGACGGGCCGCTGATGAGGTCCGCGAACGCGTCCCGGATCCGGGTCTTGTGCTCGTGCTTGACGATCGGCTGGAAATTGCCGGGCCAGACGAGGTACTGGAGGCTGTAGCGGATCGCACGCCAGTCGCCGGGGGTGGAGCGGGCGGCCCGCTGGAACTCCCACGGGTCGGAAAGGGCGGCGTCGCGGACACCGGGCTCGAGCTCGGCCCAGTGGATGATGAACGAGCACAGCCAGCGCAGGTGCTCGCGCATCTGGACGTTGAACCCGAGACCGCCGGTCAGCGGACCACGCTCGGTGAGCACCTCGTCGAGGTCGGCGGGGATCTCGGGGGCGTCCTCGGTCCAGGAGAGCACGTCGCGGACCCGACCGCGCTTGAGGCGGGCCGTGACCGTGGACAGCGGGAGCTGCTGGATGTAGAGCAGCTCGGCGGCCAGCAGGACCACCGGGCGCGGGGCGCCCTCGAGCTGGTCGTGCAGTGCCTGCATGACGGGGGAGCGGGGATTGTCCGAGGCCGCCGACTCGTCGGGATCCGCATCGAGTCGGCGGGCGAGTTCCTCGGCCACCTCGGGAGTCCACGTATACAGGTCGTCCTCGAAGGGCGACTGCCCGGTGCGCAGCGCCGGACCCAGGACCCGAGCCGCCGCCGCTTCGAGCTTCGGCGCGGGGCCGAGGGGCCTGTCCTGGGAACCGTCTGACACGTGGAACTCCTGCAACGCCGGCGCTGGGTCGGGTCCGGGGATCCGGCCCGACATTCGTCAGAAACCTACCACCGGGAGGCGGTCGGCCACGGTCAGCTGTGGTACGGCTCCGCGGTCACGACGGTCACCTTGACGGTCTTGCCGTTGGGGGCCGTGTACTCACGGGTCTCACCGTTCTTGGCGCCGAGCAGGGCGCGGCCGAGCGGCGAGTCGGGCGAGTAGATCTCCAGATCGTCCTTGCCGGAGCCCTCACCGCGGGTACCGATGAGGAAGGTCTCCTTGGTGTCCTCGTCGCCGTTGTAGTAGGCCCGGACGACCGAACCGATGAGCGCGACACCGGTCTCCGTGGGGGCCTCGCCGACCTGGGCGTTGGCCAGCAGGTCGTCGATGGTCCGGATGCGGGCCTCTTCCTGACCCTGCTGCTCGCGGGCTGCGTGGTAGCCGGCGTTTTCCTTGAGGTCGCCCTCCTCGCGCCGCTCGTTGATCTCGGCTGCGATCACCGGGCGATTCGCGATGAGCGCCTCCTTCTCAGCCGTGAGGCGGTCGTACGAGTCCTGGGTCAGCCAGTGGACCTGGGTGTCGTTCGCCATGGCGCACTCCTATCTCTTCTACCTGTATGTAACAAAAACACGGCCCCGCGGAACGGGAGCCGTGCTGATGCGACGATCTTAACACACTGCACCGGGGGTGGCGGCGCCTCAGAGGGCCGGGCCGGAAACCTGCCGGTGGCCTCCCGGACCGTCAGCGTCGCAGGTAGGCGGGGACGTCCGTGCCGCAGCCGTAGACGTCGGCCATGAACGCGAGGGCGGTGGTGGGGACCTCGGTGGTGACCTGCACCGTGCCGCTCTCCGATGGCGGGACGAAGATCTCGCGGCGGCCGAGCTCGCCCTTGGACTGGTCCTGTGCGCGGACGATGCAGTAGACGGGGTCGCCGGGTACGTCGCGGGAGACGGTCATGATCACCTCGAGCGTGTTCTCGTCCGGGGCGTCGACGCTCACGATCTCGCCGGAGATCGAGTCGGTGGAGGTGAAGTCGTAGATCGTGAAGGCGCCGGCCACGATGATCCCCACCATGAGCAGCCCCAGCACCGCGGCAACGACCTTGCCCATGATGTTGTTCCCGCTGCTCTGCGGGCCGTAGCGGCCCTCGGGAAGCGACGTGGCGCGCTGGGGCCCGGCGTCCGACCTCGGCTGACTCATGCCCTCAAGGGTATCGGCAGGGCGGGTCCGGACCCGCCCGGGGGCACTCGGACTCGCACCGACCCTAGAATGGTGCGGACCCGAGTAGTGCGCGAGCAAAAAGAAATGGCAGGTGCCACGATGGCCGGTCTCCGGCTGATGGCGATTCACGCCCATCCCGACGACGAGGCGTCCAAGGGTGCGGCGACCATGGCGCGGTATGTCGCCGAGGGACACCGTGTCCTGGTGGAGACCTGCACCGGTGGCGAGCGTGGCGACATCCTCAACCCCGCGATGGACCGGCCGGACGTGACCGCTGACCTGCCCGCGGTGCGGCGCCGGGAGATGGCGCGTGCCGCCGACATCCTGGGCGTCGACCACCACTGGTTGGGGTACGAGGACTCGGGGTTGCCGGAGGGTGACCCCAAGCCGCCCCTGCCGGAGGGATGTTTCGCGCTGGCCGACGACGATGAGGTCACGGAAGCACTGGTACGCCGCATCCGCGAGTTCCGACCGCACGTCCTCATCACCTACGACGAGAACGGCGGCTACCCGCACCCGGACCATCTCAAGGTGCACTCGGCGTCGATGGCCGCCTACGAGGCCGCCGCGGATCCCGCACGGTACCCGGACGCCGGCGAGGCGTGGGCCGTGGCGAAGGTCTACTACACGCACGGCTTCCCCAAGAGTCGGCTCGAACTGCTCGACGAGGAGCTGTTCACCCGCGACGGGGTCCGCCACTTCGAGGAGTTCCTCTCCCGGTGGGGTGACCGCCCGGACGTCATGGAGCGTGTCACCACGCGCGTCGAGTGCGCGGCCTATTTCGAGCAGCGCAGCTCGGCCCTGCTGGCGCACGCCACCCAGATCGATCCGAACGGCTGGTTCTTCGCGGCGCCGGTGGAGATGCAGCAGCGGGTGTGGCCGACCGAGGAGTTCGAGCTGGCCGCCAGCCGGGTGGGCTTCCCGGATCTGCCTGAGGGACAATACGAGGCAGACCTGTTCGAGCGAGTCGATCCCCATGTCGACCTGCCGGTCGGACCGAGCACGAGTGAGGACCTCCGATGATCACCCTGGGACCGAACGTCCAGATCCTGGCGTACGAGTCGGTGATGGTGCTGGCGCAGAACCAGTCGCCGGGTACGCCGGGCGCCAACGACAATCCGGTGGGTCCGGAGTTCGGTAAGGCGTCGCCGATCGGCATCCCGGTCGTGCTGATCCTGCTCATCGCCACCGTGCTGCTCATCCGCAACATGAACAAGCACATCAAGAACCTGCCGGAGAGCTTCGACGCCGAGAATCCCGAAGCCGATCAGCTCGCCGACGAGGGCACCGACCGGTCCGGGGTTCCTGTCGACGACCCGGACGGGGCTCCGGACCTCCGCTGAGCTCCGTCGCCGTGAGCCGGGGCCCGCTCGGCCTGTGGGCGACCACCCTCTGACGGGTGCCCCGCTCGGCCAATGGGCGGAATCTGGCCCTGATCACCGGTGTTCAGCGGTATCGTCCCACCACGTGAGAATCGGTTTAGCACCTCTAGGTCGTGTGTCTGCAGGTCTGCTTGTCATCGCTCTCGCCTTTCCGGCGCCCGTTGGTGCGCGCACTGTGATCGGGGCGACCCCGCTGGGGATGTCGGACGAGATCGGGTTCAGAGATCGCACTGACGAGGTCGCCTTTCCGATCCCGGTGCCGAGGGGACTCACCCCGAAGACGTTGACGGGCACGGTACAGACGCCCGTCGATCTGGAGAGCGGGCATCTCGAGGCGTGGTCGGGGGATCTGCTGTTGGCCCGTATCGCCATCGACGGCCGCCGCGATTTCACGCCCGTCGAGATCCCGCTCGAGGGCGCTCGCGTACGCAACGGAGTGGCCGACGTGACGCTGCGGACCGTCCTCCACTCGGAGGGCGAGGCATGCCCGGACTGGACCGGGCGAACGCTGGAGTTTCGCGACGGCGAGGTGGTCTTCGACGGCGGGCTCGAGGTTCCGCGGGTGCTGGCGGACTTCATCCCCCCTGTACTGGAGCGGCTCGAGATCTACCTGCCCACCGATCCGAGCACCGTCGAGGCGGAGGCGGCTGCAGAACTGGCGCTCGCCGCATCGGCCAGGTTCGGTACCCGAGATCTCGAGGTGGCGATCCTGCCGGCCGACGGGGTCCGCGCGACGGCCGCCTCACCGTTTACCCGACGGGTGGAGCTGCGGGAGGAAACGGAGTCTCGGATCACGCTGGTCGAGGCTCCGGTCCCCACGGCCGAGGTCGTCGGTGACGCCAGCACCCTGGCCCACCAGGTTCGGTCGGTGTCGACGAATCTGCGGGACCTGGCGATCGCCGACTCCGTCTCCGTGGAGACGAACCTTCCGGTGCCGCGGGCTCTGGTCACCGAGGCGACGCTGAACGAGCTGGACATCGGCACGGTCACTTCACGAGGGGTGGGGACGGTGACCGCGACCTTCGGGCTCGACCAGACGCGTCTGGCGACGGCCGCCGGCGACGTCACTCTGGAGCTGTCGGGCACGTACTCCCCGCCGCCGGCGGATCATAGCGGTCTGGTGGTGGTGGAGGCCGGCGGTACGGTGATCGACTCATGGGTGGCGGATCCGTCCGGTCTGATCGACCGGACGGTCGTCGTCCCGGGTGACGTGCTGGGCCGCTACACCGACATATCCGTGTCGCTGCAGACCTCCGGCGCCGGAGCCTCGTGCGGGGTCGTCCAGCCGCTGACCATGGTGCTCTCCGGCGACTCACGGCTCCGGATCGGCGAGTCCGGTTCGCCGGCCCCTCGCGGCTTCGATTCGCTGCCCCAGGCGATGATGCCGCGGGTACAGGTGGCCACCGGATCTGCGTCACTCGACGACACCCGGCGGGCGATCACCATCCTCGTGGAGCTGCAGAGGCTCTCTGCCAGTCTGCTGCGACCGGAGTGGGTGACGGTCGAGGAACTCACCGACGGTGCGGCCCCGGGCCTGCTGGTGTCCTCCGACGGCATCGCGGACGGACTGCCGCTGCCACTGGAGTTGACCGGCGGCCGCACACTCGAGGTGATGGGCGCCGGGGACGTCGAGCCGGCAATCCTGCGGTTCTCCGAGGACATCGATTTCGCCTCCCTGCAGGTGGTGGAGGACGACGATCGCGCCATCCTGGTCGCCTCGACCTCGTCGGGTTCCGGGGAGCTCGACCGAACCCTCGAGTGGCTCTCGGCCGATCCGGACCGCTGGGCCGGACTGCGCGGCGACGTCCTGTTCACCGCTCCGGGCAGGGAACCGGTCCAGCTGTCGACCGCAGAGGCCGCCGGTGCGGCCGCCGTCGACGAGGACGGCGGGTCGGCAACGGTGCGCACCGCGCTGCTCGTCGGCTCGGTGGTCGCGGTCGCGGGAGTCGCGCTCGCCGGTCTCGCCTGGCTGGCGACCGGGCGTGGCCGCCCCCGACGGCGGTCGTGACGCCGCGGACCTCCGCGGTCATCGAATCCACCGCGCGGGGCGTACTGATCCTGGCAATGGTGGTTCTCGCTTTCTGGCCCACCTGGGGGCGGATCGCGGACGAGACCGCAGTGGGGGCGGGTAGCGCGCTCGTGTTCGCCCCACTACTCGGCGGGCTGCTCACCGTGAGCGCGCTCGCCTGGCGTCGCCGACCCGAGCTGCCGATACACGACCGCCAGAGCGATGCGATAGTCGGCACGGTCGTCCTCCTCATCGCCCTGATGGGTCAGTGGCTGCTCGTTCCGCGTTACGCCGGTGCGTACGTGCTGCTGCACATCGACGTGATGGCGGCGTGGGCGTATCTGCTGGGCTGCTGCGTCTTCGCCTTTGGACTCCGCCGCACGGGCCGCTTCTGGGCGGCGTGGCTCGTTCTGGCGGTGGCCTCTCCGGGTGCGATGCGTCTGGTCATGTACTTCCTCGGTGGTGGGCCGTGGGCGGAGGCCGCGGTGGTGGCCGCAGTCGTGTTCGCCGGCCCGGTGGTGGTCATCGTCCGTGGCGTCCGGCGGGGTCGACCGTCCGCCCGCGTGCAGTGGGCCGGGCCCGCGGTCACCGCCCGCCAGGCCTGGCGAAGTGTCCCGCTGCTGCTCGTGGTCGGCGTGGTGCTGTGGCTCGCCCCACTGCCGGGCGGCGCGCAGACCCGACTGGGCCACGGGCCGTCCGGCCCCGCCGGGCCCGGGCAGAACGTCCCCGCCGGGTGGACCGAACGGTCGGTGCAGGACATCCCGTGGGCGCCGCGTATGTTCGGACCGTCCGCGACCCTCTACCGCCAGCTACTGCGCGCCGACTCCCCGCGCGCCGACTGGGACACGCTGATGCGGCCCCGACAGGCGGTGGTGCAGACCCTCACCGTGTCCGATCCCGGACTGCTCGACCTCTACCCGCTGGAGATGACCTACGATCTGACCAACGCGCGCGTCGGGGAGCCTGAGCCCGTCGACCTGGGCCACGGGATTACCGGCCGGTACCGCACGGTGGTCGACGACGAGCGGCTCCTCACCTGGAGCCTGCTGACGTTCATCTGGACACGCTCGTCCGACCACGTCCAACGGGTCTCGGTCCTCACCGTGGACGACCACGAGTACGACGCGGAGTTCCCCGAGACCGTCCACGTGGCCGGTTCGACGTTCGGGCGGATGCTGTCCCTGTTGCTGCGCGGGTCGGCGTCGGTCACCGCCAGCGGCCCCCAGGACAAGGATCTCGCGATGCTCACCGAACTCGGCACCGACTTGGTGGAGGCACAGTGGCAGACGCAGTGATCCCGGCCCCGACTCCGGATGAGCAGGCCCGGAGCGACGCGGCGCTGCACGATTCCGTACACGGGCTCCGGGAGCGCGATCCGCTGGCCTCGGCGGCGGTGCCGTTCGTTCGCTGGCAGAAGTGGGTGGGCGTCGTGGCCGTCGTCAGCATGGTCGTCGCGCTGGTGGCGGCGACCGACGCCACGCTCATCATCCTCACCGCGCTGTGCACGGTCGCCTACCTCGTCACACTCGCCGACCGGGTCCTCCTGCTCTCCCGGGGGCTGGCGCGGGACGCGATCATGACGATCCCGGATGACCGGGCCCGCGCGGTGCCGGACTCGGAGCTTCCCCGCTACACGGTGCTCGTGCCGGCCTACAACGAGCCGGAGGTGATCGGCGACCTCATCGGCGCGATGGACGCGATCGACTACCCGGCCGACAAGCTCGAGGTGCTCCTCCTGCTCGAGGCCGACGACGAGGTGACGATCGACGCCGCCGAGGCTGCTGGTCTGGGCGAGGTGTGCACGATTCTGCGGATCCCGCCCGCCCAACCGCGGACCAAGCCGAAGGCGTGCAACTACGCGCTGCACTACGCGACGGGCGAGATCATCACGATCTTCGACGCCGAGGACCGGCCCGACCCGCTCCAGCTGCGCCGGGTCGTGGCGGCACTGGCCGATCTCGACGACGACGTGGCCTGCGTGCAGGCCAAGCTGGCCTTCCACAACGGTTCGCAGAACATGCTCGCCGCCTGGTTCACCGCCGACTACGCACTGTGGTTCAACTTCCTGCTGCCCGGCCTGATGCGGTCGGACTCACCGATCCCGCTCGGCGGCACCTCCAACCACATCCGCGCCGACGTTCTCTCGGAGATCGGGGCGTGGGATCCGCACAACGTCACCGAGGACGCCGACCTGGGCGTGCGGATCGCCGCCCGCGGCTATCGCACGGCGGTGCTCGACTCCACCACCCTCGAGGAGGCCAACCCCGACCCCATCAACTGGATACGGCAGCGTTCCCGCTGGTACAAGGGGTATCTGCAGACGTGGCTGGTGCACATGCGTCAGCCGGTCGCGCTGTGGCGGACCCTCGGCACGGTGGGCATGTTCCGGTTCACCACGTTGCTCGCCGGCACGCCGGTGATCGCCTGCCTGAACATGGTGTTCTGGCTGGTGACCCTGTCGTGGATCCTCGGCCAGCCCGCCCTCGTCGCCCAGGTGTTCCCGGCGTACGTCTATTTCCCTGCGCTGATCTGCCTGGTGCTGGGCAACGCCACGATCCTGTACTCAAACCTCGTCGCCGTGCGGGAGACCGGGAACTCGCGACTGTGGTGGGCCTGTCTTACCGTGCCGCTGTACTGGCTGCTCATGTCGGTCGCTGCTATCAAGGGCACCTACCAACTGTTCGCCAACCCCTCCTACTGGGAGAAGACCGTCCACGGGTTGGCGTCATGAGATCGCGTTCCCCGCACATCCCGCGTGCCACGCCGCTGTTCCTGCTCGCCGCCGCGGGCTATCTCGCCGTCGGCCTGTACCTCGCGCTGGGCGTGGGCTACCTGCAGGGCGACGCGCTGAGCCGTGTCGCGGACACCCGGGCCGCGCTGCTCTCCCGCGACCCGCACCTGGCCGCGATCGGGTTCATCTTCACACCGCTCACCGCGCTGGCTCAGCTCCCGCTGGTGTGGCTGTCCGAGTGGTTCCCGCAGCTCACCCGCTGGGGTCTCACCTCGATCGCCGTGAGCGCGCCGGCAATGGCGGGGGCGGTGGTCCAGGTTCACGCCATCGCCCGTGAGCGCCGCTGCTCCGCCTGGATGACGTGGCTGCTCACGGCTGGTTTCGCCCTGCACCCGATGATCATCTACTACGGGGCGAACGGCATGAGCGAGGCGCTGTTCGTGTTCTTCGTGGTGTGGGCGGTACGCCGACTGGTCCGGTGGACGACCACCGATGACGTGCACGACCTCATCGTCGCGGGCCTCGCGCTCGGCCTGGCCTACCTGACCCGCTACGACGCCCTCGCCGCCACGGGCACGGCCACGTTGCTCGTGGCCGCCGTCGCGTGGTACCGCAGCCGGCGCGGTGCGGTGGCGGTCCTCGACGGCCTCCTCGTGGCGGCGCCCACCGTGCTGGCGTTCGTGGTGTGGTCGGCCACCAGCTGGCTCATCACCGGCAGCGCGCTGGCCCAGTTCTCCTCCCGCTACGGCAACGCGGCGATTCTCGAGCAATCCGGCGGTGGCTCGGCGGGCGGACTCGAAGCGATCGCGTTCTCCGCGGCCGAGATCATCGTGATGGCGCCGGCCCTGGCCCTGGTGGGAGTGGTCTGCGTGACCCTCGCCGCGCGCCGACGCGACCCGGAGCCGCTCGCCCTGCTGCTCCCGCTGGCCGTCCTGGCGTTCGCCACCCTCGCCTACCTGCGGGGACTGACGTTCCCGTTCCTGCGGTTCTACATCATCGCGGTGCCTCTGCTCGTGCTGTGCGCGGTATTCCTCGCGCCCCGACACGGCCGGATGCGGGCCCGGCGGCCCGGCCCTCGACCCGTCGACCGCGCGGACGACCCCTCCCGGTGGACGACCCCGGTGTCGGCCATCGCGGTCCTCGCCGTCGTCGCCGGTCTCCCCGTCTCCGCCGCGGCGATGCTCTCGCCGGAGCTCTCCCAGGAACAGCACGCCCTCCACGCCGCGATCCTGCCCCGGCTCGGATACCCGGACCCCGAGCTCCGCCGCGAACAGGAGGCGATCATCGCCTCGTTCGACACCGAGCGTCGCATCGCCGAGTATCTCGATTCGCTGGGCCTGGAAGACGGATCGGTCATCATGGACACCATGCAGGGGTTCCCGATCATCGCTTCCACAAGCCACCCGCAGACGTACGTCATCCCCTCGGACCGGGACTTCGTCACCGCCCTCAACGATCCGGCCGCCCACGGCATCGAGTATCTGCTCACCGTCCCCAATGAGGGGCGCGGCGCCGCCGACGCGCTCAACCTGCGCTACCCGACGATCTACGAGAACGGCTCCGGCTTCACGTCGCTGGAGGCGGAGGTTGTCAACTCCGGACACGACAGGCCCACCTGGCGCCTGTGGCGGGTGGTCGGTTCGTGAGGCGTACCGCCGTGTGGCCGGCCGCCCGCCGCGCCGGGACGGTGGGGTTGCTCGCCGCTCTGGCGGCGGTGTTGTCGTGGGCGTCGTGCGCGCCGCCGCAGCCGCCGTGGGACGAGCCCCGGGTGGCCCCCCGCGCGACGGCTGTGGGGTCGGGCCTGTTCCTGGACGGGCGCCCGTGGTGGCCGACCGGGCTCAACGCCTACCAGCTGGCCACCGACTGGGTTATCAACGCAGGATGTGGTGCTGAGGTCGACCTGGACGCTTACTTCTCTGCGCTGCCGGACCGGTCCCTGACCCGCTTCAACGCCTTCCAGAGCCTGGCGGTCAACAAACACACGGGTGAGTTGGACTTCACCACCATCGACCGGGTCGTGGCCGCCGCCGAGCGCCACGACCAGATGATCCTGCCCGTGCTCGCCGGCCAGGACGGGGCGTGTGACGACGAGGTGTTCAAACAACGGGACTGGTACCTCGGCGGGTGGACTCGGCCGGGCGCGCTGCCACTGAGCCACCGCGACTGGGTTGCCGCAGCCGTGGGGCGCTGGTCCGGATCCCCGGTTATCGCGGCCTGGGAGCCGGTGGGGGAGCCCGAGCCGTCGATCTGTAGCGGCGACGACTGCTCGCTCGCCGCACGTACCTGTCCCGCGGATTCCGAGCGGGTCCTCCGCGAGTGGACCGACGAGGTGGGCCGGGTGATCCGTGGACAGGATCCGGGTCGGCTCATCACCGCCGGCGTGATCGGCGGCGACCAGTGCGGCATCACCGGTGACGGTTACGGGCTGCTCGCGAAATCTCCCTACGTCGACGTACTGCAGTACCACGACTACGACGACGCCGCTTGGCTGCAGCAGCGCCTCGACGAGGTCGACGCTCCGGTCCTGGTGGCCGAGGTCGGGCTACGCGCGGGCAGCTGCAACCCGCTCGACGGGCGGGCCGACCGGTTGGCCGCGCGTCTGGATGGGTACCGGGCCGTCGGCGCCGCGGGCGCGATGTTGTGGGCGTTCGTACCCGATCCGCGCCCGGACGAGTGCACCTTCGACATCGGTCCCGGCGATCCGATCCTCGCGCGCGCGGCGATGCAGCCCGGCCTCGGCTGACCTGATCAGCGGCCCAACAGATCTCCCATGGGCACGAAGTCGCCGAACTCGTCGTCGTCGGTCCTTCGTCCCCGACCCGCGTCGGCGCGCGTGGGTGCCACGGCGCCGGCCGTCACCCCGGCGAAGCGCAACATGTAGTCGGCCAGTTCGGTGCCGACGCGCCCCGCGCGGGAGGCCAGCGAGTTCTCGTCGGCGGCGGTGGTGACGGCGCCGAAGTCCTCGCTCGCCGCGAACACCGTGGTGGGCACGACGTCGGCCTTGAAGTACGCGAACATCGGCCGCAGTGCGTAGTCGATCGCCAGCGAGTGCCGCGCGGTGCCGCCGGTCGCGCCGAGCGCCACCGGGACGCCGGTCAGCGTGCCCGGCTCGATCACGTCGAACAGCGCCTTGAACAGGCCTGAGTAGGACTGGTTGTAGGTCGGCGTCACCGCGATCACCCCGTCGGCGCGCCCGATCTCGTCGAGCGCGGCCTTGAGCTTGTCGCCGGGGAACCGCGTCAACGTGGCGTCGACGATCTCGTGCGCCAGTTCCCGCACCTCGAGGACCGTCACGGTGACGTGGCGTCCGTGCCGCGCCAGCGCGTCACGGGTGGCCGCCGTGAGCTGGTCGGCGAGCATCCGGGTGGAGGAGGGGACGGAGGTTCCGGCGGCGACGACGACGAGGTTCAGCGGTCGATCGCCGGTGGCGGTGGCGTCGGGGGCGTTCACTTGGACTCCTTTCCGGCGGGCGAGTCGGCGAGGCGGGCCTGGTTGCGGCGGTCGCGGGCCAGCGACTGCTCCTGCGCGCGCTGGCCGCCCTCGACGGTGAGGCCCGTCCAGTTGTCGCCGGTGCCGAAGCGGTAGGCGTCGTCGTAGGCCGGCTCGTCCGCGGCGGCCAGCGCGGCGTCGCGGGCGGCGACCCGGGCGGCGTGGGTGGGGGCGTCCGGCACGTGGGCCGGGCGCAGGGCGTCGAGCTCGCGGCGCAGCACGGGCACGATCTCGGTGCCCAGGATCTCGATCTGCTCGAGCACCGTCTTGCGGGGCAGTCCGGCGTGGTCGATGAGGAACAGCTGGCGCTGGTAGTCGCCCACGTGCTCGCGCATCGTCATGTAGCGGTCGATGATCTGCTGCGGCGAGCCCACCGTCAGCGGGGTCTGGGCCGAGAAGTCCTCCAGCGACGGGCCGTGGCCGTAGACCGGGGCGTTGTCGAAGTAGGGGCGGAACTCGTTGACGGCGTCCTGGCTGTTGGCCCGGGCGAAGAACTGTCCGCCGAGCCCGACGATCGCCTCGTCGGCGGAGCCGTGGCCGTAGTGCTCGTAGCGCCTGCGGTACAGCTCGACCATCTGCTTGGTGTGGCTGATCGGCCAGAAGATGTTGTTGTGGAAGAAGCCGTCACCGTAGAAGGCGGCCTGCTCGGCGATCTGTGGGGAGCGGATCGAGCCGTGCCACACGAACGGCGCGACACCGTCGAGCGGTCGCGGGGTGGAGGTGAACTGCTGGAGCGGGGTGCGGAACTTGCCCTCCCAGTCTACGACGTCCTCGTGCCACAGGCGGTGGAGGAGCTCGTAGTTCTCGATCGCCAGTGGGAGACCCTGGCGGATGTCCTGTCCGAACCACGGGTACACCGGTCCGGTGTTGCCGCGTCCCATCGTCAGGTCGACCCGCCCGCCGGACAGGTGCTGGAGCATGGCGTAATCCTCGGCGATCTTCACCGGGTCGTTGGTGGTGATCAGCGTGGTGGCGGTGGAGAGGATGATCTCGGAGGTCTTGCCGGCGACGTAGCCGAGCGTGGTGGTGGGGGAGGACGTGACGAAGGGGGGATTGTGGTGCTCGCCGATCGCGAACACGTCCAGGCCGACCTGCTCGGCCTGCACGGCGTACTCGACCATCGCCTCCAGACGCTCATGCTCGGTGGGGATAGCGCCGGTGACCGGGTCCGGCGTGATGTCCGCGATGGTGAAGATTCCGAACTGCATGATGTGACCTCTCGTTTGTCTGGCGACGCTCCTAACGGTGGTGCGTCACCGGTCCTGGGTTGTACCCACCATAACTTGATGACACGTCAAACAAAGTAGGATCGGCCGGTATTCCTCGTCACTCCGGCGGCGACTCGGTTCTGCTACAGTGGCCCTCATGTCGAACGCTCGCGCATATTGGCGCTTTATGTGGGCTCCGGGTGGAGCCCGCGCCGCGAGCGCACGCGTCTTCTGACAGAGGCGCCGACACCCGGAGCCCAGAGGCGGTGACCAGATGGTCGCCGCCTCCCGCCATTTCAGACAGGCGGCCCGGGTGTCATTCGAGGGCACCAGAACATCACGGCACCCGGCCCGCCACCCGTTGAGAATCCAGGAGTGCACTGCCGTGACCATCACCGCCGAGAATCCCACCCAGACCGCCGACCGTCGGGTCCTGAAGTACTCGCCGCTGCCGACCCCCACCGAGATCCTCGACGAGCAGCCCCTGGGTGAGGCCCGCGGAGCGCTTGTGGAGCGCAGCCGGCGCGAAGTCGCCGACGTGCTGGCGGGCAGGGACGACCGCCTGCTCGTGGTGGTGGGCCCCTGCTCGGTCCACGATACCGAGGCCGCGCTCGACTACGCCGGGCGCCTGGCGACGCTCAACGCAGAGCTCGCCGAGGACCTGCTGATCGTCATGCGCGTGTACTTCGAGAAGCCGCGCACCACCGTCGGCTGGAAGGGCCTCATCAACGATCCCGCACTGGACGGCAGCTACGACATCCCGCGGGGCCTGCGCACGGCCCGGTCCCTACTGCTCGACGTGTTGGACCTGGGGCTGCCCGTCGGCACCGAGTTCCTCGAGCCCACCAGCCCGCAGTACATCGCCGACGCCGTGTCCTGGGGCGCGATCGGCGCGCGCACGACCGAGAGTCAGGTCCACCGCCAGTTGGTGTCGGGACTGTCCATGCCGGTCGGCTTCAAAAACGGTACCGACGGCAACGTCCAGGTCGCCGTGGACGGCTGCCGCTCGGCGGCGGCGCGCCATGTGTTCTTCGGGACCGACGCCGACGGACGCGCCTCCGTGGTGGAGACCGCGGGCAACACCGACTGCCACGTGATCCTGCGCGGTGGGACGGCCGGTCCCAATTTCGACACCGAGTCCGTCAGCTCCGCGGTCACCGCAGTGGACAAGGTCGGGCTGCCGGGTCAGGTGATGATCGACGCGAGCCACGCCAACTCTGGCAAGTCCCACGAGCGTCAGGCCGAGGTCATCGCGGAACTGGGTGAGCGGATCGGTGCGGGGGAGAAGGGGATCTCCGGCCTCATGGTCGAGAGCTTCATCGAGGCCGGCGCCCAGTCCGTCGAGGCGGCCGAGCTCGTCTACGGCCAGTCCGTCACCGACGCCTGCATCGGCTGGGACACCACCGAGCAGAGCCTGCGCGCTCTCGCGGAGGCGGTTCGCCGCGCCAGGACCGCGTGACCCCGGCCGGTGTCCTGTGTCGGCGGCGCCTCGCAGTAACGGGGGCGTGGCGCGGTAATCTTGCCGCGTGACCGCCTTCTCGCCCCTGTACTCGTTCTACGAATCCAGGTTGCGCGCCTCACTGGACGCCTCGAGGCTGCCCCGCCACATCGCCGTGATGGCGGACGGCAACCGTCGTTGGGCCCGCGAGGCCGGGTTCACCGACGTCACGCACGGGTACCGCGCCGGCGCCACCAAGATCTCGGAGCTGCTCGGCTGGTGCGACGAGCTCGGGGTCGACGTGGCCACCATCTACCTGCTCAGCACCGAGAACCTCAGCCGTGACGCCACGGAGCTCGAGGAACTGCTCGGGGTGATCGCCGACGTGGTGGACGAGATCACGGGCCCGGACCGCAACTGGGAGGTGCGGATCGTCGGCAAGCCCGACATGCTGCCGGAGCCCATCGCCACACGGCTGCGCGCGGCGGAGAAGGCCAGTGCCGGACGGCCGGGGTGCAAGGTCAATGTGGCGATCGGCTACGGCGGTCGGCACGAGATCGCCGACGCCGCCCGCGAACTCGTCGCCCAACTCATCGACGAGGGCAAGACCGGCCGGGAGCTCGTCGAGGGCATGACCGTCGAGGCGATCGGCGAGCACCTCTACACCTCGGGGCAGCCGGATCCCGACCTGGTGATCCGCACCTCCGGCGAGCAGCGACTGTCGGGCTTTCTGCTGTGGCAGAGCGCCTACTCGGAGATCTGGTTCACCGAGGCCTACTGGCCCGCGTTCCGCCGCATCGACTTCCTCCGCGCGATGCGTGACTACGGCAATCGCAATCGGCGGTTCGGCAAGTGACCCCGACTATCGCTCCCGGCGACACGTTCGGCATCCGCGCCGTGTGCGTGGTCTCCCAGCTCATCACCGTCCCCGGGCGCGTGGGGGTCTCGGCCATCGACAAGCGTCCCGTCGACGGTCCCGTCCGGGTCCGCGAGCTCGGTCTCCACGGCGATATCCAGGCCGACCGCAAGCACCACGGCGGTCAGTGGAAAGCCGTCTACATGCTGTCGGACTCCGATGTCGAGCAGTGGTCCGGAGAGTTCGGCGGCCCGATCCCGATCGGGTTCTTCGGCGAGAACCTCCGCCTGACCGGCGTCGACACCTCGCGGCTGCAGATCGGTACCGAGCTCGAGGTGGGAACCGGCGGGCTGCGCCTGCAGATCACCACCCCGCGCGTCCCGTGCCAGACCTTCGCCCACCGCACCGGCAAGGCGAAGTGGGTCCGCCGCTTCACCGAGGGCGGCCGCCCCGGCGCCTACGCCCGGGTCCTCACCGCCGGCCTGGTCGAACAGGCTGACGAGATCCGGGTGGTCACCGTCCCCACCCATGGTGTGACCATCGGGCGGGTCCTTGCGGGGGTCGACGACGACGAGGCTCGCCGCCTTTTGGCCGAGTTCGACACCGACGACCTCGCCCCGAGCCTTCTCCGCAAGCTCGACCCCGCCACCGATGTCAGGCCGACCGACCTCGACTGAGGTGGGCCCACACGTCGCCTGCGGTGCCCCACACGTCGCCTGCGGTGCCCCACACGACTGACGCCTGATCGGCGCCGAGGTCCGGCAGGCGAAACGCCCCGCCGCCGCCGGCCGAGGTGGCGACCAGCGTGGCCAGGCCGGCGCGACGCTGGAACGGCGTCCGGCGGATGTTCCAGCCCAGGATCCCGTCGCGGAGCAGCACATCCGTCCGACGCAGGACCGATCCCTTCCGCAGTGCCACCACCGTGTCGGTGACCGTATGGCCGAGCCCGCGGTGGTTGTCGACGGCGATCCACCACGACACGACCCCGGACACGACCAGCACGGTGACCGGCACCCACCACAGCCACGGCCACACCAGTGCCGGCACGAGTGCAATCGCCGTGAGCGCGACGGTGGCGAGGACGGCGCGGAGGTGTCGTCGTCGTCGGGCTGCAACCGGGTGACCCCGCAGCGCCCCGGACGCGGGGAGCTCCACGCCGAGCACCGACTCCGCGACCCCCACCGACACCTCGCGCGGCGAGGCCGGCACCAGGGCGGGGCTCGGCTTGGTCTGGCCGTTCTCGTCCTTGCCGAGCCCCACGCCGATCGCCAGCACGTCCAGACGAGCGGCGCCGATCCCGCGCAGGCCCGGCGGCTCGTGCAGGGTCACGCCGCGGATCCGGCTGCCATCGAGGGTCGTGTGGCGGCCGACCAGAAGGCCGCGACGCATCTCTAGCGAGCCGTCGCGGTGGAGGTCCAGGCGCATCGACCACCAGCTCTCGACGAACACCGCGACAGTGGCGACGGTGCCCAGCACTCCGATGATCAGTACGGCAGCCACCACGAGGAGCGGGATCGGGACGTGGTCCACGCGCTCCCAGACCTCGCGCACCAGGGCCGGCACCGCGTTGAACCAACTGGCGACCTGGAACACCAGGCCCACCCCGATCGCGCCGAACACCGGGGTCATGAACGACACTGGCGTGTAGCGGACCCAGCCCGGATCGAGGCGCGCGATCTCGGTGGAATCGGTGGACGCGCGCTCCGCGAGCAGTCGGCGGCGCAGGTCCTCGGCGGCCTGCAGGTCCAGTGACGCCAGGGTGAGTCGCGAGCCGTCCGTCTCGCCGCTCGAGAGCTTGACCGTCGCGATGCCCAGCCGGCGCTGGACCACGTTTGCCGAGATCTCCACATTGCGCACGCGCGGCGTGGCGATGGACGTGGTGGTGCTGGCCAGGAACCGCACCCGGCGTTCGACGCGATGGGAGTCGAGCCGGAACGTGGTGACGGCCAGGCGGACGGCCTCGGCGACCGCCGTCGACACCGTGCCCAGCACGATCCCGCCGACGCACCACAGCGCGATCCACCCGGCGCCCAGCCCGCCCAGAACCATGCCGATCGCCGTGGGCACGGCCGCGGCGACCAGGGCTCCGGCCGCGACGATCGTGCTCGCGGTGACCGTGCGGCGGTCCAGGTGGTGGCGGTCTCGGCTGTAGTGGTCCGGGCTGTGGCGGTCCGGGTGCCTGCGTTCTGCGTGTTGGTGGTCGGGGTGGTCGGGGTCCGGCTGCTCGGGCCCGGTCATGTCGCGTCCCGCTGCTCGCCCTCGGCGGTCACAGTGAGGCGCTGCGCGATCTCCTCGGCCAGACCTGCGTCGAGTGACCGGATGCGGACCGCCCCCTTCGACGAGGCCGTGGTGACCACCACTGTCGCCAGGCCGAACAGGCGCTCCAGGGGGCCGCGCGACTTGTCCACGGTCTGGACCCGCGACAGGGGAGCGGCCCGCCACTCCTCCCAGAACAACCCACTACGGCTGTAGATGGCGGTGTCCGTCTCCTCCCACCGGTGGATCGACCAGCGCACCCGCGGCACCACGACCAGAGCGATCACGCCCACCACCACCCACGCGACCGGAGCCAGGACCAGCCACGGACCGAAGAACAGTGGCAGGACCGGAAGTCCGACGAGCCCGGCGATCACGACCACACCGACCTGCACCGTCCACCATTGCCTGCAGCGTGGATCCACCCGGTTGCCCGGCGGTCGCAGGTCGAGGGGCGGCGGTGATCCGGCAGGAGCATTCACGGTGTTCACCGTAGGCGGGATGTGACACGCTTGCAGCGTGAGCGTCCACCGCATGTACCGGGCTACTGGGGCAGACCTGCCCTTCGGCGATCCGCTCCGCGCGCACGGCGTGGCCATGGAGGGATACTTCCTTCGGATCACCGACTCCGAGCACGGGCGGGTGGTGATCGCCCTCATCGGCGTGAATCGTGGGCCGGCGGGTCAATGGGCGACGCTCGGACTGGCCTCTGACGAAGTGACCACCCGGAGCGGGGACGACCGATCCCGCCGGGTGGGTGACGGGCAGACCGTGTCGTCGTCGTCGACCTACTCCTCCCTCCGACTGGCCGCCGCGCCGCACGGCTGGTCACACCCGCACCACGTCGGCGCCCGCTCCGGGGACCAGTTCGACTACCGCCACGACGGGATCCGCGTCGACCTGGGGGAGGGGGCTCGTCTCCACGTGGACATCACCGACACGGTGCCCTGGCCGGACAGTCCGTGGACGCATCGCGCGGTCGGTGGATCCAGCATCTTCCAGGCGGTCCCGCGGCTCAACCAGTACTGGCACCCCTGGCTCCTCGGCGGACGCGCGCACGGGTGGGCCGAGCTCGACGGCCGACGCTGGGAGCTCGAGGGCGCCGAGGTGTACGGCGAGAAGAACTGGGGAGCGGAGGGGTTCCCCGAGGCGTGGTGGTGGGGCCAGGCCCAGGCCTTCTCCGAGCCCGACACCTGCGTCGCGTTCGCCGGCGGACAGATCCATTCCGGGCCGCTGCGCACCGAGGTGACCGCGCTGGTCGTGCGGTTGCCCGGGGGTCGGGTGATCAGGCTGGGCAATCCCGTGATCTCGCCGGTGCGCGCCGAAGTCGGCGACGACGAATGGCGGCTGTCCGGTCGAGGCTACGGGTGGCAGGTGAGGGTGACCGGTCGGTCGCCCCTCGACCGTGCGCACGTGTTGCCGGTTCCGCTGCCCTCGCAGGGGAGGAACGTCGCCGGCGCGATCGAGCATCTCACCGGGGAACTCGAGGTCGAGGTGGGGCGGCACGGGCGACTCGTGTGGTCGGACCGGAGCCGACTCGCCGCGCTCGAGCACGGAGGCTTGGCGCGGGCCGAGGCGGAACTCCGGCGGCGCGGGATA
>NZ_BRVN01000013.1 GCF_026011735.1 Dietzia sp. NCCP-2495 | reverse complement strand
TCACCTTGTTTGCTACTGGAGAAAACAACCGTCACCGCCGCCCGGAGTTCGTTGTGCCCCACATGAGATGACCATGAAGGAGGACTCATAACCGATTCATCGTGACCTCATTCACCCCGTCGATAGTTGAGGCATGGCAAAGAAGACAAGGGCTTTGACCCTCCTGGCAGTTGTCCCTACGACCCTCGGTCTGACCGCCGGCCTCGGTGCCGGTTCGGCTGCAGCACAGACCGCCTCCGCTCCCGCCCCGGCTGAGCAGGGCGTCGTCCACTACGACGGCCTCTTCGACGACATCGACATCCCCCACCACCTCCGCGGCCAGATCGACGCCGCTGTCGGCTCGCTCGGCGTCACCATCCCCTGGCACCTCCTCGACGGCATCGACGATGACTGGAATGACGACTGGGACGACGACGACGATTGGGATGACGACTGAGACGACTGAGCCCACGCCTGCCCACACCGTTCTGCCTGTCCAGTGACCGCTGACCCACCAGGCAGTACGCGAATACAGACATCCTCACGCCATAGACGGCCCGCCGGAATCGCCGGTGGGCCGTCGCCATTTCCGCCGAATGGGAGGATGTGGCCATGACGACCCCGGAGCGCAGGAACCGCGATCGAGACGAGGACGGCCGGGCACGCAACGCGCGTCCCCGCGACGAACTCGGCCGACCACTGCCACCCGGCAGCGTGGGCGTGGAACGCATCCCCGAGGATCTCGACCTGCCGCCCGAGACGTCCCTGGCCTGGGCCCAGGATTTGCTGGACCGGGGCCTGGCCTTCAACGCCCACGAGGTGCTCGAAGGCGCATGGAAAAGCTGCCCCTCACACGAGCGACTCCTCTGGCAGGGTCTCGCCCAGTTGGCGGTAGGCATCACGCACGTCCAGCGGGGCAACAACACCGGCGCGCTGGCGCTTCTCGAGCGCGCGGCCGAACGAATCGGAGACAGCGCCGGGCCCCCCACCAGCAGGCGCGAGAGCGCTGGCGAGAACCGCGACACTCCCCCTGCCCCGTATGGCATCGACGCGCCCGGCCTCGTCTCCTACGCGCACCGCCTCTCAGCGGACCTACGGCGCGGCGCCTCTCCGACGCCCGAGCAACTCACGCCTCGCCTGTGCGTCAACCCGCCGAAACTCTGAGCCGAATCGGTCCTCGAGAACTCTTCCGGATCCGCAGGACTGAGCACACGACGCCACTACGCTCGAACCATGAACAGTCGGCATCTCAGCGTCGTCATCCACCGCAGCCCGGACGTGGTCTACGCCCTCGCGTCCGACCCATCCCGACTTCCTGACTGGGCGGCCGGGCTCGCCGAGGGCGCCGCCGAGATCAGCGACGACACACTGGTAATGGACTCCCCCATGGGCCGGGTCAGCGTGCGGTTCGTGCCCAGAAATGACCTCGGCGTCCTTGACCACGAGGTGACCCTCCCGGACGGATCCGTCACCTACAACCCACTGCGCGTGGTGCCGCACCCCGAGGGTGCCGAGGTGGTGTTCACCATCCGTCAGGGTGAAATGGACGACGACGACTTCGACCGCGACTACACGATGGTCGCAGTTGATCTGGACCGACTCAGACTCCTGACCGAAAGCGCATGAGCACACACGCCAGCGGCGAGGAACCCGGGCCGGCAGCCGGGGCGAGAATCCGGATCGCCGGGCCCACCAATGCGGAGCTAGTCACGCGGCTTCTGCACGATTTCAACACCGAGTTCGACTGCCCGGGACCTGATCCCGACCGGGACGTACCTCGGATAGAACGCCTCCTGAACAGGGATGACGTCCTCGTCGTCGTCGCCACGACCGATCCGGGAGGGCACGGCGTCGGCATCGCTTCTCTCACGTTGCGCCCCACCGCGTACTGGGACGGTCCCCTGGCCCACCTCGAGGACCTCTACGTCCGTCCAAACCTCCGGTCGCGCGGCGTCGGAGCGGCACTGTTGGACCGCGCGAGGGCCGAGGTACACGCGCGTGGTGCCCTCGAACTGCACATCATCGTGGACGACGCCGACGTCGACGCCCGCCGCTTCTACGAGCGGAACGGCTTCAGCCATCTCGATCCCGACAGCGGCTCCGGGATGCGGATCTTCCTACGCCAGCTGTAGCGGGCATCGAATGTCACGGACGCCGTGTGTCGCGGGCACTGTGTTGAGTACATGCCGCGTCGAGCACACCGCGCTTCGAGCACACGCCGAGTCGAGCACTCGCCGCGCCTAACACACGCCGTGGCCGGCGAGTGCTCGCCTGTGGTCAGGGCCGGACGGTGAGCGATTGCGAGACTGTGCCCAGCGGGCCGGCCTCGTCGTGGATGACACTCGAGGTCAGACCCAGTCCGCCGGGGCCAAAGGTGACCCGGGTGTCGTACCCCAGCCACTCCCCTCGCGGTGGGCGGACCAGATGGGCTGTGAGGTCGATGTTGGGATAGTGCACCTGCTCGGGGTCGGCGCGGATGGCCATGCCGTTGGCGATGTCGAACAGCGCCGCCATCCGTGCGAGGTCTCCGACCTCCTCCCCCGCGATCAGCGGCACGTCGGTGCGCACCCAGTACCGTGACCGGCCCGGCGCGTCGGCGATGCGGCGGACCTGCGCCGAGGCGAGGTAGCCGCCCCGCCACACGGTGGTGGGATCCCACGGCGCCATCTCGTCTGGACCCGGGATCGGGTCGAACCCGTCCCCCGCGAGCTCTGTCGTGTCACGAGGCTGTTGCAACCACGCCCGCACCCGGATCCCGACTCGATCTCCGTGCGAGTACGTGGCCTCGACGAGTTCGATGGTCCGCCCCGGTCGGATCACCTCCACGGCCACGTCGACCACGTCCATCGGGACCACTCCCAGCAGTTCGTAGGACAGGCGTGAGATGACCATGGGATCGTCACGTCGGGCGGCGAGGTCCGACTCGACGGCGTGGACGAGTAGGCCCAGGGCCGGGCCGATGTGTTGCATCGTCTCGTCCCAGGCGCCACTGACGTGTCGGGTCGGCACGAAGCGGTTCGCGTCGAGACGGTCGAAGTAGGACATCATCGCCCCCAGTTGAGTAAGTCGTGATTAACTCAAAGCGTACAGCAGGGACCTGAGGAGAAGACATGGGAAATGCGAAGTTCGACGAGTTCGCCCGCCCGATCGGCGACCGGTATCTCGAGGACTACACCGAGGGGGCGCGCTACTCCTTCGGCGAGGAGTCGGTCAACGCCGACGAGATCATGGAGTTCGCGCGCCGCTACGATCCGCAGTCCATCCACACGGATCCGGAGGCCGCAGCGGCAGGCCCGTTCGGTGGGCTCATCGCCAGTGGCTGGCAGACCGCGGCACTGATGATGCGACTGTTCGCGGACAACTACCTGACCAGTGTCGCGAGTCTGGCCTCCCCCGGGATCGACGAACTCCGGTGGGTGCGTCCGCTGCGGCCTGACGACCGTCTGACGCTCATCTGCGAGACCACCGGCGTGCGCCCGTCGCGGTCCAAGCCGGACCGCGGCATCCTCACCACCGACGTCACGCTGGTGAACCAGGACGGCGACCCGATCCTCACCGCCACCGCGATGAACATGGTCGCGCGACGAGCCTGATCGGCGGGCCTGACCGGTGAGGTCTCCGCCGCGGATCACGCGCCCCGGGAGGCCGACGACCGTGCCAGGGGAAGTCGACAACCGTGCCACCAGAGTCTCGGGTCGATTCGGTCAGTCAGAGCCGAGGGGTGAGGTGGAAGACCGGGAGTGTCCGGTCGGTACGACCTGCATAGATCTCGTAGTTGGGCCACACCCGGACGGCGGCGGCCCAGGCCGACTCACGCTCAGCGCCCTCGAGCTCACGCACACCGACCGGCAGTCGGGCACCGTACACGCTCATCTCCACCTGCCCCTCGGCTGCTCCCCGGATGTTGTAGACCCACGCGGGCGCCTTCTCGCCGCCCCAGTTGGAGCCGATGATGATCAGTCCGTTGTTCCACGACGCGCACAGGAGTGGAGTGCTGCGCAGGGCACCGCTCTTACGGCCGGGAACATGAAGGGTCAGCGTGGGCAGACCGGCGACCCGCAGCAACGGGAGGCGCCCGCGCGTGACCTTGGACATCCAGGTATCCACGGTCACCACGAGAGACGAGTTCTCGCGGGTCGCGTCCTTCCGTCCGAACCAGATCGCGACCGGGGTGAGAAGGTTACTCATACACAGACTGTATGACGCGGGACGCCTCGTCGCGTCACAGCACCGCGTCGGACGCGCCCGCCAGCACCTGCACCGACTCCACCCAGCCCCGCCGGAGGCCGGCCTCCTGCGCAGCGAGGTGAAATGCCCACATCCGTCGATACACCGCGTCGAACCCGAGAGCGGCGGCGTCTCTTCCCTTGAGCGCGAACGTCTCCGACCACAACCGGACGGTCTCCGCGTGATGCGAGGTGACCTCGACCCGACCGAGCAGTCGGAGTCTGGACGACCGCTCGAGCAACTCGGTGACATCTGACCACGCGGGCGCCGGTCCGGCGTTCGACACATACGTCGCCTCCCAGGCAGCGAGCTCGACGAGTGCACGTGCCGGTTTCCCGGGGCACACCATCGCCTGGAGGGCCAGTCGTCCACCCGGTTCCAGGAGCCGATCCGCCACACTGACGACCTCGTCGATCCCTGCCATGCCGGACTCCACGCCCGGATCAACGGCGACGAGTGCGTCCACCGCACCGCCGGTCTCTGACGGAGCACCCAGGAACAGGGAGATGCTGTCCTCCAGATCGGCTCCGGCGAACCTCGACCCCAGAACCGAGAGCCGCTCGGTGGAACCCGTCATGGTGCGGACGTGCGCCCCCCGCTCGGCCGCCCGCATCGGGACCTCGCCCCACCCGGGAGTCGCGACGAGAACTCTCGACCCGGCGTGGATCCCTGCGAGCGTGAGGAGCATGTCCGCGGACCGGCGCTGAGCGTCGCCCAGATCAGAGCGGCGCGGCCGCGCCGACGGAGCCTCGAGATGGACGACGTCGAGGCCGTCGTCGAGCCGGCTCCGCGTCCGGGCACCGGAGGCGAAGACCGCGCCCGAGGTGGACATCGTCTCGTCCGTGTACAGAGAGGTGAGCGCTCCCGGGACCGAGTCCTCCAGCGACACCGGTGAGGTCCGGTCGCGGCGGCGGCCTCCGTGCGACGAGCGACCCTCCCGGCCACCGCGCCGGTCCCGGCCATAGGCCCGCTCCCCCGGAACCGCACAGTCCGGATGCTCTGCGATCCACGGCGCGAGCACGCCGATAGCGGACACGAGGTCCGACGTCGCCCACTCGCCTGCCATGAAGGACTCGCCCAGACCGAGCACTCCGCCGGTGGCGAGTCGCATCCAGAACGACTCCGGATCGCGGAGCACCACCGTGGTCCCGGCATCGAACTCACCGGCAGCCGACGAGTCCGGGTAGTCGATGCGGATCCCGAGCTCGCGCGCCGCTCGACGCAACGCCTCCGCCACGACGCCGGCCGGACCCGTCCCGGTCGGAGAGGCCAGAGCAGGCCAGCGCTCCAGATCGACCGTTTGCGGCTCGAGTCGGACCACCGGTTCCCTCCTCACTGGGCGTGCCTGAACCAGGACCGTACCGCCGCCGGAGCCGCGCGTCCTGTAGGCGCGTCGGGGGCACCTACTGTGGGAGTCCACCTCCTGTGCGTGCACGTGATACTGCAGGCCACTATCCTTGGGGATCGTGCCCGAAGCGCCGTGCTCGGGCTGACAGATCAGTTGACGCCACAAAGCCGCCGCAGACCGAGCCACTCAGGAGCCGCAATGACCGAGCCCGCAATCGACCAGGTCCCCGTCGCCGCGTCGGCGCCACGTCGGCACCGTGTCGTCATCATCGGCTCCGGATTCGGTGGCCTGTTCGCCGCGCAGCGACTGGCGAAGGCTGACGTCGACGTCACCCTCATCGCCAGGACCGGGCACCACCTGTTCCAGCCGTTGCTCTACCAGGTGGCCACCGGAATCCTCTCGGTCGGCGAGATCGCTCCGCCGACGCGCCTGATCCTCCGGGACCAGAAGAACGCCACCGTGGTCCTGGGAGACGTGAACCAGATCGACGTCGCCGCCAAGAGGATCCACGCGGACGCCGGGCACATCGGGTTCGACATCGAGTACGACTCGCTCATCGTCGCCGCCGGTGCCAACCAGTCGTACTTCGGCAACGATCACTTCGAACGGTGGGCGCCCGGCATGAAGACGGTCGACGACGCGCTCGAGCTGCGCAGCCGAATCCTCGGGTGCTTCGAGCAGGCCGAGGTCATCGACGACGAGGAGGAGCGCAAGCGCCTGCTCACCTTCGTCATCGTCGGCGCCGGTCCCACGGGCGTGGAGATGGCCGGTCAGGTCGCCGAACTCGCACAGCACACCCTCAAGGACAGCTTCCGGCGAATCGACCCGGCGACCGCCCGCGTCATCCTCCTGGACGCCGCACCGGCCGTGCTGCCGCCGTTCGGCAACAAGCTCGGCAACGCCGCACGTGTCCGTCTCGAGCAGATGGGTGTCGAGATCCAGCTCAACGCGATGGTGACGAACGTCGACTACAACGGCATCGAGGTCAAGGATCCCGACGGCTCGGTCCGCCGCATCGCCGCCTCCTGCAAGATCTGGTCCGCCGGCGTCCAGGCCAGCCCGCTGGGCAGGATGCTCACCGACCAGACGGACGCGGAGACCGACCGCGCCGGGCGTGTCCTGGTGAACAAGGACCTCTCGCTGCCGGGCCACCCGGAGATCTTCGTGGTGGGCGACATGATGAGCCTCGACAACCTCCCGGGCGTCGCCCAGGTGGCCATCCAGGGCGGAAAGTACGCCGCCAAGCAGATCATCAACGAGGTCGAGAAGGGCGGTTCCTCGGCCCAGCGTCCACCGTTCAAGTATTTCGACAAGGGTTCCATGGCCACCGTGTCGCGGTACAGCGCAGTGGTGAAAATGGGCAAGATCGAGATCTCGGGCTTCATCGCCTGGGTGATGTGGCTCATCGTCCACCTCGCATACCTGATCGGTTTCAAGAACCGCGTCACCACCATGTTCTCGTGGGGAATGCACATGGGCGGCGAGCACCGCTCGCAGCTCACCTCGACCAAGCAGTGGGTCTACGCCCGACAGGCTCTCGAGCAGGTCGCCGCGGAACGCTCCAAAGTCGATTCGTCGTCCGCCCCTCAGCCCTCCGGGTCCCCGAGCGTGACACCGGCCGAAGCAGGCCGAACGAACTGACTCCTCCCCTCGTCGGGCCCCGACCCGGGGACCGACGAGGGAGACGGACACACGAGAAAACGCCCGGCGGGATTCCCGCCGGGCGTTCGTCGTATCGGAGGCCGCTCGTACCGGAGGTTTCTCGGACTCCCGTGACGGCCGGAGTTCTACTGCAGGTTGGCCAGACGCACCTGTCCGACCGCGGCGAGTCGACCCTGGTCGTCGGCGATCTCGACGCGCCACAATTGCTGCGATCGTCCCCGATGCACCGGGGTGCCGGTGGCGGTGAGGGTCCCCTCTGTAACGGCGCGGAGGAAGTCGGTCGAGTTGTTGACCCCGACGACCTTGCTCTCTCCACCGAGCCACACCGCTCCGGCGATGCTCGCGACCTCCTCTGCGATGGCGCAGTACACACCGCCGTGGACGATGCCGTAGGGCTGATGGAGATGGGGGCCGACCTCGACGGTCACGACGACCTTGTCGGGGCCGACCTCCGTGTACTCCATGCCGACGCCGCCGCCGAAACCGACGCCGGAGTTGTCGCGAACCATCTGGATGAAATCGGTAACCGACTCGGACATCTGACCTCTTTCCACCGGCCCGGCGCATCCGGGCGTCAACTGTGGTCGACGTTACCCCCCGCGGTCACGGCCACCTCACCGGAGTCGTGCGCCGGTCCGGGGTGTCAGCGGACCGAGCGCCACCCACGGTCGCGGACCGGGATCGGGCCGGCACCCGGGGTCCGGGGCAGCCCACTGCGCTTGCGCACCGCCAGACCCGACTGATGAAGCGCCTGCAGGACGAGCTGTCCGCGGCGGTACCCCGTCTCCGGGCTGGTGCCGGCGAACGTCGGGACGATCGTCGCGGCACCCAGGACGCTCTCCCCGGCCATCGACCAGAGCGTGTCCTCGCTACAGTTGCTCACCGCGGACAGTCCCGCGAAGACCGACGAGAGCGTTCCCCGCGATCGGCAGACCAGCCACTGGGCCATGGCCTGCTCGCAGGGGAGCACCACCGTGCCGGGTGAACCGGCGCACGGATCATCCTGCAGGACCCGGAGCGTGGTGTCCCGCACCCCGGCCCAGTCCAGGCCGCCTTCGATGTCGGTGCGCACGGCCATGTTCTCGGCACCGGTGTCCCACACGCGGCCGATCGTCGCGAAGCTGGCGACTGCGCGCCCGAGGACACCGTGAGTGAACGCTTCCGCGACCAGGTAGGTGGCGAAGCGGATGTCGCCGGAATCGGCGAAGTAGTTGCGGAACATCAGCTCGACGCGACCGCCGGTGACGGCCTCCTCGAGCGGCACCCACCGGCGGCGCGACTGCGTACCCAGATCCGCCATCGAATAAAACTTCGGGTACCCGGTCCGGAACCCCCCGAGAGTCTCCGAGGTGTCCTCGAAAACGGTGCGGATACCGACCATCTGCTCAGGCAGAATGGAAGTCATATGTGTCTTTCCCCCTGTGTGATTCCCCACGTGCATGCGGGCTACGTCAACGGGTGACAGCTCTCCACCGCAGTTCGATCCCCCCGAACCGCAGTGGCGCCCGTCACTGAGCCCACTACTAAGTGTTACAACATATCCACCGAGATCTCCAAGAAAATGCTCCGCAGGACGCCAAAGATTGCACTCAGTGCAAGTGCGATCTGTCAGCTGGTCCACAGACGACGTTCAGGTGCACTGCCGGAGATCCGGCGTCATCACCGCAGGTAGTCGGTGCGGGACGGCGTCGACTACTCTTGGGCCCATGAGTACTGAGCGCGAGGACGCGCAGACCGTCGCTGACACCAACGGAACCGCCGACATCGGAGTCACAGGACTCGCCGTGATGGGCTCGAACATCGCCCGGAACTTCGCCCGCCGGGGGTACTCGGTTGCAGTGCACAACAGGTCCGCGGGCAAGACCGATCTCCTGCTCGACGAGCACGGAGCCGAGGGCGACTTCGTCCGCGCGGAGAGCATCGAGGAGTTCGCGGCAGCGCTCAAGTCGCCGCGACGCGCGCTCATCATGGTCCAGGCCGGAGCTCCCACCGACGCGGTGATCGAGGCCCTCGCCGACGCCTTCGACGAGGGCGACATCATCATCGACGGCGGAAACGCCCTCTACACGGACACCATCCGTCGCGAGAAGGCCATGGCCGAGCGTGGTATCCGCTTCATCGGCGCCGGCATCTCCGGTGGCGAGGAAGGCGCCCTCGAGGGTCCGTCGATCATGCCGGGAGGTCCTGCATCAAGCTACGAGGTCGTGGGCCCGATGCTCGAGTCGATTTCAGCCCAGGTGGACGGCACGGCGTGTTGCACCCACATCGGCGAGGACGGCTCGGGCCACTTCGTGAAGATGGTCCACAACGGCATCGAGTACTCCGACATGCAGTTGATCGGCGAGGCCTACCACCTCCTCCGGGGCATCGCCGGCATCGAGCCCGGCCCCATGGCCGACGTCTTCCGCGACTGGAACACGGGCGAGCTGGACTCCTACCTCATCGAGATCACGTCCGAGGTGCTCGCCCAGGTCGACGCCTCCACCGGTTCTCCTCTCGTCGACGTGATCGTCGACCGGGCCGGACAGAAGGGAACCGGCCGGTGGACGGTGAAGTCCGCACTCGATCTCGGCGTTCCCGTCACGGGAATCGCCGAGGCCGTCTTCGCCCGCGCGCTGTCCAGTTCGGTTCCCCAGCGTGAGGCGGGCCGGGCCCTACCCGCCGGACAGGTTTCGACCCCGTCCGACGCCGGAGAGGCGTTCGTCGAGGATGTCCGCAAGGCTCTGTACGCGTCGAAGATCATCGCCTACGCCCAGGGCTTCGACCAGATCACCGCAGCCAGCGTCGAACACGGCTGGGACATCGCGCGCGGCGACCTCGCGACCATCTGGCGGGGCGGGTGCATCATCCGCGCCACGTTCCTCGACCGGATCCGCGAAGCCTACGCAGAGAACCCCGATCTGCCGTCACTGCTGGCCGCACCGTATTTCGCCGACGCGCTCGCCGACTGCGTGGACAGCTGGCGTCGTGTCGTGGCCACCGCCGTCACCGCGGGCATCCCCGCCCCCGGATTCTCGGCAGCGCTCGCCTACTACGACGGCCTGCGCACCGAGCGTCTGCCCGCGGCACTCATCCAGGGTCAGCGCGACTTCTTCGGTGCCCACACCTACCTCCGCACAGACCGTGAGGGTAGCTTCCACACCCTCTGGAGCGGCGACCGGTCCGAGGTGCAGGCCTGAGCAGGAACGAACGCCCCGACCTGGGCCGACTGCTGACCGAGAACGGTGTGTCGGTTCCCGTCCGGCACGCCGTCTCTGGGATCGTCAGCGGCCCGGCGAGCCCCGTCCAAGCGGCCGCGCTGGGGGATGCGATCGCGGGAGAAGACCTTCTCGCCGTCGCGCCCACCGGGTCCGGCAAGACGCTGGTCTTCGCCGTGGGTGTCGTCACCCGCATCGCCGGGGCACCGAGCATCCCGGGCAGGCCGCGCGCCCTCGTGGTCTCCCCCACGCGTGAGCTCGCTATCCAGAGTGACGAGGTGCTCGCCATCGTCGGCGCCGCCGAGGGACTGCGCACCGCCTGCTTTGTCGGCGGCGGTTCCATCGCCAAGGACAAGCGCGCACTCATCCCTCCCGTCGACATCGCGGTGGGGACTCCAGGCCGGCTCGTCGACCTCGTCACGAGCCGCGCCCTGCGCACGGACGACATCGCTGTCATCGTGCTCGACGAGGTGGACCAACTCGTGGACGCCTCATTCCGCAAACAGACCGAGATCCTGCTGGACCTGTGCGCGGACGCCACCCTGATGTCCGTCACAGCGACCGCTGGCGCCGAAGTCGAGGACGAACTCCGTCGTCGTCGCCCGAGTCTTAGGGTCCACCGCGTCACCACCACACCCGACGGCGACCCACCACCAGCCCACTCCGCGCAGGCCACGGACCCGGCGGTCACCGGTAGTCCACGTCACCTCCTCATCCTCACCACCACCGACCCGAGCAGCTGCGCCACGGCACTGTCCGCGCGATGCCGACGCGCGCTGTTCTTCGTGCCCCGGCGAGACTCGGTCGAACCACTCCGGGCGGCGATCGCGGACACCGGGGTGACCGTCACGGGGATCTCGGGATCGGCCTCGCCGACCAGGCGCGCCGGCGCCTTCGGCGCGCTCGCCTCCGGCACCGTGCGGGTCCTGGTGACCACCGATCTCGCCGGTCGTGGACTGGATCTCGACGACATCGGGCACATCGTCCACGTCGGAGCACCGCACTCGGTCCACGACCTCGTACACCGTTCCGGCCGAACCGGACGCGGCACCGGATCCGCGGGGATCGTCGCCGCGGTCGTCGAACCCCATGACCTGGACCGGGTCATCGACCAGGCCGGCGCCGCCGGCATGACCGTCGAGACGATCGACGCCGACGCCCCGTCCTCCGCCGCAACACTCGGCGCAGTGTTCGGCGATCCGATCGACCTCCCCCGCCAGCGGCGGGCGCCCGCCCCGCGCTCCTCCACCCGCCGGCCGGCCAATTCGCGCGTCCATCGGCCGAAGCGGAAGAAGCGCACGTGACCCCGCAGACGGTGACCACCCGCACCGACCCCCGCTCCCCCGTGGTGCTGCCGGAAGACCTATGGCGTGACCGGGAGCAGCACCACCACGCCGCCGTGGATGAGCTGACGTCGGACCACCTACGACGGCGTCAGAACGGCACGCCGCACCCGGTCATCGACTTCCTGTTCACCTATTACCGGACGAGTGTCGGCACTGTCCGGAGATGGCACCCGGGCCCGGGCGTCCTTCTCGAGAACGCCCACCTCACCGAACGGCGTCAGTGGCGGCACTACCGTCAAGCAACCCTCTACGGGCGTACCGGTCTGATCGTCGATCCGGATTCGGTGATCGCCCGGGGCGGCGCGCGCCTTCAACGAACCCGCGAGGTCGTCGAGGCCACCACGTCACGGCCGGGAGCGACAGGGTGCTTCGGACTCCATGAATGGGCGATGCTCTACCGCACGACACGCGACGAGGTGCGTCACGGACAGGTCCCGCTCCGGCTCACCCACGAGCAGATCGACGAGGTGGTCCGGAGCTCACGACTGCGCTGCACCCATTTCGACGCCTTCCGCTTCTTCACCCCACCCGCGGAGCCCCGGAACGAGAACCGGCTCTCGCGCGACGTGCAGGCCAAGTTCGAGCAGCCGGCGTGCCTCCACGCGGGAATGGACATCTACGCCCACACCGCCGCGATGGAAGCCGGGGCACCCGGTGAGCTGCTCCTCGACGCCCTCCGTGCCGCCTTCAGCGCCCGCGAGATCGACATGCGCTCCTCCCCCTACGACCTCTCGCAGTGGGGACTCGCGCCGATCCCCGTGGAGACCCCGGAAGGGCGAGCCGAGTTCGTCGCGTTTCAACGTCGCTGGGTCACGAGGACGCAGGCGCTCCGCGCACGTTATCTCGAGGCCATGGACCGATTGGACTCACTGGCCACGTCGGACGCGGATTCTGGTCGACGACCGCTCGCTCCGGCTCACACCGGCTGAGCGCCGAAGACGGCCTGTGCCACCTCGATGATGACGCGGCCGAGCTGGGCGTAGGACTCGTCCGAGCCCGTCGCGGTCCGCAGAAAGAGGCCCATGGTTCGTCCCGGCGAGGGATCGGCGAACCATGCCACCCCGATTCCCGGCCCACGGGTCTCCGGCCCCACAGCAGACTCCGGCACGATCGTCACGCCGAGACCACCCGCCACACACTGCACCGCGGTGGCGAGCGAGGCCGCGCGTGATTCCTCCCGGCCCAGGACCGGAGCCGACACCTGGCGGCACAACTGGACCGTCTGCTCGCGCAGACAGTGGCCCTCGTCCAGCAGCAACAAGGGCTGGTCGACGAGCGCGTCCGGCGACAGTCCGCTCCGGCCCGCCAGTTCGTGGTCCGACGGGACCAACAGGGCGAACCGCTCGCTGTACAGCGGTGTGGCCGCGATGCCGGTGGCGTCGGTCGGCAACGCCATGATGGCGACGTCGATCACGCCGCTGCGGAGCCCCTCGACCAGTCTCGCGGTCTGGTCCTCCACGATCCTCGGACGGAGGTCAGGGAACTCTTCCGCCAGCGCCGGCAGGAGGCCCGGCAGGAGGTAGGGCGCGGCCGTCGGGATCACTCCGATACGGAGCTGGCCGAACAGGGGTCCCCCACTGCCTGCCGCGGCGTCAGCGACTGCATCCATCGCCACAACCGCCGCCCGCGCATACGGCAGGATCTGCTGCCCGGCCGGGGTGATGAGGACCGATCTGGTGCTGCGTTCGACGAGATGGAGGCCGAGCCCCTCTTCAAGGGTCGCGAGAGCCTGGGACAGTGAGGGCTGACTCATTCTCAGATCCTCGGCCGCACTCCGGAAGTGCAACCGTTCCGCGACGGCCAGAAACACTCTGAGCTGCATCACGCTGGGAACGAATCGTTGATCGGGCATACCTAATACTGTAGGCGGATCAATAGTCATACGTCGACGATTGATTGACAAGAACTATTAGTGACCTTGATCTCAGTAGGCTTTACCTGTTGAACAGCCTCGGGCATAGTGACTTGAGAACGCAGAACAGCGTCCCACGCACTAGGAGGATCAGATGTCACTTCTCACTATCGGCGACCAGTTCCCGGACTTCGAGCTCACCGCTCTGAAGGGTGGCGACCTCCGCGAGGTGAACGCGCAGCAGCCCGAGGATTACTTCGAGACCATCACCAACCAGTCCTACGCCGGTAAGTGGCGCGTGATCTTCTTCTACCCGAAGGACTTCACGTTCGTGTGCCCCACCGAGATCGCCGCGTTCGGCAAGCTCGACGAGGACTTCCAGGACCGTGACACGCAGGTTCTGGGCGGCTCGATCGACAACGAGTTCGCGCACTTCAACTGGCGCGCCACCAACGACGAGCTCAAGGGCGTGCCGTTCCCGCTCCTGTCGGATATCAAGCACGAGCTGATCCAGGCGCTCGGCGTCGAGAACGCCGGCGGTGTCGCTGACCGCGCCACCTTCATCGTCGACCCGGACAACGTCATCCAGTTCGTCTCCGTCACCCCGGACGCCGTCGGCCGTAACGTCGACGAGGTTCTCCGCGTGCTGGACGCCCTCCAGTCCTCCGAGGTCTGCGCCTGCAACTGGCAGAAGAACGACCCCACCAAGAACATCGACAAGATGGAGATGCTGCAGGAGGGCATCAAGTGAGCATCGAGAACCTCAAGTCCGGACTTCCGGAGTTCGCCAAGGATCTCAAGCTGAACCTCAGCTCGCTCGCCCGGTCCACGGAGCTGAACGAGCAGCAGCTCTGGGGAACCTTCCTCGCGACCGCGGCCGCAACCCGCTCGGCCACCGTGCTGTCGGAGATCGCCGACGAGGCGCGTGAGCACCTCTCCGACGAGGCGTTCAACGCCGCACTCGGGGCCGCCTCGATCATGGGCATGAACAACGTGGCGTACCGCGCCAAGGAGTTCCTCGGCTCGGACTACACGCAGGTCCGCATGGGTCTGCGGATGAACATCATCGCCAACCCGGGCGTCGAGAAGTCCGACTTCGAGCTGTGGTCAATGGCCGTGTCCACGATCAACGGTTGTGAGAACTGCACCGCTGCTCATGATGACGTCATCCGCAAGGAAGGACTCACCAAGGAGCAGGCCTGGGAGGCCGTGAAGATCGCCGCCACCATCGCCGGTGTCGCACAGGCCGTCGAGATCGACGCGAATATCTGATCTCGCCCCGCTTTCACGCGGAGGATCCCCGCTGACCACCAGGTCAGCGGGGATTCGCTGCATTTGGTGGCTCCAATAGCACGGACGCGCCGTGGTGGCCTCCCCTTCTGCGACGACGGGCACTAGATTCGAGAGCAGATGTTGTCGAAGATCTCTTCAGCATCACAGACGATACGGAGACGATATGACAACCGGAGGCACGCCGACCGGCGGCGGGTCACACAACGACCCGTACGGTTCGGATTCGCAGGGCTGGAACCAGCAGGGACAGGAGCCCTACCAGAGCCAGGGACAGGGGTATGTGCCATACCCAGGACAGGGCTACGAGCCTTACCCCGGCCAGGGCCAGGACCAGGGCTACGGTCAGCAGTATGGCCAGGGTTTCGGCCAGCCCGGATACTCGGACCCGCAGTACGGCGCCGCCGGCTACGAAGGCGGGTACCAGCAGCCCGGGTTCGGCGGTGGAACCATGATGACCGGGAAGCCGTCGGCCACGGAGGCCATCGGCGCGGCTTGGCAGTTGTTCAAGAACAATCCGGTCCCGTGGCTTCTCATCACGCTCATCTCGTTCGTCGCCAACGGGCTCACCAGTGTGTTCTCGAACTCGGAGTCGGTCGGCGTCGCCGCTCTCGGCTCGCTGCTCTCGATCGCTGTCGCGCTCCTCATCCAGGCGTTCTCCATCCGAGGTGCGCTGCTGGAAGTCGACGGCCACAAGCCGGATATCGGTAGCTTCTTCAAGCTGACCAACTTCGGAGCGTTCGTCATTGCGGCCATCCTCGTCGGCATCGCCACGACGATCGGTCTGGTCCTCCTGGTCATCCCCGGCATCGTGATCATGTTCTTCCTCTACTGGACGTTCCAGTTCGTGATCGACCGCAACATGAGTCCGACCGATGCGATCCAGTCCAGCTTCAACGCGATCAAGTCCGACGGCGGAAACCTCTTCGTGCTGGCGATCCTCAACACGCTGATCCTCATCGTCGGCGCCCTCGCCCTGATCGTCGGCCTCTTCGTCGCGATCCCGATCACCATGCTCGCCTCGACGGTGGCCTACCGCGCCATCACCGGTCCGAGCGAGTTCTCCAGGACCGCGACCGGAGCGTTCTGACCTCTTTAGCCTCGTCGAACTATGACGCGGCAACGCGAAACCCCGGTGGCCTGTCGGCCACCGGGGTTTCTCATCGGCATCGCCTCTTCACGGCCGTGGCAATGCCCGGTCAGTCAGTTGACGGCCGCTCAGACGACTGCGCCTCGGTGTGGACCACGTCGCCTGTCGTCTCGTCAGCGACAGGACCGGCATCAGTGCCACCGTGATCTTCATGGGTCATAGCACGTCGGACCGCCCACACGGTCACGACGAAGGCTGCCAGCGCCAGCGGCCATCCCATCCCGATCCGGGCCGCCCCGAGCCAGGTGACCTCGTCGTTGAGGTAGAGCACGTATTGCAGCACAGCGCGAATAGCGAACAGCCCCGCCCACACCGAAGTCGCTACCGCGTACCAGCGTCGTGCTGCCGGGTTTCGCCGCCACGACATTCCCTTACCGTCGAGGAAGCCCCAGATCACCCCCACGAGGGGCCACCGGACCACCGCGGACACGGCGAATGCCGCCGCGTACGCGGCCTGGGTGAGGATCCCGTAGAGGAAGTATCCCTTGGCACTGCCGGTCCGCCAGGCGATGAACACGCAGATCGCGACGCCGACGAATCCGGAGATCGCCGGTTGCGGGTTCTCCCGGCGAACTAGCGAGTACACCAGCATCGCCACCGCGACCCCCAGTGCCGACCAGATCGCGACCTGCAGTCCCCAGATCTGGTTGACGGGGACGAAGGCCAGGATCGGGATCGACGAGAACACCAGTCCCCGGATTCCGCCCATCTGGTCGATCAATGACGCATCGGGATCGCCGAAGGCCGATCGACGACCGGCCTCCGTTCCCGACTTCTGCTCGGGTTCGGTCATCGCTTGCCCTCCACGGTGCGGCGCGGCTGACCGGCGAGCAGCTCATAGCGCGGGTTGAACATGACATGGCGACCGCCACGGGTTCCGACACGACCGGTGACGCGGATGTATCTCCCGGTGTCGATCCCGGGAATTACTCGGCGTCCCAACCAGCACACGTCGATTGATCCGGTGCCGTCGAAAACCTCTGCTGTCACGCCGAGATGGTCCTCGGCCCCTCCGGAGAGAACAGTGCGGACACGCCCGGTGAGCGTGACGCGGTCTCCGCGCACGACATCCCTGACCTGGGCGCATCCGGTGCTGGAGACGCAGCCCGCGAGTTCCGCGGCGTCCAACACCTCGACGGGATCGGTGAGGTGTGCGGAGAGTTTCCGGATCACCCGGTTCAACGAAGGCATCAGCTTTTCGCCTGTGTCGGAGGAATCAGATGTCGTCGTCGCGGAGGCGATCCATCGCACTGCCGTCACGGCGCGGTGCGGGCGACCGATCCGGAGCCTGCGCGGCCTGTGGTGCAGTCTGTGAGGCCTGAGGTGCCGCCTGTGGGGCCTGTGTTGAGGCCTGTGGGGACTGCTGCGGCGCCTGGGTGCCCTGCGGTGGGGTCTGGGCCGCCGGGCCCTGTCCCCCGCCGGGAACCTGACCGGGGCGACTCTGGACCGTCTGCGGCGGGACGCCGGTGACGCCCTGTTGCTGACCGGCCGCCATCTGCTGTTGATATGCCTGCGCCTGCTGCTGGGCTGCGAGCTGCGACTGCGCCTTGGTGATCGCCGTCTGGATCTCCTCCGGAATGGTCAGAGCCAACTGCTCGCGGACGGGCATCGGCGCGGTACCCCGGTTGACCAGCAGGTGCCTGAACACGTCCCGGCCCTCCTCGGCAGCCTGCTCGGCGTTGTCCGGGACCGCCATGATCCGCACCTCGGCCGTCCACCGGTGTCCGTCGACGCCGATGGCACGGAAGACCGCGCCCGGCATCTCGGCGACGAGTTCGCGCCCCCAGGGTCCGTCGACCACGGACACGTCGCCGCCCTGCTTTTCGAGCTGCTCACGCATGTCCGCGACCATCGTGCGCCACTGTCCCGCGGACTTCGGGGCGGCGAACACCCGGGGGATCACGCGCGACACCGTGCTCACGACGTGGAACTCCGGCTGCCCATTGGGGTCCATCGCCACGTTGAGATCGCGTCCCTTGGGGACGCCGATCACCATGGCGCCGAGGTCGATGTGCCCGAACCCGAGGTCGGTGTAGTAGCCGGGGACGTCACTGATCTCCGAGCGGTCATGGGGCCCGTCCGCCTGCGGGACCTCAGGCGTGGCCTCCGCGGCGACCGCCGCATCACGAGCCTCGCTCGATCGCTTCTTCCGTCCGAACATCGTGGACATCCTCTCCCCGTGCGCGTCGGTCCCGTGTGGGACCGTCCCGGACGACGCTACCCAACGCCGCCACCTCCGGTCAGGTCAGCCGAGCGTGACCGCCCGTCGAGCCGTGCCCGCCGGCACCGCGCTCGGTCTCGTCCAGTGTGTCGACCTCGACGACATCCCAGAGTTCGACCTTCTGGATCAGCAACTGCGCGATCCGGTCTCCGCGCGTGATGCGCACTGTCTCGTCCGGGTCGAGGTTGATGAGGTTGACCTTGATCTCGCCGCGATAGGCGGCGTCGATCGTGCCCGGTGCGTTGACGATCGACAGGCCGGCTCGGGCGGCCAGTCCTGAACGCGGATGGACCAGCCCCACATATCCCGGGGGCAACCCGATAGCCACACCTGTTCCCACCAGGGCGCGCCGGCCCGGCTCCAGCTCACAGTCACCGGCGGCGTGGAGGTCGAGTCCGGCATCGGTCGGATGCGCGCGTACGGGCAACGGCAGGTCCGGGTCGAGTCGCTGTAGGCGCAGCGCGGGTCCTGTCGCGGGGGTGTGCGTGCTGTGGTTCATGTATCGATGCCCTCCTACCGGCAGTGTCCCGGATAGTCGATAGTCTTACCGGTGTGACCGAAGAAGATCTACGCCCGCACCGCGACCGCTCTCCTCGTCCGGTTCACTCGGAGACACTGCGCGTTCCCCTGTGGTGGTGGATCGCGCTGATCGCGGTCACCGCAGTGGTGGTCGCGCTGTGCGTCATGATCGGCGCCCGGTGGTGGATGTGGGTGCTGGTCGTCGTGATCCCGGTCCTCTTCGCCTGGCTGTTCGTCACCGTCAGCCGCGAGAAGATCGAGGTGGAGTCCGACGGCCAGGGGGGCGGCACCCTGTACGCGGGTAACGCCCGGCTCCCCTTCGACGCGATCTCGCGTACCGCGGTGGTCCCGGCGACCGCCAAGCAGGCGGCGATGGGTCGCCAGCTCGATCCGGAGGCGTTCGTCGTGCACCGCGGGTACATCCGCACGATGGTGATCGTCGTGTTGGACGACCCGATGGATCCCACTCCGTACTGGTTGATCAGCACGCGCGATCCCGAGGGACTCGCGGCCGCGCTCCCGGACAACCGCTACGTCTGACCCACGCCGCGCGGGATGCGCGGTATTTCGGCGCCCGGCCCCTGTCAGGGGACCGGGCGTCTGCGTCCGGTCAGCCCGCGCAGTCCACGCAGATCGGCAGGCCGTCCCGCTCCTCGGCGTAACGGCTGCGGTGATGGACGAGGAAGCACTCACCGCAGGTGAACTCGTTGTCCTGCTCCGGCACGACGCTGACCGTCAGTTCCTCTCCGGACAGGTCGGCGCCCGGGAGCTCATAGGATTCGGCGGTGTCGGTCTCGTCCACGTCGACCTCACCGGTCGCACCCTCGGCACGTCGGGCCTTGAGCTCTTCCAGCGAATCGCCGGAGAGCTCGTCCGCCTCGGTCCGGCGGGGTGCGTCGTAGTCGGTTGCCATGAGTCTCTTTTCTGCGGGTCCGAGTCAGGTGTGCGCTCATCGGTCGTGGTCGACCGGCGCACGCATAGTAACGGAATCCCCACCGATTTTCATCCGTCGTCGACTGCCCGTGTCCCAACACCGGCCCGGCGCCCCCGCCGTTTACAGTGTTGGCCGAGGGCCCTTCCGTGCCCTTACACCGCTCACCTGCAGGAAGGCCCCTGATGGTCGCCCACCTCAGCACCCAAACCATTCCGAGCCCGACCCCCTCTCGGGGGATGGCCCGTCTCCGCTCTCCGTACGTGATCTTCGTGGTGGCGGTGGTCCTTCTCGGCGGCATCGTCTGGGCCCTGGCGCTGGAGGGCGACGACGTGGCGACGCAGGCGGTGGCGTGCCCGGTCCCGGCCACCGCGACGGAGGCTGGCCTCGAGGCGCAGGAGGTCGACGCGCTCGACTCGGTGGAACCCGCAGTCCTGGAGGCCACGCGGATCCGGGTCCTCAACGGCAACGGTCAGAGCGGCCAGGCGGGTGCCGTGGCCGCCCAGCTGGCCGAGCGGGGGTTCCAGGCAGCCGGCGCGGACGCCACGGGCAACGACCCGATCTACGGCCAGTCACTCGAGTGTCACGGCCAGATCCGCTACGGCGAGTCCGGTCAGGCGAGTGCCCGGTCCCTCTCGCTTGCGGCGCCGTGCATGGAGCTCGTCGCGGACGGGCGCGGGGACGACACTGTGGACCTGGTCCTGGGCACGACGTTCTCGCGACTGTCTGACACCGTGTCCTCGGTCAGCGCGCTCGACGAGCTCAAGGTCGGCCGCCAGCCCATCTCCAGCGTGGTGGAGAGCGCGCGGTCGGTCAGCTGCTAGAGCGCCCCGCAACTCTCCAGCGCCTCTCGGAATTCGCGCGCCACTCCGGGGGCGGCCGCGACCGTGGGAACCGCGTCGTCGTAGGAGGGCGCCACGACGGCGCCCGCTTCCTCGGCGATCAACGCCCCTGCCGCGTGGTCCCAGGGCTTGAGACACCGCTCGTAGTAGGCGTCGAGTCGTCCGGTGGCGAGCATGCACAGGTCCAGTGCCGCCGAACCGCACCGTCGGATGTCGCGGACGCGGGGCAACAGGTCTGCCGCTACTCGCCCCTGTTCCGCGCGTACCGCCGAGTCGTAGGCGAATCCGGTCCCCACGAGCGCGAGCGCCAGCTCGTCGCAGCCGGAGACGTCAAGGGTGGTGACGGTGCCGTCCGCATCCCGGAGCGTGGCTCCCCGGCCGCGCGCGGCCGTCCAGGTCTCGCGGGTGACGATGTTGTGGACCGCCCCGGCGACGACGACGCCGTCGAGTTCCGCGGCGATGGAGACGGCGGTGAACGGGATGCCGTACAAGAGGTTCACGGTCCCGTCGACGGGGTCGACGATCCAGCGCACCCGGCCGTCCGCACTGGGGGCCGCCTCCGTCGCGCCGCCCGTTTCCCCGGACTCCTCCCCCAGCATCCGGTCGTCCGGCCGGTGCGCGGCGAGTTCACGGCGGAGATGGTCCTCCACCGAGGTGTCGACGACGGTGACGGGGTCGGTGGCTGAGCTCTTGGACCGTGCTCCCAGTCCGGGGGCGGCGAGCTCGGCGAGCATCCGCCTGGCCACGTCCCCTCCGGAGCACGCCAGCGTGTCGGCCACTGCTCGGAGCCCGTCCACGGTCTCCGGTCCCGGCCCGTCTCCCGCGTTCCCAGCATCCGTCTCCATGTCGCTCATCCCGTCTCTCGCATCCCGTCACCTTCGTCCGCCCGACACGTCACCGTGCATCCGGCACCGCGTCGACGTGCCCGCGCACATCGTCGTCGTCACAGGTTCCGGGGCTCGTCTCCCCTGCGCGCGGATACCCTTGCGGTCGGGCGACCACCGTCCATCGTGCCCCGTACCCCCGGGTGCCAACCACCTCCGTCACCGTCGTCGGCCGTGAAGGCCGGTTCCCCTGGAGCACATCTTGGCCACCACCCCCACATCCGCCGCCTCCTCCCGGTCGGACACCGACTCCGCTCGGTCGACCACCACCCGGGCAGAGTCCACCACCACCTCGGCAGAGCCGACCTTCACCTCTGCAGAGCCGAACTCCGGACCCGCCACCATCGGACTAGGAGTGGACGTGGGTGGGACCGGCATCAAGGTCGGCCGTGTGGACCTGGTCACCGGGGAGATGCTCGGCGAGCGGACGTACACGCCCACGCCGCAACCCTCGACCCCGGACGCGGTCGCCGGGGTACTCCGGGACCAGGTCGAGGCGTTCGGCTGGGACGGCCCGGTGGGCGTGGCACTCCCCAGCGTCATCCACCAGGGCGTGGCCCGGATCGCACCCAACATCGACGACGCGTGGATCGGGTGTGATGTGGTCGACCTCTTCGCTCGACACCTGCCGGGACGGGACGTCGTGGTCCTCAACGACGCGGACGCGGCGGGCCTCACCGAGGTCCACTACGGTGCCGCAGAGGGTGTCGAGGGCCTCGTGATACTTCTCACCCTGGGCACCGGGATCGGCTCGGCGCTCATCATGGACGGCCGGTTGATCCCCAACACCGAGTTCGGGCACGTCCTGGTCCGGGACATCTCGGGGTCCGTCGTCGACGAGGCCGAACGCCTCGCGTCGGCCTCGGTCAGGGCCCGTGACGGGCTGAGCTTCGCCGAGTGGACACCCCACGTCTCCAACGTGCTGCGCACCATCGAGGACCTGCTGTGGCCGCGCGTGTTCGTCCTCGGCGGCGGGGTCAGCGAGGCGGCCGACGAGTGGTTCCCGCTCCTGGACAACCGCACGCCCGTGCGCGCGGCAGTGCGACTCAACGACGCCGGGATCATCGGTGCCGCGCTGTACGCCGCTGCACACGCCGGTCTCTTGGACCTCGGCGACGTGCTGCCCTCTAGTACGAACTGACCGGATCAACCCCGCCGGATGCGACCCTCGGGCCGGATCATCGTTACAATGGCGCAGGCCGGGATCACGTACCGGCCGGGGACGGGCCCGGTACCGCGAGGCGGACGGCTCAAGTGTCTGCACCGAAACGCGGCACCGATCCTCGTATCCAGTTCAGCTTTCGGTTGTGAAGGGGCGTTTGTGGCAGCCACGAAGACCACCAGTTCGGATACCGCAGAGAGCGGCGATCCGTCAGGCACCGAGGTCACGGGCGCAGCCCCCGCCAAGAAGACCGCCGCGAAGAAGACTGCGGCGAAGAAGACGGCGGCCAAGAAGACCGCCGCCAAGAAGACCGCCGCGAAAAAGACTGCGGCGAAGAAGACGGCGGCCAAGAAGACGGCGGCCAAGAAGACGGCAGCTAAGAAGACCGCCGCCAAGAAGGCTCCGTCACCGGCTGACCCCGAGGTCAACGACGAGCAGGTCGACGAGCCGGAGGAAGGCCTCGAGGCCGAGCCCGACACCTCCGAACTGGAGGATGTCGAGGTCGAGGACGTCGAGGACGACGAGGAAGCGGACGAGGAGACCAAGGAGGAGCCGTCCGCCAAGGACAAGGCCTCCGGCGACTTCGTCTGGGACGAGGACGAGTCCGAGGCGCTGCGACAGGCCCGCAAGGACGCCGAGCTCACCGCCTCCGCGGACTCGGTCCGTGCCTACCTCAAGCAGATCGGTAAGGTCGCCCTCCTCAACGCCGAGGAAGAGGTCGAGCTCGCCAAGCGCATCGAGGCCGGTCTCTACTCGACCTGGTACATGGCACAGGTCGCCGAGCGTGGCGAGAAGCTCACCACCGCCCAGCGTCGCGACTACAAGTGGATCGAGCGAGACGGTGTCCGCGCCAAGAACCACCTGCTCGAGGCGAACCTCCGCCTCGTCGTCTCACTCGCCAAGCGGTACACCGGACGCGGCATGGCGTTCCTGGACCTCATCCAGGAGGGCAACCTCGGTCTGATCCGTGCGGTCGAGAAGTTCGACTACACCAAGGGCTATAAGTTCTCCACGTACGCCACCTGGTGGATCCGTCAGGCCATCACCCGCGCCATGGCCGACCAGGCCCGCACCATCCGCATCCCGGTGCACATGGTCGAGGTGATCAACAAGCTCGGCCGTATCCAGCGTGAGCTGCTCCAGGACCTGGGCCGCGAGCCCACCCCGGAGGAGCTCGCCAAGGAGATGGACATCACCCCGGAGAAGGTGCTGGAGATCCAGCAGTACGCCCGGGAGCCCATCTCACTCGACCAGACCATCGGCGACGAGGGCGACTCGCAGCTCGGCGACTTCATCGAGGACTCCGAGGCGGTCGTGGCCGTGGACGCGGTGAGCTTCACGCTCCTGCAGGACCAGCTCCGCTCGGTGCTCGACACACTGTCCGAGCGCGAGGCCGGCGTGGTGCGCCTGCGCTTCGGCCTCACCGACGGCCTGCCCCGCACCCTGGACGAGATCGGCCAGGTCTACGGCGTGACCCGTGAGCGGATTCGTCAGATCGAGTCCAAGACCATGTCAAAGCTGCGCCACCCGTCGCGCTCGCAGGTACTGCGCGACTACCTGGACTAGTAGAACGCCTCGGCTCACATACGAGTCAGGACTGGACTAACGACCCACGCCGCCATCCGAGACCGGATGCGCGGCGTGGGTCGTCCTTGCGTGGGTCGTCTCTTGTCGGTGGTGAATCGGCGCTCCCTCACCACGAACGAAGCGTGGAGATGCGCTCCCGGATCTGGTCGGCCGACGCCATCGGCACCGGAGGACCGCCACAGGCGTTACGCAGCTGTGAGTGGATCGCCCCGTGCGATTTGCCGAGTCGTCCCGAGTACACCGACACCAGTGTGTTGAGCTGCCGGCGCAGATCCTTGAGCTCGGCCGCCGTGGCCACGCGCTCGGCGGCGCCGGCATTCGCTCCGGGCCCGCTGGAGTTGCCGGGCAGCGTGGTCCCGGCCATCGCGGGATCGGCGCCCACCACGGCCACCTGGCCCGTCCCGGACGCGTGTGATGCGGAGCGGTGCTTGACCTGCTCCTTCTCACGCTGGCGGAGGAGCGCCTTCACGTCATCCGCACCCAGGAGACCGGGAAGCCCGATGTAGTCGGCCTCCTCCTCACTTCCGGCGAACGTCGCGGTGCCGTACGAGGATCCCTCGTACACGATCTGGTCGAGTTCGGCGTCGGCGCCCAGCGAGATGTAGCCGCCGTCCTCGTCGTCGTCGGTCTTCTCGTCCTGTTGCTGATTCGCCTGCGCGAGGAGCTGGTCCTCCAGCGACTCCTCGCGGTGCGGCTTCCCCAGGACGTGGTCGCGCTGGGCCTCCATCTTCGAGGCCAGGTCCAGCAGCACGGGGACGGACGGCAGGAACACCGACGCGGTCTCGCCCGGGCGTCGCGAGCGGACGAAGCGGCCGATCGCCTGCGCGAAGTACAGCGGCGTCGAGGCGCTCGTCGCGTACACGCCCACGCTCAGGCGGGGCACGTCGACGCCCTCGGACACCATGCGCACGGCGACCATCCACTCGTCGTCCGACTCCGAGAAGGCGTCGATCCGGCTCGATGCGGTCGGGTCGTCGGACAGGACGACGGTCGGGGCCGTGCCACTGATCTCGGTCAGCAGTGCGGCGTACTCGCGGGCGCGCTCCTGGTCGGTGGCGATCACCAGTCCGCCGGCGTCCGGCACTCCCCCGGCCCGGACCTGACGGAGCCGAGTGTGGGCGGCCTGCAGGACCGCGGGCATCCAGTCACCGTGGGGGTCGAGGGCGACCCGCCACGCGCGTGACGTCTGGTCGGCACTGAGCGGTTCACCGAGGCGCGCGGAAAACTCTTCGCCCGCGTTGGTACGCCACCGGGCCTCGCCCGAGTAGGCGAGGAACACGACCGGCCGCACGACACCGTCGGCCAGCGCGTCGGCGTAGCCGTACGTGTGATCAGCCTTCGAGCGCTGGTGCCCCTGCCCGTCGGGTTCGTACGTGACGAACGGGATCGGGCTGTCGTCGGACCGGAACGGGGTTCCCGTCAACGCGAGACGACGCTCGGCGTCCTCGAACGCCTCCCGGATCGCGTCACCCCAGCTCTTCGCGTCTCCGCCGTGATGGATCTCGTCGAGGACGACCAGTGTGCGCCGCGACGCCGTGCGCTGGCGGTGTTTGAACGGGTGCGCAGCGACCTGCGCGTAGGTCACCACCACGCCGTGGAACTCGGGCGGCAGGGCGCCGGAGGAGTTCGAGTACTCGGGGTCGAGGAGGATGCCGTTGCGTGCAGCCGAGGCAGCCCACTGATACTTGAGGTGCTCGGTCGGTGCCACGACTGTGATCGTGTCGATGGTCCGGTCCGCGAGCAGCTCGCTCGCTACGCGGAGTCCGAAGGTCGTCTTTCCTGCACCGGGCGTCGCCACGGCGAGGAAGTCCTTGGGCCGTGCCATGAGGTACTTGCGCAGTGCGGTGCGCTGCCAGGCACGCAGAGATCCCCCCGCGGCCGGCGTAGCGGCGGGTGCTGCGGTCTGATCCTGCGTGCCCGGGACCGCTCCGGGACTACTCACCAGGCTTCAGCGACTCGTAGACGCGCTTGCACTCAGGGCAGACCGGTGATCCGGGCTTCGCCGAACGGGTGACCGGGAAGACCTCACCGCACAGGGCGATCACATAGGTGCCCATGACCGCGCTCTCGGCGATCTTGCTCTTGTCCACGTAGTGGAAGAACTTCGGGGCGTCGTCCTCCGTCTCCTCGGTCGTAGTGACCTCGGGACGCTCGAGTGTCTTTGTCCGGGTGGTGCTCACCCCCTCATGATGCCGCACCCGACTGTCACCGCGCCAACGCTCCAGCGCCGGGGCCGGAGTAGTTTGGGATCCATGGCACCCGAGTTCCGGCGACACCGGTCCGACGATCGGGACGACACCTCCCGTCCCGTCGTCATCACCGGGGCACGCGAGTCCTACCGGGACGAACTCGCCGCTCGTAAGAAGCGGTACTTCCTGCTGATGAGCATCCGCATCCCGGCACTCCTGCTGGCCGCCGGGTCCCTCGCGATCTGGAACAACCCGTGGATCGCGTTGGCGATCGTGGGCGGGTCCATCCCCATCCCCTGGATCGCGGTGATCGGCGCCAACGACAGACCGCCGCTGCCCAAGTCCCAGGCGAGGGCGTACACCGCCGGCAGGCTCGGCACCCCGACCCAGGTCCGGTTGCCGGCCGGTCTCACCGGCGGTCCGACGTCCTCTGAGCACGCGGCACAGGAGCGTCGCGGCGAGCGCGAAGGCGAAGGCGCGGGCACGGGCACGGGCGGAGACGAGACCGGTCGGGAGACCGGTCCCCGCGCCACCACGGACCCCGCCGACGAGCCCGCCACCACCACCACCGACGAGAGCGACACGACACAGTGACCGGTACCACCCCCTCCCTGACGGGCCTGTCCCCCGCCCTGGCCAAGGCGTTCCGCCGGCACGGTTACACGGTTCCGGGGCTCGAGGACGCGCTCGGTTCGGACGCGGTCGACGCTCTGGGCCGCTCGGACGCGGCGTTCGTCCGGCGGAGCGCACGCGGGGCCGGCGCTACCGGTGCCCTTCTCCGGCTCTTCGTCCTGGGCGACGCTCTCCCCCGGTCCGAGGTCGAGGCGCTCCTGACGGACGTGGCCGTGAGCGACGGCGTGCGCGCCGGACTGTGGGAATGCGCTGCCGACGCGGTGCGGGCGCTCGTCGATCTCCGGCCGGTCGACCTCGGTCACGGGACCCGCTGGATCTTCTCGGACGTCGACGGGTCGATGGTGCACACCGTCACACGTCCCGACCACGTCCTCGGGGTCGGCCAGGCGACCCTGTCGCTGCTCCGGATCACCCCCTCGTCGCCGGTCGGGTCGGTCCTCGATCTCGGCACCGGTAGCGGCGTGCAGCTGGTCCATGCGCTCGACTCCGGGGCCGCGGGGACGGGGACCGACATCACGCCGCGCTGTCTCGAATTGGCGGAGGCGACACTGGCGATCAACTCGCTGTCCGGGGAGCTACTCCGGGGGCCGTGGTTCGAGCCGGTCTCCGGCCGCCGGTTCGACCGGATCGTGGCCAATCCGCCGTTCGTGGTGGGCCCGCCGGAGACGGGGCACTCCTACCGGGAGTCGGGTCTGTCATTGGACGGAGCCAGCCGGACGGTCGTCTCGGAGGCGCCCGAGTTCCTCGCTGATGGCGGGACCGCGGTGATGCTCGCGTCCTGGGTCGAGCGCGAGGAGGTCGACTGGCGGACGCACGTCGCCTCGTGGATCCCGGCCGAGGGCGTGGATGCGTGGATTCTCCGCAGGGACACCTCGGATCCCGGCCTGTACGTCTGGACGTGGCTGACCGACGAGGGGATGGACCCGCGGGACGAGTCCATGTGGCGTGCCGCGGACCGCTGGCTCGACCATTTCCGCGACAACGATGTCGCGGGTATCGGGTTCGGTTACGTCTATCTGCGCAGGGTCGACGGTCCGTCATCGGTGTTGTGTGAGGATCTCTCCCACCCTTTCGATGCGGGGCTCGGGGACGAGGCGGAGGCCTACTTCGGGCGCACGGCCTGGCTGCGGGAGACCGCCGAGCGACTCGGTGGCGAGGACGTCGCCCTGAATTCGACCGTGTTCACCCTGTCCCCCGACGTCCGTCTGCACGTGTCCGAGTCCCTCGCCCCGACGCCCCTCGCCCCGACCGACGCCGAGGGCGGTCCGTCGGAGAGCGAGACAGTCGTGGTCGAGCGCGTCACCGGCGCGCGGTGGCGGCACGAGATCGATAGGTTCACCGCGACGGTGTTGCGCGGTGCGCGGACCGGGGCGTTGCCGCTGGAGGACCTGGTGATCCTCGCCGCGGCCGCGACTGGCGCCGATCCCGACGAGCTTTCCGGGCCTGTCCGTCGGGTGGTGGCCGACCTGTTCCTGCACGGTGTCCTGGTGCCCGTGGGGGTGCCGGGCCTGGTACCGCCCGGCGCGGCCGCACTGTCGGCGTCCGACAGGGCCGCGCCGCGGCAGTCCGACGAGGTCGCGCCGCGGCAGTCCGACGAATCCGACCTGCCGCCCTCAGACGAGGAGCGTGGGACGTGAAGGCGGTGATCTCGCGCGTCACCGAGGCGTCGGTCACCGTCGGGGGCGAGGTGGTGGGAGCCCTCTCCGGCCCCGGACTGTTGGTGCTGGTGGGGGTCTCGGTCGACGACGACGACGCCGACGTCGCCACGATGGTCCGCAAAATCTCCGATCTACGAATCCTGCGGGACGAACGGAGCGCCGCGGAGGTCGGAGCTCCGGTCCTCGTGGTGAGTCAGTTCACCCTGATGGGATCCACGGCCAAGGGCAGGCGCCCGTCGTGGGTGAGGGCGGCGAAGGGCGAGATCGCCGAGCCGCTGGTCGAGGCGGTGGTGACAGGCCTCCGCGACCGTGGGCTCGAGGTGTCGACCGGCTCGTTCGGCGCGATGATGCAGGTCCACTCGGTCAACGACGGTCCGTTCACAGTGCTCGTCGAGACGCCCGGCAGTCGCTGACGGACCATTTCGTCACACGCCGTGACCGAAATCATTCTCCCGGGAACATTCCGGGCACCCCCTCCGTTGTAGGTGTACGTGACCGGAATCCGGACACGAGCCTGATCCGTCCACCAGCGACCGAACGCCAGCCCCGTCACAGGGCGCGGCAGGAGGAGGAGACATGACGTCAGCCACCACCCGATCGGATCTTCGGACGGGGGCGGATTCGGAAGGCCAGAGCCCCAGCGCCGACCTCGTCCGCGTCTACCTGAACGGGATCGGCAAGACCGCTCTGCTCAAGGCAGAGGACGAGGTGGAGCTGTCGAAGCGCATCGAGGCCGGGCTGTACGCCAAGCATCTTCTCGAGACCAAGAAGCGCATGAGCCCGGTTCGTAAGGCCGATCTGGCGACCATCGTCCGGGAGGGCGAGGCGGCCCGCGCCCATCTCCTCGAGGCGAACCTGCGTCTGGTCGTCTCCCTGGCCAAGCGTTACACCGGTCGCGGTATGCCGCTTCTGGACCTGATCCAGGAGGGCAACCTGGGTCTGATCCGCGCCATGGAGAAGTTCGACTACGCGAAGGGCTTCAAGTTCTCGACCTACGCCACGTGGTGGATCCGTCAGGCCATCACGCGTGGAATGGCCGATCAGTCCCGCACCATTCGTCTCCCGGTGCACCTGGTCGAGCAGGTCAACAAGCTCGCGCGCATCAAGCGTGAGCTGCACCAGCAGCTCGGGCGTGAGTCCACTCTGGAGGAGCTTGCCGAGGAGTCCGGCATCCCGGCACACAAGATCGAGGAACTCCTCGATCACTCCCGTGACCCGGTGAGCCTGGACATGCCCGTCGGCGCCGACGAGGAGGCACCGCTCGGCGACTTCATCGAGGACGCCGAGGCGATCAGCGCCGAGAACACGGTCGTCACGAGCGTCATGCATTCCGACGTGCGTGCCGTGCTGTCGACACTCGAGGAGCGTGAGCAGCAGGTCATCACCCTGCGGTTCGGCCTCAACGACGGCCAGCCGCGGACCTTGGACCAGATCGGGAAGCGCTTCGGGCTCTCCCGCGAGCGCGTCCGCCAGATCGAGCGTGAGGTCATGGCCAAGCTCCGTGAGGGCCAGCGGGCGGACAAGCTCCGCTCCTACGCCGGCTGACCCCGGCCCGCCGGAACGCTGGCGCGCAGTTCCCTACACGCCATCCCCCTGACGCTCCGGGTAGCACTCGACCCCGTCTCGTACACACGAGGCGGGGTCGAGTCGTCGGGGGCGCTCAGCGGAGTCGGCGAGGGCCTTCGTCGATGCTGAACTGCGGCGTCGTACCGAGCGTGACGCTCGCATAGAGCACGGCCACCCCGTCGGGTGCGGCGAGCCCGGGATCCAGCGCGAGCCTGCGCATCTCCGGTACGTCCTCGGCGAGACAGGACACACGCGCCATCAGCTCGATCAGCGCCTCCCTGTCGACCGGGGTGTCCCCCGCGTATCCAGCGAGAATCGGTGCGGCGCGGGGCCGGTCCAACAGTGTGGCGGCGTCGCTCGGTGAGATCGGCAGCGTGCTGAACGCACGATCGGCGAGGAGGTCTGACAGGAGTCCGGAAAGCCCGAAGGAGATCAGGGAGCCGAAGATCGGGTGATCAGCGACGCGGATCGTCACCGCGACACCCTTGGTGGCCATCTTCTGCACATGTAGTGACCCCGAGCCTGTAGTCGACTTGAGGAAGTCGAAGGCGTGTCGGACGGCGGCGGCGTCTTCGAGGTCGAGACGGACACCGGACTGGTCGCTGCGGGTACGCCACCGTTCGCTCATGGCCTTGACCGCGACCGGGTACCCCATTTCGTCGGCCGCCATCACCGCCTGGTCGACGTCGGCCACGACCCGGTAGTCGACGATGTCGATTCTGTAGCATTCGAGCAGCGCACGCACCTGGCCCTGGGTCAGGTCAAACGCGGGGACGCCAGCGTTGGCGTGGCACAGCGAGTCGACCAGTTCTCGCGCACGGGCGCGATCGATGTCGTCGAACTCCGCGGGTTCCTGCGCCGGCCGGTCGAGCCACTCCGCATACCGTCGGGCGCGCACCAGCGCGGACACCGCTCGTTCGGGATAGGGGTATGACGGGATCGATCCGCGGGAGGCCACACCGGAGTCGTCGGTGACCGTGAGTCCTTCCGGCAGCCCCTCCCCGGCGAGGAAGGTACTGACGACGGGCTTGTCCATCCCGTCCGCCGCCGCCCGGATCGCCTCGGCGTAGCCGCCGGGTTCGGTCGCGACCGGTGGGACGAACACCGTGAGGACGGAATCGACCTCATCGAGGGCGAGCACTTCGGCGATCGCCGACCGGAAATCATCCGGTCCCGCGCTGGCGCCCAGGTCGACCGACCGCGTGACGGTGAACCCCTGCAGACGAGCGGAATCTCCACCGAGTCGGGCGACCGCCGAGGAGTTGCCGACGATGCCGAGTCGGCTGCCGGCGGGAAGGGGCTGGTACGCGAGGAACGTGGCGGTGTCGAAGAGGTCGGTGATGGAGTCGACCTGGATCAGACCCGAGTCGCGGAACAATCCGCGGATCGCGGATGCGGTGAGACCCTGGACCCCCGATTCCAGGTCATCTGCAGCGCGCCGCACCACGATGACGGGTTTGTTCCGCGCCACGCGTCGTGCGATCCGGGAGAACTTCCGCGCGTTACCGAAGCTCTCGAGATAGAGCAGGACGACCTCGGTGGCGGAGTCGGTGTCCCAGTACTGCAGTAGGTCGTTACCCGACAGGTCGGCACGGTTGCCGGCGGAGACAAAGGTCGACAGCCCGAGCCCACGACGGGCGGCCGCCGCGAGAATCGTGATGCCCAGTGCGCCGGACTGGCAGAAGAACCCGACCCGACCGGCACCCGGGACGTGCTCAGCCAGGGTCGCGTTGAGCTGCACGTCAGCCGAGGTGTTGATCACGCCCAGGGCATTGGGGCCCACCACGCGCATCCCGTGGGCCCGTGCCTCGCTCACAAGGCGTCGCTCGGAGACGACGCCCGCGCTCCCCATGTCGGAGAACCCCGCCGAGATCACCACCAGGGTGGACACGCCCTTCGACAGGCAGTCATCCAGAACTTCCGACATGGACGCGGCCGGTACAGCCACCACGGCGAGATCGACCGGATCAGGAATGTCGCGGACGCTCGCGTACGCCCGCACGGACTGAACCGATTGGGCATCGGAGTTGACCGGGTACACCGGGCCGGAGAAGCCGTTCCCGATGAGATTGCGCAGGACCGTGTGTCCGATCTTGCCCACCTGGTCGGAGGCACCGATCACGGCCACGGAGCCAGGCGTGAGTACACGCGCGACGCTGCGGGACTCGGCGGCGGCCTCTCGCGAGTTGCGGACGTTCGTGAGCGCCTCGGTCGGGTCGATAGCGAACTCGAGATGCAGGGTGGACCCGTCGAAGGACCGGGAGATCTCGTACCCCGCCCGCCGGAAGACCTGGATCATCGATCGGTTCTCCGAGAGCACCTCCGCCTCGAAGTGGTCGATTCCGCATTCGGCCGCCGCACCCGCTAGGTGCTCGAGGAAGATAGAGCCGAGTCCACGGCCCTGGTGATGATCGGAAATGGTGAACGCCACTTCCGCGAAGGTCGAATCAGGTAGACGCTCGTAGATCGCCATACCGATGACCTCCGCGCCGAGTTCGGCGACGAACGCCATCCGGTCGCGGTAATCGACGTTGGTCATCCGCTCGAGCTCGCGGTCCGACAGCACGTCCCGGGACCCGAAGTAACGGAGATACCGCGTCCGCTCGGACAGACTCGTGTGGAACCGTGCGATCTTCGGGGCGTCCTCTGGGACGATCGGTCGGATCCGCACCGCCCGACCGTCGGATCCGAGCACATCAGCTGCCCATTCATGCGGATAGCCGGGTGGGTAAGTGTCCAGGGAGGTGTCAGTCGAGGCGTGCTCGGGTGGGTCCACAGCAGGTATGTCCGACGTGCCGGGACCCGCCTCGCCCGTCGTCGAGGTACCGGCCGCCGCCTCACCGGCCACCGCCTTACCGGCCACCGCCTCACCGGCCGCCGTGTCACCGGCCGAGGTGCGGTCGGCCACGGGGTCACCGGTCGGGGTCTCGTCAGAGTTCGCCATGGGGATCCTCCTGGGGCGGTGGTCGTCGGTCGGATTCCAGGTGTGGGTCAGTCCCGCGGATCGTCGGGATCGAGCCCGTGCAAGGGGAACACTGATCGCCTGGTGTCGAGGATGGACTGGTCCAGCCGTGCCAACGACCGGTCGAATACGTTGCCCGTGTCCACACCTGCCGGTTCCCACGGCGTGAACTCCGGCACCTCTCCGTCGCCCATCGTCTCCGGGACCCTGTCGGGCAGGGTGAGACGTCCGGCCACCTGTCGCCAGGACTCCGGGATGACCGTGGACGGGTCCACCGGTGTGCCGAGTACTTCCGCGATGAGATGTGTCCAAGACCGAGGGACGACGCGGACCAGCTCGTACCCTCCACCCCCGATGGCGATGAGCCGCCCGTCGCAGAGTTCGTCCGCCAGTGCGATCACGTCCTGATAGGACCGCCGGTGTCCGTCGACGCTCAGCGATAGGTCGGCGAGCGGGTCCTCACGATGGGAGTCACACCCGGCCTGGAGGATGATGATCTGCGGTTCGAACGCCCGGAGGATCCCGGGGACGACGGCGTGAAAACCCCGCAGCCACAGGCTGTCCGTCGCCGCGGGCAGGAACGCGAGGTTCACCGCGGACCCTTCCGCCCGTCCGACACCGGTCTCGGACGCCCACCCGGTCGACGGCCACAGTGTCGCCGGATGCTGGTGCAGCGAGACGGTGAGGACCCGGGGATCCTCGTAGAAGGCGGTCTGCACCCCGTCACCGTGATGGACATCGACGTCCACATAGGCGATGCGGTCGTACCCGTTGTCGAGGAGCCAACTGATGGCGACCGCGGCATCGTTGTACACGCAGAATCCCGCCGCGGCCGACGGCATCGCGTGGTGCATCCCGCCGGCCACCGACACCGCCCTCGTGGCCACACCGTCGGCGATCGCCCTGGCCGCGGCGAGAGTGCCGCCAGCGACCGCCGCGCTCGCCTCGTGCATCGCGGGGAAGGTCGGGTTGTCCGCCGTCCCCAGTCCGTGGCTCATCCCCTCGTGTTCGCCCGGAGGGAGGGTCCCGGCGTGCTTGACCGCGTCGATGTACCGGGTGGTGTGAATCCGGAGCAGTTCGTCGTCCGACGCCGAACCGGGCTCGATCAACTCGACTCCGCGGAGCACCCCGAGTTCCGTCGCCAGGGACATCGTCAGGTCGAGGCGGCGTGGACTCATCGGATGGTCGGCGGAGTGGCGATACTCCAGCAACGACGGACTCCACACCACCGACGCATCGACCCCGTTCCGGATAGCCGCCATGGTCTCCGTCCTCCCCTTCCGCCGGGACGTTCCCGGCGCCCGGATTCCCCGTCCGAGCCACATGCACTTCCCTGGCGAATCTACGCGGCGCCCGGCAGTGCGGTTCCGGTTTGGGAGGTCCCCACCCCGACTCGGAGCACGACGGTAGGCTCGAAGGTGTCAGCCCCTGCCCGCGTGCGGCGTCCACGGCCTCGGCAGTGGACGCGGCAGCGGAATCTTTCACAACAGTCTTTCTATCCGGAGGCATGAAGCGTGACGAATCTGGTGGACACCACCGAGATGTACCTCCGCACCATCTACGAGCTGGAAGAGGAAGGCGTCATTCCGCTGCGTGCGCGGATCGCCGAGCGGCTCGAGCAGAGCGGACCGACCGTCAGCCAGACGGTTGCACGCATGGAACGTGACGGACTCGTCCTGGTGGCGCCCGACCGTCATCTCCAGCTCACTCCCACGGGCCGTGAACTCGCCGTCGGTGTGATGCGGAAACACCGGCTCGCCGAGCGGCTCCTGGTCGATGTGATCGGCCTCGAGCTGGAGAAGGTCCACGCCGAGGCGTGCCGGTGGGAACACGTGATGAGTGACGACGTCGAGCGACGCCTCGTCGAGGTTCTCAACGACCCCCGCACCTCGCCGTACGGCAATCCGATCCCGGGTCTCGAACTGATCGGCTTCGCCTCGGACCCGGTCGATAAGTCGTATACGCGACTGTCCGAGCTCGAGGCCGACGTCACCCACCAGGTCCGGGTCCAGGCGATCGGCGAGAACATCCAGATCGACACCGAGTTGATCTCCGAGTTCCGTGCTGCGGGAGTCGAGCCGCTCAAGACTGTCACCGCCACTCGTCGTGGCCATCTCGTCGAGCTCGAGTCCGATGCCGGCCTCAAGGTCGAGATCGATGGAGACCACGCCCACGCCATCCAGGTGGAGATCCTCTCGTGAAACTTCTCGTCACCGGTGGTGCCGGCTACGTCGGGGGAGTCTGTGCCACGGTCCTGATCGAACGGGGTCACGAGGTCGTGATCCTCGACGACCTGTCGACGGGAAACCGCGACGCCGTCGCCGACGGCGCGACCTTCATCGAGGGGGATGTCGCGGACAAGGCAGCCGAGGTCCTCGATTCGTCCTTCGACGGAGTCGTCCACTTCGCCGCCCGGTCCCTGGTGGGCGAATCGGTCGAGAAGCCCGAGGAGTACTGGCAGGGCAACGTGGTCACGTCGCTGACCCTTCTCGACGCCATGCGGTCCGCAGGCGTCGGAAACCTCGTCTTCTCCTCCACCGCGGCGACCTACGGCGAGCCCGAACAGGTGCCGATCACCGAGGACATGCCCACGCGTCCGACGAACACCTACGGTGCGACCAAACTCGCGATCGACCACGCCATCACCTCGTACGCCGTCGCCCACGGGCTCGCGGCTACGAGCCTGCGCTACTTCAACGTTGCCGGGGCCTACGGAACTGCAGGTGAGAACCGCGTCGTCGAGACCCACCTCATCCCGCTAATCCTCCAGGTCGCCCTCGGCCACCGGTCGGATATCAAGGTGTTCGGCGACGACTGGCCCACCCCCGACGGGACGTGCATCCGCGATTACATCCACGTCGCGGATCTCGCGGACGCCCACCTTCTGGCACTCGAGTCGAACACTCCCGGCACCCACCGCATCCTCAACCTCGGTAGCGGCGAGGGGTTCTCTGTGCGCGAGGTGATCGACGTCTGCCGCGAGGTGACCGGGCATCCGATCCCGGATATCATCGCGCCCCGCCGCGCCGGCGACCCCGCCGTCCTGGTCGCCTCCAGCGCGAAGGCCATCGCGGAACTCGGGTGGAACCCGTCGCGGACCGACCTGCGCACGGTCGTGGAGGACGCCTGGGTGTTCACCGAGGCACTGGGCGACCGCGCGCACTCCGCACCTCGCTGACAGACCGGCTTCACGCACCGTCCTCGGCACCACATCGGCCCCGCTCCCGCACCACGCGGCGGCGGGGCCGACGTGGTCACGCCGCTGCGGTATGCCGGAGCTGATCCGGATTGAGCCCCCGCAGCACGCTCTCCAGCAGGAGCCCGGCCAGAGAATTGTGCGCATCCGCCTCCAGCGCAGCCTCGAAGGCGAACATCGCGTGCACCCCGCTTCCCGCGAAGTACGCCGTCGCCCCCAGCAGCAGAAGCGCCACCGAGCGCTCGCGTGGAGGCCGCCTGCGCGCCAGACGCCACCACAGTTCCCGGCGGCCATCGGCGTCCTGCGGCCGACGCCGTGCCAGGCCCCGATAGACCTCGTCCCGCACAGCGATGACGAGCAGACTCTGACCGATGACGGCCAGCTCGTCGTCGTCGATCTCCTCCCCCGCACCGAGACGCGCCGCCACCGCGTCGTGGCGCTCCACGTCCGCGGCCACCCTCGACTCGTCTTCCTCCCACGTCGACTCCCGCCTCGACCGGTCACGTCCCGCACGGGCACCGCGCCGTGAACCGGCGGGGTCCACATAACACGCGTCCTCGTCGCGCACGGCGTACAGCTCCGCGATCTGGCTCCGCGACTCCGCGCGGACACGCCCCTCGAACGCGTGGACCGCCGCGATCTGCGTCCCGGCGGGATCGATCTGGACACCCCTGACCATCCCGAACAGATCTACCCAGTCCCGTCCCTCGGCGAAACCCTCGACCCCGTAGGCGGCGACGACCGTGGTCCCGGCCCGCTCGAGTTCCTCTCGGAACTCCGCGGCGACGTCCTCCGCACGGAGTCCGGAGCGCAGCCCGGACGTACATCCCTCACCCACCACGATCAGAAAGGCCGCCTCCACGCCCTGACTCCGGCAGTACCGGGCGATCTCCAGCGCTTCACCCTCACCGGACGCCTTACGTGGAGCGACACCGAAGTCGGGCTCCCGATCCGGGTCATCGAGCTCGTCTCCGTCGTGGTCCCCGTAGATCCACTCGTCGAGATCGTGTTCCGGGAAACCGTCATCCCCGAGCCCGGGTACGTCGATCCGCATGACCGGACCCTGGCCACCCCCCGACATTTTGCTACAGACGATCACCACCGAGCAGGGATCCGGCGGATACCCCAGCATCGCCGGGACCGAGGCGATCAACTCCTCGGGCGAGGAGATCACCACCTGCTCCCGATCCTCGGTTCCGTTGTCGTCGAGGTGTCGTGCCGTCATTTCTCTGCCCATCCCTGTGCTTGTGCGTCCCCACCCCGGTGGTCGGCGTGGGATCCGCGGGTGGAGACCACCGGTTCCACCTTCGGGGACGGCCGATGCCGGATCGCCCGGTTGACCGGCCCCGGAGCGGAGCCCTGTGGACGCGCTGGACTCGTGTGGATTTGCTCGGGAATCAACCTGGCTGGCGTGACGTTGAGCAATGGGTGAGTACCCCGTACCGGAGGGACGAGCGGACGAACCGCACTGACCGGTACGGCGCGATACTCGACATGAGAGGAGTCGACATGGCCAGGCACAGCGATCTGTACCGACTGATTCAACCCGTTCCCGACCTCCGGTCGGCGGACGGCCGCGGACCCGTTCTCGTGCACGGACTCGAGGGGTTCACCGATGCCGGCCACGCGATCGAGGGCGCGACGGACCACCTCAAGGACTCACTCGACTCGCAGCTGATCGTGGAGTTCGACGCCGATCAGCTCATCGACTACCGGTCCCGGCGGCCACCGCTCAAGTACTCGTTCGACCACTTCGCGGGGTATGACGAGCCCACCATCCAGATGCACGCCGTCAAGGCCGCGGACGGAACCTCATTCCTGCTCCTGTCCGGCCTCGAGCCCGACCTGCGGTGGGACGGGTTCACCGAATCGGTCATCGACCTGGCCGGGTCGTTCGGTGTCCGGATGTCCATCGGACTCGGTGCGATGCCGCTCAGCGTGCCCCATACCCGCCCCACCACTTCGAGCGCCCACGCCAGCGACGTCGACCTGATCCGCGGTTTCACCGCGTGGCCGGGCGAATTCTCCGTGCCCGGGAACATCAGCTCGCTGCTCGAGCTCCGGATGTCCGAGCACGGGATCCCGTCGGCCGGGTTCACCGTGCACGTACCGCAGTACCTGGCACAGACCGCGTATCCGGCGGCCGCCCTCAACCTCGTCGGGAACATCGCGAAGATCGGCGAACTGGATCTACCGACCGGCGAGTTGGAGAAGTCCGTCGAGGAGTTCACCGCCCAGGTGGACGCTCAGATCGCGCACAGTCCGGAGATCCTGGGCGCGGTCGAGCTGATGGAGAAGCAGTACGACGAGTTCATGGAGACCCGCATGGGCTCGGACTCCCTCAACCCCGGCGGCAAGCCGCTACCGTCGGGCGACGAGATCGGTGCGGAGTTCGAGCGGTTCCTCGCCGAGCAGTCGGGCGACAACGGACCGGAGGTCTCCTGACCCGCGGGAGTGGCGGGGACGTCCGACGGTGACGATAGGCTCGGGTTCGTGCAGCTCCCCGATCTCCTCTCCGATCTCGACGACGTGCCCGCCGACCTCCATGAGGAGGCGGTGTTCGACGCGTTCGTGGCGTGGGCGGACAGCCGGGGGCTGAGCCTGTACCCGGCACAGGAGGAGGCGGTCCTCGAGATCGTCTCGGACAGCCACGTCATCCTCGCGACCCCGACCGGGTCCGGGAAGTCCCTCGTCGCCCTGGGCGCGCACTTCTCCGCGATGGCCCGCGGACAGCGCAGCTACTACACCGCACCGATCAAAGCCCTGGTGAGCGAGAAGTTTTTCGCGCTCTGTGACGTGTTCGGTGCGAAGAACGTGGGGATGGTGACCGGTGACGCGTCGGTCAACGCCGATGCCCCCATCGTCTGCGCGACCGCCGAGATCGTCGCCAACCTGGCCCTGCGCGAGGGTGCGGCCGCTGACATCGGCCAGGTGGTCATGGACGAGTTCCACTACTACTCGGAGCCGGACCGGGGGTGGGCCTGGCAGGTACCGCTCATCGAGCTACCCGATACCCAGTTCCTCCTGATGTCCGCGACTCTCGGTGACGTCGACTGGCTCCAGAGGGACCTCGAGACCCGTACCGGACGATCGTGCACGCACATCGGTGGTACCGAGCGCCCCGTGCCGCTGAGCTTCGACTACGCACTCACCGGCGTGCACGAGTCGGTAGAACTCCTGCTGCGGGACGGCAAGGCGCCCGTCTACATCGTCCACTTCACCCAGGCCGCCGCGCTGGAGCAGGCCCAGGCGCTCACCTCTCTGGCCGTCGCAGACAAGGAGCGGAAGGCGGCGATCGCCGGGGAGATCGGCGGATTCCGGTTCTCCACGGCGTTCGGGCGGACGCTGCGCAAGCTCCTCTTGCACGGCATCGGCGTCCACCACGCCGGGATGCTCCCCAAGTACCGTCGCCTGGTCGAGCGCCTGGCGCAGGACGGGCTGCTCTCCGTGATCTGCGGTACCGACACCCTCGGCGTGGGCATCAACGTCCCGATCCGGACCGTCCTGTTCACCGGTCTGACCAAGTTCGACGGTCGCCGCCAGCGCGTGCTCAAATCCCGCGAGTTCCACCAGATCGCCGGACGTGCCGGGCGCGCGGGTTTCGACACCGAGGGCTACGTGGTGGTGCTCGCCCCCGAGCACGAGATCGAGAACGTAAAGGCGGCGGCCAAGGCCGCCGCCAATCCCAAGAAGAAGGCGAAGGCGGCCAAGAAGAAGCCCCCGGAGGGTTTCGTCAACTGGTCGCGGTCCACCTTCGACAAGCTCGTCGGGGCGGCGCCCGAGAAACTCACCAGTCGCTTCGAGGTGAGCAACTCCATGCTGCTCAACGTGATCTCCCGGCCGGGCAGTTGCTACGACCACATGAAGCACCTGCTGCTGTCGTCGCACGAGACCCGGGCACGCACCCGTGGGCACATCCTGCGATCGATCGAGCTCTTCCGCGGTCTGGAGACCGCTGGGATCGTCGAACGGCTACCGGAGCCCGACGACGAGGGGCGGCACGTGCGCCTCACGGTGGAACTGCAGCGCGATTTCGCCTTGAACCAGCCGCTGGCTCCGTTCGCGATCGCGGCGATGGAGGTACTCGATCCGGAATCACCCACTCCGGAGCTGGATCTGGTGTCGGTCATCGAGTCGGTGCTCGACGACCCCCGCCCTATCCTCTACGCACAGCAACGTGCGGCACGCGGGGAGGCGATCGCCGAGCTGAAGGCCGACGGCGTCGAGTACTCCGAGCGGATGGAGCTCGTCGAAGACATCACCTGGCCCAAACCCCTGGACGACCTCCTGGCCGACGCCTACGAGGCGTACCGGGCGGGCCACCCGTGGGTCGCCGGGCTCGAGCCCTCCCCCAAGTCGGTCATCCGCGAGATGGTGGAACGCGGGATGACCTTCTCGGACCTGGTGTCGGCCTACGGACTCGGCCGCTCCGAGGGGTCGGTGCTGCGGTACCTCACCGACGCCTACCGGACTCTGCGTCAGACGGTCCCGGCCGAACTCCGCTCGGAGGAGTTCGAGGACCTCGTGGAGTGGCTCGGCGAACTGGTCCGCCAGGTCGACTCGAGTCTGCTAGATGAGTGGGAACTGCTCACCGATCCGAGCGTCTCGTCCGAGCAGGTCGCGGAACTGGCCTTCGGGGAGACCGCGGGCACGGCACGACCTGTGACCGCCAACGCCCGGGCCTTCCGGGTGATGGTCCGCAACGCGATGTTCCGCCGGGTGGAATTACTGGCCAGGGACGACATCGACACCCTCACGGTTCTCGACGAAGACGTCCCCGACCATCCCGACTGGGATTCCGAGATCGACCCCTACTGGGACGAGTACGACGAGATCGGGACCGGGCCGGCCGCTCGAGGCCCCTCCCTGTTCTCGGTGACCGAAGCAGGATCCGATGTCGAGCCCGGGACGTGGCGAGTCCGGCAGGTCCTCGACGACCCTCAGGGTGACCACGGGTGGGCGATCGAGGCAGTGGTAGATCTCGCCGCGAGCGACGAGGCCGGCGAGGCCCGGTTCGCCTCAGTGACACTGCACGGATGAGTCAGAATCGGAGCCTGCTCCGAAACCCGGATCAGCAGGTCCGTACTATGACCGGCGAGAAGTGTCGTCGTCACCCGAGGAGAGCCGTGTCCCCCCGCACCCTGTATTCGAGGCTCGCCCTGGCGGAGATGGTCACCTGGACCCTCCTGATCCTGGGCATGATCGGCAAGTACGGGTTCGGGCTCGACTGGGCCACCAGCATCGGCGGCGGGATCCACGGCTTCGTCTTCCTCTGCTACGCGGTTACGACCGTCGCCGTCTGGATCGACAAGAAGTGGCCGGCGGGAACGGGCGTCCTCGGCGTAGCCTCAGCGGTCATCCCGTACGCGACCTACCCGTTCGAGCGGTGGGTCGACCGTCGAGGCCTCCTCGAAGGGCCGTGGCGCCTGGGGCCGGACGGTGAGCCGGCCCGCTCGCTGCCCGAGAAGGTCGTCGCGTTCGCCCTCCGTTCGCCCGTGCTCGCAGCGCTCGTGACGCTCGTCCTGGTGGCGATCGTGTTCTCCCTCCTCCTGCTCGCCGGACCGCCGACCGAGTGGTTCGCGTGACCAGTACCCGCGAACCGGGTCGACGAGAGGCGAACAAGGCGGACAAGCAGCGCCGCATCCGACAGGCTGCGCGCGAACTGTTCTCCTCCCGCGGGTACTCCTCGGTCACCACGCAGGAGGTGGCGGACCTCGCCAGGGTCGGCACCGGAACACTGTTCCGCTACGCGCGGTCGAAGGGCGAACTGCTGTGCATGTTCGCCAACGAGGACCTGCGTCTGATCGTGGAGACCCCACCGGACACCGGCCATCCCCTGGACGATCTGATCACCCTGTGTGAGCCACTGTTCCTCGCACTCGAGAACCAGCCCGAGAACATCGTCGCGTATCACCGGCAGACGCTGTTCGGCGAGCCCGGCCCGCATCGCGAGGCGGCCCAGCACATTCTCAGGGAGCTGCGGGACAGCATCGGCCAGATCCTCGCCCGCCACGGCGCCGGTGACGCGGGTCCGGAGGATCTGACCGGCCGGGCGCAGACGGTGTTCGACGTCATGTACATGTCGATCGTGCGCTCCGGTGTCGACCGCACCCGTCATCCCGACCCACGGGGCGAACTACGTCGGCACGTGCAGCACGTGTTGTGCGGGGCTCTGCCGGCGGCGGCCGCAACTCCCCCGAGGCCCGTGGACGTCGGCGACGAGAACTGACGGTCCGGGTCGCCATCCCCGGGTCGCCATCCCCGGCGCGCCCTACCCCCGATGCGATGCCCCGGAGCGTGACGGGCGACACTGTGGTCATGAGCGAGAAGCACACGAACACGAGTCGTCCGGTGAAGGACGCCTCCACGGTCATGGTGGTCCGGGATTCCGACCGGGGGCCCGAGGTCTTTGTCGCCCGCCGTGTGAAGGGGATGGCGTTCGCGGCCGGGATGACCGTGTTCCCGGGCGGTGGGGTCGACGACGCCGATGACGACCCGACGGTGGCCTGGACCGGGCCGGGGCCCCATTGGTGGGCCGAGCGTTTCCGGTGCGACGAGGCCCGCGCCCGCCGACTGGTGTGTGCGGCTGCCCGGGAGACGTTCGAGGAGTGCGGCGTCCTGTTGGCCGATCACCTCGACGGGTCTCCCGTGTCCGACGCGGGGCGATTCCACTCCTCGCGAGCTGAGCTCGAGGCCCACCGGATGTCCTTCAGCCACTTCCTCGCCAGCGAGGAGCTCGCCTTGGCGGCGGGCAGGCTCCGTCCGTTCGACCACTGGATAACCCCCGTGATCGAACCCCGGCGCTACGACACGCGGTTCTTCCTGGCGGCCCTTCCCGAAGGTCAGGAGCCAGACGACCAGACCTCGGAGGTCGACCAGACGATGTGGTCTCGTCCCGCTGACCTACTCGCTGATTTCCGGGCGGGTCGATCGATGATCCTGCCTCCGACGTGGGTACAGCTCCACCGCCTGTCGGAGTTCAGCGATGTGGACGCGGCCCTGGCTTCGGAGCACTCGATCTCGCCGATCCAGCCGGAGATCCTCGAGCACGAGGGCGGCGTCCGCGTGGGGTTCGACGGGTCCGACGAGTACTGGGCGGACTATCGGCACGCCCGCGACACCGCGTCGAAGTGACGCCTGAAGCGCGGACACCGGCGAACCGCTGACGGACGGACCCGTGCGGTGGTTGACTGCGATGCATGTCGGAGTTCGAGTTCGACGTGGACGCGTCGATCGCTGCCGGGTGGGAGAGGTTCGCCTCACGCCTGGCCGGTTTCGTGCGTGACCTGGTCCCCGGTGCGACCTTCGACCTGACCGTGCCCGTCCCCGGCGTTCGCCACGATTCGACCCCGTACATCCGGTTCACCGCGATAGACCCCCATACCGGCGACGCCGGCGATTCCGGGTCGATGGAGGATGGCGTCCCCGGGACGGTGGAGGCCAGCGTCCCCGGGTCTGTGGTGGCGGTGGTGTCCGGCGGGGGTGACGACGACGAGCCGGCTCCACTCCGGCCCCACCAGTACAACATGCTCGCGGGACTCGGCTGGGAGGTCCCGCCGGTGGATCCGTACGCGCGGGGACCGCGGCTCCCGCGGATGCGTGTCCCCCTCCACGAGACATCGCACCTGGCCCATCTCGTCGCCGGGACGATCGAGCAGGTCTTCGGCATCCCCCACCCGGTCTTCCTCCACGATGTCGCCGATACCCCGTCGGGCGCACCCCTCGCCGAGACCACGCGTGCCGAGCCCGCGGCATCGACGACCTCCGCCCGGACCGCCCCGGTCACCCCGGGTCACCCGGCCACCCCGGCGTCGGATCCGGCCGACTTCCGGTCCGAACCGATCAGCGATCCGGATCAGGCCACGCGGGCCGTCCGACAGGCGCTCGACGAGGTGTACGGAGACCACGTCGAGTCCGACGACCAAGATCTCTTCACCGTGCCCGCGGGGTGTGTGGTGCTCCTCATCCGGGCCCATCGGTCGATGCCGTTGATCGTGTTCCGTAGCCCGCTCGTCTCGATGGTCGAGGACGCCGCTGCCGCGGAGACCGAGGTCGCGATACTCAATCGGGACTCCCTGTGGTGTCGGTACGTGTTCGACGGCAAGAGCATCTACGCCGAATCGGAACTGGTGGACAGGGTGTTCGTCCCGGTCAATTTCAAGATCCAGCTGGCCGAGATCTCCGCAGAACTCGATGACGTCTACCCTGATCTCGCCAGGAGGGTGTCGCCAGGACAGTGGCGTGACCTGCACTCTGCGGACGACCTCCGTTCCGACGATCAGTAACATGGGTCACCACCGGGACCGGCCCGGCTCAGCATCGTCTCAGGAGTTCCACATGCGTCGCGTCGCCATTGCCGCCATGCTCACGGCCACGATGCCGGTCACCGGCGCCTGTTCGGACTCCGACCAGCGACGTACCGCTCCCCCGGCCACTACGGCCTCGGGCCCGGTGGCCACGACCCAGCAGTTCGATCGCGCGTTCCCCGTCTCGGGCGAGAACTGGGATGCCACGGTCACACTGTCGAATCTGAGGATCGTCCCGACGAGCGCCTATGCCGACACGGTGTTCGCGCTCGACGTCCGCGTGGTCCAATCCGCGGGACAGCCGGAGTTCGGCCCCGACTCGGTCTCCGCCTACGCGCCCTCAGGCGACGAATACGTCCTCATCGAGAGCCCGGCAGGACTGGTCAACGACCCGCTGGTCCCGTCTGTGCTGACCTCGCCGGGTCAGGAGATCCAGGGGATGGTCGCGTGGAGGATGCCCGAGGGTGCCCGCATCGGTCGGGTCGAGGTGACCACGCCGGGGACGAAGGCGTCGGTCACCGTGACCCGCCAGCCGGTCGACCCGTCCGCTCTGCCGGCCGACACGGCGTCCTGAGGCCTCACCTCTCCCGCGGATCCGAGCCCTCCGTGTAGACCCAGCGGCCGCCCCGCCTCTGGAAGAGCGAGCGTTCATACAGGGTCCCGGGCCCGTCCCCGTCAATGTAGCGGGCTTCGAACTCGACCACGCCGTCGTCGTCGTCCTCATCCCCGCCGACCACCTCCACGACGGTCAGGCCGGTCCACTCCAGTCCTCCTGATGCGACCTCCCCGGGTCGGGTCCGCGGATGCCACGTCCGCCAGAGATGGTCGGGACGGTCCAGGACGAACGCCGTGTACCGCGAGCGCATCAACGCCTCCGCGGTCCGGGCCGGCACCCCGTCGTCGACCAGCGGACCGCAACAACTCCGGTACTCCGCCCCGCCACACGGACACGCGGTCATCGCTCGTCTCCCTCTCCCACGGCTCCGGCTCCGGCTCCGGCTCCGGCTCCGGCTCCGGCTCCGGCTCCGGCTCCGGCTCCGGCTCCGGCTCCGAAGAAGGCTATCCTGATCTCCGTCATGCCTTCATTGTCGTCCCTCCGGTCGGTCGCACGCCGTCGCATCGATCCCGATCTCGCCCCCATAAGGGTTCGGGCGTGCCGCGATCTCTGCAACTGGGTGAAGACCCCGGTCGAACGCCGGGGTGAACCGCTCTTCGCCTGCCAGGGCTGCGGTTCCCAGTGGGTTCCCAGCGAACACTGGACCCCGCGGGAGGCCTCCGGCGAGGTCCCCGCAGAGGTGCTGAGCATTCTCCGCGACGAAGCCTGAGCGCCCGGATCCGGCAACCTCCTCGCCGTACTAGGGTCGGTCCATGACCACACCCCCTCACCCCGTCTCCACAGCAGTCAGTTCCGGAACGGTCGACGCGACACTGCGTCGCAGCGCCTCGCGCGTCCCCACCCGGACCGCGCTGACGTTCACCGACCGCACGTGGAACTACGCCGAGCTCGACGCCGCCGTCGACCGGATCGCCACCCTTCTGCTCGATCGCGGCCTCGAGCCGGGCGCCCGTGTCGCCGCGTACGGCGTGAACTCGGACGCCTACCTCATCGCCTTCCTGGCGACCTCTCGCGCGGGACTGACCCACGTCCCCGTCAACTACGCTCTCACCGGCGGAGAACTCGAGTACCTGCTGTCCGACTCCGGTGCCTCGCTGGTGCTCGTCGATCCTGCACAAGCCGCGACTCTCGACGCGGTGATCGGGAACATTCCGGGGCTCACGTCGATCGCGCTTCAGCCAGCCGCGGGCGAAACCACTGACGGCACCGTGCTCGGAGCCGCGCTGGGCACCGGGGCGGTGACACCCGTCCACTCCCCCACCTCCGGCTCCGATCTGGCGCAGCTCCTCTACACCTCGGGCACCACCTCGCGGCCCAAGGGCGCCATGATGTCGCATACAGCCCTGCTCAGTGAGTACGTCAGCTGCATCCTCTCGCTTGACCTCGCCCTCGACGACGAGCCGCTCGTGGCGATGCCGCTCTACCACTCGGCCGCCATGCACGTGTTCGCGATGCCGTATCTCTCCCTGGGTGCCACCGTCCACCTCATGGCCGCACCCGAAATCCCGGAGATCCTCCGCCGTGTCGAACAGGACAAGATCCGGTCCCTCTTCCTCGCCCCGACCGTCTGGGTTCCCCTCGCCTCCCATCCGGACCTCGAGACCCGGGACCTGTCCAGCCTGACCAAGGCACAGTACGGCGCGTCGATCATGCCTGTCACGGTGCTGCAACGGCTCCGGGCCAAGTACCCGGACCTCGGGTTCTACAACTGCTTCGGCCAGTCGGAGATCGGGCCCCTGGCCTGCGTGTTGCGTCCGGAGGAGCACGACTCCCGCCCCGCGAGCGCAGGTCGCGCGGTGTTCTTCGTCGAGGCCCGGGTGGTGGACGACAACGGTGCCGAGGTCGCAGATGGTGAGCGCGGCGAGGTCGTGTACCGCTCGCCCCAGCTGTGCAGCGGGTACTGGAACAAGCCCGACGCCACCGAGGAGGCGTTCCGGGACGGGTGGTTCCACTCCGGCGACCTCGTCGTACGCGACTCCGAGGGCTTCCTCGAGGTGGTCGACCGCATCAAGGACGTCATCAACACCGGTGGCGTCCTCGTGGCCTCACGCGAGGTCGAGGACGCCGTATACCAGGACGAGCGGGTCGCCGAGGTCGCGGTGATCGGTACCCCTGACCCCAAGTGGATCGAGGCGGTCACCGCCGTGGTGGTGCTCAAGGACGGTGCCGAGGCGACCGAGTCCGAGATCATCGACGGGACCCGCGCTCATCTCGCACCGTTCAAGGTGCCCAAGCGCGTCGTGTTTGTCGACGAGCTGCCCCGCAACCAGTCCGGCAAGCTCCTCAAGCGCGAACTGCGTGAGGAGTAGCGCCTACGGCGTCTGACTGAACGCCCCTACCGCCGACTTGCGAGGTGGTGGGGGCGTTCACCGTATCCGGCCCAGGACCTCCGTCGCGATGAGGTCGGGGCGCGTCTCCGGCAACCAGTGCCCTTCCCCCGCCACGGGCACGAAACGGTAGTCCGCGGCCATCTGGTCGGCGGTGGCCTCGGCCCCACTTCGGGAGATCGCGAGGTCCTGCTCACCCCAGATCAGCGTCGTGGGCACCGTCACATCCGGGACCGCGTACCGCCGCATCGCCCGGTACCAGTTGAGGGCGCCGGTGAGGCCCTCCCTGTTCCCGATCATCTCGAGGTGCGCGGCCATCAGGTCCTCGGGCACGTCCCCGCCGAACATCGCCTTGAGTCGCTGTGCCCCGTCCTCGAGGAGCACATCCTCGGCTTTGCCCGCCTGCCGGAACAAGGCGAAATAAGCCGAGCGCTCCTGCTGGTCCGGATCGGCAGCCAGGGCGTCCGCAAACGCTTCGAGATGGGGAACGGACACCGCGACCATCGAGGCGAGCCGATGCGGATGGTGCCCGGCGATCCACCACGCGACGCTCGCTCCCCAATCGTGACCGAGCAGGTGCACGGGACCGAGGCCGAAGTGCTCGACGACCGTCAGCACGTCCTCGGTCAACCTCTCGATCGCGTAGTCCTCGACGGACGGTGGCCTGGCCCCGGGTGAGTATCCGCGCTGCATCGGGGCCACGACCCGGATACCGGCCGCGGCCAGTATCTCGGCGACGGACCGCCACTCCCACGCACTCTCGGGGAAGCCGTGGAGTGCCACCACGGTCGGGGCGGCCTGGTCGCCATGCGCGGGTGACTCGGCGTCCCAGACGAGGACCTCGAGCTCACCGACCCGGACGCCGACGGTCTCGGTACGAGGAGTCATGGCAGGACCATAGACCCTCCTCGTTCTCAGGGAGACCGCCTTCCCCGAGGAACCTGTATCGAGGCAGCCCACGGAGAGTTAAGTGCGCAGCGCTCGTGCCATGCGCGGACCAGCCACATCTCCACTACCAGCGGATCCACCCCGGACTGCGCGGCCCACGTATGTACCACCTCCTGGTAGCGCTCGAAACGGCGCGGGGTGAGTCGCGAGAACGAGTCCACCTCGGTCCAGCCCGCGTGGATCAGTGTCCCGACCCCCGCCGGGTCCACCGGCACGATCCACTGGTCCGACCACGCCATGGCGAGAGATGACAGATACAACGACGCCAATGGATAGCCGAGATCGGGGACGCCACCTGCACCCCGGCCCCACGGCGCACCGTACTTGAGGAGATTGAGGGCCTCGCCGGGCGAATCGACCAAGTCCACCACCTCGTACAGGACCAGGGGGAAGCCATCCGCGGAGGTGTGCTGCCACCGGCTCCCGTCGCGTCGTCGAGGAACCCGGAAGTCCGGGAAGCGGCGGGTTATCCCCGACCGCGTCGGGTGAGCCGACAGCCAGGCCGCGCACATGTAGAGCGCGGTGACGGCCTCCTCCAGGCTCCCACGGGCCCGTCGACCGGCCGCCCATAGATCGCTCCGCCGTAGATAGGCGGTGCCGGTGTCCGTCGTCTCCCCGTCCGGCCCTCCGCCCCGGAGCAGCAGGTCGATCCCGTGCAGGGCGAAACGGTCGTGCCAGAGGTCCAGATCGACCTCCACGTACTCGTCCGCCACCATCACGGTGGGTGGCTGGGCCCGGCACCAGCTGGCGCAGGCCTCAGGGAGCGGTGGAACGGTGCCGGGTCCGGTCGTCGTCATACCCGCACGGTGTCATGCGGGTACGACAACGCCGGACCGACGAGCTCCTCAGTCCTCCGCGAATGCCTCCAGCGGCGGGCAGGAGCACACCAGATTGCGGTCGCCGTAGGCGCCGTCGATCCGGCGGACGGCCGGCCACACCTTGGGGCGCCAGGACGAACCCAGCGGGTAGCCGGCCACGCTACGCGGGTACGCGTGGTCCCACTCGTCCGCCGATACGCTCTCCGCGGTGTGGGGCGCACCCCGCAGCGGGTTGTCCTCGACCGTCCACTCGCCCGCGGCCACGCGGTCGATCTCGGCCCGGATGGCGGCCATCGCGTCGCAGAACGCGTCGAGCTCCGCGAGGTTCTCGCTCTCCGTCGGCTCCACCATCAGGGTGTTGGGGACGGGGAAGCTCATCGTGGGCGCGTGGAACCCGTAGTCGGCGAGCCGCTTGGCGACATCGTCGATCGAGACGCCCACCGTGTCGATGAGCGGACGGAAGTCGAGGATGCACTCGTGAGCGACCCACCCGCCGTCACCCGAGTACAGGACCGGGAAGTGCTCGCCGATTCGGCGGGCCAGGTAGTTGGCGTTGGCGATGGCCGTCAGGGTGGCCTTCCGGAGCCCGTCCGCACCCATCATCCGGACGTACGCCCACGTGATCGGCAGGATCGACGCCGAACCGAACGGGGCCGCGGAGACCACACCGCCCGACCCGAGCCCGTCCACGTGCGGGTGACCGGGCAGGAACTCGCGCAGGTGCTCGGCCACGGCGACCGGGCCGACACCCGGTCCGCCACCACCGTGCGGGATGCAGAAGGTCTTGTGGAGGTTCAGGTGGCTCACGTCGCCACCGAAGCGACCGGGACGGGCGACGCCCACGAGCGCGTTGAGGTTCGCCCCGTCGATGTAGACCTGGCCGCCGGCATCATGGACGACCGCGCAGATCTCCTCGATGTCGTGCTCGTAGACACCGTGCGTCGACGGGTAGGTGATCATGATCGCCGCGAGTTCCGCGGCGTGCTTGTCCACCTTAGCCCGCAGGTCGTCCACGTCCACGTCGCCGTTCTCCCGGCAGGCCACCACCACGACCTTCAACCCGGCCATGACCGCCGAGGCGGCGTTGGTGCCGTGCGCCGAGGACGGGATGAGGCAGACGGTCCGCTCCTCGTCTCCGCGCGAACGGTGGTACTCACGAATCGCCAGCAGGCCCGCGTACTCACCCTGACTTCCGGCGTTGGGCTGCAAGCTCACCGCGGCGTAGCCGGTGATGTCCACCAGCCACTGCTCGACGTCCGAGACCAGCTGACGGATGCCCTCGGTCTGGTCGGCCGGCGCGAACGGGTGGAGTGCGTTGAACTCCGGCCAGGTGATCGCCTCCATCTCCGCGGTGGCGTTGAGCTTCATCGTGCAGGAACCCAGCGGGATCATGGTGCGGTCGAGCGCCATGTCCTTGTCGGACAGCGCGCGCAGGTACCGCAGCATCGCGGTCTCGGTCCGATATCGGACGAACGCCTCGTGCTCGAGGAAAGCACTCGTCCGGTCGCCGTAGGTCGGATCGACGAGCACCTCGAGCTCGGCGGCGTCGGCCACGTCCGCGACCCGGGCGCCGAATGCCTCGAGCACGAGTGCGACGTGGTCGCCGGTGGTGGCCTCGTCACACGAGACGGACACGTGGTCGTCGTCGACCTTCCACAGGTTGATCCCGCGCTCGGTGGCGGCGGCGAGCACCTCGTCGGCGCGCCCCGGAACCCGGGTCAGGACGGTGTCGAAGAACTCGTCGTGGACCACATCGACCCCGGCCATCACGAGGCCGTCAGCCAGCACCGCGGCGTGTGCGTGGACCCGCCGGGCGATCGCCGTGAGGCCCTCCGCACCGTGGTAGGAGGCGTACATCGCGGCGAGGACGGCGAGGAGCACCTGCGCGGTGCAGATGTTCGACGTGGCCTTGTCACGGCGGATGTGCTGCTCGCGCGTCTGGAGGGCGAGGCGGTAGGCAACCTTGCCGTCCGCATCGGTCGACACACCGACGAGGCGGCCGGGAAGGTTACGGGCGTGCGGGGTCCGGCACGCGAGGAAGCCGGCGTGGGGGCCGCCGAAGCCCATCGGCACGCCGAAACGCTGGGTGCTGCCGAAGCAGGCGTCCGCGCCCTTCTCCCCGGCCGGCGTGAGGACCGTGGCAGACAGGAGGTCGACGCCCGCGGCGACCATCACGCCGCGCTCGTGACACTGCTCGATCAGCTTGGAGACGTCGGCGACACGACCCGAGGAACCGGGGGTCTGCACGAGCGCGCCGAAGAAATCGCCCTCCGGGAGCCCACCGTCGATGAGGTTGGCGGTCACGAGCTCGATGCCGAGCGGCTCGGCCCGGGTGGCGAGGATCGCCGCGGTCTGGGGGAAGACGTCGACGTCGACGGCGAAGCGGGGGCTCTTGGACTTGCGGTTGGCCCGCCGCAGCATCGTCATGGCCTCAGCGGCGGCCGTGCCCTCGTCGAGCATGGAGGCGTTGGCCATGTCCATGCCGGTCAGGTCCGAGACCATGGTCTGGAAGTTGAGCAGCGCCTCGAGACGGCCCTGGCTGATCTCCGGCTGGTACGGCGTGTAACCGGTGTACCAGGCCGGGCTCTCGATGATGTTCCGGATGAGGACCGGAGGGGTGAGGGTGTCGTAGTAGCCCTGTCCGATCATCGACACGGCGACGGTGTTGCGCTTGGCGAGCTTACGCAGTGCCGCGAGGGCGTCGGCCTCCGACAGGGGCTCGGGCAGCGCGTCGATACCTGCCGCACGACCGTCCGAGCCGACCTCGTCGACGATGACCGACGGGAACGCCTTGCTCGCGATCTCGTCGAGGGACGAGACGCCGATGGTCTCGAGAATCCGGTTGAGCTCGGTGGCATCAGGGCCCAGATGGCGGGAGACAAACTCGCCTCCGGTCCGGGCGGTGTGCGGGGTCGTCGTCACAGGTGCTCCTCGAAGGGCGGGGCCACCCGGGTGGGTGACCTGCGGGCCGGTGCTAGCCTCTCCGCTCTGTCCCCTGCCGGATCCTGCCGGCGCCTGAGAGATTCACCCGGACTCGCACGCGAGCCGGGCTTTCCCCGTGGGCGGGTGGTCGGTTCCACCGCTCTCCAGAGGCGGTCAGTGACTACACGGTCCTGGTGCCTGAGAGATTCTCGGAGAGGGTTGCTCCTTCGGCGCCCACGGCATCTTCACCGCAGGACTCTCCCGTGAGTCGCGTGATCGCGCCCTCGAGTCTAGACGACGAACAGCCGTTACCCCGTACGCCGCGAGGCCCGGGCACGACGACGCGCCGCGAGTTCGTCCTCCACGGGGGCGACGACGTCCTCGTCCGAGACGGTCTCGGCCGGGAATTCGGAAATGGATCCGGCCAGCTCGCGCATGGCGCCACCGATACCGATACCGAACACACCCTGACCCCCCTGGAGGAGGTCGAACACCTCCTCCTTCGAGGTGCACTCGAACACGGTGCGACCGTCGGAGAAGAGCGTGATGGTGGCGAGATCCTGAACGCCACGGGACCGGATCTGGTCCACGGCCTTACGGATGTTCTGGAGGGAGATGCCGGTGTCGAGCAGCTGTTTGACGATCTTCAGGACCAGGATGTCCTTAAATGAGTACAGGCGCTGGCTTCCCGAACCCGCGGCGTTGCGGATCGAGGGCACCACGAGGTCGGTGCGGGCCCAGTAGTCGAGCTGCCGGTAAGTGATCCCGGCGATCTGACAGGCGATCGGGACACGGTAGCCACTCGTCCCGTCAGGGATCCCGTCATCGGGGAACAGCCCGGGTGACACCTCGTCGAACGAGCCCTGGGTGGCCTCGTCCGCCTCGCCGAAAAGGCTCTCCGCTCCGGTGATGACGGTCGGCTCCGGAACCCGGGTGTTGTCGGCCACGTTTGCTCCCTCAAGCTGTGGGTGCAGCCGCTCGTCGCAGCCGCCCTGTCCCGGGTCGAAACGACCCGGATCCTGATCTCGCGAACACCATCGGTGTAGTTCACGTGAGGGCAACGCTAGGCGTGGTGCGCCCCCCGATCAATAGGACACGCGGTAATCCTCAACCTCAACTTGAACTTTAGAGTCTGTCCCTGCCTGCGAGAAGGTAGCCGTGTGACTCCTGTGACTTCCATTTCTGCAGGTCACTGACGTTCAGGACGAGGCCCCACCGGGTTCCTCGGCAGGTCCACCCTCTCCGAGAAAATCATCCGGACTCACGTTGTCGAGGAACTCGCGGAACGCCTCGACCTCCTCGTCGCCCTGTCCCGCGAGCGAGATCCCGACCTCGTCGAGAACCTCTCTGCTCACCATCACCGGGGACGCGGTCCGCAGCGCCACCGCCACGGCGTCTGACGGCCTCGCAGACACGCGGGTCTCACCGATGACGAGCTCGGCGAAGAACGTCCCCTCGGCCACCCCGACGATCTCGACCCTGTCGAGCGGGTGCGAGAACGTGTCTAGAAGGGTCGCCACGAGGTCGTGGGTCAACGGCCGGCCCGGCCGGACCCCCTGTTGCTGGAGGCTGATCGCGGCGGCCTCGGCCGCTCCGATCCAGATCGGCACATACCGTCCCCCTTCCTTCTCGTGAAGGATCAGGACAGGTGCGTACTCGGGCTCCTCGAAACGGATTCCGACGACGTCGACCTCGCGCATGTTGCTCCCCATATTCTCCGCCTCTCGACGACTCCAGCGTAGCCCTGAATCCTGGCACGGCGAGCGGACCCGGCCCGGCGTCCGCGACACCGACCGGCCCCTGTTCCGGGTACGGCCCCGGCATCAGGATTCGAGCGCGTGTCGCACAGCGACGGTCACCAGCGTCGAGTGCAACGCCACGGACAGAGCGGCGATCTCGCGCGCCAGTTCCGCCGCGCGGTCTCGCGCATCCGCGTCGCTCTGCCTGGCGACCGGCCCGGCGATCTGCTCGATGAGACCGGTCTGCCGGTCAGCTGCGGTCCGGAACCCGCGCAGGTGACGTACATCGACACCGTGGCCAGCCAGGTCGTGTGCCGTACGGGCGATGAGAACAGCCTCCGGGTCGTAGAACCCACCCTGACCGGCCGCGATGAGCCCGGCGTCGATGAGCGAGTCGACGAGCGAGGCATCAACACCGGATTGGTCAACCACGTTTTCCCTGGTCAGCCTCTTGAGCGAATCGCTCCGGAAGTCATCCGGCTCAGAGCCCGGGACGGAGTCGGCGCCCGGCCGGGGCCTGAGCGCCGTCGTGGAACCGTCGGCGATCGCGGCGTCGAGAGCCTCGAGCTCCTCACGGATCACCTTGAGAGGCAGGTACCTGTCCCGCTGAGCGGTGAGGACGTACCGGAGACGCTCCCTGTCCTCGACACTGAAGCGCCGGTATCCGCTCGGGGTCCGTTCCGGCGTGACAAGACCTTCGTTCTCCAGGAATCGGACCTTCGACACCGTCAGGTCCGGGAACTCCGGACTGAGTAGTGCGATGACGCCGCCGATGGAGAGGTGCTTCTCCTCGGCGGCGCCGTGGCCGGCTACGGTCACTGCCCGGGCGTGCCAGTCAGGAACACCAGGCGGAACTTACCGATCTGCACCTCGTCGCCGTTCGACAGCGAAGCGGAGTCGACCGGCTCGCGATTGACGTAGGAGCCGTTCAGCGATCCGACGTCGACGACGGTGAACCCGCCGTCCTCACGCCGGAACTCGGCGTGACGGCGGCTCACGGTGACATCGTCCAGGAAGATGTCGCTGTCCGGGTGACGCCCGGCCGAGGTCGTCCCCTGGTCGAGGAGAAAACGCGAACCGGCGTTCGGTCCCCGCTTGACCACCAGCAACGCCTGGCCCTCGGGCAGCCCCTCGACACCCGTCACCGACGAATCCGACGGTGCGGACTGCTGATCGGTCTCGTTGAGGAGCTCGGCGCGGAAGACAGAGGTGGTCTCGGCGGTCGCCTCGGGCATGTTCTTGTTCTCGGTCACGTTCGTCTCTCCTCGTCTGAGCCCTGGCGTTGGGCTCACGGTGCGCTGCAATTGATTCTATGACGGACGGCCCGTCCGCGTGGGCGGGGGCGGGCTTCTGGGCCCACTCAGTCTTCGGTGACCTTGGCGTATCCGTCCGAATCGAGCGTCTGCTCCAGCTGCGCCTCGAGGTCATCGGCGTCTGCGACCTCCAGAACGATGATCCAGCCCTCGCCGTACGGATCCGAGTTGACCAGCTCCGGCGCCGCCTCGAGCGCGGAGTTGGTCTCGACGACCTTGCCGGTCAGCGGCGCGAAGAGATCCGAGACGCTCTTCGGGGACTCGACCTCACCGAACGGCTCGCCGGTCTCGGTCTCGCTGCCGACCTCGGGAAGCTGGACAAAGACGATATCGCCGAGCTTGGACTGCGCGTACTCGGTGATCCCGATACGAACCCGGGTGTCCGACACCCGCTCAACCCACTCGTGCTCGTCGGTGTACCGAAGCTGGTCGGGGATGTTCTGATCGCTCACAGGCGTGCCCTTCTCGAGTGGCTCACTGAAGAATTCCAACTGGCGACATTACACACTGTGCGGGCGGGTCCCATCAGCCGATCCGACCCGATGAGGCCGAATCGCCACTGCGATCCGACGCGCCTGCCAGAGGTAGATGCTCCCGCTCCACGCATAGAGACCCACGCCCCAGTACAGGCACGCTTCGCCTACGACCTTGAGGGCCTCCGCCCCGGCGACCCCGGCGTGACCGGCCGACAATAGCGGGAGAGACCAGAACAGCGCGAAGGTCGCCGCCTTACCCAGATATGTCACCTCGGGTTCGAGTCCCCGACGGCGATAGACCGGCAGGGTCACCACGAGCAGCGCGTCCCGGGCGAGGAGCACCACGACGACCCACAGGGGGATGTACCCGGCGATGGCGAAGGTCACGGGGACGACGGCGACGAGAATCCGATCCGCGATCGGGTCCAGCCTCTCCCCCCACGTCGACCGCATGTTCCACAGGCGCGCGATCTTGCCGTCGAGCCAGTCCGAGACGACGAGCACTCCGAGGAGCCACAACGCCAGCGTCGGGTCCTTCCAGCCGAGGATGGTGGCGACCAGGACCGGGATCAGTGCGATGCGCCCCAGTGAGATCGCGTTCGGCAGGGTCCAGAACCGATCACTGATCTCGGGTCCGCGCGCCGGATCATCGGACTCCAGACCGGGCGGGATCGCCGCGGAGAGGTGCCCTCCGCGCGGTGGCGGGATCTTGGCACCGAGGACCTTGCCCTCGCCCGTCCGCCATTCCCGGAGGTCGGTCTCCCGCTTGCCGTCGCGCGCCGCGTTCATCGGAATGTGGACATCATCCCGGAGAAGACGCTGCCCCCGGCTGCCATCGGGTTGTCATGGACCATGTAGGTCCACGTGGAGGTGGGTCGGGCCATGTCGTTCGCGGCGAGGTCCACCCCGTAATCGGTGAATTCGATGTCCGCGAATGTCTTCTCCGTCTCACGGACGGCATCGGAGGCGAGATCCCGGAAATGGTCGATCGCGATCCGGTGGAACTCGTCGAGTGGGTTCTCGCGCCCGAGCGCACGGAGGTGGATCGACTCCCTCACGTCGTTCATCGCCTCGAGGTGCTCAGCCCAACCACGGTCGAGGTGCCAGAGCGCGATCTCCCGGCATCCCCGGACCACCGCATCACGACCGTGCGCGCTGACGAGTTCCGCGCTCCTGTCCGGATCGTGCGCGGTGAGCTCGTCGAAGGCCTTCTCCGTCAGCAGCAGCGCCGAGCGTCGCTCGGCGAGGATGTCACGCTGCTCGGCGAGCAGGCGACTGTAGCGCCATGTGTTGGAGTGGATCTCCAGCATCTGCCCCTCGGTGACCCGCTGCGCGTGGTCGACGGCATCGCGCCCGCGATTCCCCTTGAGCAGGCCGGAGATCCGATCATGGGCGGTCGGGATCTTCTCGGCCTCCAGCGCGGCCGTGACGACGGGATCCTCCATCGAGGCGAAGAACACCGAACTCCCCGGATCTCCCTGGCGGCCGGCGCGGCCGCGGAGCTGGTTGTCGAGACGTTCGGTGCGGTGCCGACCGGTACCCACGACGTGGAGGCCACCCAGGTCGACCACCTCGTCACGCCGGGATTCGTCCGATCCGCCGAGTCGGATATCGGTTCCGCGTCCGGCCATCTGGGTGGAGACGGTAACGTTCCCGATATCGCCGGCCTCGGCGATGATCGTCGCCTCCTCCTCGTCGTTCTTGGCGTTGAGGACAGAACACGTGACGCCCTTCTCTGCCAGCCGACTCGCCAACTCCTCGGATTCGGCCACGTCATGGGTGCCGACCAGGACCGGCTGCCCCGTGCCGTGCACCTCGGCGATGTGGTCGACGAGCGCGCGGGTCTTGCTGTCCACGTCGATGTACGTGCGATCGGCCTCGTCGAACCGGATGTTGGGCCGGTTCGGTTCGATTTGTGAGACACCCAGGGAGTAGAACTCACGGAGCTGGGCGCCGGCGGCGAGCGCCGTCCCGGTCATCCCGCAGACCTTGGAATAGCGGCCGATGAACGCCTGGACGGTGAGACTGTCGAGGATCTTCCCGGCTTCGGAGACGGCGACCTCCTCCTTGGCCTCGACCGCGGCCTGCAGTCCGTCCGGCCAGCGCTGGAGCTCGGCGACGCGTCCTCGAGAAGCGTTGATCAGTTGTACCCGCCCGTCACGGACGATGTAGTCGACATCCCGGCGCAGCAGGAAGCAGGCGTGGAGCGCTACGTTCACCTGGACGAGAGTGGTCCCGACATGGTCCTCGTCGTACAGATCGTCTATCCCCAGTTCCGTCTCGATCGCGGCAGCGCCGTCCTCGGTGAGGAAGATGTTCCGTCGCTCGGAGTCCGTCTCGTAGTGGCGCCCCGGACGGAGCTTCCTCACCGCCGCCAACACCTCACCAGTGGGGGCCTCACCGGAGGTGGATCCGGCGAGCACGAGAGGAACCAGGGCCTCGTCCACCAGCACGGAATCCGCTTCGTCGATGATCGCCACATCCGTCGACGGGGAGATGAGATCGTCCGGGTTCGTCACCAACTGCTCACGCAGGACGTCGAACCCGATCTCCGAGACCGAGCCGTAGGTGATGTCGCAGGCGTAGGCATCCCTGCGCTCGACACGAGTAGAGGCCTCGGTGACATGACCGACGGAGAGTCCGAGGAGCTCGAACATCGGGGCCATCCACGCGGCGTCGCGGGCCGCGAGGTAGTCGTTCACCGAGATGACGTGGACGGTGTGCCCCTGGAGGGCGTAGCCCGCGGCGGCGATCGCCCCCGAGAGCGTCTTGCCCTCGCCTGTGGCCATCTCGACCACGTCGCCGGCGAACATCCGCAGTGCGCCCTGCAGCTGCACGTCGAACGGCCTCAAGTCGACCGTGCGGGTGGCGGCCTCCCGCGCCAGAGCGAGGAATCTCGCCTGGTCGTCAGCGGAGTCACCGAAAAGCGTGAGCCCGTGGGCGGCGTCGGCGAACTCGGCATCATCCAGTCCCGCCGCCCAGTCGTCGAACCCGTGGGAGGCGTCCACCGCGCTCTGCGCGCGTGACGTATCCCGGCCCTGGGTGGAGCCCATCAGCTTCCAGAAGCGGTTGGCAAATCCCACGCGCGAGGTCCTTCCCTGTCACGAACAGTTGCCACCACCGTACGCAGGCCGGGCCCGGTACGGCTGCACGGCCCACCGGTCGCTGAGCTACAGGTCAGAGTCGATCTGACCGCGTAGCCGCCGCATCGCCTCCGTCGACAGTATCCGGTCCCCGGCGCGGGCTGCCAGGCGCTCGGCAGCGAGGTCCGCCTGGCTCGAACTGTTCGGCGCAGAGTGTGGGCGCATCCCGTTCTCGCGCGCGATCCCGGCGTAGCGTTCCGCCTCGGCGACCGCTGCCTGCGCACGGGCCTCGACCGATTCGACGAGCTCGCGGAACGCGACCGCACGCTCGAGGACCTCCGCCCACGCCCCATCGATGTGGGTACCCAGCCCGGTCAACGTGGTGAACCCGTCACTCGCCGGGGCAAACGACGACGCCGCGGCGGCCTCGCGGAGCCGGCACAGGTCACCCGAGAGCCCGATCACCTCGGTCTCCGCATCGAACTGGAGCCGGATCTCCTCGACCGACCGACCTCCACGGCGATATGCCACGAGCAACCGGTCGTACAGACCACCCACCTCCATGATCATCGCGGTGTACATCTCCGGAATCCTCCGGCGATCGGCGCGGATGTGCGGGATCGCCGGCAGCGACTCGACGACCGTCTGCACCCGGTGCGGCAGAGTGACCCGACCCATCCCCCGCTGCCCGTAGGCCGCGGCCACGGTTCCCAATTCAGCGAGCGTGCGCGGGACCAGGGGCACCGGGGCCATCGTCGGAGTGGAGGCGAGGGCGTCGAAGAGTCGGCCACGATCATCGGTGTCCAGATGGACTCCCCGACGGCGATCGGCCCGGATGTCCTTCACGCGGAACGCGAACACACCGGTCCCCCGCGTGAATCCCGTCCGGAGGACCAGGTATTTGCGGTCCAACTCGGCGAGGCGGGTCCGTAGGGCCATGCGCAGCATCGACGACGCCGGGGAATCGATGATCCGCCGGAGGTCGTGACGCTGCTCCTCGATGATCCGCACCTGGTGGAAGCCCCCCACCGTGGGGAACGGGAGGTTGTGCCGAAGGCGGGTGCGCACCACGTCGACGATCCGGGGTTCGACGAGTCCGCACGCCACGAGCAGTGCTGCCCGATCCGACAGCTCAGGGACCGGGGGCTCACCTTCCCCGCGACACATCGCGTCCACATCGGACACGATCCTCCCCCGCGCCGTGCGCGACGTTCCGTCGCCGACCATGCGCCCCTCCTCGCCCCGCGCTCGAGAAGAACGCGTCGTTGTCACGGCTTACACACCCGATACAACGAGAGTCCGGGCGACGGTGTTCCACCAGGGTCTCGACTATCGGGACCATCACATCATCCCAGGAGCGCCCCGGTACACGGCGGCTCTTCTCCGCCAGGAGTGACCTCGAGCGATTCGTCCGGGCCGACTGCGGCCATGGCTACCGTGACGTGGTACCCCGGGACACCGAGACCGGGCGCGCCGGAGTCACGGTGACCGGGCGCGCCGGAGTCACCGCTCGAAACCGCGCCGGGAGTCGTCGAGGATTCTGGGCTGGTCCAGCGTGGACGGTGCCAGATCCAGCGGGCTGACGTCCCGGCCGAACTCACCTGCCGCTGCCAGCACCCCCTCGTCGAGGTATTTCAGTCCGTCCACGTCCTGCCGGAGCCGCAGAGGCGGCGGCTCCTGTCCTGTCCCCGCCAGCACGTAGCCCCAGTCACCGAAGGTGGGGACGTGGACGTGATAGGGCGTGGTGCCCCAGCCGGCCGAGCGGACCGTCGACTCGACGCGCCAGAACTGATGAGGTGTGGAGTACGGGCTGCCCGACTGCACCACCATGAGTCCGTCCTCGCTGACCACCCGCCGGATCATCGCGTAGAACTCCTGCGAGTACAGGCGGGACAGGGCCGCATTACGAGGATCCGGGAGATCGACGAGTACGGCCCCGAATCCTCCGGCCGGCACCATCCCGTCGCCTCCCCGGCGGAGCCACGTGAACGCGTCATCGGCGACCACGTCCACCCTCGGGTCATCGAGCGACCCGGCGTTGTCGTCGTACAACACCGTCCTGGCGAGTTCCAGGACGGCCGGGTCCAGTTCCACCTGGACCACCCTTCTCACACCGGGGACCTCCAGCACGTCCCGCGCCGCCAGCCCGTCACCGCCGCCGAGGATGAGCACCTCGGCTGGGCGACCCGACATCGCGGGCTGGACCAACGACTCGGTGTAGCGGTACTCGTCCAGGCTCGAGTACTGCAGTGTCCCGTCCAGATAGAGGCGCCGATCCGTACGCCCGTTGTACCTGGCGCTGGTGACGACGATCTCCTGATACGCGGACTGCGAGTGGGCCACCACGGGGTCGGGATAGAGGCGCGCCCTGGACCACTCGGTCACGTCGTCGACGGCGACGAGCAACAGACCCAGCAGGACCGCGACGACCGCCAGAGAAAATCCCGCCGCGATCGTCCGTGCACGCGGCAGGAAATGGCGGAGAACGAGTGCCAGGAGGATCGCTGCCGCGCCGATGTTGACCAAACCGGTCACCGCCGTGGCCTGCTGCATCCCCATCACCGGGAGCAGCAGGAACGGCCACACCAGACCACCCACGAGCGCCCCCAGGTAGTCGGCGGCGTTGAGATTGGCGAGGGTCCTGCCCGCCTCCTGCGCTCCGCTGCGGCGACCGGTCTGCAGGAGCGCCATGAGCAGGGGGACCTCGGCACCCACGAGCGCCCCGATCATCGCCGTGGCGAGAGCCAGCACGACGAGGGACGACTGCGTGCCGAGCGAGGTGAAGGTGACGTACAGCGCGGTCGCCGACACCCCACCGACCAACCCGAGCGCGGTCTCGATCCCCATGAACGTCGCCGCCGCGCGGTTGACGAACGGCTTGGCGAGCAGGGCGCCGAGCCCGAGGGCCGCGACGTAGCCCGCAACGATGAGGCTGGTCGCAACGATCCCACCGCCCTGGACCGTGGTGGCGAGGGTGAGCAGGGCCAGTTCGTAGATCAGGCCACACGCGGCGCAGGCGGCCACGGCGGCCAGGACGACCGGACGCCACCAGCGCCCGCCGAGAAACGGGACGACGACCTCCTCGCCCGCATCGACGGGCGGGCGGTCAGGCAATGGCTGCGGCGTTGACCGCGCCGACCGCGATGAGAGTCGCCGCGACGGCGAGCGAGGCGGTGCTGAACGTCGGCGCCGACACCAGGTCACGGAACCGACCCGGCACCACCAGTTCGAGGATCACCAACGTCACGGCCTGGAACACCACGCCGAGCAAGCCGTACACGACCACGTCGACGATTCCCCACAGCAGGTCATCGGAGGCGTTGGTCATGACGGTGACCACGATGATCGCCAGGGCCACCGACGAGGCGGCGTGGAGCGCGGCGGCATTGGGTCGATGATCGATGAAGATGTGTTGCCGGAGGCTTCCGGGGGTCAGCACGTCGAGGACGACGAAGCCGACGGCCAGTACCAGGGCGCCCACGCCGAAGTACGCCAGAGACAGCCCGATTCCGTCCAGCAGTTCGGGCAAACGGACAGCGGTGTTCACCGGTTCTCCTTCTGGTCGTGGCCACCTGGGCCGGTCGTGTGGGTCACTTGGCTCCGAACCCGCCGGAGCTCCCGCCCGACGAACTGGCCGGGCTCCGGGGTCCGAACGATCCGCCGAGGAACAGGAAGCCGCCGGATTGCAGAGTCCGGGAGTTCTCGTCGAGCTGGACCCGACACCCGAGTCCCCCGGAGGGGCCGACGATGATCATGTCGTCGCCGTAGCGCAGGTACTCGGTCTCGCCCTGCTTCTGGCTCGCGTCGGGACGTTCGTGGTCCCTGATGTCGGCGACGGTCGCGTCAACGTCACCACGGCAGTCGTAGGTGTTGGCGGCCTGGGCCGTGGGCGTGTAGTTGTCACGCACGTAGCGCACCGCGTTCTTGCCTCCCGCCACCAGGACGAGCCCCAGCAGCACGGCCATCACGCCTCCGACCAGCGCGATGAGGAGACCTCTCCTGCCCTTCACGCCACCACCTCCATCGCCGCACCCGAGATTGCGACCTCGACTGTGGACTCGGTGGTCACCACGTCGCCACCGGCGGTCGCCGGGTACAGGTGCCAGGTCCGCCACTGCCAGCCGCGCTCGTCGGCCCGGGCCTCGACCACGGTGAGTGCGCCCGCCGCCCCCGGGAACCGGCCCGCGAGGACGTTCTCGTCCTGCTCGCCGCGGGCGGTCAGATCGTCCACCAGTTCCCGGAACGCCGCAGCGGACAGCGTCTCGACCGCACCACGCAGACGGTGGGTCCCCCACTGACCTCGACTGGACTCAGGATCCCGGGGCAGCCCGTGACCTGCCGAAGCCCGGCAGGACACCTCCTCCGTGACCGTGTCCTCTCCGTCGACCACCATCGTGATCGCGTGGGATGCCCCGAGGATCGCCGCCCTGAGCGAGACCGGGAGGTGTGGGTGCTCGAACTCCTCGGTCGCGAGGGCTGCCGGCGCGGGTTCCGTGTCGACCCGGTAGCCCAGTTCCCGGGCAGCGACGTCGTCCGGCGCCACGTCCAGGTCGTGCAGGGTCACTTGACGTACCCCGGATCGCCGGCTGCGGGCGGCGCCGGGTAGACGGTCATCTCCCCCGGTGACATCGGGCGGCCCGAGGAGAGCTCCCAGCCCGCGTCGTCCCAGTTCTCGAACGAGAGCAGCGAACTGCCGTCGCCGGTCTGGTAGTCCCGGTACCGCATGCGTCCCTGCGGGGGCAGCCCCGTCGTTCCTTCACAGGTGTAGTGGGCCTCGCCGGACTCGTCCTCGCGGTAAACGCGGTCATCCAACACGAGCTCGGGTGAGGGCTGGAGGCCGTGCCCCTTGCGGGTGGTCCACCACGTGAGTTCGAGCTGTCCCTCGTCCTCCTCCACGCCGAGCCACCGGGCGCCGTCGCCCCCGTCGAGGAGGTGCTCCCACCACACGAAGCCGCCCTGACGCAGCGTGATGCTCCCGCGCACGACGTAGTCGACCCCGCCGTAGGCGACGATCGCGCCCGGACCGAGGTTCTTCGGCCCGAACCCCTGCGCCATCTGACCGGAAGCCAGTGGATCCACACGAGCCCCCGGTCCGGCGTTCTTCCCGCTGTTCCTGGACTTGATCACGAGTCCGATGATCGCGCCTACGACGACCACCAGACCGATCACGATGAGAAGTTCTCCCACCCGGCTCAACCCCTCCGCGACGCGTCGGCCCCCGAACCCGATCCGATCCAAGGGTTTTCCTGCGCAAGGCTAACGCACCGCGCCGCGTCGATGTGGTCTGGATACCCGCCGTCCTGTAGCGCCGAGACGCTCCGAGCACGACGAAGCCCCGGGGCGGATCTCTCCGTCCCGGGGCTTCATTGTGTCGGGCTGACAGGATTTGAACCTGCGACCCCTTGACCCCCAGTCAAGTGCGCTACCAAGCTGCGCCACAGCCCGTGACCGTCTCCGCTCCTCGCGGCGACTGGACTAGATTAGCGCACCCTTTTGCGTGACTGAAATCGGGGGTCATTTGCGCTGTCGACGCTCCTTCACGCGCACGTTCACCCGCACCGGAGAACCGTCGAAACCGAAGGTCTCGCGCAATCTGCGCTCGAGGAATCGACGGTAGTTGGCCTCCAGGAAGCCGGTCGAGAAGAGCACGAACGTCGGCGGCCGGGTGGTGGCCTGGGTACAGAACCGGATTCGCGGGAGGCGACCGCCACGCATCGGCGGCGGCGTGGCCGCGACGACCTCGTTCATCCACGTGTTGAGCGGGCCGGTCGGAATCCGCTTGTCCCACGAATCGAGCGCGATCTCCATCGCCGGTACAAGCTTGTTCAGTGCACGGCCGGTATGAGCCGAGATGTTCACCCGGTGCGCCCACGTGAGGATCTTCGACAGCTCGCGGTCGATCTCCTTGTCCAGGTCGTACCGACGGTCCTCGTCAACGAGGTCCCACTTGTTGAACGCGATCACCAGAGCGCGCCCTGCGTCGGCGACCATCGAGATGACCCGGAGGTCCTGCTCCGTGATGGGCTCGGAGGCGTCGAGCATCAACACCACCACTTCGGCGGCCTCGATCGCGCCCCGGGTACGCAACGACGCGTAGTACTCGTGTCCGTAGGCCTGGTTCACCTTGCGACGCAGGCCGGCGGTGTCGACGAATCGCCACGTCTTACCGCCGAGTTCCACGAGGGAGTCGACGGGGTCGACCGTCGTTCCGGCGACGTTGTCCACCACGGACCGGTCCTCGCCGGTGAGCTTGTTGAGCAGGCTCGACTTACCCACGTTCGGCTTTCCCACCAGGGCGACGCGGCGGGGCGCGTCGGTGACCTCGCGCATGGTCGCCTTGGACGGCAGCTTGGAGACGATCTCGTCGAGCAGGTCGCCGGTACCGCGACCGTGGGCTGCCGAGATGGCGAACGGCATGTCCAAGCCGAGGCCCCAGAACTCGGCGGACTCGAGTTCCGCCTTCTCGCTGTCCACCTTGTTCACCGCGAGGATCACCGGGGTCTTTGACCGGCGCAGTGTCTTGGCCACGGTCTCGTCACCGGCGGTGATCCCCACGGTGCCGTCGCAGACCAACACGATGAGGTCGGCGGTCCCCATGGCGATCTCGGCCTGCTGCGCGATCGAGCGGTGCATGCCCTTCGCGTCCTGCTCCCAGCCGCCGGTGTCCTGCACCATGAACGATCGACCGTTCCACAGTCCCTCGTACGACACGCGGTCGCGCGTCACGCCGGGGACGTCCTCGACGACCGCCTCGCGGCGGCCGATGATCCTGTTGACGAGGGTGGACTTGCCGACGTTGGGTCGCCCGACGATCGCGACGGTCGGGAGCACCTCGACGCCCTCGACCTCCGCCCGGATCTCGTCGGCGAAATCCGAGGCGATCGCGTCCCAGTCGGTGTCGTCGTCCCAGCTGTCCTCGATGGTCTCCTCACCGGGTCCGGTGGGCAGGTCGAAGTCCTCGGTACCGGTCACTGTGCGTTCCCTTCTGCGGTGGCGCCCTGAGACGCCTCGGTTCCCTCGGCGAGGGCGACCAACTTCTCGAGCACCTCGTCGAGCGTGAGGTCAGAGGTGTCGATCACCACGGCGTCCTCAGCGGGGCGCAGCGGACTGGCCGCGCGGGTGGAGTCCTTGCGGTCGCGCTCGATCACGGCGGCGAGGACCTCGTCATAGTCCGCCTCCCGCCCCGCGGCCAGGTCCTGGTCCGTGCGGCGCCGCGCACGCACCTCCGGGCTGGCGGTGAGATAGATCTTGACCTCGGCATCGGGGAGCACGACGGTGCCGATGTCCCGGCCCTCGAGAACCACGATGCCGCCCTCGGCAGCCAGCTTCCGCTGGAGCCGGACGAGGTTCTCGCGTACCTCCGGCACCGCCGACACGGCGGAGACGTTCGCGGTGACCCACGCGGTGCGAATCTCCTCGCTCACGTCCTCGGAGTCCAGCAGGATGCGTTCGGCGCCGGCGTCGGTACCGATCTCCAACGGCAGATCGGCGGTTGCGCTGATCACCGCGGCGGCGTCCTCGGGATCGATCCCGGCACGGAGTACTTGCAGAGTCGCGACGCGGTACATGGCGCCGGTGTCGAGGTAGGCCCCGTCGACCCGTCCGGCGAGCGTGCGGGCGAGCGTGGACTTTCCGGTCCCGGCGGGACCGTCGATCGCGATGCGCCGGCTCGGACGCGCGGCGCTCACAGCCCGACCGCCGTGAACAGATCGGAGATCTCGGTGCGGTTGAGCTTGCGGAACGATCCCGGGCGCTGGTCACCGAGCGCGACCGAACCGAAGCGGGTACGCACCAGGTCCTCGACGGGGAACCCGGCCTCGGCGAGGAGGCGGCGGACGATGTGCTTGCGGCCCTCGTGCAGGACGACCTTGACCAGCGAGCGTCCGTCGTGGACGTCGAGGAGGGAGAACTGGTCGACCTTCGCCGGGCCGTCCTCCAGCTCGATGCCCTCGCGCAGCTGCTTGCCGAGTCCCTTGCCCACGACGCCGGTCACGGTCGCCATGTAGGTCTTGGACACCTTGTACGAGGGGTGCATGAGGCGGTGCGCCAGCTCGCCGTCGTTCGTCACCAGCAGCAGTCCCTCGGTGTCGGCGTCGAGGCGTCCGACGTGGAACAGCCGCTGCCCGGCGTCGATCCGGTCGGCCACGAGATCGCCGACGCAGGGGCGCCCGCGCTCGTCGGACATGGTCGTGTGGACACCGCGCGGCTTGTTCAGCGCGAGGTAGACCATCTTCTCGTCGAGGACGATCCGGGTGCCGTCGACGCGGATCACCGCGGTGGCGGGATCGACCTTGAGACCCATCTCGCGGACGATCTTGCCATTCACCTCGACCCGGCCCCGGGCGATGAGGTCCTCGGAGGCGCGCCGTGAGGCGACTCCTGCCTGCGCGAGGATCTTCTGGAGCCGGACCGGTGCGCCTTCTCGGCCAGCGGATTCTGTCATGGGGACGTCACATCTCTTCGTCGTCGGTGGTGGGTGTGTCTGGTTCGGGGTCCGCCGCCCTGCGGCGCCGTCCCACGGGAATCCGCGGATCCTCCGCGGGGTCGTCACTCATCTCGTCGACCAGGTCGACATCCGGCAGCAACGGGGCGATGTCCGGAAGCTCGTCGAGCGACGCGAGGCCCAATCTTTCCAGAAAGAGCTCTGTCGTCCTATACAGCATGCCCCCGGTGTCCGCGTCGGTGCCGCATTCGATCGCGAGTCCGCGCGCCACGAGGGTGCGCATCACGCCGTCCACGTTGACGCCGCGCACGGCCGCGACCCGCGACCGGGTGACCGGCTGACGGTAGGCGATCACGGCCAGAGTCTCGAGCGCCGCCCGGGTCAACGTGGCGCGGGTGCCGTCCGTGAGCAGCCGCTCGACGTACGGGGCGAGTTCGCGGCGGGTGTAGAGTCGCCAGCCCTCGCCTGTGCGCCGCAGGTCCATGCCACTGCCGCTCGCCGTCAGGTCGTCGCGCCAGGCACGGAGTTCGGCATCGACCTCGCCCGCGGTGGCACCGGCGGCCGTCGCGAGGATCCCCTCGGCCGTCGGCTGGTCGACGACGAGGAGGAGCGCCTCGAGGCGGGCCCTCAGTGGCGGCACGTCGGGGTCGATGCTCAGCGTGTCGTCGTTGTCGTCGTTGCTGTCGTTGTCGTCGTCGGCCAGCGTGCCGGCGTCGCCCCCGCCCCCGTCAGGGTCGCCCGTCACACCCACCCCGTCCGGTTCCGACGACACGTCCGGGACCTCCGGGCGGTCCCCGACCGGCACGTCGTCACTCACGTCCATTCGTCCCTCCCCCTCGTCACCTGGTCGCCGTCCTCACCCGTCCAGCTCACCAACAGGTCCCCCAGCGCCTCTTCCTGGGTGAGCGCGACCGCGCGCGCCCGGTACAACTCCAACAGGGCGAGAAACCGGGCGACGACGACGAGGCTCTCCTCACAGCCGGCCACCAGTTCCCGAAAATCTACCCACTGACCGCGTCCCCGGAACTTCAACAGTTCCAGGACCCGACCGGCCTGCTCGGGAACCGAAACGACCGGCGCGTGGATGTGGGCCACCCCCACCTCGTCGACCGGACGCGGGCGGAACGCCACCGCGGCGATCGTGGCGAGCTGCTCGGCGTCCACGCCCAGTTCGACCTCCGGCAGGATCCCCAGGAACTCGTCGTCCGGCCCCGCGGTCCGCGGATACGAGTGCCGGGCCGTGCGGTCGAGCTCGCCGAACAATTCGGCGACCTGCCGGAACGCCCGGAACTGGAGTAGGCGGGCGAAGAGCAGGTCCCGCGCCTGCAGCAATGCCAGGTCCTCCACGTCCTGGACCTCGCCGGACGGGACCAACCGTGCCGTCTTGAGGTCGAGCAACGTCGCCGCCACCACCAGGAACTCCGTGACCTCCTCGAGTCCGGCCTCCACTCCCAGGTCGCGGGTGTAGGCGATGAACTCGTCGGTCACCGCGTGCAGCGCCACCTCGGTCACGTCGAGTCGACGCGAGTCGATGAGCTTGAGGAGCAGGTCGAACGGACCCGTGAAATTGGTGAGGTGGACCCGGAACCCGCCGGTCTCGTCCGGCTCGGTGGCTGGCTCCGGCACGCCCGCCCGGTGCGGATCGGTGGGGTCGAACGGCGGCGCCACGTGCCCGTCGAGCTCGGGCGCGCCGGTCATCGGAGACCTCACCTACCGCGCTGGATGACCTCGCGGGCCAGCGCCCGGTACGCCTGGGCACCTCCCGAGCGTGGCGCCCAGGTCGTGATGGGCTCCCCGGCCACGGTCGTCTCCGGGAAGCGGACCGTGCGGGTGACGAGGGTGTCGAACACCTTGTCCCCGAACACCTCCACGACCCGGCCCAACACGTCCCGTGCGTGCACCGTGCGGCGGTCGAACATCGTGATGAGGATGCCGGTCAGGTGCAGACGAGGGTTGATCCGGTCGCGCACCTTGTCGATGGTGTCGGTGAGCAGGGCCAGGCCACGCAGCGAGAAGTACTCGCACTCCATGGGGATGAGCACGCCGTCCGAGCACGCGAGGGCGTTGACCGTGAGCAGGCCGAGTGACGGCTGGCAGTCGATCAGGACGTAGTCGTACCGGTCCAAGACCGGGTACAGGGCGCGGCCAAGGGCCTGCTCGCGACCGACCTCGTTGACCAGCTGGATCTCCGCCGCCGACAGGTCGATGTTGGCCGGGATCAGATCCACGCCCTCGACGCGGGTGCGAACCAGGACCTCTTCGGTGGACACGGTGTGGTCCACGAGGAGGTTGTAGACGGTCAGTTCCAGTTCGTGGTGCGCGATCCCCAGACCGGCGGACAGTGCACCCTGCGGATCGAGGTCCACCACGAGCACCCGGCGACCATACTCCGCGAGCGAGGCCGCGAGGTTGATGGTGCTGGTGGTCTTGCCGACCCCGCCCTTCTGGTTGCACATCGAGAGGACGACCGCCGGACCGTGCGAGGTCAGTGGCTCCGGTTCGGGGATCGCCGAGAACCCCTCACCGGCTGCAGGATCGTCAGCTCCCAGCAGTTCCGCGCGGGAGAACAGCGCGGGATCCATCGCCCCAGTGTTCTGCGCCACCCGCGTCTCCTCTCGTCGCCTTCACCCGCGCCCGGGCCGTATCCCCGGCAACGTTACCGTGCCCGGGGGTGACACTCGGCCCAGACCTCGCGGAGCGTGTCGACGGTGACGAGTGTGTAGATCTGGGTCGTGGTGACCGAGGAGTGCCCGAGCAGTTCCTGGACCACCCGAATGTCCGCCCCGCCGTCGAGGAGATGGGTCGCGAACGAATGTCGGAACGAGTGCGGCGAGACCTCCCCCTCCAGCCCCGCGCGCCGGGCCGCGGTGGTCACCACGTTCCACAGCGTCTGGCGCGTCAACCTGCCACCACGGGCGTTGAGGAACAGCGCCGGGCCGCCCTTGCCCGAGCCGCCCTTGACCGACAGTGCCGGTCGAGCGCGCACGAGGTAGGCGGCCACCGCGTCGCAGGCAGGGCGGCCCAGCGGCACGATCCGCTCCTTGCCGCCCTTACCGCGCAGGATCACCGAACCGCCACCAGGCTGGTCGAGCCCCTCGAGATCGTCCACGTCGAGGCCGATGAGTTCGGCGGCACGCGCACCGGAGGCGTACAGCAACTCGAGCATGGCCCGGTCCCGGAGCCGGGCGGGCTCGGTGTCCGTTTCGGTCCCCCCGGCGGCCTCGATCATCGCGATCATCCGGTCGACCGGAACGGCCTTGGGCAGCCGCTTCGCGGGACTCGGCGGGGTCACCGCCGCAGCCGCGTCGACAGCGGTGACCCCGTCACGGGTGAGGAACCGGTGCAGTCCCCGGACCGCCGCCAGGGACCTGGCGACCGAGCTGGAGGCGAGCGCCTCGCGTCCCGCCTCCGGGTCCGCTGTCGACAACGCGACGCGGAACCCCTCGACGTGTGACTCGCTCACCGCGGCGAGGTCCGTCACCCCCACCGAGGAGAGATGACGGCGGTACCGGTCCAGGTCACGGCGGTAGGCGGCGAGGGTGTGGGGCGACGCGCCACGTTCGACGGCGAGGTGGTCCAGGTAGCCGCGGATCGCGGTCTCGACACCGGCGTCTCCGGCCATGTCCGACTGGTCCCGCGATCAGTCCCGGGCGAGCAACGCCCGGGCCGCGAGGATCCCCGACACCGCGATCCCGTTGACGATCCGGCCGTCGAGCACGGCGTCGACGGCCTCGTCGAACGGGATTCGGACGATCTCCATGTCCGCCTCCTCGTGCGTCGCCTCCGGTCGCCCGACCTCGCGCAGTCCGGTCGCCAGATAGATGTGGACGCGCTCCGTGCTAAAGCCCGGGGACGGGACGATCTCCACCACATCCCGCCAGTCGGTCGCCTCGAACCCGGTCTCCTCGAGCAGTTCCCTGCGCCCGGTCTCGAGCGGGCGCTCGCCGTCGACGTCGCACAGGCCCGCCGGCAGCTCCCACAGGCGCTCCCCCACGGCGTGCCGGTACTGACGGACCAGGACGATCTGGTTCTCGGAGTCCACGGCCACCACGGCCACGGCGTCGTCGTGACCGCAGATCTCGCGGTCCGCGGTGCCCCCGTCCGGCATCGTCAGTGTGTCGATGCGCAGTCGGACGATCCGGCCGTCGAAGATCTCTCGACTGGAGATGGTCCGGTAGTCATGCGAACCGGGGGCACCGGAGGGCGACACGGCTCAGCTCTCGTCGACCGACGCGGCCTCGGCGGCCGCCCCGGCTGTGGCCTCTGCCTGCGCCCCCTCGTTCTGGCCCTCACGCCACGGCTCCACCGGCAGACTCATCTCGTTCTCGTAGTCCAGGGAGGCCTTGATGAACGCGGCGAACAGCGGGTGCGGCCGGGTCGGGCGCGACTTGTACTCCGGGTGCGCCTGCGTGGCGACGAAGAACGGGTGCTGATCCCGCGGGTACTCGACGAACTCGACCAGGTGGCCGTCCGGCGAGGTGCCCGAGAACTGCAGTCCCGACTCGGCGATCTTTTCGCGGTAGGCGTTGTTGACCTCGAAACGGTGACGGTGCCGCTCGGAGATCTCGGTGGAGCCGTAGGCTTCGGCCACGATCGAACCCTTGGTCAGGGTCGCGGGGTAGGCGCCGAGTCGCATGGTGCCGCCGAGGTCGGCGTTACCGGCGACGGCATCCACCTGGTCGGCCATCGTGGAGATCACCGGGTGCTCGGTGTCGGGCTCGAACTCCGTGGAGGACGCGCCGGTCAGCCCGACCGAGCGCGCCGCCTCGATGACCGAGCACTGCAGACCGAGGCACAGTCCGAGCAGCGGGATCTTGTTCTTGCGCGACCACGAGATGGCCCCGAGCTTGCCCTCGATTCCGCGGATACCGAATCCACCGGGAATGAGCATGCCGTCGACGCCGTGCAGTGCCTCCCGGGCTCCCGCCTCGGTCGCGCAGGAGTCCGACTCCACCCACCGGATGTTGACCCGGGCGTGGTGCGCGAAGCCGCCGGCGCGGAGCGCCTCGGTCACCGAGAGGTAGGCGTCGGGCAGGTCGATGTACTTGCCGACTAGGGCGATCTCGACCTCTTCGCGGGGCTCGTGGACACGCCCCAGCAGGTCGCCCCACACCGTCCAGTCCACGTCACGGAACGGGAGGTTGAGCTTGCGGATGACATGGGTGTCCAGGTGACCGTTGAACAGGACACGCGGGATGTCATAGATGCTCGGCGCGTCCGGGGTGGCCACGACACCCTCGACGTCGACGTCGCACATCAGCGCGATCTTCGCCTTGAGGGCGTCCGGCACCTCGCGGTCCGCCCGGAGGATCAGGCCGTCGGGCACGATACCGATCGAGCGGAGGGCTGCCACGGAGTGCTGCGTCGGCTTGGTCTTGAGCTCACCAGAGGGCGCGAGGTACGGCACCAGGGACACGTGGAGGAAGAAGATGTTCTCCCGACCCACCGAGTGACGCACCTGACGGCAGGCCTCGAGGAACGGCTGCGACTCGATGTCTCCGACGGTCCCGCCGACCTCGGTGATCACGACGTCGGGCCGGCGGCCATCGGCGTCCGGATCCCCCATCGCGATGATGCGTTCCTTGATCGCGTCGGTGATGTGCGGGATCACCTGGACCGTCTCGCCCAGGTACTCGCCGCGACGCTCCTTGGCGATGACCGCCGAGTACACCTGACCGGTCGTGACGTTGGCGTTGGCGCTCAGGTCTCGGTCGAGGAAGCGCTCGTAATGCCCCAGGTCGAGATCCGCCTCGGCTCCGTCCTCTGTGACGAACACCTCTCCGTGCTGGAAGGGGTTCATCGTGCCGGGGTCCACGTTGATGTAGGGGTCGAGCTTCTGCATGGTCACCCGGAGCCCGCGGGCGGTGAGCAACTGTCCCAGGCTGGAGGCGGTCAGCCCCTTACCCAGCGACGACGCCACGCCACCGGTGACGAAGATGTGCTTGGTCGCGGACCGCGATGCGGCTCGATTCAGTGCCAAGGGGACTCCCGTGTCAAGACTCCGGAATGGATGAAAGCTGGTGCGGCTCCGGTGCACCCCACGGGGCTTCAGGCTATCACCGTGTGGGGCCCGGAGGGAGCGACGGCGCCGCTGCGGTCGCATCCTGCCGCGTCCCGAAGTCGCCCTGCTCCCCGTCGAGTTGTCCGGCAAGGGCGAGGACAGTTGCCAGTCGCCCGGCATCCGAGCCCACGGTGTCGACGGTGGATACGTCGCTCTGCCCCGAGGAGCGCAGGGCCACGACGGCGTCCTGTCCTCCCCCGGACGAGATCGGGCTCACCACGACGGTCCCGGCACCCTCGGCGTCGAGGGTCCTGGAGAGCGAGGCGATGCGGGCGGCCGTCGACTCATCGTCGACCGGTCCGGTGACCACCACGGCGAGTTGCCCCGGGCGGATGGTCCCCTTCTCGTACTCGATCATCCCGGCGTCCGCGAGGGTCGTCAGGACGGTGGCCCGGTCGTCGTCCTCACGATGTGGCTTCGCGTCCTCCTTGCGCAGCAGTGCGGCGCGTCCGAGTGCGGTGCCCAGCTGGGTGCCGAGGTCCGCGTCGGCGGCCGGGGCCGTCCCGATGGGCAGATTCGCCACGAGCGCCGACAGTTCCGCGTCAGCCTCTGGGGCGACCGCCTGGTCGGTGATCCGGATCCGTCCCGCGTCCACTCCGCCGGCCTCCGAGACCGCGTCGGTGACCGCCCGCACGTCCTCGTCGGACGCGCCGGGAGACACCACCACGAGCACCGGACGGTCTTCGAGCCGATCCGCGGTGACGGCCGGCGTGAGCTCCCCGGCCAGGGCGTCGAGACGATCCGCCTCCAGCCGGGTCTGCGTCAGCTCCCGCTGCGTGATCTCGAGCTGGCCCGCGGTCGTCTCCTGACGTTCGACCAGGGAGTCCCGGATGGACGTCGCCACGGACGTGGAGCCCAGCACCACGCCGATCGCCAGTGCGAGGAAGACCGCGACCAGCGTCAGAACGTGGCGACGCAGGCTGATCACTTGAAAAATCCCTGGACCCACAAGGCGAAGGTGTTCCAGGCCTCCACGGCCCAGACGAGCAGTTCCTGGGCGGAATCGCGGGCCACGACAACGGCAGCGACGGCCAGCAGCGCGGCCAGAACGACCAGTGCCAGCCCGATCCCGGCACCACGCGAGCGGTACAGGGTCGAGCACGCCTCGGCCGAGACCAGGCGCGAGGCGACGGTGGTGTCGACCATGGTCGACGACGGCGTCGCGTCCGCGCTGAAAGCGTTTTCGAGTCCGCGGGTCCGGCCGGTGGCGACGATCATCTCGGCGCCGCCGTGGAAGGCGAGCAGGAGTGCCATGTCACGCGCGGTCGCCGCCGCGGGGAAGGTCGTGGCGCCCACGCCCAGCTCCGTGATCCGGTCCAGGCCCTCGGCCCGGCCATCCCGGTCCGCCGGGACGACGAGAACCGCGCCGTCGGTGAGGACCTCGTCGGCGACCGACGTGGGGGTGGCGACAACGACGTCGGCGCTGAGCCGGGCCGCGCGCAGGTACTCGGCACCGGCGTCCACGCCCACCAGGACGGGGCGGTACTCGCGGATGAATGGCTTGAGATCGGCGAGCTGCTCTGCCGAGCCCTCGTCGGCGGTCACCACCACGACGTGGCGGTCCGCGAACTCGATGTCGAGTTCCGGCAGGCCCTCGCCGTCGAGCAGCAACTGGTGCTCGATGCTGAGGAACTCGGTGGCGTTGGCGAGGTGCGCCAGCGCCGACTCGACGTAGGCGCTCTCGGCGGAGTCGACCTCTGACACGAGGGTGGCCGAATCGGCTTCGCGACCTCTGGCGAGCTCGTCATCGGACTTCTGCGCGTACACAACGCCCTCGTCGATGCGGACCCGGGTGCCGTCCTCGACCGTCGACAGGTCGGCGTCCTCGATGACCGGGATCGTCGACTCGGCGAGGATGCGGTACGCCGCACGCGGCAGCATCGTCTCCCCGTGCCGGGGCACGTGGACGACTGCGGCCACCTCGGCGGCGACCACGGCGCGGGCGACCTCGGCGGACGTGCGGTTGAGATCGAGCACCGCCACGTCCTTGGGCCCGAGCTTCTTGGGGACCGCAGACCCCGCGGGGATCTGACGGACGGCGCCGAGCACTCCGGCGAGGTCGGTGGAACGACGATTGAGCAGACCCGACATCTTCATGCACAGGAGTATCACGCGTGTCATTCACGCATCGACGGAGGTAGACCCGGCGTGTCGCCCTAACGGTCGAGTTGAGCTTGAGACTTCTGCCGTTGGGCCGTGTCCAGGAGCTCGCGCGCGTGGGCGAGGCCGGTGTCCGTGTCGTCCAGACCCGCGAGCATCCTCGCGAGCTCGGTGACACGGTCGGTGTCCGCAACTGCCCGCACCCCGGAGACCACGGCACCTCCGCCGCCGTTCTCCGCCGCACCCGCGTCGGTCCCCTTGTGCACCACGAGATGCGTGTCCGCGTATGCGGCGACCTGCGCGAGGTGGGTCACGGCGATCACCTGGTGCGTCCGGGCCAGCGTGGCCAGGCGCTTTCCGATACTCAACGCCGCACGGCCGCCGACCCCGGCGTCCACCTCGTCAAACACCAGGGTCCCACCCCCGGAGCGTTCGGCGAGGACCACCTCGAGTGCGAGCATCACGCGGGACAACTCACCACCGGACGCCCCCTTGCCCAGTGGAACCGCCCCGGACGGTCCGTCCAGTTCCAGGCTCACCTCGTCGAGTCCCGACTCCGTCGCCCCCGACAGTCCGTCACCGGAGGGGGTGACCTTGACGGCGAGTCGTGCACCACCCATCGACAACTCCGCCAGCTCGGCGGACACGCGATCCGCGAGGTCGGCACCGGCGGCCCGGCGGATCTCGGTGAGCGCCGCTCCCCTGTCCTCGAGTTCGGCTGCGAGCCGCGCCACCGTCGCCTCGAGTTCCGCTACCGCGGAATCGGAGGTGTCGACCTCGGTCAGGCGGACCCGCGCCTTCTCTGCCCAAGCGATCACGTCGTCGACATCCGTGCCGTACTTGCGCGTGAGAGTCCGCAGGTCGTGCCTACGCTCGAGTGCCGCATCCAGGTCAGCCGCATCGACGGGGAGTTCGGCGAGGTAGAGCCCGAGCTCCGTCGCCGCGTCTCCCAGTGCGGCGATCGCCTGGCCGAACGAGGTGGCGATGGGGTCCAGGTCGGGATCGCCGGCGCCGGAGAGCCTCTGGCGTAACTGGTCGAGCACCCCGACGAGTGGATCGGTCGACTCACCGTCGCCCGTCAGTGCCTCGTGTGCCTGCCCGGCGACCTCGCGCAGTTCCTCGGAATCGGTCAGCCGCCGGATCCGTGCGTCGAGTTCCTCCTCTTCACCGGGGTGCGGATCGAGTGCGTCGATCTCTTCGAGGCCCAAGCGGAGGAGGTCGGCTTCCCGGGCCAGCTCGCGAGCCCGTCCGGTGCGCTCGGCGAGCGACGCCGCGGCCTCCCGCCACTGCCGGAAGGTGGAACGGTAGGCGTCCAGCGCAGCCCGGGCCTCGTCTCCGCCGTGCGTGTCGACCGCGTCGCGCTGATGGTCGGCCCGGAGCAGTCGCAACTGATCATTCTGCCCGTGGACCGCCAGCACCGGAGCGCAGAACCGTGCCAGCGTTCCCGCCGGGACTGATCGACCTCCGAGCCTGGCGCGGGACCGACCGTCCGCGCCCACCCGTCGAACGGCAATCACGCTGCCGTCCTCGTCGAGTTCGGCATCCGCGTCCTCGAGGAGTTCATCGAGTTCCCGACGATGGGATTCGTCGACCGTGGCGGCGGTGGTGAGATCGAATCGCCCCTCGACGAGTGCCCGGTCCGCTCCCCGGCGTACGCGACCCGGATCCGCTCGTCCGCCCGCCAACAGCCTCAGTCCGGTGACCACCATCGTCTTTCCCGCGCCGGTCTCGCCGGTGAGCACGGACAGTCCTGGTGAGAAGTCGGCTATGGCCTCGTCGATGACGCCGAGGCCACTGATCCGGAGTTCGGTGAGCACGGTCCCACCCTAGGCGAGGGGACGGACACCTGATCGTCCGCGCCATCCCGTGACCGGCAACTCGAACTTGGTCACGAGCCGGTCCGTGAACGGCGAGTCGTCCAGTCTGACCCACTTGACCGGCCTCGATCCGCGGATCACCTCGACGCGGCTCCCCGCGGGCGCGTCGATCACGCGACGACCGTCGAGCACCACCACGGACGGCCCCGAGTCCACACCGGTCTCCACGGCGACCCTCGAGGTGGGTGCCACGACCATGGGGCGGGCGAAGAGCGCGTGCGCGTTGTTCGGGACCACCAGGATCGCATCGAGCTCGGGCCAGACGATCGGTCCTCCCGCGGAGAACGCGTACGCGGTCGACCCTGTGGGCGTCGACACGAGCATCCCGTCACATCCGTAGTCACTCACCGGCCGTCCGTCGATCTCAACGGAGGCCTGCAGGACCCCCTGGCGCGAGACCTTCTCGATGCTCACCTCGTTGAGCGCCCAGTCGTGGCCGAGACGCTTCTCGCCGTGGATGACGGTCGCCTCGACGGTCATCCTCTCGACCACCCGGTAGTCGCGATGCGCGATCTGTTCGACAACCGCGCTGAGCGAGTCGACCTCGGATTCCGCGAGGAAGCCGATGTGGCCGAGGTTGACCCCGAGAACCGGGACGTCCGCCGACGTGGCGTACTGGCATGCGCGCAGAAACGTTCCGTCGCCGCCCAACACCAGGACGAGCTCGCAGCCGTCGGCGGCGTCGGGTAGGTCGGGCACCGTCTCCACGGGCAGCGATTCGTCGACGACGACTCCGGTGTCCTCGAGCATTCGGACGGCGATGGCGTAGCTGGAGCACGCCTGGACGACCCGCTCGACCTTGGCCACGATTTCGGGCCTGCCGACGTTGGGGACGAGCAGGATACGTCGCTGTTGAGTCGGAACAGTGTCAGTCATTGAGGCCCTTCTTCCACCGCGGTCCGTATCGCGGCCTCGGCGTCATGATCGAGGCCACCGGGTGTCGCGTCGTCGACTCTGCGCAGGTGCAGAAAGTACTCGACGTTCCCCGACGGTCCCGGCAAGGGACTGGCCACGCATCCCCTCACCTGTAGGCCGAGTCCGGAAGCCTTACGAGCCACTGCGGTCACCGCCTCGATCCGAAGCGACGGGTCACGAACCACGCCACCCTGCCCGACCCGGTCCTTGCCCACTTCGAACTGGGGCTTGACCATGGGCAGCAGGTCCCCTCCCGGCCGCACGCACCGGGCCATCGCCGGGAGTACCAGTGCGAGCGAGATGAACGACAGGTCGGAGACAACGAGATCCACCTCGCCGCCGATGTCCTCGGGTCCAAGTGCACGGACGTTCGTCTTGTCGTAGACGCCGACCCGCTCGTCGTTCCGGAGCCGCCACACGAGCTGTCCGTAGCCGACGTCCACGGCTTCGACGCGCCTCGCTCCCCGCGACAGGAGCACATCTGTAAATCCGCCGGTCGAAGCCCCCGCATCAAGACAACGCAGCCCGTCTACGTCCACGTCGAACGCGTCCAGTGCCCCGACGAGCTTGTGCGCACCCCTCGACGCCCATTCGGGTTCATCCGAGGCGGTCAGCGCGATGGAGGTGGTCGGTTCGACCTGGGTCGCGGGTTTGGTCGCCGCAACACCGTTGACGATCACGCGGCCGTGGGCGATGAGATCGCGGGCACGCTCGCGGCTGTCACACATCTTCCGGCGGACGAGCTCCGCGTCGAGTCGGATTCGCTTGGCGACCATCAGTGCTGGGTATCCAGAGAGGCGAGAGCTCGAGCGAGGAGTTCGTGTGCCCCGTCGAGTGCGGCGACCTGGTCGTCTCCCACAGCCTCGGGCTCGTCCACCGCCGGCACTGCGACACCGACCGAATCCGCGAGGAGGTCATCGAAGGTCACCCGCAGCTCGTCGGTATCGAGTCCCTTGGGGCCCGGAAGTGGATGCGGTCTAGGTGTGCTCACGGAGCCCAGGTTAGTCGACAGTGAATCCCGCATCCGAGAGCCTGGACCGCACCGCCCCGGACCCGGCCACGACGAGGGACACGCCGCGCTCCCACCCCTGCCTGATCACAGCCCGTGCGAGTGGCGTGCCCACGAGACCGTCGGGAAGCTCTTCCACCACCAGGGCATCGGCCGAAGCGCTCGCGACGAGCGCCGGCGCGTTCGCGATCGAAAAATCCTCCCCGGCAACGTTGACCGCCGTCAGGTCGTCGGCGAGGTGGGTTGCACGCCTGGCCGGAGGCGCTGCGAGGAGATCCGACGGGCCGTGCACACCGGACAGCACCATCAGTGAGGGCATCCCTGCGGCCACGGCACCCTCGATGTCCGTGTCGAGACGGTCGCCCACGACTAGAGGCCGACGGGAATCGACCCGCGCGGCTGCGGCGAGGAGAACCCCGGCCGCGGGCTTGCCCGCGACCACGGGTGAACGGTCGGTGGCGGTCATCATCGCCGCGACCAGGGCTCCGTTTCCGGGGAGCAGCCCACGTTCTGTCGGCAAGGTCGCATCGGTATTCGAGGCGATCCACGGGACACCATCCCGAATCGCGAGACAGCCCTCCGCGAGATCTGCCCACGTGAGCTCTCTCGACAACCCCTGTAGGACCGCAGCGGGCCTGTTGTCCGCCGACAGCACGACCTCGTATCCCGCATCCCTGACGAGGTCACGAAAACTGTCGTGGCCGACGATGAGGATCCTGGAGCCGGCCGGTACGTGATCGCCGAGCATCACGACGGCTGCCTGCGCGCTGGTCATGACCTGGTCAGCGACCGCGGAGAAACCCATGTCACGGAGGTGGGAGGCGGTCTGCTCGGGAGCGCGGCTCGCGTTGTTTGTCACGAAAATAACAGGAAGACCCGAGGCCTCGAGCCCGGCAGACACCCCGGGGATGGGCTCGGTACCGCGGATCAGAGTGCCGTCGAGGTCAACGAGTAGCGCATCGTGCTCGGTAGCAAGGCTGGAAATGGACACGACGCTGTTCAGTCCACCAGCTCGGCAAGACGCGCTTCTGCGTCGGTGAGCTGTTCGGGGTCCGCCTCGACTGCATGTCCGAACCACTCGATCGCCTCGGCCTTGTGACCCGCGGCCAGCAACACCTCGGCGTAGGCGTAGTCCAGCCGCGCGGCTTCCTCACCGGTGGCGTCTGCCGACAACCCGGCGTCTTTGAGAGTCACCAGTGCCGCGTCGAGCTGGCCCATATCCACGCGCGCTCCGGCCTCGACGATGCGAAGTTCGATGAGGTCCTCCCCCTCGAGCATCCGCGACTCGTCCCCGCGGGCGAGTTCGATTGCACGTTGGGGCCGCTCGAGTCCACGCTCGCAATCCGCCATCATCGCCAGCAGGCCGGGGCCTCCGGAAATGCGGCGCGCGGCACGAAGCTCACCGAGCGCCTCGGACCACTCGGCGGCACGGTACGCCAGAACGCCCAGGGTCTCCCGGACCACGCCGATACGACCGGCACGGTTCTTCGCTGCCCGGCCGTGAGCGAGTGCCAGCTCGGGGTCCTCGTCGACGAAGTGCATCGCGGCGACGAGGTGCTTCGCCACGATCTCCGCGTTGGACTTGTCCAGGCTCCGCAGATCACGACGGATCTCCATGTCGAGGTCTGAGGCCTCGATGTCCTCGGGAAGCGCCGGTTCATCGGCACGCGCGGCGGCACGGACCTCTTGCCTGGGACGACCGGCTCCGTGCCTGTCAGCATCACTTCTGCGAACGGGCCCGTTGCGCCTGTCTCCAGCGTTCCGACGGTCCCCGTCGCCGCGCGAACCTTCGCGCCGGCTGTTCGTACCTCGGCCATCACTGCCCCGCTCGCCCGGACGCGACGCACGTCGCGGTCCTCCTGAGCGCTGAGCAGATCGGCCGTGGGACTGGTCTGAACTGCGGTAGCCGCCGCCTCCTGCGGAGCGACCTCCCGAACGACCGCCGGCACGCTCGCCGTCATTGCCCCGCTCGTCTCCGGCGGACCGGCCGGCACCATCCCGACGCTCACCATTCGCTGCGGAGTCTCCGCCGCGACGCGGCGAGCTTCCGTCGTAGCGCTTACCGCGGCGCTCCCCGTACGAGCTGTTGTCTCTGCGGCCTCCACTCCCGGCGCGGTCGCCACGGCGGGGGACGTCGCGATCTCCGCGGCGGGGGCTCTGGTCTGCGTTCTCTGACCGGGCATCGTTCACGACGTTCACCTTACGTGCAATGGGAAGCCAATTCGGCTTCGGGCTTCTTCCGTTCAATTACGTGGAAATGCCAGCAGCGGAAGGAACTGGTGGGTTCCTTCCGCTGCTGTG